>JBQNCN010000005.1:0-3646 GCA_052169395.1 Candidatus Fimenecus sp. | reverse complement strand
AATTTCTTTTAATTCCGATGCAGAAAGAATTTCGTCAATCAGATGTTTTCCATTTCTTATGTGATAGAAATTATCCATAAACTCGGTAAATTTAAGCAAGGATGAACCAAGTCCTACGGAAAGCAACATAGAAAAGAGAAAAATCTGTCCTGAAAGGCCTCTATACACATATAGGTAGCCGCCAACGCACAAAACACTTACTGTAATAGAAGACAATAAAGCCAATGCCGGTGCTGAAACTATATACATTTTGTTATATAGTTTTAATGTGGATTTTTTGTAATTACGAATGGCTTCCTCATATTTAGAATAAGCCCTTTTTTCTTGACCGAATATTTTAATTTCCTTGTTGCCTCTAATATATTCAATAACTCTATTATTCATATATTCTAATGCCGAATAGTACGTATTTGCGAACTCGTTCATTATGCCAATGTACATTGGTAAATAAAAAATCAAAGTTAGTACAGCAGGTATCATTACAGCTAAAGCCATTCGCCAATCAACAAAAAATAAAATGACAATAATTCCCGCAGGAATCAGAACATTTGATGTTGTTTCGGGTATAGCGTGAGCTAAAGGAAACTCAAGCCGTTCCGTTCCGTCGATAAGCATATGTTGAAAATGTCCTGTACCATGCAGTTGCATATATCCCAGTGGCATCCGTAACATCTTATTTGTTATAGCAATTCGTATTTCTTTAAGTATACGAAAAGCAGTTTTATGAGAAATTGCAGTGGACAAACCGTGGCATATAAGCTGTAAAACAAAAGCTGCAAGAATAAAAAATGTGTCTATGATAATATTTTTATAGCTAAATCCCGACACAAGTCCGATTAACAAACGATAAAGTATATAGTAGGGAGCGAGACCCCAAAATACGCTCGCAATTGCCAGCAAAACGGAACCGATATATGAGTTTTTATAAGGTTTTAAGAAGTCAACAAATCTTCTTTTACTGTTTTTGTACATAAAACCTCCTATATTTTACTTAATCTATATTCTTAAAATGTTTTTTCAAAAGGCTCTTTCCTATATAGACACCGATAACTCCGCAGATAATAGCAGATACAACTCCCAATATTGCAAATCCACCGGTAAGATATTTTGCGTAGGCATATATTTCATCTTCACCGAGTCCCATATCGATCCATTTTTTTACTTCTCTATCAAAAAAGAAAATGAACGGAAAACATCCGCCAAAGAAATAGGCAGCCTGTGTAAAGCCATAGCCGATACCAATAGCTATGGTTTTAAAATTTGTCTTAAAAACGATGATATCTGCGATAAAACTAACAGCAATAACAAAAATTAAACTGGTAATACTTCCCATACCGGTCAGAGTGAAGAAGGCAGTTCCTAAGCTTACAAGCAAGGTCATCGCTCCGAAGCGTTCAATTTTTTTAACAACGAATAGAACTATGCTTCCCATGATAAGTGCGGTAATACTCGCTGCAAATACATGCATAACAGGGATCATTACAGCGGTTAACATCCCGACCCCATATATTACCGCAGCATGGACGGCTGCCAGTAAACCTATTAAGACAAAATCGCTGATTTTCCATTTATTGCTCATTTTTTATTCCTCCTATAAATTTTCTTTAAAAATAACATTAAGCTGTTCTGCATTTCTCAAATAAAAATCCTTTGAGATCTTTCCATCTTCTAAAAGTATTACACGATTGCAAACGGATAAAATGAATTCATAATCGTGTGTAATTATGATAGATGCGTTTTTGTTTCCTGTAATAGAATCAATTAAATCACAAACTTTTTGCATGTTCTCGTAATCCAAACCGCTTGTAGGTTCATCAAATATATTAACCCTCTTATTCAACAGATAAGATGCTGCAATAACCAGACGTTGCTTCTGTCCTGTTGATAGAACCGTAGGATGCTGTTCTTTCATATCAGAAAGATTTAATATATCAAGCACTTTTTGTATCTTGCTTTCTATATCAGTTTGAGCTTCGTTTCCAAGAAGCAAATCGTTATATACGCTGTATCCGAAAAGTTGAAAATCTACATTCTGCATTACATAGCTTGTGGTTTTACTTCGTTCTTTTGTTATAAGACTTTTTCCATCAAAGGTAACACTTCCTCCTTGCTCCTTTCTTAAACCACATAAAATTTTAGCGAGTGTTGTTTTACCGCATCCGTTCTTTCCGAGCAAAGCCACTTTGTCACCCGGAAAAACAGAGAATGAAACTCCTTTCAGTATTTCTCTTTCCTTTTTATATCCGAAAGTAATGTCTTTCAGCTCTAAGAGAGGCTCATTAAACCTGTCCTTTGGAGGATCTCTTACAACGCTTTGAAAAAGATTTATTCCTCGCAATCCCTTTTCATGAAGCATGTCATTGCTCATAGTTTTTAATTTGGATTTCTCATATACGCCAGATATCTTGCCATGTTCCATTACAATCAGCCGGTCAAAAAGTTTTTTCATATAGAAAAGACGATGTTCAATAACAATTATGGTATAACCGCCTGCTTTTAGTTTCTCGAGGATTTCTGACAGTAAAATAATAGATTGATAATCCAAATTGGATGAAGGCTCATCCAATAAAAGAATATTGGTCTTGAGCATTAGAATTGAAGCAATTGCAATTTTCTGTTTTTCACCACCGGATAAATCTGACAATTTCTTTTCGATTATATTATTGAGAGAAAGTAATGAAACGATATCCCTCATTCTCTGCTTAATTTCATGCTTGGGAATCTCGTAATTTTCACAAGCATAAACGAGGTCTGACAGTACATCTGCTGTAAAAAATTGATTTTCTGGATTCTGAAAAACCGAAGATACAATTTTGGATATATCACATATACGAAACGGAGCGATATTTTTATCGTTCAAGTAAATATTTCCTGATTTTTCCCCGCCAAAAAACAAGGGGCATAAACCGTTAATACAGCGGAACAAAGTGGATTTACCTGAACCGCTTCTTCCGGTAATAATTACAAATTCTCCTTTCTTAATAGAAATATTTACTTCTTCAATTGTTTTAAATTTATTATCTTTATATCTATAACTCAACTTTTCCAATCGTATCATTTTGTTTTCTTACCTCAAAAAATTTATTGTTAGACTTAATATGAATGCAATAATAGTGATTACTGAAAATAAGATGTCTTTTTTGCGAATTTTCACATCAAAATATGCACTTCGGCAATTCGTATTTTCTATCCCCTTTACAAGTGCTGCGCAGGAAAATTCTTCTGCTGTATGCAGGCTGCGAAACAGCATAGGAACTAATAAATACTCAAGCATCTTTAACGGATGGAATATTATTCCTTTCCACGATAGATCTATTCCTTTAAGTTTCATTGCCTCAACTATAGTAAAAAAATCTTCCTTTAGTGAAGTAAAATGGCGAAACATTACTGCGATACTGAGGATAATACCTTTTGGAAGTCTACACTTCTCAAGAGCAGTCGTAATTTCAGATAAATTTTTTTGTTCCTTGATTGCTGATCCTAACATCATAAACGGAATTATTCGCTGAATTATAAAAGCGATAATACCGATAATAAAAAATATAGGAGCTCGCAATATAGGAATTTGCATATGAGTAACTGCATAATAATAAAAATAAAGAACTCCAAAAGTTATCGCATAACGAATTAAAATATAATATTGTCT
>JBQNCN010000004.1:0-20893 GCA_052169395.1 Candidatus Fimenecus sp. | reverse complement strand
TTACCCGTCCCTCAACGGCTTGCATATATTAGCATAACTTTTTTATTTCGTCAACATTTCTTTTAAAGTTTTTTGTATTTTAGCATTTAACACAAAATCATTACATTTAATAAATATAAAATACTAAAATACACAAAATAAAAAACAACAGTGAAAATCACTGTTGTTTAAATTCCCAATTTCTTATATATAGTCGTTTTTGTCTTTCTTATATCCGGATCATAGATTGCAGAAAATTCATACAATACCAACTTTTCCGCCTCTTTAAAAACAGTTTGATCTCCCTGTTTCAAATTTTTTGATACTTTGGTAAGCTTTTCCTGTTTTTCTTTAAAATATTTCAATAGCAATAAAAGCATTTCTCTATCAAGAGATTCCGCAGCTTCTTCAAATGTAAGGCGTCTATCGCTTTCAAGCTTTGAATAATCAGTCATTTTAGAAACCTTTTTAAGAAGTGTATCTGCTTCTTTCTTTTTAAGCAACGGCTTCATTTTTTTTGTTAACGACTCATTTTCAACGGGAACAAGAACACGTGTTGTATCACCAAACATAGGATACAGCTCATAATATGTAATCTTTTGTCTATCTATCTGAATTTTAACAACATCATTTAAAATACAAGCACCAATTCTGCCGTAAACCAATTTATCCCCGTTTTCAAACATATGATACACCTCACATTTTTTGTATTATAACACATAAAACAAAAAAAGTCCTGTCAAAAGTAAAAAGTTTGACAGAACAAATATAAAATTTAAATGTACTTATTCAATTCTTCGGAAAAAGCTTTAAGCGCCTTTCCACGATGACTTATTTTATTTTTTTCTTCCGCAGTCATTTCCGCAACGCTTTTATCTCCAACCATAAATAACGGATCATACCCGAATCCACCATTACCAATCCTTTCAAAACCTATTCTTCCATAAAATTCACCACGAACTGTAAATTTTTTATTTTTATCAAGTACACAGCAAATACTACAAACATAATGTGCATTACGTTTTTCCTGTGGGAAACCCTCAAGATTTTTTAAAAGCAAATCGTTATTCTTTTCATCATCTCCATGTTCACCTGAATACCTTGCAGAATAAACACCCGGAGCACCATTTAAAATATCCACACAAAGCCCTGAATCATCAGCAACGGTTGGCAGTCCAGTTGCATCAAATCCGGATTTTGCTTTAATAAACGCATTTTCCTCAAAAGTTTTTCCTGTTTCTTCCGGATCGGGAATTTCTATCCCCAATTCATCGGGTGATTTTGCAATTATATTAAGTTTTTCAAAAATATCTTTTAGTTCTGAAAGTTTCTTTTTATTATGAGTTGCAATAAGAAATATTCTGTTTTCCATATTTATTTCCTTTTTTTCTTTTCAAGCTTTTTTCTTTCCCACCACGTAAGTTTTTCTTCAACTAAACTTTCTTTCTGTAAATGTCCAAAAACTCCGTATTGAGAAACTCCGGAAATTTCGTTAAAATTTTCATTTCCTTTCTGCGAAAGTTCCTTAGACTTTTCTTCGTATCCAATATTTCCAATGTTCTTATTGACGATTTCATCATCAATTTTACAAATTTCATCCGACTGCTCCTCATCATATTCAACTTTTTCAAAAAGACCGTCTGCAAAAGCTTCAGGATTAAACGGCTGTAGATCATCAATGCCTTCTCCAACACCGATAAATTTTACAGGAACACCCAATTCATTTTTTATCGTAAGCACTACACCGCCTTTTGATGTACCGTCAAGCTTAGTAAGAACTATTCCGGTGATTTCGGCAACCTTTATAAATTCCCGTGCCTGATTAACCGCATTTTGACCTGTTGTTGCATCAAGTACTAAAAGTACCTCACGATCGGAATACGGAAGTTCACGATCAATAATTTTAAAAATTTTAGCAAGCTCCTCCATAAGATTTTTCTTATTATGCAGTCTGCCTGCAGTATCAATCAAAACAATATCAGTATCCTTTGCCTTTGCTGAAGCTATTGTATCAAATACAACAGCGCCCGGATCACTTCCCTCATTACTTTTGATAATATCCACCTCGGCACGTTGTGCCCAAACTGCAAGCTGATCTATCGCCGCGGCACGAAATGTATCTGCGGCACCCATCACAACTTTTTTACCATGATTTTTATACATCATAGCAAGTTTGCCTATGGTCGTTGTCTTTCCTGCACCGTTCACACCTATCATCATAATAACCGAGGGTGTAGTAACAAGACCCATATCCTCGCCACCTCTAAGCATTTCCGCTACAATTGCTTTAATTTCCGATTTTACAACAGATGGCTCTTTAAGCTTTTTAACCGCAACATTTTTTCTAAGCTTATCAATTATTTTAAGCGATGTTTCAACACCCACATCGTGCATAATCAAAAGTTCTTCAAGAGATGAATATAAATCATCATTTATTTCACCGACAGATGACAAAAGATTATCCATTTCTCCTGCCATTTGTTCACGTGTTTTTGCAAGTCCTTTATTTATTTTTGAAAACCAACCCATTAATTTATCTCCATAAGTTTTTTAATATTTTAACATATTATAAATAAATAAAAAAGAGATTACAAAAGCACATTCCGTTTGGAATGTGCTTTATTTATTTTATAAGTCCCAATTTAAGTGCGGCATCACCTGTATTAAGAACAAGAAGTTTTGAAACTCCCTCTTCCTGCATTGTTACACCATAAATAACATCAGCTTCCTCCATTGTTCCGCGTCGATGTGTAATTACAATGAACTGCGTTTCCTTAGACATATTTTTTATATATTTTGCAAATCTTCTGACATTGACATCATCAAGAGCAGCCTCAACCTCATCAAAAACACAGAAAGGAGCAGGATTAATTTTTAAAATAGCAACAAGAAGAGCTATTGCAGCAAGTCCCTTTTCTCCTCCTGAAAGAAGACTCAAATTTTTAACACGCTTTCCGGGAGGCTCGATTGAAATATCTATTTCATCATTTAAAATATCTCCGCTGCCCAAAAGCTCAAGACTTGCTTTACCACCGCCAAACAGCTCGGCAAAAGTTACGGCAAATTTTTCATTTATCTTTTTAAAACCGTCAGTAAACTTACTACACATGCCATCGGTAAGTTCATCTATAAGCTTTAAAATCTCCGTCTTTGATTTTTCAACATCATTAATCTGCTTTTTAAGAAATGTATATCGTTCTGACACCTCTTTGTATTCTTCAATCGCCGAAACATTAACATCCCCCAAACTTTTTATTGCACGCCTAAGTTCAGCAAGGCGTCTATTGGCATTTGAATAATTTTCAATTACTATGCCGATTTCCTCAGCTCCTGTTTTTGTAAGAGCATATTCATCATAAAGTTTTTGTATAAGCGTATCATACTCATTTTTTACAGAATTTATTTTTTCCTGAAGCTTTGTGCTGTCTGCTAAAAGCCTTTCACGTTCATCAAACTTATCTTTTTCACTTAAACGAAGCTCCGTAATTTTTTTTTGCGCAATATCGCGTTCTGAGAGTGTGGATAAAATATCACTTTCAAGATTTTCGGTTTCTTCTAAGCCTGCATCAATCAAAAATTTTAATGAAGAAATTTTTGATTCAAAAGCTATGTTCTTCCGTTTTAATGTTATTCGTTCTTCTTCCAAAGTACTTATTCGACTTTCTCCATCTGAAAAATCATCTTCAAGAGTTTTATAAAGAGCTGTTAAATTTTCATATTCTTTAGTTTCAAGCTCCAAGTTTAACACAATTTCATTAATATCATCTTTTATTTTTAGAATCTTATCGTCGCAATCTGTTTTTTTCAAAAACAACTCATCACGCCTATTTGTCACTTTTTCAATTTCTGTTGAAAGCCTTGAAATTTCCTTTTCATTTTCATTGGTATTTTTAACAACAGATATTTTCCTTTCTTTAAGATGCTCTATTTCATTATAAATTTCTTTGATTTTATTTGTAATATTTTCAGCCTTTCCATTTATAACTTCAAGATTTCCGGATAGACGTATCACAGATTCTTTTTTTCTCTGCAAATCTGCAAATGTCCCATCGTAAGACGCCTTTGCAGATGCGGTAAATTCTGAAGCCAACTTAAATTCCTGTAAAATTCTTTCATAATCATTTTCATTTTCCAAAAGCTTATCCTTAAGCTCATGAAGAGCACTTTCTCTTGAAAGTACACCTGAATTTTTGGCAGTTGATCCTCCGGTAAATGAACCGCCCGCATTTATTACCTGACCGTCAAGCGTTACGATTTTAAAACGATAGTTGTATTTTTTAGCTATTTTTACAGCAGAATCAAGGTCATCTGCAATTACAGTTCTACTCAAAAGATAATCTGCAATACCTGAATATCTTTTATCTATTTTGATAAGTTTATTTGCAAAACCTACAAATCCATATTCATCTTCAAGTCCATTTTCTGCAAAAGTTCTTCCATGAATTGCTGAAACCGGCAAAAATGTTGCTCTACCCGCTCTTTCACTTTGAAGAAATCTTATTGCGGATTTTGCGGAATTTTCATCTTCTGTAACAATATTCTGAAGTGCAGTTCCAAGTGCGGTTTCAATTGCAACACTATACCCATTCGGCACTGATATAAGTTTTGCAACAGGACCGATTATTCCTTTAAGCGCACCTGCTTTTGATGCTTTAACTACTATCTTTACAGAACCGTAATAACCATCCATATTTTTTTCAAGTTCTGAAAGCGCCTTTATTTTTGCCTTATAGTGCTCTGAAATATTTTTGATTTTTTCAAGCTCTTTAGAAATCTCATCACAAACCTTACTTTTACTTTCAAAAATAAGCCTATATCCATCAAGCGAATTTGATAGACTTTCCACCTGCTTTTCAGCTTCTTTAATTTCAAGATGACAAGCATTAAGTGTTTTATCTATTTCTTTTTTTTCAGATTTGCCGCACTCAATATTTTGTTCCGCATCTTTTATCCTTAATTCAATTTCACCTATTACTGCCGATACATTTTCCTTTGCCAGTCTCAAATCTGTAACGGTATTCTTTAACTCCTCAAGCTCATTCTGTATATTAAATATTTCTGTATTCAAAACATTTATTTTTTCGGCTTTTTCTGCAAGTATTTTTTCCGATACTTCTTTTCTCAATTTTATCTCTGTAATTTTCTTTTCGGTATCTATCGCCTTTTTCTTTGTTTCTGCAATTTTAAACATGGCGATATCGCCACCGTTTTTTATTTCTTCAATATTTATTGCAATTCTTTTTTCGGTATCAAGGTTATGTTCAATTTCATTTTTATTCAGTTTTATTTCAGCTTCTGCAGATTTGATTCGTTCACATGCAGCATTTTTCTGTCTGCGCAATTCGTCAAGCTTTATTGTTAGTTCTCGTTGAAGTTCATCATATCTTTCTATTTCATTACTTGTGTTTTCCAGTCCTAATTTAACCTCATTATAGGCATTATCTGAAATTTCAAAGCGATAGTCCAGTTCTGACAACTTTTTATCAGTCTCATTTATCGTATGCAACCATAAGCCTATTTCCAATTCTTTTTTTTCTTCTAAAAGAGAAATAAACTTTTTAGCCTTTTCACTTTGTCTTTTTAACGGTTCTATACGAATTTCAATTTCAGAAAAAATATCACGCAGTCTTACCAAATTTTCTTCTGCACCATTAAGCTTTCTTTCAGCTTCTTTACGACTATATCTGAAGCGAGAAATTCCTACGGCTTCTTCAATCATTTCTCTTCTTTTTTCAGGATTTTCAGAAATAAGTGCCGCAATTTGACCCTGACTCACCATTGAATATCCGTTTTTTCCAAGTCCGGTATCCATAAATGTATCATTAATATCTTTAAGACGAACATTTTTATTATTTATAAGATAATCACTTACACCCGAACGATAGTATCGTCTGGTTATCAAAAGTTCTCTATCTTCTTTATTTTCCGATTCTTCTCTTAGCAGCTTCAAACTCACTTCAGCAAAACCCTTTGCAGATCTTTTCCCAGTTCCAGAAAAAATAACATCTTCCATTTTTGAGCCGCGAAGAGTCTTTGTGCTTTGCTCACCTAAAACCCAACGAACAGCATCTGAAATATTACTTTTTCCTGAACCGTTAGGTCCTACCACAGCAGTTATACCGTTCTCAAAATCAAGAACGGTTTTATCGGGAAAGGATTTGAATCCCTTTAATTCTATTGATTTTAAAATCATAAACTACCTGATTCCATTATTTCAATTTGTCTGTTTACCAAACCGTTTTTCGGTTTAATTGTTACATTATAGCCATTTTTCGCTAATCTTAATATATTCGAATTCCTTTGTCCTCGTGCTTTTGAAAGTGAAGTTTCAGCGGTATAAACAACATATTCTTGATCTTTTGATTTATTTGAAATTTCATTTTTTACAATTCTATAAAAAATTTCATTCTCACACAACTCTCTAAATGCCGGATGATAAGCTCCAGCCAAATAACCGCTTTCAATATTTCCTCCACTATGAAGTCCTACACGAATAACTTTTATATTTTCTTTTTCAAACATTAAAATAAGTTCTGAACAAAGCTTGACCGCCTCTGAAAGCATCTGTGGCTTAAACTTTCCATCAAGATACCATTTGCCGCAAAGTGTATTTTTAAGAACTATCAAAGGATATATACGAACCGTTTCGGGCGATATCGCAATTATTTTTTTTGCAGTATTTATTGTTTTTTCATTTGTGTCAAATGGAAGTCCCGTCATCATTTGAAGACCTAAAGAAATTCCGATTTTTTTTATTAATTTTGATGCCTCTTCAACATGTTTTGAATTATGTCCTCTGAAATTTCTTTTTAAAACTTCATCATCAAGACTTTGAGCCCCAAGTTCAATGGAACTTACTCCATATTTTTTTAAAATTGTTAAAATTTCTTTGTCTATAGCATCAGGTCTTGTGCTTATCCTTATCCCTTTAAAATATTCACCTATATATTCCTGTGCTGCCTCTAAAAGTTCAATCATATAAGCTTTTTCCATGCAAGTAAACGAACCGCCAAAAAATGCTATTTCAGAGCTTTCAGAAGATGTTTTGCCGCTTTTTATTGCAATTTCACAAGCTTTTTTCACATCATCTGCACTTGGAAGATAAGTGCTTCCCGATATTTGAGTTTGGTCACAAAATGAACATCTATAAGGACATCCATTATTTACAACAAAAAGCGACACATTAATATGTTTCATATTCCCATCAGCTCAAGTGCAGATTTTGCAGCAGCTTGCTCTGCTTTTTTCTTTGAACCAGATGTACCTTTACCTATAACATTTCCATCAACTAATACTTCTACAGTAAAACTTTTATCATGATCGGGTCCGTCCTCTGAAACAAGCCTGTATGCAAGAACATCTCCCGGATTTTGCTGAACTATTTCCTGAAGCACGGTTTTATAATCATTAAAAGTAGGCTTCATCTCAACTGAAGACTTTATAAATCTTAACACAAATTTTTTTGCTTCATCTATACCACCGTCAAGAAATATGGCTGCTATAACCGCCTCAAACGCATCGCTTGTAATACTTTTACGTTCTCTGCCTCCATTTTTATCCTCACCTGTACCAAGGTATAAAAATTTTCCAAGTTCTATTTCTTTAGCAAAACCTGCAAGCGATTGCTCACATACCGCATAAGCACGCAACTTTGTGAGTTGTCCCTCAGGAAATTTTCTATGATGATTATATAAGTAATCCGCAGCTACAAAGCCTAAAACGGAATCTCCTAAAAACTCCAGGCGTTCATTATCCTCACCACTCCTATTTTCATTGGAATAAGAGCTATGTGTAAGCGCCAACTTTAAAAGTTCAATATTTTTAAACTCATAGCATATATTTTTTTCAAATTCTTTAAGTTTGTCCATAATCACACCCGAAGTTCCGCAATTTCTATAAGCTTTTTCAGTTCACCTAACGCTCTTTCTGAAAGCTTTTCATATCTTTTCTTTTTATCCCGTTCATTTTCATCAAGCGGTGGTATTATTCCGAAATTTGCTCCCATAGGCTGAAAACTCTTTGTTGTTTCATCATTAAGATAACCTGCCAAGGCTCCAATCATTGTCTTTTTAGAAAACTCAATCGGAGAAAGGCCGTTTAAATATCTTTCCACCTGAATTGCCGTAAAAATTCCGCTTGAAGCGCTTTCCATATAACCTTCAACACCTGTTATCTGTCCTGCAAAAAATATATTTGAATTTATCTTTAAAGAATTATTATAATTCAAAACCTTTGGAGAATTTAAAAATGTATTTCTATGCATTACACCATAGCGCACAAATTCTGCATTTTTAAGTGCTTCAAACATTGAAAAAACTCTTTTCTGTTCAGGGAATTTAAGATTTGTCTGAAATCCGACCAAATTATAAAGGGTCCCTTCTCTATTTTCCCTACGAAGCTGAAGATTTGCCCACGGACGATGGTTTGTTTTTGGATTTATAAGACCGACAGGCTTTAAAGGACCGTATCTTGCGGCATCTTTTCCCCTGCCGGCAAGAACCTCTATGGGCATACAACCTTCGTAAACATCTTTTCCTTTTTCAAAAGATTTTTTTACAACCCTTTCCGCATTTATTAATTCATTATAAAAAAGCTCATATTGTTCTTTATTCATAGGACAATTTATATAGTCATTGGTATTCCCGTTGTCATATCTCGACTGTAAAAACGCAAAGTCCATATCAATACTTTCTTTAGTTATTATAGGTGCCGCCGCATCAAAAAAAGAAAGATTTTCAGTTCCTGTAAGTTTACATACAGTATTGCTGAGACCGTTACTTATAAGCGGTCCTGCTGCAATTATAACAGCATCGGCTTTAGGAAAATCAAAAACTTCTTGATTTATAATTTCAATATTAGGAATATTTTTTATTATTTCAGTCATGCGACTTGAAAACAAATTTCTGTCAACTGCCAAGGCTCCGCCTGCATTAACACTTGTTTCAAATGCCACTGAAATACATACGGAATCAAGCATGCGCATTTCTTCTTTTAAAAGACCTGCAGCGGACGCAAGCCTTTTAGCCTTAAAAGAATTTGAGCATACAAGCTCTGCAAAATCGGAAATTTTATGTGCAGGCGAAAACTTTTTAGGCTTCATTTCATAAAGCATTACATTATATCCGTCCTTAGCAAGCCTTGCGGCTGCCTCACACCCTGCAAATCCTGCACCTACAACTGCTATTCTTAAACTGTTTTTATCGTATCTACTAATCAACCTTTTCCTCTGATTGTTCCTTTTTAGCGGTTGATTTTTTCTTTGCAACAACGCCCTCGGTATATCCACATCCTTCCATAAGACAAACAAAACCCTTTCCCCTGTTTTTTTTGAAAAGCGGTTTATTACACTGCGGACATTTTTTTTCAGTTGGAATATCCCAAGTTATAAAATCACATTCCGGATAACCAGAACAACCGTAAAATACATATCCCTTATGACTTTCTCTTAAATAAATTTCCTTACCGCACTTTGGGCAGCTTACACCAGTCGGCTTAAAATAAGGCTTTGTACTTTTACATTCAGGATATCCGGTACAAGCTAAAAATTTACCATATCTTCCACGCTTTATTTCCATGGGACTACCACATTTTTCGCATACAAGATCTGTCATATCCTCTGAAAGTTTGATTTTAATACCCTTTGTATTTTCATTAGCTTGCTTTAAAGCCGAATCGAAATTACCCCAAAAAGATTTTAATACCGTAACATAATCTGTCTCATGACTTTCTATTTTATCAAGTTTTGTTTCCATTTCCGCCGTAAATTTTATGTCGACAATTTCAGGAAAATAATCCTTTAACAATCCGCATACAGCATATCCAAGTTCTGTCGGTGCAAGCTGCTTGGCTTCACGCCTTACATACTCTCTTGCTATTATCGTGGAAACAATTGTCGCATATGTAGACGGTCTTCCGACACCGTCCTCTTCAAGTTTTTTTATAAGAGAACCCTCAGAAAATCTCGAAGGTCCCTCGGTAAAATGCTGATTCCCCTTTATATTTTCCAGAGTAAGTTTATCACCCTGCTTTATTTCAGGCAAAATCTTATCTTCATCGTCTTCATAATTATATACTCTAAGAAAACCGTCAAAATAAATGCTGTGTCCGTTTGCATTAAATGTAAATATCTTTCCGGTATTTTTTTCTGTAGCTTCAATTTCAACCTTTACCGTATTTTGAATGCTTTCAGCCATTAAGCAAGCTATAAATCTGTTCCAAATAAGCGTATAAAGTTTTAGCTGCTCTGTTGTGAGACTTGACTTTGCAAGTTCAGGTGTTATATTCACATTTGTAGGTCTTATCGCTTCGTGTCCGTCCTGTGCATTTCCTTTGTTTTTAAAATATCTCTGTTTTTCAGGAATATATTCCTTACCATAATTTTCAGCAATAAATTCATTAGCCTGAGCTCTTGCCTCCTCTGAAATTCTCAAAGAATCTGTACGCATATAAGTTATAAGTCCTGTTGCACCAAAACCTTTTACATTTATTCCTTCATAAAGCTGCTGAGCTATTTTCATAGTTCTGCCTGCTGCATAAGAAAGCTTTGAACTTGCGGTTTGCTGAAGTGTAGATGTTGTAAACGGCGGAACAGGCGACTGTTTTCTTTTTCCTTTTTTTACAGTCGCAGCTTTATATGTTGAATTTTTGATTTTTTGAATTATTTCATCAGCATTTTCTTTATTGGAAATTGTAATTTTCTTATTAATATACTTTGCAAGTGCTGCTGAAAAAGTTTTATCGCAAGAATCAACTTTAAACATTGCATCAACCGACCAATATTCAACGGGAACAAAAGCCTTTATTTCATCCTCTCTGTCACATATCATGCGAAGTGCTACCGATTGAACACGCCCTGCGGATAACCTTGGACGAATTTTTTTGCTTACAAACGGACTTAAATTATAACCAACCAATCTATCAAGCACTCGACGTGCTTGCTGAGCATCAACCAAACCTAAATCTATCGGTTCCGGCGTTTTCATTCCTTTTATAACAGAATTTTTATTTATTTCATTAAACTTAACTCTCTTTGCATTTTTTAAATCAATACCCAAAACATTTGCCAAATGCCAAGAAATAGCCTCTCCCTCACGATCAGGGTCGGTTGCAAGATAAACATTCTTTGATCCTTCCGCTTTTTTCTTAAGTTCTTTGACAAGTTCATTTTTTCCTCGAACTATTGTATAGTCCGGCTTAAAATCATTTTTTACATCAACTGCCATTCTTGCCGCGGGAAGATCTCTTATATGTCCTATAGATGCCTGAACATCATATTCCGCACCTAAATATCCTCCTATTATTTTTGCCTTTGTAGGCGACTCAACTATTACAAGGTCTGCCATTTATATCTCCAAAAAATTATTTACAAATATATTTACTTCCCGCACACTGCTCACAAAAATCCAAAATTTCAAGTGTGGTAAGCGCAGAAAGCGTTTCACTTATAGAAAGCTCCGCCTTTTCAGATATTAAATCAACAATCTGAGGCTTGAATGAAAGAGTATTATATACCTTAATTACCATTTTAGGCAAGTTTTCCGGTAAAGTTCGTTTATTTTGTTTAGGTGTAACGGGATTTACGGTTTTACATTCATTACTTTTTTCCTTATCGCTCGATTTCAAAGAACTTATAATTTCACCAAACGATAAATCGGTATTTTTTGTATCTATATTTTTATACTCTTCTTCATATTCAGAAAGAACATCATATGGAGTGAATACAGGCTTTGCACCATCTCTTATAAGCTTATTTGTTCCTGTAAATCTTGAAGTTATAACATCTCCCGGAATTGCAAAAACATCTCTACCTTGCTCTGCAGCAAGTCTTGCCGTAATTAAAGAACCTGATTTTTCACCCGCTTCAATCACAACTGTTCCAAGAGATATTCCCGAAATTATGCGATTCCTTAATGGAAATGTATATTTTGAAGCAGTTGAAAATGGCGGAAATTCGGATATAACCGCGCCATTTTTAGATATATCGTGTCTAAGCTCTGAATTTTCCATAAGGTATCTTGTTCCAAAACCACATCCTAGAACTGCAACTGTCTTTCCATTTGCAAATATTGCACCCTTGTGAGCGGCGGAATCAATACCTAGTGCCGCTCCTGAAACAATGCTCATACCTGATTTTGCAAGAGAATATGAAAGAGCTTTTGTTAAATTAATACTATATCCCGTTGCCTTTCTTGTTCCAACTATGGAAATTATTTCAGAACGATTAAGTTCCCGTTCATCACCATCTACAAAAATAACAGGAGGATAATTTAAAATGTTTAAAAGACGCTTAGGATAAAATTCACTTTCAGGAGTTATAATTTTCCAATTATTATTTTTACAAATATTTATTATTTCAAGCGACTTTTTATTATAATCCATATTTAATTTTTCAAGCTGCCTACATGTGAAAAGTCCACTGAAACGTCTTTCACTGTCTTTTGATGAAAATATTTTTTCAGCCGTTTCAAAATATGAAAATATTTCATTGTATAAAGCACTACTACCTAATGCCAAAAGAAGTTTTATATAGAAAAGTTCAGTCAAAACGGCACATCTCCCACATCAAAATAATTGCAGCTGCGGAAGCATTAAGTGATTCCACACTTCCTTTCATATCGACAGTAATCTTTTCTGCACGACTTTCCAGAATTTCTTTACATACACCGTTTGCTTCATTACCTATTACTGTAACAACGCCTCCCGAAAAATCCGCAGTTTTAATACTTAAAGCATCTTTTTGCGGTACAGTTATATATACTTTCATACCATTTGACAAAAACTCATCTACGGCTTTTTTAGAGCTTTCAGTAATAAAAACAGGAAGCCTTAAAAGACTGCCCATTGATGCCCTTAAAGCTTTTGGATTATATATATCACATCCGCCAGACAAAATAAGTCCCGCTATACCCAAAGCCTCTGCAGTTCTTGAAACCGCGCCCAGATTATCAGGATTTTGAATCTTATCCAGCATAACATATTTCTTTTTGAAATCAAATTTAACATTGGACTTCGGAATCTTAAACACCCCAAAAATCCCTTGTGGAGATATCGTTTCTGATATTTTATTTGAAATTTCTTCGCTTATCAAATAAACTTCATAAACATTCAAACTTTCAATTTCATTTCTTATTTTTTTGAATTTTGTTTCTTCAATATATAGTTCAAAAACTTCAACGCCACTTTTTAGTGCATCCGAAACAAGCCTCAATCCCTCAAGGATAAAAAGGCCTTCACTATATCTATATTTTTTTGAAATCGCAAGTTTTTTATAACGTTTTATTCTAAAATTGTCAACGCTTTCCAATTTAAAAGTATTCATAATTAAAATAAGGATTTCTCTGAGGAATTACCTCTGAGAAACCCGTTTTTTATATAAAGTTTTGTACTAAAGCTATCACTTGAGGGCTTCTTTTGCCTGATTTACAAGATCAGTAAATGCAACAGGATCTGATATTGCAATTTCAGAAAGCATTTTACGATTTAAATCAATCCCCGCTTTTTTAAGTCCGTTCATAAAAGTACTGTAATTTGTATCATTCATTTTACATGCAGCAGAAATTCTCGTTATCCAAAGCCTTCTAAAATCTCTCTTTCTTTGCTTTCTGCCAATATATGCATACTGACCACTTTTCATTACAGCTTCTTTAGCTGTTCTGAATAGTTTACTCTTTCCGCCGTAATATCCTTTGGCAAGCTTTAATATCTTTTTTCTTCTTTTACGCGTGCTAAGTGCACCTTTTACTCGTGCCATCTATATTGCCTCCGTTAAATTAAAGTAAAATTTAAAATTATTTATAAGGAATAAGCCTTTTGATTGCCTTATGATTTGTTTTGTCGGCAACCGAAGTTTTTCTGAGATTTCTCTTTCTCTTGGTACTCTTTTTATTCAAAATGTGCGACTTATTAGCATGACCTCTGATAGGCTTTCCATTTTTACTTAATTTAAAACGTTTTTTCGCACCTGAATGAGTCTTAATCTTTGGCATCTTTTTTCCTCCCGATGTTTTTTTCAATTTTAGGCGATAAATTCATAATCATCTGTCTGCCCTCAAATATCGGCTTTTTGTCAACAGTTGCAACCTCTGCCAACGCAGCTGCAAAGCGTTCCATGTTCACGGCTCCAAGCTCATTGTGAGCCATTTCTCTACCGCGAAAACGCAGACTGACCTTAACCTTATTGCCTTGCTTAATAAATTTTTTGGCTTGATTTACTTTGGTATCAAAGTCGTGAACATCAATTTTAAGTGAAAGCCTTATTTCCTTAACTTCTATCGTTTTTTGCTTTTTACGTGCTTCTTTTTCACGCTTGGCTTTGTCAAAACGATATTTGCCGTAGTCCATAATTTTCACAACTGGAGGATTTGCCTCCGGATTGATTTTAACAAGATCAAGTCCTCTTGCCTGCGCTTCTTGCAAGGCCTCCTGAGCGCTCATTACGCCAAGCTGACCGTCCTCAGCAATTACCCGAACTTCTTTATCACGAATACGCTCATTTAAAAGCGGTTCTTTTTCCTTTGTACCGATTGTCCATCACTCCATTTTAAAATTACAAAAAGCACGGATACGACCGTGCTTAATAAGCTAATTATTAACCGCCTTTGCTTTCGCTTGGGGTGAGAGCCGGTCGCTCTGCTTTATTGCTTATGAAATGTTACCACTAAAAGAACTTTTTGTCAAATATTATTTTATAAACATTGCATCACCAAATGAAAAAAATCTGTATTTTTCTTTTACTGCGGTTTCATATGCATTTAAAATCTTCTTTC
This sequence comes from Candidatus Fimenecus sp., assembly GCA_052169395.1. Taxonomy (GTDB): domain Bacteria; phylum Bacillota; class Clostridia; order Oscillospirales; family Acutalibacteraceae; genus Fimenecus. Next base: position 6,149 of record JBQNCN010000004.1, on the reverse strand, counting down.
TGTCATAAAATGCTGATATAAGCATAATAAGTGTTGATTCCGGAAGATGAAAATTTGTTATTATAGCATCTACACATTTATATTTATATCCTGGATAAATAAATATTTCCGTCATATCATCATCTTCTTTTATTTCTCCACATTTTGAAAAAACACTTTCAACAGTTCTTACTGAAGTTGTTCCAACCGCTATTACTCTTTTACCTGCATCTTTGGTTCTATTTATAAGATCCGCGGTTTCTTTCGACATATGGTAATGTTCACTATGCATTTTATGTTCTTTTATATCATCTGTTTTAACCGGTCTAAAAGTACCTATACCCACATGCAAAGTTAATTCACCTATATTTACACCTTTATCTTTTATTTTTGCCAAAAGCTCATCTGTAAAATGAAGACCTGCAGTTGGCGCTGCTGCAGATCCTATATCTTTTGCATAGACAGTATTATATCTATTTTTATCTTTAAGTTTTTCTTTTATATATGGAGGAAGCGGCATTTCACCTATTTCAGAAAGAACTTCAAAAATATTGGCATATTTTTCTTTATCAAAACTAAAAAGCACAAGCCTGTTTCCATTTTCAAGCACTTTCAATATTTTACCGTTTAAAACTCCGTCATTAAATGAAAATCTATCGCCACTTTTAGCTTTTTTCCCCGGTCCCGCCATACATTCCCATAAATTTTGTTCTTTTTGATTTAAGAGCAGAAATTCCACTATTGCACCTGTACTTTCTTTTACTCCAAAAATCCTTACAGGCATTACCTTTGTATTATTTATAACAAGGCAATCACCCCTATTAAGATAATCAACAATATCATAAAAATGCTTATGTTCCAACTCTCCGCTTTTTTTATCCACAATAAGAAGTCTTGAACAATCTCTCGGTTCTACAGGAAACTGTGCAATAAGTTCCTGGGGCAAATCATAATAAAAATCTTGTTTTTTCATTCCAATCCCTTAAATATATTATTGAAAATAATTAAATATAATGCTATTATAGCAAAGTAGACAGAGGTGCGGATAACACAAGTATTCTGTGGGAGGTTCGGTAAACCGTTGAACGCAGAAAAAAAGGGACTCCGCCGAAAAAGCGTTATACCGTAAACGTCTTTTGGGTATTTGATGAAAGTCAAATAACTGTCATCTTTCGGAGATGGGGCGCTGTCGCTTTCTTTCATTTCCGTATAGATGACCGGTTAATCCGGTCATTTTCTCTAAAGAATAAAACATTTCGGAGGTAATTACAAGTGATAAAAAAAAGAGTCGGAATAATAGGTGCCACAGGAATGGTAGGACAAAGGTTTATAACTCTTTTAAATAATCATCCCTGGTTTGATTTACAGGTGCTTGCAGCATCAGAAAGATCTGCTGGTAAAACCTATGAAGAAGCTGTCGGAAACAAATGGTGTATGGAAGAAAAGCTGCCAGAAAATGTAAAATCCATAATTGTATTTGATGCTGAAAAAGATATTGAAAAAATTTCAAAGCTTGTAGATTTTGTATTCTGTGCAGTAAATATGCCAAAAGACGAAATAAAAGCACTTGAAGAAAAATATGCAAAAGCAGAATGCCCTGTGGTTTCAAACAATTCTGCACATAGGCACACTTCGGATGTTCCTATGGTGCTTCCTGAACTTAATGCCGAACACACTGAAATTATTCCTGCACAAAGAAAAAGACTCGGCACAAAAAGAGGTTTTATTGCAGTAAAACCAAACTGCTCTCTTCAAGGATATGTTCCGGCATTATTTCCACTCAAAAAATTCGGTATAAAAGATGTTCTTGTATGTACTTATCAGGCAATATCCGGTGCAGGAAAAACTTTTGAAACCTGGCCTGAAATGATTGATAATGTTATTCCGTTCATAAGCGGTGAAGAAGAAAAATCTGAAAAAGAACCGCTTAAAATCTTCGGTAAAATCGATGGTGATATAATTTCCAATGATAATTCCATCAATTTTACAGCACAATGCCTGAGAGTTCCCGTTTCCGACGGCCATATGGGTGCAGTTTTTGCACGTTTTGAAAAAAAGCCGTCTACAGATGAAATGAAAACAATATGGAAAATGTTTAAAGGTGCACCGCAGGAGCTTGGACTTCCATCCGCTCCAAAACAGTTTTTAAACTATTTTGAAGAAGATAACAGACCGCAAACAAAACTTGACCGAAATATTGAAAACGGAATGGGAATTTCAATAGGACGACTTCGTGAGGACACTCAATTTGATTATAAATTTGTATGTCTTTCACACAATACATTAAGAGGTGCAGCAGGAGGCGCTGTACTTTTAGCGGAACTTTTAACCGCAAAAGGATATATGGATTAAGGAGATAACTATGAAAAAGCCGATTTTCAAGGGGTCAGGTGTTGCTATTATTACCCCATTTAATGATGACAGAACAGTGAATTATAACGTACTTTCAGACCTTATTGAATTTCACATAAAAAAAAGTACAGACTGTATTGTAATATGCGGAACAACAGGAGAAAGTGCAACACTTTCACATGAAGAACATTCTGAAGTTATAAGATTCACCTGTGAAAAGGTTGCCAAAAGAATTCCTGTTATTGCAGGAACAGGCTCAAACGATACGGAATATGCGGTAAAACTTTCAAATGAGGCTGAAAAGGCAGGTGTTGACGGCTTGCTCCTTGTAACACCTTATTACAATAAAGCTTCACAAAGCGGTCTTATTAAGCATTATACATATATCGCCGACAGAGTTTCAACACCTATGGTACTTTATAATGTTCCTTCCAGAACAGGAACTGAAATCAAGCCCGAAACCTATGCGACTTTGGCTAATCACAAAAATATATATGCGGCAAAAGAAGCCACAGGAAATCTCTCATCGATTGCAAAAACAATATCTCTTTGTCCTGAAGATTTTGCCGTATACTCAGGAAATGATGACCAGACAACCGCAATTATGTCTCTAGGCGGTATAGGAGTTATTTCAGTAATTGCAAATATCATGCCTGAAGAAACTCACAATATGACAAAACTCGCTCTTGAAGGGAACTTCAAAAAAAGTGCAGAATATCAGCTTAAGTATTTAGAACTCATGGATGAACTTTTTATGGATGTAAACCCTATCCCCGTAAAAGCCGCTATGAATCTTATGGGAATGAATGCGGGTCCGCTTAGACTTCCACTTTGTGAAATGGAGCCAACAAAAATAGAACAGATGAAAAAAGTTTTAGTAAAATACGGACTTATATAAAATGAGAATATTACTAAATGGCGCTGCAGGAAAAATGGGAACAGTCGTGGAAGAGTTTATAAAAACTCAAACTGACTGTCAAATTGTTGCAGGCGTTGATATAAATAAAAAAATAGCAGACTATCCTATCTACAAAAGTTTTAACAGAATAAATGAAAAAGCCGATGTTATAATAGATTTTTCCGTTCCGGCAGCATTTAATGAAATGCTTGAATATGCCTTAAGGACACATACCGCTGCAGTTGTTGCGACAACAGGGCTAAATGACAATCAAATAAAAGCTCTAAAAGAAGCATCTAAAACAACGCCTATATTTTTTACTGCAAATATGTCAATCGGTGTAAATTTAGTTTCAGCGCTTGCAAAGCAAGCTGCAAAATTACTTTACGGAAATTTTGATATTGAAATTGTAGAAGCTCATCATAGAAGAAAACTCGATGCTCCTTCAGGCACTGCTCTTATGCTTGCAAAAAATATTTCTGAAGTTCTTGAAAATGAACAAAATTTTGTTTTTGACCGTTCAAAAAGGCGTGAAAGTCGTCATGAAAATGAAATTGGAATAAGTGCAATAAGAGGTGGAACAATAGTAGGAGAACATGAGATTATTTTTGCAGGAGAAGACGAAATAATTAAAATAAGTCATTCTGCAAGGTCGCGTGCATTATTTGCCAACGGAGCAATAAACGGAGCAAGATTTATAAAGGATAAAGAAAATGGACTTTATGATATGAATGATCTTTTAAGAGGTTAATTATGACAGAAATAACTTTACAGGATGATGTTGCTCTTATCACCGTATGCGGAACACCTATAAACATCGAAACAATTTCCGAAATTTTTACAGAAGTTGCAAAAGCGGAAATTGATGTAGATATGATTTCTGAAACACCTACACCAAACAGCAATTCAACACTATCATTTACAGTAGGTGCTAATAATTTAGCAAAAATTATAGCTCTTAATTCAATGCTTCATAAAGATAACCCAAAAAGAAAGCTTCTGGTAAATAACGGCAATACAAAAATCACAATAAATAACAACCTTATGCTTGGCAACTTCGGATATGCCGCTAAAATTTTTAAAGCGGCTAAAAACGCAAATGCCAACATATCTATGATTACCACATCTGAAATAAGTATTTCAATTTTAGTTCCCTCAAGTGATGCTCAAAGAGTAATTGATGAAATAAATAAAGTACTTTAATTTAATAAGCAATAAGAGCATTGACAAAATCTGTTTATAAGAGTATTATATTTTTAGCAATAGCTGTCTTCGAGGCGAGGTGCAATTCCTCACCGGTGGTTATAGTCCACAAGCGCGAGCACGATTAGGTGAAATTCCTGAACCGACGGTAAAGTCCGGAAGAAAGAAGATGATCCTTAACATCTGCCTCACGATTTTCGTGAGGTTTTTTATTTTGAAGCAGCCTGCAATAAATATTCAAGGGAGTAGTTATGACTGCAAACAAAAAAGAAAAAACATTAAAATCAAAAAAATTTTTGAATATAAGGAAAGTTGCTGCAACCGCAATGCTTTCAGCGATTTCTTTTGTACTTATGTTTATTGAATTTCCAATCCCAATGCTTATTCCACCGTTTATTAAATTTGATATTTCAGATTTACCTGCTCTTTTAGGAGCTTTTGCCTTCGGTCCATGGACAGGAGCTTTAATTGAACTTTTAAAAAATCTTTTACACATTGTGTTTAAAGGCTCAAGTTCCGCTTATGTTGGAGAACTGTGTAATTTCATTTTAGGTGCGATGATGTGCATAACGGCAGGATACATTTATAAAAATCAAAAAAACAAAAAGCACGCCATCATAGGAGCAATATGTGGAGCGGGAGTTATGGCTGTTATTTCAGTTCCAATTAACTACTTTATAGTCTATCCAACCTATGTAATTGCTTACAAAATGCCTATGACTGTAATAATAGATATGTATAAAAAACTTTTACCCGCTTCAAATACTTTACTTAAAAGTCTTATTATTTTTAATATGCCATTTACCTTTGTAAAAGGAATTATAGATGCAATTATATGTATATTTATTTATAAACCCTTATCTCCACTCCTTCATGGAAATAAATAAAAAAGCAGCCTTGAGGCTGCTTTTGGTGCGAATATTCATATAGGATTTGGCGAAATACAGTTTTACCGATAGTTGAACATCATATTCAAAAAATAATCCGCACATTCGAAATTTTATTTTGTTTTTCGTATAATGAACTTACTGAAATTAAGGAGGTTTTAATATGAAAACAATTTTTGAAAATAATGGTGGTACTTATACGCAGGTCGGCGATTATTTATTGCCTAATCTTTCGTTGCCGGCGGAAGAAAAAGAAACAAATATCGGTGTATGGGCAATGAGGCACAAGCGATATTTGAAGCAAAGTCATAAGGTGCGTTACTACAATTTGCTGACAAGCGGTAAGCTCGATTCATACCTTGCCGACATCGAAGAACAGGCTCAAAATCTTTTTTCTCGGTTGATAAATGACCTTGCCGAAAAAGAAAATGTTACGGAAAAATTGAAATCGGATAACCCAATGTTATGGGTGCAAAAGATGAACAACATCCGCAATCGAGCAATGGAAATTGTTAATGAACAAGTAATATACAATTAAAAACAAGGCACAACTTACGGAGAAAATCCAGTAGGCTGTGCCTTAATTTTGTTTGTGGGATTAAAATGTTTTATCTTAGCAAGCAGACCATTTGTATATCCAAACGGTAGCTTGCCCGCTTTTCACACAATCTCAGCGAGCAGACCAATTATGGACAGGTTGTCCAAATCGGTTGCTTTCGCTTCGTTGTGAAACAAGCGGTGTGTTCGGACAGCTACACTACCAAACACCTCGTTAGGGACACCCTAAAACCTGATGAAACAACCGATAATTTGCCTTATGAGAAAGTAGG
>JBQNCN010000003.1:0-311367 GCA_052169395.1 Candidatus Fimenecus sp. | reverse complement strand
CTCAGTCGGTAGAGCACGCGGCTGTTAACCGCGGTGTCGTTGGTTCGAGTCCAACTGGGGGAGCCATTTTTATAAATAGGATTATTTCAGCGAAGCTTTAGCTTCGCTTTTTTATTATTATATTATAAAATTTGCATTTTAATTGAAACCTTGACATTTTGTATTAAATTCTCTATAATCCTTTTATTATATTATGTTAAGGAAGTATGCAAAGTTATGGCAGATAATGAAAAATGGGTTACTGAAGAAGAACTCAAAAAATTAAAAGATAGATTAACCTACCTTAAAACAGTAATTAGAAAGCAAGATGCCGAGGCACTTAAACAGGCAAGGTCATATGGCGATCTTTCAGAAAATTCCGAATATGATGAAGCGAAAAATGATCAAGCAAAACATGAGGCTGAAATAAGAGATCTTGAATATACAGTTAAAAATGCAAGAGTAATCGATGAGAGCGTTATGAAAGCGGGCGTTATTCGTCATGGTTCAAAAGTTGAAATCAAGGATGAAAAAGGCTCTACTTTTGTTTATACCATCGTTTCTTCAGAAGATTCAGATCCTCTTAGAGGCAGAATCTCAGAGGATTCTCCTGTTGGTAAGGCTTTAATAGGTAAGAAAAAAGGTAGCAAGGTTGAGGTTGAAACCCCCGGCGGTGTTTTAAATTTCATAATTATAGCAACAAACGCATAATAATTTAATTATAAATTTTGCGGGCTTTGCCCGCTTTTTTAAAAGAGGCATAAAATGGCAAATGAACAGAAAAAGCAAAGTAATAATCAGATTGAAAAGACTCCTGACGAGCAGTTTCATATAAGACTTAATAAGCTTAATGAACTGAGAGAAGAGGGCAAGGACCCATTCGTTATAACTAAATATGATATAAGTGCACACGCTTCCGAAATAAAGGAAAATTTTGAAGCTTTTGAAGGGCATAACGTAAGCATTGCGGGAAGACTTATGCAGAAAAGAGTTATGGGTAAAGCTTCTTTCTGTAATGTTAAGGATAAAACAGGTGGAATGCAGTGCTATGTTGCAAGAGATTTTTTGGGTACTGATGAATATCTTGATTTTAAGCATCTTGATTTAGGCGATATTGTAGGCGTAAAGGGTGAAATATTCAAGACGAAAACAGGAGAGATTTCAGTTCATGCAACTGAAGTAAAGCTTCTTTCAAAGGCGTTAAGACCGCTTCCTGAAAAATATCACGGGCTTCAGGATACGGATGCAAGGTATCGTCAAAGATATCTTGACTTGACGGTGAATGACGATGTAAGGGTAACTTTTATAAAGCGTTCGGCAATTCTATCTTCAATAAGAAGATATCTTGACGGGCAAGGCTTTATGGAGGTCGAAACGCCTATGCTTGTTGAAAATGCGGGAGGAGCTGCCGCAAGGCCGTTTATTACGCATTATAACAGTCTAAGTGAAGATAAAAAGCTAAGAATTTCTCTTGAACTTTATCTTAAAAGGCTTATTGTAGGCGGACTTGAACGAGTTTATGAAATAGGTAGAGTTTTCAGAAATGAGGGATTTGATACAAGGCATAATCCTGAATTTACCCTTATGGAGCTTTATCAGGCTTATACCGATTATAACGGCATGATGGACCTTACCGAAAAGCTTTATCGTCATGTGGCAAATGAAGTTTTGGGAACACTTAAATTTACATATAACGGTAGAGAAATAGATCTTTCAAAACCTTTTGAAAGAATTACAATGGTTGATGCCGTTAAAAAATATGCCGATGTTGATTGGAATGAAATAAAGAGCGTTGAGGACGCAAGACGAATTGCGGACGAAAAGGGTGTCGAATATGAAAAAAGACATACAAAAGGCGATATATTAAATCTCTTCTTTGATGAGTTCTGTGAAAAACAAATGATGGATCCTACCTTTGTTTGCGACCATCCGACAGATATTTCACCGCTTACAAAGAAAAAACCTAACAATCCCGAATATGTTGAGCGATTTGAATTTTATATAAACGGCTGGGAAATGGCTAATGCTTATTCTGAACTTAATGACCCTGTTGACCAGCGTGAACGCTTCAAGGAAGAAGAAGAAAGACTTAAAGCGGGTGATGATGAAGCGAATACAACTGATGAAGACTTTATGAATGCAATGGAAATAGGTATGCCGCCGACAGGCGGAATAGGCTTCGGTATTGACAGAATGGTTATGCTGTTTACAGATTCACCTGCAATACGAGATGTTCTGCTTTTCCCGACAATGAAGAGTTTATCCAACGATAAATAATGTTTTAGTATCATTTAAAAGGAAAGAATTCTTTTAAATGATACTTTTTGTATAATTGTGAAGCTGCTTTAAATTATTGTTGAATTTTTGGTAATATAATTTAATAATAAAGCTATACTTTTTGCCTTTTGAATGAGTTGAATTTCAGGAGACGTAAATTTATTATGCAAAAAGAATTTGTATGCCCTTGTTGTAAACAATTTATTTTTGAGCAAGATTCGTGAAGTCTGAAAATTTGCCCTGTTTGTTTTTGGCAAGATGATTTATTTCAGTTTGAAAATCCAGATTCTGACGATGGGGCAAACAGTGTTTCACTGGTTGAAAGTATAAAAAATTATGCAAAATACGGAGCTTGTGAAAAAAGATTCGTTAAGTTTATAAAAAACAGAGGGAATATTTATGACAGAAAATAAAGATGATATGAGCAAAGGTATTATTTATAAGCCTGATATATACAAAATCGGAGGGGGAGTAAATAGAAACCACAAAAAATAAAATATAAAAAATGATTTATTTGCTGTCAGTTGTTTTGATTTTGACTTTATTAGAGACGCTTGTTTTAAATTTAGTGGAAAAACCGACAAAGCTTAAAGATGAAAATAAAGAAGCAATTACCGATATGGGCTATGTTTCGACTTTTGTTGATTAGGATGCTAAAACTGAAACAATACAAAAAAGTGTTAAAACAGAAAAAGGATTGAAAAAACCTCGTCAAATATAATAATTAAGTCAAACAAATCAAAATTCGATGCAAAATCATATTATGATTCCGAAAAAGAAAAGGATAAACAGCAGGAGAATATTACTTCGGGTGTTAAAGTACATTATGACAAAGGCAATAAATCTTCAAGTATAAATAAATCAAATCCGAAATCCAAAAACAGTTGCATCACGCTGACCTTCAGAAATAATGAGCGTTTAATGCAGCATTATTATAAGTATGGCAGTGAAATGGGCTGTTCATCAGCTGAAGAATATGAAAATGCGTCTGCAAGAGTTGCCCAAAGCAGCTCAGCTTTAAGAAAAAGGCAGGGAGACGGAGATACATGTTATTATATTGAAAGCACAAGAGAATTTGTAGTAGTTTCCAATGTGGTTATATAAGTACTTATTTCAAAGCAAGCAAAGCATATTTTGATAAACAGTAATATTTTATAGCAAGCAAGTCTTGAAATATTTTGCAATGCTTTTATAGATAAGAAAAAATATAAATGTGTTGATTTTTTTAAATCAAATCATAAGATAGGCTGAATTTTAAAATTACATATGTTAAAGTAAACGGGCAGTTCCCATAGGAACACCCGTTTTTATGGTAAAGCTAATCACACAAATTGAGTAATAAATTTTGCTTTAATTGATTTTTTCGGGATTTTAAGTATAATCATTATTTGATAATCGGATGTTTTTATTAAATTGCCACAGCATATATTTGATTTTATAACAATATATATAGAATGATTTTTCATTACTTAAAACAAAAGGGATTTAAGAGATTTATTATGATAATTATTGAATTTTTGATATAATATAGAAGCAAAATAGGAGATGAAAATGAACGAAACTGAAAAGCTCTGTGAAAAAGCCAAGCTTGTGTCAAGAGAGTTGGCTTCTGCAACGGACGAAAGCATAAAAAATGCTCTTTACCATATTTCAAATGCATTGATTGAAGATACTGATATAATTTTAGAAGAAAATGCAAAGGATTTGTTGAATGCCGAGCAAAACGGAATTACAAGTGTAATGTCGGACAGGCTTCGTTTGACGGTAGATCGAATAAAAGATATGGCAAACGGTGTCGTTCAGGTTGCCGAGCTTCCCTCACCGCTTTCAAAGGTAATTGCAGAGTGGGTGCTTCCTAACGGTCTTGAAATAAAGAAGGTAAGCGTACCGATAGGTACGGTAGGAATTATTTTTGAGAGTAGACCCAATGTTACCTCAGATATTGCCGCAATATGCTTAAAAACGGGAAATGCGGTTGTTTTGCGTGGCGGAAAAGAATCGATAAATTCAAATAAGGCTATATATTCCGCTATAATTAAAGGACTTGAAAAATCTGACTTACCTATAAACTCCGTTCAGCTTATTACCGATACAAATCGAAGAAGTGCAGATGAGCTTATGAGAGCTTCAAAATATGTGGATGTTTTAATTCCGCGCGGGTCAGCAGAGCTTATTGAGGCGGTTGCTGAAAAATCAAATATTCCCGTAATCAAAACGGGAACAGGAAATTGTCATATTTATGTTGATGAATTTGCAGATATTGAAAAGGCGGTTAAGGTTATTGTGAATGCAAAAACTCAACGACCGTCTGTATGCAATGCATGTGAAAGTCTTTTAATTAATAAAAAAATAGCTGAAAAAGCGCTTCCGAAAATTTCAGATGTTCTTTTTGAAAAGGGCGTCAAACTTTTTGGAGATGAAAATACAAGAAAGATTGTTGAAAATGCAGATTTGGCTGAAGAAGAGGAGTTTGGAAAAGAGTTTTTAGATTTGATTATTTCATGTAAAATTGTGGAAAACATAGATGAAGCGATAGCACATATCAATAAATACGGCACGCTTCATTCGGAGTGCATAATTACAGAGAATGCTGCCAATGCTGCAAAATTTATGAAAATGGTGGATGCATCAACAGTGTATCAAAATGCATCTACAAGATTTACCGATGGCGGTCAATTCGGCTTTGGCGCTGAAATGGGAATCTCAACGGGAAAGTTGCATGCAAGAGGACCGGTCGGGCTTTCCGAAATGACTTCATATAAATATCTTGTGTTTGGGAACGGACAAATAAGGGAATAAAGGAATTATAAAATGATACAAATAGCACCATCGATTTTATCTTGTGATTTTACAAAAATGGGAGAAGAGGTAAGAGAACTTGAGCGCTGCAATGCGGATTTAGTTCATCTTGATGTTATGGATGGACATTTTGTTCCGAATTTAACTTTTGGAGCACCTGTTGTAAAGGCGCTGCGTAAATGTACCTGTATGCCGTTTGATGTTCATTTGATGATATCAGAACCGCTTAAATATATAGATGATTTTGCAAAAGCGGGAGCAAATATGATTTCTTTTCATATTGAAAGCGATGGTGATGTATTAGAAACTGTAAAAGCAATTCGTTTCAGAAAAATGGCTCCGGCAATAGCTATAAAACCTAAAACTTCTGCAGAATCGATTTTTCCTTATATTAAAGAACTTTCTATGGTACTTGTGATGACGGTTGAACCCGGATTTGGCGGTCAGAAATTCATGGAGGATATGATGCAAAAGGTTTCCAAAATAAGAAAAGAAGCTGAAAGACAAAATCATAAACTTGATATTCAGGTTGATGGAGGAATTTCAAAAGAGACCATAAAAATTGCAGCAAGTGCAGGTGCAAATATTTTTGTGGCGGGAAGTTCAGTTTTTGGAAGTCAAGACAGAAAGTTTGAAATTGAAAGTTTAAGAAATATTGCGAAAGAAAATTATTATTAAATAAAATTTTGAAGGAAAGCCTTATGTAAGGCTTTATTTTTTTCTTGACAAATATATTAAAAGTGATATATTTGAATTATAAATATGAACGATTGTTCATTTGTTCATATGTATGTTGTAGGGGAATAACATGAAAGAAATAAAAAAAATGATGTCCGGGGAAAAACGTCCGGATATCGAAATACTTTATGATTTAGCAGATTTGTATCGTGTTTTTGGAGACAGCACAAGGGTAAGGATTATAGAAGAACTTTTATTCAAAAATATGAATGTTTCTGAAATTTCTGAGAGACTTTCCATGTCTCAGTCTGCAATTTCTCATCAGCTCAGAATTTTGAGAGATTCAGGACTTGTAAGAACAGAGCGTTCGGGAAAAGAAGTGTTGTATATGCTTGCAGATGAACATGTTCGTATAATATTTTATATGGGACTTGAACATATACTTGAAAAAAGAGGCGGATAATGGAAAATGAAAAACACAAGACGAAGCGTCTTAAAGTTTGTACGGGAAGTTGTTGTAGTCATGGTCATTTAGAGGAACACAATGAACAGGTTAATAATCACGAGCATAACCATGGAGGTTGTTCCTGTCATAACGAAAGCCATAAAAAAAATAAAAGGTTTGAAGCGTTTGAAAAAATATCGCTTATTTTTTCTGCAATATTTCTCTATTTAGGGCATAGTCATTTTCACGGAATACCTTCATGGTTAAGTTTTAAATTTTTTGATTATATTCATTTTTATTTTCCCGCATGGCTTACAGTTATATTTTCTATGGTATCTGTACTTCTGTCTGGATACAGCTTGGTGCTTGCAATTATAAACAAAGTTAAACATAAGGATTTTTCACTTGATACTACAACTCTTATGTTGGTGGCTATTATAGCTTCCTTTGCAATAGGACAAGGAGCAGAGGGTGCAGCCGTTTCACTTTTTTATAGACTTGGTGAAATGCTTGAAGATTATGCTGTTGAAAAATCAGATAAGGCTATTTCAAAGCTTTATGATTTGGTTCCTGAAAAAGCTATGATATTATCTGATGGCGAGAGAATTGAAATAAAAGCAAAAGAAATAAAGAAAGGAGATAAACTTATAATTTCCGCTTATGAAAAAATTCCTGCGGATTGTATTGTAATTTCAGGGGAAAGTGAGGTTGATACTGCGGCTGTTTCAGGGGAAGAACTCCCTATATTTGCCTCTGTAGGCACATCTCTTTTTTCAGGTTCCGTAAATGGATACGGTGCATTGACTGTAAGAGCGACTGAAGATTATGAAAATTCCGTTGCTGAGAAGATAATAAAATCCGTTAAGGAAAGCTCCAAAAGTAAGGCGAAAACAGATAGATTTATATCACGTTTTGCAGAAATTTATACGCCTCTTGTGGTAGGGCTTGCGGCGATTTTAGCTTTTGTAGTGCCGATTTTCTGGGGACACTTTGAAACTTATCTGTATCGTTCTCTTGTATTTTTAGTAGCCTCATGTCCGTGTGCAATTATGATTTCGGTTCCGCTCGGATTTGTTTCGGCAATCGGTGGACTTTCTAAAATCGGTGTTGTTCTCAAGGGCGGGAAATTCATTGAGCTTTTGGCAAAGACTGATACGGTTTGTTTTGATAAAACAGGTACAATAACAGATGGAAGCTTTATTGTTGAAAAGTTGTCGCCGTCAGAAAATTTTACGGAAAAAAATTTGATTTTTTATTCTGCAATTTGTGAAATGAATTCAACGCATCCGCTTGCAAAAGCAATAGTAAAAAAAGCTTTTGACGGAAAGTCACCTAATCAATATATGATTTCTGAATTTAAGGAGTATAAGGGTTTTGGCACAAGAGTTGTATATAATGAAAAAGTAATTTTATGCGGTTCCAAAAGATTTTTGATAAATAATGAAATAAATGTTCCTGATGGCTTTGACGGAACTGTTTATACGGCTTTTGACAATATATTTGTAGGTTCGTTAAGCTTTTCCGGTAAATTAAGAGAGACAGCTAAAACGGCAGTGGAAAAGCTTAAAAGTATCGAAATTAAAAGACTTGTTATGTTGACCGGAGATAATAAAAAATCTGCAGAAAAAATTGCTATGGAACTTGGACTTTCTGATTTTAAGGCGGAACTTTTGCCTGACGGAAAGACTGAAATAATAGAGAAATATAAAAAGGACAATGGAGTTGTTACATATATAGGCGACGGAATAAACGATACCCCTTCCATTTTGGCGGCAGATGTCGGATTTGCAATGGGTGGTGGATCTGCTATAACGATTGAAACAGCCGATGCTGTACTTATGAATAATGATATTGAAAATATTTTTAGGGCAATTAAGAAATCAAAAAAGACTATGAGAATTGTAAAAAGTAATGTTTATTTTGCAATTATAATAAAGATTATTGTACTTGGGTTAGGGACTTTTGGGCTTGCGCCTATTTATCTTGCTGTTTTTGCAGATGTAGGTGTACTTATTTTATGTGTACTTAACAGTTCCCGTCTGCTCAAAAAGGAATAAATATTAACTTAATTTTCAAAAAATAGGTTATAAGAAGCTTAAAATTCACATTTTTAACAAACTTTAAATGCACTTTAAAAACGGTGCATTTTTTTGTTGACAATTTTACCTATCCCGTATATATTTGCATAGGATAATTGCAACCATTAAAGCATAAAGCTTTTAATCATATCGGTTGGAAAGGAGAAGTTATTGGAAAACACAAAAGGTTCTGTAAGTTTAAAAAATATAACAGTAAGTTTCGGCGGAGAGCAGGTTTTAAAAGGAATTAATCTTGATATTGCAGGTGGTGAATTTGTCACTTTTTTGGGCTCTTCAGGCTGCGGCAAAACAACAACATTGCGCGTTATCGGCGGATTTTTAAATCCTGATGCGGGCGATATCTTTTTTGATGGAAAAAAGATGAACGGTGTGCCTGCAAATAAGCGTCCTGTGAATACGGTTTTTCAGAGATATGCTCTGTTTCCAAATATGGATGTTTATAATAATATTGCATTTGGTCTAAAAGTAAGAAAAAAGAGTAAACGGGAGATAAAGGAAAAAGTCAGTGAAATGCTTAAACTGGTAAGCCTTACGGGCTTTGAAAAACGTTCGGTTGATAGCCTTTCCGGAGGTCAGCAGCAAAGAGTTGCAATAGCAAGAGCACTTGCGGTAGATCCTAAGATTTTGCTTTTGGATGAGCCTCTCGGAGCACTTGATTTAAAGCTGCGCAAGGATATGCAGAGAGAACTTAAATCAATTCAAAAAAGACTTGGAATAACCTTTATATATGTAACTCACGATCAGGAAGAAGCTCTTTCTATGAGTGATACAATAGTTGTTATGGACAGTGGAAAAATTCAGCAGACGGGTAGTCCTACAGATATTTATAATGAACCGGAAAATGCTTTTGTTGCGGACTTTATAGGTGACAGTAATATTCTTGACGGAATAATGATTAAGGATAGACTATGTCGTTTTCAAGGAGTGAACTGCCCATGTGTTGATATGGGTTTTGCGCCTAGTGAACCGGTCGATATTGTGATAAGACCGGAAGATATAAGCGTTGTTTCTGAAGCCGAAGGAATTTTAAGCGGAATTATATCAGGTGTTACATTTAAGGGCGATTACTATGAAGTTATTGTGGATATAAAGGGCTTTAAGTGGATGATTGAAACAACCAGAAGTCATGTTGTCGGTGAAAGAATCGGTATTAAGGTTGCGCCGGAGGAAATTCAGGTCATGAAAAAGAGCGAGTATAGCGGAATATACGGCGATTATTCGTCATTTTCAGAGGAATTTGAGGAAATGAGTGATCCGGAGATTATTTTGACTGATGAAGAGGAAATTTCGGAGGACGAGATATGACGACGTGCAAAAGGAGAACGGTTGCTTTAAATGCTCCATACCTTTTGTGGTCAGTGATTTTTATAATAGTTCCTATGCTGATGGTTGCATTTTATGCGTTTACAAACAGAAATGGAGATTTTACTTTTGAAAATATATATGCACTTAAAAATTACGGTTCAATATTTTTTCGTTCTGTTGAATATGCGGTTTTAGCAACTTTTATATGCTTTATCATTTCATATCCGCTGGCATATATAATTGCAAATGCAAGAAAAAATTCGGGTATTTTAATTATGCTTATTATGCTTCCAATGTGGATGAATTTTTTGATTCGTACATATTCATGGATTACCATCCTTGCAAATAACGGTGTTATCAATAATATGTTGAAAAGCATAGGAATTGAACGACTTCAACTTATAAATACGCCAGGTGCCGTAATTTTAGGAATGGTATATAATTTTCTTCCATATATGGTGTTACCTATTTATTCCGTGCTTTCAAAGTTTGACAAAAGTCTTGTTGAAGCGGCAAATGATTTGGGTGCATCAAGATGTAATGTTTTTGCAAAGATTATTTTTCCGCTTTCAATGCCCGGTGTAATTTCGGGTATCACAATGGTTTTTGTTCCGTCAGTATCAACATTCTATATATCTCAAAAACTTGGCGGAGGTAAATACCTTTTAATAGGCGATTCTATAGAAATGCAGTTTCAGACCGCCTATAATTATAATTTAGGAGCTTCTCTTTCACTTGTACTTATGCTTATGATTATTATCGGAATGTTATTTATGAACAGATTTTCCAATGAAGCTAAAAGTGATGAGGAGGCGCCGATTTTAAAATGAAAATTTTAAAAGGTATATATACAGGTTCAATATTTTTATTCCTTTATGCACCGATAGCTGTTATGATAGTTTTTTCATTTAACGGGTCAAATTCAACATCAGTTATGTCGGGATTTTCTTTTAAATGGTATAAAGAGCTTATGAGTGATACGGCAGCGCTTCAGGGAATGAAAAACACATTGATTTTAGCGTTTTGTGCGGCAGCTGTATCAACTGTTTTAGGAACGCTTGCAGCTGTAGGAATATTAAAAGTGAAGAGCAGAGTGCTAAGAAATACATTCAGTACAGTGACAAATATTCCTATGATGAGTCCTGAAATTGTAACGGGTGTTTCCATGATGTTGTTATTTGTATTTGCAGCAAGACTTCTTCATATGAAAAATGCACTTGGATTTGGGACGCTTCTTATTGCACATATTACATTTTGCTTACCCTATGTTATTTTATCGGTGCTTCCCAAACTTCGTCAAATGAGTGCATTTTTAACCGAGGCTGCAGAGGATTTGGGCTGTTCTTCAACGGGCGCATTTTTTAAGGTTATTATGCCAAACATATTTTCAGGTATTTTTACAGGCTTTATAATGGCTTTTACATTGTCTCTGGATGATTTTATAATCAGTTATTTTGTAACGGGTGCAAAATTTCAGACTCTCCCGATAGTTATTTTTTCAATGACAAAGAAAAAGGTAAGACCCGATATGTATGCACTTTCAACTATTATATTTTTTGTGGTTTTATTGCTTCTTGTAATTATGAATGTCGTAACAACTAAAACGGATAAAAAAAATAAGCGGAGGTAACAAATGAAAAAAATAACAGCGTTAGTAATGGCTTTGATTCTTTTGGGATTATCTATTGTATTTTCCGGTTGTACAAAAAAAGGTGGAGAGGATAAAGCTGAATTTATAAAGGAAAATTTAAAATCAATCTATAGTATCGAAGACCTTAAAGGTACCGAACTTAATGTTTATAATTGGGGAGAGTATATATCGGACGGTACAGAGGGAAGTATTGATATTATTAAAAAGTTCGAAGAACTTACAGGTATTAAGGTCAATTACACAACTTATGCATCAAATGAGGATATGTATTCAAAACTTAAAAGCGGTGGAGTAAATTATGATGTGATTATTCCATCGGATTATATGGCTGAAAGGCTTAAAAAAGAGAATGCTCTTGAAAAGCTTGATTTTAAAAATATACCGAATTTTCAAGGTGTTGCAGAAGAATATAAGAATTTGTTTTTTGATAAATCCAATGAATATTCGGTAGCTTATACAGGCGGTATGGTAGGACTTATTTATAATAAAACTATGGTAAAGGAAGTTCCTGATTCTTGGAGCGCTCTTTGGGATAATAAATATAAAGGTCAAATGCTTACATTTAATAATTCTCGTGATGCGTTTGGAATTGCACAATATCTTTTAAATCAAGATGTTAATACGACGAATCCTGCAGATTGGACTGCAGCTAAAGATAAGCTTATAGAGCAGAAACCGCTTTTGCAGTCATATGTTATGGATGAAGTTTTTAATAAAATGGAATCCGGTGAGGCGGCACTTGCACCGTATTATGCAGGTGATTTTTTAACAATGAAGGCGCAGAATTCAGATCTTGAATTTATATATCCTAAAGAAGGTACAAATATTTTTGTTGATGTTATGTGTGTACCTAAGGGTGCACAGCATAAAAGAGCCGCAGAACTTTTTATAAATTTTATGCTTGAACCTGAAACGGCACTGCATAATGCTAATTTTATGGGATATATTTGTCCTGTTTCAGCAGTTTTAAGTGATGAAAGATATGAGTATAAGGATAATGAAGTGCTCTATCCTAAAAATCCTCCAAAAACACAGTATTTTCATAATTTAGACCAAAGTACATTGGATTTACTCAGTAAGCTTTGGGAAGAAGTGAAAATAGCATAAGGAGGCAGATTTGGCTAAGACAAAAAATACTGTTGCAAACTTTTCTCAGAATATTTTACCTCTTGTTATTTTAAAGCTTTTGCTTGAAAGAACCGATTGTGAACATCGTCTTAATATTGGTGAAATAGGAGAGCTGCTTGAAAAACGTATAGGAAAGTCCTTTGATAAAAAAACTATACGAAAAAATCTTTTGGAACTCAGCAGTTTTTTAGATACGGCAGGGTTTGGTTTTATTTTGAATTTTGATGAATTCAATGACAGATATACCATAGACGGAGATATTCAAAAAATAAGAAAAAGATGGCATATTGAAAGAGATATGACGGAAGAAGAACTTCAGATTGTAATTTTATCTCTTTATTCTCTTAAAAATTTAAGTGCAAAAAGAACAAATGACATTGTAAAAAAACTTACGGCTTTGTCAGGAGATTATTTTAATTCTCAATCATTTGAGATAGATGCGATTAAACAGAAAAATGGCGGAGTTGACAGTACGCTGATTAACACAACTCTTTTGCTTAAGGCAAAAAATGAGAAGGTTGTTGTTTCCTTTAAACACGGAAAATTTGATTATAGAACAAAAAGATTTGTGAATAGAGGAGAAGTTTTTAAAGCATCGGTTTACTATCTTGTTGTAGACGGTTCCCGTATTTATGCGGTTTTGCATCGACATAACGGAGCGAAAGCCTCCATTGAAAATTTAAGAGTTGACAGAATGCTGGATTTATGTTTTGAAAATGAAGAGGAATTTATTCCTCTTAAAGTAGTGAATAAGGATTTTTCACTTAAAAGCCATATTGAAAACGGACTTATGATGTTTTGCGGTGATTATATAAATACATTATTTGAGGTTGATGACAGTATACTGCCACAAGTTGTAGATTATTTCGGAAAAAATGTTGTGATAATTAAAGAAAAAGGCATAAATTTAGTTCGTGCAAAGGTAAATTTTCAGGCTATGAAGCTTTGGGCACTTGAAAATCTTGAAAATGCAAAAGTTTTAGAACCGAAAGAGCTTGTGTCAGAGATTAAATTTGCTATAAAAAATGCAAAGAAAAAATATGATGAATAGAGTTGTTTATATTTCAGATATGGATGGAACCCTGCTTTCAAGTGAAGGCAGGGTTCCTGAAAAGACATCTGAAATGCTTAATAAATTTATAAATAACGGAACTCTCTTTACTGTTGCAACATCTCGTTCCGTTATCTCTGCAAAGGAACTTTTGCAAGATATAAACATGAATATTCCGGCTGTTTTTATGAATGGAGCTTATATTTATGACTTAAAAAATGATAAGCCTGTTAAAATAACGTATATAAATATCTTTGCGGTAGAGAAATTTATTAGACTTATTAAAACAAAGCATGTCGGATTTTTTGTGTTTTATTCAAATAAAGACGGGACAATAGAAACTGTATTTGAAAGGCTTACACTTTCAGTTCAGAAAAAATTTTATGAAGCGCGGCGTGAAGTTTTGGGAGATAGACTTATACATTCAGTAGATGAAATAACAATAAATGAAAATGTTATATATATAAGTCTTTGTGAAACGGAAGAGGTAATAAAGCCTCTTTTTGAATACGCGCAAACCGTTGAAGGTTTAAATACTGTTTTTTATAAGGATACCTATACAGATTATTATTTTCTTGAGGTATTTTCTGATAAATGTTCAAAGGGAATAGGAGCTGGCTTTGTAAAAGAATATTGCGGAGCTGACATAGTAACAGTATTCGGAGATAATAAAAATGATTTTGCACTTTTTGAGTGTGCAGATGTTAAAGTTGCAGTAAAAAATGCAAATAAAGAGCTTTTAAAGCGTGCAGATTTTATATGTGAAAGTAATGATGATTCAGGAGTTGTACGGTTTATTGAACTTGACGAAAAAAAGGAGTAATGATAAAATAATGCCTATGCGGATGTGGCGAAATTGGCAGACGCGCAAGATTCAGGTTCTTGTGGTAGTAATACCGTGCAGGTTCAAGTCCTGTCATCCGCACCAAACTCTCAACTTTGGTTGAGAGTTTTTTAAAAGACCTGCAAAATGCAGGTCTTTATAAAAGTTCGGTTTCATTATTTTGTATTTCTTTTTTACCCCATGGAGTATCGCGATAAAAATCAACAAAGTTGTCGGGATGTTTATTATTTTTCCAAAGTTCATCAGCTTTTGGCGTCCAATTTTTAGCAAAATCATCACATTTTGCGCAAAGCTCATCAACGGTTTCATGGTGAACTAAATCTGAAGATTGCGCCTTCGTCTGCTTAATCATTTTTCGCAGTAAGTCGGGATTTTCAAGCATAGGGCAAGGACGTAGATGATTGTCGTTAAAAGGTTGATTATGATAATATGCCATAAAAAGCGGAGATTTTAAAGCTTCTAAAATTGTTTTTTCACGAATATTGCTGTCTGAAAAATGAATAAACACGCAAGGTTCCATATCACCGTGCGAATTTATATGAAAATAGTGTCTTCCACCTGCAATACAACCGCCGACATGCTCTCCATCATTTTGAAAATCCATTATAAAAATCGGTTTGCCTTCATGCTTATCACGCATTTTTTTTACCCATGAATACATATATGCACGCTGTTTTGGAGTGGGAATAAGTTCTGCCGACGCATCGTGTCCTACAGGCATAAAATTAAACCATGCACCGAATTTTGCACCGTTTTGCACCATTTCATCTATAAAATCAAAATTTGTAATTGAATCAAGGTTTTGGCTTGTATAGCAACAAGAGATACCAAAAAAACATTTGTTTTTCTTTAAAAGAGCCATTGCATTCAGTGTTTTTTGATATGAGCCTTCGCCTCTGCGCCAGTCGTTAGTTTCTTTTGTTCCCTCAATTGAAAGTGCCAAGATAAGATTGCCTGTTTTTTTTATTTCATTGCAAAAATTTTGGTCGATAAGAGTTGCATTTGTATAGCATAAAAAAGCACAATCTTGATTTTCATTACATAGAGTAATAATATCATTTTTCCTTATCAGCGGTTCTCCTCCGGTCATCATATAGAAATGTGTTCCGAGAGCTCGACCTTGTGAAACGATTGAACGCATTTCGTCAAGCGTAAGATTTTCTTTATGGCCATAATCGGCAGCCCAACAGCCTTTGCATTTCAAATTACAACCTGAGGTGGGGTCAAATAAAATTATATTCGGGATATTGCAATGATATTTATTACGGTTTTCACGAACTTGTTTTGAGCCGAAAAGTCCTGTTTCAATACCGAGACTCATAATAAGGGTTTCAAGAATATGTCTGTCAATATCGTTTAAAATTGAAATAGCATATTTAACCCAGACATTGTCATTGTCCTTTAATCCCAAAATCATTTTTTCAAAACTTTTTGATGCAAAAATTCCATTTGTGTATTTTATAATATTTTCAGCGACCTTAACCAAAACGATTTTTTTTTCTTCGTCTGTTTTTGCTGTGTAAAGTTTATTTAAAAGATATTTTGAGGTTGCTTTAAAAGCAGTTTTTTGAATGTTTTGTTTAATTCCACTTGCCATTTTTATTACTCCAATAGAATGAATATGGAATCCGAATTAAATTTCAGAGTGGTTTAAATGTGATATATTAATATAACTTGGAATTCCATTTTTATATTTGAGTTCTACTTCTCCTTGAATTAATGGGAGCATATAGTTATAAAGTTCTTTTTTTATTCCGTTATGATCTTCGTTAATCCAATCAATTGGTATTCCGCGTTCTGCATTTGCGATGTTTTCTATGTTTTCACTTTGAATTTCCGTTAAATACGGCTTGTTGGATATTCTTTTAAATATCATCATAATTGCACTTTCACCGTTTTTTGCAGAAATTACCGCCTGTTGTCCAATTTCAAACGCTTCTTCAATATCGGTTTTGCTTGCCATATGCATAGCGCATCGCTGAAGTACATTCAGTTCGATAGATCGAACCTTGCAGTTGAATTTTTGCATAACAAGCTGTTCTAAAATTTTACCTGTTCCTGAATGGATTATGTGGCCAAACGCATCTTTATTTGTACTTTTGCAGTCTTGATCAAGATAATGTCCGTCTTTTGTTTTTATTCCTTCCGATACGGCTATAATAATGGAGTGTTTCTTTTTAAAAAGCTTTTGAATATCGTTTAAAAACTTGTTTTTATCAAAGGGGACTTCTGGAAGATAGATTAAGTCGGGAGCACTGCTGAAATTTGTTTTTGCAAGTGCAGATGCAGCAGTAAGCCAACCTGCATTTCTGCCCATTATCTCAACTATTGTAATGGATTTAAGTTTGTATATGCTACTATCAAATGCAATCTCAAGCATTGAACCGGCAACATATTTTGCAGCGCTTCCGAATCCGGGTGTGTGATCGGTTGCGGCCAAATCATTGTCTATTGTTTTAGGGATTCCTATAAAATGTATTTTTGAACCTATTTTATTTGCATATTTTGAAAGTTTATCAACCGTGTCCATAGAATCATTTCCGCCAATATAGAAAAAATCGGTTATTTCAAGTTCTTTGAATTTATCAAAAATTGCATTGTAAATGCCGGAATCTGTATTTGGAGTTGGAAGTTTATATCGGCAGCTTCCAAGATACATGGCAGGAGATTTTTTCAAACGGTCTATATCTTCTTCGTTTTTAAAAATATTGTTTAAATCAAGAATTGTATTGTCGAGCAGTCCTTTTATACCGTTTATCATACCGTATATATGAGCGCAGTTATATTCTTTACATTTTGATAAAACTCCTGCTAAAGAGGCGTTTATGGCAACAGTTGGACCGCCTGACTGTCCTATAATACAATTTTTCATGTGCAACTTATCCTTTCTCGATTTTTTATAATTTTAACATTAAACTAAAAAAAATTAAAGGAATTGAAAAAAGAACTTTAAACTTTTAAAACTTAGTGTATAATATTTTAAGTAAAGCAGTCTTAGGACGGCTTTTTTATGGTTGTTGAAAGGGTGCTGAGATGGCATTAAATAAAACTTATATCCAAAAGCTTCAATATCTTGTTTTGATGGTTGTGTTCGGCTGTATGGGACCTATTGTCCGTGAAATAGCGATGCCTCCATCGGTTATTGCCTGTTTTCGTGCATGGTTTTCTGCAGCTGCCCTGATAATATATTTGATTTTTTCAAAAAAACGTCTAAAAAAAGAAGATATAAAATCTGTAGTACTTCCTATGGTTATGAGCGGTATGCTCCTTTCCGGAGATTGGATAGGTCTTTTTAATGCATATTCTCATACAACAATTGCAACAGCAACGGTTTGCTATTATATGGCACCTATTCTGACTATTATAGTATCTCCCATATTTTTAAAGGAAAAATTAGGCGTTAAACATATTGTTTGCGTTTTGGCGGCGTTTTTCGGAATGATTTTGGTATCGGGAGTTGTAAATAATGGGAAGCCGAGTCCTGATGATATAAGGGGCATGCTTTTTGCTCTTTTAGGTGCAAGCTGTTATTGTTGTGTTATTATAATAAATAAAAAATATCCCAAAGGGGATGCGATTATAAGAACGGCTATTCAGCTTTCTATGACGGCTATAATGACAACACCATACATATTAATGACTGAAAATGTAAAGATGTTGGATTTTTCTTTTAAAAATATTGTGCTTCTTATTTTGCTTGGAGTTGTATTTACTGCAGCTGCATATATAGGATACTTTTATCTTATGGTAAAGCTTCATACAAGAACTGTTGCTATTTTTTCTTATGCTGATCCTGTTGTTGCAGTTGCTGTTTCAGTATTTTATATGCATGAAAAAATAACATTGTTTGGTATTTTGGGTTCGATTTTAATTATAAGTGCAGCTATATTTTCAGAATTTATAAAAACAAAAAATGAAAAAGCGGTTGATTGATTCAACCGCTTTTTTATTTACTTTTTCATTCTACTACAACCGCTGTACCGCTTGCTGTTACCATAAGCATGTTTCCGTTTGTGCCAAGTACTTCATAGTCTATGTCAACGCCTACAACGGCATTTGCACCCATTTCCAATGCTCGTTGTTCCATTTCTGCTATGGCGTTTTGTCTTGCTGTTATAAGTTCTTTTTCATAGCCCTGTGAACGTCCGCCGAAAAAGTTTCTGAAGTTTGCACCGATATCTTTTATGAAGTTTACACCATTTATTACTTCTCCAAATACGATGCCCTTGTAGGTGATGATTTTTTTTCCATCAATTGACGGTGTTGTTGTTGAAATCATAATATATCTCCCTTTTATTTATTCAAGTGTTGAATTTTTCTTCCATTTTCCTGAAAAATAATATGCCCAAGTGAGAATTGCACCTACGCCAAAACCGAAAAGTCCATTCCACCAGATAATCGTATGACCGAAAAATTCACTGTATCTTAATGTGTACGTGATTATAACACGTGTGCTTAGTGCAAAGCAAGAGATAATTGTTGCGATTCCGCTATGGTTTGCACCTTGTATTACTCCGAATAGCGGAACATATGATGCAAGAATTACATTAACAATAGAAATTGCTTTAAGATGTTGATTGCAAAAAATGGCGGCTTCACCTGAAATTCCGAAAATTTGTATTATCTCTTTTGTAAAAATCCAAACTGTTGCAGAAATGGCAAGTGTAAGGGCAAGTGAAATGAGAGTGGTTTGTTGAACGCCTTTTTTTATGCGGTGAATTTTTTTTGCACCGACATTTTGTCCCACATATGTTGCAAGAGTTGTCTGGAAAGCGTTACTGGGAAGGTTCATATACATTTCTATACGCTGACCTACTGTAAATGAAGCAGTCATAGAAACTCCGAAACCGTTCACAGCTTTTTGGATAAAAGTGAGCCCTATTGATATAAGGCATAACTGAAGTGCAATTGGAAATCCGACCGATAGTGTTTGTTTTGCTGAGAATTTATCCCATCTAAATTCTTTTGTTTTGAAATGAAAAACGGAATATTTTTTAATCATATAAATATATGCACAAACAGCTGAAAGAAACTGTGAAATAACGGTTGCTATCGCCGCACCTATAACTCCCCAATGAAAAACTGCAACAAAAAGCAGATCCAATATTATATTTGCGACTGATGAAATAAGAAGGAAATAAAGCGTTGAGGCGCTGTCGCCGACGGCTCTTAAAAGTCCTGCAAAAATATTATATGCAAATTGAAATATAAGACCTGTGCAGTAAACTATAAAATATTGCATTGAAAGAGTTAATATGCTTTGCGGAACAGAAACGAAATATGTTAGAGCAATCCTTGATGTGAAAATTGATAAAAGCGTTGATATAAATCCCATTAGAATTAAAAGAATAATACCCGTTGAAGAGGCTTTGCGCATTCTTTGTTTATCTCCTGCACCGAAATGCTGTGCAACAACGATGGTACTGCCTGAAGAAAAGCCTAAAGAAATGGCAATGAACAGAAAAACAAATGTGCCTGTTGTGCCTACTGCTGAAAGTGCATCCTGTCCTGAAAATCGCCCTACAATTATGGTGTCTATTGTGTTATAAAGTTGTTGTAAGAGTGCTCCTGTCATTATAGGTAATGCAAATTTTATTATATGTTTTGCCGGGGCACCTTCTGTCATCGGCTTTACGGACATTTTAATATACTCCTGAACTATTTATTGAAAAATTATTATACGACTTTTTGAGGTGTTTTTGCAAGTTAAGTTAACTATTAATAAAAGTATATAATTTGACTAAAAATACTTATTATTGTAAAATTATTAGATTAGTATGGGTTAGTTTACGCATTTATAAAATAAACATTTAATATATTTACATATTTTAAAATAAAAAGGAGAAAATATGGCTAAAATTCAGGAGAACAACGAAAAAACGGCAAAAAAGCCGATGAAAAAAAATCCTGTTAATAAAATCAATCTAAATAAAAAAAAGCCCGTAAAGGCAAATCAAAGTGCAGGAGCGTTTGTAATAAAGACTGCAGGAAAAACAAACAGAAAACAGAATACGACAAGAAAAACTTCGCAGCAATTAAATAGAAAAAATACTAAAAAGGTAAATTCGAATGAAAAAGTGAAAATTACATTTTTAGGCGGAATAAATGAGGTAGGGAAAAATATTACTGCATTTGAGTATAAAAATGAAATGATACTTGTTGATTGCGGCATGACTTTTCCTGACAGTAATATGCTTGGAATTGATCTTGTTATTCCGGATTTTAAATTTGTAAAAGATAATGAAAAAAAGCTTAAAGCGGTGTTTATTACACATGGACATGAGGATCATATAGGCGCTCTTCCGTTCTTTTTAAAACAGATAAAAGCTCCTGTTTATGCTACAAGACTCACAATAGGTCTTATTCAAAATAAGCTTAAAGAGGCGGGGATTTTAAAAGATTGTAAACTGAATGTAATTAAACCGGGTGACAATATTACCGTCGGAGGCTTTACAGTTGAGCCAATCCATGTAAATCATTCAATCCCCGATGCAGTCGCATTTGCTATTAAAACAGGTGCAGGAACGGTTATTCATTCAGGAGATTTTAAAATTGACACAACGCCGATTGACGGTGATGTTATTGATTTGGGCAGATTTTCGGATTATGGTAGAGAGGGTGTTCTTGCGTTTCTTTGTGAAAGCACTAATGCGGTAAAACCGGGATTTACAGAAAGTGAAAAAAAAGTGGGAATCTCATTTAAAAATCTTTTTGCAAATGCAGAGGGAAGACGACTTATTGTTGCAACCTTTGCTTCAAATATTCACAGAGTGCAGCAGATAATAGATGTTGCCCAGAGTCTTGGAAGAAAGGTGGCTCTTTCAGGTCGTTCACTTTTGAATGTTGTTGGTACTGCGGAGGAACTCGGTTATATAAAGGTGCCGAAAGGCATATTGATAGATATAAACGACAGTGATAAATATCCTCCTGAAAATCTTGTGATAGTAACAACAGGATCGCAAGGTGAGCCGATGAGCGCACTTTATAGAATGGCGTATAACAGACATAGACAAATTCAGATAAATCAGAATGATTATGTAATAATTTCAGCAACTCCGATACCGGGAAACGAAAAAATGGTTGGGAATGTGGTTGATGAGCTTTTGAGGCAAGGTGCAAAAGTTATATATGAAAGGATGTATGATGTTCATGTTTCAGGGCATGCAAGAGCGGAAGAAATAAAACTTTTGCAGAGTCTTATAAAGCCTAAATTTTTTATTCCGATTCATGGTGAACTTAAGCATATGAGCGCAAATAAGAATCTTGCGATTGCAACTGGAATTTCTGAAGAAAATATATATATTCCTAACAATGGCGATCAAGTTGATTTATCTCATGAAAAAATGATGCTTGTAAATAAAGTGGAAGCGGATGATGTTTTTGTAGACGGATCATCTGTAGGTGATGTAGGTGATTCTGTTTTAAAGGACAGAAGAAAGCTTGCAGAGGACGGAATTCTTCTCATACTTATGACGATAGATAAGGAAACCGGTGATCTTGTAACAGGTCCTGATGTAATTTCAAGAGGTTTTTCATATAGTGAGCAAAATGATGAGGTTAAAAAGACATGTTCTAATGTTGCAATGAAGATTGTAAGTGAGGCGGCTTTTGGAAGCAGACTTAACCCTGATAAAGTAAAGGCAAGAATTCAAAATGAAATTACACATATTTTAAATAGGAATTATGGAAGAACACCTGTAATAATTCCTGTTGTAACGGAAATTTGATTATAGAATTATGAAAAATAAAATCGGAAATACATTAAGGACTTATCCAATAACTTTCAGTGCGATTTTTTTGCTTTATGCAATTTCGCTTATTTCAGCAGTGTTTGACGGTAAGATTTTAGTATCTGCAGTTGAATTTGCTCTTTCAACGGTTTTTGCAATAATTGCTTTTATAAAAGTTAAAAAGAATTTTAAAGTTGTAAGCAGTGCGGTAAAAAGTGTTAATGAAAGTATAAATCCTAAAGATACTTCAAACCTTTATAATTTTCCAATGCCGACACTTATAATTGATAAAAATGACAATATTATATGGTATAACGATTTATTTAAAGAAATCGTTATAGGAGAGGTTGAGCCCGATATTTCGATTAGCGAGGTTTTTACGGGAGGTTTAAAGGGCGATGAGCTTCGAAGTAAAACAAGTTTTGAATGTGATTTGGGAGATAAGGAATATACAGTTTTTGTTCAAACGGCAAAGGACAGAAACGGTGAAATGGTGGTACTATATTATTCCGATGAAACGGAGCTTAAGAATAGTATAGCTACATTTAAAAGTAATCAACCGTGTGTACTTTTGGCGATAGTTGAGAGTATTGAGGAATTTTCAATATCTTCTAAAGATAGTGATTATATATCGGTTTCTTCAGATATTGAACGAATGATAGAACTTTGGTTTTCAAAATATTTGGGAGTGTTTCATAAAATAAGCGGTGGAAGATTTATCGGTGTTATGCCTGAAAAAGAAATTGCCAGAATGTTCCGTGAAAAATTTCATATTGTTGATGATGTAAGAAATTATACAAAGAACGGAAAAAAGGCAGGAATAACATTGTCTATAGGAATAGGTAGAGAAGATACCGTTTCTAAAAGTGAGAGTTCCGCAAGAGCGGCACTGGATATGGCACTTGGCAGAGGCGGCGATCAGGTGGCTTCCAAAACGGGCGATAAATATGATTTTTACGGAGGTCTTTCAGAAGCTCCTGAAAGACGGACAAGAGCTAAAACAAGGCTTGTTGCGGAATCTATTGTGGATTTAATTGGGGCTGCATCCGATATAATTATTATGGGACACAAATTTTCAGATTTGGATTCTGTCGGAGCAGGCTATGGTATGTATGCAATAGCTAAAAGTTTTTCAAAAAAAGCTCATATTGTAATAAATGAAAATGAGAGTCTTTCCACAGAGCTTATTGCATATCTTAAAGCCGATAAAGATTGTTTTATCAGTGTATCTGCAGCTGAAAAAATATCTTCAAAAGATACTCTTTTGATAATTTGTGACACACAGCGTGAAAGATCTGTTGAGGCAATTTCACTTTTAAAAAAGGTTATGCATATTGTGATTATAGATCATCATCGAAAACCGACTGATGCAATAAAAAATGCTGTTCTTATGTATCATGAGCCGTCGGCAAGCTCAGCCTCGGAGATGGTGGCTGAACTTATGCAGTATATTAAAAATCCGAATATTGTGGATGAAAGAACCGCAAACGCTCTTTTGGCGGGAATAACCCTTGATACAAGGGGACTTCTTATGAAAACAGGGGTTAGAACTTATGAAGCTGCGGCATTTTTAAAATCTAAGGGTGCCGATCCTATAAAAGTTAAGAATTTCCTTGGAATAGATATAGATTCACAGCGTGCCAAAAGTGCAATAATAGGTAATGCTGAAATATATAATGATTTTATTGTTTCAAAAGCGGATATATCTTCCAAGGATATAAGAATTATAGCTTCACAGGCAGCAGATGAACTTCTTACTGTAAACAGCGTAAAAGCAAGTTTTGTTATGTATAAGGCGGGAGATGCTGTTAACATAAGTGCAAGATCTTTGGGTGACATAAATGTTCAGCTTATTATGGAGGAACTTGGTGGCGGAGGACACAGTACGATGTCGGCAGCGCAGCTTGACGGGGTAAGTTTTAAAGAGGCTGCAGAAAAGCTGAAAATTGCTATTGATAATTATACAAGAAAATATAAATCTGAATGAAAAAGGAATGATTAAAATGGAACTTATTTTAAAGCAAGATGTTAAGGGTCTTGGTAAAAAGGGTGATAAGGTTAAGACTTCAGACGGATATGCAAGAAACTTCCTTTTGCCTAAGGGTATAGCGGTGGAACTTACAAAGCAGGCTGAAGCGGAGCTTAAGGGGGAAAAAGCAGCAAAAGAGCACAAAAAGCAGATGGAAATAGAAGCGGCTTTGGAAGCTAAAAATAAAATAGATAAGAAAACAATAAAGTTTCAGAGAGCCGGAGGGAAAGAGGGAAAATTCTTCGGTTCAATAACTGCAAAAGATGTAGCAGAGATAATAAAAACCGATTTTGCAGTTGATGTTGATAAAAGAAAAATTCAATTGCCTGAAATAAAAAGTTTTGGAACTTTTAAAGTTGAAATAAAACTTTATCCTGAAATTTTTGCTGAAGTTTTTATTGCGGTATCTGAAAAATAATGGCGGACAGTTTATTAAATTATAAAATGCCTTATTCTGTTTCAGCAGAACAGGCGGCACTTGGGTCAATTCTTATAAATCCGGATTGTTTTTCTGCGGCAATTTCACAAATAAGAAGTGATTTCTTTTATAATCCTCAGCACAGGACCATTTTTGAAGTAATGACTCTTATTGATTCTCGAGGAGAAAAACTGGATCCTGTAATAATCGCAAATTCACTTAAAGAAAAAGGCGGATTTGCTGAACAGGATATAAGACCATATCTTGCAGAACTTGCAAAAGCGGTTCCTACTTCTCATAATATTGAAAGTTATTGTAAGATAATAAGAGATAAATATTATCTTCGAAGACTCATTGAAAGTTCACAGAAAACTATTGATGATTGTATTGATGAAAACGGTAGTGCGGAAAGAATTTTAGATCTTACAGAGCAGAGGATTTATGATATTCGTTCAGGAAAGCGTACCGGAGATCCGGAAAAACTTTCGAATATTTTAACAGGGCCTGTTGCAGAGCATCTTGAGGAACTTTCTAAAAGTGATGAAAAATATAGCGGAATTCCAACAGGATTTTCATATATAGACAGAGTTATTTCAGGACTTAATAAATCCGATCTTATAATTATCGGAGCAAGACCGGGTATGGGAAAAACTTCATTTGCAGTAAATGTTGCTAGAAATGTTGCTTGCTTAAAGGATAAAAAAGTTTTGTTTTTTTCACTTGAAATGTCCAAGGAACAAATTGCGGAAAAAATTCTTGCGACTGAGGCACGCATAAATTCAAGCAAAATGAGAACGGGAATAACAGATGATAAGGAATGGGAAAGGATAAGCCTTGCTCTTGAATATCTCCACAGAGCACAATTTTATATTGACGATACGCCGGGTATAACCGTTCCTGAAATGAAAGCAAAAACGAGGAGACTTGGCGGTGTTGATTGTGTTGTTGTTGATTATCTTCAACTTTTGACATCAGGAAAAAG
Organism: Candidatus Fimenecus sp.; assembly: GCA_052169395.1. Taxonomy (GTDB): domain Bacteria; phylum Bacillota; class Clostridia; order Oscillospirales; family Acutalibacteraceae; genus Fimenecus. The sequence goes on along the minus strand of JBQNCN010000003.1, from coordinate 285,952 downwards.
GAATGAGGGAAGAGTTCAAGAAGTTTCAGAGATTACAAGAACTCTTAAAATTATGGCGAAAGATTTGAATATTCCTGTCATAGTTTTATCACAACTTAATCGAAATTCCGCAGCAGGAAGAGAAAAAAAAGATCATCGACCTACAATGAGTGAACTTAGAGAATCAGGTTCTATAGAGCAAGATGCCGATATAATCATTCTTCTTTACCGAGAGGGATATTTTGATTCAAGTACCGGTGAAGAAAAGGCTGTTGATCCAACAAGTGCTGAAGCAATAATAGCAAAAAACAGACATGGAGGAACGGGTACCGCACAGCTCTCATGGAATGGTGATTATACTTTATTTACAACAAGGGATAGCAGTATTGAAGAGTAATGTTTTATTTTAGTGAAACTGTTAAAAAATATAAAATGCTTAAGGGCGGAGAACGTGTAGTTATAGGCTTTTCGGGCGGAGCTGATTCCTCTGCTTTGATTTGGGCGTTAAATGAAATAAAAGAAGAATTAAGGCTTGAACTTTTGGCGGTTCATATAAATCATGGGATTCGAGAAAAAAGTGCGGATGAAGATGAATTGCATTGCAAAAAGTTTTGTGAAAGGCTGGACATTCCTTTTAAGTCATACAGTTTTGATATACCTGCTGAAAGCAAAAAAAGGAAAATGGGTGAAGAAGAATGCGGAAGACTTTTTCGTTATGAGGTATTTTCTAAAGAAGCGGGAAAAGATGGATTGATTGCAACTGCACATAATCTGAACGATCGGGCGGAAACACTTATTTTTAATCTTGCAAGGGGGACTGGACTTAACGGTCTTTCTTCAATTGTACCTGTAAGGGATAATATTATAAGACCGCTCATAGATACTGACAGAAAATCTATTGAAGAATATTGTTGTGCTAACAAAATACCTTATGTGAATGACGAAACTAATTGTGACGATGAATATACAAGGAATAATATACGGCATAATCTTCTTCCAAGGTTTATTGAGTTAAATCCGAACTTTTTAAAAAATTGTAAAAACCTTTGTGAAGATGCTGAATCTGAGGAAATGTTCTTTGACGATATGGTTGCTTATTGGCAAAAAAAAGATTTTGATTTAAAGTTGATTTCAGAACCGTTACGAAGAAGAATGATAAAAAAAGAACTTGAAAAAATAGGTGGAAGTCCGTCCAGAAAAAATATAGAAGAGGCTGAAAAATCTCTTCTGAACGGAAAACCCTTCTATTATAAAAACAAAATGAGGTGTTTTTTTAAAAACACAATAATTGAATTTCAAAAGAGTGAAAATAAACATTTTTTTTTGGAAGAAAAAAATATAAAAAAAAGATTGATGTCTAAGGAACTTGTTGAAATAGAGTTTAACACAGTAAAAATAAAGCTTAGATATGTTGATAAATCAGATTATAAGAGTTTTTTTGGAAGTGAATATTTACAAAATGTTAATAACAGGTACTTTTATAATATTTTTGATTGTGATAAAATAGCAAATACTTTATTGATAAGGAGTAGAGTTGCGGGAGATTTTTATGATGATCCGGTAAGACATATCGGAAAATCACTGAAGAAGCTTTATAATGAAAAAAAAGTGCCTGTTGATAAACGTGTGGAACTTCCTGTACTTTTAATTGATGATAAGCTTTTTTATACGGCGGTAGCAGGTGTTTCAAAGCAGTTTTCGATTGATGAATATACAAAAAATGTTGGTTATATTGAATTTTATTCAATATAAAATAAGGAGTAATTATGGCAGTGGATTTTGAAAATGATATTGAAAAAATATTGATTATGCCGGATGAATTAAAAACTATTGCAGAAAATCTCGGAAGAAGAATATCTGAGGATTATCGTGATGACGGAGAACTTTTGGTAGTTTGTATTTTAAAGGGTTCACTTCTTTTTACCGCTGAACTTTTAAAGAATATTACAATTCCTGTAAAACTTGATACTATGTGTGTGTCGAGTTATGGTGCAGGCATTGTTTCCAGTGGAAATATAAATATCAAGAAGGACCTTGACACAAAAAAAATTAAGGGAATGAATGTTCTTTTAGTTGAGGATATAGTCGACAGCGGAAATACAATTAAAAGAACTAAAGAACTGCTAATGAAAAGAGAACCTAAAAGTGTAAGAGTATGTTCAATGCTTGATAAGCCTGAAAGAAGACAGGTTCAGATGAATCCGGAATATATTGGAAAAAAGATACCGGATGTATTTGTTGTAGGCTATGGACTTGATTTTGATGAAAATTATAGAAATTTACCTTATATAGGTGTGTTAAAGCCTGAAGTATATCAAATAGTATAATAATTTTAAGAGGTTAAAAGTTGGAACAAAAAAATAGAAACGGATGGAAAGCGATTCTTCCCTATATAATAATTCCGTTGCTTTTTGTAATAAGTATTGTTGCATATTCTCAGATTGGGCAGCAAAGCGCGCAAAAAAAACAACAGTATTATGAGGTTGTAGAACTTTTCAAGGAAAACAAGATATCTGAATACAATCTTAATCTTTCAAACGGAAATTTGAGATATAAGATTTTCGGAGATGATAAGGTTGTGTATGAATATGCTGTGCCGTCCGTACAGATGTTTGTGAACGATATACACAGTTATGTTATGAAACACAATGAAGAACATAAGGATACCGTAATAAAGGCTAATTATAAATCCGGTGCGGCAAATTCTTGGTGGGTAAGTCTTTTGCCTACACTTGCAATCATGGTTGTTATGGCGCTTCTTATGTTTATTATGTTTAGAAGAATGAGTAATAGCGTTATGAATGAAAACAATCGTTCTATGGGTTTTGGTAAGGCAAGAATTAAAAATAATGCAGACAGCAAAAAGAAAATAACCTTTGCAGATGTGGCGGGTGCCGATGAAGAAAAAGCGGAGCTTGAGGAAATTGTAGAGTTTTTAAAGGATCCTGAAAAATTCAAAACTCTTGGTGCAAGAATTCCTAAAGGTGTGCTTTTGGTAGGACCTCCCGGTACAGGAAAAACTCTTCTAGGAAAAGCTGTTTCAGGAGAAGCGGGTGTACCGTTTTTATCAATTTCAGGTTCGGATTTTGTTGAAATGTTTGTCGGTGTGGGTGCTTCCCGTGTAAGAGATCTTTTTGAAAAGGCAAAGAAAAATTCTCCGGCTATAGTATTTATAGATGAAATTGATGCAGTTGGAAGACAACGAGGAGCTGGACTTGGCGGAGGAAATGATGAAAGAGAGCAAACTTTAAATCAGTTGCTTGTTGAGATGGACGGATTTGAAGAAAATGGCGGTGTTATCGTTATGGCGGCCACAAATAGACCCGATGTTCTTGATCCCGCACTGTTAAGACCTGGAAGATTTGACAGACAAGTAATGGTTAATTTGCCCGATGTTGACGGAAGAGAAGCGATTCTTAAAATTCATGCAAAAAATAAGCCTCTTGCACCCGATGTTAATTTAAGAGGTATTGCCAATGATACTGTAGGATTCTCAGGTGCAGATATAGAAAATCTTATGAATGAGGCGGCTCTTCTTGCGGCAAAACATGGTAAGAAAGCTATAAAAATGGCTGATATAGAAGAAGCTACAATGAAGGTTGTGGTAGGACCTGAGAAAAAATCAAGAAAAGTTTCTAACAGAGATAAGAAAATTACCGCATATCATGAAGCGGGTCATGCAGTTTCAAGTTTTTATCTTGAAAATCAGGATCCTGTAACTCAGATTTCAATAGTTCCTAGAGGTATGGCTGGTGGATATACTCTTTATAGACCGGAAAAGGATGAAATTCATCTTATGCGTTCAAGAATGTATGATGACATTGTGAGTCTTTTGGGAGGAAGAGTTGCTGAAACGCTAACATTTGACGGAGACTTTTCAACCGGTGCTTCAAATGATATTGAACGTGCTACAAAAATGGCAAGAGCGATGATTACAAAATACGGTATGAGTGATGAACTTGGACCTATAAATTTCGGTTCGTCAAATGATGAAGTATTTATTGGAAGAGATTTCAATCATGTAAGAGATTATAGTGAGGAAATTGCCAGAAAGATAGACGAAGAGGTTGAAAAAATCATCAAAAAAGCTTATAAACGCTGTAAGGATATTTTAACTGAACACAGTGATCAGCTTGGAAAGGTTGCAGAACTTCTGGTTAAAAAAGAAAAAATTTCAGGAGAAATCTTTTATGCTATTATGAATGGCAAATATGAGGCTGAGCTTGATGAATTTGAAATTGAAAAAACTGAAGCTTTACCTAAAGATGATAATCAAAATATAGAAAATAAATAAAAAATAACAGACTTAACAGCTAAATAACATTATTGCTTGCAAAATGTGAAAAAAAATGATAATATAGCCAATGTTAAGTTTTTAGAGAGGAGGGAACAAAATGCCTAATATTAAATCCGCTAAAAAGCGTGTAAAGACGAGCGCAGCAAGAACACTTAGAAATAAATCTCGCAATTCCGCTCTGAAAACAGCCATCAAAAAGGCTAATGCCGCAATTGAAACAAAGGCTGATAATGCAGATATGCTTGTGAAGTTTGCTTATAAGAAAATTGATCAGGCAGAGGCGAAGGGTCTTATTCATAAGAATAATGCCGCACGTAAAAAGTCTGCACTTGCGAAGAAAGCAAACGCTTAAAATGCAAAATAAAAAGAGACCGCATTCGGTCTCTTTTTTATTTGATATATTATTGTTGTTTATCTTTTTTGTATGCGGCGTCACAGGCATCTATTATAATACCTTCAAATCCCCTTTCTTTTAAAACGGATAAACCCTCAATTGTGGTTCCGCCGGGAGAGCAGACAAAATCTGTAAGAATGCTTGGGTGAACATTTTCAACCATGAGTTTCTCTGCACTTCCTCTTACTGTTTCAGTTGCTATTTTTAAGGCGATTTCATAATTTATTCCATTTTTTACGAGAGAAAGAGCCATTGCATCAATCATTGTAAAAATATAAGCAGGGGCACAGCCTGCAACGGAGGTAAAAGCGGAAAAAGCATTTTCTGTAAGTTTTATGCAAGAACCGAATGTGGTTAGAAGTTTTCGTATAAGCTTTTCATCGGCGACATTTTCATTAAGCATTGTAAATGCGGAACATGACATTTGGCAAGTTGCGTTTATATTTGGCATAACTCTTGCTAAACGTGCATTCTTTGGAAGAAATGTAGAAATTTCGGAAAGTGTTTTTCCAGCTGCGATTGAAATGACTAAAGGCGAAGTGTTTTTGATTGTTTCTGAAATTTCTGTAAGCACCGAAGGAATAAGTGCAGGTTTTACACATAAAACAATTACATCTGCTTTTTTTACACATTCTATATTATTATGTGAAAAAGTTATATTATTTTCTTTTGCGACTGTTTCCGCTTTTTGAAAGTTTTTTCCGTTTGATATAATGATTTCACCAAAATTGAATGAATTTGATTTTGAAATACCGCTTAATATGGCACATGCCATATTTCCTGCGCCTATGAATGCTGTTTTCATTTATTCTCCTTTAATTTCCAGTTTGGAAGTACAGTGTGGGCAACGTATAGCATCTATTGAAATTTCTGATTTACAGTAAGGGCATTTTTTTGTGGTTGGTGCAGGATCTTCTGCACCTGTAAGCTTTTTAACACTCTGTTTCGCTTTTGAAAGAGTTTTGATGATGCAAAAGATTACAAAAGCCATAATTAAAAAGTGAAGAATTGCAGAAATGAATGTGCCGAAATTTACAGTAGAAGCACCGGCTTCCTTTGCACTGGCAAGTGTGGCATATTTATTTCCGTCAAGTGCAATGAACCAGGATGAAAAATCCACACCGCCTGTTGCAAGAGTTATAACGGGCATAATGATATCTGCAACAAGTGAAGAAACGATATCCTTAAATGCAGCACCTATAATAACGCCGATTGCCATATCAATAACATTACCTTTAGTAATGAAATTTTTAAATTCCGTGAAAAATTTCATTTTATTTTTTGCCATAAATAATCACTCTACTTTTATAATTTAATTAGATTATAACATAATGAACCTTTAATACAACAATAAGAATGTGCATCTAATTGTAATTTATGCTATAATAAATACATGAAAAAATGTAATGATAAGAAAATTGAAGTGCTGGGAACTGTTTTAAGGCTCATAATTCTTGTGAGCCTTTTTGTTTTGATAATTCTTAATTATCAAAAACTTATATATATGGATATAAGAGAGCTGCTTGATAAATTTGATAATCGATTTTTAGCCGGTGCAGTTGTTTTGCTTATATATGCAACTAAAGGTTTTATAATAATTATGCCTGCAATTTTAATATATATTTCTGTCGGAGCATCTTTTAGTGTGTTCGCCGGGATACTGATAAATTGTTTGGGAGTTTTTATAGAACTTTCAACGGCATATTTTTTAGGTAGATTTTTAGGTGGAGAATATATTAATAAATCCTTACAAAAACAAAAATACGGAGAGAAAATTCTTGAACTTTCAGATAGAAAACGTTATTTGGCAATATTTATATTTCGCGTGATACCTGTTTTTCCATTGGATTTTATAAGTCTTTTTTTAGGCTCAAGAAAAATCAATTTTGCAAAATATATGATATATTCTTTTTTAGGGGTTCTTCCAAGAGTGATTGTACTTTCAGTTTTAGGATATAAAATATTTGATTATATTTCAATGAAATTTATAATAATATTTATAGTGGTAACGATTTCTATAACAATAATATTTTTTGCGATAAGAGAAATGATAAAATTAAAAGATGAAAAATAAATTTAAATATAAATATAAATATAAATATAAAAAGTGGATTTGAATGCCTGTTTTTTCTGTTATTTTAATATCAAAACTTGAGAAAAACATTGGTTTATAGTATTATTTATTTTTAGAAGGCAGGTGTACTTTATGAAAAAACTCATTGGTATTTTTATAGTTACTTTGAGTTTTTTTGTTGTACTTTTTTCGTCCTGTGTAAAAAAAGACGGGGAAAGCTTTACAGGTTTTGCAATGGGAAGTCCTGTTAGTATTACTGTTTATGGAAAACATAAGGGATTTTCAGGGAATGCTGCGGTAAATAAAGCCAAACAACTTGAAAGCTTAATATCATCTGTAGCAAGTGATGCCGAAGTATATCGTCTTAATGAATCTGAAGGACCTGTTAAACTTTCAGCTGAAACTATTGAAATAATAAATAGAACTGAAGAAATATACAAAGAAACCTCAGGTAGAGCATCGGTTGCAGCGGGTGCACTTACAAATTTATGGGGTTTTGAAACAGATGATTTTAAACAGCCTTCAGACGATCAGATAAAAAAAGCCCTGATAAGTACGATTGATGAAAATATAATTATTGATGGTGATACTGTAGAACTTAAAAACGGTGCAAAACTGATTTTAGGAAGTGTCGGTAAGGGCAGAGCTTGTGATAATATTTTAAAATATATAAAAGAGTATAGTGGAATTACGGGCGCGGTAGCAATTTCAGGAGGCTCAGTTGGAGTATTCGGAAAACCTTTAAATCGTGACAGTTTCACAATAGGTATTAGAAATCCGTATGGAAAGGCCAATGATTATTTTGCTACGGTAAATTTAAATGATTCATTTATTTCAACATCAGGAGACTATGAAAAAACATTCACAGGTTCTGATGGTAAAAAATATTTTCATATTTTAGATTTGAAAACAGGATATCCTGTAAAAACTGATTTAACTTCCGTTTCGGTTATTGCAAAAAGCGGTTTAACTTCTGATGCGCTTTCTACAGCTTGTTTTATTTTAGGGGAAGAAAAAAGTTTAAAGCTTTTACAAAAATATAATGCAGAAGCTGTTTTTGTCTATCACGATAAAACGGTATCCATAACATCCGGTCTTTCAAAAGTATTTGAATTGAAAGATAGTGCATATAGGCTTAAATGAATAGAAAGATGATGACGAAAAAAGGCGCTGTTCTGATTTTGTCACTTATATTGATTTTATCAGTAGTGTTTATATTAAAAAGTTTTTCATCAAAAAAACATATGGAACTAAGACTTATTGCAGTTGTTTATGGAAAAGAAGAAATAAATATTCCACTTAAAGCTAATATGCAGGAACAAGATTACACGCTTTCAAATAATATGGTTGTTACGGTAAAAGGTGAATCTGTATGGATAAAAAAGTCTGATTGTAAAAATCAGGTTTGTGTTCATAGCGGAATATTATGCAAGGCGGGAGATATCGCTGTGTGTGTACCGAATAAAACCATTATAGAGATAAAGGGCGATTCTGCCTTAGTTGATGCAAAAACGGGCTGATGAAGATATTTGATTCAAAGACGTATAGAATATCGGTCGTGGGGGTATTTTCGGCATTAGCGGTAGGGCTTTCTTTTTTTGAGAGCATGCTTCCAAGCTTTGCATTTATGCCTCCGGGAGCAAAACTGGGATTGTCAAATATAGCGGTTATGTTTTCTGTTGTATTTTTTGGATTTCCGTCAGGTATTTTTGTTGCTGTTGTAAAATCGTTGTTTATATTTTTAACAAACGGTGCAACTGCGTTTTTTATGTCACTTTCAGGTGGTATTTTAAGTACAGTTATAATGTTTGTCCTTTTTCGATATACAAAACTCGGTTATATTGAAATTGGTATATTTTCTGCAATTACGCATAATTTTGGGCAGTTTTTATGTGCATTTGCAGTAGTAGGAAATAAATCTGTTTTAGGTTATGCTCCTGTTATGGCAGCGGCTTCAATAGTAACCGGTGCTATAACAGGAGTGATACTGAGTATTACTATGCCCAAACTTTTAAAATCTTTTAAAGGCGTCACAGATGACGCAAGGGGGGAATAGATGCCTAAGATACTTGTAAAGCCGAAAAAGCGTTTGCGTGGCGGAGTAAAGGTTCATCACAATAAAAATACAGAGGATATGGCAATACGAAGATTGCCTGAGCCTGAAGTGGTGGTACTTCCTATGAGCCAGCATATAGGTGCGCCGTGTGAGCCTACAGTAAAAAAAGGCGATTTGGTAAAAGTCGGGCAAATTATAGGAGATAGCGACAAATTTGTTTCAACGCCTGTACACGCTTCCGTTTCAGGCAAGGTTCGTGATGTCAAAGAACAAAAACTTGCAAACGGTGCGGTTTCAAATTGCGTGATTATAGAAAATGACGGAAAAATGGAACTTTGTGCAGATATTACTCCGCCAGTTATAAACAGTCGTGAGGATTTAATAAAAGCTATGCGTGATTCAGGGCTTGTAGGTCTTGGCGGCGCAGGATTTCCTACACATATAAAATTTAGATTTGATGATGAAAAGGTTGATACTCTTCTTATAAATGCGGCGGAGTGTGAGCCTTATATTACTGTTGATTACAGAGAATGTATTGAAAAAGCGTATGATATAAAGGAATCTCTTCTTTTAATAAAAAAATATTTCAATTTTAAGAATATTTTTGTAGCTGTTGAAGATAATAAACCTCTTGCTATTAAGGTTATGTGTGAAATGGCACAGGATAAGGCGTTTGAAAATCTTGTGTCTGTTGTTCCGCTTCGTTCAATGTATCCTCAAGGTGCGGAGAAAATGATGATTTATGCAGTGACCGGAAGAAAAGTTCCTCCGGGAAAGCTTCCGTCTGATGTTGGCTGTGTAGTTGCGAATATAAGCACGATGGCTTTTTTGTCAAGATATATAAAAACGGGAAAACCGCTTGTGTCAAGAAGTCTTACTATTGAAGGGTCCGCCGTAGGCTCTCCGCAGAATGTGAGAACGGCGATAGGAACTTCAATTCAGTATATAATAGACAACTGCGGCGGATTTAAAGAACATCCGGTAAAGATAATAACGGGTGGACCTATGATGGGTATTTCTGTTGTTGGAACTGAGCATCCGATAATAAAACAGAATAATGCGGTTTTGGCATTTACTAAAAGTGACAGCGTACTTAAAAATGAAACGGATTGTATAAAATGCGGAAGTTGTGCAGATGTTTGTCCTATGCGTCTTATGCCGGAACTTATTCATAGATATGATGTAGCTGATGATATTAAAAATCTTAAAAAAGCGGGCACAATGGTTTGTATGGAATGTGGGTGCTGTTCTTATGTTTGCCCTGCAGGAAAACCGCTTGTGCAGTATATGAGAGATGCTAAGGCTGAAATAAGGAGAAACTCATAATGGAAGAAACAAATATACTTACGGTTAGCGCTTCCCCACATCAGCGAAAAAGACGCACTACAAAAACTATAATGATTGATGTAATAATTGCGCTTTTACCCGCTCTTGCGGCATCTGTTTGGTTTTTCGGACCGAGGACGCTGCTTGTTACAGGTGTGAGTGTTTTAAGCTGTGTTCTTTTTGAGTTTGCGGCAAGAAAAATTATGAAAAGACCGAACACTATATGGGATTTATCTGCCGTTGTAACCGGCATTCTTTTGGCGTTTAATCTACCGTCAAATATGCCTCTTGAAATGGTTGTGGTGGGTGCATTTGTATCAATAATTGTAATAAAACAATTTTTTGGAGGTATAGGAGATAACTTTGTAAATCCCGCTCTGGGAGGAAGAATAGTTCTTATGCTGTCTTTTTCTAAAAACATGTCAAGCTTTCCTGCACCTTTTGCATGGAAAAATCATCTTGATGCAATAACCCAAGCAACGCCTCTTTCAAAGATGAGTTCTGTATATAAAGCTCAGGATATTAAAGCTGCAATGGATGTTGCTGAGTTTCCAAATTTATATAAGCTTTTAATAGGTGAACGTGGAGGTGTTCTGGGAGAAACTTGTGCCGTTGCCATACTTATAGGATTTGTTTATCTTTTAATAAGAAAAACTGTTAAACCGACCATTCCTTTTGTTTTTGTGGGGACGGTTGCGGTGATAATGTTTGCTTTCAGCAAGGGTAATTTTATGTTTACCGTCGTTCAGCTTCTTTCTGGAGGACTTTTGCTTGGTGCGGTATTTATGGCTACCGATTATGCGACATCCCCAGAAACTCCTCGTGGAAGAGTTATTTTTGCGATAGGGTGCGGTTTGATAGCCTCTTTAATAAGACTTTACGGAAACATGCCCGAGGGTGTTTCTTTCGCTATATTTATTATGAATATTTTTGTGCCTCTTATAGAAAATTCCACACATTATAAGCCCTTTGGTGAAGTGAGAGAGTCTAAGGAAAAAGAGGAGGCGGCAAAATGAGTAAAAAAAGTGAGAAAGAAAGAATAAAGTTTTCATCGAAAGAAATAATTATTCCTACAATTTCTCTTTTTATAATTTGTCTTGCGGTTTCACTGCTTTTGGCTTTTACGGATAAAATAACAGCACCTAAAATTGAAAAACTTGCAAAAGAAAATGAAAATAAAACTATGGCACAGGTGCTTCCTGTGGCAAAGGATTTTTCAGATGAAAAGAAGATAACAGTTAATGATACTGAATATTCATATTATGAGGGAAAGTCCGACGGAGAAAATATAGGACTTGTTGTTAAAACCCACGCAAAGTCATATAATGGAGAACTTAAAGCAATGGTAGGAATTGCTAATGACGGAAAGATTGTTGCAGTTTCAATAACATCTATTGAAGATACTGCAGGGCTTGGAATGAGAGCAAAAGAGCAGAGCTTTCTTGACCAATTTAAAGGAAAGTCGGGGAAGATAGGCGTGAATAAATCAGGCCCAAGCGATACCGAGATTCAGGCTATTACAGGTGCTACAATTACTTCAAGAGCAATGGCAAATGCGGTTTCAGGCGCAACTGAAGTTTATGAAAAATTGTCAAAGGAGGGATTTTGATGGCTGAACAGAAAATACCTCTTAGAAAGGAATTTACAAAAGGTATAATAAAGGAAAACCCTGTTCTAAGACTTGTGCTCGGCACTTGTCCAACTCTTGCGACAACTACATCTCTTGAAAGTGCAATAGGAATGGGAATTTCAGCTGCAATAGTACTTATATGCTCAAATATTGTGATTTCAGCACTCAGAAAAATTATTCCTGCAAAGGTAAGAATTCCTTGTTATATTGTTGTTATTGCCGGTTTTGTTACAATAGTACAGATGCTTGTAAAAGCATTTTTGCCAGACCTTAACAATATGCTTGGAGTCTATTTACCGCTTATAGTGGTGAACTGTATAATACTTGGTAGAGCGGAGGCTTTTGCAGGTAAAAATTCTGTTGTTCGTTCTGCTCTCGACGGTCTTGGTATGGGTGTCGGATTTACAAGTGCACTTGTAGTTATGGGTGCTTTTAGGGAACTTTTTGGTTCCGGAACCCTCTTAAATCATAGGATTATGCCTTCGTTTTTTTCGCCTATGACAATTTTAGTTATGGCTCCCGGTGGATTTTTCACCTATGGGCTTATTATGGCTCTTATAAATCGTCTTGCCGAAAAGAAAGGAAAGAAAAAAGCTGTTCTTCCTGACTGTTCCGCTTGTCCTATGGCTTCATCATGTGCGGCTAAAGCGGAGAATGAAGAAAAAGAGGTTTTGGAGGGCATAAAATGAAAATTTATATGTCTATAATCCTTACGGCAATTCTTACAAATAACTATATTCTTGAAAAATTTTTAGGAATTTGTCCTTTTTTAGGTGTATCTAAAAAGCTTAATACTTCAGTTGGAATGAGTTTTGCAGTTATTTTGGTTATGGTGGTGAGCACAGCTGTTACCTATCCGCTTAATACTCTTTTAGAAAAACGAGGACTTTCTTATCTTCAGACTATTGTTTTTATTTTGGTTATAGCAGCACTCGTTCAGTTTATTGAAATTTTTATGAAGAAAAATATGCAAAGTCTTTATAAGGCACTTGGTATTTATTTGCCGCTTATAACAACAAATTGTGCAGTACTTGGTGTTGCAATCTTAAATATAGATGAAGGATTTACATTTATGGAATCAATCGTAAATTCTTTTGGTGCGGGGCTTGGTTATATGCTTGCAATGGTTATGTTTTCAGGAGTAAGAGGCAAATTGGAAAGCTCTAAAATCCCGAAATTTATGGAGGGTTTGCCAATAACATTGGTTGCAGCATCGCTTACATCTCTTTCGTTTATGGGCTTTTCAGGTGTTGTTGAGGGCATTTTTGCTTAAGGGGTGATAATATGAATTCAATACTGCTTGCGGGAGTTATAGTATCGTCACTCGGACTTGTTGCAGGTATCGGACTTTCTGTGGCATCTGTGGTTTTTGCTGTAAAGAAAAATCAAAAGGAAGAGGATATTCGTGAGTGTTTGCCCGGTGCAAACTGTGGAGCGTGCGGATATTCAGGTTGCGATGGCTATGCTGCAGCACTTGCTGATGGTAGTGAAATGAAAACAAATCTGTGTGCACCTGGTGGAAGTGCTGCTGCGGAGCAGATTGCAAAGGTGATTGGTGTTGCGGCTGAGGGAATTACAAAGAAGGTTGCCTTTGTCCATTGCAGCGGAACACCTGAAAATTCAAAACTTAAATTAAATTATGAGGGAGAACTTTCATGTAAATATGCAAATCAACTTTTTGGCGGTCCAAAGGAATGCGTATACGGTTGTATAGGATATGGGGATTGTGTAAATGCATGTAAGTTTGATTCTATGTATATAGTAGATGGCATAGCTAGAGTGGATTATGAAACCTGTAAATCCTGTGGCGCTTGTGTTAAGGCGTGTCCTAAAGGACTTATTGATATGTTGCCGGTAAATAAGATTATGGCGGTTGTATCTTGCAAAAATCATAATAAAGGCGCATTCACAAGGAAGGAATGTAAGGTTGGTTGTATAGGATGTATGAAATGCCAGAGAGTATGCCCTGTTGGAGCTGTAAAGGTTGAAAACTTTACAGCATCCGTTGATGCGGATAAATGTATAGGTTGCGGAAAATGTGTGGAAGGTTGTCCTACAAACGCAATAAAGCTTGTGGAGCTGAGAGCATAATGAGAAGAGGCGAAGAAATAACGGAAATAAAAAAAGAGGCCTATCTTGATGCAGCTGAAAAAAAACCGTCACAAAGGCAGCTATTGTGGCAGAAAATGGAGTTTTATGCGTTTGTTCATTTTGGACTGAATACATTTACAGATAAAGAATGGGGCGACGGTACTGATGACCCAAAACTTTTTAATCCTGAAAGTTGTAATCCATACGAATGGGTAAAGATATTTAAATCTGCAGGAATGAAGGGTGTTATTTTAACTTGTAAGCACCATGACGGATTTTGTCTTTGGCAGAGTGAATATACTGATTACTCAGTTAAGTCAAGTCCGTATAAGGATGGCAAAGGTGATATTGTAAAAGAGGTTTCAGATGCTTGCAGACATTATGGACTTAAATTCGGTATATATTTATCGCCTTGGGACAGACACGAAAAAACTTATGGAACATATGAATATAATGATTTTTATAAAAATCAGTTAAGAGAGCTTCTTTTAAATTACGGAGAAATTTTTGTCGTTTGGATTGACGGTGCAAACGGAGAAAAGCAAAACGGAAAAAAGCAAACTTATGATTATAAAGGAATTTTTGAACTTATAAGAGAACTTCAGCCAAATGCTGTAATTGCAAATTGCGGTCCGGATATTCGTTGGATTGGAAATGAACAGGGTAAAACAAGAAAACAGGAATGGAGCGTTGTGCCGACATTGTATCTAAATTCTAATTTTGTTTCGGATAATTCTCAAAAAAAAATTGGTAAGCCGCCTAAAGCATATAAAAAGGATATAGGATCAAGAAAAGCAATAAAAAATATTTCCGCATTTTGTTTTTATCCAGCTGAGACAGATGTATCAATAAGACCTGGTTGGTTTTATCATGAAAAGGAAGATTTTCGTGTAAAAAATGAGTATGAACTTTGGGAAATTTATAAAAACAGTGTCGGAAATAATTCTGCACTTCTTTTGAATGTACCGCCAAATAAAAAGGGACTGTTATCACAGACTGATGTTGAAAGTCTTATAGCATTTGGAAATAAAATTAAGTATGAATTTTCACTTGATTTGGTAAAGTATATTTTACCGAAGGCTTCATCTGAAAGCAGTTTGGCGGTAAATGTTATTGCAGCGGATGACAGTTTCTGGTGTCCTGAAGAATTTGATGTTGTACCGCAGCTCATTTTTGATTTTGAAAACATAAGAGAAATAAGAAATATTGTGTTGAAAGAACATATTGCAGATGGTCAATTTGTAGAGCGATTTGAAATTTATTCAGAAAAAAACGGTTCATTAAAAAGAATCTACAAGGGATTTACAATAGGGTATAAGAAAATAATAAGTTTTAAAAAGCCTGTGTTTGCGGAAAAACTTATTTTTAAATTTAAACAATATAGAAAATTACCTGAAATTGAAAGTATATCAATATACTAATATTTGCTGTTGCTAATAAAAATTAGCAATAAAGATTGAGCAAAATTAAATTTTACGCTTGCAATTATATTTCTAAATGATATAATATATTAGGTAATAGAGGTTCTGTTACATAATCATAAATAACATATTAGGAGTGTAATTATGAAATTTTATAGATGTAAGCACTGCGGAAATATTATTGTTAGAATAGAAGATGCCGGAGTTCCCGTGGTCTGTTGCGGTGAAAAAATGGAAGATCTTGTTGCAAATTCAACTGATGCCGCAAGTGAAAAGCATGTTCCGGTTGTTTCAAAGAATGGAACAAAATTAGATGTTACGGTAGGTTCTGTGCCTCATCCTATGATGGAAGCACATTCGATTAAGTGGATTATACTTGAAACAGAAAAGGGTTATCAGATTAAATATTTGAATTATACGGATGTTCCATCTGCAAGTTTTATGATAAGTGAAGGAGATAATATTGTTGCAGCATATGAATACTGTAATCTTCACGGACTTTGGAAATGCGAACTTTAATAATGCTTTTGAAAAGCTCTTATCTTAAAAGATAAGAGCTTTTATTTTTATAAAATTTTTTGCTTGACAAAATGACGAATATGATATAAATTGATAATGGTTATCATATTTAATTTCATGATATAATTAAAAAAACATATAAAAGGAGTTATTGTATGAAAAGTAAAAAGATTATCGCAATCATTCTAACAGTTGTTCTTGTAGGGACTTTAATTGCTGGTGCTATAAAGGTGATTGTGGATAAAAAGGAAAAGGCAAAGATTGGAACGGATAGAAAACTGAAGATTGTTACGACAATTTTTCCGGAATATGATTGGGTAAAGCAGATTTTAGGAAGTAAGACGGATGCTGCCGAGGTTAAAATGTTGCTTGACAACGGTGTGGATCTTCATAGTTATAAGCCGACGGTTGAGGACTTGGCGGCAATCAAAAATTGTGATATATTTATTTATGTTGGCGGAGAATCTGATAAATGGGTAGAGGATGCACTTAAGGGAAAGAAAAATCCAAGAATGAAAGTTATAAATCTTCTTGATGCCTTAGGCAAGAATGTTAAAAACGAAGAAGTGAAAGAGGGTATGCAGGTCCATGAACATGAGCATGAAGATGATGAACATGGGCATAAACATAATCATAATCATAAACATGAACATAAACACGAAGATGAAAAAGATGAGCATGTTTGGCTCTCTATAAAAAATGCAAAAACGATTGTTGATATAATCAGCAAAGCTATGGAAGATGCCGATAAGACAAATTCTGCGTCATATCGTGAAAATGCAAATTTATATATGTCAAAACTTACAGAACTGGATAGTAATTTTGAGACTGTTGTAAAAGAGGCAAAAGTAAAAACGCTTGTTTTTGGAGATCGTTTCCCGTTCAGATATTTGGTAGATGATTATGGGCTTGATTATTTTGCGGCGTTTGTAGGGTGTTCCGCAGAATCAGAAGCAAGTTTTGAAACGATTAGTTTTCTTGCAAAAAAGATTGACAGTTTGAATTTACACAGTGTTATGACGATAGAAGGAAAAGAACATAAAATTGCAGAAACAATTATAAAAAATACCTCGACAAAAGATCAAAAAATACTTACAATGGATTCTATGCAGTCAACAACCTCTGAAGATATTAAAAAAGGAAAGACTTATTTGTCTGTTATGAGTGAAAATCTTGAGGTTTTAAAGCAAGCAATAAAGTAAAAGAAGGATTTGAATGGCAGAGCTTACAGCGACTAATTTAACACTTGGTTATGGTGGAAATATAGTAGTGAAAAACTTGAATTTCACTGTAAATAAAGGGGACTATTTATGTGTTGTCGGAGAAAATGGTAGTGGTAAGACTACACTTATGAAAACAATAGTCGGTCTTATAAATCAAGTGGATGGAAGTATTACAACAGGGGACGGATTAACGAAGCGTGTTATCGGATACCTTCCTCAACAGACGGATGTGCAAAAAGATTTTCCCGCAACCGTATTTGAAATTGTGCTTTCAGGATTTCAGAGTTCGCTTGGCTTTAAGCCGTTTTATTCAAAAAAAGACAAGGCGCTTGCCTTGGAAAATATGAGACAGATGGGAGTTGACGGTTTTGCAAAGCGCTGTTATCGTGAGCTTTCAGGCGGTCAGCAGCAAAGAGTTCTTCTTGCAAGAGCTCTTTGTGCAACTAAAAAAATGCTGCTTTTGGATGAGCCTGTAGCAGGACTTGATCCCAAGGTTACTGCAGAAATGTACCAGCTTATATCAGAGCTTAATAAAAAAGACGGAATAACAATTATTATGATTTCTCACGATATTTCCGCAGCAACAGAATATTCAAGCCATATTCTTCATATTGGACAAAAATGCTTTTTCGGAACAAAAAAAGATTATCTGAAAAGTGATTTTTATAAAAGACTTGTGCTTTTGGAGGATTAGAATGCTTGAAACTTTGACAGATTATTTTTCATATCCTTTTGTAAGATATGCACTTATTGTGGGTGTTTTAATAGCTATATGTTCATCTCTGATGGGTGTTACTCTTGTTTTAAAACGCTTTTCTTTTATTGGAGACGGACTTTCTCATGTTGCATTTGGAGCTATGTGTATTGCAGCGGTTGTAGGATTAAAAAACGATATGCTTTTTACTTTGCCGTTTACTATAATTACAGCCATGCTTCTTTTATGGCGAGGTAAAAATGCAAAGGTGAAAGATGATGCGGCTATCGCAATGGTTTCTGTAGGAGCGCTTGCACTTGGATATCTTGTCATGAATATTTTTTCTAATTCTTCTTCAAATCTTTCTGGAGATGTATGCACTTCTCTTTTCGGTTCTACTTTAATTTTAACACTTACTAAAACAGAGGTATGGCTGTCTGTTATACTTTCTGTGGTTGTAATTATATTATTCATTCTCCTTTATAATAAGCTTTTTGCAATAACTTTTGATGAAGATTTTGCAAAAGCAACCGGGAGCAATACGACGCTTTATAATTTTGTTGTTGCTGTAGTTATTGCAGTAATTATTGTTCTTGCAATGAAACTTGTCGGTTCTCTACTTATTTCCGCTCTTATCATTTTTCCGGCACTTTCTGCAATGAGAATATATAAAAGTTTTAAATCAGTCACGATTTGTTCAGCTATAATTTCCGTATGTTGTGCGGTTTTAGGACTTATAGCATCAATTTTATTCAGTACGCCTGTCGGTTCTACTATTGTTGCAGCAAATATTGTTGTTTTTATATTCTTTTATTTAATAGGAATTATAAAGGAAAAAGCATAATGGAAAAACATAAAGATGTTTCAAGTAACATGGATATAAAGCATTTAAATAAAAAACAGGCGATTTTAATTTTACTTATTTCTGTTGTTTTTATAGTTATGCTTGCAGTAATATTTTCTTTTTTTGGAAAGAAAAACAATGCAAAAAGAGAAACTCCGATAAGTCAGAAAAATAATCCGGGAGCAATATTTTCAAGTGTTAAAAATAAGGATAATACAACTGATATAAATGCAAGAAGTTTTAAAGTTTATGAAAATGCTGAGGCGGAGGATAAAAAGACTAAAAAATTGCCGTCAGTGGAGCTTGACCTTACAAAGTTGTCGGGAGATTTTGTATATGCTGAAGTTAACAATATGATGACAACTCCTGAAAAATATGATGGAAAAATTGTGAAAATAAAGGGATACTTTAATTTTTACAGAGATGATCTTACAGGTAAATCCTATACTTCATGTATTATTCAGGATGCACAAGCATGTTGTAAACAGGGAATAGAATTTATTTTACAGGGGGAAACAAAGACTTATCCTTATGATTTTCCGAGAATAGGACAGGATTTGACTGTAACGGGGAAATTTAAGGTATATAAAGAGGGTGAACAGCTTTATTGTCATCTTGTAAATGCAATTGCAGAATTTTAAATTAATGAAATGCATCGTTTTAAACGATGCATTTTTTATATTTGTTAAATATATCTTTTTTTGATATAATTTTTTTGTTTGTGGAGAGATGTTATGACTGAAAAAGATAAGAAAATACTTAATTATGTTGAAAATGCCAATTCAATCTATGAAGCTGTTGAATTTTCCGGGAAAAATACGCCCGGAAGGAATGCTATGGAGTTTCAGGGTAAAGGAACGAGTTACAAGAGGTTTCTTGAACGAATAGATAAAACAGTAAAGGCATATTTTAATATAGGAATAAGGATAGGACAAAGAGTGCTTATTATTATGCCAAATATGCCACAGGCAATAGTATCTATATATGCACTCAATAAAATAGGTGCAATTTCTTCAATTGTACATCCGCTTTCAGCATCAAATCAAATACGAGATTATCTGGATATTGTTCAACCTGATGTTGTACTTACTTTCAATTTCTTTTTTGATAAAGTTTCAGCAGCTGTTTCATGTTATAAAAAAAGAATTAAAATTATAGTATGTGGAGCATCGTCGGAACTTGTAATTCCTCTTAAATTTCTATATAAATTTTCAAGAAAGGATATAAAGCCTGTTTTGCCAAAGCATAATGAGGATGTTATGACATGGGGCGATTTTATCAAAAACGGAAAAAATTGTAAAGCGATCTGTCCAGTGCAAAGGGCTGATGATACAGCAGTGATTTTATTTTCAGGTGGAACAACAGGAACACCGAAAGCGATAGAACTTACAAATAAAAATCTCAATACATATGCTTGTTCTGTTGTGCGTGCAGCGGATATAAATATAGATAATGTCAGAATGCTTTCAATAATGCCGATTTTTCACGGTTTCGGGCTTGGGGTAGGAATTCATACGGCTCTGTCTATTTCAGGAACTTGTGCTCTTATACCGCGCTTTTCAAAAGAAACTTATGGTTCAATAATTAAAAGGTTAAGACCCACAGTTATCCCAGGAGTTCCTACACTTTTTGAGGCTATGATAAATACAAAAGGCCTTGAAAAGTCGGATTTAAGTTTTATTGATTTAATTCTTTGTGGTGGTGACAGTCTTCCGCAAAAGCTTAAAACAGATATAGATGAATTTTTAAAAACAAAAAGGGTGAAGGTGCCTGTTAGAGAAGGTTATGGGCTTACAGAATGTGTAGCAGGCACTTGTCTTATGCCTGAAAATAATTATAAATTTGGAACTGTAGGAGTACCTTGTCCGGGAGCTGTTTATGGAATTTTTGATCCTGTAACCGATAAAAAATTAAAAACCGGAGATTTAGGAGAAATAAGAATTTCCGGTCCTATGGTAATGAAGGGATATTTTAGAAATGAAAAAGAAACACAAGAAAGCTTTTATACTGATGAAAATAAGGTGAGATGGCTTAAAACAGGTGATTTAGGAACCATGGACGATGAAGGGTTTATAACTTTTAAGCAAAGACTGAAAAGAATGATCATAGTATCCGGTGTAAATGTTTATCCAGTTGAAATAGAAAAGGCGATAAACGGGCTTGAGGGTGTAGCGGAGACTTCTGTTATAGGAATTCCTGATGAATATAAAATGCATGCAGTAAAGGCATTTGTGGTGCTTTCCGATGGCGTTGAAGCAACAGAGGCTATGAAGAGTGAAATGATTGAAAACCTGAAAAAGACACTTTCAAAATATGCACTTCCCAAAGAGATAGAATTTATAAAATCGCTTCCACAGACAGCTGTAGGAAAAGTTGCCTATAAAAAACTTGAGGAACTTGAAAAAAAACGCCGTGAGGGAACTGAGGCGATAAAAGAAAAGGTAAATGAATATAAAGCTAAAAAGATTTCTGAAGAAAAGAATCTGCTTAAAAAGCGTAAGAAAGCTGATAAGATAAGAAAAAAAGATAAAAGTAAAAATTAAAATTATGAATGAGAAAATTTCAAAACTTATACACGGTGGAGAATTGTATGGTCCGATGGATGAAGAGCTTATGGAGGAATAATTTAAATGTTTAGATATGCTTTATGATTTTAATGCGACAAAACCTTCCGAGTTTTCAAAACGTGAAGAATTGCTTAAATCTATGTTTTCAGAAATAGGAGATAATTGTGTTATAGGTGCTGGCTCCGTTATAACAAAAGATATACCGGAAAATTCTGTTGTTCATGGAAATCCATGTAAGGTTGCAAGACAAATTTCAGAAAGAGATAGAGAATATTATTTTAAAGATAAAAAAATAAGTTATAATGTTTTATGAAAAATAAAAAAAGAACTTGCAGATGCAAGCTCTTTTTTAAAAGTTTTTCTTATATCTTTTTATTGCTTTGTCAATAATATCTACTGCGGCAAGAACTCCCTGTGTATCATTTATTATAGTTTCCTTACCTTCAAGAGTTTTATAAACTGAAAAGAAATGTCGCATTTCGTCATTTATATGTTGCGGAAGTTGAGAAATATCTTTATACACATTATACATTGGGTCATCAAAAGGGATTCCTATTATTTTGTCATCACTTTCGCCGCTGTCAAGCATTGATATTACACCTATGGGATAGCATTTAACAAGCGTCATAGGCACTATCTCTTCAGAACAAAGAACCAGAACATCAAGTGGGTCATGGTCTTCTCCCAGGGTACGTGGAATAAATCCATAGTTTGCGGGATAGTGGGTTGATGTGTAAAGTACGCGATCAAGTCTTAAAAATCCGGTTTCTTTATCAAGCTCATATTTCATCTTTGAACCTTTGCTTATCTCTATTACAGCTTCAAAGCTTTCTTTTTTTATTCTTTTATCATCAATGTCATGCCAGATATTCATAGTTACCTCTTAGTTTTTATATTTTTCGATAAGTTCTGTTCTTATTTTCCAAAGCTTAACGCTCATATCCACATAATATTTATGCGGGTTGTCAAATCTCTTTACTTCATCCCAAAGTGTAAGAGATTGTGTAGATGCATATTTTTTTATTTGCTCAAGTGTTGGAAATGTGTATTTTAATTGTCCGTTTTCATAAATTTTTGTTAGAAGTTCCCTTGTTATAAAGTTCTCTGTATCACGTTTTTTCCAAGTGAAATCAGGATCAAAAAGTGTGTAAGGTTTTGAAGTGTCAATATTTTCATTTGAAAGTGTAAGCACATCGGCTATTGCTTTTCCGTTTTCCGTTGAATAAAGTCTAAAAAACTTTTTGTCGGCAGGGATGGTTATTTTATGAATATTTTCCGAAAGGTTTATTTTAGGAACAAGAACATTGTGTTGTTCAATTGCCGACAATTTGTAAATTGCACCGAAAAATCCGGTTCCGAGAGCCTTTTCTCCTATTATATAGCCATCTGCTTTTGATTGTTGTGCTGTCATTTCTGAAATAAGTCTTTCATCAAGAGAATTACTTACAATAATATCGCAATCGGGATAGCCTGCAAGGTTAAGTGTTTTCCTTATTTTTTTACTTAAATATGCCAAATCACCAGAATCTATTCTTACACTTTTAGGCCTTTGACCAAGCGGTTTTAAAATATTATCAAAAACTCTTATTGCGTTTATAATTCCTGAATTCAGCGTATCATAAGTATCTATGATAAGATTACATTTATCCGGATTCGCTTTTGCAAAAGCACAAAATGCATCGTACTCATTTTCGAACATTTGAACAAATGAATGTGTCATGGTAAGGTGGAGAGGAATATTATATTCGTCTGCTGCAAGAATATTGGAAGTTCCGGCAAATCCTGATATGTATGCGCTGCGAGCTGTTCTTTTAGAAATCTCTATTGAAGGCGCTCTTCGTGAGGAATGTTCAAATAGAGGAATCCCAGCTGCTGCACGTACCATTCGTGCAGCCTTTGTGGCAACAGCACTTTCGTGATTTATTGAGTAAAGCAATAGGTTTTCAAGCAGTTGGCACTGTATTGCAGGACCGCGCACCTTTAATATAGGCTCGTTCGGAAAAATTGGTGTTCCTTCCGGAACAGCCCACAAATCACAAGAAAATTTAAAGTTTTTAAGATATTCCAAGAGTTCTTGTCCTACACCTTGATTTTTAAGTATTTCAAGCAGCTCATCAGAGAATTCAAGAGATTCAAGAGTTTTTGATATTGTTTCAAGTCCTGCAAAAATTGCGAATCCGCCATTTTCATTTATTTTTCTGAAAAATAAATCATATACGGCAATTCTGTTTGCAGTTTTTGATTTCAGCATAGCTTCCGAAATACTGAATTCATATCCATCGCCAAAGAAATTTTCGATTGTAGTTTTGATTTCAGCGTTCATATACACCACCAAAATAATTTTATCACAATATAATAATTGATACAAGTTTAACAGTTGATGTAAAAATATGATTTAATTATTTTGCAGTAAAAGAGTCAATCTTTCAGATTGACTCTTTTGTATTTTCTATAATAAAATAACAAGCTTTGCCATAATCAGTGCAAATAAAAATAAAAATGGAATAAAAATTAAACGCTTTTTTATAATTGCCGACCAGCTTGGTACTATATATATGTCTTTTAATTCGGGAATAATCCAGAAATCACTTTTTTCCGGCCACAGCTTATCCATTACAATGCCGTCATAAATATTCCATAATTGCAGAAAAAACATCGCCTGATAAAATGCCGGCTTAAATCTACTTACATTATTCCAAAATTTAATTATTATAAATAATTCGGCAATCATTACCAAGAATAGTATGGAAAGCATTATGCTCATTTTAATTTTCATGGATTTTTTGTTTGTTAACCCTAATTCAAACGCTTTCTCTTGCATATCTTTTGGATAAAAATATAGAATGTTTATTGGCTTGTTGGCTCTTGCCGCTACACATATAAGTGAGAATGTAGCACAATATATAATAAGCTGAATAATGTAAAGCATTGTCATCTCCAAAATTAAATATTTTGATAAATTTTAAAGAATTTATCATTTATATAATAACATACTTGATTTTAGTTATCTACTGCTAACTTATATTTTCCGTATCTTATTTAAGGCGGAGCATTATACACCGATAATTGACTTTATGGGGTATCTAATATATAATTTTTTTATTAAAATGAGTGAGAAAAGCTGTGGAGAAAACAGCTTTTTAACTGGAGGAAATAATGGTAACAGCTATTGTTGGAGCAAACTGGGGCGATGAAGGAAAAGGTAAAATTACCGATATGTTTGCCGAACACGCAGATATTGTAATGAGATTTCAAGGCGGTGCAAATGCGGGACATACAATAATAAATGATAAAGGGCGTTTTGCACTTCATCTTATGCCTTCAGGTGTTTGCTATGATAATGTGCTTAATGTAATTGGCAATGGTGTTGCTTTTGATGTTAATAAATTTATTAAAGAATTGAATGAGCTTAAAGCTGCGGGAGTTGAGCCTAAATTAAAGGTTTCTGATAGAGTACAGCTTTTAATGCCATATCATATTTTACTTGATACTTATGAAGAGGAACGTCTTGGCAAAAATGCTTTCGGATCTACTAAATCGGGGATTGCGCCATTTTTCAGTGATAAATTTGCAAAGATAGGAATCCAGCTTAATGAACTTTTTAATGAGAATGATTTAAAGGTTAAACTGAATAATATCTGTTCTCAAAAGAATAATTTGCTTGAATATGTTTACCATAAGCCGCTTTTATCAGTAGACGAGCTTTTTGAAACTTGTATGGAATATAGGAAAGCGATTGAACCATATATATGTGATACTCACAAGCTCATTATGCAGGCTTTAAAGGATGGAAAAAATATTCTTCTTGAAGGACAACTTGGTACCATGAAGGATCCTGATTTCGGTATTTATCCGATGGTTACTTCATCTTCAACTCTTGCAGGTTATGGTTCGGTTGGTGCAGGTGTGCCGCCTTATGAAATAAAAGATATTGTAACAGTGACAAAGGCATATAGCTCTGCGGTAGGAGCAGGTGAATTCACTTCTGAAATTATCGATGAGGCTCAGGCGCAGGAACTTAGAATTCATGGTGGAGATAAGGGAGAATTTGGAGCTACTACCGGCAGACCAAGAAGAGTCGGATGGTATGATACGGTTGCTTCAAGATATGGAATTGAATGCCAGGGAGCAACTACGGTTGTTATGACTGCGCTTGATTGTCTTTCATATCTTGATGAAATTAAAGTTTGTACAGCTTATGAAATTAATGGGGAAATTACAAAGGATTTTCCTCCTACATCACTTCTTAAAAAGGCAAAGCCCGTCTTTGAAACACTTAAAGGTTGGAAGTGCGATATAAGAGGTGTTAAGGATTTTGACAAGCTTCCGCAAGAAGCAAAGGATTATGTAAGTTTTATTGAAAAAGAACTTGGACATGAAATCAATATGGTTTCAAACGGTCCGGAAAGAGAAGCAATAATTAAAAGATAAGTATTGAGATGACCTAAGGTCATCTCAAATCTTTTTAAAGCGATGTTAGAAATATATTGTTTTATGACTTATACAAAGAATATTTTGTGTTGATATAAGCTTTATTCATGATTTTATATGCGTTTTATAAAATGTATCTGAAATAATAAATTGAATATATTTTCTATATCACAAATTTTCAAATTATGTTATAATATTTAAAATTATAATATTAAGGAGAATAAAATGGATAACAACAATAATTTTACACCTGAAATGCAGCAACAGAATCAGGCGTGGGAGCCGAATGTACAGGTTCCGCCACAGGAAAATTGGAATAATACTCAATCTGCTCAACAAAATTGGCAAGTATCCCAACAGGCAAATTATCAGCAGCAGAATTGGCAGGCACCTCAGGGAGCTTATCAACAGCCTTATGTAGACCAGTTTGCAGCAGACCCTGAGGATTTAAAATGGGAAAAATATTTAAATCCTAAAGCAGCTGCAATTATGGCATATATTCCGGCTTTTTGGGTTATTGCTATTTTGGCATCAGATTATAAAAACAACAAGTTTATAAGATTTCACATGAATCAGGGACTTATTTTAAGTTTGTTTATGATGCTTGCACCGATCCCGATTGTTGGTTGGATATGGGGAATTTTTTTGACGGTTTGTATGGTGATAGGGATTGTCAATGCAAACGGTGGAAAAAATAAGCAACTTCCGCTTATAGGTAAATTAACACTTATAAAATAATTTTTAAGACTGCTGAACAGCAGTCTTTTTTATTTGCTTGAAAAGTTATGCTTTAATGTGATAAAATCGCATTTATGACAAGAAAAGATTACAATTTATATTATGAAGAACCACCGTTTAAAATTAAAGTTTTATGGGAGTTGCTTCGTGCTTCTATGATTTTATGGGCGATTTATGGTGTTCTTCACGGCTCATGGGTAGAGTTTCATGAAGGATTTTGGGCAATGATGATAACTCATCTTTGGGATTTTTTCAGAATATTTGCTTTCCGAGGATTTATGGCAAAGGGAAGTTATAAAACTTCTACGGCATTTATCATTTTTGTGACTTTTTGTGTAATAGTTGGAAGTACATTTAATAATCGTACTGAGTTTGCTTATA
This sequence comes from Candidatus Fimenecus sp., assembly GCA_052169395.1. Lineage (GTDB taxonomy): Bacteria > Bacillota > Clostridia > Oscillospirales > Acutalibacteraceae > Fimenecus. The sequence continues at coordinate 259,287 of JBQNCN010000003.1, read as the reverse complement.
TAGATGTTATAACACATTTTATATCCGGATTTTTAACTACATGGTTTGGTTATGAACTTGCAGTTTTAATTCAGAACAGTACTTCAAGGCATTATTTATCACCCGGTCTTGCAGGGCTTTTTGCTTTTTGTTTTGGTGAAGCATTTACTGCAGCTTGGGAAATTTATGAATATATAGTAGATCATTTTTATGGGCTTTCACTTCAAAATAGCTTTCCGACAAACGATTACGGACTGCAAGATACAATGAAGGATATTATTATAGGTTCTTTAGGTGCCGTTTTAGGTTGCGTAGTTACATCTTTGATAAAAAATGGATATATAGGTAGAAATAAAGAAAAATATAATAAGTTTAAGATGAATAATCTTGAACTTAAATATATTGAAAGTCCTGAAAAAGCGATTGACAAATCGATAGATTAGTTTTATTATATTTTTAAACCACAAAACCGATGAAGTGGAGATAAAGGCATTTACGACGTTTTAGAGAGTCCTATTAGGTGGAAACGGATGCGAGACGGTTTGTCAAATGGACCACAGAGGGTGCAGTGAACGGTTTTTGCTTAGTATTCTGCAACGCGTGGCTTGCGTTAGTAGCCGGGAATATGTATGTATTTCAATGAGTGCGCATTTTAAATGCGAATCAAGGTGGCACAGCGGATTTATTTCGCCCTTGAATTTTAAATTCAGGGGCGAATTTTTTGTTTTTTATAAGGTGTTGTTGATGACAGTATTTGATAAATTGAATTTAATTAGATAGGAGAAAATAATGAACAAAGGTTATTTTGGGAAATATGGCGGACAGTATGTTTCTGAAGATGTTATAAAAGCACTTGATGAGCTGGAAGAAGCATATAATAAATATAAAAATGATGACGCTTTTAATGAAGAACTTGAGCGACTTTTGGATGATTATGCCGGAAGACCTTCAAGGCTTTATTTTGCAAAAAATATGACTGAAGATTTGGGAGGAGCAAAAATTTATCTTAAAAGAGAGGATTTAAATCATACCGGAGCACATAAGATAAATAACGCTTTAGGACAGGCAATTCTTGCAAAAAGGATGGGAAAGAAAAGGCTTATCGCTGAAACGGGAGCAGGTTCTCACGGTGTTGCAGTTGCAACAGTTGCCGCACTTTTAAAAATGGAATGTGAAATTTTTATGGGTGAGGTGGATATGAGGCGTCAATCTCTCAATGTTTATAAGATGCGTCTTATGGGGGCAAGGGTAAGTGCCGTTAAAAGCGGAACAGCAACTCTTGCAGATGCTGTAAATGCATCCTTTGATGAATGGGCAAAAAGACTTGAGGATACTCATTATCTTGTCGGATCAGCAGTAGGTCCACATCCGTTCCCTAAGATTGTAAGAGATTTTCAGTCGGTTATTTCAAAAGAAATTAAGGAACAGTTAAATTTAAGAGAAGGTAAAAATCCTGATTATATAATTGCTTGCATTGGTGGAGGGTCAAATGCCATAGGTTCTTTTTATAACTTTATTGAAAATGATGAGGTTCATCTTATAGGTTGTGAGGGAGCAGGTCATGGAGTTGAAACACCTGATACTGCAGCTACTATTTCATCGGGAAGTCCTGCGATATATCATGGTATGAATTCATATTTTTGTAAGGATGATAAAGGTGAAATTGCACCGGTATATTCTATTTCAGCAGGACTTGATTATCCGGGAATAGGTCCTGAACATGCATATCTGAATGATATTAAAAGAGCGGAATATGTTCCAATAAATGATGATGAGGCGGTTTCGGCTTTTGAATATCTTTCAGAAATGGAAGGAATAATTCCTGCAATAGAGTCTTCTCATGCGGTGGCATATGCTAGAAAGCTTGCACCTATGCTTTCAAAGGATAAATTGATAGTTATAACTCTTTCTGGAAGAGGGGATAAGGATGCCTTTGAGATGGCGCAATATAGAGGTATTGATATAAATATTTAATTTTTTAAATAAATTAAAAACCGTTGAGTATTCTCAACGGTTTTTGGCGTTCCCGAGAGGATTTGAACCTCCGACCTACCGCTTAGGAGGCGGTCGCTCTATCCAGCTGAGCTACGGAAACCTACGGCAAATATGATACCACCGAGATAAGTGCTTGTCAAACAAAAGTCCATATAAATTGTATGAGTGTTTATAGGTAGTTAATATTATGAATTATTAACATATTGACAAATGTGTTGATTAGTAATATTATATCTATTGAGAGAGGTATTGAATAATGTATGAGAGAAAATATGAAAATGGTATTTTAATCATAAATGAATTTGTAGATTATTTAAATTCTTTTAATCCAGGTACGATAAAAGAACTTCTGCCTGGAGATGAAATAAGTAAAAAAGATTATGATGTTTATAAAAAAGCTATATCTGCAGTTTTAATGCTTACTAAAAGGACCAATAAGGCAAAGGAGTATAATGAAAAAGCAAAGACGGCAAATGAATATTTGGATAATCTTAAGGTAATTTAAAAAGATAATTTAAAAGCGTGCTGAATTTCAGCACGCTTTTGTTATTTCTTTTTGAAAATTTGTGACATAAGATTTTTCTTGTTTGTATTTTTATTTTTCTTTATCTTTTCAGGTTTTTCAATAGTGGGAGTTTTATATATAAAAGAAAGTTTAGTGGGTGTTTGATCTAAAACCTTTGTATAAATTTTATATTCTTTTGAATATTCGGTCATTTCATTAAACCGTTTTACAATATCGTCTGAATCATTTGTTATTGAAACAATGTCAGAAAAGTTTAAATGTAGATTGAGAGAACTTATTTGTGATAAAAGTGCAGAAACATTTTGAGCATTATTTTTTGAAGTGAGTTCTGCCATGGCATCTAAAAGTTCTTTATTGCTATTTAATGAAGCTTCAAGTTGTTTTATTTTATTTACAGTATCTGGAAGATTGTTAAGTTCTCTTTGAATCTCAGGATCATTTAAATCTTTTCCGAGTTTTTCGGCAAGTGGTGCTGCATTTGCAATGCTTTGACTTGCAGATGGCAAAAGACGAATAAATTTTTGTACGTTTTCATCCTGTAAAAGCGTTAAAAAACTTTGTGCTTCCGGAGAACTGAGCGTTTCTGCAGCGGCTTGAAGAGCTTTTATATTATCATCGTTGATATATTTTTTGAAAACATCTAAAAGTTTTTTATTGTCTTTATAAAGTGAAGCGGCTTTTGAAATGTTTTCAGCTAAATCTGAAGCATTTGATGAGTTATTCATTATTGTAGACAGCACATCGGATAAATTCATTTTTTCAATGCTTTTTTCAATACTTTTAAGCTTATCAAGATTATCTTTTATATTATTAATATTTTTATTCTCATTAGTTTCAGAACCTGTAATACTTGATAATGGAACTGCGGCAAAATAAATATTTCCAAGAATAAGGTCTGTTACATCAGCTGTTATTTCAAAGTTGTCATTAAAATTTAATTTATTGTTTTTAATAATAGATGAATTTTCCAATCCGAGAGTTTCGTTTACACCCGGCATTCCGGCAAAAACAACAATATGTTTTGTACCGTCATCTGTTATTTTTCCGTTTTCACATTTTATATTTTTATAATTTGTATTTGAGAAAACCAATCCACCTATTGTCAGCATAGGATTATATATTTTAGCGGGTTTACCATTTATATTTATATCCTTATAAATATTGTTAATCATTTTAATTTGGATTTTAAGTTGTCCTGTTTTTCCTGCAAGTTCATTTACAGGAATTTCTTTATCATTGATAAAATATTTAATGCTAAAGTTTATAGGTAACGGTTTTTCTGATGTGCCTGAATAATATAAATCGGATGTTTCGGAACTCCAAAGCATATCTTCATTCTCATAAATAGGTAAAGCACCTGTTTTCAAATTTTTAACATCTTTTAAATCGGTGATATCCTTAATTAAAATACCGCCTTTGTCGGCTTGTAACCTGTCCGTTACAGTAGTGCTTTGTACCTCTCCGTTGTTTTTTAATATGGTAAATACTGTTTCGTGTTTTGTATATTTGTCATCGCGTTCAGTATATAAAGGCTTACCTGGATCGTTTGTCTGATCAGTAGAAATTTCTGAACTTAGGCTTCCATCTGATTTTCCGCAACTTGAGAATACAGTACTTATTAATACTGCACACAGAAGTGCGGCGGTAATTTTTATAAATTTGGAATTTGTTTTTTTCATTTTATCCCTTCTTTATTTTATCGTTAAATTTGTTTTTTATATGTTTATGGATTTTTTTTGTAAGTGTAGAAGAATATGTCCAATGCAGGGTTGTTTTATCTATAAATTTTTCTGAAATAAATAATATTGGTGTAAGAAATACAATTATTACAATACCTGAAATAAGAGCGCCTCTTGCGAGAAGACCGCAAATTGATTTTACAATTTGTATGTTGCAAGAAAGATATACTCCGAATGTTGCACCGAAAAAGACGAGAGCGCTTTGAAAAATTGATCTGTCAGCAGCGTTTGCTGCAGCTATAATAGCTTCCTTATCTGTTTTGCCAAAGCGTCTTTCTTCACGAAATCTTGATGTGAGCAATATGGCATAATCGACGGTTGCACCAAGTTGTACGGCGGATATTATTGTAGGTGCAATGAACGGTAGCGGTTCGTTTATAATAAAACTTATGCTTTCATTTATAAATATTGCAAGTTCAATTGCAGAGACTAAAATAAATGGAATTGAAAGTGATTTAAAGGTGATGGCAATTAAAATAAAGATTGCGGCTATTGAAAGAATGTTTGTAATGGCAAAATCTCGTTTAGTAATATCAATTAAGTCTTTGGTCATTACTCCTTCACCTGTTATATAGCCATTTTTATCATATTTAAATACTATATCTTTTATTTTATCTATTTGAGCATTAACTTCATCGGAAGCGGTATTGTATTCTGAGGTTATCATTATAAGTTGATAATTTTTGCTTTCAGATATTTTAGTGAATTTTTCAGGAAGTATTTCTTTAGGAACGGCTGCACCTATAAAGCTTGAAAGACTTAATACGGAATTTATACCATCTATTTTTTTTATTTCAGTTGTCATTGATTCAAGCTTATTTGACGGAATATCTTTATTTATTATGACAAAGTGTGTGCTTGCCATATTGAATTTTTCTTTCATTTCATTAAGACCGCGCACGGAGATAAGATTTTGTGGAATAGATTTTGTCATATCATAATAGAGATTGAGTTTTGAGCTGGCAAGATACGACGGAATAATAAGTATGAGCACAATTATAGCAAAAAGCCTGCGGTGTTTTATTGTAAACCGGTTTAACTTATCAAAGTTTGGGATTTTGGATTTGTGGCGAGTGTTTTCAATTTTGTCATCAAGTAAAAGTACAATTGACGGTAAAAAGGTTACTACGGACAAAACTCCGAAAATAACGCCTTTTGCCATTACAAGACCTATATCTTTGCCGAGTGTCAACGACATAAAGCAAAGTGCCAGAAAACCGAAAATTGTTGTGAGAGATGACCCGATGAGAGAAACAAAGGTTCCTGAAATCGCTTTTGCCATAGCATCTTGCTTATTGTCAAAAAAACGTTTTTCTTCAGTATAGCGATCTATTAAAAATACGGAATAATCCATGGTTACGCCTAATTGAAGAATTGCTGATATACATTGTGTTATATATGAAATTGAGCCGAAAATAATATTTGTACCCATATTATATATGACTGCAAGCATAAGCGATGCTAAAAGTATAAACGGCAGAGCATAGCTTTCAAGTGTAAATGACATTATTGCAAGAGCTATGGATATAGCAAGTATAATAAAGATAAAAGACTGGCTGTCTGCAAGTTTTTTTGTATCATATCCTATAGCGGAAAGTCCGCTTATAAGCATATCTTTATTCATATATTTACGAATTTGTTTAATTGCTGCGGTTGTGGAATCGCTTGAGGCACTTCCGGAAAACTGTACCATCATAAGCGTTGTAGAACCATCTTTTGAATAGAAAATTTTTTGGATTTCATCCGGAAGAATTTCCCGAGGAATTGAAATATCCGCAATATCATCAATCCAAAGAACTTGGGAAACACCCTCTATTTTTGATATTTTATTTTTTAATTTCTGTGTCGTACCTGCTGATTGATTTTTTATTATAATAAAGGCTGTTGCGGAATTTCCGAAAGTTTTATCTAAAATTTCCTCTCCGGCAACCGAGTTTAAGTTTTTCGGCAAATATGAAAGAATATCATAATTTATAAATGTGCTTAAATATCCGATGATTGATGGGATTATTAACAAAATACATACTATAGCAATAAGTTTTGAATGTCTTGATATCCATTTGGCAGTGTGATTAATCATAAATTTCCTTCTTTTGTGTTTCTGTAATAGCTTTTATAATAAAATGAATTTCAGGGGATATATCATTTTGTGAAAAGGGCTTTTGGTTTATTATTGCATTTTCACAAGCTGTAAGTGTCATGCAAAACAGTAGATATAGAATTTTTTTTGCCCTTTCTTCTGAAAATCCTATTTGTTTGAAAATTTCTATAATATAGTCAGTTTCCATGTTTTCTGAATTACTTGTAAGGGTGTTTAAAAACAAAGTTTTTTTTTCCGAAATGATATAAAAAATATTTTTGTGTTCTTCTATTGCATCAAGTACTAAATCTGTAAAAAATAAAAGTTGTTCAACGGGAGTGAGTAATTCGGTATTATTTTTTTCTTTTAGTTTATTAATCAGTATTTTTATAAGTTGTTCACTTTTTTCTATAATTACCATATCTAAAAGGTCGTATTTACTTTTAAAATATAGATAAAAAGTTCCTTTTGCAATTTCCGCGCGTTTAACAACTTCATCTATAGCAGTTTTCTGTATACCTTTTTTTGAAAAAAGCTCATAGGCGGCGGACAAGATTTTTTCTCTTTTTAAATTTTTATTTTCTTCAATTGTTGACATAACGATCTCCTAAATAAAAATGACTATCAGTCATTTACTTAATGAGTGTTATACATCTAAAATGACTAATAGTCAATATTTATTTTTTTGTTTTATATGAATTTACAATTTGTTCATATTTAATTGTTTTTGTTAAATTTTGATCCGAATATATCTGCAAGATATATAAGTGCCAATGAAAAGGCACCAATAATAGAGGATTTAAGCATACTTAAGTTGAAACGTCGTTCAAAAATACCCATTGAAATAACAATAAATGCTATACATAAAATAACATTTATCATAGAAAATGTTTTGCATAACGGTTTTTTTTCAATTAAGTTTGAAAGAAAAAATTCTGCAATGGAAAATATAGCAAGTACGACTATGTAAACAATTAAAAAAAGTTTCATTAAATCACCTGAATAAATTTTAACATATAAAATAAATATATAGAAGACGTATTTATGATTGCTTTTATGTATAAAAATAAATATAATTAAATAAAATAGGAGGTTATTGTTATGAACGATATTAAAAAGCTTTATGAAATGTGGCTTGAAAAAGCTACCGCAGACAAAGATTTGATTCCTGAGCTTTTAAGCATTAAAGATGATGAAGAAGCGATACTTGATAGATTTTATAAAGATTTGGAGTTCGGCACCGCAGGTCTTCGAGGTGTTTTAGGTGCAGGAACAAACAGAATGAATGTTTATACCGTGGGCAGAGCGACTCAAGGACTTGCCGATTATCTCAATTCAAATTTTAAAAATCCGTCGGTGGCAATAGCTTATGATAGTCGTATAAAATCAAATTATCTTTCAAAGTGTGCAGCCTCCGTGCTGGCCGCAAACGGAATTAAAGTATATATATATCCTGAGCTTGTTCCAACACCTATGCTGTCATTTGCCGTCAGATATTTTAAATGCTCTTCGGGAATAATTCTTACAGCTTCTCATAATCCTGCAAAATATAACGGATATAAATGTTATGACCCTAACGGCTATCAGATGACCGATGAAGCTGCACAAAAAACCTATGGATTTATTGAAAAGGTTGATACTTTTTCCGGAGTTAAAACTGTGGATTTTGAAAAATCCATATCTGACGGAATAATTTCTTACATAGGAAAAGATGTTTTTGAAGCTTTTTATGATGAGGTATTAAAGGCTCAGATTAATAAAGGGGTTTGTGAAAAAGTAAAGCTTTCAATAATTTATACTCCTCTTAATGGAACGGGAAATAAGCCGGTTCGTGAAATTTTTAAAAGAATGGGAGCTTCAAATATAACCGTTGTAAAAACACAGGAGCTTCCTGATGGTGATTTTCCAACTTGTCCGTTTCCAAATCCTGAAATAAAACAGGCATTTGAAGAAGGTGAAAAAGTTGCGTCGGAACTTTCTGAAAAAGCGGATTTAATAATAGCTACCGATCCTGACTGCGACCGAATAGGAATTGCCGTTTTAGAGGAAGGGGAATATAAGCTTATGAGCGGTAATGAGGTGGGAGCTCTTTTGACTCACTATCTTTTATCGGAGCTTTCAAGGAAAAATTTATTGCCGAAAAATCCGATAATTGTAAAAACTATTGTTACATCAAAGCTCATTGAGGTAATTTCCGAGAAGTTCGGCGCAAAAACTGCAGATCTTTTAACAGGTTTTAAATATATAGGTGAGCTTATCACAGAACTTGAAAAGCGTGGCGAGGAAAATCGTTTTGTGCTTGGAATGGAGGAAAGTTACGGGTACTTAAGAGGTGTTCATGCAAGGGATAAGGATGCCGTTGTGGCAGCTCTTATGATAGTTGAAATGGCATCATTCTATAAGCTTCAGGGAAAATCTCTTTATGATGTAATGCAGGAAATTTATGCGGAATATGGAAACTATACAAATACTCTTTTAAATTTTTATTTTGAAGGAGCTGCAGGTATGCAGAAAATGTCCGATATGATGGCAGCACTTCGTCAGAACCCGCCGGCTGAAATTTCAGGACTGAAAGTTTTGACGATAACTGATTATAAGTCAAGAGAAAGACTTTATACAGATAGTGGAAAGATAGAAACAATAGAACTTCCTTCATCTAATGTTTTATCATATGCATTAGAGGGTGGTAATATGGCGATTGTAAGACCGTCAGGAACGGAACCTAAGCTTAAAGCTTATATAACCGCAGTGGCGGATACTAAAGTAAGTGCAATAAAACTTATGGAAAAAATTTGTAAAGATGTGAAAAGAATTTTAGGTGTATAATGAAAGATAGAAAAATTTTTGTTAGGGCAGTTGCAATTGTTCTTGCGATTATTATGGCTGTATCTGTGCTTTCGGCTCTTGGGTATGCTCTTGCAATGAGATGAAATAGTTAAAATAAGCATGTTGTTAATACAATATGCTTATTTTTGATTATTACGCTTGAAATACAACTGTATTATTTATGACAAAGAAGTAGAGTTTGTTAATGAGTATATTAAAGAAATTTGAAAACTTGATGAATTTATAAATTGTTTACAAAAAATAGATTTGATTACCAGTATTTAAAAACGATATATGCAATGTTTAGATTCATTTGATTTATATTATATTATAAGTTAAAATATGTTGATTAAAATCATAATTGAAGGCGAAAAATGAGAAGTCAAAGTAATTCGAGAAATAATAGAAACAGACAAAAAAGTAGGTGTTTTTTAAGAGGCAGACATTATATTCTTAAAACAATATATTTTTTAAGCCTTATATCTGTAGGTTATTTATCATATATGATTTTGGTAAATAAAATTTTGCCTAATAAATACAGAACCGTGATTATGTTGGTTCTTGCTTTAATATATGCGGTATTTGCGTTGCTTGTATTCAAATTGAAACCTATAAAATCGGTAACAAACGGGCAGAAGCGTGCAAGTGTAATTAAAAGAGATAAAAAAATAAAGATTATAAGTTTTGTTCTTTCTTTTGTTCTTTTGATTTTCGGATGTGGATCTGCTTTTGCTAATATGTATGTTCATAAAGGACTTAAAACAGCGAGAGATCTTTCAAAAAATGAAAATATTGAAAAACTCCAGTTTTCACTTATTGTTTTAAAAAGTTCACCAATGACCAAGCTTTCCGATGTCGGAAGTATGGTGGTTGGAGCAAGTCTGGAAAGAGATAAGGAAAATGTTGATGAATATGTCAAAAAATTAATGGCAGAAAAAAACACATCTTTAAATCTTAAAGATGCCAATGATTATGCTGGAATGGCAAAATCTCTTCTTGAAAATGAGCAAAAAGTCATTCTTTTTAATGAAGGATACCGTGCAATAGTTGAAGAGGGTGTAAAGGATTTTTCTGAAAAGACAAGAATTATTGATTCGGTTGTAATAGAACGAACTAAGCAGAAAACGGAGGATACGACGGTTAAGAATGCAGAGGGATGTTATAATATTTATGTTAGTGGAAATGATAATTATGGTACACTTTCAAATATTTCACGTTCCGATGTGAATCTCATTCTGTCTGTTAATACAAATACGAAAAAGATTTTAATTACCACGGTGCCGAGGGATAGTTATGTAAGAATTCCTGGACGAGGAAATAATCAGTTTGATAAATTGACTCATGCGGGAATTTACGGTGTTGAAACTTCTCAAAAGACCCTTGAAAATCTTTTTGGAATAAAAATAGATTATTATGCAAGAATAAATTTTACTTCACTTATTAAAATTGTGGATGTTTTAGGTGGAATTGAGGTTAAAAATGACCAGAGTTTTACCGCCGGCGGATATCATTTTGATAAAGGTACAATTCATCTTAACGGTGAGCGTGCACTTCTTTTTGCAAGAGAACGTCACGCTTTGACAGGCGGAGATTTGGATAGAGGAAGAAACCATACAAAGATAATTGAAGCTATGATTTCAAAGGCGATGAGTCCATCAATTCTCCTCAATTACAATAACATTATGAATGCTGTGCTTGAGGCAACACAGACTAATGTTCCCAAAGACCTTATGATTTCAGTTATAAATAAGCAGCTTGAAAGTGGCGGTTCATGGAAAATTGAAAAAACGGATATTTCAGGGCACGGAACAACGGGAACTCTTCCATCTTATGCAATGCCGGGTTGGAAACTTTACATGTTTGTGCCTGATGAGAAGAGTATAAAAGAGACAAAGGAAAAAATGGATAAAATTTTAAGCGGTCAGTAAGCTTGCTTAAGATAGTATATTTTAAGAAAAGGAAATAATATGAAAGTTCAGTTTTCACCTCCTGATATAAGTCAATCTGAAATTGACGGAGTTATTGAGGTTTTAAAATCAGGTTGGATAACCACAGGACCCAAGACGAAAGAATTTGAAAATAAAATAGCTGAATATTGTGGGGTAAAAAGAACTGTATGCCTTAATTCTCAGACTGCCTGTGCTGAAATGGCTTTGCGTGTTCTGGGGCTTACCGAAGATGATGAGGTCATTACAACTGCATATACTTACACTGCTTCCGCATCGGTAGTGGCACATATAGGAGCAAAGCTTGTACTTGTTGACACCAAGAAAAATTCTCTTGAGATTGATTATGACAGACTTGCAGATAAAATAACCGAAAAAACAAAGGCGATTATTCCTGTTGATATAGCAGGTGTGCCCTGTGATTACAATAGACTTTTTGAAATTGCGGAGGCTAAAAAAAGTCTGTTTAAGCCTTGTGGTAAAATTCAGGAGTCACTCGGCAGAATTGCAATAATGGCGGATGCTGCACACTCATTCGGTGCTGAATATCATGGTAAAAAGATCGGTAGCATTGCAGATTTTTCTTCATTTTCATTTCATGCGGTAAAAAATTTAACTACTGCTGAGGGCGGTGCGCTTACATGGAATAAAATTAACGGAGTTGATAATGAAGAAATTTATAAGAAGCTTCAGCTTTTATCTCTTCACGGTCAAAGTAAGGATGCTCTTTCAAAAACAACAGTTGGTGCTTGGGAATATGATGTTTTAGGAGCCTATTATAAGTGTAATATGACTGATATTACCGCTGCAATAGGGCTTGCACAGCTTGAAAGATATAATGCAATGCTTTTGAAAAGACGAGAAATAATAAAAAAATATGACGATGCTTTTAAGCCTTTGGGTATATCCGTGCTTGAGCATTACGGAACTGATTATTCCTCATCGGGACATCTTTATATAACAAGGATTCCGAATATTTCGCTTGAGGACAGAAATGAAATTATAACTTCAATGGCAAAGCGTGATGTGGCATGCAATGTACATTATAAGCCGCTTCCGCTTTTGACGGCTTATAAAAATATGGGATTTGAAATTGAGGATTTTTCCAATGCTTATAATTTTTATAAAAATGAAATAACTCTGCCGCTTCATACCTGCCTTACGGATGAAATGATTTCTTATGTGATTGATAATTTTGTTGAATGCGTTAAGAAATTTATTTAATAATTAAAAGGATATTCTTAAATACCCTAAGATTATCTTATGATAATATTTTATAATAATTTTGGAGAGGAATTTTGAATAGAGTTCTTTTGCATTGCTGCTGTGCGCCGTGCTCCGTTTCGTGTGTGGAGCCGCTTCGGAAAGAGGGAATAGAGCCGGTTGCATTCTGGTTTAATCCAAATATTCATCCGTGGAAGGAATATGAAGCACGGCGAAATTGCCTTATTTCTCATGCTGAAAATATAAATATGGAGCTTATAATAAAAGAGGATTATGGGCTGCGTGAATTTGTTAAAAATACCGTGGGAGATATTTTAAATCGTTGCAGCTATTGCTATGAAACAAGGCTTGAGCAGACTGCCAAATATGCGGCTGAAAACGACTATGAGGCCTTTACTTCAACGCTTTTTGCAAGCGTGTATCAAAATCACGAGCTTATGAAAAAGGCTGCCGAGAGCTTTGCTGAAAAATATAATGTGAAATTTCTGTATAGAGATTTCAGAGTAAATTTCAGAGAGGGCAATCAAAGGGCAAGGGAGCTTGGGCTTTATATGCAAAAATACTGCGGCTGTATATATTCCGAAGAGGACAGATATACAAAGCAAATTAAAAGACAAAAAGCTGAATTTGAAGAAATAAGATAAATAAAAATAACCGTCGAAATCCGACGGTTATTTTTTATTTGCATCAACTGCCTATTTGTATGATTTTTCCCTCTTTTGAAGCCTTTTTGTGATCTTCTCTTAGTTTTTCTTCTTCTTTGGGAGAAACTCTGAATTTTTCATCGGGAGCAAGAAAAGATGTCTTTTTTCCGAATCTTGTTTTGTCATATGTGTATAAATGACTGTGCTCCTTGTCCCAATAATATTTAACCGTTTTATCGTTATCAGGATATACATAAGTCATCGCTTCGTCATGATCTGCATAATATTTGTATCAGAAGCTGCCGAACCAGGCAAGGAATATTATGGAAAAATACTAAAGGCTATAATTATTATTTTTTAAGTTGGAGAATTTAAATTTTTCATAATATATCCTTTATTATAATATATTTTCATTTTATTTTTATTATTGACTTTTAATTGCACATTGGTATCACTTACTTAAAAATATAAACGCTTAATAAATCGGAATTATTTAGTATAAAATGCAATTCCCTCATCTTTCCAGCCCGAGGCGACAAGCTGATTTTTTTCTTTTTCATCTGTCGTGTAGTAATGAGCTCCCTTAAGACCCTTTTTTTGATAAAGTCTGTAAACCGGCGTTTCATATTCGGACTTGCTGTATGAGTTATATTCAACCATTCTCCAAAGCTTTTTCTGAACAAGAGAGTTTCGTTCGTCTATAACATTTGTAAACACTCGGTCTTTGGTTAATATATTTTCAAATTGTTCCACTCCGTAAGTTCTTCCCTTGTCAAGCGATTTTTTCGGATTTTTTGTGTTTTGATGTTTGGTTTCAACCTTTTTATTTTCACCAAATTTTTCTTTTGCTTTAATATAACCTGTGTCTGTTGCCATCTGCCAGGCTGTGCCTTCATCCTTATAACCCTTTTTGATAAGTTTATCTTTTTCAGTCATAAATCTTGTAAATACATACTTTCCGCTTTTCGGATTATACAGCCTGTAAAACGGTATTTCTTCAACGGAGTTTCCGTTTTTATCAACCACCTCTATTTCTATTTCACGCCAACCTCCAACAGGTGAAACAGATTTGCTTTTTAATATAGGCTTTAATTTTTCACTTTTTTTTGAGTAATTAATATAATAAGTATCTATGCGTTGCTTTCCGTATTCTTTCGCCGTATATTTTCCGTCCTTTGAAAGAGTTAAAATATTTTGATTTTGTTTTCTGTTATAAAAAACAGCTTTGCCTTCGGGCTGTATTCCGTCAACCTCATTGAGAGTATATTGAAGCTGACCGCTTGTGCCTATGGGAACCTTGACATAGTAGCAATCCTGTCCCAAATCAACTACATTATCTCCCGTTAAGGTTATGCATTGCCTGCCTCCCTTTATGGTGGAGGCATTTACTATATATGTTGCAAAAATAATTATGCTTAATATAAAAACCGTAATAATTGTTCTTCTTATCTTAATTTCCCTTTTCATAAATTCCACCACCTATTTATTAAAAACAATTGTACATTTTATCAATTTAATTATACCATTTTAAACCTTGTTTTCTATTGATGAAATATACAAAAATTAAGAAATATTTTTATTAAAAATAGCAAACAGCTTTCGCAGTTTGCTATCTTTTGATAAATTTTATTTCAATTATTCAGTTCTAAGAGCCTCTACAGGATCTTTTTTTGCTGCGGAGCGTGACGGAATTATGCCGGAAATAAGAGTTAAAAGGACACTTATAATAATAAGCACTATTGTTGCTTGCCATGGAATGACAGCATTAAGAGTTTTTATATTGGTTATTTTGTGTATTATAAGATTTATCGGTATACATAAAATATATGAAATAATCATACCGAAAATGCCTGAAGACACTCCGATTATCATTGTTTCAGCATTGAACATGCTTGAGATGTTTCGCTTTGAAGCGCCTATTGCACGCAAGATACCGATTTCTTTTGTGCGTTCCTGAACAGATATAAGAGTTATAACGCCAATCATAATTGATGAAACAATCAGAGAAATTGCGACAAAGGCTATAAGTACATATGTTACAGCATTTATTATGGATGTTACAGAACCCATTATCATTGCAACATAATCGGTGTATTTGATTTTACTGTTGGTATCCTTTGAATTATTGTATTTATCAATAGCTGTTGAAATCGTTTTTTTATCTTTGAATGAACTTGCATATATATTTATTGAAGATGGATCGTTGAGATCTGTAAAACCGAGTGTTGTAAGATTTTTTTCATAAGTTGAATCAGAAAATTTAACGTATTTGTTGTAATATTCTGCAAGGATTTTATCGCTTTTTGAATTTAACAGCTTTTCAAGTTCTGTAGCAAGCTGACTGGCAGGGACATCATCAGCAGAAACGGTTGATGTTATAGTTTGTTGTTCTGTTGTAGAGGAGCTTTTTTCAAAAACTGATTTTAATTCTTCCGGCATTTCCATTTCGCCCGAATTTATTTTTTCAACATATTCTGAAAAGAATTTTTGAAGTTGTTCTTGAGACATATTGTTCATATATCTTTTTATAAATTCTGGAGATACGCCGTAATTGGAAGCAATATATGAAATTATGGCGTTAAGTTGTTCTTCTGTAAGGTCGTCCAATTCTATTCGGCTATAATTTGGACTTTGATTGTTTACTTCAACTTCAACGGTCTTTTTTGTTGTTATGGTTTTACTTTTATTTATTTTTTTATAAAGAACGGCTTTTTCATCTACTGAAAGTGATTTGACATATGATTTAAAGCCGACAGCCTTTTCTGTGTCAGAACTGTTTTCATTTTTAAAGGGAAGACCTGTCAAAATATCTTTTGACGGATTGGCTTTTTGTTCGTTTATTGCATCTGAGTTTTGAGAACTTTGTATAATTTTTGTGTAAAGTTCTTCAGTGTAAAGTACACCTGCTTGTGAGATGTTTTCATCTTTTGCTTTAATTATACCGACTATTTTAAGTTCGATTCCGTTATTGTAAAGTTTTGTGAGACCGGCATCACTGTTTCTTAAATCTTTATATAGTCCGGTTGAAGAATCTTTTTCAAAACAACTGGAATTTATAACAACACGGTAGTTTTGATTTACGACTTTTTCATAACTCCATGAACGTTGAGTTTCATTTTTGGCTCCGTTCATTTGAGCTTTAATTTCATCGGCTGTAAGTAATCCAAGGCTGTAAAGTGTAAAGTCATCAAGTTCATTCCCTGCACCTAAAACAAGCACTGCCTGATCTGATTTTTCAGGAAGATGACCGTATAGAATATCATATTGATTTTTATATACATCTGAATAAAGAGTGCCGGGAGCTCCCGGAATCATTTGTCTGAAGGTTGAATACATTGAAGTGTCAAATGTTGCGGAAGATGACATGAATTGTGAAATCATATCGGTAGATAAGCCTTGCGAATTTGAAATATAGTTTGTAACAAGTTTCATCGGATCGGTATTGGCAATATTTTGATTTGCATCTTTTGTATAAACAACAAGAGGAAGATTGTAAGTGTAGCTTACTCCAGAAATTGCTTTTGCAAGCGAACCGCCCTGTTCAGTTTCTTTATTTAAAAAGTCTTTAAATGATTTTAAGTCATTTTTTTGTTTTTGAGGGCTTAACATTCCTGACAGCATTTCTGTTGTTTTTGTGTTTTGGTATACAGCATTGTTGTCATGTGTATTTCCACTGGGCTTTTTTGATAAAAGAGAAATAAGAGAAGAATAGTCTTGGCTTTCTTTTTGCACCATTAGTGGGTATTGTGAAAGGGTTTCTTCTTGAATTGAATTTATGTAATTGGTTGTTCCGTTTGAAATTGCAAAAATTAATGCAATTCCTATTATTCCTATTGAGCCTGCAAAAATAGTAAGAATGGTTCGTCCTCTTTTAGTAAATAAATTTCTTGCAGAAAGAGAAAATGCTGTAGCAAGACTCATAGAAGGTTTTATTGCTGTTTTTCTTTCTTTTTTTGTGGTGTCATCAGCTTTTTTTTCTTCTATATATTCGTTTTCATTTAAAGGATTTGAATCTCCGGTTATTTCACCGTCTAAAATATTTATGATTCTTGTGGAATATTTTTCTGCAAGCTTTGGATTGTGAGTTACCATAAGAACAAGCTTATCTTTAGAAATTTCTTTTAAAAGTTCCATTACTTGGACACTTGTTTTAGTGTCGAGAGCGCCTGTCGGTTCATCTGCCAGTATAATTTCGGGATCATTTACAAGCGCTCTTGCAATGGCAACTCTTTGTGCTTGACCACCAGAGAGTTCTGACGGATATTTTTTTAGCTGATCTCCAAGCCCTACCAATTCAAGAACGTTTTTAGCTCTTTTTTTTCTTAAATATTTATTTACGACTGAAAGGGTTAATGAAAGTTCAACGTTTTTCAGTACCGTTTCATGAGGAATAAGCTGATAGCTTTGAAATACAAAGCCGATGGAGTGATTTCGATATGTATCCCAGTTTCTGTCACTGAAATCTTTTGTGGATTTTCCGTTAATAATTAAATCACCGGAAGTGTATTGATCAAGACCGCCTAAAATATTAAGCATGGTTGATTTTCCACATCCTGATGGACCCAGAATAGACACAAATTCTGATTTTCTAAATTTGAGATTTATTCCTTTTAGTGCTTCTACAGTTTCAACACCTGTTATATAGGTTTTTACAATATTTTTTAGTTCAAGCATTTTTAGCCCTTATTAATACAATATTACACTTTGAATATAACAAGATTTAATGATTGTGTCAACATAATTTAAAATATATCAAATATTTTTATGTAATAAATATATATATTGAAATAATTTTGTTTGACATAGAAATGCTATGGAATTATAATAATTTTAAATATTAATTAGCCGCTTGCATATAGGCAGGCGGCACTTGTACATCAGAGGAAATAATGAAAACAAATAAATATTATCCGCTTGAACCGATTCCGTTGTTAAATAGGAAATGGCCGTCGATGAGACTTGAAAAAGCACCTGTTTGGTGCTCTGTAGATTTGCGTGACGGAAACCAGGCATTGATAACTCCTATGGACTTGAAAAATAAGCTTTCTATGTTTAAGTTACTTTGTGAAATTGGCATAAAAGAAATTGAGGTAGGGTTTCCGTCTGCTTCTGATACGGAGTATGAAGTTGTGAGAACACTTATTGATGAAAATCTTATTCCTGATGATGTTTACATTCAAGTTCTTGTTCAGGCAAGAACACATCTTATAAAAAAAACTTTTGCCGCTATTGAAGGGGCTAAAAATGTGATAATTCATTTTTATAATTCCACTTCTGAGCTACAAAGACGGGTGGTTTTTGAGAAAGATATGGATGGTATTATAGACATAGCGGTAAACGGCGCAAGAGTTATTAAGGACCTTGCTGAAAAGCAACGAAAAAAATATCCTGCAATGAATATTCGCTATGAATATTCCCCTGAAAGTTTTACTGGAACTGAACTTTACAATAGTATTGAAATCTGCGATCGTGTTTTGGAAACGCTTTCCGCTGATGAAAATAATAAGGTTATTATAAATCTTCCGTCTACGGTAGAAAGCTCTATGCCGAATTTGTATGCGGATCAGATTGAATATTTTTGCACACATTTAAAAGGTAAAAAAAATGCGATTATTTCTCTTCATCCGCATAATGATAGAGGTACAGGTGTTGCATCGGCTGAACTTGGAATTTTAGCGGGTGCTGAGCGAGTTGAAGGAACTCTTTTTGGAAATGGAGAACGTACGGGAAATGTTGATTTAATAACGCTTGCGCTTAATATGTATACGCAGAATATAGATTGTAAGTTGGATTTTTCAGATATAAATCATATTAGAGAAATTTATGAAAATGCAACCGGGATGAGTGTCCATCCACGGCAACCTTATGCAGGACAGCTTGTGTTTACGGCTTTTTCAGGTTCTCATCAGGATGCTATAAACAAAGGCAGAAATTATATGTTGAAACATAAAACTGGCAAGTGGGATGTTCCGTATCTTCCTATTGATCCTGCAGATATAGGGCGAGATTATGAACCTATAATACGCATAAATTCACAAAGCGGTAAGGGTGGAGTTGATTTTGTTATGCGTGAATTCGGCTTTAAAATGCCGAAAAATATGCAGGCTGAGTTCGGACAACTTGTAAAAGTTTTTTGCGATGAAAACGAAAGAGAACTTTCCGCTAAAGAAATTTTTGAATTATTTATAAATGAATATCGAAATGTTGTCGGACCGTATAAACTTTTAAGTCATTCTTTTGTTGAAGAAAAGTTGGAGCATGAAGCGCTTACAAGAGTTCATTTTTCAGGAATTTTGAAGTACGGTGAAAAAGAACCTTCAAAAATAGATGGAATAGGTGCTGGTCCTGTTGAGGCATTTTTTAATGCACTTAGCCTTGGAGGCATAAATGGATATAAATTTGTAGATTATAGTGAACATGCCCTTATTTGCAAAGGTGCGGATGCAAGAGGCTGTTGTTATATAAATCTTAAAGCTCCTAATGGAAGAATATATTTTGGAATGGGAATTTCTCATAATATCAACTTTGCATCTGTCAAGGCTATTTTATGTGCGATAAATCGTTCTCTTGAAGGAGATACATTAAGAAAAGAAAAAAACTCTATTTTTGATGAAAATCAATTTGAGAGAATTTTTTAAAATTTTATTAATGTATTATATTTTAAATAATATAAATATATAAAATATAAAATATAAAAAATAAAAAATAAGCCGTCTTTAAGACGGCTTATTTTTTAAAAGAGTTCTGAAAACGGAAGATTTTTAAGAGTTATTTCTTTGCCGTTCAGATAATTAAGTTCATCAGCATTGCTTTTAAACATAAATTTGATTTTATAAGAGCACAAAAGCTGCTTTTTATAGCCGCCGTATTTTTTGTTATCTGCATTTTTTCCATATTTACCGTCGCCTAAAAGAGCGAATCCGTAAGTTGAAAAATGGGCTCTTATCTGATGCGTTCTTCCGGTTAAAAGTTCCGCTTCAATAAGCGAGAGACCGTTTTTTTCTTTTAATACTGTATATTTAGTTATAACTGTCTTGGAATTAGGTAAGGGCTCTTTGAAAATTTTTACTTCATTTTTTGCTTCATTTTTTATTAGATAATCTGATAATATGGCGGATTTTATTTTTGGAGAGCCTACACATACACAAAGATAATGTTTTTCTATTTCACGATTTCTCAGCTTTTCTGAAAGAATTTTAAGTGCGTTTGCATTTTTTGCGGCAATTACAAGTCCTTGTGTATTTCTATCTATTCTATTTACCAAAGCGGGAGCAAAGCTGTTTTCATTTTTTGGATTGTATTCTTTTTTGTTATAAAGATATTTTTGCAGTCTTCCAAGCAGAGTATCTATATATTCTTTATTGTCAGGGTGACAAAGTATACCTGCTTTTTTATTTAGAATAATGATATTTTTATCTTCATATATTATATCAATGTTATCTGGAGCTTTTAAAAAATCGTATTTAGTTTTGTTTTGCTTGAAAAATTCATCAGAAATAAAAAGCTTTATTTCATCACCGAATTTTATTCGTGTGTCGGGTTTCGGTTTTTTTCCATTAAGTTTTATGTGATTTGTTCTTATCATTTTTTGTAATAAAGAGTTTGGCATTGATGTTAGGGTTTTAAGAAGAAATGCATCAATTCTTTTTCCGTCATCATTTTTTTGAACGGTTATTATTTTCATGATATCACCAAAACAAATTATAGCATAATATATATTATAAAGTAATAAAAAAGATTGACTGAAGACCTGTTCCCATAATTATTGCAAAATAATGATATATTTTTAGGCTTGGTGGGAGTAAATTTTAAGCAATCTCAAAATTGCATATGAAGTCAGGTTGTTAGTGTTTTAAAATTAGATATAAAATTCTTTGAATTTTATGAAATCGTTTATTTTATGGGAGTAGACACGGTAAAATGCCTATAAAACATTACTTAAATGGTTGGCAAATGACTTTTATGCTTAATTCTATGTTTTGCACAAAGAAATACCGATTTTAACTTGTTAAAAGCGGATTTTTTAATTTATTTTTTGAAAACCGAGAAAATGATTGTGCATAATGAACAAAAACTGTCATTTTTAAAAAGTTGACAAATGCAAAATGCGATAATATAATTCGTCGAACAAAGACCGATAGGTTTTTGCAATCAATTTTTAAACGCTATAAAGTATCGTTTGAAAAGTAAAAAGGAGCAGAATTTGAAGAAGGAACTTAAAACATTCTCTGTTGTGCAGACAAGCTATACGAGAAAAGTTATTGCTGTGATAATATGTATCGTGTTAACTTTTTCAATATACGCTTTTGCAGCACAGCCGTTTTACAATGTGTATGTCAGTGACGGTGATACGGTTACAAGAATAGTTGCATCCTCAAAGGATCCGAGAAAAGCACTTGAAGACAGCGGAATTAAAATTTCGGAAAATGATGTTCTTGATTTATCTGATTTTAATTCGGGTGATGACAGTTATATAAAAATCTATAGAGGAGTAAAGGTGTCCTTTACTGATGTGTCCGGCAGTACGGTTTCTCTTGTTTGTGCGGGAACGGTAAAATCTCTTTTAGAAAAGCTCGGGACAACACTTTCTGAAAATCAATTTACGAATTATCCGCTTGATACGGTTCTTACTGAAGGAATGACAGTTTCTATAACAAAGTCATATAAGGTGAATATTGTTGCGGATGGAAAAACGCAAACGATAAGAATAAAACCGGGAATTGTTAAGGATGCAGTTGATGCAGCAGGCATTTCACTTTTTGAAAATGATGAGACGGAGCCATCTCTTTATAGTGAACTTTATGATGACATCACAATAAATGTAAACAGAGTGGATTATGCTATGCGAACGGCGATTGAGTCGATTCCGTTTACCATTAAGTCTGAGCTTTCCGAAGACATATATTCGGGACAGACAACGGTTAAACAGGCGGGTGTAAACGGTGAAAAAAATGTAACATATCGTGATAAACTTGTAAATGGACAGGTGGTTTCCTCTACTGTTTATGGTAGTCAGATAACAAAGGCTGCTACTCCTCAGATAAATTTAGTGGGAAATAAAAAGAGGAATTTTTCTGCAGCACCGTCAACAGTAAGGGCAAAAGGTGCGCCTATTTCGGAACTTACGCCTCCTGCAGATTTAACACTTGATGAAAACGGCAGACCTACAAAATATTCAAGAGTGATTACAGGGACTGCTTCCGCTTATTCTGAAAGACCGGGCTCGACTACGGCATCCGGAAGAAAAGTTAAGGCCGGTTATGTAGCGGTAAATCCAAAACAGATTCCATATGGAACAAGACTTTATATAGTAGGAAATAACGGTACCGTATATGGATATGCAATTGCTGCAGATACAGGCGGTTTTGTAAAATGGACAGGCTCAAGAGCAAGAGTTGTGGATTTGTTCTTTAATACGAATGCCGAATGTAAAGCTTGGGGTCTTAGAGATGTAAGTATTTATGTACTTGATTAAATAAAAGCGGGATTTTTTACCCGCTTTTATTTTTATTGCTTGACAAATTAAACTTGGTTTGATAAACTTTCGTTTACCGCATAAAGCGGAAATTTCCTTTCCACAGGGAAAATGTGGGCAAATGACCAAAGGGAGGTTAACAAAATGCAAAATTATGAAGCGGTTCTTGTTCTTTCTGTAAAAAACGGTGAAGATAAGGCTCAGGCTCTTGATCAGAGATTTAGAAATTTGATTTATGAAAATGGCAAGTTTAAAGAGGAACCTGATGTTAAAGGGGTAAGAAGACTTGCTTATCTTATAAACGATGAGACTGAAGGCTACTATGTCGTTTATGAATTTGAAGCGGAAAAGACATTTCCTAAAGAATTTGAGCGTGTTGCAGGAATTGCAGACGGTGTGCTCAGATCGCTTGTTGTTGTAAAGTGAGAAAACTATGAGTATCAATAGAGCTGTAATTATGGGAAGGCTTGGGCAGGACCCGGAGCTTAGAACTACCTCAAACGGTACGGCTGTTTGTTCTTTTTCAGTTGCGGTTGATCGTGATTTTGTTCGTAAGGGTGAAGAACGTCAGACAGATTGGATAAGAATAACTGCTTGGAGACAGACTGCGGAATTTGTTTCAAAGTATTTCCGTAAAGGGTCAATGATTGCGGTTGAGGGCAGAATTCAGACAGGCAGTTACACCGACAGGGATGGAAATAACAGAGACCGTTTTGAGATAGTTGCTGATAATGTTTCATTCTGTGGCGGAAAAAGAGATGATAACGCTGGAAACTATTCAGCACCTGTGAATAATGCGGGCGCTTCTTATCAGACGGCACCTACTGATAGCGATGAAAGCTTTAAAGTTATATCTACGGGAAGCGACGATGCTTTCAATATTGCAGATGAAGATCTGCCATTCTAAATTTAAATGGAGGAATTAAAATGGCTGAAGATAATGGATACAAGCCAATGCAGAGAAGACATAAAAAAGTTTGTGCTTTCTGTGTTAATGAACAGACTGAAATTGATTATAAAGACGAAAAAATGCTCAGAACTTATTTGAGCGGAAGAGGAAAGATTCTCCCGAGAAGAGTTACAGGTACATGTGCACTTCATCAGAGAATGCTTACAAGAGCAATAAACAGAGCAAGACATATTGCACTTCTTCCATATACTACCGACTGATTTAAAAGCCGCATTTTATGCGGCTTTTTTTATGCATTGTTTGAAAAACATGTTTAAAAGTGATATTATATTTAAAATATTTTTAACAGGAGGACTCTATGGATAAGGAAAAAAACTTTAATGATATAGATCAACTGGAAGAAACCGCTGAAAATGAGCTTGGAAAAACTTTTGATAAAAATACAGAGGATGTATTGGACGGTACGAAAAAAGCTCTTTCAGAGCTTTCAAAAAAAACGGCAAAAAATGATGAAAGAGATGATATTGAACAGGAAATGGAAGAGCTTGCGGAAACTTTTAGAGAAAAGTTTGAGGAAACTCAAAAGCAGGCTGAAGAAGGCGATTTTTCAGATTTTATGTATGAAGATACGGATGAGGAAGAACTTACAGAAATTTCAGAAGATAAACTTTGTGAATGCTGTCTTGAAAAAGAAAAAATGGAAGGGTCAAGTTATTGTAAAGATTGTGATGATGGGTTAAGACATTATCCGTTTTCTTTTCTGAATGTTATTGCAGTTCTTGCAATTGTTGTTGCGGCAATATCTTCTATTGTGTTTTTGTCACAGAAAAGTGATGTGTATTTAAAAGTTGCTGCAGGAGATAAATATGTGAGAAAAGGGCAGATGACCTCAGCTATTGTAAAGTATTCAGAAGCAGCTAATAAAATGGTGAATAATAGTGTGAACTATCAGCTTGTTTATAAGAAAGAGATTGATGCTGCCAGAAAAATCGGTAATATGAAAGACTTTAATGAACTTAAAAAGAATTTCAGACAATGGGAACTTAATCTTCCGCACTTTTTAAGCGTAAAAAAAGCTATGATAGAGTATGATTCTTATAGAAAAACTGCAGATGCCGCCACCTCTATAATGTATGGAGCTGCAGGTGCAGGAAAGACCTCTGATGAGAGTACATATCAGGATATTATAACAAAAATAGGGGATTTATGCGCTTCAGATATTCCTAATGAAACAACGACAGCTACTTCTGCTTCTGACGAGAAAACTACTGAAACAACAACTGAAAAAGATATAACTGTTTCAAAAAAGTATTCAAATGCTATGGTATATTTCTATCAATACTATGTTGCATCAATGTTTAAGAAAGATATTCAAACGCAAATTGAATTTCTTGAAAAAATAAGAAACGAAGAACCTAAACTTGTTTGGCTATATGCTGCTCCACTTGGTCAGCTTTATGCAAAGTCGGGGAAAGACACTTCTGCTATAACTTCAGCAATAAAAAAAGCGAATTCTGAAGATGAAAATGCAGGACTTATTGATGCTATGGCTCTTCGTATAAGCAAAAAGGATTATGATGGTTCAATTTCAAAGTGTCAGGAAAGACTTGATGAAATAGAAAATATTAAAAAAAGAAATACCGATACAAGTGTTGATCCGACAGGTATGGAATATGAATTTTATAGGCAAATGGCGCTTGCATATATGTGCGCCGGTGATTATGATAAGGCTCAGGAAAAAGCTGCGACTGCACATAGTATCTATGCATACTCTCTTCCTGTAATCAATACTTATGCTCTTGCAAGTGCACTGAAAGGCGATGAGGAACAGTACAACACGTTAAGTAAATTTCTTAAGCAAAATGGCTATGAGATTTTTGATAGCGTTAAGGGCGTTCATGATAAAACCATATCAATTGAAAGTATACTTTTTGAAGGGAGCTATGATGTAATATGAAAATAACTGAAGTAATATATGTGATAATTAAATTTATTACATTTCCCGGTGCGATTTTACAGGCTTTTATTGAGCATATGGTACTTAGAACGGGGAAAATTTTGATTGAAGATGGCAGATATATGCGCCGCAATGAAATGTGTGGACATATTGAACATGAACTTTTATCTGGTAAAAAATCCGCAAGTTTTAATATTGTGTTTTGGCCTTTTGTGTTCAGTTTTTTGCTTGGGATTTTATTTCTCGCAGAAGGATCGATCACTATTTTTTATCTTGGAGATTTTTTTACTTCAAATACTTTGAAAATTCCAAATTTTATAAATTTTGGAATGTTATATCTTGGAATTTCTCTAATGTGTTCCTTGTTTCCACAAACTGAGGATGTGCTTTCTTTTAAGGAAAACTTCATTTCAAAGACATCGGGGGTAAAGACCATAACAAGAGTTTTAGCTTATCCTATTTATGCGATTGCTTATATTGGCGATTTTCTTCAGAAAACAGGACTTATTTTTTTAACAACTGTTGCGTTTGCACTTGTTTTGCCTCGAATTTTGAATTTGTTTTTGCCTACATTTTTATCATGAAAAAGTCGCTCCCAAATGGGAGCGACTTTTTTGATTATATATTTAGTCATATAAATTATTCTAACAAAGCATACAAGCGAAAACATAAAATTATATAAATTTTTGATAAAATTGTCAAAAAGACTATTGAAATATAGTATATAATTTGATATTATCAATTGTGATATTAAAGCTATATTGCGGAGGTATAAAATGGCTGAAAAAATTAAGAAAGCCACTACCAAAATAAAAAAGAAAAATACAAATATAAAAAACATAACTAAAGATGAAGTTCCGCTGTATCTTTTTCATGAGGGGACAAATAGTCATACTTATGAATATCTTGGGGCGCATTTAGCAAAAGGTAAAACGATTTTCAGAGTTTGGGCACCGCATGCAAATACTGTTTCCGTTGTTGGAGATTTCAATAATTGGGATAGAACCTTAAATCCCATGCATCTTCTTGATAATTCAGGAGGTGTATGGATTTCTGAAATAGAAAATTTAAAGCAATTTGATACATATAAATATTCAATAGAAGATGGAGAAGGAAGAATAATACTTAAAGCTGATCCTTATGGTTTTCATATGGAAACAAGACCGGGTACGGCTTCAAAGCTTTACGATATTGAAAATTGTTATGAATGGCATGATGAAGATTATTTAAAAAAGCAGTTTGAAGTTAAGATTTATGAAAGACCGGTAAATATTTATGAGGTTCATGCAGGTTCATGGAAAAATAACGATGATGGCAGCTTTTATTCATATAGACAGCTTGCTGATACTTTGGTGCCGTATGTAAAGAAGATGAATTATACGCACATTGAGTTTATGCCGCTTACAGAGTATCCGTTTGACGGTTCTTGGGGTTATCAGGTAACGGGATATTTTTCCGCAACATCGAGATATGGTACGCCTGCCGATTTAATGTATCTAATAGATGAATGTCATAGGCAAGAAATAGGTGTGATTTTAGATTGGGTTCCTGCACATTTTCCGAAGGATGAAAACGGATTGTTTGAATTTGACGGAAAGCCGCTTTATGAATATGCTGATCCGCGTAAAGGAGAGCATTATGAGTGGGGAACAAAGGTGTTTGATTTTGGAAGAGGTGAGGTCAAGAGTTTTCTCATGAGCTCAGCATCATTCTGGCTTAAATATTTTCATATAGATGGGATAAGAATAGATGCGGTAGCATCAATGCTTTATCTTGATTATAACAGACAAGATGGTAGATGGCTTGCAAATAAGGACGGAGGAAATAGAAACCTTGAAGCTATTGAATTTTTACAGAAGTTAAACGAAAATATTTTCAAGGAATTTCCGCATATACTTATGATTGCAGAGGAAAGTACAGCGTTTGAGAATGTTTCAAAACCTGTTTATAACGGCGGTCTTGGGTTTAATTTTAAATGGAACATGGGTTGGATGAATGATATTTTAAGGTATTTTTCGCTTGATCCGTTTTTTAGAAAATTCAATCATGATTGTCTTACATTTCCTATGTTTTATGCATTTTCTGAAAACTTTGTAATGCCAATTTCTCATGATGAGGTTGTTCATGGAAAAAAATCTCTTATTGATAAAATGCCCGGCACATATGATGAGAAATTTTCAGGTGTTAAAGCTTTTTTTGGCTATATGATGGCAACGCCTGGGAAAAAGCTTATGTTTATGGGTTGTGAATTCGGTCAGTTTATAGAGTGGAATTATAAGCAGGGGCTTGATTGGGTGCTTTTGGATTATCCTAAGCATAAGAGTCTACAAAAATATTTCAAAGATGTAAATATGCTTTACAAAAAGACTCCTGCGTTTTGGCAGATAGATTATAGCTGGGATGGATATTCATGGATAAGCTCTGAGGATAAGGATAATTCCGTTATTGCATTTAGAAGAATTGATAATAAAGGCAATGAGATTATTGCCGTTTGTAATTTTACACCTATGCATAGAACTGATTATCGTATAGGAATTTCCAAGAAAGGTATATATTCAGTTGTATTAAATTCGGATGATGAGTGTTATGGCGGTAGCGGTTTCGGTTCAAACGGTAAAATAAAGACGGACGATATAAATATGCACGGCTTTGAACAGAGCATTTCACTTGATTTGCCAGGACTTTCGACTTTATATTTAAAAAAATCAAGATAACAGGGGGATATTATGGCAAGAAAAAATGAATGTGTGGCAATGTTGCTTGCAGGTGGACAAGGTTCAAGACTTGGGATTTTAACGCAAAAGGTTGCCAAGCCCGCCGTATCTTATGGCGGTAAATACAGAATAATTGATTTTCCGCTTTCAAACTGCTCAAATTCGGGAATAAATACGGTAGGCGTATTAACCCAGTATCAGCCGCTTGTGCTTAACGAATACCTTGGAAACGGTCAAGCTTGGGACCTTGACAGAGTTAATGGTGGTGTTCATGTGTTATCACCATATCAACAAATAAAAGGAACAACATGGTATAAAGGTACTGCTAATTCAATTTATCAAAATATAAATTTTATAGATCGTTATAATCCTAAATATGTGGTTGTTTTATCAGGTGACCATATTTATAAGATGAATTATAATAAAATGTTGGAATATCATAAGAGCAAGGGTGCGGCAGCTACGATTGCCGAAATTGAAGTTCCATGGGATGAGGCGTCAAGATTCGGACTTATGATAACGGATAAAAATAATCGTATTTTGGAATTTGAGGAAAAACCTTCGCAGCCGCGCACAAATAAGGCGTCAATGGGGATTTATATCTTCACTTGGGAAAAATTGCGTAAATATCTTATAGAAGATGAAAACAATCCAAACAGCTCAAACGACTTTGGACATGATGTTATACCCGCAATGCATAGGGCAGGAGAGAAACTTTTTGCATATCTTTTTGACGGATACTGGAAGGATGTTGGAACTTTAGGGTCTCTTTGGGAGGCAAATCTTGATATTTTAAATGAAAATTCTGGACTTGATTTATCAGACAACAGTTGGAAGATTTATTCCGGAACGGAGGCTGGTCCCCCTCAGTATGTTTCTGACAGTGCAACACTTTCAAATTCTATGGCGGCTGAGGGCTGTAAGATATATGGAAATGTGGAATATTCTGTGCTTTTCAACAATGTAATTGTTGAAGACGGTGCAGAGGTCATTGGTTCTGTAATTATGCCTGGGACTGTGATAAAAAAAGGTGCAAAGGTGCATTATTCAATAGTTGCCGAGAATGCGGTGATTTCTGAAAATGCAACAGTTGGCATAAAACCTGAGGAATATAAAGGCGATGAGCCATGGGGTGTTGCGCTTGTAGGCGAGGGCGTTTGCGTCGGCAAAAATGCAAGAGTTCTTCCGAATGAACAACTTGCAGAGGATAAGGAGGCTTAAAAATGGCAAATGCAAAAATTGCAGGAATTATAAATAGTAATGTTTATGATGAATCGCTTTCAGAACTTACCGCATTCAGAACGATGGGTTCAGTTCCGTTTGCGGGAAGATATCGTCTTATAGATTTTCCGCTTTCGGCAATGGTAAATGCGGGAATTGATACAGTCGGAATAATTACAAATAATAATTATAAAAGTCTTATGGATCATGTCAGCAGCGGAAAGCCTTGGGATTTGGCACGCAAAAAGAACGGAATGTTTATTCTTCCGCCTTATGCTACCGCAGGTTCGGATTCGGATTTTTATTACAGAAGAATCGGTGCGCTTAATGCACATATGAGTTTCATTGATAAAATGGATTGTGATTATGTGTTTATTACTGATTGCAATAATATAACTTCTCTTGATATAAAAGATTTTCTTGCTTATCATCAGTCTAAAGATGCTGATATAACAATTGCTTATAAGCATGGAATTATTCCTAATCTTTCAAGTACAATGGCGTTTTCAATGGATAATGAATGCCGTATCAGAATGGTATCTATTTCACCTGAAGTAAAGAATGAAGTTGATTATTCAATGAATATTATAATAATGAAAAAAATACTTCTTCAAACACTTATAAAAGATGCGGTTTCAAGAAATAAGGTATCATTTGAAAAGGATATAATTTTAGAAAATATAGAGCGTCTTAAAATTTTTGGTTATGAAATTAAAGGATTTTCCGAAACAATTGATTCTCTTCAAAAGTATTTTGATGTGTCAATGAAATTGCTTGACACAAACAATCTTGATGAACTTTTCAGTATAGAAAGACCGATATATACAAAGGTTAGAGATGATGTTCCGGCTTCATATAAGCTTTCAGCAGATGTTAAAAATTCAGTTATTGCAAACGGCTGTATTATTGAGGGAACTGTTGAAAATTCAATACTTTTCCGTGGTGTGCGTATTGGAAAGGATGCAGTTGTGAAAAATTCAATAGTTTTTCAGGACAGCTTTATTTCACAGAATGCTTCTGTTGAATATACGATAACGGATAAATCTGTGGTTATACGACCGGACAAGCACCTTTCCGGTGCAGAGGATTTTCCGATATTTATCGGCAAAGAAATTGTAGTATAGGAGGATAATATGAAAGTTTTATATGCGGCTTCCGAGGCACGACCGTTTATTGCAACAGGAGGTCTTGCTGATGTTGCGGGAGCTCTTCCTAAGGCTCTACGTAAAAGGCTTATAGGGTGTAGAGTTGTAATTCCGTTTTATTCACAGATTCCTGATGAAATGAAAGAAAAGGCAACGTTTTTAACATCGATTTCAGTGCCTGTTGCTTGGCGCAGGCAGTATTGTGGAATTTTTGAAGTAAATATAGACGGTGTTATCTATTATCTTTTAGATAATCAATATTATTTTAAACGTGATGGAGTTTATGGCTATTATGATGATGCGGAGCGATTTGCATTTTTTTCAAGAGCAATTCTTGAAATGTTGCCACACATTGATTGGAAGCCTGATGTGATTCACTGTAATGATTGGCAGACTGCAATGACTCCGGTTTATTATTCTTCTATGTATGCAAGTTCTCCGGGCTATGAAAATATAAAAACTGTTTTTACAATTCATAACATTCAGTATCAGGGGACTTATGGAAAGGAACTTATCAATGAGGTCCTTGGAATTCCCGATGACAGAAGTGA
Source organism: Candidatus Fimenecus sp. (assembly GCA_052169395.1). Classification (GTDB taxonomy): domain Bacteria; phylum Bacillota; class Clostridia; order Oscillospirales; family Acutalibacteraceae; genus Fimenecus. The sequence continues at coordinate 228,355 of JBQNCN010000003.1, read as the reverse complement.
ACTTGTTGAATATGACGGAGATGTAAATTTTATGAAGGGTGCAATTGAATCCGCAAATAAAATTACTACAGTAAGTCCGTCGTATGCAGCGGAAATTTTAGATCCGTGGTTTTCGTTTGGACTTGATAAAATTTTGAATCAGCGTTCGTGGAAACTTTCAGGCATTTTGAACGGAATTGATACTGAACTTAATAATCCTGAAACGGATAAAGATATTTTTGCAAATTACAGTGCAGAAAATATACGCAATAAAGCGATAAATAAGAAAAATCTTCAGAATCTTATGGGACTTCCCGTAAGAAAAGATGTTCCGCTTATTGCTATGGTTTCGCGTCTTGCGGGACATAAGGGTTTTGATCTTGTTAAAGCGGTTTTAGAAGAACTTATTGTAACTGAAGATGTTCAGTTTGTGATGCTTGGGTCAGGTGAATGGCAGTTTGAAGAATATTTCAAGTATTTAGCGGGAAAATATCCTGAAAAGGTTGCAATAAAGCTTGGATTTGAGCCTCCGCTTTCAAAGAAAATTTATGCTGGTTCCGATATTTTTCTTATGCCGAGTAAATCTGAACCATGTGGACTTTCACAGATGATAGCCTTGCGTTACGGTTCGATTCCGATTGTTCGTGAAACAGGTGGATTACGTGATACAATAAGTGATTCTGAAAATGGAGAAGGCAACGGTTTTACATTTGCTAATTATAATGCTCAAGATATGCTTTATACAATACGGCGTGCGATAGGTGGTTATAAAAACACAAAAGGTTGGAAAATTCTTGTAGAAAGAGCGATGAAATGTGATTTCTCATGGGGTACCTCAGCAAATCAATATATAAGACTTTATAAAGAGGTCATAAAAGAATAAGGTGCAAAATAACAGGTTATATAAAAACCTGTTATTTTTTTATAAATAAATGGAAAATAAAATATAGATTATTGTATCGATAAATATAAACTTTAATATGAAAAGATTTGTTGATTAATTTTTATATTAGAGTTTTATTTCTTTTTTCATTGTGAAAAATATTATTTTTCAATTTTAATTAAATTTTAAATAATATAAATATACGTTTGGGAGAATTTTCATATTGTCAAATCACACGATAGTGATATTTCAGCGAAAATAGCCGTAAAAAAGAGCTTTAACAATAATAAGGTAAAGTTTGAGGGCGGGCTTGAAAATACGCTTAAAAGCTATTCTATCGAACAGAGAACGGAAGCTGCAATAATAAATCGTTTATCAAAAGATGTTTTTTCAAACGATATAGTTATTTTTGACAGTGTAAAAACAGTAAACCCAAAACTGAAAAATAAAAACGGTGCGTTCCGTTCTAAAGACGGCTCTATTTGGATTGATATAAATGCGGAGCAGATCTATTAAGAGATTTAGATAGCTCTATTAAGAATAGATATATTGAGGTATAAATAAGTACAGTGATTGCAGTATATTAAACCTTATAAATGACAGACATAGATAAAAAAAGACTTTCCTATTCAGAAAGTCTTGGTGCCGGTGGTGGGGGTCGAACCCACACGGTGTCGCCACCACGGGATTTTGAGTCCCGCACGTCTGCCAATTCCATCACACCGGCAAGCTTATATATTATAGTAAAAACTCAAAAGAAAATCAAGATTCTTAATGAGTTTTTACTATTTTGTTAAAATATTGTTTTTAATTATATTGTTGTGTATGAATCAATCTATATTGATATTTTATTTTTTCTGAAAAAGTATAGGAAGTGTGATTATATCTTTTAAAATATGCTATTGTACTTTTACTTTTGTTTTTATTAAACCTTATAATATTTATATCCTATAAGCATAACAAGTGCACAGAAGACAATAAAAGCGCTTACATAAATTGGATTTGCTATAAGGGAACCGGTAAGTATTATTAAAGAGCCTATTGTTGCAAAAACCGGAAGAATACGTTTGATTTTATCATCTTTTAACACCTTCCAAACAGCAAAATATAAAAGAATATATGAAAGATATGAGAAAACAATTGCGATTTCACTTATATCTCTTCCGCCGAGCAAATTATATTGCATTACAAAGAAATGGATTATTGTCCAAAAGATTACTAAAGCAAGAAGTACGAACGCAGATTTTACTGAAATTCCAAATTTTTCACTTATTTTTGAAATCTCATGTTTATCAGGAATCATTTGCTTTTCAGCAAGAGCTTGCGGCATTCTGATTCCGCCCAGTATTACACCGTTTAAAACTCCGAGAACGGCTATGACTATAATAACAAGAATTATATTTCCGAGTTTTTCACCTAAAATCATTTTACTTGCTTCAAAAACTGCGGAATCTCCCATTTCAAGAATTGCCTTTGAACCTAAAACTTTTGCTATTCCGAATATGTAAAGTAGATATGTGATAAGAATAAACAGTGGACTTAATATAAGAGCTTTTGATACATTCACCTTTGGATTTTTAACTTCAGGTGCGATATGAAGAGCTATTGTCCAGCCGTCATAGGAGTATGCAAGCGGAACAAGTGCGGTAAGCCAGGAAAATTTTGTAAATTCATGTGCAAAGCTTGTTCCATCCACACTTGTAAGTGATACGGGATTTGCAAAAAATATACCATAAACAGCTATTATTAAAAGTGGGATAATTTTAACTGCGGTTGCAACGTTTTGAAGATATCCGCCCCAAGCTTTTTTTAAAACGTTTAATATAAAAAGAATGATTATATAGGCGATACCAAGGGAAAGTTGTTGAATAAGTGTGGCATCTTTGCCGAAAAGCATAAATGTGTAGATTGCAGCAACCCAGCCGATAACTGCAGTTATTGTGGGTGTATAGACAAAAAGTTGAAACCAGCCGAATCCGCTTGCCATTTTTTTATTGAAAAATTTATCAAAGTATGCAACAAGACCGCCTCTGTCATCACATCTTTTTGAAAGTTGTGCAAGGCTTAAGCTACCGAATATAATGCAGATTGCACCGAGTGTAAGAACAATAAGTCCTAATATAAGATTTCCATTTGTATACTTGAAAATATCATCTGCTTTAAAATAGATTCCTGAACCGATAACAATACCTACAATCATCGCAACTGTGGTAAAAAGACCATAAGATTTTTTTTCTTTCATTTTATTCTCCTAAAAGTTGATTGCTTTAATACTTTAAAGAAGTAAAGTACTAAATTAAAATGGATTATATCACATTTAAATAAAAAATGCACGAATTAATTTTTAAAATTAAATTTTTGGAAATATATCAAATTCTGTAAGAGCTTTGTAAATTTGTGATATGGGAAGTCCGACAACATTAAGATAATCACCGTTTATTTTTTTTATGAAGAGTGCCGCTTTTCCTTGTATTCCGTATGCACCTGCTTTGTCATAAGGTTCATTGGAATTAACATACTTTTCAATTTCTTCATTTGAAAGCTTAAAAAAAGACACTTTAGTAATAACGGAAAAGCTTTTTTCTTTTGATTTGCTTTTTATGGTAATCCCTGTTGCTACATTATGCGTTTTTCCTGAAAGCATTTTGAGCATTTTTATGGCCTCTTTTTTATCTTTAGGCTTTCCAAAAGCTTTTTCTGATGAAATCACAATGGTATCGGCAGCTAAAATCACTTCATTTTCATTGAATTTTACAGCATTTGCTTTGATTTTTGAAATTAGCAGTGGCATATCAAAAGGCGAAGTATTATTGGGTACACTTTCATCGGCATTTGTTTCAGAAATTTCAAATTCATATCCGGCATTTTTTAATATCTCTTTTCTTCGGGGACTTTTTGATGCAAGTATAAGTTTCATATATTTTTTTTTAAATAAAAATATGTTTTTAAAATACCGACTTGTGTTTTAGAATCGGGAATTTCATTGTTAAGAACCATTTTTACAGCATCTTCAAGTGGAAGTTTTATAATATTTAAAAATTCATCCTCATCGGGATTTTGTGCACCAAGAGTAAGATTTGTTGCAAGGTAAATATGAATTATTTCATCTGTATAGCCTGGACTCGGATAAAGAGTCCCGAGAGATACAATGTTTCTTGAAATTGCACCTGTTTCTTCTTGTAATTCTCTTTTTCCGGCATCAAGCGGATTTTCACCTTTTTCCAGTTTTCCGGCAGGAAGCTCCAGAATAATCTTCTTATAAGGATAGCGAAACTGTTTTACAAAAATAAGTTCATTATCCTTTGTTAGCGGCACCATACACACTCCGCCGTTATGCTCTATAATTTCACGATTGGTTATTTTTTTATTTGGAAGTTCCGCTTTATCAACTCTTAGATTGATTATTTTTCCGTTGAAAATATATTCTCTTGAAATTTCTTTTTCGATTAAATTTATATCATTTTCCATATTTTTTCACCAAAGTTTTAAAAGCTTTTCCCTTTTCTTCAAAATTTTTATATTCATTATAGCTTGAGGCGGCAGGTGATAGAAGACAAATTTTTCCTTTTGCTGTAAGTTTAAATGCTGATTTTACAGCCTGATCAAGATTTTCGGCTTTAATCAGATTTTTGTTTTTGTGATTTTTTAAATTATCCAATATTTTAAAACCTGTATCTTTTAAGCCTATTAAATTTGAAATTTCGGAATTTTCAAGAAAAGATTCAAATTCACAATATTCAAGTCCTCTGTCCATTCCACCAAAAATGAGTGTGTCAACATTTTTTAAAGCTTTTACAGCACATTCAACGGCATGCGGAATGGTTGCGATAACATCATTATAAAAGATAATGTCTTTGAAATTGCCGATATTTTCCATTCGGTGTTCAATACCGTGAAAATTTTTAAGTGATTTTTCAATTGTTTTATTGTCAACGCCAAAAAGTCTTGCAGCACAGGCGGCAAAAAGAATATCATGCCGTAAATGTTCTCCGATAAGATGAGGGTTATTTATTTTAAAAGGCAGCTCATCATTGCTTTTTATTCCAAGAGAAATTGCATCCGTTGCAACAATGTTGAAACGTCCTTTATAGCCTTGTGTTGCGTTATATATAAAATAATTACAAGCATCCTGATGAGTTGTGATATTCATTTTGGCATTTATATAACCTTTAAAGCCGTCTTTATAGTGATCAAGATGTTCCTCATAAATATTTGTGAGAATGGCAACGGTAGGTGAATGTGTGCAAAATTCAAGTTGATGAGAACTCATTTCAATTACAGGTATGCTTTTTTCTGTGAGTTCGTCCATGCATTCAAAAACGGGCACGCCGATATTCCCTATAAGTTTTGTATCAAAACCGGCTTCTTTAAGCATTAGATATGTAAGTGTTGAGGTTGTGGTTTTTCCTTTTGATCCCGTTATTCCGATTGTTTTGCAAGGAGCGCACATAAGAAAAATATCGGTTTCGTCACTTACGGTTATGCCGTCTTTTATTTTAATATCTTTAAATGAAATTCCCGGAGACTTCATTATAATTTCATGCTTATTTACTTCTTCAAGATAATTTTTTCCGCAAATGATTTTAACATTTTTATCATTTAGAATTATTTGATTTTTATCCGCTATTGTAAGATTTTTTTCAGGAAAATATTTTCTTATATAGTTGTATGTAGCTTGTCCTTCACGCCCGAAACCGAGTATTAAAATATCTTTGTTTTTAAAAAATTCAGCAGCTTTTGACAACATCTTCATACATCTCCGAAATTATTTCTAAAAAATCATCAGGCACATTGTGCTCTGGATTATATTCTTTAATAAGATTTTTGTTAATATGGGTGGATTGATTTTCTATAAAGTGTTTTAGCAAAATGGGGAGAGGAGTATTTGATTTTTTATAGTTTAATACAGTTTTTTCAAGCGCCCAATTTAGTTCTTCTGTTGTTCCAACACAGTCAAACGGCTTTACAGGGATGAATCCGGCAAGACCGTTTAAAAGATTTTTTAAAGATTCATCTTCAAAAATATTTTTTCCGAAAATATCAAAAAGTTCCTCTTTTGATAAAAACGGTGAAAGAATTGAATAAACAAAAATGCATTTGGCACATTCTCCGCACCAAATGTTTTGTTTTGAACCCTTATTGCAGGAACGAAAAATTTTATGATATTTTTTTAAATTTGCAAATTCTTTAGCGATTTGTAACTCTGAAAAAGGCCTTAATAGACTGAAATATTCAATTCCAAGAGAAAAATTTGTTTCGGTAAAGCTTCTGAAATCGTTTTCAAATTCAAATGATTTTGAATATTGATGATTTATATTTTTCCCTTTTACAAAACTTTCATTTGCACTGGATTCATTTGATAGCACAATGTTTTTTGCACCTATAAGATATGCGATAAAATAACTTAAAAATGCGACAACGGCAGAAAATGGCGTATGACCGTTTAAATAGCCGTCACTGTTAAGTGTTAAAAGTCGATTGTCAATTTTTCTGTAAATCTTTAGTATATCTTTTTCAGTATATCCTGCTGCAAGTACAGTTTCAGTTCTTGCAGTTTGATCGTTTACAGTTAAAAACTTATTTTTTTCTCCATATCTTCTCAGAAGCTCAGATGAAACTGCAGAATCTTTTCCGCCCCCTATGCATATAAGATTTAAGTTTTTAGATATAATGTTTGATTTGTCTGTATATTCATTATTAAAAGGTTTTTCTGAAAGAATTTTAACAAATTCTTTTTCGTTTGTTTTAATACCGTTTTTATAAAAAAATTCTTGAAGCCCTCCCCACCAAAGTTTTTTAAAAAAGTTTTTATCAAAATCATTTAATCTTCCGCAATTTACGGAAATAACTTTGGGACAAACACATTTCCAATAGGAAATAAGTTCAACCATACCCAAATAGAAAATAATTCTTTTTGCAATAGGTGAATTAATATCGTTCGACAATGGAAAGTCTTTTTTTAATATTTTATTTTGATGATTAAAACTTGTAAGATTTGATATACTGAAACTGTAATCAATGAATATATATGAACTGTCTTCTGAAATTTTATAATTGTCATAAGAAAAAAGCGGAAAATGCTTTCGATAATTTTCAAAATCTTTTTGTTTATTCATAATATCTCCTTTAAACCTTTTAATTATACTTATAAGAAAACTTATTTTCAAGCATAGTAAAGTATTCATCTCATTAAGCTTGTCAACAGTATGTTGCTATGATACAATAAAAACAATATTAAGGAGGATTTTATGTCAAAATATGTGAAGAAACAGGGTAAGAATCGCAAAAGAATAGGATTAAAAATTTTTTGTTCAATTATTGCGATTTTTCTTTGTTATGAGATAATACTATTAAATTATAGATCTAATCCAAAAAATTATGTCAAATATGAAACAACAAATGAAGCTATTATAGATTTTAAGAACGGTGCTAAAACTATGGTTTCAGCACATCGTTCAGGCGGTGGAATAGCACCGGAGGAATCCATGTTGGCATTTAAAAATTGTCTTGAAAATAAAAGCTTCAGAATCGATGTATTTGAATTTGATCTTCATATTACAAAGGATGAAAAGCTGGTGCTTTTGCATGATGATACTCTTGATAGAACGACTGATTCAGAAAAGGTGTTTGGAACTAAAAAAGCCCGCCCGGAAAATTATACATATGACCAGCTGAGAATGCTTAATATAGGTGCAAAATTCAAAGATGAAAAAGGCAATATGCCGTATAAAGATTTAACCGGCAACAAACTTCCTGATGATATAAAAATTTTAAGTCTTGATGCCATTTTAGATTATCTTCAGGCAAATGGTAATTTTAAATATATTATAGAAATAAAAAATGGTGGAGAGTTGGGTTTTAAAGCATGTGATATTTTATATAAAACGCTTAAAGAACGTAAACTTTTAAATGATGTTATATTCGGAACATTTAAAAAAGAGGTTTCACATTATGTTGATGAAAATTGTCCGGGTATGATGCGTTCTGCAGGACTTGACGAGGTCCCTGAATTTTATGCCGCCGCAATGCAGAATAAGAAGGATTTTAAAGCAAACTATGTTGCTCTTCAAATACCGTATAATCTTCCTTATCGTTTTGCAGTAAATCTTGGTACGATAAAGCTTATAAATTATGCACATAAAAACAATATTGCAGTTCAATATTGGACAGTAAATGATAAAAGACAGTTGGAATATTTAAGTTCAATAGGTGCAGATTGCATTATGTCTGATTATCCCGATAAGGCTTATGATATTGTTTATAAGAAATAGAAAATATTTTTCGACTTGAGTCTTTGCTCCGATTTTTAATTTTTAAAAAATGAAATTGTTAAGTTAATTAGTTAATTATATATATTACAATAAACATGTTTGTATTATATTTTTAAATTGAACAAAAACTTAAATGTTGAAGTTAAATAAAATCACCTTAAAGCAAATGCTTTAAGGTGATTTTATTTTTAGAGGTAATATTATTATTTAATTCAATGCTGTGGATAAGTAATTATTTCTCCGTTATAGGCAGCTTTCATAATTTCTATCATATCAGCAACCATAGGAACTCTCGGGTTTGCAGGTGAGCACTGGTCTTCATAAGCAAGATAAGCCATTTCTTCAATTGCAGCGTTCCATTTATTTTCATCAACACCTTGAGATTTGAAGTCCATACCCATACCTAATTCAACGCCTAAATCGTAAATCGCCTTTGCAAATTTTTGGACGCCATCCTGTACATTTTTGTATGTAAGACCTATTGCGGATGCGAGTTCACAATAGCGTTCATCTGCGTTATAGTGTTGATATTTAGGCCATACACCGGGTTTTTCAGGTTTTGTGCCGTTGTAGCGGACAACATATGGTAAAAGTGTAGCACAGGTTCTTCCGTGTACTGTATGGAATTCCGCACCTACTTTGTGGGCCATTGAATGGCACATACCGAGATAAGCATTTGCAAATGCCATACCTGCCATTGTTGAAGCATTGTGCATTTTTTCTCTTGCTTCGGGATCGTTTCCTCCGCTTTTTACTGAGCGAGGCAAATATTTAAATACCATTTGTACAGCTTTTAATGCAAGTGCATCGGTATAATCTGTAGCCATAACGGAAACATAAGCTTCTACTGCGTGGGTTAAAACATCCATACCAGAATCTGCTGCAACTTTTGAAGGAAGTTTCATTACAAGTGATGGGTCAATGATTGCAACTGTAGGTGTAAGAGAATAGTCGGCAAGAGGATATTTTTTATTGTTTGCTTTATCCGAAATAACCGCAAATGGAGAGACTTCCGAACCGGTACCGGATGTCGTTGGAATACATACAAGATGTGATTTTTTGCCAAGTTCAGGATATCTGAAACTTCGTTTTCTGATATCCATAAATTTCTGTTTTAAATCTCCGAAATTAACATCAGGATTTTCATAGAAAAGCCACATCCCTTTTGCAGCATCCATAGAAGATCCGCCTCCGAGGGCAATTATTGTGTCCGGTTTAAAGGTTCTCATAAGTTCACAGCCGCGTCTTACAGTACTCAAATCTGGATCGGGTTCAACATCGCAGAAGAGTTGTATTTGAACTTCGTTTTTGCGTTTTGCAAGCTGTTCTGTAATTTTTGAAACATAGCCTAAATCAACCATTGTTCTGTCAGTTACAATAAAGGCTCGGTTAAGTTCTCTCATATCCTTAAGATAGGTTATGGAGTTTTCTTCAATATAAATTTTGCTCGGAATTTTAAACCATTGCATTGTATTTCTCCTCTTACCTATCTTTTTAATATTTAACAGATTGATTGCGCTTATATTGTCTGAAACTGAGTTATGTCCGTATGAGCCGCAGCCGAGAGTTAAGGACGGGATAAAGGAGTTATATATATTACCTATGCCGCCAAATGTTGTGGGAGAATTCCAAATAAGACGACATGCTTTCATTCTAATGCCGAATTTTTTTGAAAGCTCTTCGTTTTTTGTATGAATTGCCGCTGTATGACCTACACCGTTAAGCATAAGTGTATTTTCAGCTTTGTCAAAACCGTCTTCAGTATTTTCAGCTTTTTCCATAGCAAGAACGGGTGAAAGTTTTTCTCTTGTAAGTGGTTCATCAGGACCGGGATTTGTACATTCTGCAATAAGAATAGAAGTTTTAGGATCGACTTTGAAACCTGCCTGCTCCGCTATCCATGATGCGGATTTACCGGCAACGGCACCGTTGAGTTTTGCGTTTTCACAACCTTCTGAAAATGCGGTAAATCCGAACATGAATTTTTCAAGCATTTCTTTTTCTTCTTTGTTTACGAAATATGCATTGTAATGTTTGAATTCAGCTTTTACGGTATCATAAATTTCTTTATCAACTATAACAGTTTGTTCGCTTGCACAAATCATACCGTTATCAAAAGCTTTTGACATTGCAATATCGTTTACTGCCTGTTTTATATCAGCTGTTTTTTCAATGTATGCAGGAGCATTTCCTGCACCGACACCAAGAGCCGGTTTTCCACAACTGTAAGCGGCTTTAACCATTGCATTACCGCCTGTAGCCAATATAACGGAAACACCTTTATGATTCATTAAAGCATTTGTTGCTTCGAGAGAGGGAGTTTCAATCCACTGAATGCAGTTTTTAGGTGCACCTGCGGCAACTGCGGCTTCATAAACTACTTTTGCAGCTTCCGCAGAACTTTTTTGGGCATTCGGATGGAAAGCGAATATTATCGGATTTCTTGTTTTAAGTGCAAGAAGACTTTTAAAGATTGCGGTTGAAGTAGGATTGGTAACAGGTGTTATACCGGCAACGATACCGACAGGTTCTGCAACTTCCATGATTCCTGTAACGCTGTCTTCTGAAATTACACCTACTGTTTTAAGATGACGCATATAGTTGACCATGTACTCACAGGCAAAAAGATTTTTTGTAGCTTTATCTTCAAAAACACCTCTGCCCGTTTCATCAACGGCAAGCTTCGCAAGGCTGCCGTGCTGGTCGAGTGCGGCAACAGTACTTTTTGCGACTATGTAGTCGATTTTTTCTTGATCATAGCTTGCAAAATCTTCGAGTGCTTTAAGTGCAAGCGGTATCATTTTGTCAACTTCTTCAACGCCCTTAATTGTGGGAGCTGTTGCCGTTTTGGCGGTCGCTTTTTTCTCTGCCATTTGTTTACCTCTATTGTTATTTTTTTAACATTGATAGGTTATCACGATTTGCATATGAATGCAATAGAAAATGTTAAAAAAATAACAAATTCTACATTGTAAATAAAATATCAAGATTTTTTTGTATGTGATTTTAAAATAGGAATATAAATTAGTATTAAATCGTGATATTTATTAATTAAAATTGTTGAATGATTATATAAATAATTATATAATATAAATACAAATAATATTTTAGTTTTAGGGAGGATATTATGGAAAACAATAAAAAAGAGATTGACAATAAGGAACAACAAAATGTTAATCCTTATTCGGCACAGGCAAGTACATATTCATCACCTGTAAAAAATGATGAGGCAGCACCTATTGCAAAACAACAAACTCAAGATACGTCCTATTCACAGCCTGTAAATCAACAGCCACAGAATATGCCCTATTCACAGCCTGTAAATCAACAACCACAGAATATGCCCTATTCACAGCCTGTAAATCAGCAGCCTCAGAATATGCCCTATTCACAGCCTGTAAATCAGCAACCACAGAATATGCCCTATTCACAGCCTGTAAATCAGCAACCACAGAATACGCCGTATGCTCAACCTGTAAATCAGTATTCGCAAGGAGTTCCTTACGGTCAAACATATTCACCATATGCTCAGCCTAATGGAACTTATGGTAATCAGGGTTATGCACCGACATATGCAAAAAAGAAGTCGTCAATTAGTATTGCGGCGATTATACTTACATTTTTTTCACCGTTAATAGGATTGATTTTAGGTATAGTAGCAAAAGCTAATGCGAAAAAGAAACCCAATGAAGATAATAGTTTGGCACTTCCGGCAATAATTATTAGTGCAATTTTTATAGTATTGCAGATATCAGCTGTATTTATAGCATTTCAATTAGTAAATAAAGAATATATAAATAATATATTTGAAAGGGAATACTCATCTGTGTTTTCAGAATATACAAAAGGGTCGACTACAAAAAAATCATCTTCAGAATCACAGTCATCATCTGAAAAAACTTATACTAAACATTCGGTTAAACTTGGTCAAACTTTGATAACAAATAATACAAAGATTGCATATAAATCGTTTAAATATGTTGATTCGCTTCCAAAAAATAATCCTTCATATCAGCTTGCAGAAGGGAAAAAAATAATAAGAATAGAATATACTTTTGAAAATAAAACAAATGAAAAAATAAGTTTGGCTCCAATTTATTGTTATGCTGATAATGTTTTATGTGATCGTGTTAGAGGTTATGAGGATGAGAAAAGCTCTTCTGCTCATCGTAGTGTTATAGCTGCTGAAAGTTTTACTGTTGTGGAATATTTTGAGGTTCCGGCTGAAGTTAAAATGATACAGTTTAAAGAAACTGTAATACATTCAAATGGAACGGAAAGAATAATCTTTGTTGTTAAATAAAATTTATTTTGACGGTAAACTGTATTGTTGTTTACCGTTTTTTTATTTGAGGTAGATATATGAACTACGGAGAACTTATAGGAAATATAACAATATGTTTTGTTGCTGTGATGAGCTTTGTTTTTGCATATCTTATAGGGGTTAAGGGGCAAATAACGCTTTTGCATTCTTATCACATAAAAAGAATAAAAGAAAATGACAAACGGATTTTTGCTAAAAAGATAGGCGTAGGACAGCTCGTTTTGGGTTTGGGATTTTTGATTATGCCGACTGTAAGGTTGCTTTTTAAGGTGCATATAGGCTATATAATAGGTATAATTATAACTCTTTTAGGAACGGCATATATTATTGCGGTTATAATAAGATACAACAAAGGATTATTTTAAGCTTTTATTTTTTGTTTAACAATTTAATATTTATGTGATACAATAACATAAGTTAGATATATCTAACTTATGTTATTCATATATTAAGGAGAAATGAATGGATAAAAAAGAAAAGAAAGAAGGTATGTTTCAAAAGATCTTTCGTTTTGCAGGTAAAAAAAAGAAGGAATATATCGTTGCGGTATTTCTCGCCTTTATCGGTGTTGTTTTCAGCCTTTTACCGTACTTTTTTATAGGAAAAATGGTAAATGCCCTTATTGCAGGCAATCACGATTTTAAGTTTTATGCACTCTACCTCGGCTTTACACTTATAAGCTGGATTTTGCGTGCAACCTTTCATTCTTTTTCAACAAAACGCTCTCATACTGCCACATTTGAGGTTTTGGGAAATATAAGGAAAGAAATTGCCAAAAAGCTTTTAAGAGTTCCTCTCGGTGATGTAATAAATATTCCGTCGGGGTCGCTTAAAAACATAATTTGTGAAAGAGTAGACTCAATGGAAACAACCCTTGCACATATTATCCCTGAATTTACGGCAAATATTGCAGCCCCTCTTATAATATTTATTGCGCTTTTGTTTATAAGCTGGAAGCTTGCTTTGGCATCGCTTATCACAGTGCCGATAGGCTTTATAGGAATGGCTGCTATGATGAAAAATGCACAGGCGGATTTTCAGCTTTGTATGGATAAGACAAAGGTTTTAAATGATACGGCGGTTGAATATATAAACGGAATTGAGGTTATCAAGGCATTTGGAAAAACCGACAGCTCATATAAGAAGTTTGAGGCTGCGGCGCATGACGGCGCATATTGCTATATCGACTGGATGAAGCGCTCTATGCCGTTCTATGTGCCTTCACTTGCAATCACTCCCGCAACTCTTTTGGGTGTGCTTCCTATAGGCGGAATTATGTATCTTAGAGGTGATATTACTGCAAATGCCTTTATTATGGTTATTATTCTTGCAATGTCGCTTCTTACGCCGCTCATTACCGTTATGTCTTATAACGATGATCTTTCAAAATGTAATATTATATTCGGTGAGGTTACGGGTATTTTAGATATGCCCGAAATGAATCGCCCCGAAAAATCTACGGAAAAGCCGTCAGACAACGGCATTGAATTTTCAGATGTTCATTTCGGTTATTCCAAAGAAAAAGAAATTCTTCACGGAATAAGTTTTAAAATGAATGCAGGCTCGGTAAATGCACTTGTAGGACCGTCAGGCTCAGGTAAATCTACAATAGCAAGACTTATCGCTTCACTTTGGGATGCTGGAAGCGGTACGGTTAAAATAGGCGGAGCGAATGTGAAAAACATTTCATTTGAGGATTATAGCCGTCTTGTTGCCTATGTTTCGCAAGATAATTATCTGTTTAATCAAAGCGTTATGGAAAATATTCGTATGGGAAATCCTAAGGCTTCAGATGAAGATGTTATAAAAACCGCAAAAGAATGCGGCTGTAATGAATTTATAGAAAAGCTTGAAAATGGATATAACACAATCGTCGGAGATTCTGGCGGGCATCTTTCAGGGGGTGAAAGACAACGGATTTCCATTGCAAGAGCTATGCTTAAAAATGCTCCGATTCTTATTATGGATGAGGCAACCGCTTATACCGATCCTGAAAATGAGGCGCTTATTCAGTATTCGCTTTCAAAAATAATAAAGGGAAAAACTCTTATCGTAATAGCGCATCGTCTTTCAACAATTACAGATGCGGATGATATTTTTGTAATAGAAAACGGAAATCTGAACTCGCACGGCACCCACGATGAACTTTTGGAAAGAAGTTCGCTTTATAAAAAAATGTGGACGGCACACATAAGTGCAAGAGACAGCGCTGAAGAAAATGAACAGGAGGCTGAATAATGATTAAAATACTCTCTAAATTTTTTAAATTTTCAGGTACAAAAAATAGGAGAAAATTTATAATTTCGATAATTTTTGGAATTATTGAAGCTTTTTCACAGGCTCTGCGCCTGCCCGCAATATACCTTATTGTAAAGGGGATGGTTGAGGGTGATTTTACATCAAAAACTGTTTTATATTCGTTTTTGATTTTGATTTGTGGACTTTTAATTCAGATGATAGCCTTTGGAAAAAGCTCCTTTATGCAGACAGAGGCGGGCTATACCACAAGCACCAACAAACGCCTTGAAATTGCGGGACATCTTCGCTATCTGCCTATGGGTTATTTCAACAATAATTCGCTCGGTTCAATTACAAGCATTACAACAAATACAATGGAGGTGCTTGGCGATATTGCCACAAGGGTTGTAATGCTTACAAGCAAGGGAATTTTAGATGCTTCAATAATAACCGTGATGCTGTTCTTTTTTGATTACAGAACGGGATTGGTGGCGTTTACAGGTCTTTTGGGGTTTTTCATTATAAATCATCATCTTCAGAAAAAAGGTGAAATTGTTGCGCCTAAAAAGCTTGCCGCTGATACTGCACTTATTGAACAGGTACTTGAATTTATTGAAGGGATTTCAGAAGCTAAAAGCTATAATCTTACAATGAAAAGCAACAAACGCCTTGAAAAAGTGATTGATGAAAGCTCTGCGACAAATATTGAAATGGAAAAGAAATTTATCCCGATTATGTGGCTGCAGACAGCTTGGATAAAGTCTATGGGTGCAGTTATGGCGGGCGTTTCAATTTTTCTTCATATAAAAGGACAAATGGAGCTTACGGAATGTATAGTAATGGTAATCGCTTCGTTTATGGTATTCGCCGCACTTGAAAGCGCAGGGAACTATTCGGCACTTATGAGGAGTATAAATCTTTGCGTTGATAAAGCCAATGAAATTTTAGAAGTGCCTGCAATGGATTTGTCGGGAGAAAAAATTGAGAATCCGAGTGCTGAAATATCTCTTGAAAATATCGGATTCGCTTATGAAAAAAGAAAGGTGATAAATGATATAAGTCTTAAAATCGAGCCTAAAACAACGGTTGCTTTTGTGGGAGCTTCAGGCGGAGGAAAAAGTACAATCTGTAAGCTTATTGCAAGATTTTGGGATGTGGATGAGGGAACGGTGAAGCTTGGCGGAAGAGATGTAAAAGATTATGATATGGACAGCCTTATGAAAAATTTCAGTTTTGTTTTTCAGGATGTTTATCTTTTCCACGAAAGCATAGCTGCAAATATAGCCTTTGGAGCGCCCGAAACTCCGCTTGCGGAAATAAAGGCGGCGGCTAAAAAAGCGTGCTGTGATGAATTTATAGAAAAGCTTCCCGACGGCTATAACACGGTTATAGGTGAAGGCGGCGCAAGTCTTTCAGGCGGTGAAAAGCAGCGGATTTCAATAGCACGTGCAATTTTGAAAAACGCACCTATTATAATTCTTGATGAAGCGACGGCAAATGTGGATCCTGAAAACGAAAAGGAACTTATGCTGGCGATAAAGGAACTTACAAAAGAAAAGACCGTGCTTATGATTGCACATAGACTTAAAACGGTAAGGCACGCCGATGTGATATGCGTAGTGGATAACGGAAAAATTGTACAAAAGGGTACGCATGATGAACTTATAGGGCAGGAAGGTATTTATAAAACCTTTATAAATGCAAGAATTAAATCGGTAGGCTGGAAAATCAGCGGCAATAAATCATAAAGTAAAAAAACAAAAAGGCGGTATATCCGCCTTTTTGTTTTTTTTTAGAATTTCACCTTTCTGAAAAGCTCGGCGGAAACACAAAGCTTTTAAAAAAACAGGTGCTTTCTGAAATCTCAAGAGGGATTTCAGCTGAAAAATCATATCAAGCCATAGCACGAAATATAAGCAACTACGGACAGGCAAACCTTAACCGAACAATGCGGATTGTAAGAACGGAAAGCGGCAGAATACACTCCGAAGCGACAAGCGACAGCATAAAAGCTGTAAAAGAGCGTGGAGCTGATATTGTAAAACAGTGGGACAGCACCCTTGACGGAAACACAAGACCGCTGCACAGACAGCTTGACGGTAAATATTGTGAAGTTGATGAGCCCTTTGAGGTTTTTGGTTTAAAGGTTATGTATCCGGGCGGCTTCGGAACGCCTTCAGAAGATTGTAACTGCAGATGTAGGATAGTTTCAAGGGCAAGGCTTGCGGTAGAGGGTGAAAAAACTTACTCAAAAATGAACAATATCACAGGTGAGCTGATAAAGTGTTCAGGGTATAAGGACTTTGAAAAGAAGTATCTGGAAAGGTTGAAAGAAAACAAAAAACAAGGTAAAATACCTATAAACATTCAGCTTTTCGCAAGGAAAGTAAGCGACTTCAAAACTATACGCTTATCAAAGGCGGAATACGCTCATGTAATGTCGGAAATAGCGACAAATTTAACCGAAGAACAAAAGAGTAAGCATATTTTTACAAAGTATATAGGTGATTACATTTATCAGGTTGAAAATATAGGATTTGGAAATTATCGAATTATCGATAAAATAAAAATTGAGGGATAAAAATGAAAAAATTAAATTATAAACTTGAAAAAATGTTGCGTAATATTTTTGATGATGATGAGTTTATATTGGGTGCACAGGCAAGCTTACAAAAAGAAGAGTTGCAAGAAGCTTTTATTGACTACATAAACAAATATCCTGATATTAAATCTGATGAACTTTGTTTAATGTTTATATCAGCACATAGGGGAGAATATGAACAATTAAATGACACAATTAAAATTTACAAAATCCGAAATATTATTGGACTTGACTAAATAGAATTTAAATGATAATATAATAATGAAAACTGGAGGTTGAGAATCTGTCTCCAACGCGCCACTGAAAAGTGGGTCGAGAAATGTGGGAGCCCATTGACAGTCCCACCTGATTTAAAAGCTATACCTTAGGGTGTAGCTTTTTTAATATGTAAAAATAAGTTGTCAAAAGCACTTTGCGAAAGCGGGGTGTTTTTTTATATAAAAAACCCTCTTCAAAAGTCAGAGGTAAAAGAGAGTATTTCAAAATGCAAGATGTAACTTGTAAAAATCATAATTTGAAAAGGAGAAAAGAAATGGACTTACAGGAAATTTTGAAAGCACAGGGCTTAAATGATGAAGCTCTTAAAAAAGTGGCGGAAGAAATGAAGAAAAATAAAATCTACACATCTTCCGAGGATAAGGTACGGAAAAGTTAAAAAGCTGAAACGAAGGGATATCCCTTTGTTTCAGCTTTTTAATTCAAAATAGAACTTATTTAATTTTTGCAAGAGAAAAAATTGTTGCTGCAATACTTGCATCGCCGTCAATTTTAATTTTACCTTGTTTGAATGCCGTTTCAGGTTTTAATTTACCGTCAAGTATTTTCATGATGTTTGACGGTGCAATATAAACGATTGCATTGTGATCATAGTAATCATAAGGTTCGACATTAACATTTCCGTCTTTTACTTCAATGTAGAAAATACCGTTTACATTTTTTCCTTCGATATTCACCTGAATTGCAATTGTTTCTTTAATTTTTTTTGTGTTTGATTTTTCAAATTTAGCCTTTGTTGCTGAAACTATCTGTTCGTAAGTCATTTTTTTACTCCTTTATATATGAAAGAACAATAAATTCTAAGTATTGTATATATTATAAAGTTATTAAAATAAAACTTCAATTGATAAAATAGGAAAGCTTTTGCTGAATATAATATTATATTTGTGAAAATTAGATAAAAATAAGGCGTAATATTCGTGCAAGCCAACAAAACAAATTTGTTATGAAATGCAAACTCATAAATGACAAATTTCACTAAATGTTATATAATACTAATATAATAATACTGAACAGGAGCTTAAAATGGCTATACGGACAGGAAATGCATATTTTAATTCGAGTACGGGTGTAAATAAGATACACGCAATGTATTGGTATGATGATGAAATGACACCTATCGGTATTATGCAGATTGCACACGGAATGTGTGAGCACATAGGGCATTATACGGAGTTTGCGCACTTTCTTGCAAAAAACGGTTTTGTAGTCTGCGGAAATGATCATCTGGGACATGGAAAATCCGTTGAAAGCTCTGAAGATTACGGTTTTATAGCTGAAAAAGACGGTGATAAGCGTCTTGTAGACGATATGCATATTTTAACGAGAATTATGAAAAAGAAATATCCTAATCTTCCATATTTTCTTTTGGGACATTCTATGGGTTCTTTTGCAGTCAGGGTTTATGCTGCATGCTTCGGTGATGAAATTGATGGATTTGTGCTTATAGGAACCGGAGAACTGCCTGAAGCTATAGGTATTCTTCAGGCACCTATAAATGAGCTTGTGGACAAGTTTGGTGCAAGAAGCAAGGTGGACTTTTTAATGCCGATTTTAAATAAAATGAGTTCTGCGGTAGCATTTGATTTTAAGGATGAAATAGGGTGGATAACTTCAGATGAAAAGGGAAGAGAAGATTATCGATCGGATGAGCTTATGGGTCATCCTTTTAAACTTGGCGGTTATCGTGATGTGGTGGCTCTTTTCAACAAATGCTCTGAAAAGACATGGGCATCTAAAATTAGAAAAGATATGCCGATTTTAATTTTAGGCGGTACCGAAGATGTTGTGGGAATGAAAGGGAAAGGTGTTATTGCCGTACAAGATAATCTTGAAAGTGTAGGAATATCACCTACTGTAATGCTTTACAAGAATGCCAGACATGATCTTTTACAGGAGAAAGACAGAGAAAAGATTTCAAACGATATTTTAAATTGGCTTAGAACAATCTATTTAACAAAGGCTGAGGGGAATTGTCAAAAGAAAGAACAATAAGCGAAGAACAGCTTAAAGAACAGGAAAAATACACGGAACTTTGCAAGGGACTGCTTGATATAAGATGTTTTGAAAAAAAGCCTCTTGCATTTGTAAGAACCTATGGATGTCAGGGCAATGTTGCTGACGGAGAGAGGATAAAGGGTATTTTAGAAAAAATTGGATATGGTTTTACTGAAACGGCTGAAAATGCCGATTTCATTCTTTTTAATACCTGTGCAATAAGAGAACATGCGGAAGACAGGCTTTATGGAAATGTTGGACGTGTAAAAAAATATAGAGAAGCAGACAAAAGCAAAGTGATAGCGGTTTGCGGCTGTATGGCTCAAGAACAGACGGTAAGAGAAAAATTAAAAAACAATTATCCGTTTGTAAATCTTGTGTTCGGCACAAATGCTCTTTGGGAATTGCCTCGGCTTATTTATGAAACTGTTAAATATGAAAAAAGAGTTATCTATGCACCGGATGACGGTGGAAATATAGCTGAAAATCTACCCGTTCGCAGAGATGGCAAAATTAAGGCATGGCTTCCTATTATGTATGGCTGTGATAATTTTTGCACCTACTGTATTGTGCCATATGTAAAGGGTAGAGAACGTTCTCGTGAGCCTGAAGATATTATTTCGGAGGCATGTGAAATAATTTCGCAAGGATATAAAGAAATAACACTTTTAGGGCAGAATGTAAATTCTTACGGTAAAGATAATATTTCAAAAATTGATTTTGCAGATTTACTTCAGGAAATAGCCGATATACCGGGAGATTTTAAAATTCGTTTTATGACATCTCATCCTAAAGACTGTACTAAAAAACTTATTGATACTATTGCAAGGAATGAAAAATGCGCAAAACATATTCATTTGCCGTTTCAATCGGGGAATAATCGTATTTTAAAAGCAATGAACAGACATTATACAAGAGAACATTATTTGGAGCTTGTTAAATATGCAAAAGAGAAAATTCCGGAACTTGTTTTAACTTCCGATATTATTGTAGGGTTTCCTGGAGAAACTCACGAGGAATTTCTTGATACACTTTCACTTATTAAAGATGTGGAATATAATTCGCTTTTTACTTTTATATTTTCAAAAAGACCGGGGACAAGAGCTGAAAAAATGGAAGATCCGATAAGCAGAGAGGAAAAAGTTCAAAGACTTCAGACTATCACAGATACACAGTCGGAAATTACTTATAGACTTAATGAAAGGCGTATAGGAAAGATATTCAAGGTGCTTTGTGAGGGAGAAAGTAAGAATT
Organism: Candidatus Fimenecus sp.; assembly: GCA_052169395.1. Classification (GTDB taxonomy): domain Bacteria; phylum Bacillota; class Clostridia; order Oscillospirales; family Acutalibacteraceae; genus Fimenecus. Next base: position 207,530 of record JBQNCN010000003.1, on the reverse strand, counting down.
TTAAGGGGTTTTTTGAGGGTAGAGCGGATGGGAATTTTACAATTCTTTATAATGGAGACCCCGATGAAATTGGATGTTTTGTAAATGTAAAGGCGGAAAGTTTTAAAAATACAATTATTTTCGGTAAAAAAATATAAAAGAGGAATATATATGTCGGAATTTAACATAACAAATGAGCAGTATGAAATTGAAAAAGAACTTCGTGAAATTGGGAAAAGAATTCAGAAGAGTAGCACTTTTGTAGAATATGAAAATGCAAGACGGCAAAATGAAAGCGATGAAGAGCTGCAAAAGCAAATGTCGGATTTGCGTATTATTGAAATAAATTATCAGGCTGAGGGTGCAAAGGATAAACCTGATGATAAAAAAATGCATGAGTTTAATGAAAGCTTTAATAAAACTTATGAGGCGGTAATGAAAAATGCGAATATGCAGAGATTTCTTTCCGCAACTGAAAAATATGAGCTTATGATAAATAGACTTATGGATTTGTTGAGGCTTTGCGGCAATGGTGAAGATCCCGATACGTGTGAGCCGAGAGATAACAAAACAGGTTGTGACGGTGGATGTTCGGGAGGATGTTCATGTGGCGGGTGCCATTAAAGGAATAAAAATGGAAGTAAAAGATATCGATATGTCTACGCTATCACCGATGATGGTGCAGTATTTAGATGTTAAAAAGAGTTATGAGGGTGCAATTCTTATGTACCGTGTCGGTGACTTTTACGAGATGTTTTTTGATGATGCAAAGCTTGTATCGGATGAATTGGAGCTTGTTTTAACAAGAAAGGAATGCGGTCAAAAGGAGCCCGCACCAATGTGCGGCATACCTTATCATGCAGCTGAAACATATATCTCAAAGCTTGTGAAAAAAGGATTTAAAGTTGCGGTTTGTGATCAGACGGAAGACCCAAAAAAAGCAAAGGGACTTGTTAAAAGAGAAGTAACTAAAATAATAACACCGGGAACAGCAACAGAGGGTTCAATATTACAGGATGATAAAAATAATTGGCTTTGCGTTGTTTATTATTCTGAAAAAGCTCTTGGAATTTGTTTTTCAGATGTATCTGATGGAATTGTAAAGCTTTCATACTTAACAGAAGAATTGTCGGAAGAAACTTTAAATCTTTTAGTTTCTTTTTCACCAAGTGAAATAATTGTAAATGAAAAAACTTCAAAGTTAAAAGGTTTTAAAAATTACATTAAAAATATTTTTGAGCGTTCTCCTGAAATTCGTTCCGAGGAGTATTTTTCTTTAAAAAAAACGCAGGAGCTTATAAAAAAACAATTCGGTGAAAATGCTTTAAAAAGCCTTGATATAGACGGTAAGGATGAAGCGCAATCTGCACTTGGAGTTTCGTTAAGCTATCTTTTTGAAACACAGAAAAGTTCTCTTTTGAATATAACTTCGGTTGAACTTTGTAGTGCAAAAAAACTTATGCATTTGAATGCTGTTACAAGAAGAAATCTTGAACTTACAGAAAACATAAGAGGCGGAGCCTCTGGAACTCTTTTATGGGCACTTGGAAGACCAAAAACTCCTGGAGGAAGAAGGCTTTTGCGACGTTTTATTGAGGAACCGCTTTATGATGCCGGTGAAATAACAAGGCGTCAGAACGCAGTACGAGAGATGTTCAGTGAAAAAATAACAAGAGAAAACATAATATTTTCATTGAACAGTGTTAAGGATATTTCCAGAATAATGGGAAGAATTCAAAATGCTACAGCTAATGCAAAAGATTTAATACAGCTTAGGTTTTCATTGGAGGCTCTTCCGGAAATAAAATCATATTTGAAAGATTGCAAAAGTACGCTTTTGAAAAATGCTTATAATTCTATTGATGAACTTCCGGATATGCTTTGTGTTTTAACTGATGCTATAGTTGATGATCCTCCAATGAATATGAAGGATGGAGGATATATTAAAGACGGATTTAATTCGGAGCTTGACGAACTTAGGGGAATATCGGGTAGTGGTAATGCTACGCTTGAAAAACTTACCGTAAAGGAACGGGAAAGAACGGGAATAAGTAAACTTAAGGTAGGTTATAATAAAATTTTCGGATATTTTATTGAGGTTCCAAATTCTTTTAAGGAACTTGTTCCTGAGGAATATATAAGAAAGCAGACGCTTGTAAATGCTGAAAGATTTATAACTCCGATGCTTAAGGATATTGAAAATAAAATTTTAGGTGCTAAAGAAAGACAAAATGAGCTTGAAAGAGAAATATTTAATGCAATAAGAGAAAAGCTTGGGGAAAATTATTATCGAATAAAGTCTACGTCAGATGCACTTGATTTGACGGATGTTGTAACTCATTTGGCTTCTTTAGCGGAAGAAAGCGACTATGTTTGTCCTGAAATTACTACGGAAGATGTGATTGAATTTAAGTCATTCAGGCATCCTGTTGTTGAAAAAACAATATGTAATGAACCTTTTGTACCCAATGATGTCTACTTTGATGGCTTAAAAAATCGTGTAATGCTTATAACAGGACCTAATATGGCGGGGAAATCCACTTATATGCGTGCGGCTGCACTTATAGTTGTAATGGCGCAGATAGGTTCGTTTGTGCCTGCAAAATATGCAAGACTTTCACTTTGCGATGGTGTTTTTACAAGAGTTGGTGCATCAGATGATTTAAATGCGGGACAGAGTACTTTTATGGTGGAAATGAAAGAAGTTTCTGAAATTTTGCAGCAAGCAACGGAAAAAAGTTTTATAATTTATGATGAAATAGGTCGAGGAACTTCAACATTTGATGGAATGGCTATTGCAAGAGCTGTTTTAGAATATACTGTGGATAGAAAAAAACTTGGTGCAAAGACGATGTTTGCAACGCATTATCATGAACTTACAGAGCTTTCAAATGAAATTTTCGGTATTTCAAATTTTAATGTGAATGTAAAAAAAAGAAATGGAGATATAATTTTTCTTCGTAAAATTTCAAAGGGTGCGGCACCCGGTTCTTATGGAGTTGATGTTGCAAGACTTGCCGGAGTTCCTAAAGAAATAACGGATAGAGCTAACAAGATATTGAAAGAACTTGAAGAAAACGGAACTGCGGCTATTATAAGAAATGAAAATGAAAACGTTGAATCCGTTTCTCAGATAAGTTTTGAAAGCAATATAAATGATGAAATAGGTAGTGAATTGAAAGAACTTGATATAAATACTTTAACGCCGCTTGAGGCTCTTCAGCTTCTTGGGAAATTTAAAGAAAAGGCGGAAAAAGGATAATGGAAAGGATAAAAAAACTGGATAAATCCATATATGAGCTTATTGCGGCTGGTGAAGTTGTGGAAAATCCCGCATCTGTTGTTAAAGAGCTTTGTGAAAATTCTATTGATGCCGGAAGTAAAAGCATTACGCTTGAAATTCGTGGTGGTGGAATTTCATATATCAGAATAACTGATGATGGTTGCGGTATTTTAAAGGAAGATATTCCGTTTGCTTTTGAGAGCCATGCAACCTCTAAGGTGAGAAATCGAGAGGATTTGAATGGGATCTTAACTTTGGGTTTCAGGGGGGAAGCATTATCTTCCGTTGCGGCGGTTTCAAAAATAAATTTATTTTCAAAAACCGCTTCTGAAAATAAAGGAACTAAATATTCAATTTGCGGTGGTGTGCAAGAAGCTTTTGAGGAAGTGGACTGTCCAAACGGAACAACAATTACTGTAAGTGATATTTTTTATAATACTCCTGCAAGGATGAAATTTTTAAAATCCGATCGTTCCGAAGCCGCAAATGTTACGGATACCGTTTCAAAGGCGGCAGTGTCTCATCCTGAAATTAAATTCAGATATATAAAAGACGGAGAAGTGGTTTTTTCTACAAATGGTAGCGGAAAGCTTGCTGATGCGATATATTCGGTATATGGTAGAGATTTTTATAATTCTCTTATGGAAGCACAGTTTATTTCTGATGAAATAAGTGTAAAAGGTTTTGTTTCAAAGCCTTTTATGTCACGTGGAAACTCCAAAATGCAACTTTGTTTTGTAAATAACAGAATAATAAAAAGTAAGACGGTTTCGGCGGCGCTTTTAGAAGGGTATAAAAATAGAACAATGATAGGGCGTTTTCCCGCCTGTGTTTTATTTATTAATATAAACCCGAGTCTTGTTGATATAAATGTTCACCCAAGAAAGACCGAAGCAAGATTTTTTGATGAAAGAATATTGTTTAATGCGGTATATACTGCAGCTAAAACAGCACTTGATAAAAGTAAAGAAAGACCTCAGGTAAATATTGAAAGCGTAAATATATTAAAGTCCATTTCACCTACAAGCCAGGAGTTTGTTCAAAAAAGTTTCGGTGATTATAAACAGATTGATAATGAAAAAAAAGTTGTTGGGTTTGAAATACAGTTTAATGAAGAAAAAAATAAAATAAAAAAAACTTATGACTTTCTTCATAATACTGAAACACCTGCGTATGATATGAGAGATGATATAATTGATTTGACTGTAAAAAGCGGAAACACTATTGATGATACGCTTTCAACAACTAAGTCAAGTGAAACAACTTTACATATAAATCAAGATGAAAATGAAGAGTTAAATATTCGTTTTGTAGGTGAGGTATTCAAAACTTTTCTTATTTGCGAATGCAAAAATAAAATCGTGGTGATTGATAAGCACGCTGCGCACGAGAGAGTGTTATATGATAAGCTTAAAAGTGAAACGGATATGTCTTTTTCACAAATGCTGTTAACTCCGGTTTCTGTAAGGCTTTCAAGTGAAGATTATTCTGCAGTACTGGAAAATACGGATATGATACGGCAAGCAGGCTTTGAAATTGAGGATTTTGGCAACAATTCCATAATTGTAAATTCAACACCGTTTTTGCTTACAGGTGATGATGTAGTTTCTCTTTTTACAGAAACTGCCGAATATCTAAGTGAAAACAAAAAGAATTTGATAACGGATAAATTGGACTGGCTTTTGGCAAATGTTTCCTGTCGTGCTGCTATAAAAGGTGGAGAAAATACAAATTTTAATGAACTTGAGTATTTTGCAAAGGAGCTTTTAACCTTAGGAACAATACACTTTTGTCCACACGGAAGACCTATTGCAATTGAAATTTCAAAAAATAAGCTTGATGGACTTTTTGGAAGAATACAGTGAAAAAACTTATTGTTTTAGCGGGACCTACCGCTTCAGGAAAATCAGCTCTTGCTTTAGCTCTTGCAAAGGAGTTTGACGGAGAAATTATTTCAGCTGATTCAATGCAAATATATAAAGGGATGGATATTGCGACGGCAAAGCCAAGTGAGTACGATATGCAGATGGTAAAACATCATATGGTCGGATTTTTATCTCCGTCAGTGTCTTACAGTGCAGCGGATTTTATACGTGATGCAAAATTTATAATTAATGATGTTGAATCGCGAGGAAAACTTCCGATTCTTGCAGGTGGTACGGGGCTTTATATAGATTTACTTACTGAAAGTGCCGTTTTACCGGATTTTGAGATTTCTCAAAAAACAAAAAAAACGGTTCAAAAGTTTTTTGATGAAAATATAGCGTTTGAAAAACTTTTAGAGGTTGATTCTAAGACTGCGGAAATCACGCCTGTGCAAAATAAAAAGCGCATAAGGCGAGCTCTTGAGGTTTTTTTTGAAAAAGGAAAGCCTATAAGTTATTTTAAGGAGCATTCAAAAGATGGTGAAAAAGAATTTGATTGTCTCTATATTGTACTTGCGTTTAATGATAGACAACTCCTTTATGACAGGATAAATAAAAGAGTTGATAAAATGCTTGAGCTTGGACTTGTAGATGAGGCGAAGGACTATTATAATAATCCATATAAGACATCGTCGGGTGCTATAGGTTATAAAGAACTGGCACCGTTTTTTAAAGGAGAAAAGAGCCTAGAGTCTTGTGTTGATGCATTGAAGCAAGCTACAAGAAGATACGCAAAAAGGCAGCTTACATGGTTTAAGAGAAAGGAAAATGCCATTTGGCTTTATGTAGATGAATATGGTAATGAACAGGAACTTTTTGAAAAATTAAAAGAATATGTTATAGATTTTGTGGGAAACAATGAAGAAAAAAAACGTGAGAAAAATTGAACTGGATGACGGCAAAGGAATGTTTGACGGTATAAATTATTTTGGGATTTTATCAATGCTTTTTGTATTGCTTATAGTCTCATTTTTTATATCTCAGGTTTTTAAACTTAATTATAAACCTGTTAAAACTGAAACGGCTTATTTGACAGAAGTGAAAAAAGAAATCGGCACAAAGGCTTTTGTTGTAAGAGATGAAAAGATAATAGAAAATGCAAATGCCGGAAGTGCGGTGCCTCTTGTTAAGGATGGAGCAAGAGTGTCTGCTGGAAATACAATTGCAATCATATTCGAATCTGAAGATGCCGCAAAAGCATATATGCGTATGAACGAAGTAGACGATGAGATTAAATATTATGAAACACTTCAAAAAAGGACTTCTGTGGGAACGGCAACTCCTGTTGAATTAAATGAAAATATTTATAAAAAAGCGGAACAGCTTATTATTTCTGAAAATCGAATAGAAAAAAATTCTGAAAAGGTGTTAAGAGAAAATTTAAGAAATGCGTTTAACGATAAACAACTTGTTTCAGGCACAAAATTTGAAGTTTCTGAGAAGCTTTCAATATTAAAAGCGGAAAAAGCGGAACTTCAACGAAGCGGACAGAGCTATAAGAAAATAAATATAGATAGAGCGGGTTATTATATAAGCACACTTGACGGACTTGAAAATGAAGTCGACTATAATAAGGTTTCAGATATTTCAAAGCAGCGTCTTGAAGAACTTTTGTCAAAAAATATTGTTTTAAGTTCTGGAAAAATAGGAAAAATTGTAGAAAGTTTTAATTGGTATATAATATCTTCTGTTCCGAGAAATGATTTTGAAGGGTTAGTTGTGGGAGATACTGTCGGAATTAAGTTCTTTAATAAAAGTTCAAGAGATGTTCCAGCAGTAATAGAAAAAATAGTAAATAACGGTGATAATACTAATACGGTTTGTTTTAAGGCGTCAGTTATGGATGAAGATCTTGCCGGGGTTCGCAATGAGGAAATTAAAATTTCCACTAAAAAGATTTCGGGTATTCGTTTTAAAAAGTCAGCTTTAAAACAGAATGAAGAGGGAAAAATGGGAGTGTATGTTTTAACGGGAGATATAATTCGTTTCAGACTTGTAAATCTTGTGTACACGGATGATATCTATGCCATTTCAAATACACCGACAGTTGATGAAAACGGTAAAGCGGTAAAAGAAAACACATATGTGTCAAATTATGATGAAGTAATAGTTGAAGGAAAGGACTTGTATGATGGACGAGTTATTGATTAAAAGATTTTCCGATATTGAATATAATATTGCTAAAATTCGTGAGAAAATATTAGAAACATCAAGAAAAGTATCGAGAAAACCTGAAGAAATAACTTTACTTTGTGTAACTAAAAATTTTGATGAGCCATATATAAATTATGCAATAGATAATTGTGGGATAAAGAGCATTGGAGAAAATAAGGTACAGGAATTTTTAAGGAAGGCTCCTAAACTTCATTTGGAGAATATAAACAAACATCTTATAGGCCATTTGCAGACTAATAAAGTGAAAAAAATAGTAGGATTTGCAGATCTTATCGAATCAGTTGATTCTGTTAAAATTGCAAAGGAAATAGGTAAATGCGCTGTAAGTAAAGGTATTGTGCAGGATATTCTTTTAGAAATAAATATTGCTGAGGAAGAAAGTAAAACCGGAATTGTGCCGAAACTCTTCGAGGAAACACTGTTTGAAATTTCAGAAATTCAGGGATTAAGAATAAAGGGAATAATGGCGGTACCGCCTATTTGTGAAAGTGAACAAGAAATATTTAAATATTTTGATAAAATCCACAATATATATGTTGACAATAAGACAAAAAAAATAGATAATGTGGATATGAGTATTTTGTCTTTGGGTATGAGCGATGACTATGAAACGGCAATACTCAGTGGAAGCACGGAAGTTCGCATAGGCAGTGCGATTTTCGGCAGTAGAATCTATTAGGAGGACGATATGAGCTTCAAAGACAAATGGCAGCAATTTATGCGTGCGGATGATGATTATGATTATGGTGCAGATTCTGAAAATTTTACAGAGGATGATTTTGACAATCTGAATGATTATTATGAGCAGGAAGAACCGGCACCGAGAAGGAGCAGTAGAAAGGTAAGAACAAACAATGCAGATAGTAATGTCGTGCGTATGCCGCAAGATAATACTAGACATGATATTAAAATTATTTCTGTAAAAACGGAAAAAGACCTTAATACCGTTGAGGATTGTCTTGAAAATGGACAGATTGTAGTTTGCAACCTGTCAAATCTTATTTCAGACAGGCAAACTCTTTCAAATTATGTGTGGTATTTAAAGGGTGTTATAAGAGCTCTTCATGCTACAAGGGCTTCAAATGGTGACAATAATTCAATAACGCTTGCACCGAGAGGAGTGTCTATTGACTCTGCAGGCGGAAGTGACAGTGGAGAATAAAAATGGCAAATGAACAAATTATTAAACCGAGTGAATTAAAAAACAAAAAGTTTCAGTCATCGGGGCGCGGATCTTATAGATCGGAAGATGTGGATTCTTTTATGGTAAAGATTACCGCAGCCTACGAAAATATTTATAATCAAAACAGGGATTTTATTAAAAAACTCAGTCTTTTAGCAACAAAGGTTGAAGAGTATAAAAAAGATGAGGAAAACATCAAGAATGCACTTGTAAGTGCGGATAAGCTTCGTGCAAGTATTATTGAGGAGGCTACTTCAAAAGCGAAAACTCTTTTATCTGAAGCTGAAGTTAATGCTGAAAAAGTTAAAAATAATGCTGATATATATGCAAAGGAACTGAAGGAAAAAGCTGACAGACAATACGAAGATGTTGTTTTTGAGGCAAAGAAAACTCACGATGAGGAACTTGGAAAGCTTCAGAGGGAAATAACGGCAGAGGAATTGAGATTGGATACAATAAAGCGCGACACAGCAAGTTTTAAGGAAAAGCTTATTGTAATGTATAAAGAACATGTTGAGCATATTCTCAATATTCCTGCATATGTGGCACCTGAAAAGCCGATAATAAATACTGAAGAAGATCGTAAAGAACCTGTTAAGGACATTTCATTGGAAGAATCTGAAGAGGAAATATCAGAGCAGACTGCAGAACTTCAAAATGAAAAATTGATTGAAAAATATAATGAGGCTGTTTCAGAGCAGTCTGAAGAAATAAAAGATTCGGAATCACTTCAGAAAGAAGAACAATTACAAAATGATATTTCTTCTGAAAAAGATATAGAAAAGCCTTTAAACAAAGGATTTTCTATGGATATGAGTGGACTTGATTTATCTGATGAGGAGGATGAAATTCCTGAAATAAAGCTTGATCGTGAGCAAGTTAAGCCTGCAGAGGAAATTAAATCCGCAAAAGAAAAGAAGAGTGATGAAAAATCTGCATTTATGGGATTTTTTAAAAAGAAATAAAATTTAAAGGCGGAAATTAAATGACGGGAATAATAACAACGGCGCTTATTGCCATTCTTATTACTCTTGACAGGTTATTTAAATATTTCGCAGTTAAAAGTTTGAGTGTTAAAGGCAGTGTTACCGTAATAAAAGGGATTTTAAGTTTTTCCTATGTTGAAAATACGGGCGCTGCCTTTGGTTTGTTTAAAAACAGCAAGCTTGTGTTGATAGTGTTTACCTTAGCGCTTTTGATAGGACTTTTTTATGTGCTTTATTTTAAAAAACTTGATAATAAGTTTCTTCATTACAATGTTGCCATTATAACAGCGGGAGGTATGGGGAACCTTGTTGACCGTATTATAAAAGGCTATGTGGTTGATTATATTAAAACTGATTTTATAAGTTTTCCCGTTTTTAATTTTGCCGATATTTGTGTAACTGTAGGTGCTTTCTGTCTTATTATATTCATGATTTATGAAATATATATACTAAGGAAAAATGAAACTGAATGTATAGAAAACTTGGAAAAAAGTATTGATGATAAAAAATGAAAATTGAATTTTTAGTAAAAGAAGATGATGAAAATTTAAGACTTGACAAGTTTTCATCGTATAAAAATTCATGTTATTCAAGAAGTTTTATTCAAAAAGCAATAGAGCAGGGACAAATAGTCGTGAACGGAAAACTGTCAAATAAGAAGTATAGACTTAAAACGGGAGATATAGTTACTTTTGATATAGAAGTGCCTGAAGAATTTGTACCTCAGCCTATAAATATTCCGATTGATATAATTTATGAGGATAATGATATTCTTGTAGTTAATAAACCTAAAGGTATGGTTGTTCATCCTGCAACTTCACATTTAGAGGATACTCTTGTAAATGCTTTGCTTTATCATTGTAAAAATCTTTCAGATCTAAACGGTGTATTAAGACCGGGAATTGTTCATAGAATAGATAAGGATACTAGCGGACTTTTGATGATTGCCAAAAATAATTTTTCACATCAGATTCTGGCTGATCAGATAAAAAATCATAGCTTTAAAAGGCAGTATTATACTGTTATTAAAGGACATTTAAAGGATAAGCTTGGTACGCTTAATTTTCCAATTGGAAGAGATATTAGAAATCGTCAAAAAATGACAGTCTGTAATGTTAATTCCAAGCCTGCGACAACCCATTATGAGGTAATCGAAGAATATAAAGGATATTCACTGATTAAATGTACGCTTGAAACCGGCAGAACTCATCAGATAAGAGTGCATTTTGCACATATAGGACATCCGGTTGCCGGAGATGAAAAATATGGCGGTGTAAATAAGTTTGAAAAAATACTTAAAGGGCAGTGTCTTCATGCATCGCTTTTAGGTTTTATTCATCCGAGAAAAAATGAATATGTAGAATTTAGAAGTGAAATCCCGGATTGGTTTGTTAATTTTTTAAACAGGATAGAAAAGGCATAAATTATTGGAGGAAGTAATGGAAAAGGCTTTAAAAAGAAAGCTTGAAATTTTTGCGGTAAAAATGCGCATGGCTGCACTTAACAGTATTTATTGTGCAAAGTCTGGGCATCCGGGAGGATCATTCGGTATTTGTGAGGTGCTTTCATATTTATATAATATTGAAATGAATGTGTATCCTGAAAATCCGAAATTTGAAGATAGGGATAGGTTTGTTTTATCTAAAGGACATGCAGCTCCTGCACTTTATGCAGCACTTGCTTTAAAAGGCTTTTTTCCTTTGAAAGAACTTGAATTTCTTCGTAAGCCGAATTCATATTTACAAGGACATCCAAATATGAATTCTGTTCCAGGTGTAGATATGAGCACGGGTTCTTTGGGACAGGGCATTTCCGCTGCCTGCGGAATGGCATACGGAGCTAAAGCATTAAAAAAAGATTTCAGAGTTTACACTATTTTAGGTGATGGAGAGCTTGAAGAAGGACAGGTATGGGAAGCGGCAATGTTTGCAGGTAATCATAAGCTTGATAATCTTGTTGCATTTGTGGACCATAACGGACTTCAAATTGACGGTTCTATTGAAGATATAAATTCTGCAATGCCGATAGATGAAAAATTTAAAGCGTTTAAATGGAATGTTATTAAAATCGATGGACATAACTTTGATGAAATAGAATCCGCTTTGAATCAGGCAAAAAATATAAAAGAAAAGCCTACATGTATTGTAATGGAAACTGTAAAAGGCAAGGGTATTTCATTTATGGAAAATAAAGTATCTTGGCATGGTGTAGCACCGAATGATGAACAATTTTCGCTTGCGATGGCTGAGTTGAAAAAAACACTTGAAGAATTGGAGGCGTAAAATGGCTGAAAATAAATATATGGCAACAAGAGATGCATATGGTGATGCACTTAAAGAACTTGGTGCCTTAAATAAAAATGTATTTGTTATGGATGCCGATCTTGCGGAATCTACAAGGACCTCACGTTTTAGAGATGCATATCCTGAAAGATTTATAGATTGTGGAATTGCAGAGGGAAATATGATTTCTACTGCAGCAGGTATTGCAAGTCTTGGACTTACTGTTTTTGCAAGTTCTTTTGCTATGTTTGCAGCAGGCAGAGCCTTTGAACAAGTTCGTAATTCTATAGGTTATCCAAAACTCAACGTTAAAATCGGTGCCACTCATGCGGGTATTTCTGTAGGTGAAGACGGAGCTTCTCATCAATGTAATGAGGATATTGCGATAATGCGTTCAATTCCGGAAATGGTAATCATAAATCCTGCGGATTATGAGGAAGCAAAAAAGGCTGTGTTTGCAGCGGCGGAATATAACGGTCCCGTTTATTTAAGATTTGGAAGACTTGCTGTTCCTCAAATTTTTGACAAGACTTATAATTTTAAGATAGGTAAAGGAAATATCTTGACAGAAGGAAATGATGCAACTATTATTGCGACAGGTCTTATGGTGAATGAAGCAATAATTGCAGCAAAACTTTTAAAGAATGAAGGAATATTTACAAGGGTTGTAAATATGGCTACTATAAAGCCAATTGACAGAGAACTTATAATATCTTGTGCAAAAGAAACGGGAACGATAGTAACGGCAGAAGAACACAGTATTATTGGAGGCCTCGGTTCTGCTGTTTCAGAGGTAATAACCGAAACTGTGCCGATACCTGTTATTAAAGTTGGAGTTATGGATGTTTTCGGAACATCGGGACCGGCCAAAGAGCTGCTAGATATATATGGACTTAATGCAAAAAGTATAGCTGAAGCGGTGAAAAAAGCAATAAAGCTTAAATGATTAGTATTATTTTAAAAGGTGTAGATATATTCTGCACCTTTTAATATTTTTATGATAAAACACTTTTAATTTTAGTGCATATTATGTATAATGTATATATGATGTTGTGAGGTGCTAAGATGGTTAAAAAATATAAATTTGGAAAGCATTTTAATACGGATGCTGTTGTCGTCGATATCAAAGAAGATGTAGCAGAAAATTTACCTTATTTCAGAGTTTTAAATGTTGAAAATGAAATTGTTTTTAAAGGACTTTTGTCTGAAGGTGATAGGGTTTACGGTCTTGGTGAAAATTCCGGAAGGCTTAATAGAATAGGTAAGATATATATTAATTATAATACAGATAATTCTTTTCATTCTTTAAACAGTAAGTCAATGTATGGCTCTCACAATTTTTTTGTGCTTGATGGAAAAACAAAATACGGCTTTTTCTTTGACAGTCCGGGTAGAGTTGTTTTTGATATGGCAAGGACCAATCGTGCCGTTATTGATGTTTCCGTACAAAATGCAGTGACGCTTTATGTTCTTACGGGTGATACCGTTTATGGCATTGTAAAAGAATTTTTACAAATAATAGGCAAAAGCTTTGTTCCGCCGCTTTGGGCATTTGGCTTTATGCAGAGCCGTTGGGGCTATAAAAATGAAAGGGATATAAGAGAAGTTGTAGAGGGATATAAAAAAGCAGGGATACCTATTGATTCTGTTTGTATGGATATTGACTATATGGACAGGTATATGGATTTTACCGTCAATAAAAAGCGCTTTCCAGACCTTGCAGGCTTTGTGCATGATATGAAAGCGCAAGGAATTAAACTTGTTCCTATTATTGATGCCGGTGTAAAGGCGAAAAAGGGTTATTCTGTTGACGATGAGGGCATAAAACTTGGGTATTTTTGCCTTGACAAAAACGGAAAACCGTTTGAAGGTGCAGTTTGGCCGGGATTTGCACACTTTCCTGATTTTTTGAGACCGGAAGTTCGTAAGTGGTTCGGTGAAAAATTTAAGTTTTTAACAGACATGGGTCTTGATGGATTTTGGATTGATATGAATGAACCGTCAATCTTTTTCACAAGAGATGATCTTAAAAAGTTCATGTATAAATTTAATAAAATACCCGGAGAGGACGGAAGATATGAAACTAAGGGTGTAAGGACTTCAAATTATAAGGGGTTTTATCATAATGCAGACGGTATAAATACAGTTCATCACGATGTTCATAATATGTATGGATATGAAATGGCACGCTCTGCAGGAGAATATTTAAATACGTTGCCGCAAAGATACCTGCTCTTTTCACGCTCCAGTTATATAGGCTCTCATAGATACGGTGGTATTTGGACAGGCGATAATGCAAGTAATTGGGAGAATCTGGAAATATTTTTAAAGCAACTTCCCAGTCTTAATATGTGCGGACTTCAGTATGTCGGTTCGGATATTGGCGGATTTAGTCTTAACACCACAAGGGAACTTCTTTTGCGATGGCTTGCACTTGGAGTATTTACTCCGCTTATGAGAAATCACGCTGCAAATACCGCCAAACATCAGGAGTGTTATCTGTTTGAAAATCTTGAAGATTTCAGATCTGTAATTGGACTTCGCTATATGCTTCTGCCGTATATTTATTCAGAATATATTAAAGCTGTGCTTTCAGGAGAGCCGCTTGTAAAGCCGCTTGCATTTATTTATCCGAACGACGAAATTGCGGTTAAATGTGAGGATGAACTGATGTTCGGCAATGAAGTCATAATGGCACCGTTTTATAAAAAGGGTGAAAAAACAAGAAAAGTTTATTTGCCCGAGGATATGCTTCAGATAGATTATGCATATGGGAAATTATCTGAAACAAAGGTGTCAAAGGGTGAGCATTTAATAACCGCAGATGTAGGTGAGGTTGTATTCTTTATTCGTGATAAAAAGTGTATACCGATTGGAGTTTTTTGCAGAAATACGGAAGAGCTTGACTATGATAAGCTGAAGCTTTTTGGAAATGGTAAAGAATATAAGCTTTATAAGGATGATGGTTATACTAAGAATATTTCAAAGAAGAATATAGTAATAATGAAAAAATAAAATTTTTACAAAAAAACAAAAGACTGTATTTACAACAGTCTTTTGTTTTTTTTATATTTTTAATTAACAATATATAATTTGGATAAATAGATGTTTTCAGTAAGGGATTTAATAAATTTACAAATTTTAAAGAGGTTAATAATCTTATAGATACTAATTTCTAAGGCATTAAACAAATATAAAACAATTGAATTTTCGGATTTTTACTGTTAATGATATCAAAAACTCCATTCTATTAATTTTAATAGAATGGAGTTTTGATTTATCAGCCTATATCGTTTTGATAATATTCTTTATGTTCTCTTAAAAATTTCTTTTCTTCAGGTTTTAAGTCAAGTCCGAGTGTTCCGCCCGGATTCATGACAAAGTCAGGATCAAAGTGGTTTTTAAGTACCTTAATAATATCATATTCATTATCGCCAAGGAAACCTTCCAGCCATGGAGCGAAGAATTTACCAATTCCGTGGTGATGGCTGATTGCTGCACCTGAACGCTGAATTGCGTCAAGAATTGTTGTGTGATATTTTCTAAATTCTTCTTCATCCTGCATTTTAGTAAGGAAGATGAAGTACAGATTAGCCCCCTGAGGATAACAATGCGACATATGAGTTGTAACAACTGTATTAGGCAGAGCGTGGCAAACTTTTCTTACATCGGCGTGAACCTGCTCCATATTCGACCAGTTTACAGTACATTCAAGCGTATCGGTTATAATACCGAAATCCATAAGCGTATCGCGAAGATATGGATCATTAAAGCGTCCTTTTTCCCAGCTTCTTGTTACATAGCCGGTCATAGGCATTGCACCGTGTTTGAGAGCAATTTTCATAATGTTTCTTGCAACATTTTTTGAAAATCCTTTTTCACCGTCTGTGAAACCTAAGAACATACAACGCTCCATATCTTTAAATCCGAATTTATCCAGTAGAGGAGCTATAGGAGTTTCATCTACATTGTAAAGTCTTAACATAAGGCTGGATTCTTCCGGATCTGAAAGTCTGAAAACAGAAGAATATCCACATTCGCATTGCATCATTTCACGACAAGCCGCCATTGCAATATCCCAGTTTTTAAACATATATGAAAAGCGCTTTCTATTTTCCGGCATCCATCTAAATACTCGTAAGGTTACTTCTGTAAGTACGCCAAAAGTACCTTCAGATCCCATCATGATATGATTTATTGAAGGACCTGTTGCTTCCCTTGAATAATGGCTTGTTTGTATAACGCCTTTTGGAGTGGCATATCTTTGTGAGAGGACAATATCTGCAATGGTACCGTAATATGTACTGTTTTGACCGGCACCTCTGGTTACAGTCCAGCCACCGACAGAGCTGTATTCAAATGATTGTGGAAAATGTCCGCAAGTATATTGTCTTTTTGCACCGAAAAGTTCAGGTGCATTTTGAAGTGCTTTTTCAAGATCTGGACCGGACATTCCCGCTTGAACGGTAATAGTTTGATCTACTTCGTTAAAATTAATTACCTTGTTAAAACGTTTTCGCATATCAAGAGAAATACCGCCTTTAACGGGCTCTACACCTCTTGTAACTGTGGAACCTCCACCATAAACATAAAGAGGTATTTTATGTTTTACGACATAAGCAACTATTTCTTCTATTTCTTTTGTTGTGGAAGGATAAACTACAATATCTGGAACACAGTCTATTCTTTTGTGTCGCAGTCTTAACAAATCATATCCCGTATATCCATAAGCTACATCGAGTCTATCAAAATCTTTTATAGAAACGTTATCGTCTCCAACGATTTTTTTGATTGCTTTTATGTGCTTGTCATCAAGTTTGCAAGGATTGTTTGGAAGTTCTACTTTATCAAATCCCAAGTCATCGGAATAATTCTCAAAATATTTGTCGTCAAGACAAAATTTTTCTTTCATGAGTTTATAAAGAGATTCTTTCGGATATTTGAAAAATTCAGGATCTCCCCATCTGAAAATTGCACGGTAGCTGTCCGCGGGTGCAGGTGTCAGAACCCATTTGGGTTCAAATCCCTTGTAAGGTTTATTACTCATAATTATCTCCTTTTATATATTTTATTTATTTTTTTATTTATTGGGTAAAGTTTTTTATCAAGCTTTCGATAAGCTTTTTGAAATAGATGCATATATATTTCATGATTTTTTGGATCCGGAGTAAATACATCTTGGACTCTTACCATACTTTTTATCGCATCCGAATAATCGGAAAATTCACCTATGGCTTTAAAAGCTACCATTGAAGCTCCTATTGAGCACGCTTCATGATTTTGTATACGTTTTACCGGAAGCCCGAAAATATCCGCTGTTATTTTGCATACTATATCACTTTTGGCACCGCCACCACCGACAAAGAGCTCTTCAATCTTTTTTCCTGAACGGTGTTCCATACTTTTCAGTGAACGATAAAGCTCAAAATCAAGACCTTCAATTATAGCACGATATAAGTGATAATGTGTGTGAAAATCTGCGAATCCTACAACTGCGCCATGCGTATCAGGATTCATTATACCAGGTGTCCAAAATGGTTGAAGCATAAGACCGTCAGATCCCGGAGGGATTTTTTCTATAGCTTTATCAAGAATTTGTTCAGGAGAACAGCCTTTTTTCTCTGCTAAAATTCTTTCTTCGGCACCAAATTCTTTTACAAACCAGGATAATAACCAGAAACCCCTATATATTTCTATTTCAGGATTAAACAAATTATTTGGAACAGCAGGATATGCAGGCATAAATTTTTGTGGTTCAAAATATTTGCGTACTGCCATTTGAATTGTTGCGGTTGTTCCAAATGAGATTGCTGCTTGATTTTCATTTGTTACAGAAAGACCCAGTGTTTCACAACCTTTATCAGAACCTGACGCTATAAACGGAAGACCTGTAGGAATACCTGTAAGTGCACTTACATCTTCGCTGATTGTCCCGAGTTTGCTGCCGGAATCTACCAATTCACAAAGTTTCTCATCCGGAACATCACAAATGCACCTTGTTAAATCACCCTTTTTTTTCCATTTTCGTTTTTTGTAGTCAAAAGGAATATGACCTATCATATTTGCAGCTGAATCAGCAAGAACGCCGGTGAATTTATAGTTGAGGTATGTTGAAAGCATAACGAATTTATCGGTTTTTTCCCATATTTCAGGTTGATTTTGTTTAATCCAGTTTACAACGGAAGTTTTGTAGATTGTTTTTGTTGCATCCGTCATACCGACAAGCTTAAATATAAGTTTTGTTATAGGATTAAATGGGTTTTCAAATGTTGCTTTGCGTTTATCCAGCCATAATATTATATCACGTAGCGGAGTTCCATTTTTATCAAGACAAATGACGGTATCACGTATGGTTGTAATTGCAACTGCAACTATTCTATCCTTTTTATCCTGATTTCTTTCAAAAAGGATGTTTGAAATTTCACAAAGCTTGTCAAAGTAAAAATCAGGTCGCTGTTCTGCCCAACCCGGATGTCTAGAGTAATAAGGTTCGTCATATTTTATTTGACATTTATCTACAAAGTTGCCTTCTTTTGTAACTAAAAGACCTCTTGCACTTTGAGTACCTACATCAAATGTAAGAACAAGCGGATTTTTCATAATTACCCCTTTGATTATATGTTTTTAAGAATATCGCTTGTTGCTATAATATCAACACCTAATCCAAGAACATCTTTTATTATGATATCGCCGCGACCTATCTTATCATTTAATGTAAATGAATTTATTTCTTTCATTATATCGAAAATTTTATTTTTGGGTATATCCGTTGAAACACGGCAGGGAATAACGGGAACTTCTTTAAATGCTGTTTTAACCGTAGTGCAGATTGTTCTTTTAGGTTCGGTCATTTCACTTATTGCAAAATTTAAGCCTCTCTTACAGGAATTTCCCGTAACTTTAATATTTTCACCCTCTCCTTCAATCTGCATTGTGCAGCCTCTAGGACATACTATACAAACTAACTCTTTCATTTTGAAAATACCTCTGCATTAACCGTGATATTTGAATTATCGTTTAATTTATATTTGTTAAAGTTGATCACAAGTTTTTCCATTTCAGGTGGACGCATAAAAGCATATCGCTTTGATACAACTTCCTCTCCATCAATTTTAATTACAAGACGACAGTTATTAAGAATTTCTCTGCTTCTAAAATAAAGAGTGACGGCCGAGTTGTCTTTGTTTAAATCAAGTGTTTGAGGAACAAGATATAGAAGACTGCTTTCGGCATCTAAGGATATTTTTTTCTGTTCTGATTTTACAAATGAGGCGGCATTCTTTCCTGCTTCTTCACCACTTTCAGAAACATAGTCTACAAGGTCATTTACATGAAGAGCATTTCCGCAAGAGAAAATACCTTGAACACTTGTCATAAGTTGTCCGTCGCAAATAGGCCCTTTTGTTTTTGGATCTATTTTTACATTAAGACTTTCAGCAAGTTCGTTTTCTGGAATTAGACCGACTGATAAAATTAATGCATCACATTCAACAATTTTTTCGGTGTTCTTTATAGGTTTCATTTTTTCATCAACTTTTGATATTTCAACAGCTGTAAGTCTGTCAAAACCGAAAACTCTTGTCACGGTATGAGAAAGATAGAGAGGAATATCGTAGTCGTTAAGGCATTGGTGAATATTTCTTGTAAGTCCTGATGGAGTAGGTTTTGCTTCATAAACACCTACCACTTTTGCGCCTTCGAGAGTTAATCGTCTTGCCATAATAAGCCCTATATCTCCTGAGCCGAGAATCACACATTTCTTTGTTGGAAGTTCTCCCAAAAGATTTGTGAAATTTTGTGCCGTACCTGCTGAAAACACTCCTGAAGGGCGTGTACCGTGAATGAATACCTGCTTTGCGGTACGCTCTCTACAACCTGTTGCCAGAATCAATGCCTTACCGATAAAGCTTTCAACACCGTTTCGATTTACTACCGCCACAGTGAAACTTCCGTCGGAATTTTTTTCAATTCGTGTAACGAAGGTGAGTTTTAAAGCATCTATTTTTGCTTTTTCAAAATCATCTATAAATCTTTCAGCATATTCTGGACCTGACAGTTTTTCTCCGAAACGTACAAGACCGAAACCGTCGTGTATGCATTGCTTTAAAATTCCGCCAAGCCTGTGTTCTCTTTCAATAAGTAAAACGGAAGCACCGTTTTTATCTGCTGATATTGCCGCAGCAAGACCTGCTGGACCTCCACCGATTACTATTACATCATAATTTTTCATATTAACACGCGTCCTTATTTGGTTTTACCGAAAGTAACAACAGAATCTTCAGAGCATTTTTTTACATCGGATACTGGAATATTCATAAATTCGGCAATGATTAGAGCAACGGTAGGTGAGCAGAAACCGCCTTGACATCTTCCCATTCCCGGACGAATACGTTTTTTGATACCGTCTATGGTAGGTACGCATATAGGCGAATTAAGTGCATCGATTATTTCACCTTTGCTTATTTCTTCACATCTGCAGACCATTTCTCCGTAATCGGGATTTTCTTTTATAAGGGCGGAGCGCTCTTCATCACTCATTTCATTTAGCACGGGAACACCTTTTCTTTTGGGGTTGAATTTTTCATTTCTTATAATTGTTTTTTCTTTTGAAATCATTTCAACAGTCATTTTTTCAATGTCAAGTGCAACTGCAGGTGCTGTTGTGAGTCCGGGAGACTGTATTCCGGCACAGTGAATAATATTCTTTGTTTTTCTTCCTTTTTCGATTATAAAATCTTCTTCAAATGTAGGAGCTCTTATACCCGTAAAATAAGTTATTACATCTCTTTCGGTAAGCTTGGGCATTGTAATTTTTTGTTTTTTGAAAACAGTTTCAATACTTTCTCTTTTTGTGGCGGTATTTTCTTTTTCGTAGGTTTCGACAGCATCTGGACCTACCAATAGGTTATCGTGTACCGTATGAAGTATTCCTCCGCCTTTAGAGTGGTTTTTTGTGTGGATTTTAAGCTCTTTAACAGTTGCAACATGGTGAACAAAGTTCCCTGTTTTTTTGTCTAAAATGGAGTTTGTTCCGCGTCTCGGATGTATTGAGAAAAATCTGTCATTTGCCATTTTTGCAATTTCTTCTGAAAATACTCCTGCTGCATTGATTATTATTTTGGGATATAAAGTACCTCTGTTAGTTTCAACTGATTTTATTTTTCCGTTTTCTACTGTCATGCTTTTAACCGCAGTATTAAGACTTACATTTACGCCGTTTGAAACTGCATTTTCAGCATAAGCAATAGTAAGACCATAAGGACATACACAGCCTGAACTTGGATTTGAAAGCGCAAATTTAAATTCAGAACTTAGATTAGGTTCATTTTTTCTAAGCTCTTTACCTGAAATTGTGCAAGTGTCTTCTATTCCGTCGTGAAGTCTTCGCCAAAGGCTGTATAAGTTAATAACAGGGCGAAGATATCCTTGTTTGAAACCTACATACTGTCCGCAACGTTTAAATGGAACATCCAGTTCACGGCATATATCGCCGTACATTTGATTTCCTTTTCTTATGTACTTGTGCTTTAATGAACCTTTACCGAGATCTACTCCCGGATGGACCTCTCCGTCGTTTCTTCCGGAAGCTTGAAGTGCAAGGTCTGGTTCTTTTTCCACGAGAATAATATCAAGTTTCCACTTTGAAAGTTCTCTTGCAATACTTACACCGGAAATTCCTCCTCCTATAATGAGTACATCGGGGGTTTTGCCGTCAAGAGTTTTGTCGTTTATTTTCGGCATTCTCATCGGTGCATCTGCACCTCCTGTAAATGTTATATCATTTACGACATGGATTTTACTGTATTTTGTTGCCGACATTTGACAGGCGGAAATAACATCATCCCATTTGTCGAGTTGTCCTCTTAAAACAATGCAGTCGTCTTCTAAGAAAGCTTTTACATTGTTTCCGAATTTTTTTTGTAAATTCTTATTAATAGTTGCAATATTCATTTAATGCACTTCCTACAATTTTAGTCGAAAATTCAAACTTTTTCATTGATTATTATTAATATAACTCAAAAGAAAAACTCTGTCAATTGTTACAAAATTAACGACAAACAACGCCAAAATATATATTTTTTTATAGTAAGAGAGCGTAAAGCCCGCATGAATACACGGATTTTCAGGCGAAAACGAGAAATTTGTATAAAATTTAACGAATTAAAAATGAGATTTTCAGATAAAAAATTTATATATAGTTTATGATTTGAATATTGCAGTAGTGATTTTTTTTGACAATTATGGTATAATAACGCATAAAAATCTACTATACCGTTTTCGGAGGAAAATATGGGCCTTTTAAAAAAGGTGTTCGGTGATTATTCGTCAAGAGAAGTTAAAAGAGTAACACCGATTCAAAAAAAAGTTTTAGAACTTGAGGAAGAATATTCAAAGCTTTCAGAAGAACAACTTAAAGCTAAAACACAAGAGTTTAAAGAACGTCTTAAAAACGGTGAAACTCTTGATGATATACTTCCAGAGGCTTTTGCTGCAGTAAGAGAAGCTTCTTGGCGTGTACTTAATATGAAACCGTTCCCGGTTCAGATTATAGGTGGAATTATTTTGCATCAGGGCAGAATTGCAGAGATGAAAACAGGTGAGGGTAAAACACTTGTTGCAGTTTTACCTGCATATCTTAATGCACTTTCAGGGAAAGGTGTTCATATTGTTACTGTTAATGATTATCTTGCAAAGCGTGACAGTGATTGGATGGGAAAGGTCTATCGTTATATGGGACTTTCCGTAGGACTTATAATTCACGATCTTAGTAATGCTGAAAGAAGAAAAGCATATGATGCGGATATTACATATGGTACAAATAATGAAATGGGCTTTGATTATTTAAGAGATAATATGGTTGCTTATGCTTCAGACAGAGTTCAAAGAGGACACAGTTTTGCAGTTGTGGATGAAGTTGACTCAATTTTGATTGATGAAGCGAGAACTCCGCTTATTATTTCGGGTGTTGGTGATAAATCAACCGATCTTTATCAGATTGCAGATATTTTTGCAAAGACTTTAACGATGAAGAGTGTTAAGGAACTTGATCAGAAACTCAATGTAGAGGAAGAAGTAACTGATGCCGATTTTATAGTTGATGAAAAGGGCAAAACCGCACAACTTACAAAATCGGGAATTCAAAAAGCTGAGGAATATTTTAAGATTGACAATTTGACTGATCCCGACAATTCAAACCTTATGCATCATATCGAGCAGGCGATTAAAGCTATCGGTGTTATGAAAAGAGATGTTGATTATGTTGTAAAGGATGATGAGGTTTTAATTGTCGATGAATTTACAGGACGTATAATGCTTGGAAGACGCTATAATGAGGGGCTTCATCAGGCTATTGAAGCTAAGGAAGGCGTTAAGATTAAATCTGAAAGTAAAACTCTTGCGACTATTACTTTTCAGAATTATTTCAGACTTTATGATAAATTATCGGGAATGACAGGTACTGCAATGACTGAAAGTGCGGAATTTCAAGAAATATATTCTCTTGATGTAATCGAGGTTCCTACAAATAAGCCGATGATAAGAGCGGATGAGCCGGATTCTCTTTATAAAACTAAAAAAGCAAAATATGATGCTATTATTGAAACAATAGTTGAAAGTAATGAAAAAGGACAGCCTGTTCTTGTCGGTACAATTTCCATTGAAAAGAGTGAGGAACTTTCAAAGCTTCTTAAAAAGCGAGGCATTAAGCATAATGTTCTTAACGCCAAGTATCATGATAAAGAAGCGGAAATTATTGCACAGGCTGGTAAATTCGGTGCTGTTACTATTGCCACCAATATGGCAGGGCGTGGTACTGATATTATTTTAGGTGGAAACCCTGATTTTCAGGCACAGGCTGAGATGAGAAAACACGGCATTACTGACGAGCTTCTTGCAGAAGCTACAGGATTTGCTGAAACTGATGATAAGGAGATTTTATCGGCAAGAGAGCAGTATGCCGCTTTGAAAAAGAAATATTCGGACGGTATTAAAGAAGAGGCGGAAAGAGTAAGAGAGGCCGGAGGTCTTTATATTATAGGTACCGAACGTCATGAATCAAGACGAATTGATAATCAGTTAAGAGGGCGTTCTGGAAGACAGGGAGATCCGGGAACCTCAAGATTTTTCCTTTCTGCAGAAGATGATTTGTTAAGGCTTTTTGCAGGAGACAGATTTTATAATGTTTTGGATGCATTTTCTATTGATGAGGGACAACCTATTGAATCAAAGCTTATAACAAATTCTATTGAATCTGCACAGAAAAAGGTTGAGGGAAATAATTTTGCTGTCAGAAGAAGTGTTTTGCAATTTGATGATGTTATGGCAAAACAGCGTGAGGTTATATATGGTCAGAGAGATCAGGTACTTGATGGAACCGATATTCATTCTGTAATTGAAAAGATGATGGATCAGTATTTTGAAGATGAAGTTAAATTCTATCTTCCTGATGCTCTTCCCGAAGAAGAAAGAAATCTTACAGGACTTAAACTTAAGTTTAGATGGCTTTCCGGACATGATGATTTAAGTGCATACAATAATCCGAAGGAATATTCAGATTATTTCATTGAAAAAGCTCATAAAATTTATAGTGAAAAACAAGAAAGATATGGTAATGAAATTATGTCTGAAGCTGAGCGGATGGTTCTTCTTAGAAATGTTGACAACAATTGGATGGATCATATTGATGCGATGGATGAACTTAAACGAGGAATTTATTTAAGATCATATGGTCAGCAAGATCCTGTTGTGGCATTCAGAATGGAATCGTTTGATATGTTTGATGAAATGACTGATAGAATAAGAGAGGGTACAATTACTCAGCTTCTTCAGATTTCAATAAGAACTGATGATGATGTGAAACGTGAACAAACCGCAAAGATTACAGGAACATCCGGAGGTTCTGATGGTACTGTAAAAAAACAACCTGTAAGAGCAAAAAGCAAACCTGGTAGAAATGATCCGTGCTGGTGTGGTTCAGGAAAGAAATATAAAGCTTGTCATATGTTGAAAGACAAAGAAGATGAACTTAATTAATAAGAATCCCAACCGAAAGGTTGGGATTCTTATTATATTTTCAAATTGTTTGTTTTGTATTTAAAAGGTGATTGTTGTTTTGCTGCAAGGGATGAATAATGTTTATGTATATAAAATAACAGGATTTTTTGTAAATATCTCTTTGAGAAAAATTATTTAAATTTATATGATCCGATTATTTCATCTACTTCAGTTATTGTTTTTATCCATAATTTTTCGCCTAATTCTTTATATCGAAAATCGTTTTCTCTTCCACAAAGCATAGCAAAGCTTCTGCCTATACTTTTGACTATATCGCCGCTACTTTTTAATGCGAGATAATAAAAACTGTATTCTGCGCCGTCTGAAAATTTATTGTAAAAGTTCAGATTGTCATCGTGAATTTTATCATGCAGAGCATTTATTGCCGTGGAGCAAAGCAGTGCTTTTTTTAGAAGTCTTCCAATTTCTCTTTCAGCACCGAAAACCATTAAAATTCTTATTTGAAACAAGATTTCTTTGTTGGTTTCAAGCGTTCCGATAAGCTCTTGAAGTCCCTCATTTATACTTTTTTCATCAATGAAAATATTTGCGAGATTAAGTCCTAGATTTTTTGCTTTTGCTAAATTTCCATTTGAACGTTCGGAATCCATTTCTTTTATGAGGCTTAATTCATCTATATTATTATTTACTGTCTGTATTTTTTCCGCTTTTGCTTTTTTTGCAGAAAAAATCTTTACATCTTCTTCCATTTATAAATCTCCATTGGTGTTATTTTGTAGAGCCTCTTAATCTGTCTATGATTTCTTTTTGAGCCGCTTTTTGAGTTTTCTTTTCACGGCGTTTCTTTTTTGCGTTAAAGGTTATAAGTGTATCCATTTCCTTGTCGTCGGCGGTTATATCTCCTAAAGTGAAGTTGCTTTTTGTATAAAGACCCCTGAAGTCCGATCCTGAAGTGGTGATTAATCCGTTGCATTTGGCGATTTCGTAAAGTTCTTTCATTTGTCTATCGGTAGCAAATGGAGAACCGACTTCAATTCCGTCAAGTCCCTCTTTTATAAGAGCTGGAAGAAGCGGGAGACTGTCATAAAGATATGGATGAGATAATACTGCAATACCTCCTGCTTCATGAATTGCTGATATTATTTCTGTGAAATCTTTATATTTAGCGTGCATAATAATATTATTAGGTGAGGTTTCTGAAAATAAATCCTCATAAATTTCTCCATAGATAGATTTTGAAAAACCGCATTCCATAAGTGCACGCATCATATGTGCGGGGAATATGTTTGTTGATCCTTCTGCACAGTAATTGACAAATTCTCTTGTTATAGGATATCGCTTTGAAAGTTTTGCGAAAATTCCGCTGGAAGCTCTTTTGTATGCCTGTCTGTTTGCGTAGCAAATACCTTCAAGCCGCTCAGGCTCTTTAAAATCATAAGCTAAAATATCAAGCCTTTTTCCGCTTGTTTTATCACAGGAGGATAAAAGTGCTCCGGCGATGACATTTACATTATAACGCTTTCCTAAAAGAATTCCTCTTGAAACTCCTAAAACATAATCTCTATCTGTTATAGATAATGCTTCGACTCCTTTACGTGCTGCAAAAATAATTAAATCTTCTACGCCGAGTGAGCCGTCGGAAAGTTTTGTATGTACCTGTAAATCGCCTTTCAAATTATACCTCCAAAAAAACAAATACCGTGCTTAAAACGATGTCTGTTAAACAACATTATCCCTAATATACACTAAACTGATAATATTATAAATTAACTTTTGATAGATTGCAATATTATTGAAAGAAAAATATATAAACTTTATAAAAATAAAAAAATATGAAGTTTGAAATAATTATATTTATCTATATATAGTTTTTTTATGCGCAAATATCAAACAAAATATACTATATATGCTAATTATACATATTTTATTTTTTGCACTTGCTTTTAAAAAATAAAATATGTATAATTGTTGTGGTGGAAATAGGCATATAAAAACTAAAAAGTGTCATGTTTTTACAATGATTATCAAAGGAGGACAGCGATGAAAGATGAAACTACGGCATTTCAAAACGATGATGTAATGCCTCAATGTCATATGTCTGGAAAATCAAATCATTCGCTGGACTCTAAAAATCGTGTAATTATTCCTGCAAAACTTCGTAAAATTCTTGGCAGTGAATTTAAGATTTATAGACCGCGTATAGGTCAAAATTCTCAAAAATGTCTTTATTGTTATAATCTTGAATATTTTTATTTTTTGGAAAAAGAAATAAATTCTTCAAGAAATGATGCACTTAAGCGCTCTTTTTATGAATATACCGATGATGCCGTATTTGACAAACAAGGTCGAGTAACACTTTCAAAGGATGCAACTGAATATGCAGGATTCGAAAAACAGATTGTAGTAGTTGGAACAGGCAATCGTGTAGAACTTTGGGCACCGGAAGAAAGAGCAAAGGTTCGTGCACAAGACGATATTACTATGAGTCTTACAGATACTTCAATGCTTGATTTCTGATTATGGAATTTAAACATGTTTCCGTACTTTTAAATGAAAGTGCAACTTCGTTGGAAATAAAGCCTGACGGATTTTATGTGGATTGTACGGCTGGAGGAGGCGGACATTCACAACAAATATTGAATATGCTGAGTTGCGGTAAGCTTCTAATGATAGACAGAGACCCGGATGCAATAGAAAATTTGCGACACAGGTTTGAAGATATTCCAAACGCTTTTATTGTTAATGACAATTTCTTTAATATAAAGGATATTTTAAAAGAAGAGAAAGTTGATGGTATTTTATGTGATTTAGGTGTAAGTTCATTTCAACTTGATGAAGCGGAACGAGGATTTTCATATTTAAAAAATGCGCCGCTTGATATGAGAATGTCAAAACGAGGCATTTCAGCTAAAGATGTTGTTAATGGATATTCTAAAGAAAATCTTATTAGGATTTTTCGAGATTATGGGGAAGAAAAAAACGCGATAAGAATTGCAAATGAAATATTAAAAAGACGAGAAAGAAAGGAAATAACTGACACCATAGAACTTTCTGAAATAATCTCAAGTTGTTATCCTGCAAAATTTAAAAGGGATAAAAATCCGTCAAAAAAAGTTTTTCAGGCAATAAGAATTGAAGTGAATGGAGAGCTTTTAGGGCTTTCAGAGGCAATTGAGGATATGTTTTCTTGTTTGAAAATCGGTGGAATATTGTCAATGATAACTTTTCATTCTATTGAGGACAGAATAGTAAAACATAAATTTCAGGAATTTGCAAAAGGGTGTATCTGTCCGCCGGATTTCCCCATTTGTGTATGCGGAAACACTCCGCATGGAGAAATTAAACTTAAAGGTATAACAGCAGATATAAAAGAACTTGAAAAAAATACTCGTGCAAGAAGTGCAAGATTAAGAAGTATAAAAAAACTTAAGGATTATTGAAGGAGGCGGCTTTGGCAGAAACAAAAAAGTATATAGATCAACGCTTTGATTTTGAAATATATACGCACGGCGGTGCTGCACTTGAAGCTGCACCTAAGCTTTTACCTAAAAAAAGACCGCCTTTAAAGCAGGTAAGAAGAGCTAAACAAAGCAAAAGAGCTATCTTATCTGAAGAAAGACGGAGTAAGGCAAAGATTATAAAGATTGTAACGGTAATGGGGATTCTTTTTAGTTTTATGTTTATGTATGTGAATTCTGTTGCTGAAACCGCAAGACTTGATCGGATGATTGCAAAAGAACAAAGTAGACTTCAGCTTGCGGAAAGTGAGCAAAGAAAACTTAAAACAAAAGTGGATTCCCTATATTCTCTTGAAAAGGTTGAAAACTATGCTCTTACAAAACTTGGTATGATAAAAGCTGATGAAAGTCAAATTGAAACGATAGCAACTGAACAAAAAGATACATTCGGTAACGGTGAACCTTCTGAAAAGACGATAAAAAAACCTGTGGAAAAAAGTGCAAATAAATTTAAAAGTAAAAATTATGATAAAATTAAAGATGTTTTTAAAACGATTTGGAAGACAATTTCTAAATAAACAGCCTATGAATTAAAATGCAGACAAGACCTGAAAAAGAATTTAAAAGACGCTCGGGCGTGATGTTTCTTTTCATCGCCCTTGCTTTTTTATTTTGTGCGAGCTCTGTTTTTTATGTTTCTGTTATTAAGGGAAAAAAATTCAAATTGTATGCACGTGAAAATCAGCTTGCAATAAACAGTATAGAACATAAAAGAGGAACAATTTATTCTTCAGATATGACGGTGCTGGCTACTTCTGCTGATGCATGGCTTTTAACAGCAGATCCCTCAAATATTGATAAGGACCATATAGACGAGGTTTCAACTGCGGTTGCGGGAGTACTTGGCAAGGATACAAATGAAATTAAAATGTTAATTTCAGATAAAAAGAAAAAATATGTAATATTAGAAAAAAAAGCTGAAACAGAAGTTAAAGATGCTCTTTTAGAACTTAATAAAATGAGCGTTGATACGGGAAAACTTAATAAAGACGGTACTCATAAAATGAAGAGGATTGCGAGTGGTGTTTTTTATGCTACTGCAAACTCTAAAAGATATTATCCAAATTCGTCATTTGCAAGTTCTATTGTAGGTTTTACCAATACAGGACTTGATACGGCGGCAGAAAATACAGGTTCGGGATTGGAACTTTTTTATAACAGTAAACTTTCAGGAATAAACGGAAGAACGGTAAGGTCGGTAGATAATCGTGGAAATGTTATTGCTGCTGATTTTAATAATATTTATAATGGCGTGGACGGACTTAATGCGGTGCTAACGATAAATGAGGTTGTTCAGTATTATCTTGAGGATGCACTTGAAAAGGCTATTGCGGATAATGAATCAAAATATGCGTATGGTATAGTTATGGATCCGAAAACAGGTGCAATTTTGGGTATGAGTTCAAAACCCGATTATGATCTTAATAATCCTTCTCAATTGTCAAGTCATAAGGTTATGGAGAAACTTAATAAAATAACTGATGAAAATGAGAGGAATGTTCAGACTTCTGCAGCTGTTTATACTCAATGGAGAAATCATTGCGTATCTGATACATATCAGCCGGGATCCGTTTTTAAAACTATAGTACTTGCGGCAGCGCTTGAAGAAGGGGTTGTGAATGAAGGTACAACCTATACTTGTACAGGCGGAATTCAGGTTGCGGATAATTATATAAAATGTTGGCGTCATGAGGGACATGGTGCGGAAACGCTTGAACAGGGTCTTATGAATTCTTGTAATCCGTTTTATGTTACAATAGGACAAAAGCTTGGTGCAGAGCGATGGAGTAAATATTTTGAGGCTTTCGGATTTACTGAAAAAACAGGAATAGATCTTCCT
This sequence comes from Candidatus Fimenecus sp., assembly GCA_052169395.1. Classification (GTDB taxonomy): domain Bacteria; phylum Bacillota; class Clostridia; order Oscillospirales; family Acutalibacteraceae; genus Fimenecus. The sequence continues at coordinate 177,345 of JBQNCN010000003.1, read as the reverse complement.
GCGGAGGCGAGTCCTAAGTCTGGTGTTACATATCATGATCCACAAAAATTTAGTGTGTCTCAGCTTTCATCATCGTCTTTCGGTCAAACTTTTCAGGTGACTCCTCTTCAAATGCTTACGGCTGTATCGGCTATTGCTAATAAGGGGAAGCTTATGCAGCCTTATATTGTGTCGAAATGGATTGATGAAAATGGTCAAACTGTTGAAAGTACCGTACCGACTGTTAAAAGACAGGTGATTTCTGAATCAACAGCAAATCTTGTTTCAAAGATGATGGAAAGTGTAGTGTCAAAAGGTACGGGAAAAAATGCGTATGTTGAAGGGTACAGAATTGCAGGAAAAACAGGAACTTCTCAAAAATTCGGTGCTAAAGGTGTCGAAGCAAATAAATATATTTTATCATTTGCGGGCTTTGCTCCTGCAGATGATCCGAGAGTAGCAGTGCTTATATGTGTTGATGAACCTATAAAAGGTGATGGTGGAGGTTCTGTTGCAGCGCCTATTGCAGGTGATTTAATAAGCAAGGTTCTTGAAAATATGGGAGTGATTCCAGAATACGATGATAAAAGTACGGTTCAATCTACAAATGTTACTATTCCTAATCTTGTAGGGAAAAATAAAAATGATGCTAAAAATTTGGCAGGTGAACAAAATATTATATTTGTAGGAAAAGGAAATTCCGTTATCTCACAAACACCTTCTTCAGGGACAACTATAAGAAAAGGCGGAACGATTATTTGTTATACGGATGAAAATAGTGAGAAAGTAAAAGAAAAGGTGCCGGATTTCAACGGAATGACTGCTAATGCTACTGTTTTGGCGGCAAGAAGTGCTGGTTTCAATATAAAAATTGCCAATTCATCCGCATCTTCGGATTTTACTGCATATAAGCAAAGTATTGTTCCGGGAACTGAAGCTGAAAAGGGAACTGTAATTACGGTTTATTATAAGTCAGGGACAAATGTATCTGACGGTTAAGGAGAAAATATAATGAAAGTATCAGAATTACTTGATGGAATAAATTATGAAGGCTTTTTTACAGACGTTGATGTTTTAAATGTTACTGATGATAGTAGAAAGGTTGTGAAGGGTTCGGCGTTTGTCTGTATAAAAGGTTCGAATTTTGATGGGCACACCAAAGCATCTGATGCGATATTAAAAGGCGCCTCGGTAATAATTTCAGAAGAACCCACAGGTGTGCCAAATGAAGTTGTTGTAAAAAACAGCAGGAGTGCTTATGCTCTTATATGTGCAAATTTTTTTGGAAAGCCGTCTGAAAAAATTAAAATTATCGGTATTACAGGAACAAATGGAAAAACTTCCACAACATTTATTTTAAGTGATATCTTAAATCGTGTTGGAAGAAAATGTGGAATTATAGGAACCGTTAAAAACTTTGATGGAGAAAAATGTTATCCTTCTCATCTAACAACGCCGGATCCTATAGAACTTTCAAAACTTTTTTCGGATATGGTAAAAAATAAATGCGAATATTGTGTGATGGAGGTGTCAAGCCAAGCACTTGACCAAAGACGTCTTGAAGGTATAAACTTTGAATTGGCAATATTTACCAATCTTACGGAAGATCATTTGGATTATCATAAAAATTTTGATAATTATTTAAAAGCGAAAAGAATACTTTTTACGCAGGCGAAAAATGCTCTTGTAAATGTAGATGATGTGTATACTCAAAATCTTATTGAAGGATTACATTTTTTAAATTTTAAAAAATATTCAATAGATAATAATAATGCGGATTTTATAGCAAAAAATATTGTTTATGAACCTACAAAAGTTAGATATGAAATAATGTATAATAACGAATTGGGTAGATGCTGTTTTGCAGCACCCGGAAAATTTTCGGTTTATAATTCTTTGGCGGCGGTATCGGCAGCTCTTATGCTGGGAATTTTATTTGATAAAATACAAGATGCTTTAAAGGTTGCACAAGGCGTAAAGGGAAGAGCGGAGGTTGTAGAAGCTGGTACGGATTATACAATTTTAATTGATTATGCGCATACTCCAGATGGTCTTGAAAATATATTGAATGCTGTAAAACAAAACGCAAATGGTAAAATTATAACGGTTTTCGGCTGTGGTGGGGATAGAGATAAAACAAAAAGACCGCTTATGGGAGAAGCTGTAGGAAATATATCCGATATAGCTGTGATAACGTCTGATAATCCGAGGACGGAAGCTCCTGACAAAATTATAGATGATATTATTCCGGGAGTAATAAAAACTAAAGCGAAATATAAGGTTGTCGTAAACAGAACGGAAGCAATAAGATATGCTCTTAAAATCGCAAAAAAAGATGATGTTGTTATTCTTGCTGGGAAAGGACATGAGGATTATCAGATTATAGGAACTGAAAAAATCCATTATGATGAAAGAGAAATAATAAAAGATATTCTTTCAGGAAAAATATAATTATAGGGCGTAATTATGAATTTGAGTTTAAGTGAAATAGCAAAGGCTGTAAATGGAAAGCTTTATGGAACGGATATGGAAATTACCGCTGTATCCACCGATTCAAGGGATATTCCAAAGGGCTGTCTATTTATAGCTCTTGTAGGTGACAGATTTAACGGACACAGTTTCGTAAGAGTTTCCGCAGAAAAGGGTGCAGCAGCATGTATTGTTTCTGAAAACGTAAATGTTGCTATTCCTAAAATAGTTGTTGAAAATACGGGAACTGCACTTTTGGCTCTTGGAGGTTATTATCGTTCCAAATTTTCGTCATTGAAGCTTGTAGGACTTACAGGCTCTGTTGGGAAAACCACAACTAAAGACATGATATATTCTGTTGTATCGAGAAGGTATTCATCAATTAAAACGGACGGGAATTTAAATAATGAAATAGGTATGCCTAAAACTCTTATGCGTTTATCAGATATTACAGAATGTGCTGTGATTGAAATGGGTATGAATCATAGCGGGGAAATTCATAGAATGAGCCTTGCTGCAAAACCGGATATTGCCGTAATTACAAATATAGGAGTATCTCATATAGAGCATTTAGGCTCTCGTAAAAATATAAAAAAAGCAAAGCTTGAAATTTTGGATGGGATGAAAAACGGATCGAAACTTATAATAAACGGCGATAATGACATGCTTTGTGATTATGAAAATACTGATTTTGATATTATTCGCTATGGAATAGATAATAAAACTTGTGATTTTATTGCTGAAGATATAGTAAGTACAGGTAATTCCACGTCTTTTATAGTAGTTTATGAAAATAAAAGAATTCCTGTGCGGATAATGAGTGTCGGAATTCATAATGTTATTGATGCAGTTGCAGCTTTTGCAGTAGGCAAAAGCTTGAATATGGAAGATGAAGATATTGCTGCAGGGCTTTTATCTTATGTTTCTTCAGGAATGAGACAAAAAATAACTGCGGTCCGTGGAATCACATTTATAGAAGATTGCTACAATGCTTCACCTGAAAGTGTAAAGGCAGCTCTATCAGTGCTTGATGTGCAAGAAAGTAAACGACATATTGCAGTTCTTGGTGATATGTTGGAACTTGGAAGTTATGCGAAAACGGCACATAGAGAAATAGGCGAATATTTACATAAAAAGAATGTGAATGCTTTATTTACATATGGTTTGCTTTCAAAAGAAATTGCTTTAGCTGCAGAAAAATATATTGATGAAATATATATTTTTGAAAATAAAGCGGAGCTTTCATATAAGCTTGCAGCCTATTTAAGGCGCGGAGACTCTGTTCTGTTTAAAGCCTCAAGGGCAATGAAATTGGAAGAAGTAATAGATAAAATTTATAAGGAGTGGGGTATTTAATGAATAGCTATGCAGGGATTTCATTGGGCGCAGGGCTTGGCTTTGTCATTGCTGCATTGTTGGGTTTTGTTATAATTCCGCTTCTTAAAAGGATAAAATTTGGGCAGACTATTTTAGAAGAAGGTCCTGTTTGGCATAAATCAAAAGAGGGTACGCCGACCATGGGCGGACTTATGTTTATATTAGCTGTATTTGTTAGTTTACTAATTGTACTTATTACGGATAAATTTTTGCATGGAAATATTTTAATGAGCGGGTTTGTAGATACCTATTCTGCCAAAATAAAAATATGGGCAGGGCTTTTAATGGCATTAGGTTTTGGGATAATAGGTTTTGCTGATGATTTTATTAAGGAAAAATTTAAAAGAAATTTAGGACTTACAATAACTCAGAAAAGTATTGCTCAGATTCTTCTTATACTTGCTTATCTTGCGGCTCTTTATATGGGGAAATGCACATATACATTTATTCCGTTTAAAGGAAATGTTGAACTTTCGTGGTTTTTCTGGCCATTTGGAATTATTGTGATTTATTTAACTGTTAATGCAGTTAACTTTACAGACGGTATTGACGGTTTATGTTCATCAGTTACAGCGATTTCAGGGATTTCAATTGTTTTTGCGGCTCTTTTAAAGGGGTTTGTTGGAGTTTCTCTGATATCCGCCTGTATGATGGGTGCGTGTCTTGGATATTTAATATGGAATTGGCATCCGGCAAAGGTTTTTATGGGTGATACCGGTTCCATGTTTTTAGGAGGAATGATTGCAGCACTTGCCTATATGATTGATGCACCGTTTCTTATTCTTCTATTCGGTATTATATATGTTATTGAAATGTTTTCTGATGTTATTCAAATATCATATTTTAAAATAACTCATGGAAAAAGAATATTTAAAATGGCACCGATACACCATCATTTTGAGATGTGCGGTTGGGGCGAAATTAAAATTTGCCTTGTATTTATGCTTGTGCAGGTTTTAGGCGGAATTTTTGCGAATTTACTTATATATTTTGGCTGATAAATTATGGAAAATATAAGAAAACGACAGAATAAAGCTGAAGTTTCAGGTGGCAGATGGTCCGCTTTTATTTCACATGGCGGAATGGATATACCGTTTTTAACACTTGTCATAATTTTGGTTATGTTCGGTCTTCTTATGCTCTTTTCCGCATCTTATATAAATTCTTATTATAAATCTGCAATAAAAGTTAATGCTAAAACAACGGCCTCTGAAACAACTGAACAGTCTGCAGTTCAAAAAATAAAGAATTTTATTAAACCGAATGTTGATAAAGAGCCAACAGGAACGAGTTATATAAGAAGTCAGACGATATATGCGTTTGTTGGAATTGTTTTAATGTTTATTGTATCTAAAATAAATTTTGAAAAATTTAAACCGTTTGCAAAATTATTTTTAGTTTTTACATTTGGTCTGCTTGTAGTTGCATTGTTTATAAAAGATGTGGGAGCATCGGATTCTTCAGGAGATTTTCATCGTTGGATAAAAATAGGACCTATAAGTTTTCAACCGTCAGAGGTTGCAAAATTTGCGGCGATTTTTTATTGTGCTGTGGAAGCAACTGAAAATCGCAGAAAAATTTTAAGTAAAAAGCCGTTTATTATAAACGGAAAACAGTTTTTAAGGCTTCGTGAAACTGATATTGAATTTGTTAAATTGCTTGTGATTATAGGTTCTATTGCAGTTTTGATTATGGCTGAAAGACATCTTTCTGGAACTATTTTGCTTTTACTTATAGGCTTTGTAATGCTTTATTTAAGCGGTTTTTCAAAAAAATATTTTGCATTGACGTTTTTAATTGCGGTTATTGTAATGATTTCAATTATATTTGCCCTTGGCGGTTTTAAAATGCATACTATAACGGAAAGTCAACCTAATAAATCTGAGAATGTTCAAATTGCAAAGTCGGGTTTTTCATATCAAATTGAAAGAGTAAAATCGTGGCTTGATAAGGATTATAGTCTTGAAAATGATGAAAGATATCAAACGAATCAGTCTCTTTATGCTATTGGAACCGGTGGATTTTTCGGAGTTGGGATTGGAAATTCAAGACAGAAATATAACTATATTCCTGAGGTGCAGAACGATTTTATTTTTGCGGTTATTTGTGAGGAATTGGGATTTTTCGGAGCATTGATTTTAATAGTTCTTTTTGTTGGTCTTGTAATGCGCGGTGTAATTATTGCTGAAAAAGCAAGGAGCCGTTTTGGTGCACTTATATGTTGTGGTATTGTGGCTCAAGTTGGATTTCAGGCAATACTTAATATTCTTGTTGCAACGGATGCAATGCCGAATACAGGAATATCACTACCATTTTTTTCTTCGGGAGGATCATCTATAATAATGCTTTTGTCGGAAATGGGAGTTGTTCTATCTATTTCAAGAACCTCAGATGCTAAAAGTTTAAATCTTTTTGATACGAGTAAAATTAAAAGAAGAAATGGAGGACACATATGAAGGTTCTGTTTGCTGCAGGTGGAACGGGCGGTCATATAAATCCGGCGCTTGCTGTTGCAGGTGAAATATTGTCCAGAAATCCGGGAACAAGGATACTTTTTGTTGGAACTAAAAATCATATGGAAAGCACTCTTGTGCCAAAAGCGGGATTTGAAATAAAAACCATAGATATTTCTGGATTTGTAAGGAGTTTAAGTCTTAAAGCGATTTTTAAAAATATTGAAACTGTTTTTAAATATTTCAAGGCTTCTTTTCAAACCAGAAAAATTATATGTGAATTTTCACCTGATATAGTGATAGGGTTTGGAGGGTATGTAAGTGGACCTGTTGTAAAAACCGCCTATAGAATGAAAATTCCTACAGTAATACATGAGCAAAACGCATATCCTGGAATTGCAAATAAACAGCTTGCGAAATGTGTTGATGCTGTTTGTCTTACAGTAAAGGATGCTCTAAATAATATGACTGTGAAAAACAAGCTTTATATTACAGGACTTCCTGTTCGTAAGGAAATTTTAAATGCAAAAAGAAATGTTTGCAGAGAAAAATTGGGGTTATGTGAAGACGATATTTTGATATTGTCATTCGGAGGCTCTTTAGGTGCGGATATGATAAATAAAGCTATGCTTGAAATAATTTCAAAAAGAGCGAATAGGGATAAATTTAAATTCATTCATGGATACGGTAAATATGGGAAATGGTTTCCTGATAAATTGAAGGAAAAAGGTGTTAATTTAAACAACAAAAATATTGATGTTAGAGAATATATAAATGATATGGATATATGTTTACCTGCTGCAGATTTGGTAATTTCAAGAGCGGGAGCTTCCACTCTTTCGGAACTTGAGTGTGTAGGAGTTGCATCAATTCTTATTCCGTCACCTAATGTGAGTGAAAATCATCAGTATCATAATGCAATGACTTTAAAAAATGTTTGTGCGGCGGAAGTTATTGAAGAAAAAGAACTGACAAATGAAAAAATACTTGAAGTTTTTGATGAGCTTACGAAGTCGAAGCAAAAACTTAAAAAGTTTGGAGAAAATGCACACTGTATATTTGCGGAAGATGCAAATATTAAAATTTGTGAAATTATTGAAAATTTGATTAAGGAATAGAAAATGACAGAAAAATTGCCTATTAAAAGGCAGGCTGCGCGGAATATAACGCCTATGTCAAATGATGAAAGACGACATCATCAGCGCAAAAAAAGAGTGAAAAAGAAAAAAATAATAAAGTGGATTCTAATGTCAGCTTTGATTATGGTTGCCGTTATTGCGGTAATTTCCGCCTGTCTTATAATATTTGTTAAGGTGTCAGTCGTTGAAGTTCTTGGTGATGATATTTACAGTAAAAATAGAGTAATTGAGTCTTCTCAGATAAAAATTGGAAGCGGTGTATATACATTTTCTAAAAACAGTGCTGAAAATAATATTTCAACAGCTCTTCCTTATGTTGAAAAGGTTAAAATTAAAAGGTATATAACAGGAAAGGTTAAAATTTTTTTAAAAAAAGCAACTCCTCAATATGCAATATATACATCGGGTGGCTGTACTCTTATATCAAATACAGGTAAGGTTATTGAGGACGGTCTTACAAGCGTTAATGATGATATTATAATTATTGAATCTGCCACTCTGGTTTCGGCTAAAATAGGTGAGGTGGTGCAATTTAGCGAACAGGGAGATTTAAATTTGATTTTAAATACGGTAAATAAACTTAAATCTGTCGGAATAGAAAAAATAACGTCTATAAATACATACAATCATTCAAACATAAAATTTGGATATGACAACAGAATTACAGTTGAATTGGGAGAGGAATCGAATATAAATAACAATTTGATGGAGTTTGTAAAGGCGACTTTGAACAGGAGTGATAAAGAAACTCCGGAATTTAAGGGAACAATTGATTTTACAACCAAAAATACTGCATATAAAAGACGGCAAAATGATTCTTTGACAACAACGCCATTTGTCTTATAATTACAGTTGAATTTTTAAAAATTCTGTGTTAATATAAATCATAAATGTATAAATATTTTAAATATCCGGTTTTGGAGGAACTATATGGCTTTTGAAATTGCAGATGAGGAAAATAAGGCTACAAATATTAGAGTTATAGGTATTGGCGGCGGCGGTGGAAATGCTGTTAATTCAATGGTTGAAAATAAGGATTTTACCGATGTTCAGTTTATAGCTGCAAATACTGATATTCAAGCTCTCAGGCGTTCAAAGGCTGAGGTTAAAATTCAAATTGGTGAGAAAGCGACAGGCGGAAGAGGTGCAGGTGCAAAGCCGGATATCGGCAAAAAAGCTGCTGAAGAGAGCAAGGATGCAATTAAAGAAAAACTTCAGGATACACAAATGCTTTTCATAACCGCAGGCATGGGTGGTGGCACCGGTACAGGTGCAGCACCTGTTGTTGCAGATATTGCAAGACAGGAAATGGGCATTCTTACAATAGGCGTTGTTACAAAACCTTTTAAATTTGAAGGGAATGTCAGGGCAAGACAGGCTGAAGAGGGAATATCAGAGCTTGCAAAGCATGTTGATAGCCTTATAATTATTCCTAATGAAAAGCTTAACGAAGTAGGAGTTGAGAAAATAACGCTCTTAAATGCTTTTAAAATTGCAGATGATGTTTTGAGGCAGGCGGTTCAGAGTGTATCCGATCTTATAACGAAAGACGGATTAATCAATCTTGACTTTGCAGATGTTACAAGTGTTATGAAGGATGCTGGCAGAGCTCATATGGGTATCGGAATTGCTTCGGGTAAAGGTAGAGCGGAAGCTGCTGCCAAAAAAGCTATTACAAGCCCGCTTCTTGAAACTTCTGTTGATAATGCAAAGGGTGTCATCGTATGTATTTCCGCATCTCCTGATGTTACAATGGATGAAGTTAATAATGCAATGACTATAATTAATCAGGCGGCTTCCCCTGACGCCAATATTATATTTGGACTTTATCTTGATGAAAGAAAAGAGGATGAGATTTCATTTACAGTTATTGCAACTGGATTTGGTGGCAGAGGTGTTTCAGTTGCAGGAGCTAATGATGAGATTAAACCGATTTCTGAAAGCCTTTTTGAAGATATAAGCACAGGTGAAGAGGATAACTTTGAAACAAAGCAGTCAGAAGATAATTTTGATGTATTAGATATATTCGGAAGTAAAAAATAATAAAATATTAATCCCTTTAAAGCGGGAATTTTCCCCGCTTTTTTATAATAACGGAGTGTGAATTTTAATGGACGACCCGTCCGCTGCCGCTATAATTATTTTAAGAATTTTAATTCTTTTTATACTTATAATTATTAACGCATATTTTTCTATGAGCGAAATAGCCATTATTTCGGTTAATGATGCAAAGGTTGAAAAGGATGCCGATGGTGGCAATAGAAAAGCAATTGCTGTTAAAAAACTTACGGAAAACTCCTCCAATTTTTTTTCAACAATTCAAATAGGCGTTACATTTGCAGGATTTTTGGCAAGTGCGTTTGCAAGTCAAAGTTTTGCACTGATTTTGGCAAAATCTTTTGAAGATACCGTATTGGAAAGGGCTGTAGGAAAGAAAACTGTTGAAACAGTTGCTACAATACTTATAACTGTACTTATTTCATATTTTTCTCTTGTATTTGGTGAGCTGGTACCTAAGAAGCTTGGCACATCAAATTCCGAAAAGATTGCCTATAAAGTAGCTAGGTTTTTAAATGGATTTTCAAAGGCTGTAAAACCGTTTGTAAAGCTTCTTTCTGCGTCTACTAACGGTATTTTAAGACTTTTGGGTATTGATCCAAATGCGGATGAAGAAACCGTAACGGAAGAAGAAATTCGTATGATGGTTGATGTTGGAAGAAAAAAAGGCGTTATTGAGGATTCTCAGAAAGAGATGATAAATAATGTTTTTGAATTTGATGATATAAATGTCGGTGACATTATGACACACCGCACTGATGTATATTTTATTGATGTGGACAGTTCCTTAAAAGAGGCCGTTTCTATGGCTATTGAGTCAGGTCATTCAAGAATACCGATTTTTAAATATGATCAGGATAATATCATTGGTGTAATATATGTTAAGGATTTGCTTAAATATATTGGCTTGGACCTTCCTAAAACAAAAACTGTAAAGGATTTTATGCGAAAGGCCTTTTATGTTCCTGAAACTAAAAAATGCGGTGAATGTTTTAAGGAAATGACTGCAGAACATATTCAACTGGCAGTTGTTATTGATGAATATGGCGGAACGGCAGGTATTATAACTTCAGAAGATATTGTTGAAGCGATAGTTGGCGATATAATGGATGAGTATGATAGTGAAGAAAATGAGGTTTCAAAAATAAATGACAATACCTTTATTCTTGATGGTATTGCTCCGATAGATGAAGTTGAGGAAGAACTTGGTGTCGAATTTCCTGAAGGTGATTATGATACAATAGGAGGTTTTGTAATAAGCCTTCTAGGATATATCCCTGAAAACGATAAGCAGAGTATAGCTGAATATAATAATGTTAAATTTACTGTTCTTTCAGTTGAAGATAGAAGGATAGAAAAGATAAAAGTTGAAATTTTAGAAAAAGAAACAGATAAAGGCGATTAAAATGGCAGAACAAAAGAATACAAATAGTATGAATGAAAACAATAATAAGAACTTTGATATAGATGATTTGTTTAACAGAAATTCAGTATTTTTAAATGAGGAGAGACAGCCGTATTCTAATAAAAGTAATCATTCTATAAGCGAAAAAGGTTATAGAGTTATGCTGAATAGGAATCTGAAACTTGAAAGAATGCTGAAGGTTATATCTCTTGTATTGGTAGCTTTTTTACTTTGTGGAATATTTTTTGCGGTAAGCACACTTAAATTAAAAAAGAATAATAAGGCGCTTCAGAATAAAATGAATTCTTTCAATGCTGAAAGAGAATCTTATATAAACGATGCTAAACAGCAGAAAGAAAATGAAGAGAAGTTGAATAAAAAAATTCAGGAGCTTGAACAGCAGCTTAGTGCAAAAAGAAATGGAAAACCTACTGAAAGTACGCATAAAACCATTTATTTAACTTTTGATGATGGACCTTCACCGAATACTCCCAAGATCCTTGAAATTTTAAAAAAATATGATGTTAAAGCTACATTTTTTGTTATAAATACAAAGTATAATGGTTATTTAAAGGATATAGTAAATGAGGGCCATGCAATCGGTCTTCATTCAGCAAGTCACGATTATAAAACTGTTTACAGCTCCGAAGGGGGCTTTTTTGATGATTTTCAGAAAATAGAAGATGTTGTTTTTAACGAAACAGGACAAAGACCTAATATAATTCGTTTCCCCGGAGGTAGTTCAAATACTGTAAGCAAAAAATATTGTCCTGGAATAATGACACTTTTGACAAAAAAGGTACATGAAAAGGGATGGGAATATTTTGATTGGAATGTAAGCTCGGGAGATGCCGATGGTAATCATGTTCCTGTAGAAAGGATAATAAGCAATTGCAAAAAGCTTCCTAAAGCCGCCGAATGCAATATTTTGATGCACGATACTGCTGCAAAGGGAACTACTGTTGAGGCTCTGCCTACAGTTATAGAATTTTATAAATCTCAAGGATACAGTTTTTCTGTTGTAACAAAAGACAGCTATCCTGCTCATCAGCCGATTTTAAATTAAAGTTCTTTGTATAATGTAGATATTATTATTATTTTTTTTTGAACAACATTCACAAAGTATTGATTGTAATAACCTTGTAGTTTGGTATAGGGGTAGAATAATTTTAAAACAGCTTAAAAATATTGACCTGTTAATATTTTGTGTTATAATAAACAACTGTAAAAAGTAATTTTGCAGTATTATTTAGGAGATAATTATGGTTAATAAAGAAGTACTCGTACAAAATCAGGTTGGACTTCACGCTCGTCCTGCAACTTTTTTCATTCAAAAGGCAAATGAGTTCAAAAGCTCAATCTGGGTTGAAAAGGATGAACGCAGAGTGAATGCAAAGAGCCTTCTCGGCGTATTGTCTCTTGGTATTATGGGTGGAACAAAAATTAATATAATAGCAGGCGGTCCAGATGAAGAAGCTGCTGTTGATGCACTTGTAAAGCTTGTTGATTCGGGTTTTGCAGAGTAATTTAATTAGTTTATTTTGGCACACCCCACGGTGTGCTTTTTTGTTTAGGATTTATTTTGAATAAGTATTTGTCAGAGCTTCGTAAAAAGTCTATGAGTCTTCCGCTTCTTCCCGGTGTTTATATTATGAAAAATCGACAAGGAAAGATAATCTATATAGGGAAGGCAAAGAAGCTTAAGAATAGGGTATCACAATATTTCGGTTCGCAAAATACGCATAGTGAGAAGGTAAAGGCAATGGTTGAAAATGTCTTTGCCTTTGATTATATTGTGGTTGATTCTGAATTTGAGGCACTTATTTTAGAATGTTCTCTTATTAAGCAAAATATGCCTAAATATAATATTCTTTTAAAAGATAGTAAGGGCTATTCATTTATAAAAAAAACAAATGAAGAATATCCTAAAATTATTTCTGTATATAATAATCAAGATAAAAATGCTTCTTATTTAGGTCCTTTTATAAGTTCTCATACTGTTCGTGAAAGTGTGGAAACTGCAAATACCGTATTTAAGTTGCCAACTTGCACAAGAGTTTTTCCTCGGGATATTGGTAAAGAAAGACCTTGCCTCTATTATTATATAAATAAATGTTCAGGTGTATGCTCTGGAAAAGTATCAAAAGAAATTTATGCGGAAGCTGTAAGTTCCGCTTGGGAATTTTTAAATGGAGATACCGCAGCGGCTATTTCAAAAATAAAAGAAAAAATGGAAGAGGCCTCTGAAAATCTGGATTTTGAAACAGCTGCAAAACTTCGTGATAGAATTTTTGCAATTGAAGCAATCATGCAAAAACAGAAGGTTATTTATGAAAATGTGAAGGAACAGGATGTTTTTGCGGCTGCTGAATATAACGGTAAAATATGTCTTTCGGTGCTGCGGTTTTCAGGTGGAAGACTTATAGATACCGAGAACTTTTTTTTTGAAAATGAAGATAATTCAAATGAATTCAGAAAATCATATCTTGAAAGCTATTATAATTTAAGAGATAATGTACCCAAGCGTATTTTGCTTGATGGAGAGGTTGAGGATAAAGAACTTTTAGAAAAGTGGCTTTCTGAAAAAAAAGGAAGAAAGGTTGAAATTTTTCTTTCAAAAAGAGGAGAACAGCTTAAAATACTTGATATGGCAAGAGAAAATGCAGAGGAAAAGCTTGCCATAAAAGTCGGTTATACGGGTAAAAAATTAAAAATACTTGAAGAACTTAAAAGAACTTTGAGACTTGATAAAGTTCCTGAATACATTGAAAGCTATGATATTTCACATACAGGTGGTGAAAATTCTGTTGGAGGAATGGTTGTTTTTGAAGGCGGGAGACCGCTTAAAAGAGCATATAGAAAATTTAAAATAAAAAGTTTTACAGGAAATGATGATTATCGCTCAATGATTGAGGTGATTTCAAGACGTTTTAATGAATATAAAAAAGCGTCAGATAAAGGAATTGTTGACGGATTTGGCAGATTGCCGGATCTTATACTTCTTGACGGCGGGTTAGGTCAGGTTAGGGCAGTGGAACCGCTTATTAAAAGTCTTGGCTTGAACGTTGCTATTTTTGGCATGGTAAAGGATGAAAAACATCGAACAAGAGCTATTCAGAGCACCGGTGGTGAAATTACTATTTCTGATAAAAAAGGACTTTTTAAATTTATCACCGAAATTCAGGATGAAGTTCATCGTTATGCGATAGGTTATCATAGAAAGCTACGCACTAAAAATACTCTTAATATGAGTCTGACTGAAATTGACGGTATTGGTGAAAAACGAGCCATGCTTCTTTTAAAACATTTTAAAAGTATTGCAGCGGTTAAGAATGCGGAGCTTTCAGAATTGGAGAGAGTAAAGGGTATGACAAAAACAGCTGCACTGAATTTATATAATTATTATCATGGGTGATATTATGAAAAACACTGTAATTTTTGATTTGGACGGAACGCTTCTTAATACTTTAGATGATCTGTGCGATAGCACAAACAGGTCTCTTGAGGAATTTTCTTTGCCGTCCCGTTCTCTTGAGGAGATAAGAAGTTTTGTCGGAAATGGAATAAGGCTTTTAATTGAAAGAGCGGTACCAAAAGGTACGGAAGAAGAGTTGATAGATAAGGTTTATTATTTTTTTTGTGATGATTACAAAAAAAATATGGAAAATAAAACTGCACCGTATCCTTATATTTTAGAAATGTTGAAAGAAATAAAAAAAATGGGATTTAAGACGGCAATTGTAACAAATAAAGCAGATTTTGCCGCTCAGACTCTTTGTAAAAAGTTTTTTGGAGAATATATCGATCTTATAGTAGGCTCTGTTCCTGAACGAAGAAACAAACCTTATCCTGATGGTGTTTATTATGTACTTGAACGTTTAAATTCTAAAAAAGAAGAAACGGTTTTTATCGGAGATTCAGATGTTGATATCCAAACTGCAAAAAATTCAGAGGTTTATCCCATAGGAGTTTTATGGGGATTTAGAGATAAAAAAAATCTTGAGAGTGCGGGTGTGAAAACTTTTGCAGATACTCCACAACAGCTTGTAAAGCAAATTTCATATATTGCAAATATGCATAAATAAAAAGAGTACAGTTTAAACTGTACTCTTTTTATTATTTTTAACATAAATTGTATTGTATGTATGATAAATAACTTTTCCGGGATGAGACCCTTGCGGTTTTTTAAGATTTTTAATAAGAGTGTAATCAACAGGTACTTTTATATTAAAATCTGCAGATGAATGTGCGGCGGCAAGTTGTGCAGCTTCTGAAATGGCAAGGTCGGTGAATTCCCTTCCATCATATTTTAATACGGTATGTGAACCGGGAATTTTTTGAATGTGAAACCACATGTCAAGTTTGTTTGATTTTTTTAATGAAAGCTCTTCATTTTGAAGATTGTTTCTTCCGATAAAAACATAAAAACCTTCAGATGTTTTAAATTGTATTGGAGGTTGTGGTTTATCTTTCATGTTTTTTTTTGTTCTTTGTTGCTTTAAAAATCCCGATTTTATAAGTTCAGTTCTTATTTCGGTAATATCTGAATAGGTTTCTGCTCTTTTAAGTTCATCTAAAACTGAAAGAAGATATTCACACTCTTCTGTTGATGATTTTATAAGTTCTTTCAAGATATTTTCCGCAGTTTTTAGTTTTTTATATTTTTTAAAATATAATTGTGCATTTGCTTGTGGTGTTTTGGATGGATCGACAGGAATATTTATTTTTGTATTATCATAATAGTTAAGAACTTCATAAAAAGACATGCTGTTTTTTAATGCATATTGATTTGCTGTTATAAGCTCGGCATAAAGTTTTATTTTTTCTTTTTTTTCAGTGGATGACAATTCTTTTTCCTGTGTTTTAAGTTTGCGTATTGAGCGTTCATAAAGTGTTTTAACGATTTTATTAAGATTTTTTGAACGCTGATTTGCTCTTTCAATATTTGTTTTTTCTGAAAAAAAATATTCCATGGCAAAACTGAAGCTAGTAATTTCTTTTATGCTGTAAAAATTACCGTATTGTGTTATATTTAAATAACTTATATCCTTAGGCTTATTTGATTTATCAAAAAGTATGTAAGCTTTTTGACTATGATTTTTAAGAATGTATTTGAAATCTTTAAGTAAAGCCTCAAGCTTTGATAAGGATATTTGATTTATCAGTATATCGGTGTTTCCAAAGGCTTTAAAAGCAAGCTCTCTTGATATAAGAGGAGATAAGCCCTCCAGCTCTGCAACTAAAATTGATGAAAGTCTTCTATCTCTGTTTTCTTCTTTATATATTTTGTTTAAAATATAGCTAATATCATCTGTAAAGATATTTGCTTTGCATTGACTTTTCGGTTTTTGGTAATAAATATTAGGTAGAATATCCCTTGAATTTTCAGATTCGTTCTTTATGTGTCGTAAGGCTTCAATTATTTTATTATTTTCATCTGTTAAAATTATGTTTGATGCTGTAGAAATAAGCTCACAGCAAATTGTATGATTTATTTTATTTCCTATTTCATTAGTGCATAAAAAATCAATATATAGTATCCTGTCAAGTCCATTTTGACGAATATTTGTTATTTTACCTCCACGGAGTTTTTTTCTGAAAAGCATTGTCAGCATAGTAGGCTCTTTCGGTGTTTCCGGAGGATTTTCCGTAATTGAAATACGGCAAAGACCTCCCGAACAATTAAGATACAGCTTTTTAGTGCCGCTTATATCTCTTAAATTTAAGAGGAGTTCATTTTTTGATGTTTGATTTATATTTTCAACCCTACATCCTATAATGTTTTTTTTAAGTTCATTTTTTAAAAAATGCAAAAAAATTCCGTCAATTGCCATAGTCTATGTTTTGTATAATATTTTTTTCATGTGATAAGATAAAATGCGTGTCAATGAATTTACTTGACAGTTGTTTTTGCAATGAAATTATTGAGGGAAATTCAGTTTCATAATGACCTGCACAAATAAGTGTTTTACCGTTTTCTGCAAAGTCCAAAAATTCGTGATATTTTCCGTCTCCTGTTAAAAGTGCATCGCAGTCAAGCTGTTTTATAATATTTACATCATTGTCCCAAGCACCGCCGACACATACGATTTTTTTAATCGGTGTACCACCGTCGGCAAATCTTACTGATGCCGAAAGCTTTTTTGAAGTAAGTGCTGCAAGCTCCGTTGCGGTAATTTTATTTGATAATGTTCCTACAACCACTTCTCCGTCAAGAGCAGGATAAATATTATCAAATCCAATTGTATCAGCAAGAGTAAAGGAAACACCTTTACAAGCTAAATCATAATTTGTGTGTGCGGAAATCGCTGTCAAATTATTTTTTATTATTTCAGCCTGAACGCTGTTGTATTCAATTTGTTTAAGTCCTTTAAAAATAACGGGATGGTGAGAAATTATAAGTTCTGCACCTATATTAACCGCCTCTTTTACAACGTCTTTTGTTATATCAAGAGTTATTAAGGCTTTGGTAAAGCTTCCGTTGATATTTCCGATTAAAAGACCTGAATTATCCCAATCAAGTTGGTTATCAAATGGGGCTATGCTGTCGATATATTCATATATTTTTTTTATTTTCATTTTGTTTCTCCTTATATTTTTCTAACACGAATTTTAATTCGGATTCATCAATTCCTTTATTTGTTCTTGCAGTGTATTTATTTTTTAAAACATTATAAAGATAGTCGCAATATTTTATATCATCACTGTTTTTACTGTCAAGAAGTGTTCCGAAATAAGCTCTAAAAGGTGTTAGAGATATATGTTTTCCTATATAATAAGCTTTTATATTAAGATAATAGTGAATACCTTCTTTATAGATGAATTCTTTTTCTATTTTAAATCCGTTTTTATAAAGAGTACTTCTTACCGCTTCGTGATGAGTTGTTGGTTGCAAAATAAGTACTATTTTTTTATTTTTTAGCCATACCGTATTATTTATGATATCAGATATTAAAAGGCCACCAATTCCTGACATACATATTTCATCTGCTTCATCTTTTTTGTAAGCTTTTAAGCCGTCTGAAATGCGAAGCTCTATTTTTTCTGAAAGATTTTCTCTTATAACGGTTTTTTTAGCATTTTTTAAAGGTCCGTGCCTTATATCAGAAGCAATAGCTTTTTCACATAAGTTGTTATTTAAAACAGCGCAAGGAATGTAGGCGTGATCGGTACCTATATCGGCAAAAACCTTGCAAGGCTCAATAAGTGAATATAGTGAGTGTAATCTTTTGGTTAAATTAATCATTTTAATTTTAAATAAAGCCCGCAAAAGCGGGCTGTTTTTAAGCTTTTTTTACCTTTAAATAAACTTCTGTGCCTAAAACTTCAGCGATATTTTGTTTGTCAACATCTTCAAATATATTATTAAGAACTATATCATCTGCTAAAAGTTCATTTTTGATTTCGGAAAGCTTTTCTGAAACGGCTTTGCTTATAAATTCATTGGAAGTTTCAATACTCATTAAAACTCGTTGATCAACGGAATATCCCGCATCTTTACGGAGTACCTGACAGGAACGTATAATATCTCTTACAGCACCTTCTTTTTTTAGTTCCTCAGTAATAACCGTGTCAAGAGAAACAAAGCAACTGTTATTATTGAAATCACTTGAAACAATTCCCGGTTTAGCTTTTTTATTTATGACAAAAAGTTCCGCATCCAATTCTTCCGGGAAAAAGTCGGTTTTTATAGTTTCACCATTTATAATTTTTTCTGAAAGAATTTTCATTTCATTGTCTGTTTTTTTTGCAAGAAAATCCTTAAGCTTATTTACATCACCTTTTAAGACTTTGCCTGCATTTTTGAAATTAACTGTCAAATAGGTATCTTCGATAATCGACATATCATCAATATATTCAATCTGTTTAATGTTCAATTCCGATAAAATATATTTATCAAAAAGACTGATTTTTTTTGCGGTATCTTGATCAGAGCAGATAAAGATTTTATTAAGTGCTTGTCGTACCTTTATTTGCTGTTCGTTACGAAGTCTCATTGCAGTTGAAATAGCATCTCTTGCAAGTGCAGTTCTTTCAATTAGTTTATCATTATCATCAAGTTCAAAAAGTTCTTCAGGAAAACGTTTTAAGTGAACACTTTCCATTTCTGAAGTTTCACTTGTTCTTATAGCTTCTTGCCAGATTTTTTCTGTCATAAACGGAATAACTGGGCTCATAACAAGTGTGAGGTTTTTAAGGGCATAGTACAGTGCATAGTATGCCGTCATTTTATCTCTTTGGTCGCCGGTTTTCCAGAATCTACGTCTATTTACACGAATATACCAGTTTGAAACATCGTCCGTAAAGGTTTCAAAATCCTTTGTTAGAAGATAAACCTTATAATCATCCAGATAATTTTTTGCTTTTTTTACAAATTCATTAGTTCTTATAATAAGCCATTTGTCAACTGGTGTTAAATCGGAAAGGTTCGGTTTGAAGTTTGAAAGGTCGGGTTTATCTATGCTCGCATAGGTCATAAAGAATGTATATATATTCCAAAAGGATAAAAGTTTTTTTCTTGCATCATCGCCAAGGTTATAACCGAAACGAACATCATTTTGTACGGGTGCACTTGCGTAAAGATATCTGATTGTGTCGGAACCTATTTTTTCTGCAGCTTCATCAAATTTAATCATAAATCCCGTTTTATGAAATTTTGAGCCATCCTCTGAAACAACGGCTGAGTTTGTAAGGACTCTTTTATAAGGAGCTTTACCTGTTATTACAACCGACATAAATAGAAGTGAATAAAACCAAAGTCTTATTTGTTCATGCATTTCGGTTATCCAGTCAGCAGGGAAATATTTTTCCCAGTAATCCTTATCGGTTCTGTAATTTAATGTAGAAAACGGTACTATGCCCGCATCAAGCCATACATCACCTATTTCAGCAACTCTTGAAACTTTGTGAGAACAATGTGGACATTTAATTTTTATATTGTCAACCCAAGGTCTGTGAAGTTCGGGAAGCGCATCTACTTCATCGGGATTTACAGCAAGAGATTTAAGTTCTTCTTTTGACCCTACAACTGTTGTTTTTCCGCATTCTGTACATGTATAAAATGGGAGCGGCATACCGTAAAAACGTTTTCTTGAAATATTCCAGTCTCCCATATTTGTGAGCCAGTCGGTCATTCTTTTAAGGCCGCTTTCAGGTTCCCATTTTACAGATTTTGCGGCTTCTATAAGTTTTTCTTTAAGAGGAGCGGTACGGATATACCAAGCAGGAACAAGTCTGTATAAAACTTCATGCTTGCAACGCCAGCAAACGGGATAACTATGAGTTATGGGCTCGGTTTTATAAAGCTTGTTATTTTTTTCAAGAATTTCAAATATTTCATCTCTTACATCTTCACAAGGTTTACCTGTAAGAAATCCGAAGCCGTCAAGATAAATTCCGGCATCATCAACAGGCATAATAAGAGCAAGTCCTTCTTTTTGAGAAAGCTCATAGTCGCCTACACCGCAGCCTCCGGCAATATGTACAATTCCAGTACCTTCATCTGCCGAAACTTCGTCCCATGAAACTACTTTGTGTTCAATACCGCTTTGCGCTTTTAAGTCCGGAAAACAGGTTTCAAAGTGAAGTCCTATAAGTTCTTCACCTTTGAATACATTTAAAATCTCAAGTTTGTCATTACCTAAATGTTTAATAGCATTTTTTGCTAAAATAATAACTTTGTCATCCGATTTTACTTTTGCTCTTACATAGTCTATTTCAGGATTTACCGCAAGACCTACATTTGCTGCAAGTGTCCAGGGCGTAGTGGTCCAAACAAGCATTTTTTCATCACGCTCGACAAGTGGAAGTTTAAAGTATACGGAGGTGTGAGTAATGTTTTTATAAGATCCCGTCATTTCATGTTCTGAAAGAGAGGTTCCACATCGGGGGCACCAAGGCATAGGCTTATATTCTTTTTCAATAAGTCCCATATCATCGCATTTTTTTAGGAAGTGCCATATTCCCTGAATGTTTTCATCAGTATTTGTAAAATAGGAATTATCCCAGTCCATCCATTGACCGAGCCTTTTTGATTGTTCCGTTATTATTTTTGAATAATGTGAAACTCTGTCTTTGCAAGCCTTTGTGAATTTATCAAGCCCGTATGCTTCAATATCTTTTTTTGTTTTAAATCCAAGTTGCTTTTCGACTTCTACTTCAACCCAAAGACCTTGGCTATCAAAGCCGTTTTGATAGCGGCAGTCATGGCCTTTCATTGCATGATAACGAATAAAAATATCTTTTACCGTTCGTCCCCAGGCATGATGAATACCCATTGCATTATTTGCAGTCATAGGGCCGTCGATAAAACGGAAAGGGGTATTTCCCTCGTTCTGCTTTTTTAGTTTGTTGAAGGTATTATTCTTTTCCCAGAAGTCAAGAATTTCGTGTTCTATACGTATAAATTCAGTGCTGTTTTCCGCCATTATATCTTCCTCGTTTTTATTTTTTTATATGAAATATTTTAATTATAATAAAAATATTCTTTTTTAACAAGTGTGTTATTTATTATTCGGTGTAATATTTGTTTCATCTATAATATAATTTGGACGTTTTTTTACCTCAAAAAATATTCTGGCGATATATTCGCCGACAATGCCAAGGCTTATAAGAGTTAAACCGCCTATTATAAGAATTGCAATAATGAGTGACGGATAGCCTGGAACATCTGCACCGTTTATTATTGTTTTTATAAAAATGATAACTGCATAAATTAAACCGAAAAATGAAATAAGAGAGCCGAGCCAGAAAGACATTCTTAGCGGTGCATCAGTATAACCGATGATACCATCGGAAGCATATTTCATAAGCTTTCCGAATGACCATTTTGTTTTTCCTGCGGAGCGTTTTCTGTTTTCGTGCTCAAACCATTTTGTTTTGAATCCCACCCACGAAAAAATGCCTTTAGAAAAACGGTTGTATTCGGGCATTGATAAAATTGCATTCACGACTTTTCTTTTCATTATTCTGAAATCCTGTGCGCCGCTTTCAATTTTTGTCTGTGATATGCCGTTCACGATTTTATAGAAACCTTTTGAAAAAGCTGAACGAACTTTTTTCTCTCCGCTTCTGTCCGAGCGCCTTGCCGCAGCCACATCAAAGCCGTCATCCTTAACCGCTTTGAGCATTTCAGGCAGCATTGTCGGAGAATGTTGAAGATCGACATCCATAATTGCAACAAAATCTCCGGTTGAAAAGCGCATGCCTGAAAGCATGGCACTTTCTTTTCCGAAATTTCTTGAAAAGCTTATATATTTTACATTTTCATCATTTTCAGAAAGCTTCCGCAGAACATTAAGTGTATTATCCTTGGATCCATCGTTTATAAAAATGAGCTTTGTTAAAATGGATGGCATATTTTTCTTTTCAGCTTGAATTGCACTGTAAAAGAGAGGTATGGATTCTTCTTCATTAAAGCATGGCACTATGATATCAAGCTTTTTCATATAATTTCCCCGTTTATAAAATGTGTATAATAAAATATATTATATCATATATTGTATGTATAGTTAAACATTTTGTTTTTAATAAAACATTGAAATTTAATATGTAAATTATATAAAAATAGTTTTTAAAATATTTGAATTTAATTAAATATAATGTTAAAATAATGATGGAATAGAAGGGATTAATTATGAAATATGATAATCCACAAAGATATAAGAACGGAGACAGGTTATTAGAATTGAAATAAGATTAAATTTATACATTTGGGATATTGTATTTTAATAAAATATAAGGGAGATGAATTATTATATTATGAAAAAAAAGCTTTTAATGATTGTTTTTTGTGCTTTGTTTTTATTTAATATAAATGCCTTCTCTTTTGCATCTAATACAAATAGAAATAAGAGCTTTTATAAAGTTGATACAACATCGTTAGAATGGAAAAGCCTTGATACAACAGAAAAATTAAGGAAAGCAGTTTATATAGATGAAAAAGAATTAAATCCTTTATCAACTGATGAAATACTTAGAGCAGTTTTGGAATATCCACTTATTGGTGATATATTTGCTTTTAATAGCACGAAAGAAGGTATTGAATATGTTTCGACACATTGTACAGCGCTTAGATTACTTTTAAATCGTGCAGATGCGCATTTAATTGTAAAAAAAGCAGAAAATAATAATTCAGAAACTATAAAAAGATTGAAAACAAAAGATTCGATTACAATCGAACTTGCACCTTTTGTTTTAGAAGAATTGAATAACTATTTTTTATCTAATATGGATGAACTGAATAGAGCGGTTGTTTATACTCCAAAAGGAACTTCTGTTCAAGTTCAAAGTTTATTTGAAATGAGTCAAGCTATGATAAATGCTCAAAATTCATAAATTCATATTTTATAAACAGATATCCTCAAGCTTATTTTGTATCTACATCGACAAGAATATATAATTGCCATTCATATGCTTGGTATAGTAGTTCCACATCAAATATATATTGGATGAACAATCCGAATGCATATATGTCTGATGGGAGCTATAATAGAGTTTATAATATTGGTGTGGCAAGTAAAGTATATTATTCTTCAGCTAATCATTCTGCTATTGTTAATGATGTTGTTGGAAATGCGATTTGTAATGCTACGGTTAAATCAAAGTGGGGTAAAGGTCCGCTTATGGAGCATAAAACTTATTATGGTCCGTATGGTGGCACAGTAACTCTTTGGGCATGATTTGTATTTTAAGAATTAAAGCAACATAAAAAAGAAGTGTAAAATACACTTCTTTTTTATGTTGCTAAAATGATTTAAATCAAATATAATTTAAAAGTATATATATTGAGTTCGGAGGATGAAAAATGGCGAAAAAAATATCAGATAGAGTAAGCTGGGTAGGAAAAATAGATTGGGAATTAAAGCACTTTCACGGCAATGAGCTTTCAACCTTTAAAGGTTCGTCATATAATGCGTATCTTGTAAGAGGCTCTGAAAAAACCGTACTTATAGATACTGTATGGGGACCTTATGACAGAGAATTTGTTTCAAGACTCAAAGAAGAAATTAATCTTAATGAAATTGATGCAATTATAATGAATCATAATGAAAACGATCATTCGGGTGCACTTCCCGAGCTTTTGCGTGAAATTCCGAATACTCCGATTTACTGCACTGAAAACGGCAGAAAAATTTTAAACGGTCTTTATCATCAGGATTTTAATATTATAACTGTAAAAACAGGTGATACTCTTTCATTAGGAAAGGAAACACTCACATTTATTGAAGCAC
Organism: Candidatus Fimenecus sp.; assembly: GCA_052169395.1. Lineage (GTDB taxonomy): Bacteria > Bacillota > Clostridia > Oscillospirales > Acutalibacteraceae > Fimenecus. The sequence continues at coordinate 153,233 of JBQNCN010000003.1, read as the reverse complement.
CTATGATACATTGGCCCGATACGATGTTTACTTATATGGATACAGAAAATATCTTGTTCTCAAATGACGGCTTCGGTCAGCATTTTGCAACGGAAAATATGTTTACGGATAGCTGTGATATGGATGAGGTTATGTATGAGGCGATGAAATATTATACAAATATTATAAATCCTTTTTCAATGATAGTTAAAGCTAAGTTGAATGCAATTATGAAAATGAATTTGCCCATATCAATGATAGCTCCTTCTCACGGGGCACTTTGGAGAGAAAATATCGATATGATAATAAATAAATATTTTGAATGGGCAGATCAGTATCAGGAAAATCAGATATCTATTATATACGATACAATGTGGCAATCGACAAGACTTATGGCGGAAAATATCTGCGACGGCATAAAAAAAATTGATGACAGCATAACTGTAAAACTTATAAATATTCCTGATAACGATAAAAATGATATTATGACGGAAATATTTAAATCAAAGGCGGTTCTTTTCGGTTGTCCAACTATAAATAATGGGTTGAGTTATGGCATGGACGGTATTTTGGGAATGGCAAAGGGGCTTAAATTCAAAAACAAAAAAGCCGCTGCTTTCGGCTCTTACGGTTGGTCTGGAGAGGGTGTAAAGCTTATGACAGAGTATGCAAAATCCGCTGGATTTGAGATTTTACATGACGGAATAAAGCTTAATTGGGCACCTGATTATGATTCTTTATTAAAATGCCGTGCTTTTGGTGAGGAATTTGCAAAGGTGATTTAAAATGGAAGGAGATGAGAATAAGCTTTTAAAGCTGCCTGCAAATGAAGATATAAGTGATGGAAAAAGAAAACTGATAAAAAATAAGATACGGCTTTCAGTACTTTCAATAGCGTTTGTTTTTATAACGGTGGTAATGCTTATCGTATTTAGCGTTGCTTTTGTAAACAGGTGGCACAAGGTGTCTTTTACTGCAACGGAAATAACGGCATTGAAAATTGGAGAAAATGAATATTCGGTTAAAATGAAAATGGAAGCATCAAATTGGTTTTATGATTTTGACAGCTATCGTTTTTCTCTTATTACCGGAACAAACGAAAATAGAGGTATTGTAAATTATAGTGTGCCTTCAGTAATTTCAGTTGATAGAAAACATAAAGAAAGTTTTGATTTGAATTTTACTGTAAAGGATAAAAATAGTCTGAATGAGCAATTTTTTTATGCGGTAAATGTTACAAATAAAAAAGGAAAGCCTGAATGGCATGATATAAAAATATTTTTAAGAGATTATGAAGATGTCTTGGAAAGAGCTTTTTCTAATGTCGATAATCAAAATTGAATGGAGTGAATGATGAAAAAAGAACTTGAAAAACAATATAATCCGGAAAAAGTTGAAAATTCTATTTATAAAAATTGGCTTGATAAGAAATATTTTCATGCCAAAAGAGAACCCGGCAAAAAGACTTATACAATAGTAATACCGCCTCCGAATATTACCGGACAGCTTCATATGGGACATGCGCTTGACAATACTCTTCAAGATGTACTCATAAGATATCATCGTATGAAAGGGTTTGATACTCTTTGGGTTCCTGGTACTGACCATGCATCAATTGCCACTGAGGCAAAAATTGTTGAGATGCTCAAAAAGGAAGGCCTTACAAAAGCGGATATAGGTCGAGAGGGATTTTTAGATAGGGCGTGGGCGTGGAAAGAGCGGTATGGCGGAAGAATTGTAGAGCAGCTTAAAAAACTTGGCACTTCTTGCGACTGGGACAGAGAACGCTTTACTCTTGATGATGGATGTTCAAGGGCGGTAAGGGAAGTTTTTTGCAGATATTATGAAAGAGGACTTATTTATCGCGGAACAAGAATGATAAATTGGTGTCCGCACTGTAAGACATCAATTTCTGATGCAGAGGTGGAATATAAGGAAAAGGAAGGTCGTTTTTGGCATATAAAATATCCTTTAAAGGATGGAACCGGATTTATTGAAATTGCAACAACGAGACCTGAAACTCTTTTAGGTGATACGGCGGTTGCTGTAAATCCCAATGATGACAGATATAAGGATATTGTCGGAAAGTTTCTTATTTTACCGCTTGTTCACCGTGAAATCCCTATAATAGCTGATGATTATGTGGATATGGAATTTGGTACCGGTGCTGTTAAAATTACACCGGCGCACGATCCGAATGACTATGAGGTGGGCAAGCGTCATAATCTTCCGGAAATAAATGTTTTTACAGAGGATGGAAAGATAGTAGAGGACTATCATTCTTATGCGGGACTTGACATTATAACCGCAAGAAAAGAAATTGAAAAAGATTTAGAGTCAGAGGGTGTTTTAACATCGGTAGAGGACTATACACACAATGTTGGAACTTGTTATCGCTGTGGAACAAGTGTTGAGCCTAGAATATCGGACCAATGGTTTGTTAGGATGGAAGAACTTGCAAAACCTGCCATTGAAGCGGTTAAAAATGGCAAAACCGATTTTGTTCCTAAACGTTTTGAAAAGATATATTTTCATTGGCTTGAAAATATTAAAGATTGGTGCATTTCAAGACAGCTTTGGTGGGGACACAGAATTCCGGCATGGTATTGTGGCGAATGTGGAAAAATAACTGTTTCAAGAGATGATGTGAAAAAATGTGAACATTGCGGATCTGAAAATGTTATAAGAGATGAAGATACGCTTGACACTTGGTTTTCTTCTGCACTTTGGCCTTTTTCGGTTTTGGGTTGGCCTGATGAAACTGAAGATTTAAAACATTATTACCCTACTCAAACATTGGTAACCGGATATGATATTATTCCATTTTGGGTTATGCGTATGATGTATTCAGGACTTGAAAATACAAAGCATGTTCCATTTGATAAGGTGCTTATTCATGGACTTGTAAGAGATGCTAAAGGCAGAAAGATGTCTAAGTCTCTTGGAAATGGAATTGATCCGCTTGAAGTTATTGATAAATATGGTGCTGATGCTTTAAGACTTACTCTTATAACGGGTAACGCACCGGGAAATGATATGAGATTTTCTGATGAAAAGGTTGAGGCTTCAAGGAATTTTTGTAATAAAATATGGAATGCCGCAAGGTTTATTCTTATGAATATTGATGATGAAGAGCCTTCACCGAATATTCCTGATAATCTTACACTTGAAGACAAGTGGATTTTATCAAAACTTAATTCTCTTTCTAAACTTGTAAATGAAAATTTTGAAAGTTTTGAGCTTGGTGTTGCGCTTTCAAATATTCATGAATTTATATGGGATATTTTTTGTGATTGGTATATTGAGTTGGCTAAAATAAGACTTAATAGTAATGATAGTGCAGCTAAAAAAACGGTTAAGGCGGTGCTTGTTTATGTGCTTTCTAAGTCTATGATACTTTTGCATCCGTTTATGCCTTTTATTACTGAGGAAATATTTCTTGCACTTCCTCATAGAGATGAGACTGTAATGCTTTCAGAATATCCCTCGTATTCGGAAAGTCTTGTATTTTCTTCTGAAGAGGATGCGATGGAAAGAATAATGACTGCAGTAAAAGCGGTAAGAAATCGTAGATCTGAAATGAATGTTGCTCCTTCAAAAAGAACTGAGATGACTATTGAAACGGAATTCACAGAAGTGTTTTTGCATTCTGCTGTATTTTTTAAAAAGCTTGCAGGTGCAGCGGATGTATTTGTAGTGAAAAAAGCGGAAAATACGGAAAAAACTGTAAATGTGGTAACGGATAGTGCATCAATTTATATTCCTTTAGGTGAATTGATTGATTTCTCTGAAGAAATTAAAAGACTTGAAAAAGAAAGGGAAAAAATGAATAAAGAAGTTCTAATACTTTCTGGAAAACTTTCAAATAATAATTTTATAGAGAAAGCACCTAAAGATGTTATTGAAAAAACTGAAAAAAGTCTTTTTGATGCTAAGGAAAAAATTCAAAGACTTGATGACAGCATTTTATTGATGAAAGAAAATTTGAATTGATATTGTAAAATTGAACGGACAGATATTTTATGATATAATTTTTTAGGTGATAATATGGCTGAAATAGATAAGACCGTAGAATTTAATATTAAAGGTGATTATGAACATCAAATTAAAGAAATAATGAGAACAGTGTTCAGTGCCCTTAAAGAAAAAGGCTATAATCCTATTAGTCAGATTGTTGGATATCTTTTGTCGGAAGATCCGACATATATAACAACACATAATAATGCACGTAATCTTATTTCGAGAATAGATCGCGATGAGCTCTTACAAATTATGGTGAGTGATTATGTTAAGCCTGATAAAAAAGGAGAATAAATTTGAGTGAAGTTAAAGAAACAAGACCGTCTGTCAAAAAGACGGAGTCTAAAAAAAAGGAAATAAAAAAAATTGATACAAGCCAGAAAAAGAAAACAAGTGGAGAAGAATGGCTGAAATATAAAGGATTTCCTTTTTTAAGAGAGGGAAATGTGGTTTATTTCGGAAATCCTGAGGATAAATTTATTGTAACTCTTACAATAGTTTCTGAAAAGGATTTGGGAGATAAAGAAAAAGCAAAGGTTGCCGATAAAATAAATGTTTCACTTATAAGTACTGATCCGTCGCTTGCACCTACTGAAAAAATTCTTAAAACAAGCACAAAAAAGGGTTTTGCACAGGCAATGGAATTTGCTTATATCTGGCTTACAAGAGAACTTAAAAATGTCTAATTAAGAGGTTTTTGTGAAATCTGCATTAAAAAAGAGTGCGGCAATTGTGCTTTGTGTTGTTTTGGTGTTGTTGTTCGATTCTTGCGGAAAAAGAACACCTGAGCATATGGAAACGACTGAGACCACAAAGTTTACAGAAGTTATTTCTTCAAAAAGGAATATATTAACGGGTGAAAAGATGGATAATGATGCTGCAAGAGTTGTTGCGGTAATGGTTGAAAATTCTCCATCTGCAAGACCGCAATGGGGAATTTCAACGCCCGATATTATTGTCGAAGGACAAGTTGAGGGCGGTATTACACGAATGATGTGGCTTTATCAAGATGTGTCTAATATACAGAAAATAGGGCCGACAAGGTCTGCAAGGCACGATTATATTGAACTTGCACAGGGATTTGATGCGGTTTATATACATTTTGGAGCCTCCAATATCGCGAATCAAAAAATAAAACGTGAAAAGGTTGATGATATTGACGGTGTAGTAAACGGTCAATATTTTAAGCGTGATAAATCAAGAAATGTTTCAATGGAGCATACTGCATATACTAATGGAGCGTTTTTGACAAAAGCTTTTACGGATAAAGGTTTTGATATGAGTCTTAAAGAAAAATATTCAAAGCCCTTTAAGTTCAATGAACAATCAAAGATACTTGGTGGTGGAAGTTGTATCAGCATAACTTTTAAATTTTCTGACAGCTATCGTCATACATTTAAATATAATGCAGAGGATAAAATGTATTATAATTATATGGGTGAAACGCTTATGAAGGACGGGGTGGACGGTTCGGCTTGCAAAGTCCAGAATGTCCTGGTACTTTATTGTCCTGTAGCTCTTGTACCTGGAGATAATAAGCTGATGAATTGGGATTTGAGCGGTGGTGAAGGTGTTTATGTTTCGAACGGAACTTATCAGAAAATTAAATGGTCAAAAGGCAATGAAAATAAAGAACCTTTGAAACTTATTGATGAAAGTGGAAATGAACTCGCATTGAATAAAGGAAAATCTTATATAGGTTTTGTAAACATCGCAAATATATCGGCGACTTCAATTTCGTAAAATTAAAGTGGAGCATAGCTCCACTTTTTATTTAATGAATTTTTTATGAATTTTTTAATTGATACTTGATTTTTATAAAAAATAGGTTAAAATATAAATTAGCACTCAAGAATAAAGAGTGCTAAAACTTAAAATTTATTTTTTGGAGGAAAAAAATGGCATCAAAGAAATTTAAGCTTGAGCCGCTTTCTGACAGGGTAATATTAAAGCCCGTAGAGGTTGAGGAAACGACAAAATCGGGAATTATTTTAACTTCTGCATCACAAGAAAAACCACAGTTTGCAGAGATTGTTGCAGTAGGTCCCGGTGGAGTTGTAGAAGGAAAAGAGATTAAAATGACGGTAAAGGTAGGTCAAAAGGTTATTGCTTCAAAGTATTCTGGAACAGAGGTTGACCTTGATGATGTTAAATATAATATAGTGCGCCAAAGTGATATTTTGGCAGTACTTAATTAACAGGAGGCATTGAAATGGCTAAACAGATTAAATTTGGAGAAGAAGCAAGAAAGTCTCTTCAGAGTGGTGTAGATAAGCTTGCAAATACGGTTAAGATCACTTTGGGGCCTAAGGGAAGAAATGTTGTTCTTGATAAAAAATACGGTTCACCCTTAATTACTAATGATGGCGTTACCATCGCAAAGGAAATCGAGCTTGATGATCCGTTTGAAAATATGGGTGCACAGCTTGTAAAAGAGGTTTCTACAAAAACTAATGATGTGGCAGGTGACGGAACAACAACAGCAACACTTCTTGCACAGGCACTAATCAGAGAAGGTATGAAAAATGTAGCGGCCGGCGCAAATCCTATGAGTGTTAAAAAGGGTATTTCAAGTGCTGTCGAAATAGCAGTAAATTCGGTTAAAAAAGCATCTAAAACTGTTAAATCTTCAGATGATATTGCAAGAATTGCAACAATTTCATCAGGTGATGATGAAATTGGCAAGATTATTGCAGATGCAATGGATAAGGTAACCGCTGACGGTGTTATAACAATTGAAGAGTCAAAGACATCCGATACATATTCCGATATTGTTGAAGGTATGCAGTTTGACAGAGGTTATATCTCTCCTTATATGGTAACTGATACGGATAAGATGGAGGCTGATATTGAAGATCCTGCAATTCTTATTACGGATAAGAAAATTTCTAATATTCAGGAAATTCTCCCATTGCTTGAGCAAATTGTAAAAGCGGGATCAAAGCTTGTTATTATTGCTGAGGATGTTGAAGGTGAAGCTCTTTCAACAATTCTTGTGAATAAGCTTCGTGGAACATTTACCTGTGTTTGCATAAAAGCCCCGGGCTTTGGTGATAGAAGGAAGGAAATGCTTCAGGATATAGCAACGCTTACAGGCGCAACTGTAATAACTTCAGATTTAGGACTAGAACTTAAAGATGCAACTGTAAATGAACTTGGACATGCAAGAAGAATTACGGTAACAAAGGAAAATACGACTCTTGTTGATGGAGCAGGTGAAAAGCAGGCTATTAAGGAAAGAGAAAATCAGATAAGAGCGCAGATTTCCTCGACAACTTCTCAGTTTGATAAAGAAAAACTTCAGGAAAGACTTGCGAAGCTTGCAGGCGGTGTAGCAGTTATAAGAGTTGGAGCTGCAACCGAAACAGAGATGAAAGAAAAGAAGATGCGTATTGAAGATGCTCTTGCAGCTACAAAGGCTGCAGTTGAAGAAGGCTGTGTTGCAGGTGGCGGTGTAGCACTTCTCAACGCAAAGGGTGATGTTTCAAAGCTTCTTAAAACAGATGATGCAGATGTAAAGACGGGTGTAAACATTGTTTTAAAGGCGATGGAAGAGCCGATAAGACAGATTGCAGTTAATGCAGGACTTGAAGGTTCTGTTATTATAAATGCTATTGAAAGTTCCAAAAAGAAAAATTATGGCTTTAATTTTGCAAATGAAAAGTTTGTGGATATGTTTGATGCAGGCATACTTGATCCGGCCAAAGTTACTCGTTCAGCACTTGAAAATGCAGCTTCGGTTGCATCTATGGTGCTTACAACGGAATCTCTTGTAACAGATATTCCTGACCCGAAGGCTGATGCAGCTGAAGCGGCTGCTGCAGCTGCTGCAGGCGGAATGTATTAATAGCAAATTAAAAAAGACGGCTTTTGCCGTCTTTTTTAAAATATTTCGTTGGCAAGCGTTTTAAGAGATTCTGAAACATAGGTGGCCTTTATATTTTGATTTTTATATTGTTCTATTGTTGTAATTCCGGTTAAAACAAGAATGGTTGGAATATTATGATCATATCCGATTTTTATATCTGATATGAGACTATCGCCTATAAAGCACAATTCCTCACGAGTGCAGTTTAAATAGCTTGTGAGATAGTCCACCGTTTCAGTATGAGGTTTTCCAAAAATTTTTGAAGGTTTTTTTTCGGTTGTTGCGGTTATTACAGCGGTTATAGCACCTGCATCGGGAACAAATCCTATATCAGTAGGACATCTTAAATCCCCGTGAGTGGCAAAATATTCGGCTCCGTTTTCAATTAATACACTTGCTTTTGTAAGTTTTTCATATGTAAGGTTTGTATCAAAGCCAGAAATAACAATATCCGCATTCGTATCCGACAGAGGAATTTCAGCTTCTTTAAAATCTTCTATAAGTCTTTCATTTCCTAAAAGATAAACTGATTTTCCTTGCCGTTCTTTTTTTAAAAAGTCAATGCACACATTTGTTGAAACAGAGATTTTGCTTTTTGGAACCTTGCAACCCATATCCAAAAGGCTCTTATGACAGATGTTGCGATTATTTGAGCTGTTATTGGTGAAAAATAGAAAATCCTTTTCGCAATTTTTCACTTTATTAAGAAAATCTAAAGCACCGTCAACTATTTTTCCGCTTATATGAAAGGTCCCGTCTAAATCTAAAATAAAATACTTTGTTTTTTCAAATGCTTTGTTTTTCATAATTTACCTATACTTTAATGAATATACTTGATATAATACTCATATTATATATTAAAACTTTATAAAGGCAAGAAAATGAAAAAATTTATATCGTGGAATGTGAACGGAATAAGAGCCTGTATGAAAAAAGGCTTTGAGGATATTTTTAAAGAGCAGAATGCCGATGTGTTTTGCCTTCAGGAAACAAAGCTTTCAGAGGGACAGCTTGATTTGACTTTTAAAGGATATCACTCGTATTGGAACTATGCTGAGAAGAAGGGATATTCTGGAACGGCGATTTTTACAAAGGAAGAGCCACTTTCTGTGAGCTACGGTATGAATGATCCATATTACGACACTGAAGGGCGTTTGATTACACTTGAATATCCAGAATATTATTTTATCACCTGTTATACGCCGAATGCGCAGGACGGTCTTAAACGAATAGAGTTCAGAATGGCTTGGGAAGACAGGTTTTTAGAGTATTTAAAAGAACTTGAAAAAAACAAGCCTGTTATTTTTTGTGGAGACTTAAATGTGGCGCATAATGAAATTGATCTTAAAAATCCAAAGACGAACAGGAGAAATCCGGGATTTTCAGATGAAGAAAGAGGAAAGTTCAACATCCTTTTAGATGCTGGATTTATAGATACATTCAGATATTTTTATCCTGATTTGGAAAATGCTTATTCGTGGTGGAGCTATCGTTTTCATGCAAGAGAAAAAAATGTAGGTTGGCGTATAGATTATTTCATAACTTCTAAAATTCTGGAAAATAGACTTTGTTCGGCTAAAATTCATTCTGAAATTTTCGGCTCCGATCATTGCCCTGTAGAGCTTGTAATTAAATAAATTTAAAAGAAAAGACTTTCCGATTTTTTATAAATTTGTTATATACTATCATTTACTTTTGTTATATAATGGCAAGCGCAATTAGGAGAGCTGTTTAATGTGTAAAATTAAATTGTTGAAAAGAAAACTCAATTCTTTTCAAATAATTATATTGGGATTTGCAGGTGTTATTCTTTTTGGAACACTGCTTCTTATGCTTCCCGTTTCTTCTAAATCCGGTGTAGCGACAAGCTTTATAAATTCTCTTTTTACCGCAACTTCAGCTGTTTGTGTTACAGGACTTGTAATTAAGGATACGGCAACCTATTGGTCGTATTTCGGACAGACAATAATAATTTTGCTTATTCAGCTTGGAGGACTTGGAATTATTTCCGTGGCTGCATTTTTAACTATGCTTTCAGGAAGAAAAATATCTTTAATGCAAAGGAGCACTCTTCAAGATGCAATTTCCGCACAGCAAGTGGGAGGTGTTGTGCGTCTTACAAAGTTTGTGTTTAAAATTGCATTTTTAATTGAATTTATCGGAGCACTGCTGATGCTTCCGGTATTTTTAAAAAATTACGGAACAAAAGGTATATGGATTTCGTTTTTTCATTCGATTTCAGCTTTCTGTAATGCGGGATTTGACCTTATGGGAGATAAAAGCGGTAATTTTTCATCACTTACATTTTTCAGCGGCAATATTTTTATTTCAGGTGTTATAAGCGCTTTAATTGTGGTTGGCGGTATAGGTTTTTTAACTTGGGATGATTTTGTACAGAATAAGTTGAAATTTAAAAAGTACAGAATGCAAAGTAAACTTATTTTGCTGACAACGGGAATTTTGATTATTGTGCCTACTATTTGGTTTTTCTTTGGTGAATTTTCAAATGTTAAATTTTCTGAAAGATTTTGTCAGTCATTTTTTCAGGCGATAACGCCGCGAACGGCAGGTTTTAATACTGCAGATCTTACAAAGCTTACGGGTGTTGGAAAGGCACTGATTGTTGTTTTAATGATTATAGGCGGCTCACCGGGATCTACGGCGGGCGGTATGAAGACCACAACCGCTGCTGTGCTTTTTGCAAATATGTTTGCAACTTTCAAAAAAAAGAAAAGTGTAAAATGTTTTGGAAGAAGAATGGATGATGAGGTTATAAAAACGGCATCTGTAATTTTAATGCTTTATTTGGTACTGTTTTTGATTTCCGGTTTTGTTATAAGTGCGGTTGAAAAGCTCCCAATAGGCATTTGTCTTTTTGAAACGGCATCGGCAATCGGGACCGTCGGATTAACTCTCGGCATAACGCCTTCGCTCGGTGTTATATCAAAGCTTGTTTTGATTGCTCTTATGTTTTTTGGGAGAGTCGGTGGGCTTACGCTTATTTTTGCGGCAGTTTCTAAAAAAACAGTTGATATTTCGCAATATCCCGTTGAAAAAATAACTGTAGGATAACGGAGGAAGATATGAAGTCTATTTTACTTATAGGACTTGGTCATTTCGGCACTTTAATTGCAGAGCAGCTTAATGAGCTTGGACATCAGGTTATGGCTGTGGATAAGGACGAGCAAAGAGTAAATGAAATTTTACCTGTTGTAACAAATGCACAGATAGGTGACAGCACCAATGAAATGTTTTTGCGTTCTCTTGGGGTTGATAATTACGATGTCTGTATTGTTGCCATAGGTAATAATTTTCAAAGCTCTCTTGAAACAACCTCTCTATTAAAAGAACTAGGTGGGAAATTTATAGTTTCAAGAGCCGATAGAGAGGTTCAGGCAAAGTTTTTGCTGAGAAACGGTGCTGATGAGGTTGTGAATCCTGAGAAAGAGGTTGCTAAATGGGCGGCTATAAGGTATTCATCAGATCATATTTTGGATTATATAAAGCTTGACGACAATTATGAAATTTTTGAAATTGAAGTGCCGTCCCAATGGTATGGAAAAACAATTGCCGATGTGGATATCCGTAAAAAGTACGGCATAAATATTTTGGCATTTAAGGAAAACGGTAAAATGGAGCTTATGGTATTACCTGAAACCGTGCTTACTTCAAATAAAACCCTTCTGGTATTCGGAGAACATAAGGCAATTCAAAAGTGCTTCAGAATATGATAATAAAATAGATGTAAAAGACCTGTGTTTACAGGTCTTTTTTATACTTCATTTGCATAAAATAAATGAAAAATTGTTAAAAAAATAACTTTAATGTAATGTTTGGCTATAGAAATTTGTAAAATGTATAAATTTAACTAATTTTAAATAATGATATAATTAAAATATAGCTAAAAACTAAAAAATATTAAATGGAGTAAAAAAATGAAAACATCATATTTTAAAACTGTTCTAAAGAATATTTTCTTAGTTCTGTGGCAGTTTACTATGGGTTTGTTTCTCTTATATAATATAAACAATATTCAGATTTGTGCAGACCATAATTATTTAGCTTATGAATATACTGCAATTTTAAATTATGTATTTTTTATAGTTTCTGCAATTTGCTGTTTGACATTGATTGTGTTATTTAATAAAGAAAAGAATAAATTGCAAACGAGACTTATTGTTATGTCTTTTATATTATTTACACCTGTTTTTTCTCCTAATAATATTGATAAATATCTTATTACTCATTATATGGCGATTTCAATTTTAACGGCAGCATTTTTTATAATAAACATTATATTTATGGTGAAAAAAGATCGAATCTTAAAATTTGATAATAAAAAGTCTGTTACAATTTTTAATGTCGGGGTTATTATTTGGCTCTTGTGCAATGTGCTTTCTGTTTGCATAGCATTTGCATTGTCTATAAATTTTATTCGTAATATCGGTAATATAGCAGAGAATGGCAGAGGAATAAGTGAAACATTTCTTCGTATAAACAACATATTTACTTATGAAAATATTATGCTTTTAAATGTATTTGCTCTGATAATCGGTATTTTATTTTTGTTTATTCCGTTAAAAAGCAAGGCGGTATCATTTATTTCATTTGGAGGCCTGCTTATGCCGACAGTTTTAATTTTAGCTGAGATGTTTGAATTTTTGTTTACCCGATTGGGCAAATTCGGTGAGCATATGGTTTTACTTGTTCAGGATATATTCCGGCTGGGCGGAGTTGTGCTTTATGCATTATGTGTAATAGCATATATAGTTTTTACACTGCTGTATATTGTTCGTCATAAATCAGATTTTTCAAATGCGATATAATAATTAAGCAAATAAAAAAACTGCTGCTATGCAGCAGTTTTTTTATTGTTTATTTATTCTCTTCCTAAAAGTTTATATATACGCTTTGACGGGTCGAGAAGACCGCTTATACTTTTGTCGTGATTTAAAGTATCGACAATATAGCTTAAATATTTACTCATGTCAACGCTTTTGAACCACTCACGGGATAAAGCTTCAGGAGGAAGATAGACGGTGTTTGTTGCGAAAATTTTATTGAATAAACCGTTTTCATAAGCTTTATCAAAAATTTCAAGTCCGGAGGTGAAAAGTGAAAAGCCGACAAAGACAAAAATTCTGTTTGCACCGAGCTCCTTGAGTTTTTTTGCAACTTCTATCATTGATTCTCCCGAGGAAATCATATCATCAACAATAATGACATCTTTACCCGAAATATTTGAGCCTAAAAATTCATGTGCAACAATCGGGTTTCGTCCGTTTACAACCTTTGAATAATCTCTGCGCTTGTAAAACATTCCAAGCTCAAGCTCAAGCACGGTTGCATAGTAAATGCACCTTGACATACCGCCCTCATCGGGAGAAATAATCATCATGTTATCTCTGTCTATTTTAAGGTCGTCATAGGAATTTACAAGAGCCTTCATCATTTGGTATGCAGGCTGGAAATTTTCAAAACTGTTCAGCGGAATGGCATTTTGAACCCTTGCATCATGTGCGTCAAAAGTGATTATTGAGTCAACACCCATATTTGTGCAGAGCTCTTGAAGCATCATTGCACAGTCAAGAGATTCTCTTGATGACTTTCTATGCTGTCTGCCCTCATAAAGCATAGGCATAATAACTGTTATGCGTCTGGCTTTGCCTGAAACCGAAGCTATTGCTCTTTTGAGGTTGGCATAATGTTCATCAGGTGAAAGCGGAACTTCAATTCCACGCATTTTATAGGTGACCCCGTAGTTAAATGCATCTATGAAAATATAAATGTCATAGCCTCTGACTGTTTCACTGATGTGACCTTTTCCCTCTCCTGTTCCAAAACGAGGGAAATCCGCTTTGATAATATAGGTTTCCCTTTCATAACCTGAAAAAGCAATGGTATTTTTGTGTTCTGATTGATTTTTAGCACGCCATTTTACAAGGTATGAATCCACCTTTTTGGCAAGTTCCTCTGTTCCGGGACAGGCGATTATCCCAAGAGGACCTACTGGGATTGAAGTGAAATCTTGAATGTAATCGGACATGTTTTCCTCCTAAATATTTTATGCCTTTATTTTACACTTTATATTGCATTTTGAAAAGCGGTAAAATGGCAAAACATTTGTATGATTTTTTGTTTTTTTTGTTAGGCTATACTTTTTGAATTATTGAAATAATTATTAACTGCTGATATAATACTATATATAGTGGTATTTGAAATTAAAAGCACGACTTTTTGAGGAGTAATATATGAAGTGTCCCAAATGTGGCTGTGAAGACAGCAAGGTAGTAGATTCCAGAGGTACTGATGATGGAGAACGTATAAGACGTCGAAGAGAGTGCCTTAATTGTGCATATCGTTTTACAACCTATGAAATAATAGAAAGTACTCCTATTCTTGTGATTAAAAGAGATGGAGTTCGTGAAAGCTTTGATAGACAAAAGGTACTTAACGGAATGGTAAAAGCGTGTGAAAAAAGACAAATATCTATTGAAAGACTTGAAAAAGCAGTTGATGAAATAGAAAATGAGATAAGAAGCACATTTAAAAAAGAAGTGCCTACAGCAAGTATAGGTGAACTTACAATGGGAAAACTTAAGGAAATCGATGCGGTAGCTTATGTGCGTTATGCTTCCGTATATCGTGAGTTTAAAGATATTCAGGATTTTGCAAAGGAAATTTCTGCGCTTAACTAAAATATTGATTTAGTTTGTTTATTTATTATATAATATAAATATAAGATAGTTGAGGTGAAACTTGAGAGTAATTACAGGTCTTGCGAGAGGACGACGATTGGAAACTCTTCAGGGAACGGATTTGGTTCGCCCTACATCTGATAGAGTTAAAGAGGGGATGTTTTCATCTATTCAGTTTAATTTAAGCGGGAAAACTGTTTTGGATCTTTTTTCAGGCTCTGGTCAGCTTGGTATTGAGGCGATTTCAAGAGGAGCTGAATCTGTAGTTTTTGTTGATAGCTCAAGGGAAAGCCTTGCTGTTACAAAAAGGAATGTTGAACTTTGCGGATTTTCATCTAAATCAAGGATTATAAATTCAGACAGTATTTCATATCTTAAAAGATGCGTTGATAGATTTGATTACATATTTATTGATCCGCCATATAATTCTGGGCTTTGCCAAAAGGCACTTGAACTTTGTGGAGAACTCTTAAATGAAAACGGTATGGTATTCTGTGAAACAGATTTTAAAGAAGAACTTCCTGAAACATCAAAAGGACTTGTTTTATATAGAGTTTATAAATATTCTAAAATAAAAATTACGACATACAAAAATTTCGGTGAGTGATATGTGTGAGGAAAGAACGGTAATTGTTCCGGGATCTTTTGACCCTGTTACAAGTGGACATATAGATATAATCAGGCGTGCTTCAAAACTTTTTGATAATGTTATAGTAACCGTACTTACCAACTGGAAAAAACGAGGTAATTATATGTTTACTGCCGATGAGAGGGTTGAACTTATAAGAATCTCTGTAAAAGAATATAAAAATGTAAGTGTTGAAAAATATAATGGCCTTTTGGCTGCATTTGCTAAAGAAAAAAAAGCAGTAGCCATAATAAAGGGCCTTCGTGCCGTAACGGATTTTGAGGATGAGTTTCAGCAGGCACTTACAAACAAAAAATTGAATACGGAGCTTGAAACAGTATTTTTGACAACAGGAGCGGAAAATATGTATTTAAGCTCTTCCGTCGTAAAACAGGTTTGTGAACTTGGCGGAGATATAAGCGGTTTTGTACCTGCCGAGATTGAACAAAAAATAAAAGAAAGAATAATTAAAAATAAAATTGAGAGGTAAAAAATGGCAAGAGAACAAGCTACACCGCAATTTCGCAGTATAAGCAGTCTTATAGATGAGCTTGATGAAGTTGTGGAAAACGCTAAAGGCGTTCCGTTTTCTTCAAATAAAAGTGTTAATGCAGATGAACTTAAAGAAATTATTCAGGATATGAGGCTTTATATTCCTGATGAAATAAAAAATGCAAGAGCAATAGCAACAAATAGAGAAGAAATTTTAAAGGCGGCAAGAGATACTGCTGCAAAGACCATAGAAGATGCTGAAATAAGAGCGGCACAGATGGTTACCGAGCATGAAATTACCGAGGCGGCAAGAAAGGCGGGAAATGAAATAATTGAGGAGTCAAAACAAAAGGCTGCGGAAATTATGCAAAATGCAAATAATCGTGCAAATGATGTGAAAAATGCTGCAGATGATTACTCAAGAAAGGCGAGAAGTGCGGCAAATAAATATGTGGAGGACATACTTCATGATACAGATCTCCTTGTAACCGATGCTGCAAATAAAATTCGTGATGCAAGAATAAATGTTAGAAAAGCAAGCCAGGCAAGACCTATGCCATCTCAGCCGGTTCAGGGAAAGGCTCCTGAAGATGATTTTTTAGATTAGTTGATAAGATTGGATAAATACATATCGGAGCGTGAAAATCTTTCACGCTCTGATATTAAAAAGCTTGTGAAAAAAAAGCTTGTGAGTGTAGATGGAAAAATTGCGGAATGCTCTGAACAAAAGCTTGATGAGAAAACAGCAAGTGTTTGTATTGATGGGAAAACTGTAAGAAAATCACCGTTTTTGTATTTGATGCTTAATAAACCTAAGAAATTTTTAAGTGCAACGACTGACAGATTTGAAAAAACGGTGATTGAACTTGTTCCAAGAGAACTTCGTGTTAAAAATTTATCTCCTGTGGGCCGGCTTGATAAGGATAGTACGGGATTTTTACTTTTGACAAATGACGGAGATTTTATTCATAATATAACTTCGCCTAAATCACAGGTTGAGAAAATTTATAGTGTAAGGTTAAAAAATTCGTTTAAAAAAGATTATACTGAAAGAATAAAAAATATCTCAGCTTATAAAGTGAAAACTCTTGTGCAGACAGGTGAATATGAATGTGATATAATTCTTACCGAGGGTAAATATCATGAGGTTAGGGAAATTTTTTATTTGCTTCAAAATGAAGTTGAAGATCTTCACCGTATCAGTATAGGTGGAGTTTTTCTTGATAAAGCTCTTAAAAAAGGAGAATTTCGTGAGCTTACGGAAGATGAACTTTTTATTTTAAAAAAATCGGTTGACAAACTGAATGTTAAGGATATAATATAATTTATAAGACAACGAGGTCCTATTCCTTGTTGTCTCTTTTAATTTTAAAGGAGAATGATATGAGTTATACTAAAGAAGATATTTTAAGACTTGCCGATGAAAATGATGTTAAATTTATAAGAATGCAATTTACGGATATTTTCGGAAGTATGAAAAATGTTGCAATTACAAGAAGCCAGCTTGAAAAGGCACTTAACAACGGAATGATGTTTGACGGTTCATCAATTGAAGGCTTTGTCAGAATAAATGAAAGTGATATGTATCTTCATCCGGATTACGACAGCTTTACAATTCTTCCATGGAAAGATAGAGTGGCAAGACTTATCTGTGATGTTTATGTTTCGGATAATAAAACCGCATTTATGGGAGATCCGAGAAATGTTTTGAAAAAAGTTGTTAAAGAAGCTTCGGATATGGGATTTACCTTTAATGTAGGCCCGGAGTGTGAATTTTTTCTTTTTCAAATTGATGAAAATGGAAATCCGACTACAAAGACCAGCGATGTTGCGGGATATTTTGATATGGGTCCTGCAGATCAAGGTGAACAGTGTCGTAGAGACATCTGTCTTGCGCTTGAGGATATGGGGTATGAAATTGAGGCTTCTCACCATGAGTGTGCGGTAGGTCAGCATGAAATAGATTTTAGATTTGATGAGGTTGTCAAAGCTGCTGATAATGTTGAAACATTTAAGCATGTTGTAAAAACTTATGCAAGAAGACACGGACTTCACGCAACATTTATGCCCAAGCCTGTTTTTGGAATTGCAGGTTCTGGAATGCATACCAATATGTCTCTTTTTAAGAATGGAAAAAATGCGTTTTATGATGAAACCAAAGAAGACGGATTATCAGATATAGCACTTAATTTTATTGCAGGAATTTTAAATCATGTGAAGGCGATAACCGCTGTTGCAAATCCGCTTGTAAATTCATATAAAAGATTGGTTCCGGGTTATGAAGCTCCTGTGTATATTTCATGGTCGGCATCAAATAGGTCTGCATTGGTAAGAGTTCCTGCATCAAGAGGACTTGGCACAAGAGTTGAACTCCGTTCTCCCGATCCGTCCTGTAATCCATATCTTGAAATGGCTATGTGTCTTGCGGCAGGTCTTGACGGTATTAAAAAGGGAATGCTTCCTCCTAAGGCAAATCAAAAGAATATTTATGAGATGACAAAAACTGAAATTAAATCGGCAGGTATTGATTGTCTCCCGGCAAATCTTTCAAGAGCAATGGATGAATATGAAAAAGATGATTTTGTAAAAGAAGCGCTTGGAGAACATGTATATCAGAAATATCTTGAGGGTAAGCGTCGTGAATGGGAACAGTACAGAACATCTGTGTCAAATTGGGAAGTTGAACGTTATTTAACAAAGTATTGATAAAATTAAATCTAAAAAAATAAAAAAGACGGAACTTCCGTCTTTTTGTTTTTAGGTAGGAACTTAATTATAAAATATATGTTCCGCTTTCAAGTACTACAATTTCTTTATCTGTTGTACGAAGATATTTGTAAATGGGTTCTTCAAATTCAAGATAATCTTTAACTCTGAAAGTTTTTAGGTTTACTGTACGGATTTTATTTGTACCGTGATCTGCAACATATAAATAATTATTATATGCAAAAACAGAGGTAGGCTCTGAAAAAGATGAGTTTTTACCACCGCCTATTCTCATATGAAATTTTCTGTGTGAAATTGAATATGAAACCACCGCTTTTTGTTCTGGAGAAGTACCCCAAAGAAGTGTTCCGTGCTTGGAAATGCTCATAAGTGGACTGTCGTGATATAAGAGTGCACCGTACCAAATACCCATACCGTTTATATCGTATACTGCCGCTTCACCTGTCTGTAAAAGTGCGATTACTGCACCATCATTTAAAAATTCGGTATCACATTCAACATAATTGCGCACTTCATTGCATATTGTTTTAAATGAATCTCCAAATTTAAGTCTTTGATAATCTTCTTTTTTTACCTCTAAAACACGATTGTTTTTTATGTCGTATCCGAAAAAAGAAAATTTTATTTTTTTATCAGGCATAATTTCTTTGATGGAATAAACAACTCCCGCATCAAAAGCCATTATATCACAAATTTTATTGTCAATTATCTTTAACACGCCAAAGGCATCCTTTTACTGATTTTATATATTAATTTTATATTAAAAACAAGATAGTTTCAACTATAAAAAATATTAAGTATAAAAATGAAAATAATTTTTATGCTTGCATTTTTTTTCTTTTTTTGTATAATAACATTATTATATTTTGAGGATGTTTAGCTCAGTTGGTAGAGCATTCGCTTGACGTGCGAAGGGTCAGCGGTTCGAGTCCGTTAACATCCACCAAGGCACGCAAAGCGTGCCTTTTTATTTGCTAGTTTATATTTTGTTTATATTTATAAATGCTGAAATTTGATATTATTTTATCATAAAGTAATAATTGGAGTAAATTATGAAGTACGAAAAGCAGATAAAAGCCCCTTGGCTTAAATATTATTCAGAAGAAAACAGATTTTTGGATTACCCGGAATTTTCCATTTATGAGGCTGTTCAAAAAGCTGCTGAAACACATGCAAATGTTCATGCCTATGAATTTCAAGGAAAAGCTACTACATATAATGAATTTTTAAAGGCTATTGATGAAACAGCTAGAGGACTTGTAGCAGCAGGAATTTCAAAAGGTGATACAGTTACTATTATGATGCCGAACACTCCTCAAGGTGTTAATGCACTATATGCTATAAACAGGGTAAATGCTGTGGCAGCTACAATTCATCCGCTTTCTGCTCCTGGTGAAATTAAATATTATCTTAATATGACAAATTCAAAGGCTATAATTGTCCTTGATATGTTTTATGAAAAAGCAATGGAGGCTATTTCAGAGCTTGATTTTAATGTAAAGGTAATTGTTGCAAGAATACAGGATGCTTTGAAGTTTCCTTTTAATGTACTTTATCCTGTTACGGTAAAGAAAAAACCTGCACCGCTTCCAAAGAATAATTCAATGATAATTTCGTGGAATAGTTTTATTAAAAATGGAAAAGGCGTTCAGCTTCCGAAAATTGAAGTTGAAGGAAATGATACGGCAATAGTATTGTTTTCAGGTGGAACAACAGGTACATCCAAGGGCATTGAATTGACAAATATAAATATGAATGCACTTGTATGGCAACTTAGAAGCGCAGCAGGATTTTCTCTTGAAAACATGAGGATGTTGTCGGTTATGCCGCTTTTCCACGGATTTGGACTAGGAGTTGGAATCCATACTCCGCTTGCAGTAGGTGGAACCTGTATTTTAGTGCCTCAGTTTACGGTAAAAACATATGCTAAACTTATAAAAAAAGAGAAACCGACTGTAATTCCGGGAGTGCCAACACTCTTTGAGGCACTTTTAAGAACCACAGGTCTTGACGGTGTTGATTTATCTTTTCTTGACGGAGTGTTTTGTGGAGGAGATTCGCTTCCTGTTGAACTTAAGAAAAAGGTTGATAAGTTTCTGTTTGAGCATAATGCAAAGATTACAATTCGTGAAGGTTTTGGAACAACGGAATGTGTTACTGCTTCATGCCTTACCCCTTTTGAAAAAGAAAATTATAGAGTAGGTTCAATAGGAATTCCATTCCCTGATACATATTATCAAATTGTCGATCCGACAACTGATGAAGAAATTCCTTATGGTCAGGAAGGTGAAATATGTATTTCCGGTCCTTCCGTTATGAAAAGATATTTGAAAAATGTTAGAGAAACCGCTTCAACGCTTCGTACACATTCAGATGGTAATGTTTGGCTTCATACAGGAGATCTCGGCACTATGGATAGTGACGGATTTGTATATTTTAAACAGAGGTTGAAAAGACTTATAATAGTAAGTGGAATCAATGTTTATCCGTCACAGGTAGAAAATGCAATTTGCAGTCATTCTGATGTTCTTCTTGCTTGCTGTATAGGAATTCCGGATCCATATAAAATGCAAGTTGTAAAGGCGTTTGTCGTTTTAAAGCCGGGAGTGGAACCTTCAGATAAAATTAAAGAAGAAATACTTGCTATTTGCAACAAAAATGTTTCAACTTATGGTCGTCCTCGTGAAATAGAATTCAGAACGGAGCTGCCCAAAACTCTTGTTGGTAAGGTTGCATACAGAAAGCTTGAGGAAGAGGAACTTGCAAAGCGTAAAGAAAAATAAGAATTAAAAACGGCGGGGAGTGTTTTGAGTAAAATGAAAAATACTGTTGTTAAACATCTGAAACGTAATAAATTCATGATTGCGTTTACACGTTTTATTGCTAAAAGAGCGGTTGCAAAAAGCAGAAATTTTAAATTTGAAAAATATACTCCCAAGAATCAGCCGTTTTTAATGATTTCTAACCATACAACACCGGATGACCCTGTATTATTGGGACTTGCGTTTACAGAGTATTTTAGATATGTATGTGCGGCACATTTGCTTGAAACTAAATTTTTAGGTAAGCTTTTTAAATTTTGTGCCGATCCTATACCGAGAGTAAGAGGCGGCGATTCCAAGAAAACTGTTGATGATATAATAAATACATTAAAGTCCGGGGTAAATGTGTCTATTTATGCCGAGGGACTGACTACAATTGACGGTCAGACGGAATATATTTCCGATAAAACCGGAGAACTTGTAAAGAATAGTGGTGCATCCCTTCTTTTAGTACGGTTTATAGGCGGCTATATGCAAAGACCGAGATGGTCTAAATATAGGAGGAAAGGTCCTATTACTTTTGAGGTTACGGGAGATTATTCGGCAGAAGAAATTTCACGAATGAGTGTTACTGAAGTGAATTCTGTGATAAGGAAGGGTCTTTATTTAAACGCTTATGAAAGACAAAGAGAAACTCCGGTTAAATATAAAGGAAAATGTCTTGCAGAAAATCTTGAAACAGTACTTTGGCTTTGTCCTAATTGTAATTCTATAGGAAAAACTGAAAGCTGTGGAAATGAATTTTATTGCAAGGAATGTGGCATGAAACTTATTGTCAATGAATATGGGTTTTTTGAAGGTGAAAATTTAAAGTTTGATAATGTTTTAGATTGGAATAATTATCAAAAAAAATATCTTAATAACAATGTTGAAAAATTAAAAACATTTATTGATGAACCGATAGTTTCATTTGGCGGACAAACAGTAGATAAGCACGAGAATGGTAATATAAAACGTATTATGAATTCGGCAAAATTAGATATTTATGGTGATAGATTAGAATTGATTTCCGAAAATGGAGATAGCTTGAATTTTAAACTTGATGATATAAAAAAAATGGGTGTAGGTGCAAGAACAAGGCTTGGATTTACAACAAGAGATGGAATATATTACAATATCAATTCTAGGGTAATGCGTTCAAGCCTTGTATATTTTGGACTTTGGCGTGTGTTAACCGGCAAAAAATATTTATAAAGGAAGAATAAAATATGACAGCAAGAGAAAATGTTGGGAATTATGCATCCAGACTTCGTGAAATGACTAATTTTTCTATTAGAGAAATTAGAAAAATGCTGAAAGATATAGGACCCAGACCTTCAGGATACGAAAATGAAAAGAAAGCACAGGAATATGTTGCCGAGTCAATGAAATCAACGGCAGACAGTGTTGAAATTGAGGAGTTTAAGCTTGCACCGAAAGCATTTATGGCATGGGTGAATATAGATGAAATTTTAGGTTTGTTTTCTGCGATTCTTATGATAATTGTATTTCTTAATAATAAAATCATGTTTATGTCAAAGAACATAGGAGTGGCTTTTACAATTGTAGCAACAGTATTGTTGGTAATTTCATTTTTGAATTTTTATTTTGAATTTTTACGTTATAAAAAATTTTTGGATCCGTTTTTTAAAAAAGAAACTTCAAGAAATGTGATTTGTAAAAGGAAACCTAAGGGTGAAATTAAAAAGAGAATTATTTTTTCAGGTCATATAGATTCTGCTTATGAATGGCACTTTACTTATACAGGCGGAGGAAAACATCTCAAAAGGATGATAATTACAGGACTTGGTGGATTGGTAATACTTTTTTTGATAAATGTTCTTTCATATTTTGTGGTTAATAATAATATAATTAATTATATTATGATAGTATTTTCAATACTTGCATTTTTCATGTTAATATCAATTACGAGATTTATAAATTGGAGTAATCCTGTTCCGGGTGCAAATGATAATTTAACCGGATGTTTTGCTTCTCTTGCAGTTTTAAAATTTATGGAAGCAAATAATATACGTTTTGAAAATACCGAGGTTATTGCAATGACAACAGGAGCGGAGGAAGCTGGACTTCGTGGTGCAGAGGCTTATGCAAAAAAGCACGCAAATGAAGATGATGTTGAAACTGCAGTTATTTGTGTCGATACCCTTACCGATTATGATTTTATAACAATTTATGATAGAGATATGAGTGGCACGGTAAAGAATTGTACTGAGGTTTCAGCACTTTTGAAAAAAGCTGGGCAGACTGCAGGTATAGAACTTGAATATGGTTCGGTATTTTTCGGATCCTCAGATGCTGCGGCTCTTACAAGGGGAAATATGAAGGCGAGTTGTCTTGCGGCTATGGATCCGGAACCGGCAAGATATTATCATACAAGACTTGATACTGCAGATAATCTCAATCCTAAAACACTTGAATTATGTATAGATATTATGATTGAATCAGCGTTTTTGTTTGATGAACAAGGTTTACAGAAAGAATATAAATAATTATATTTAGAAAAGACTCTTATTTCATAAGAGTCTTTTTTTAGCTTTTTTAGTTATTGATATTAAAATATGTGAATTAAAAAAACACTTATTATTGTTCATCAATTACTTGATTTAAAAATAAAAATTAATATTAATTTTATTTCTATAGAGTTAAAGGTTATTTTTATCAAAAAATATATTAGATTTCATAAAAAATTTTGCATGTCATATCATTGAATTAAAAGTTTATTTACGATATAATCTCAATATAAATTGTCTGGAGGATATAGTTTGCATCTTCTTGAAGAAAGAATAAAAAAAGACGGTAGAGTTTTATCGGGGAATGTTTTAAAAGTTGATAACTTTTTAAATCATCAGTGTGACACACTTTTACAGGACAAAATGGGCGAGGAATTCAGACGCCTTTTTTCAGGCAAACAAATAAATAAAATACTAACAATAGAAGCATCAGGAATAGGAATAGCGTGTGTTGCTGCGCGCTTTTTTAATTTTTGTCCAGTTGTATTTGCAAAAAAATCAAAAACTTCCAATATGAGTGATGATTTATATCAGACAAATGTTCATTCTTATACACACAATATGGAAAATATTATAAGTGTTGAAAAAGGTTTTTTAACTGAATCAGATAATGTTTTAATTATAGATGATTTTTTGGCGAACGGTTGTGCAATAGAAGGCCTTCTTGAACTTTGCAGACAGGCGAATGCAAAGGTTCAGGGTGTTGGAGTTTGCATTGAAAAAGGTTTTCAGGATGGCGGGAAAAAGTTGCGTGCCAAAAATGTGGATTTAAAATCTCTTGCGATAATTAAAAGTATGGATGAAACAAACGGAACAATAGTTTTTGAACATACAAATTAATAATTTTTAGTCATTAATTTTTTTTATATTTTTTGGAGGTAATTTATGAAAAAATCAAAAAAGGTGATTGCACTTGTTGTAAGCTTGGTTTTGATTCTTGGTGTAGTCGGAATATTTGCCGCTTGCAATAAAAAACCGAGTGAACCTAAGGCCGGCACTCCTGCAAATGCATCAACGTTTAAAGTGGGTGCAATTTATATCGGCTCAAGAAACGATGCGGCAGGTTACACCTATCAGCATGCGAAGGGGATTTCTGATGCTATGAAGGAACTTGGTCTACCTGCGGCAAATCTTATTATTCAGGATAATGTACCGGAGGATGATGCACAGGTTGCTACAGCTATTGATACTTTGGCGGGGCAAGGTTGCAAAATCATTTTTGGAATTTCATTTGGTTATATGAATGCTATGAATGAGGCTGCAAAAAAATCGGAATATAAAGATATTATATTCTCTCATGCAACAGGTTATATGTCTTCAAATTCAAACTTTAACAACTATTTTGGAAGAATATATCAATCCAGATATTTGACAGGTCTTGCAGCAGGATTTAAATCTCTTGAACTTAAAAACAATAATATAGGTTATGTTTCTGCTTATGGTACAGAATATGCTGAAACCTGTTCAGGTATAAATGCGTTTGCTCTTGGTGCAAGAGCGGCAAATCCTGATGCAAAGATATGGGTAAATAAGATAAATACATGGGGCGATGAAGCTCTTGAAAAACAAGCGGCTGAAAATCTTGTTAATACACATAATGTATGTGTTATTGGTCAGCACTGTGATTCTGCACAGCCACAACTTGTAGCTCAGAATGGAAAAATATTCGGAATAGGTTATAATTCTGATATGTCTGTTGATGCTCCGAATGCAACTCTTACCTCAGCTATTTGGCATTGGGATGTTTATTATAAGTTGGCAATTGAAACTGCAATGAAAGAACCGACAAAGTTTATGGAAAAAGTTGGTATTTATTATGGCGGACTTAAAGAAGGGTTTGTAGATACCGCTAATGTAAATGAAAAGATTGCTGCAGTTGGAACTGACAAAGCGATGAAAGCGGTAAAAGATCTCATTATTTCAGGTGAGTGGGATGTATTTTCAAATATCAAATTAAGCGTTGATAAGGAAGGTAAAATAACCAAGACAACTGAGGCACTTGAAGATAATAAGGGAAATGTTGTGATTTCTGCTGATAATTCTCAGTATTATGTAATGAATAAGGATACTAAAAAGCCTGAACTTGTAGACGGCGGTGCAAGTAAAGTTGATTCTATAATTAAGGGATCAATGAATTACTTTGTAAAAGGCGTAGAGGCTGAATAAGCATTTTTTAAAACCGCGGAGGTATTTGCCTCCGCAGGTTTTTCAGTTTTATGTAAAAAAAAGATTTTGGAAGTGGTTAAATGACTCAAGAATATGCCATTAAATTAAATTCGCTTACAAAGACCTTTGGAGAGGTTAAGGCTTGTGATGAGGTTAGCTTAAATCTTAAAAAAGGTGAAATTCTGGCATTACTTGGTGAAAACGGTTCGGGAAAGACGACACTTATGAATATGCTTACAGGAATTTACAGGCCTGATTCAGGTAGTATTTTCATTAATGGAGAGGAAAAGCAGATAAATTCTCCTGAAGATGCTAAACGTTTTGGCATAGGAATGGTTCATCAGCACTTTAAACTTATTGAAAGTTTTACTGCGGCTGATAATATAGTGGTCGGTATAGAAAAAAATAGCAGAGAGTCAGTTCTTACAAAGTCTTTTTTAAACAGAAAACGTTATAAGGAAGTAAGAGATGTTGCTGAGGGATTTGGTTTTGATATAGATCCTAAAAAAAGAGTTTCCGATATGTCTGTTTCAGAAAAACAGACTCTGGAAATAGTAAAGGTTTTGTATTACGGTGCAGATGTAATTATTCTTGATGAGCCGACGGCAGTTCTTACTGAACCGGAAATTGTTAAACTTTTTGTTGTTCTAAAAAAAATGAGGGCAAAGGGATGCTCTGTTATTGTTATTTCACATAAGCTTAATGAGGTTATGGAACTTTCAGACAGAGTAACCGTTCTTAGAAAAGGACAGTTTATTAAGACGGTAAATACAAGTGAAACAAATGAAAAAGAGCTTACAGAGCTTATGGTAGGTAAAAAAGTTGAACTTAATATCGCAAGACCTAAGGTAAGCTCAACCACACCACTTTTAGAGGTAAGAGAACTTACGGTTATTGCAGATGACGGAACAAAGGCTATTGATAATGCGAGTTTTTATATAAGAGGTGGAGAAATTCTTGGAGTCGCAGGGATTTCAGGCGGCGGACAGAAGGAACTTTGTGAAGCGATTGCGGGTCTTAGAAAAATTTCAAACGGTAAAATAGTTCATGAGGGCAAAAATATTGTTGGACAAAGTCCACGGCAGATTATTGATGAGGGCATATCAATAGGATTTATTCCTGAAGATAGGCTTGGAATGGGACTTGCTCCGTCGATGGATCTTACAGATAATGTTATTTTAAAGACTTATAAAAAAGATTCAAAAGGACCGTTTGTAAATAGACGAGAAGGGCGAAATCGTGCTGAAAAAATTGTTTCTGAATTAGGTGTTGCCACGCCTAATATTGATACTCCGGTAAGACTTTTGTCAGGTGGCAATGTTCAGAAAATTTTAGTAGGAAGAGAAATTTTGGGGAATCCAAATGTTATTATTACGTCTTATCCGGTTCGTGGACTTGATATAAATTCAAGTTATGTAATATATGATATTCTTAATGAACAAAAGATGAAAGGTGTTGGAATTCTCTTTGTTGGTGAAGATCTTGATGTGCTGATTGAACTGTGTGATAAGATTCTTGTGCTTTGCAAGGGTAAGGTTATGGGAATAGTTCATGCGGAAAAGACTACAAAAGAAGAACTCGGTCTTATGATGTCGGGTGCACTTGATCTTCAAAAAGAAAAACAAAAGCCCGTTGGACTTGCAAAGGATACTCAGATAAAGGAGGAAAAGAATGCTTAAGAGTGGGATACATATTGTAAGAAGAAGCACTATAAAAGCAAATCAAAAAATACTTCTCTATATTTCAAGCGTTGCGGCAGCACTTCTGTTGGGCGCACTTATGCTTGCTATAATAGGTGTAAATCCCGGTAAAATATATTTTGATATTTTTACGCTTTCCACTATCGGCAATGCTTTTCCGCATAAATGTATAGAGGGTTATATTAAAGAGTTTGTTCCGCTTGTTATCGTTTCGCTTGCGCTTTCAGTTGCCTTTAAGATGAAATATTGGAATATAGGCGGAGAAGGCCAATTTACATTCGGCTGTATTGCGGCTTCGTTTGTTGCACTTACAGTTGGAAAATCCGCAAATCCGTTTTTTACTCTTGTGCTTATGTGTCTTTCTGCGTTTGTTGCAGGTGGACTTTATGGAGTTCTTGTTGGAATATTTAAAATTACATTTGGAACATCTGAAACGCTTTTAACGCTTATGTTTAACTATATTGCGCTTTATTTTGTTAAATTTTTAGGTGAAACTCAAAGCTCTAAAAATTTGTTTTTATCTGAAAAGAGTGTAAGACCGGTTTTTAAAACTTTTCCTAAATCAGCGCTTATGCCGTCGATTCAAATTGATAAATTCGGACTCAATATAAGTCTTATTTTTGCAATATTTATAATAGTGTTTATTACATATTATATGAAGAAATCAAAACATGGATATGAAATAAAAGTTGTCGGTGACAGTCCTATGACTGCACGTTACGGTGGAATGAATGTTAAGTGGATTATTTTGAGAACGGCTTTTGCTTCAGCTGCTTTAATAGGCCTTGCAGGAGGATTCTATATTTCTTCTGCAGGTGTGCTTTCAACGTCATGTACAAATAATGTTGGCTGGACAGGAATAATAGTAGCATGGCTTGGAAATCTTGAAATGTTACCTATTGTGATTGTATCTGCACTGATTTCAGTTCTTCAGTATGGTTCACAGGCGGCTTTTGCAACGCACCCGGAAATTGATGCAAATTATGCCGACTTGCTTCAAGGTGTAATTTTATTTCTTTGCTTAATAGCCAATTTCTTTATAAATTATAAAATAATAAAAACATCCAAGGAGGCAAAATAATGAAACCTATTGATGTTTTTACATTATTTCTTTTTAATGTTGTGGTTTATAATGTGCCTCTGCTTTATGGTACAACCGGAGAAATTCTTGTTGAAAAATCAGGTTCTCTTAATTTAGGTGTTGAGGGAACTATGGCGGTAGGAGCAGTATTCGGATATCTTTTAGGTTGTCAGTTCAATTCTCTTTTTATGGGAATTCTATTTTCTTTTATTTTCGGTTCAATCTGTGGAGCGATTTTTTCACTACTTACAGTAACCTTTAAGGCAAACCAGAATGTGACCGGTCTTACACTTACAACTTTTGGAGTGGCATTGTTTTTCTTTGTTGGAAGATCTCTTACAGCGGTAGGGAAATGGCCTCTTATGAGAAATTTTTTAAATGTTGACAGAGGCTTTAAAACAGCAATTGAAATACCGATTCTTTCAAAAATTCCGATACTTGGTAAGGTTTTATTTAGTCATAATATTTTGGTTTATTTGGGTGTTATCATTGCTGTTATTTGTGAAATTTATTTAAAAAAATCAAAACTCGGGCTAAAACTTCGTGCAGTCGGTGAAAATCCCGCAGCAGCGGATTCTTTGGGCATAAATGTTACATTGTTTCAGTATATAAATATTATGATAGGTTCAGGCATAATGGGTATCGGAGGATATTATATGGGGCTTAACTTAGGTGGGAATTTTGAAGGCTCTACCTCTTGGGTAAATGGTTATGGTTGGATTGCGGTTGCGTTGGTAATCTTTGCAAATTGGTCACCTGGAAAAGCTGTGATAGGTACTGTTTTATTTGGACTTTTTAATACTTTGCAAGTTTATTCAACCTCTATTGCATTTGCATTCCCTAAATTTTTTGGCTGGCTTTCAAAAGTTCCGATTCAATTGTTCCAAGGATTACCGTTTGTAATTACGGCAACAGTTCTTATATTATCTTCTGCAAGTAAGAGACCGAATGCACAACCTGCTCATCTTGGTATAAATTATTTTAGAGAAGATAGATAATAAAAACGGTGCATTGCACCGTTTTTATTAGTTTATATAGTATAATATTTTATTATTTTAATGATGAAATTTATTTTGATGTATGATAAAATATATAATGATTAAATTTAAACAATTTATAATCGGAGATGTAAATGCCGAGTAGCAGAGCTTTGGTTAGAAGAAAACCAAAAACAAGAAGAAATAAAGCTAAAAAGAAACCGATGTCAAAGTCAAGAAGAGTTTTCATGGGTATTTTTACCATTTGTTTAATGACTTTTAGTATTGTTTCAATTTATGTATTGAGTTTTTGTGTTCATTACATAAATGGCGAGTCTAAAATTTCCTTGGAAACTTATAAGCAGAATCAGGATCAGACCACTATTATTTATGCTACGGATAGAAATAATCAAACAGTAGAACTGACAAGACTTCATGGTGAACAAAACAGAGTATGGGTATCATATTCTAAAAATAAAGAAGAAACGGTAATACCTAATCATTTGGCAGATGCTTATGTGGCATTTGAAGATAAGAGATTTTATAAACACCACGGAGTGGATTGGTTCAGAACATTAAGTTCCGCAGTTAAATATCGTTTTAAACAAGGCGGTTCTACAATCACACAACAGCTTATTAAAAATCTTACAGGTGAAAACGGAGAAACTTTTAACAGAAAATTTTATGAAATTTTGTCTGCAAGAAATCTTGAAAGATATTCTTCGAAAGACCAAATTTTAGAGGCATATATGAATACTGTATATATGTCTCACGGTTGTTATGGTGTACAAACTGCTGCCGAAAAATATTTTGGCAAGAATGTACAGGAACTCAATATTGCTGAAAGTGCCTGCCTTGCATCTATTACACAATTTCCAACTCGTTATGATCCGCTTATAAACCCTGAAAATAACAGAGAACGCCAGCTTCGTTGTTTGGAGGCTATGCATAATCAGCATAAAATTACAGATGAAGAGTACAATGAAGCAATCAACTATAAAATGATATTTACCAATTCTCCTGAATATAGTGGAGCGGGGAAGGTTCTTGCATCAGAAAGCAAGAAAAAAGGTGGAGGAGAGGTAAATTCTTATTATGTGGATTATGTAATAGATTCGGTAATAAAAGATTTAATGAAAACGTATAGTTATTCCAAAACACAGGCTACCGAAAAAATATATTCCGGAGGATTGCGTATTTATACAGCAGTAGATTTAGATATTCAGTCTATTGTGGATGATGTTTATGTAAATAGAAAGAATATCCCAAAGCCTACTAAGGCGCTTCCTGATTTTCAGTCTGCTATGACTGTTATGGATTATTCGGGAAGGGTAGTTGCAATGGCTGGAGGTGCAGATCAAAAGAAGGTCAGCAGAGGAATTAACAGAGCGGTAGATTCTTATAGACAGCCAGGTTCATCAATGAAACCGCTTGCAGTATATGCACCTGCAATAAATGAGGGGAAAATTACTTACAGTACAGCAATAACAAACTATGGTATTAAAGGATATTTAAAAAACGGTGGATATGGTCCGGTAAACTATGGTAATGATCCAGGAAATCCAAATTCCAAAGTTACCGTACAGCACGCACTTGCAAGATCTCTTAATACTGTACCCGCACAGATAATTAGAAACTATTTGTCAATAAATAAATCTTTTGAATACGCCACTGAAAAATTTCATTTGAATGCTCTTACTGAAGATGATAAAAATATGTCTTCTCTTGCCGTAGGCGGTACAGCAGGAGGTGTGTCAACGCTTCAGATGGCGGCTGCATATGCCAGTTTTGGTAATGGCGGAATATATTATGAACCATATTGTTATTATAAAGTTACGGATGCAAGTGGAGAAAAAGTGCTTCTTCAGCATAGTGAAACTGCTTATGAGCAGGTAATATCGGCGGAAACAGCAGATATAATGAATAGACTTTTGCAAACAACAGCAACCGATCCTCAAGGAACAATGCGAGGAAATAAACTTAATAATATGCCTATTTTTGCGAAAACAGGAACTACAACAGATGATAAAGACAGTTGGGTTGTTGCAGGTACACCATATTATATTTCTGCTGTATGGGTTGGTTGTGATACACCTAAAAATATTACAAGTATAGTAAGAGGGAGCCCCGCAGGTAAAATATTTACAACTGTAATGAATGAAGTTGATAAAGGACTTGAACGAAAGCAATTTGCATCTTATTCTTCAAAAGTTGTGGAAAGAAGATATTGTACATCAACAGGATGTCTGGCAGGTAACGGATGCCCTGTTGCCATAGGATATTTTAATAGTGATAGTTTGCCGAAAGTTTGTTCTGGAAGCCATGCACCCGCTACACCGTCATCTCCACCGGCGGCAACGATTACACAAACGCCTAACGGCAATGTAACAACAGTTCAAAAAACGGAGCCGCCAAAGAAAACGGAGCCTACAAAAAAAACGGGAGAAACTAAAAAAACGGGCGGTGCAGGTTGATGAAAAGACTTTTAATAAAAAAAAGTTTGGTAATTGACCCTAAACAAAGCTTAAATAAAGTTTGCGATATTTTAATTGAAAATAAAAAAATTAAGGACATTGGAGAAAATATTTTCTGTGATGATTGCCTTGTAATTGACGGGACGGGACTTATTACCGTCCCCGGTTTTATTGATTTACATACGCATTTCAGAGATCCGGGATTTTTGGAAAAAGAGGATATATTATCAGGATCTTGTGCTGCTGTGGCTGGTGGTATTACAACGGCTTGCGTAATGCCAAATACAAGTCCTTCAATAGATTCGGTAGAAGTTATACGTTATATTAAGGATAAAGCAAAATATTCGAGATGTGAAATTGTTCCGATTGCAGCTATAACCAAGGGACTTAATGGACAAGAATTGACTGATTTTGATGCTTTAATTAAAGCGGGAGCTCAGGCTTTTTCTGATGATGGTGTTCCGGTTAGAACTTCTTTTTTGATGAAGAAGGCACTTGAAAAATCTGCAGAATATAATGTTCCGTTATTTGCACATTGTGAGGATAAATGTCTTACGAATGGTGGGATTATAAATGAAGGGTATGTTTCGGCAGCTTTAAATGTGAAAGGTATTTCTGAGGCTTCAGAAAATATCGGAACGCTTCGTGAAATAGGACTTTTAATGAGTGCACCGAAAAGTGCAAAACTTCATATTTGCCATGTATCAACTGAAAATTCAGCATATATGATACAAAAGGTAAAAGAGAGAGGCTTTAATTTAACGGCTGAAACTTGTCCACATTATTTTGCTTTTACAGAGAAAATGCTATTGTCAAGGGATGCCGATTTCAGAATGAGTCCTCCTTTAAGAACAGAAAAGGATCGATTGGCAATAATTGATTATATAAAAAATGATACGATTGATGTTATTTCAACTGACCATGCTCCACACACTGAAAAAGAAAAAAGTGAGTTTGAAAATGCACCTAATGGAGTTGTGGGGTGTGAAACCTCATTCGCAGCAAGTAATACATATCTTGTAAAGCAAAATCACTTAACACTTGAAAAATTGATTTATAAAATGAGTACAAAACCCGCAAAAATTTTAGGAAGGACGGATATTGGTAATCTTGAAATAGGTACAAGTGCCGATATTGTTATGCTTAATCCAAAATTGAAATGGATTGTTGATGTAAATAAGCTTCACGGTAAATCAAAGAATTGTATATTTAAAAATACTGAATTGATTGGAAGAGTTGTAAAAACAATATATAAAGGAAATATTGTTTTTGAAATATAGAAAAAGGTGAGAATATGTCTTTTAAAAAACTTATTGATTATATTGAGGAAAAGGATAATGCAACAGTAGCGGGACTGGATCCTAAATTGGCTTATATTCCATATTTTATAAAATCAAAAGCTTTTAGTAAGTATGGTGAAACATTTGAGGGTGCGGCAGAAGCTCTTTTTGAATTCAATAAAAGACTAATCGATGAACTTTATGATATTGTTCCGGCTGTTAAAATACAGGCGGCATATTATGAAATGTATGGCTGGAACGGTATAAAATGTATGAATTTAACAGCTGAATATGCAAAAAAGAATGGTTTATATGTAATAATAGACTGTAAGAGGAATGATATAGGAACCACTATGGGTGCTTATGCTTCAGCATATTTAGGTGAAACTGAAATAGGAAGAGAAAAAAAAGCTGCATTTTCTGCGGATTGTATTACTGTAAACGGATATTTGGGATATGACGGAATAAAGCCCGTTATGGATGAGGCTGCAAAAAATGATAAGGCATTTTTTGTGCTTGCAAAAACTTCAAATAAATCTTCGGGAGACCTTCAAGATAGGCTTATTGATGGAAACCCTGTTTTTGAAAATATGTGTATGCTTATTGATAAATGGGGAAAGGAAACTGATACGGTTAAAGGTTATCACAGTATAGGTGCAGTTGTTGGAGCAACTTATCCTGAAGAACTTAAACTTTTAAGGAATGAATTTAAAAATATTTTCTTTTTAGTTCCTGGGTACGGTGCACAGGGTGCCGGCGCAAAAGAGCTTAAGGGAGCTTTTGATACAAACGGTCTTGGTGCACTTATAAATAACTCGCGTGGAATAATGTGTGCCTATAAAACACTTGGATATGATGAAGAAAACTTTGCAAAGGCTGCCAGAGAATCGGCTTTGAATATGAAAAATGCACTTAACGAAGTAAGATAATGTCAGGTGATAAAAATGTCTGAAAAAATCAAAAAAGTTTTAATTTTAGGTTCAGGACCTATAACATTTGGAAACGGCGCTGAACGGGATGCTTCTGCCTGTTCTGCAGCGGTAGCATTTAAAAATGAAAAGATTGAGGTGATAAGCCTTAACTCAAATCCCGACAGTTTGCTTTTTGATGATTATTTTTCAGATATTTCATATCTTGAGCCTGTAAATCAAACTACAATAAAGACAATAATAAAAAAAGAACAGCCCAATTCAATTTGGGTGCGTTCTTGTGGGAATAGAGTTTTTGATATTTTTTGTAATTTATATGGTACAGGATTTTTTGAAGAATATCCTATAAATATTTTAGGAATATCAGAAAAACAATTTGAATTTTTATCGGATCATAATGTGCGTGAGAATTTTTTTGAAAGTGAGAATATAAAATATAATACAAGTAAAAGCTTTTATGACTTTGAAGATGTTTTAAGCTTTGCTGAAGATGTTGGATATCCTATTGAGATTTTACCGTCATATACCCCAGTTTCTTATGATAAGATAGTTGTATATAATAAACGAGAATTGAAGAAAGCTTTTGATATTCAGAAAAAAAAATCAACGGTTGAGGAAGTAAGCATATCAAAATGTGTGGATGCTTTCAGTTATATTGAATTTGTAATTTTAAGGGATGTTTTCGGTAAAACGAAATATATTTCTTCAATAGAAAGCTTTGATGAAAAGGGTATAAGCTCAGGTGATTCAATTCGTGTTATTCCTGTTCAATCAATATCTGAAAATCAGAAAGAAACTTTTTTGAAAATTTCAGAAGAAATAGCGGAAAAGCTTGATGTTGTGGGAAGCTTTTCTGTGGGATTTGCATTTGAAAAAGATACTGAAGAATATTATATAACTTATGTAAATCCGCTTATGAATAGGGATACTGCCTTTGTTGAAAAAGCAACAGGTGTTAATTTGAGTTATATAAGTGCTAAAATATCACTTGGCTTTGCACTTGATGATATTGACGGAATTCTGACAGATGAAATAGATTATTGCGCAGTTAAACTGCCGAAATGGTCATTTGATAACTTTGAAAAGGCCTCAAGAAAGATAAATGATAAGGTGAAATCGACCGGAGAATGTCTTGGAATAGGAAAATGTGTTGAAACAGCACTTCTTAAAGGTATTCGTTCGGTAAATGTTAAATATAATTCATTTAGCTTACCGAAAATTACTGATATGACAGATACTGAACTTAAAAGACATTTATCCGATAGTGATGATAATCGTCTTTTTATGGCATATGAAGCTTTAAAAAGAGGTTATGATAAATCTTTGATAAAAGAAAAAACAAGGTTTACCGAAAGTTTTATAAATATACTTAAAAACATTGCTGAAACGGAAAATAAAATAAAAGATGGTATGAGCGAAAAAGAGTATATTTATTTTAAAGAATATGGATTTTTAGATAAAATTATAGAAAAAGTTGCTGATTGTGAAGTGAAATTTTCTTATCAAAATAAATATAATACATCAGAAGGCAATAATATTTTTTATTATGCGGATAAAGACGGCTTAGATTTTATTGAAGATAAGTGCAAAAATAAGAGAAAAATTCTTGTTGTAGGTTCAGGACCTTCAAAAATAGGTCTTGGAACGGATAGGGATTATGTGTGTTTTAAAGTTTTAAAAACTTTAAAAGAAAATGGCTATACTGTAATTTTTGTTAATAATAATCCGCTTTCTATTACAACCGATAGAAAGTATTCCGATAAAATTTATTTTGAATCGCAGACAGAGGAGGATATTTTAAATATTGTCAGGATTGAAAAACCGGAATATGCTCTTATGCTTTGTGGTGGCAATAGAGCGGTCAGTATATCGAATGAAATTGAATATTTTGGTGTTAAAGTTTTAGGTGCAAGTCAAAAGACACACGAAATTTTTGAAAATAAGATAGCATTGTATGATTTTTGTAATGAGAATAATATTCCTTATGCAAACAGGAAAATGTTAAATAAAGGTTCGACTTATGAGGTTGAGGCATTAAGTGATGGAAATAACAATAAAATTTTAGGGATATTGGAATATGTAGAAAATTCTGCGGTAAATCCTGAAAATTCTACCGCTGTTATACCACCTATAAAGCTTTCAGATAAGCTTTATGAAAAACTTTGTGAGTATTCGGGATGTTTTATTAAAAAGCTTGGCATAATAGGCTTTGTTAATTTGGAATTTCTTTTGTTTAATGATAAATTATATTTAAAATCCGCATCTGATGTTTCGACTAAAAATATTCCGATTTTAGAAAGAGTAAGAAGATGTGAATTATCTAAATTTATGACTGAAATTTTACTTGGGAAAAAGGTTGAAGATTTTGATGAACTTGATTGTAGTTTAAATGAATGTTTTGTTAAACAACCTGTATTTTCTTTTGAAAATTTGTTAGGCGAAGATTTAGTTTTAGGAAAGGTTCAAAAAGCAACCGGTAAGGTATTGGGCAGAGGGGTGAATTTTGAAACTGCATTTTTAAAGGCGATGTCCTCAGCATCAAACAGTATAAAAAGAATTGGCGGTGTACTTATATCTGTTGCGGATACCGATAAAAGGAATGCGGTGGTGCTTGCAGATAAGTTTCAAAGACTTGGTTTTAAAATTTATGCAATCGAAAAAACGGCTGCTGTATTAGTGTCTGAGCATATTCCTGCAAATGCGGTTAAAAAAGTGTGTGATGGAAGTCCTAATACAATGGATTTAATTTTAAGCGGCAAAATTAAATATCTTATTTCTACTTCCGATAAAGATAATAAAGTTTCAAGTGAAGAAATAAGTATACGAAGAATCGCTATGCTG
The DNA here is from genome assembly GCA_052169395.1 of Candidatus Fimenecus sp. Classification (GTDB taxonomy): domain Bacteria; phylum Bacillota; class Clostridia; order Oscillospirales; family Acutalibacteraceae; genus Fimenecus. The sequence continues at coordinate 116,041 of JBQNCN010000003.1, read as the reverse complement.
AAAAAAATTCCGGTATTTACTTCTGTTGATTCTGCTTTGATTTTTTTAAAAACGCTTAATAAAAGCGGCAAGCTTTACCAAACGGAGTTGTAGATGAAATTTCAGGAATTATGTGAGATAAAGACAATAAAAAAACTTATAGAAGATACTGTTAAAATGACTATACATTCTTCTAATATATCAAAAAATATAAAACCGGGGATGTTTTTGAATATTCTCTGTGGAGATAATATATTGAGAAGACCGATTTCCGTTTTATCATCAGATAAATTAACAGGTCTTGTAAGTTTTGCTTTTCAGATTAAAGGAGAGGGAACGCGATGGTTGTCTAACAGGAAAGAGGGTGAATATATTGATGTTTTAGGTCCTCTTGGTAATCCGTTTGAAATTGATAATAACGTGCACAATATTTTTGTCGGTGGAGGAATTGGTGTTCCCCCAATAATTTTTGCGGCAAATTCATGTAAGAAAAATTCGAGTGTTATTTTAGGATTTAGGAATAAAGAACGAATCATTCTCTTGGATGAATTAAATAGTGAAAACGATATTTTTATACTAACGGATGATGGTTCTTTCGGTGAAAAAGGTTTTGTAAATATTGCACTTGAAAAAGAATTGAATAAATATGAAAATTCAACGATTTATGCTTGTGGACCTGATATAATGCTGAAAAAAGTTGTTGAAACAGCAAATAAGTTTAATGCTAAAAGTTATGTTTCGCTTGAAAGCAGAATGGCTTGCGGTCTTGGCGCCTGTCTTTGTTGTGCAACCAAAATAAAAATAGGAAACGAAATTGAATATAAGCATATATGTAAGGATGGTCCCATATTTTTAGGTCAAGAGGTAGTTTTTGATGATTGATTTAAGAACAAGAGTTGCAGGTATTAGTTTAAAAAATCCTGTTATAACTGCTTCGGGAACATATGGTTTCGGATTTGATTTTACGGACTTTTATTCGCCGTCTGAGCTTGGCGGAATAAGTCTGAAGGGAACCACCTTAAATAAGCGAACGGGTAATGAACCCGGAAGATGCACCGAAACGCCGTCAGGTATGCTTAATTGTGTCGGGCTTCAAAATCCTGGTATCGAGTACTTTATAAAGGAAGAATTGGTAAGACTTAAAACTTTTGATACTGTAAAGATTGCTAATGTTGCGGGTGCAGTTTTAGATGATTATGAAAAAATTTGTGAACGCCTTTCAGACGAAGATATAGATATGGTTGAGTTGAATATATCGTGTCCTAATGTAAAAAATGGTGGAGCTGCTTTTGGAACTGATCCAAAAACAGTAGAAAAAGTTACTTTACTTTCAAAAAAGATGTTGAAAAATAAACCTCTTATAGTTAAGCTTACGCCTAATGTTTCGGATATAAAGGAAATTGCAAAGGCTGCTGAGGCAGCAGGTGCGGATGCTATATCGCTTATAAATACGCTTACAGGAATGATTATTGATACCAAAACAAGAAGACCGGTGCTGAAAAATAATACCGGAGGTCTTTCAGGGCCGGCTGTTTTTCCTGTAGCACTTCGTATGGTATGGGAGGTTTGCAAAACCGTCAATATTGATGTTATAGGACTTGGTGGTGTAAATAGTGCAGATGCGGCTCTTCAAATGATGATGGCAGGTGCAAAAGCCGTTCAAGTCGGAACGGCAAATTTTACTGATGTTTATACACCTTTGAAGATAATTGACGGGTTAAGGACTTATCTGGATGAAAACGGAATAGAAAAAATAACCGATATCATAGGCACGGTGCATATATGGTAATATTAAGTGTAGATTACGGCGATGCAAGGACGGGAGTTGCATATACAAGCGGAAACGGCTTTGTTTTTCCGATTGAAACCATAAAAAGCACTGACAGGAAATATGTTATAAACAGAATTTGTGAAATTTCAAAACAAAAGAAAGCTGAAAAAATTGTGGTAGGCATGCCGTCAAATATGGACGGTTCAAAAGGTGAACGAGCTGAGGTTTGTGAAAGTTTTGGAAAGAAATTGACAAAACTTTCTGAATTGCCTGTTGAATACTTTGATGAACGACTTACAACTATACTTGCCGAAAGATATTTAAGTGAAACTAAAACTTTTAAAACTAAACGCAAGGATGTTCTTGACAGTGAGAGTGCTGTTATCATATTAGAAGATTATTTAAAACTAAATACTAAAAATAAATAAAAAAATAAAAAATATTATTATATTGAAATAAGATATATCTAAATGGTATAATATTACAATAATAAGTAATATTCTGGCTTGATTTGTCGATTTTGTTAATTGAGGTAATAGATGGATTTATCGAATGCGATTGAAGTAAGAAATATGTCAAAACGATTTCGTATAGATGTTGATCGCTCGAAAACATTAAAAGAAAAAATTGTATTTTGGAAACACAAAAAACCTGTTTATCATGAGGTGTTGAAAAATATAGATTTGAATATAAAAAAAGGTGAAACCGTTGCACTTATAGGAATCAATGGGTCTGGAAAGTCTACATTATTAAAACTTATGACTAAAATTATTTTCCCGACAGAGGGTACTCTTACAACAAACGGAAAGCTTACAAGTCTTTTAGAACTTGGTGCCGGTTTTCATCCTGATTTTACAGGTAGAGAAAATATTTATTTCAATGCTTCTATTTTTGGTTTGTCTGAAAAAGAGATTGAAAACAGGATTGAAGAAATTGTTGAGTTTTCAGAGCTTGGCAGATTTATAGATGATCCGATAAGAACATATTCAAGTGGTATGTATATGCGTCTTGCTTTTTCCGTTGCAATAAATGTTGATGCTGAAATACTTCTTATAGATGAAATTTTAGCTGTTGGAGATCAGCACTTCCAAGAAAAATGTTTTGCAAAGTTGACTGAGCTTCGTGATTCAGGAAAAACAATTGTCATTGTAACACATTCTCTTGATGTCGTAAAAAGTCTTTGTCATAGAGCAATTTGGCTTTATAACGGGAAAATTCGTTCCGATGGAGATCCCACTTATGTTGTAAGTAAATATTTGGAGCAAGTTGCGCTTGATCACAAGAAAGAAGTGGAAAAGTCTATTGAATCCGGTAAGCATATTTCAAAGGGTGCTGTGCATATTGATACTCCAAAGGATTTTGCAAAAATAAAACAGAGTGTTGATAATTTAAGAATCAGTGGATGGCAAATTTGCGATAATTCAAATGCTATATTTGAGCTGTCTATTGATAAAATAAAATGTGAAGATATTATCTTGACTGAAAGACAAGATGTTTATGATGCCTATTATGAGGACTATGGTGCTTTTGTAGATCCGAAAACATGCGGTTTCTTATTTGATATGGAAATTAAAAGCTTAACTGTTGGTTCTCATAAAATTTCTGCAAAATTATATGAGAAAAATAACAAATGTATAGCAGAAAAAGAAATTCAAATATTTATAACAGAATAACGAGAGTGAAATGAGCAATAATATATTAAAAAACATATATCAATATAGAGAGCTTCTAAAAACAAATATAAAAAAAGATATTCGTGGCAGATATAAAGGTTCTTTTCTAGGCGTATTATGGTCGTTTATAAACCCGTTGCTGCAATCGCTTGTCTATGCGATTGTTTTTCCATATCTTTTAGGTTCTACAGGTAACGATTATATCGTTTATCTTGTTGTCGGGATTATTCCTTGGACTTTTTTTCTTACAACTGTCAGTGCAGGTACAACTTCAATTAAGGCAAATGCGGGAATTATAAAAAAAGTGTATTTTCCAAGGGAAATTCTTCCGATTTCACAAGCACTTTCAGGTATTATAAATTTCTTCATATCCTGTTTTATAATTATATTATTTTGTTTAGGATTTAAAATAGGTATATCCTATCATATTTTAGCGGTACCTGTTATAGCATTTGTACAAATGATTTTTGTCCTTGGCTTATCATTTATTTTAAGTGCGATAAATGCTTATATACAGGATACCGAGTATATTGTGGGATTTATTTTGACTATGGCGTTTTATGCATCTCCAATTGTTTATAAATTAGAACAGTTCCAGACAATTGGAAGTGGTAAGGCGGCTTTCGTTCTTAAACTTATTAAATTGAATCCGATGACTATTATGATAACGGGATATAGAAATGCTTTTATGTATCATATATGGCCTGATTGGAAAGGGCTTCTATATGTATTTATAATAAGCACGGTACTGGTTATAATAGGTTATTTTATATTTAAAAAGCTTGAGAAAGGATTTGCGGAGCAGTTTTAATGAGAAAGATAAAGACATTCGTTGATTATTGTAAGTATAAAAATAATATAGATGAAAAGTATTTTCTTGTTTCAGGGTGGCTACTTTCAAAGGATAAGAAGGAAGTTAAGTTTGAAGCAATGGTCAATGGCAAGGTTTATGAACTTGAATATAAGAAGGTTTCTAGACCCGATGTTTTTCGTAAGTTTGTAGGAACCGGTGTAGATGAATTTATTAATGATTCAGATCTTGGATTTTTAATTAAGGTAAAACTTGATGAAACGCCGTTATCGTTTAAGCTTTTTTTGCATAAGGAAAAAGAAACCAAATTATTAGTGGATTATTCTGAAAAAGATATTCGTAATAATGAGAGCAGATATGGTCTTGAATATAATATAGATGAAATATACTATAAAAATAATAATGAAGTGCCGTATATCGCTGTTCGTGGATATTTATTCAGTGATTCGTTGTCGGATGTTAATCTTTTTGCATATGCTGATGGAAAAGAACTTTCAATGAAGCTTCAGATGGTTAAACGTGATGATGTATGGCAAATATATTATCCTATATTTTCAAATGTTATGCCTAATAATGTTCTTGGTTTTTATGCTAAATGTTATCTTACTGAAAATAAGCGTCCCGAACAGTTTTCGATTGTTGCAAAAACGGAAAAAGGAACTGTTCTATTAGGTGATGCAGATGCAAAATATCTTAATAAAAATCAGGATAAAAACACTCTTGAATATTGTATAGATTCATGCAGCTATGCGGGAGATAAGTTTTTGTGTGAAGGCTGGGCAGTTTCAGATATAGGGAAAGAGGTAAGATTATCCGTCGTTGATGAGCAAGGTGAAGCGGTAGAAGCCAATATAGTCAGAAAAGATAGAACTGATATTAAAGCTGCCTTTTTTATAAATGATGATGCATTTGAAAAAGTAGGATTTTTTATAACGGGAAAAACTCTTACAAAAAAACTTTATATAATTTTAAACGACGGATTTACCAAAAAGAAAGCACGACTTGAGGTAAAGCAAAATAAGGATAAGGCTTTTAATTTTAAGAAATTTAAAATTTCTAAAACTGATTTGCGAAAGGGACTTTCTGTTTTGAAAAATAAAGGACCTGTTGAGCTTTATAGAAAAATAAAATATCGTGGAGGCTTTTTAGGTCAGGTATATAACGATTGGTTTTTATATAACAGAATTTCAACAATAGGTATAGAAAAACAAAAATCATATGTTTTTGAATATAATCCTAAAATCAGCATAATTGTCGCTTGTTATAATACGGGAGATAAATATCTTAAGGATATGATAGAAAGTGTGCTTAATCAGACTTATCAGAATTTTGAACTTTGTATTTCAGACGGAAGTGATAATGACAGTGTTCAGAATTATATAAAAGAACATTACAGCAATAATGAAAAAATAAAATATGTAAGGCTTGATAATAATTATGGAATATCAGGCAATATGAATGCTGCACTTGAACTTGCAACGGGTGATTTTTTAGCACTTTATGATCACGATGATTTTCTTGAACCGAATACATTTTTTGAGTGTGTAAAGGTTCTTCAGGGAAAAGATAGAGCTGACGTTGTTTATACCGATGAAGATAGGTATGATGATGAATCAAAGTTGTATATAGATCCATGCTTTAAAACGGATTTTAATGTAGATCTTTTCCGTTCGCATAATTTTGTTACGCATTTCTTTATGGTAAATATGGATATAGTTAAAGAAATTGGCGGAATGAAAAAAGAATATGACGGTGCACAGGACTATGACTTTATGTTCAGAGTTTTTGAAAAAACCGATAAAATAAAACATGTTCATAAAATTCTATACCACTGGAGAGTTTATGAAGCTTCAACTGCGGGAAATCCGGAATCAAAACTTTATGCGTATGATGCAGGGAAAAAAGCACTTGAAGATCATTATAAAAGAATCGGTATAGATGCAGATGTTGAAAAATTGCCGAAACCGTTTTATGGAACTTATAAAACAACATATAAGATTTCTGGAAATCCAAAGGTTTCTATTTTAATTCCGAATATGAATCAGAAAAACACTCTTGAAAATTGTCTGAATTCTATATTTGAAAAAAATACATATAGTAATTTGGAAATTGTTATAGTTGAAAATAATTCTACCGAAGAAGATATATTCAATTATTATGAAGAACTTAAAAATGAACATTCCAATGTTAAAGTAATTAAATATGAAGGAGATTTTAATTATTCTAAAATAAATAATTTTGGAGCTGAATATTGCAGCGGAGAATATATATTATTTTTAAATAATGATACCGAACTTATTGCAAAGGATTCAATTTCTGTTATGCTTGGTATTTGTCAGAGGAAAGAAGTTGGAGCGGTGGGAGCTAAACTTTTATATGCTGATAATACAGTGCAACATGCAGGTGTAGTTATAGGATTTTCAAATTATGCAGGACATGTTTTTAACGGTATAGGTGCAGATGATTATGGATATAGATTGTTTCCTGTTATTTGTAGAGATTATTCTGCTGTAACTGCAGCTTGTATGATGGTTTCAAAAGAGAATTTTATATCAGTAGGCGGTTTTGATGAGCAATTTACGGTTGCTTGCAATGACGTTGACTTATGCCTTAAATTAAGAAAAGAAAATAAGCTTGTTGTTTACACACCTTTTTCTCTTTGGTATCATTATGAAAGCAAGTCAAGAGGATATGATACAACACCTGAAAAGCGAGAAAGATTTTTGAATGAGGTTTCAAAATTTGGGGAAAAATGGAATGAGATTCTTGAAAACGGAGATCCATATTACAACAACAATTTTGATATAAATAAAGCGCCATATATTTTAAAATGATGCAACGAAAGTCTTTTGAACGAACATATAAATCTGCGGATTTAATTATGCATATCGATAATATAAAAGTTGTTTATATTATGGGTAAGCTTTTTATATGTTGTAAAGGTTGGAAATCTTCAGATGAAAAACTATATGTATATATCGGCAGAAAGAAAAAAGAATTAAAATATTATGATGTTAAAAGAACTGATATTACAACAGATGGGATATCGGGCTTTATATTTTATTGTGAAATTTCAGAAAGTGAAATAAATAAAAAAATCAAAATATGTTGTAAGGATTTAAGTGTAAGTAAAAAAATAAAAACTATTTCTGTTGAAAATAAAAATAATGTTCAGTATATTCCTTTAACGGAGACAGATAAAAGCTTTTATGCAATAGACTATATAAATGTTGTGTATAGATATGGCAAGATGTTTTTGGAAAGCTCCGGGTGGTATGTTTCTAAAAATGGAAAAGGAAGCAAAATTAGAATATATATTGATGATATAGAAATTTATAATACTGTTAAATATGAGGATAATTATAAAATAAAAGAACTTTATAGAGATTATTTGAATTCTGAAAAACCGGAATTTAAAATTTTTACACATATTGAAAATTTTAACGAAAATTCAAAAATAATAATAACTGATGGTGCGGAGAATAATTCAGAAGTGCTTTTATCGATAAAATTTTCAGAAATTCAAAATACTGCAAATATAAATTTCGGTATATATTCTGAAGATTATTCTAATAGTCGTTATAATATTGATTGTTGGGGTTTGGCAATTGATATAGGCGCCAATAGAAAGCCTAATGTGACAGTTCCCAATATTAAAGTTTATTATAAAAATAAAGAAATTCCATTTGAGGCGATATCTGTTAAGCGTCCAGATATTACAAAGCTTTATTGGGTTGAGGACAGCAAAATACCGAAATGTGGATACAAGATAAGTTTTTTTGGAAAAAAAAATAAAAAGTATAACATTAAATTATCCGCTTTTGATATGGAAAAAATAATTTATCTTAAGACTGCAAATGAATTGAGTTTTGAAAAAAGAGAGCAAAAGAGAAAATATAATACAAAAGAGGAATATTTAAAAAATATAGATTGTTCGGTTATTAAGGATAATATTTATATCATATTTAAGAAAGGAATAAAAACATATAAACAAATTTTAGAAGATAGATTTTCATCTGAGAATATACAAAGTGATTATTATTATTATTATTATTTGAGACACAAGGCAAATAAAGAGGAATTGCGGAAAGAACTGCATGAAAAAATCGAATTTAAAAGACCTTTAATAAGTATAGTAATACCCATATATAATCCGAATATAAATTTATTAAATAAATGTCTTGGTTCCATTTTTGAAAATTTATATGATAATTTTGAAATTTGTCTTTATGGAAAAACGGATGAGCAACTTTTCTTGGATAAGATTGATAGCAGTATAATAGATTCGGGTAAACTCAAATATAATTTTTCAAAAAATTATGGGATTTCTGAAAATACAAATCGTGCAATTCAAATGAGCCGTGGAGAATATATTGCATTTATGGATCAGGATGATGTTATTACCGAAGATGCTTTATATGAAGTTGTAAAAGCTATAAATAATGACGGAAGTGAGTTTATATATTCCGATGAGGATAAAATTGACGAGTGTGGAAATAAGTTGTATGACCCTGCATTTAAGCCTGATTTCAGTCAATTTTATCTGGAAAGTTGCAATTATATTTGTCATTTTACAGTTTTAAGCAAAAAATTGATTGAAAAAGTGGGTGGACTTGATAAAGTCTTTGATGGTGCGCAAGATTATGATTTGTATTTAAAGTGTTCCGAACAGACGGATAAAATAACTCATATACCGAAAGTTCTTTATCATTGGAGAGCTATAAAAGGTTCTACAGCTGAAAATATGAGCGGAAAAGCATATGCGGTTGATGCAGGAATAAAAGCTCTTAATGCACACTTTGATAGAATAGGCGTGAAGGCGAGAGCGGTGTCGGCAGCAAATCCTGGCTTTTATAAAACGGAATACAGCAGCTTTGATGAGCCGCGGGTGTCTATAATAATTCCAAATTATGAGCACTGCGATGATTTAAAAAAGTGTATAACTTCAATATTAGATAAGTCTTCCTATAAGAATGTTGAAATCATAATAGTTGAAAACAATTCAAAAAGTGAAGAAATATTTTCATATTATAAAGAGCTTGAAAAAACATATGATAATATAAAAATTATAAAAAATGACGGCGAATTCAATTTTTCAAAATTGATAAATAAAGGTGTTGAAAATGCCTCCGGTGAATATTATCTGTTACTTAATAATGATACCGAACTGATAAATGAAAACGGTATTTTTGAGATGGTCTCAATATGCAGAAGAGAAAAAGTGGGAGTTGTAGGCGCCAAGCTTAATTATTTTGACAATACCGTTCAGCATGCAGGTGTGATAATCGGTCTTATGGGTGTTGCAGAACATGTATTTAAAGGATTTAATTCCAATGAAGACGGATATATGTACAGATTGGGATTAACACAGAATTATTCGGCTGTTACGGGTGCCTGTATGCTTGTAAAAAAATCGGTTTTTGAGTTGGTACATGGTTTTTCAGAGGATTTTCCCGTTGCATTCAATGATATTGATTTTTGTTTAAAAGTAATTGAGAAGAATTATCAGGTTGTGTATACACCATATTCAGAGTGGTATCATTATGAAAGTAAATCAAGGGGAATTGATACGGATATTGACAAGGCTGACAGATTCTATAATGATATTGATTATTTCAAATCAAAGTGGTCAAAGATTTTTCAAAGAACCGATCCTTTTTATAATTTGAATTTAACGCTTGTAAAATCTGATTTTTCAATTAAAAATGTAGAAGAAGAAACCAGAGAAAAGCAAGAAAAAATATATAAATAACAGGTGTATTTTAAATGTATACTATACTGAATCATATAAATGAAGTAAAATCAACACTTATGTATTTGCAGGTTTGTCTTATTATATTGGCAGGCTTAATATTTTTATACTTTTTAATAAGTAAAAAAACTCCCAAAGTGGGAGCATTGTTTTATAAGTACAGATATTTATTGGGACTTTGTGTGGTGCTGCTGATTGTTTCAGCGGATTTAAACGGTTCCTCCATAGGTATTTGGTCGGACTATTTTAAAGATGCATATAAACAGGTTCCGTTGTTAGGTATTAACCGAAAAATAAGAACTGATGAATATAGAGTTTTAACACCTATGTTTTTATCTCAAAAATATTCCGGATTTAAGATCTTAAGTTCTATGATTATGGGTGGCGAAAAAGACACTACAATGGTGTATGCTTTGCCATCTTTGGATATTACTCTTTTATTCAGACCGTTTTTATCCGGTTTTTTACTTTTTGGAAATTCTCGCGGTCTTTCATTTTTTTGGGCTGCACGACTTGTATTCTTATTTATTGTATCTTTTGACTTTTTCTGGCTTTTGACAAATAAAAATAAAGCTTTCAGTATAGCAGGTGCTTTTATGGTCGGTTTTTCACCCTTGATACAGTGGTGGTTTTCCATAAATGCTCTTGTTGAAATGATGATTTTCGGACAGGGTCTTGTCTTTTGTTTTGATAAATTTATGCATGCCAAAACAATGCCTAAAAAAATTTTAATAACTGCACTTATGATAATATGTTCCGGAGGCTATGCATTGACACTATATCCTGCATGGCAGATACCTTTGGCATATATTTTTGGTGGAATTATACTTTGGATTATAATCAAAAATTTTAAACAGGCAAATTTAAAGCTTAAAGACTATGTACTTTTAGTTTCAGGTGTTTTTGTTCTTGGTGTAATGCTTGTATTTATATTTTATCGTTCGTTAGATACAATAAAGGCCATGACATCTTCCGTATATCCGGGTAAAAGATCGGAGGTTGGCGGAGGTCAGCTTCCAATGATGTTTGCATATGCTTTAAATATATTATTTCCATATAAGGGTGAGGGATTTTTAAAGCCTAATGTATGTGAAAATGCTTTGTTTTATGATTTATTTCCGGTTGGTATTATACTAAATATTATTATTTTATTTAATTCTTTAAAAAAGAAAAAGGTAAATCTGCTATCAATTATAATGCTTGTCTTATCTGTTTTTTTTAATATATATACCTTTATCGGATTTCCGTCAATTTTAGCAAAAATAACACTTTTAAGTATGAGCACCGGTCCAAGAACATATATGGTGGCAGGACTTCTTAATGTATATATGCTTATTTACGGTTTGGCGGAGCTCAACAGGAATAAATATAAAATAAATATTTGGGTGAAATTTGTTATTGCAGGAGCGGTCGCTTCATCAGCATTTATATTTTCACTTAAGTATTTTGATTATTATATCGGTAAAATTCTTCTTTTACCAACGGTAATCGGTTTGTTTTTTGTAATTTTATTTGCATTGGGTGTTTTTGATAAATGGAAAAATGGTGCTGTTTTTGCAGTGATTATGTGTGTTGTGATGGTTATAGCGGGCGGACCTGTAAATCCTGTCAATAGGGGTATAGGTGCAATTGGAAATCAACAGATAAGTAAGGAAATCAAACGAATAAATAATGATGATTCAGGAAATTGGATTGTTGCAGATACCTTGAAAACTGTTGAAAATCTTCCGATAACCTGTGGAGCGACAACAATAAATACAACACAGCTTTATCCTAATATGGACTTGATGAATAAAATAGATGAAACAGGAAAGTATAAGGATGTTTATAACAGATATTGTGCTTTAAAAATAATATGCACTAAAGAAGAAACGAGTTTTTCTCTTAATTTTTTAGATGATGTTACTCTATATTTTAATCCACATGATTTCAAAAAAATAGATGTTAAGTATATATTGAGCGGCAACCACAATCTTGGTGATATGTCTGATGATACTGTAAAAATAGAAAAATTGAGTACAGCAAACGGATATTCAATTTATAAAGTTATATATAAATAGAAAATAAAAATCCCCACATTAATGTGGGGATTTTTAGCTGTCATATAAATTTAGATTCTTTTACTCATTGGAATATAAATTTCTCTTTCTTTAACATTCATATATGCAGGACGAATTATTTTGCTTGCATTTACAATTTCTTCAATTCGGTGAGCTGACCAACCAGCAATTCTTGAGCATGCAAAGAGAGGAGTATAAAGTTCTTCTGGAAGATTCAACATAGAGTAAACAAAGCCTGAATAAAAGTCTATATTTGCTGAAACGCCCTTATACATTTTTCTTTTTGAAGAAATGAGTTCAGGTGCAAGACGTTCTATATTTGAATAAAGCTTAAACTCGTTTTCTTTACCTTTTTCTTTTGCAAGTTTACCCACAAATGACTTAAAAATTACCGCTCTTGGATCAGAAAGGGAATATACTGCATGTCCTATTCCATAGATAAGACCTGTTTTATCAAAAACTTCTCTGTTTATAAGCTTTAAAAGATAATTTGAAATTTCTTCATCATCGTTAAAATCTAAAATGTTTTCTTTGATATTTTTCATCATCGACATAACCTTTTTGTTTGCACCTCCGTGTTTAGGACCTTTTAAAGATGAAAGAGATGCTGCAACTGAAGAATAGGTGTCGGTTCCTGATGAAGTTACTACATGAGTTGTGAATGTGGAATTATTTCCTCCGCCGTGTTCAGCATGAAGAACCAATGCAAGATCCAGTATTGTGGCTTCAAGTTTGGTATATTTTCCATCAGGACGAAGCATATATAAAAGATTTTCGCTTTGTGAAAGTTCAGGTTTAGGATCGTGTAAAAAGAAACTTGAAGCATTGTTTAGATAGTAGTTGTAAGAGTGATATCCATAAACTGCAAGCATTGGAAAAATGGCAATAAGACTTAGACATTGTTTTAAAACATTTTGAATAGAGGTATCATCAGGCTTTTCATCATAGCTGTATAAAGTTAATACGGATCTTGCAAGAGAATTCATCATATCTGATGAAGGAGCTTTCATTATTATATCACGAACAAAAGAGTTTGGTAGGACTCTAAGTTCTGAAATAATTTCTTTAAAAGTTTTCATATCGTTTTCATTTGGCAACTTTCCAAAAAGTAAAAGAAATATAGTTTCTTCAAAGCCCATTCTATTATTGTTTATAAAATCTTCTACAAGTTCAAAGATATTGTAGCCACGGTAAAATAATTGTCCTTCGCATGGACAATCAATACCGTTTTTTGTTTTTTTACCGACAACTTCAGAAATTTCAGTAAGTCCTGTTAGAATTCCCTTTCCGTTTAAATCTCTAAGACCTCTGTTAACTTTATAATTATCATATAAATTCTTGTTTATTATGTTATCATTTGTGCAAATTTCGGTATAGGTTTTAATTATGTCGTTCAGCATATACGCCTCCAGTTAAATATATTTATATAGTAAATAGTATATCATAATGGTAAGTGAAAATAAAATTAAAAGTCGGTAATTACCGACTTTTATCATTTTTTATATTGTTAAGCATTTTTTGAATTTCAGCCTTTGAAAAAATATATTTTTTATCACAGAAATTGCAAAGAACTTTTGTTTCATCATCTTCCAAGAATTCATTAAGAGCTTTTTCTCCGGTTGATTTTAGCATTTCATATGTGCGCTCTCTACTACAACTGCAAAAATATTTAATATTTTTTTCTCCGAGCTTATCAAGTTTAAATCCTAAAAGTACTTTTTCACAAATTTTATCTGGCGAAAGTCCATTGAACAACATTGTAGTTATAGGTTCTGTTGATTTTAAATTACTTTCTATTTTATCAATAATTTCATTATCAACACCGGGTAAAAGCTGAATTAAAAATCCACCTGCGTGAAGTACATCACCATTCTCTTTGTCTACAAGCACTCCTAATGAGCAAACTGTCGGTATTTGTTCGCTAACAGCATAATATGCTGTTATATCTTCTGCGATTTCTCCTGAAATAATAGGAATAGAGCCTATGTACGGCTTTTTCAGTCCCATATCCTTTATTACTGTTAAAAAACCGTCTTTGCCAATTCCGCCGCTTACATCAAGTTTTCCGTTTGATTTAAGCGGAAGTTCTGCCGTTGGATGAGCTACATAGCCTTTTGTTTCGCCGTTTGTATTTGCTGTTGCAAATATCGTGCCTAAAGGTCCTTTTCCGTTTATTCTGAATGATAGTGTATCCTTTTCATTTTTTAAAAGTTCCGCACCTAAAAGTGCTGCGGTTGAAAGTCTGCCTAATGCTGCAGTTGCCGTTTTTGAAAGATTGTGTAGTTTTTTTGCTTCTTTCACGACTTCGGTTGTATCTGCGGCAAAAATATAAAATGCGCCGCTTTTTTCAATGTATCTTACTGTTTTAGACATTTTATTAATCCTTTTTTGCTACAAATACGGCTCTTTCTGAATTTGAACATAATTTTGAAGAGTCATATCCGCCGTAAATTTTAATCTTTGAAAATTTATTTTCTTTAAGAATTTCTTTTATATCATCTAAATTAAAAGCGATTTCGGAAAAATCTTCAGAAAATCTATTATATGTGTTGTTTATGTTTTTTTTAAACAAATCAAAATATAAATCAACTTTTCCATTTTCTGAAAATTCACTTTGCCATATTAAAAAAGAGTTTTCATTTTCTCTGCAAAATGAATTATTTCCCAAAACATATTTATGTTTAAAAAGAGTATTCAAATCAAAAATAAATATGCCGCCGCTTTCAATGAATAATGAAAGTTTTTTAATGACGATATTTAATTCTTCAATATTGTTAAGATGGTTAAGGCTGTCAAGCGTACAAATGCAGCTTCCTACAGTATCCAAAAGATGAAGCTTCCTTATATCTTGATTGATAAATAAAATATTTTCATTGGAATAAAGTTTTTGACTTGCGATTGCAAGCATATCGGTGGAACCGTCAATTCCGATAATTGAAAAACCTTTTCTCAAAAGCGTAAGAGAGAGTTCACCGGTTCCACAACATAAATCGAGGACACTGCTGTTTGAGCATGTCCTCTTTCTTAAATTACCGACTATAAAATCAAGCATTAAGTCTCTGTCAACATCAGATGTGAATTCGTCGTAGACTTTTGAAATAAGTTCGTACATTACTTTAACTTACTGTTTTCCACACGGTTAAATATTTCTTCATACCCATTTTGACCATATCTTAGAGAACGGTTTACTCTTGAAATAGTTGCGGTAGAGGTACCTGTTTCTTTTACTATATCGGAATAAAATCTTTTTTCAGAAAGCATTTTAGCTACGGTAATACGTTGAGTTATAGCTTTCAGCTCCGTTACGGTACAAAGGTCTTCGAAAAAGTTATAGCATTCTTCACGGTCTTTTAATTGAAGAATACAGTCAAATAGAAAATCAGTATCTTTATTTCTTAATTTATCTTGCATTTTATCAGCTCCTGTTTTATTAGTTTAGCAGATTAAAGTATAAAAGTAAACCGAAATTTAGTAATATTTTTAAGTGATTTTCTTTACTTATATTTCGTTTATGGTAAAATATAAAAAGTAAGTTTTATGCTTTTTAATCAAAGCTTTAAGGGAGCGTATTATGGCAAAATATAATAGGATACTTTTAAAACTTTCAGGTGAGGTGCTTGGAGGAGAAAAGCAAAGCGGATTTGATTTTGAGGTTATTGAAAAGATTGCATCGGTTGTTAAAAGGTCTGCGGATTTAGGGACGGAAATAGGCATTGTTGTTGGTGGCGGAAATTTTTGGCGTGGTAGAAGCTCCGGTGAAATGGACAGGACCAAGGCTGATAAAATAGGTATGCTTGCAACTATGATGAATTCTATTATGCTTTCCGATGCATTTTGCAGAGCGGGTCTTAAAACAAAAGTTATGAGTGCGGTTGATATGCCGAGAATATCTGAAATATTTGACAAGGAAAAAGCTTTACAGTATTTCAGTGAAGGATATGCAGTTATTTTCGGAGGCGGAACGGGAAATCCTTTTTTCAGTACAGATTCAGGTGCTGCTTTAAGAGCTGCTGAAATTGAAGCTGATTGTCTTTTTAAAGCAACGAATGTTGATGGAGTGTATGATAAAGATCCGAATAAATTTCCTGATGCAAAGCGTTTTGATGAAATTTCAGCAGGAGATATTTTAAAGTTGGGACTCAAGGTTATGGATGCTTCTGCTGCTGCAATATGTAAGGATGCGGGAGTTCCTATTTTGGTATTTGATTTGACTGAACCTGAGAATGTTATTAAAGCATTAAACGGCGAGTCTATTGGAACTGTTGTTACAAATAATTAAAGAATTTTGGAGGAATAAAATGATAGATGAAATTTTAAAAACAACCGAAGTGAAAATGGAAAAGTGCATAACTTCACTTCATAATGAATTTGTTACAATGCGTGCAGGTAAAATTACACCGTCTGTTCTTGATAAGGTAAGGGTTGATTATTATAACACACCTACTCCGATTGAGCAGATAGCGGCTGTTTCGGTGCAGGAGGGTAGAAATATTATAATTGCTCCATGGGATAAATCTCAACTTAAGGTAATTGAAAAAGCTATACAGATTGCAGAACTTGGTGTAAATCCTCAGAATGATGGTAATGTGATAAGACTTTGTTTTCCTCAGCTTAATGAAGAGGAACGTAAAAAGCTTTCAAAAGAGGTTTCAAAATATGCCGAAGAACAAAAAATTGCTGTAAGAAATGTTAGACGTGATGCAATGGATAAGGTTAAAAAAGCTGAAAAGGATAAGTTGATAACTGAAGATGATCGTCATGATGCAGAGGATAAAGTTCAGAAAGTTACAGATAAATTTATAAAAAAAATAGAAGAAATGGAGAAGTCAAAGATTTCAGATATTATGGAGATATAAATATTGATGACTTTAGATTTACCCCATTTTGAGACTTTGCCTAAACATGTTGCCGTTATTATGGATGGAAACGGAAGATGGGCTGAAAAAAGAGGCCTTCCTCGTTATAAAGGACATGTTCAAGGTGCAAAAGTTTTCAGAACAATAGGAGAATATGCGGTTGATTTAGGAATTAACTGTGTGACTTTCTATGCTTTTTCTACTGAAAATTGGAAAAGACCGTTTGATGAGGTTCGTGCTATAATGGAACTGCTTGATGAATATCTTGAGGAGGCTATTTCAAGGCGTTCCGAAATGGATGAACGGGGTATTAAAATAAATTTTTTCGGTGACAGATCCAGGCTTTCTCCACAGATGAGAATGCTTATGAAGAAAATTGATAAAATATCTGAAGGACATAATAAAGTTATGCTTAATCTTGCAATAAACTATGGTTCAAGACAGGAAATTGTAAATTCCGTACAGAATATTGCAAAAGAGGTTCAGCGAGGATTGATTAAGCCTGAGGATATAAATGAAGAACTTATCTCTGAAGGCCTTTATACAGCCGGAATGCCAGATCCGGATCTCATTATAAGACCTTCTGGAGAACAAAGACTTTCAAATTTTCTGATGTGGCAGGCGGCGTATTCTGAATTTTGGTATTCTGATGTTCTTTGGCCTGATTTTACAAAAGAGGATTTTAATAAGGCACTTAGAGATTATGAGAGTCGCCATAGAAGATTCGGAGGAGTGTAATCTTGAAAAAAAGAATTGTTGTAGGTGTTATTGCAGCGGCATTTGCTGTTTTTATGTTAAGTAATTTAGTAAGACCGACAGTTGTTTTTGATATTGTTATATCGGCTATAGCCTCACTTGCCGCCTTTGAGATAATAAAGGCGACAGGCGTAAAAAGCAATGCTGTTTTGGGAGTGGGAATTACAATGGCCTTCCTTATTCCGCTTTATTATGGTCTTTATTATAAATTGCGTTTTATTAAAAATATAAAAATTTTGCCTGTAATTGTACTTTATGTTATTTTGCTTTGCATACTCCTTATTATAAATTATAAGGATATAAATTTTGGAAAAATATCTACGATTATGTATGGCACAATTTTTATCCCTTGGGTAATATCAATAATTATTCAGTTTAGAGATATTCATTTTAAATTTAAAGGAAGATATGATAAATCTACAGGGTTGTTCTTAATTTTATTCGCACTTTTTTCAGCATGGTTTTCAGATACTTTTGCACAGCTTACGGGAGCAAAATTTGGAAAGACAAAGCTTTGTCCTAATATTTCTCCCAAAAAAACTGTTGAGGGTGCAATAGGAGGTGTTGTAGGTTCTCTTATAGCAAATATTGTTTTGTTTTTATTAATGAATAAGTACTCGCTTCAGCACAAATTTATAAAACTTTGGCAAGTTATAATTATTTCACTTGTTTTATCCGTGCTTTCAATTTGTGGAGACCTCACCGCTTCAATTATAAAAAGAAATTGTAAAATTAAAGATTTTGGAAAGCTTATGCCGGGACATGGTGGTATAATGGATAGGTTTGACAGTGCAAGTTTCACACTTTCAACACTGTGGGCGATTATGATTTTATTTATATAAAAAATGACTGAAAAAATATCGATTTTAGGTTCGACAGGGTCAATAGGAACGCAGGCACTTAAGGTTTCAAAAAAAAGAGAGATTAAAATAACGGCTCTTACGGCATTTTCAAATGTCAAAACACTTGAAGAACAGATAAGAGAGTTTAAGCCTGATTTTGCGGCGCTTTTTGATGAAAATGCCGCTAAGGATTTGAAACAGCGTGTAAGTGACACTTCTACAAAGGTTCTTTCAGGTGAAGAGGGTGTACTTTTTTGTGCAGGTGAAACGGCAGCGGATACAGTTTTAAATTCTGTGGTGGGAATGGCAGGACTTAAGCCTACATTAAGAGCTGCAGAATGCAAAAAGAATATAGCACTTGCTAATAAAGAAACTCTTGTTGCAGGTGGAAGACTTGTTTTGAACAGTGTTTTGAAAAATGGTGTAAAACTTTTGCCCGTAGATTCCGAGCATTCTGCAATTTTTCAGTCATTGCAAGGTAAAACAAAAAAAACAAAAATAAAAAAACTTATCCTTACAGCATCTGGAGGTCCGTTTTTTGAAAAGACGGATGAAGAACTGAAAAGGGTAAAACTTAAAGATGCTTTAAAGCATCCAAACTGGTCTATGGGACAAAAAATAACTGTTGATAGTGCTACAATGATGAATAAGGGACTCGAACTTATTGAGGCTGTATGGCTTTTTGATGTAAATCCGGATGATATACAGATTGTAATTCAGCGTGAAAGTATACTTCATTCCGCAGTTATGTTTGAGGATAATTCGGTAATAGGGCAGTTTGGAATGCCGGATATGGCAATTCCTATACAGTATGCATTAACTTATCCTGAACGTTATGAGTCACCTGCAGAAGAACTTGATTTTGCAAAAATAGGTAAGATTACATTTTATGAACCTGATTTTAAAAAGTTTAGGTGTATCGAGCTTTGTAGGCGTGCAATAAATGAGGGTGGAATTATACCTGCTGCAGTAAATGGTGCAAATGAACAGGCAAATTTTATGTTTAGAACGGGAAAAATAGAATTTTTGGAGATTGCAGAAAGAGTAGAAAGAGTTTTTTCTGAAATCAAAAATATAAAAGAATATGAATTAAAGGATGTTTTAGAAGCGGATTCTTTTGCAAGAGCGCTTGTAAAGCAATAGGTAAAGGTGAAAAATGAATCTTGCAGTATCGGCACAAATTGTATGGGGAAAGATTTGGACTATTTTACTTGCCATAATTTTTTTTGGTTTTATTATTTTAATACATGAGCTTGGTCATTTCCTTTGGGCAAAAAAATGTGGTGTAAAGGTAAATGAGTTTGCTATTGGCATGGGTCCCGCAATTTTAAAGAAAAAAAGAGGAGAAACACAGTATTCATTAAGGCTTCTTCCTATTGGCGGTTATGTGTCGATGGAGGGAGAAAATGAAGAAAGCGAGGATCCGAGAGCTTTTAATAATACAAATGTGTGGAAGAGAATAATAATTATTATTGCAGGAGCTTTCCATAATATAATTCTTGGAATTTTGATTTTGGCACTTCTTTTAGGCACATCTAAGGAACTTATAGGTACAAATACAATAAAGGAATTCCAAGGTAATGCATCGTCTCATATTACAGGACTTGAAAAAGGAGATAAAATATTAAAAGTTAACGGCAGACGGATTTTTTCCGAGAGAGATTTAAGTTTTTTAATGGGTCGTTCAAAGGACGGCGTATTTGAAATCACAGTAAAGAGAAATGGAAAAAAAATAGTGCTTCCTAATGTTAAATTCGAAAGCGAAAAACAAGGAAAAATTACTGTCATTCATTATGATTTTATAATTGTGGGAGAAGCACCAGGATTTCTAAATGTTTTAAAAAACAGCTTTACTCAAACAGCTTCAATTGTACGTATGGTATGGCTTTCTCTTTTTGATATGATAACCGGAAGGTACGGACTTTCAGAACTTGCGGGACCTGTCGGAACGGTTCAGGTAATATCAAATGTTGCGCAAAATGCCGCCAAAACTGGGAATATGTATGATTTACTTTTGATTATGGCTTTTATTACTATAAATATAGGTGTTGCGAACTTGTTACCTCTTCCGGCACTTGATGGAGGACATTTATTATTTTTACTTATTGAGGCGATACGAAAAAAACCGGTGAGTAGAAAAAAAGAGGGCATTGTTCATGCTATAGGTTTTGGAATTTTAATGTTACTTATGTTAGTGGTAACTTTTAATGATATTTTAAGGATAATTAAGGGATAAAATGATTGAAAGACGAATTTCAAGAAAGGTAAGAGTAGGAAATATTTTTGTTGGCGGCGGTGAAAAAATTACCGTTCAATCTATGTTGAATATTTCTGCGGATGATGTAAACGGAAATGTCGAACAGGCAAAGATCTTGGAGTCGGCTGGATGTGAAATTATTCGTCTTACAGTACCTACGCTTCAAACCGTAAAAACCTTTGAAGCGGTAAAAAAAGCGGTGAATATTCCCGTTGTCGCCGATATTCACTTTGATTTTCGTTGTGCTGTTGCAGCTGTTGATGCAGGTGCAGATGTAATAAGGATAAATCCTGGAAATATAGGTTCTGATGAAAAAATTAAGATAGTTGCCGATAAATGTAAAACGAATAATGTTGCTATAAGAATTGGTGTTAATTCAGGCTCTTTAGAAAAGGATATTTTTCAAAAATATAACGGCGTAAGTCCGGAAGGACTTTGTGAAAGTGCATTGCGGCATGTTGCTCTTTTGGAAAAAAATAATTTTCAAGATATTGTTATTTCAATAAAATCTTCTAATGTGGATGTAATGACAAAGGCATACAGAAAACTTGCTGAAATGTGTGATTATCCTTTGCATCTTGGGGTTACAGAGGCAGGCACAGAAAGAATGGGACTTATAAAATCAGCTGTTGGTATAGGTTCGCTTCTAATGGACGGAATAGGTGATACGATAAGAGTTTCACTTACTGCCGACCCTGTTGCAGAAATTCGTGCAGGATTTGATATACTTAAAGCTTGTGGAATAAAAAATGACACACCTGAAATTATTTCATGTCCGACATGCGGAAGAACAAAAATAAATTTGATTGAGCTTGTAAACAGGGTTGAAGAAGGTCTTCAAAATGTAAAAAAGCCTATAAAGGTTGCTGTTATGGGTTGTGTTGTAAACGGTCCTGGAGAAGCTAAAGAGGCGGATATAGGTATTGCCGGTGGCGACGGTGTGGCTGTTCTTATAAAGCACGGCAAGATTATAAGGAACATTCCTGAAGAAAAAATAATTGAGGAACTGCTTAAAGAGATTGAAACACTTTAACGGAGAATATATAAGATGAAAGGTTTTTTTGAATTGTTCCCGGAGACGCGTCAGGCGCTCTCCGGATATTCTTATGTTTTTGAAAATGCGGAAATACTTACTTTTAGAGGAAACGGAGTTGATAAAAGAGCAGAGCTTAAAGTGTTTTTTGAGTCGCTGCTTTCTATAAAAGAACTTGCTTATGCTGAGGATGCATTAAATGAAATATATTCAGCAATTTTTAATATTATACCTGTATTTCCAAAAAAGCTTTTGACTGCGGATTATGGCAATGAAATAGCTGCTTATGTAAGAATGAATCAAATTTCTGCAAACGGATTTTTTAATGATGCAGATTATAATTTTATTGATGACAGACTTCAGATAGTGCTTAAAAAAGGTGGAAAAAGCACTCTTCTTTCAGTAGGTGCGGATAAGCTTATTTCAGATATGCTGTATGAACGTTTTGGAACAAGAATTTCAGTAGAATTTTCAGAGCTTGATTTTGATGTTGAGAAAGAGCTTACCGAGATAAAAAAAGATGAAGATAAAAAATCTGTAAAGGCACCTGTAATAAAAAGCATTGCTTCAGGTTCTTCAAGAGATTTTGATCCGATTTCGGAAAGATCTAAAGAACATATAATTAAAGAGGGAATACCATATTATCTTGAAAGCGTTAAGCC
Organism: Candidatus Fimenecus sp.; assembly: GCA_052169395.1. Classification (GTDB taxonomy): domain Bacteria; phylum Bacillota; class Clostridia; order Oscillospirales; family Acutalibacteraceae; genus Fimenecus. The sequence goes on along the minus strand of JBQNCN010000003.1, from coordinate 93,589 downwards.
TTTTTATGGAAATAAGATAAATGAAATACCTGTTGCAATTAAAGATGTTAAATATCCTGAAAATGATTATGATAAAACGGTAAATACCGTTTGCGGTAAGGTGTTCGGATTTGAAGAGAAAAAAGCTAAAAGCGGTAAGTGTTATATAATTGGATTTTATCTTACTGATGATACATCTGCAATCTCTTGTAAGCTTTTTCCTAAAACGGAAGAATATGAATCTGTATGCGGTATCTTGAAAAATGGATCGGAGATATTGCTTACAGGTACAGTTGAATTTAATAATTTTGATAAAGCTCATATTTTGATGGTTAAAAAAATATCATCAATAAAATTTATTGAAAAAGAGGATAATGCTGTAAACAAACGTGTTGAGCTGCATCTTCATACAAAAATGAGTGCTATGGATGCTGTTTCGGAAGCTGCGGATTTGGTTAAGCGTGCAATTAAATGGGGACATAAAGCGGTTGCAATAACCGATCACGGCACTTGTCAGGCATATCCACAGGCGGCGGAGGCGGCAGGTGACAAAATAAAAATTCTTTACGGTGTTGAGGCATATTTTGTAAATGATGATGAATATGATGATGAAATACCGTTTGACTATGTTCCTGAAAATAATGAGCCATCTACGGAAAAGCAGAAAAAATATGAGGAATTTGTAAAGAAACAAAGAACATATCATCAGATAATTCTTGTGAAAAATAATACGGGTTTAAAAAATCTTTACAGACTCATAACACTTTCAAACTTAAAATTTTTTAAGAAAAAACCGCGCATACCCAAAGCATTTTTAAAGAGATACAGAGAGGGACTTATTATAGGTTCCGCCTGTGAAGCGGGTGAGCTTTATAGAGCTGTTTTGGCACAAAAAAGTGATGAGGAGATTATAAAGATAGCAGATTTTTACGATTATCTTGAAATTCAACCGCTCGAAAACAATAAGTTTATGATTGAGGCTCATTCAGATCCTTATGGTAAACACTCTGAAAGAAACAGACTGTTTGACAGGATAAAGTCTTTTGATGATATAAAGGAAATGAATAGGAGAATTGTGCATATAGGTGATGCCGTAGGAAAACCTGTTGTTGCAACTTGTGATGTTCATTATATGGATCCGTCAGATTATATATATCGTGCTATAATTCAGGACAGTATGGGATTTCAGAATGCTCTGGATCAGGCTCCAATCTACTTCAGAACGACTGATGAAATGCTTAAGGAATTTGATTATCTTGGAGAAGATACCGCAAAAGAGATTGTTATTGACAATACAAATCGTATTGCGGATATGATAGATGTTATAAAACCTTTTCCAAAGGGAACATTTCCTCCGTCAATAAGCGGTGCAGAACAAGAACTTAGAAATATATGTACTAAAAAAGCATATGAGCTTTATGCAAAAGACAATGTTTTGCCCGAACTTGTTTCGGAAAGAATGGAAAAAGAACTTGATTCCATAATAAAACATGGTTTTGCGGTTATGTATGTTATTGCAAAAAGACTTGTGGAGTATAGTGAAAAACACGGATATTATGTTGGCTCAAGAGGTTCAGTTGGTTCATCCTTTGTTGCTTCTTTGTCAGGTATTTCAGAGGTTAATCCGCTCTGCCCACACTATAGATGTCCTAAATGCAAATATACCGAATTTTTTGAAAATGCTGAATACGGTTCAGGTTTTGATATGCCTGAAAAATTATGTCCTGATTGTGGGACTCCGCTTGTAAGAGACGGGCATGAAATACCTTTTGAGACCTTTTTAGGTTTTTATGGTGATAAAGAGCCCGATATCGACCTTAACTTTGCAGGAGAATTTCAATCTCAGGCACATGCTTATACAGAAGAAATGTTTGGTGCATCGCATGTATTTAAGGCGGGTACGGTATCGGCTATTAAGGAAAAAAATGCTTTTGGCTTTGTAAAAAAGGCTGCTGAAAAATGGGGGAAAGAGCTTTCAAAGGCTGAAACTGAAAGGCTTATAAGAGGCTGCTCAGGTGTAAAAAAAACAACATCTCAGCATCCGGGCGGAATGGTAGTAGTACCTGAAGAATATGATGTTTATGATTTTACCGCAGTGCAAAGACCGGCTGATGATGTTAATTCAAATATGGAAACAACTCATTTTGACTTCCGTTCAATGCACGATACTCTTTTAAAGCTTGATGAATTGGGGCATGATAATCCTACTTTTTATAAGCATTTAAAGGATTTAACAGGTATTGATGCACTTGATGCGGATGTTTGTGATAAAAAATTATATGAGCTTTTTGAAAGTCCTGCTCCGCTTGGCGTAAGTGCAGAGGATATTTCATGGCCGATAGGCACCTTGGGATTGCCTGAAATGGGAACGCCATTTGTGACTAATATGTTGCTTGAATCAAAACCCAAAACATTTGCTGATCTTCTTCAGATTTCAGGTCTTTCTCATGGAACTGATGTATGGAACGGAAATGCACAGGATTTAATAAAAGCAGGTACCTGTGATATAAGTTCGGTTATTGGTACAAGAGATTCGATAATGGTATATCTTATGCATGCAGGACTTGAGCCTGGCATGGCATTTAAAATTATGGAACAGGTACGAAAAGGTCTTGTTGCAAAAGGTAAATGTAAGGCTTGGGACGAATATAAAGAAGTTATGAGAAAGAATAATGTGCCGGATTGGTACATTAGCTCTTGTGAAAAAATTCAGTATATGTTTCCTAAGGCACATGCTGCGGCATATGTTATAGCTGCACTAAGGCTTGCATGGTATAAAATCTATTATCCTGTTGAATTTTATGCCGCTTATTATACGGTTAAGGGTGAAGATTTTGAGGCTGAAACAGCTGTAAAGGGAAGAGAAAAAGTTAAGATTAGAATGCAGGAGTTGACATCAAAAATTAATGCAAAGCAGTCTACAAAAAAAGATGAAGATAAACTTGTCATACTTCAAATAGTAAATGAAATGATGGCAAGAGGTATAGAGCTTTTACCGGTAGACCTTTATAAATCTGCTGCGTTTGATTATATAGTTGAGGATGGAAAAATACGGCTTCCTTTTTCATCTGTTAACGGTATAGGTGCAACTGCGGCAGAACCTCTTGCAAGAGCTAGAGATGATGGAAATGGAGAATTTTATTCTATTGAAGATTTTAAAATTCGTTCTGGAGCAGGAGATAGCATTATTGAAAGTCTTAAGCAAATAGGGACATTCGGCTCTCTTCCCGATTCAAATCAAATGTCATTATTCTAACAAAAAAACGGCGCTTAAAAAGTTGCCGTTTTTTTGTTTTTTTAAAAGAAAAGCATTGACAATCTATCATTTAAGCATATAATATAAAATGTTAGATACAGCTAATAGCATTGAGTTTTATCATATATTTATAACATATAACTAAATTTGAGTTGGAGTGATAATTTTGATGCCCTTGACTTTAGCCCCGACAGGCGAAGAAAGCATAATTTTAAAAATAGGCGGTTCGCAAGATGTAAAACAGCATCTTGAAAATCTTGGATTTAATGTAGGCGGTGTAATTACCGTTATTTCTGAAATATCGGGAAATATTATTGTTAAGGTAAAAGAATCACGTATAGCACTTGATAAGTCAATGGCACAAAAGATATTTGTTTGATTAAACGGAGGATGATATGAAAACATTAAGAGAAGCCGGAGTAGGTTCCACTGTTAAGGTTGTAAAGCTTCATGGTGAAGGCGCAGTAAAGCGTCGCATTATGGATATGGGTGTTACAAAAGGCATAGAGATTTATGTGCGTAAGGTAGCTCCGTTGGGAGATCCGATTGAAGTTACAATCAGAGGTTATGAGCTGTCCATAAGAAAGCATGATGCTGAAATGATTGAAACGGAGTAAGGAGGGGTAATTAATGAAAATAAGAATTGCACTTGCCGGTAACCCGAATAGCGGTAAAACAACTCTTTTTAATGCACTTACAGGTTCTAATCAGTTTGTGGGAAACTGGCCGGGTGTTACCGTTGAGAAAAAAGAAGGAAAGCTTAAAAAGCATAGTGATGTTGTAATTACCGATCTTCCCGGTATTTACTCGCTTTCTCCATATACCTTGGAGGAGGTTGTAGCAAGAAATTATCTTATTGAAGAAAGACCCGATGCAATTTTAAATATTGTTGACGGTACAAATTTGGAAAGAAATCTTTATTTGACAACTCAGCTTGTAGAACTTGGAATTCCTGTTGTTATTGCACTTAATATGATTGATGTTGTTCGTAAGAATGGCGATAAAATTAATGTTGAGGAGCTTTCAAGAGAACTTGGAGTAAAGGTTGTTGAAATTTCAGCTCTTAAGGGTATAGGAATTACTGCAGCTGCAGAGGCTGCCATTGATGCGGCACAAAATGGTGATACAACGCCTAAACATACTTTTTCTGGTCCGGTTGAGCATGCAATTGCACATATTGAAGAGGCTGCTTTAAATGAAGTTGTTGAAAATCAAAAACGCTGGTATGCAATTAAGATTTTTGAAAGAGATGATAAGATTTTAGAAAAGTTAAAACTTGAAACAGATACCATATCTCATATTGAAGAGGATATAAAGGCTGCAGAATCAGAGCTTGATGATGATGCGGAAAGCATTATTACAAATGACAGATATGTATATATTGCGGGGATTATCAAGGGTGTATTAAAGAAAAAATCGACAAAGGCTTTAACGGTATCTGATAAAATAGATAAAGTAGTTACAAACCGTTTTGCCGCACTTCCGATTTTTGCTGCAATAATGTTTATTGTATATTTTATTTCTGTAACTACCGTAGGTTCTTGGGTAACTGATTGGACAAATGACAATCTTTTCGGTGACGGATATCATCCATTTAATATAGGCAAAGCGGCGTATGAAGAAGCAATGCTTGATTATGCTAAAAAAAATGTGTGGACTCCCGAATTTATGAATACTCTTAATGCCGCAGAAAATGCGGGTGTTGTAGGTGCTTCAAATATTAAAAAAGGAATCGATAAAGAAGACTTTGATGCTTTTGATGAGGCTTATGGGTTTTATGCGGATTCTCTTAAAGAGGCAGGCTATGATTTATCAGAAATATATGATAAAGCTTTAGGTGAAGATGCTGAGGGTGTTCCCGATACATCGGAATTTGGCAAATGGTGGCCGGGAATTCCGATTGTTGTTGAAAAAATGCTTGATGCAATAAATACAACGGATTGGGTAAAAAGCCTTGTGCTTGACGGTATTGTTGCGGGTGTAGGTGCAGTTCTTGGCTTTGTTCCGCAAATGCTTGTGTTGTTTATATTTCTTGCTTTCCTTGAAAGCTGCGGATATATGGCGCGTGTTGCTTTTGTGCTTGACAGAATTTTCCGTCGTTTCGGTCTGTCAGGAAAATCATTTATTCCTATGCTTATCGGTTCAGGTTGTTCAGTGCCGGGAATTATGGCATCAAGAACTATTGAAAATGAACGTGACAGAAGAATGACAATAATGACGACTACATTTATTCCTTGTGGCGCCAAGCTTCCTATTATTGCGCTTATTGCAGGAGCACTTTTTCACAATGCTTGGTGGGTTGCTGGCAGTGCATATTTTATAGGTGTTACCGCAGTAATTGTTTCTGGCATTATGTTGAAAAAGACAAAGATGTTTGCAGGCGACCCTGCACCGTTTGTTATGGAACTTCCGGCATATCACTGGCCGACTGTCGGAAATGTTTTACGCTCAATGTGGGAACGTGGTTGGTCATTTATTAAGAAGGCTGGAACAATCATTCTTCTATCATCAATACTTATTTGGGCAGGCTCAAAATTCGGATGGGATGAAGGAGGCGCTTTTGGCTTTAATACCGATTTAGAACTTGAAGCAAGTATTTTAGGAAAGATAGGAGATGTTCTTAAATTTATATTTGCACCGCTTGGCTTTGCTGACATTAAAGCAACAATTGCAACAATCATGGGTCTTGTTGCAAAGGAAGAGGTTGTAGGTGTATTTGGTGTTCTTGATTTTGAAGGGCTTACTCCGCTTGCAGCATATTCTTTCCTTATTTTCAACCTTCTTTGCGCACCGTGTTTTGCGGCAATAGGCGCAATGAAGAGAGAAATGCACAGCCCTAAGTGGACCTTGTTTGCAGTGGGTTATCAGACAGTATTTGCTTATGCTATATCTCTTATTGTTTATCAGTTTGGTACAATGATAAGTGGCAATGGTAGAAGCATTGTCGGATTTATAGTTGCCGCACTTGTTCTTATAGGACTACTTTTCATGCTTTTCAGACCCTATAAAGAGGCCACAAAGCTTACTAAAAAGGTTAAGGTTAAATAAATTATGTTGGATTTTATTTCAGCTAATTGGGGAAACGGATTAGTTATTTCGATTATTGCGGTGATTGTGGTATTTCTTATCAGGAATCTTGTGAAATCGAATAAAAATGCAAAAAATAACGGAGGCTGTGGCGGTTCGTGTGCCGGTTGCATATGTGGTGATACATGTCATACCGATAAAAAATAAATAATAAATATTCGTTTTCAAGTCCATATTTTAATTTTAAAATATGGACTTGATTTTTTGAACAAATATTAGTATAATATAACAAAAGTTAGATAGTTGGTGATTTTATGGTAATCAGAGAAGCCGCAGAAATGTATCTTGAAACAATACTTATTCTGCATAATAGAAACGGTTATGTCCGAGCTACCGATATTGCTAAAGAGATGAATTACAGCAAACCGACCATTAGTGCCGAGATGAAGCGTTTTAATGAAAATGGTTATATTACATATGATGAAAACGGTTTTGTTCTTCTAACTGATAAGGGAAGGGAAATTGCTGAAAAAATTTATGAAAGACATAATGTTTTAACAGTTATCTTTAAATCAATAGGTGTAAGTGATGAGGTTGCACTTGAGGATGCTTGCCGAGTAGAGCATTATATAAGTAATGAAACATTTGATTGTTTAAAAAAGCATTTTAAGACAGTTCTCTAATAGTATAGTATATAGTAAAGTAAAAAATACCGAGCGGTTAATCGCTCGGTATTTTTTATAATTTATTTATTGTGAAATTCTTTCTCAAATTCAGCCTTTGCAATTTCTTCGTCAATATAGTCTTTTTCATATTTTAGACTGAATTCTAATTTTTTCTTCTGCTTGTTAAAGAATTTGAATAATATTATTCCGACAAGAATCGTTATTACCATTCCTGAAAAATTTAAAACATAAGAGATGACATCTCTCATATAGAATGTGGAAAAAAAGGATATCAATGCAAAAATAATTGCAGAAATTGAAAAAATTTTCATAAGTATGCAAATTCTTATTTTAGGAATATATGTATTATTTAAAATTTTGTGCTTTTTTGCTCCCTCCATTTTTAACTCCAAGATGTTTTTTTCAAATTTTGATGGTTCTAAGGAGAATTCATCATTATCGAGCTGATTAATATAAATATCATCAGGATGTTCTATTTTCCAAAAATCAATTTCAAGTTTATGCAGTGCTTTTTTGCGATCTTCTAAGCTTTCACTTCTCAGTTTAAATAATTGAGTCGATATAGCTAATGAAATTAAAGCTAAAGCGATAAAAAAAGCGATAAAGTCGGATTTTACAAACAGTATTCCTATAAAAATAAAAGTTAGAGTTAAAAAGAATATACCAAGATATGTATATCCTAAAAGTTCAAATTTAAAGGATTTTTGTATTGCGGTTTTGGCATCTTCAAAATTTTTATGCATAAGCAATTGTTCATTTATATTTTTGATTTTAAAACCTCCTTAATGTCTGTCTTTTGAATTGTATATTTCACAAAATCTTGCTGAAAAAGATGGTTTTTCGTTGGCAGTTTTTAAATGAGAAATATCCCCATATTCATTTATTCGAAATGATGCAATACCTTTTTCACGTTCTTCGGTAATAGCTGAAATTATTGAAGAGGGAGCAGCGCAAAAGTGCTGCCAAAAAAGAACAGGAGATATATTTGTTAAATGGGAAAGTAAAACGGATGATATTCCAAAATGACAAAAAAATGCAAGAGTATCGGTATTTGCAAATTTCACCCTGTAATATAAATTTTCTCTGATATATCCGTGTTCACTTAAAAGTTCATCGAATGAAGAACAGACATAATTATAGCGTTCTTTTACATTTCCGCTTTGCATAATATCAGTATCTGCCCATTCTGTGTTGTCATAAAGTTTGGGATTTTTAGAAATATAAGATGGCATTAAATCCCATGGAATAACTTTTTTATTATTTTGATTTATTATAAATCCGTCAAATTCTTTAAGCCAAGTTTTTGTTTCTGAAATTTTACATGAAAGTTTTAAATAATATTTTGCTGTTTTTTGAGCTCTTCCAAGTGGTGATACATAAACGGTTTTTATAGGCTCTTCAGAAAGCTTTTTTGCTAAAAGTTTTGATTCGATTTTTCCCTTATTAGTAAGGCTGTCAATTGCATAATTCGGATCTCCATGTCGTATGAATAATATACGCATTATTATTCAGAAGTTCTTTTTTTAATAATGTGGTCGTGGATTTTATCAGTGAGTTCACCGTGAATTTTAAATTTTGTTCGAAAAACCACCAGAGCAGCTAAAACTAAAATTGCAGGAATTCCAAAAGCTAAAATTCCTATTGTGTTTTTTGTCATACTGTTTATGGTGCCGGTTTTTATCTGTCGGTTATAGTTCATAATACCAAGTCCGCCAAAAAGTAAGAAAGTTTGAATGGTATAGGCCATTTTTTGCAAAAAACCTTTCATGGAAAATGTTATACTTTCTGAACGTCTACCGTTTTTATATTCACCATAATCGACAATATCAGCAAGGAAAATTGTCTGTGAAACAAACATTGATGAAATACCTATGGACGCAAGGATATAGCAAATATCCATTATAAGTGTGAGCTTTAGCACAGGTCCGAATAAAAACATAAGTGCATAGCCGATTATTGTTATAATAAGTGAAATTGAATATATTGTTCGTTTATTGAACTTTTTTGAAAGAATGGGAATTACTAAAAGTCCTATAACCGAACCGGCAGCACCTATTGTCTGAAACAGTGATTGACCTTTGGGTTGATTTAAAACATCGGTAAAATAGTATACGGCAGTTGAACTTGTAAGGTACCAACCTGCATTTGAAAGCATTGCGAAAATCATAAAAACAATAAGTTGGTCATTGCTTGATATAACTTTGAAAATTTGTTTGAATGAAAACTTCTGTTTTTCATTGTAAACAACATTTTTTTCTTTAGTTGTAATTACACATATAAGAGAAAATAAAATAAGAGCTAAACCACAGATAAAAGCCCAGCGAGAGAAGCCTGTTGCACTATATCCTTTATCAGTTGTAATGCCTGAGGATAAAAGAGGGAGAATTATCGGTGTTGCAATAGTAATTATTCCTTGTCCTACACCTGAAAAAGCTCTTGCAATAGTGGAAACCGTATTTCTTTCTTTTTCTTCGCTAGTAAATGAGGGTATCATAGACCAATATGGAATATCAGCCATTGTGTTGGTCATTCCCCAAAAAATATACATAACGGCAATATATATATATAGCTTTGTTCCGCTCATTCCAAATGAGGAAAAAAGTAGAGTAAGCACAACGGCATTTGAGATGGCACCTATAAGTATCCATGGACGATATTTTCCCATTTTTGTTTTTGAGTTGTCAACAATTGTACCCATCATAGGGTCATTTATTCCGTCCCATATTCTTGCAAGAGGTGTTAAAATTAAAAGGAATGCCTCTTTTAATCCTAAAACGCTTGAAAGATAATATGATAAAAATGAATAAAACATTCCATAAGAAAGGTCAAGTCCTATAGCGCCGATTCCGTAATTTATATAGCGCATTAAATTTTTAGTAAGATTATTTTTTGATTTGCCCATAAAACTATCCTTTAACATCATTTATATTATTCTAACTAATTTTTACTATAAATACAATGTTGATTTTGATGTTTTTTATTTAATTTTAAAAAAATCGTTAATATGAAAACAATATATATTTTTATATAAATATTGAAAATTAAATATTAAACTGGAGTATTATAATGATTTCAATAGATGAAATAAGAATCCTTACAATAAATATGGTGATACATATACCAGTAGATAACTTACAATTGTTTTGCAGTTTATTATGATTTCGAATGTGATAGATTATGAAGAATATAAAAATAATATTCGTCCGGATGGAGTGTTTTTTTCAAGACAAAGTTTTGCCACAAAACTTTCTGCAGGTATTTCAATGCTTATAGAGGGTATGTTTTTTAAGCTTGTAGGCTTTTCCGATGCAAATGTACACAGATGGTGGACGAAGCACTTACAAGGGGAGCAAGCTTTAAAACACAGTTTTCACAATATATAGAGGCAATGTTTTTACTTTGCTCTGTTTCATCAACAATAGAAATGTTTGTTTCAGTAATTCCTACACTTAAATATGCACTTTTCAGATGAAAAACATAGTGAACTTTAAAAAACCTAAAAAGTACGAAAATATGCTGGTTGAATATTTTGAACAATTAAAATAATTTTTATATAATATTTGTTGAGAATTACATATTTTCATGATATACTTTAAAAACTGTGTTACACATATATAAATTTAAGGAGATTAACATGTCGGAAAAATTAAGTGCCGAAGAAAAAAAACAGAATGAGCTTTTGGCAGATGATGAAGTTATAAATAATCCGAAAGCGTCAAAATTTGATAAATGGCTGGCAAAGACAGATAAAAAAGCAGAGGAAAAAAGTTCTTTTGTAAAGTTTTTATGGCAGCTTTTTAAGTTTATTGTGGTTTCAGGACTTGTATCTATTATTCAGATAGCGCTTGCATATCTGCTTCCGTTTATTTTTGATAAAGCAGCTTTTAAGGTTGGTATACCAGGTTTTTTAAGACCTATATTCAATCCTGTGAATCTTTTTGATGTTAATACTGCAGCGGGAATGAAAAGCATAGATAAATATGTAGTGAGCGGTATAACAACTTGGGGCTATATATTGCCTTTCTTCCTTTCAAATACTATTGCAAATATTTATGGATATATTCAGAATAAAAAGAGAACATTTCGTTCTGATGCCCCTAAGATTTCATTTGTTATTTATATTATTCTTCTGGTAGCTTTAATGTTGTTCTCAACGTGGCTTCAGGGATTTGTTTATGGTAAGCTTACGCTTGTTGATAATAGTTTTATTTCAGGTGCATCAAGGCTTATAGCAACTGCAGTTGCTGGTTTTATACAGTTTGTTGTACTATTTCCTATGGAAAAATTTGTACTTTTAAAAGAGAAAAAAGATTGATTTCAGCTTTAAAAGAGAGCCGCTTTAGCGGCTTTTTTTATGCGTATTGTATTTTTTGTTTTTTTTGTTAAAATTATATATGATATTATTTATTTAATTATTTATGGGAGAATTTTATGTGGTGGTATATTTTTCCTGCAATATTTATGATATTGTGCATGGCCTTTATATTTTTAGCTTTAAATAAATATCGTATCATGAATAATGAAAAAATGACGGATGAGCAAAAGACTAAATATAAGGGACAGTTTAATACATATATTATTTTATTTTTGATTTCAGCTATTATTTTTGAAATTTTATTGCAAATAGTGAAACGATTTGCAATAAAATAGCAGTAGGTTTTAATACGGAGGATATATATGAAGAACAAAGTATTGGTGGAAACATCGGCAAGGCATTGTCATTTAACTCAAGAAACGCTTGAGGTTCTGTTTGGAAAAGATTATAAGCTTACAATGAAAAAAGAGCTTTCGCAGCCTGGGCAGTTTGCCTCAAATGAACTTATTAAAGTAATAGGACCTAAGGGCGAATTCTCCAAGGTTAGGATTTTAGGACCTGTAAGATCTGCTAATCAGGTGGAACTTTCTGCAACTGATGCAAGGTCAATAGGAATTTTAGCACCGGTAAGGGAATCTGGAGATATTGAAAATTCCGGAGCTTGTAAAATTGTAGGACCTGTGGGTGAGGTAGAGCTTTCAGATGGTGTTATTATTGCTAAGCGTCATATTCATATGACAAATGCAAACGCTGAAGAGTTCGGTGTGGAAAATGGACAAATTGTTTCCGTAAAGATAAATTCTTCAGAGCGGTCTTTAATTTTTGGTGATGTTGTAGTGCGTGTTTCAGATTCATATTCGCTTGCAATGCATATTGATACTGATGAAAGTAATGCGGTTATGGCTGACAGAGAAGCTTATGGTGAGGTTATCGTATAATTTTAAAACAGACGATTTGATAATATTATTATAAAACGGGTGGTGAGCATATGAATTTTAATGCGTTGTATAAGATCTCTTATGGTCTTTTTGTAGCAACTTCAAACTATGAAGGAAAAGATAACGGCTGTATAACAAATACTGCAATTCAGATTACAAGTGTACCAAATCGTATAAGTCTTACATTGAATAAGCTTAATTTAACTCACGATATGATAAAGAACACTGCACTTTTTAACCTTTCAGTGTTGACGGAAAAAACATCATTTGATCTTATAAAACGCTTTGGATTTTCTTCAGGAAATGATATTGATAAGCTTGAAAACTTTAATAACATAAAAAGAACGGAAAACGGACTTGTTTATATAACCGAAAGCACAAATGCCTTTATCAGCGGAAAGATTTTTGACAGTGTTGATTTAGATACACATACAATGTTTTTTGCCGATATAACGGATTGTAATGTGCTGTCGGATGAACCGTCTCTTACCTATGATTATTATTTAAAAAACATTAAGCCGAAGCAACCTGCATCCGAATCAAAGAGCGGAAAAGCTGTATGGCGCTGTAAAATCTGCGGATATATTTATGAAGGGGAAGAACTTCCTGCTGATTTTATTTGTCCGATATGTAAGCACCCCGCTTCTGATTTTGAAAAAATCTACATTTAAAAAAGAGCGTTTAACGCTCTTTTTTAAATGCGTGTGTTAAAAGTTCTCCAAGTGTATATTTTTTTGTTCTGTTTGTTTTATCAAAAACTATAATTTCAAAGCTTTTATCACAAAATTCAGACAATGCCTGTCTGCACATTCCACAAGGAAAACATGGCCTTTGCTCAGAATTTTCTTTAAAGCCTGAAATTGCTATTTTAACAAATTTTGTTTCTCCGCAAGAAATTGCTTTTGAAATTGCTGCTCGTTCCGCACAAATTCCGACAGGATATGATGTGTTTTCAATATTTACGCCTGTAAAAACTTTACCGTTTTTAGAAAGTAGTGCAGTGCCAACCTTAAAATTTGAATACGGTGCATAAGCATTTATTCTTGCGGATTCGGCTAATTTTAAAAGTTCATAATCTTCCATTATTCATCCCACTTAAAATTTCTAAGCTGACCTTCACATAAAAGTTTGGGAAACCCCCACTGCTTTAAAACCTCATAAACGCCTATGGCAACGGAATTTGACAAATTAAGTGAACGGGCACATGGATTGTCAAGCATAGGGATACGTACCGTTGTTTCGGGATTTTCAAAAAGAAGTTTTTCAGGAAGTCCCTTTGTTTCTTTACCGAAAAAAAGATAAGTGTTGTCGGGATAAGTAACATCACTGAAACGATACTTTGCCTTTGTAGAATAATAGAAGAAATTACAGCAATTAGGATTTTTATTGAAAAATTCTTCAAGATTATTGTAATAGTGTAAATCAAGCATATTCCAATAATCAAGACCTGCGCGTTTCAGCCTTTTGTCGGTAATTTCAAAGCCCATAGGCCCTATAAGATGAAGAGTTGCACCTGTAAGTGCACAAGTTCTTGAAATATTTCCTGTGTTTGCAGGAATTTCAGGTTCTACCAGAACAACATTAAGCTTCATATTTTATTTTTATAAAATCTCCGCTGCCGCTTCATCACAGAATATTTCCGCATTTTGATGGAATTGTAAAATTGAAGCGGGACAAAGTGGAGATATTTTGTTGGAAGTCATTTGTTTTATTGCCTCGGCTTTTTCTTTTCCTGTTGCAATTAAAATCACTTTTTTAGCTGCCATTATATCACCGATTCCCATTGTAAGTGCCGATGTCGGCATTGTATTTTTTATGAAATATTTTGAGTTTGCCTCAATTGTACTTTGTGTAAGTTGTACTTCATGCGTATCTTTTAAAAATATTTTATCCGGTTCATTGAAACCTATATGACCGTTTCTGCCTATTCCAAGAAGCTGAATATCAATTCCGCCCGCTTTAGCTATTTTATCCTGATAGCTTTTACATTCATCCATAGCATTTTCAGTATTGCCATTTAAAAAATTTATATTGCTTTCTGCTATATCTATATGATTGAAAAGTTGAACATGCATAAAGTTATAATAACTATTTTCATCGTTTTTCGGCAGATTGCAGTATTCATCAAGATTAAATGTTGTGATGTCTTTAAAACTGATTTTTTCTTTATTGTAAAGATTGATAATTTGTTTATAAGTTTTTATAGGTGTTGCACCGGTTGCAAAACCCAAAACCGATTTGGGATTTTCTTTTACTTTATTTATAAAAATTTTTGCAACAGTTTCTGCTATTAAATCATCATTTTTTAAAATATGAAGTTTCATAATTTGCCTCCTAAATTAAGTTTAATTATATCAAGGCTTTAGCTTATATTCAAATAAAATTTATATTACAATAATATGTTTGAAGTTGGTTTTATGTTATAATTTACTTAAAATATAATGTGGAGATATATATGAAAAGACCGCTTGGAAAAACTGAGGATCTTTATTTCACAAAAGGCAGACCCTTTAAGATTGTTCAGATTGCGGATATTCAGGACGGACCTCATGTAAGCCCAAATACAATCAAATTTTTATATGAGATATGTAAAAGAGAAAAACCTGATTTAGCGGTGTTTACAGGAGATCAGATAAAAGGTTATTCTCCTGAGCTGGCAGGTAAAAATTCCGATTTTAAATGTAAAAAGATAATCGATACAATAACTGCACCGTTTGTTAAGAATGGCGTTAAATTTGCATTTTGTTTTGGAAATCATGATGACCAGGCATTTGGTGCGGATAAGGAACTTCAGTTTAAATATTATTCTGAAAATAAAGGATGCATTAATGTTCGTGGAGATATCGGGATAGACGGTGTATGCAATAACTATATAAATATAAAATCGTCTGATGGAAAAAAAACGGTTTTTAATTTGTATTTAATTGACAGTCTTTCTGCAACTTTTTCAGGTTATGCCAGTGCAGTTTCAAAAGGACAAATTGATTGGTATAAAAGAGTAAGAGATTACTTGAAGGAGGAAAATGGAAATTATATTCCTTCTATCGTATTTCAACATATACCGGTTTATGAAATATGGAATGTGCTTAAAGAGGTGCCAAAAGCTCATAAGCCTCATGCAGTAGGTTATAAAGAACATAACGGTAAATTTTTTACTCTTGATGAAAAATATTTGTTAAGGGGAAATAATGATTTTGTTTTAGAGACCCCGGCATCACCGTCAAATGATGTAAATCAGGGTGAATTTTCCGCCTGTGCAGAAAAGGGTGATGTGATTGCGATGTATTTCGGGCACGATCATGCTAATTCATTTACTTCAAAATATAAAGGTGTTAATTTAGGATATACTCAGAACTGTGGGTTTAATGTATATGGTAATGGATTACACCGTGGCGTTCGCATTATAGAAATTGATGAGAACAATCCTTATGAATATGCGACAAGAACTATTGAATGGCAAGATTATTTTAGTAAAAATGATATAGAGGAGAAATATAAATATTTATATTATAAGTATGCTCCTAATTCAATGGATAAGTTGCTTTTAAATATTAAGCGAGTGAGTATAGTTACAGGGGCTGCTCTTGCGGCTGTTTCAGTGGCAGTAATTTTGAAAAAGAGGAAAGACAAATGATTGAAAGAATTTTAAGTGTAGAAGAAATCAAGGAAATAGAATGCATAGCTGATCAAAACGGCATTTCATATATGCGGCTTATGGAAAATGCAGGTTCTGCTATGGCAAAGGAAATAAGGCGTCGTTTTGACAATACCTTTAAAAGAAATGTTGTTATTTTTTGTGGCGGTGGTAGAAATGCAGGTGACGGTTATGTTGTGGCAAGGCGCCTTGCGGAAAATGGTTATAAAGTAAGTGTTATTTTGACAAAGGGTGTTCCGTATGGAGATATATCGCTTGATATGTATGAACGTCTTGATAATTTAGAAATTGAGATTTTATCTTATGATAAAGATGACGGACGCATAAAATCCGTTTTATATGATGCCAACATCGTTGTTGATGCAATCTTCGGGACGGGTTTTCATGGATGTGCAGATGAAAAATTTTCTGAAATATTCAATTTTATAAATTCTCTTTCTGCCTTTAAAATTTCTCTTGATGTACCGTCTGGAATTTCAGCGGATACGGGTAAAATATGCGGAGCTGTTATAGAAGCGGATTTAACCCTGACTGTTATAGCACTGAAAAAATGCTTTGTGGAAACTCCCGCATCAAGTTTTGCAGGTGAAGTAAAACTTCTTGATATCGGAGTTCCGAGTGAGATTTTACAAAAATATAATGGAGTTTATACCCTTGACAAGCAGGAAATATTTAAATTTATTCCGAAAAAATCAAAAGATTCAAATAAAGGCGATTTTGGTAAAGGTCTTATTATTGCAGGCTCATATAAAATGCCTGGGGCTGTGGTTATTGCAAGCAGTGCGGCGGTAAATTCAGGTGCAGGATTAATTTGTACGGCTTTTCCTGATAAGGCTTATGCGGCTGTTGCAGGTGATGTATGTGAAAAAATACTTTTGCCGTTAAGGTCCGATGCTGAAGGATTTTTATCAGCAAAAAATGATAAAATTCTACTTTCAGAAAGTAAAAAATATAATGCCTGTCTTATAGGCTGCGGTATGGGAGTCAACATAGGTACGGAGCTTGTCGTAAGGGCACTTTTGAGTAATGAAAATTCCATACCTGTAATACTTGATGCCGATGCACTTAATATTGTTGCAAAAAATCCCGAATTTTTACAAAACAGCAGAAAAAATGTGATAATTACTCCACACCCGGGTGAAGCCGCAAGACTTTTGGGTATAAGCACTGAGGAAGTACAAAGAGATAGAATTGATACTGCAAGAAGGCTTTATGAAAAATATGGTGCAGTAGTAGTTTTAAAAGGGAATAAAACCGTTATTACAAATGATGGCGTGAATTTTTATGTCAATTTAACAGGAAATAATGGTATGGCGACGGCTGGTATGGGGGATGCTTTGGCAGGACTTATGCTTTCAATGCTTTTAATAACTGGAAATACCTTAAAGGCTGCAATATCCGCTGCGTATCTTCACGGATTGGCAGGCGATACTTATGTGGAAAAAAACTCAAAGTTGTCACTTACACCGACAAAGCTTATTAAGCAATTTGAAAAAATATTAGACAAAAAACGAATATAATTTTCACCAAGACATATTTTTTATATTAAATGACAAAGTAAAGGTTGTAGATTTTTGTTATACTATAAAAAATAATAAAAACGATAAAAGATTAAAAAGAAAATCTGTTAAAATCGGGAATAAGATAAAGGTTTATTGTGAAGAATTTTCTATTGAGTGGAAAATTGTCAAAAGAACGGTTAATGCGGTGAATTTTAAATTTATATTAAAAAGGAACTCACTTTGTGAGCTCCTTTTTAAAAAGTAAGGCAGTTATTAAATTTTAAGCTAATTTAGTTTTTGTACAAGACTCAAAAGACTTTCGCCATTTGAAATCTTATTTTCAAATGTTCTTGTGCAGCAATCATATCTGTAAAAAAGTTTTTCGAACTTTTTTTTATTGCCATAAACCTTCCATATTCCGCAAAGTACGGCATTTTTTTTAGGATTGATAAATTCTTTTATATCCTGTAATGGATAGCCTAAAAAAACGCCTATTTCGTGTGGCACGCATTTTACAGAAATTCTGCTTTTAAGGGTTGAAATTGCTTCGCTAAGGGTTTTATATGCATAGCCGTATTCAAATAAAAATTTTTTAATTTCAATTTGGTTTAAGGTATAGTCTAATTTATTTTTATTATAAAGATAAATTAAAACTCTGTTTCCGCAGTCTTTAAGCACCATAATATTATAACCGTATTGATAAAGAAGCTTATTGAAATATGTAATGCATTCGTCAAAATCCGGAATATCGCTTTTAAATATGCAAAACAGATTTCCGGTTTTCATATTTGCAAGCGTACAGGCACAAAGTGCTGCAAGCCTTTTCTGGAACAATTCCAAGCCTTGTGGCATTCAGATACCTAATGCCGTTTTTATTTCTGCAATAGCTTCATCGTCGCCATCGTCTTCAACTTTATAAAGACAGGGGACTGAATATTGCTCCGCAATAACATCTCCGGCTTTACAGTAAGCGTCTCCGTAATCGGTGCTTCCGCTGCAAACAACTCCCTTAAGATGTGCAGAATTTGCTTCTAAAAAGCCTTCAACCTCAAAGGGTACATCACCATATCCGTCCGTATATGTAAATAAGATGAAATCTTCGTCAATGGTTTCAGAACCAGAATCAATTCTTAATGCATCTAAACCCAATTTATCAATAATGCTTTCAACATTACCTGTTCTTGATGCAAATGCGTACTTCATTTTTAATTCCTCCTAAAAGTAAGTTATTACTCTGATAAATTAGCATAAACTAATCAAAATGTCAATAAGTAAATTTAAATAAAAACAAAAGAACCGCTTTGGCGGTTCTTTTGTTTTTAAGAAAGCTTATTCTGTTTTTTCTTCAGGAGCATACATTGCCTTAAGTCTTTCAAGATGAGCATAGCGCTTTGTTGCATTTGTCTCTGCATTTGCAAAGAGTTTTTCCGCTCTTTCCGGGAATTCTCTTGTAAGTCTTGAATAGCGTGCTTCATTCATAATGAAATCTCTGTAAGAAGCGGTTGCAGGCTTTGAATCAAGCGTAAAGGGATTTTTGCTCTGCTTTGAAAGCTCAGGATTAAATCTGAATAAATTCCAATATCCTGCATCAACAGCACGCTTCATTTCATTCTGACAGTTAAACATACCGCCTTTAATTGAATGCATTTCACAGGGAGCATAGCCTATGACAAGTGAAGGCCCGTTATATGCTTCCGCTTCCGCTATTGCTTTAAGAGTTTGATTGAGATCCGCACCCATTGCAATTTTTGCAACATAGATATAACCATAGCTCATTGCAATTTCAGCAAGAGATTTCTTTGAAATCTCTTTGCCTGCTGCAGCAAACTGTGCAACTTGACCTACCTGTGAAGCCTTTGAAGCCTGACCGCCTGTATTACTGTAAACCTCGGTGTCAAATACGAATATGTTTATATCCTTATTTTGTGCAAGTACATGGTCGACACCGCCAAAGCCGATGTCATAAGCCCAGCCGTCGCCGCCAAATACCCAGACACTCTTCTTACCTAGATATTCCTTATTTTTAAGAATGTCCTTTGCATCATCAGTTGAAAGATTTTCTCTGTCGATAGCAGCTACAAGCTCTTTTGCAGCAATATCGTTTGCATTTAAGTCCTCAAAGGTTTCAATATATGCTTTTGCTTTTTCTTTGAGCTCATCTGATACACTTGAATCTGAAAGATTTGCAACTTTTTTTGCAAGTCTTGAACGAATTGCTTCTTGACCTAAATACATACCATATCCAAATTCTGCATTATCTTCAAATAAAGAGTTTGCCCATGCTGGACCTCTGCCGTCCTTTGTTTTTGTAAACGGTGATGTTGCTGCAGGACCGCCCCAGATTGAAGAACATCCCGTAGCGTTGGCAATATACATTTTGTCGCCGAAAAGCTGTGTGATAAGTCTTGCGTATGAGGTTTCAGCACATCCTGCACAGGAGCCTGAGAATTCAAGAAGTGGTGTATTGAATTGTGACGCAATAACATTTTTGTTGGACGCCAAATCTTCTTTTACTGAAACATTTTTTACAAAATAGTCAAATGCACTTTGTTTTTCATCCTGTGATTCTCTTGGTACCATTGTAAGAGAATTTGTGGGACAAACGGAGGTACATACTCCACAACCCATACAGTCAAGCGGAGATACGGAAATCGTATATTTATATTTGTCTTTTCCGAGACCTTTCTTTTCTGTGATAGTTGCCGTATTAGGTGCATTGCTTACTTCCGTTTCTGTAAGAGCAAACGGTCTTATTGTTGCGTGTGGGCAAACATATCCGCAGCGATTACATTGCACACAAGTTTTTTCATTCCATTCAGGAACCATAACTGCAACACCGCGTTTTTCATAGGCGGAAGCACCTGTTTCAAATGTGCCGTCGGCATGATCAAAGAAAACGGAAACGGGAAGTGAATCTCCGTCCATATTATCAATGGGATTAAGAATTTCACGAACCATTTTTACAAGTTTTTGGTCGCCTTCAATTGGAAGCTCATTTATTTCTTCAGAAGCATTTTTCCATGATTCGGGAACATCTATCTTTACAAAAGCTGAAACGCCTGCGTCAATAGCATTGTGGTTTTTATCCACAACATCCTGACCTTTTTTGAGATATGAAGTTGTTGCAGCATCTTTCATATATTTTACTGCTTCATCGATTGGAAGAATTTTCGCAAGAGCAAAAAATGCCGCCTGAAGAATAGTATTTGTGCGCTTACCCATACCAACTTTTTGTGCAAGGCTGATGGCATTTATTGTGTAAAGATTTACATTATTTTCAGCAATGTAACGTTTTGCTTTTGCGGGAAGCTTTGCTGAAAGCTCATCAAAGTCCCACTGACAGTTAATGAGAAGTGCTCCGTTCGGTTTTACATCTTCTGCAATCTTAAATCCTTTTTCAATATAAGAAGGATTGTGGCATGCTACAAAATCCGCCTTGTGAACATAGTAAGAACTTTTAATTTGATTATCTCCGAAACGAAGGTGTGAAATTGTTACGCCGCCTGTTTTTTTTGAGTCATACTGAAAATATGCCTGAACATATTTTTCTGTATGATCTCCAATAATTTTAATTGAGTTTTTATTTGCACCAACGGTACCGTCTCCACCAAGCCCCCAGAACTTACATTCCGTGGTACCATTTGCAGAGGTGATAGGAGCAATTTTTTCCTCAAGTGAAAGATGTGTTACGTCGTCGTTTATACCAATTGTAAAGTGATTTTTCATCTCATTTTTTGAGAGTTCGTCATAAACTGCAAAGATTGAGGCCGGAGTTGTGTCTTTTGAGCCGAGTCCGTATCTTCCACCTATTACATCAGCTTTTCTGCCTTGCTCATTTAAAGCTGTGATTACATCAAGATAAAGTGGTTCACCTAAAGCACCCGGCTCTTTTGTTCTATCCAGGACTGCTATTTTTTTTACTGTTTCAGGCATTGCGGCTATAAGTTTATCGGCTCTGAACGGACGATAAAGTCTTACTTTTATAAGACCGACCTTTTCACCTTTTGCAAGTAGATAATCTATTACCTCCTCCGCAACATCACATACGGAGCCCATTGCAATAATTACTCTTTCAGCATCATGTGCACCGTAGTAGTTGAAAAGTTTATAGTCTGTACCTATTTTTGCATTGACTTTTTCCATATATTTTTCAACTATTTCAGGAACGGCATCATAATATTTATTTATTGCTTCACGGTGTTGGAAAAAAACATCTCCGTTTTCATGAGAACCGCGCATTGTCGGTCTTTCCGGGTTAAGTGAACGCTTTCTGAAGGAATCTACTGCGTCGAAATTAACCATGTCCTTAAGATCTTCATAATCCCAAATTTTTATTTTTTGAATTTCATGTGAGGTTCTGAAACCGTCAAAAAAGTTTACAAACGGAACTCTTCCCTCAATTGCGGAGAGATGAGCAACAGGTGCTAAATCCATAACTTCCTGTGTATTTGTTTCTGCAAGCATTGCAAAGCCTGTGCTGCGACAAGCCATAACATCCGAATGATCTCCGAAAATGTTAAGTGATTGTGCTGCAACAGTTCTTGCCGAAACATGAAAAACGGTCGGTAAAAGTTCTCCTGCAATTTTAAACATATTGGGAATCATAAGAAGAAGACCTTGTGATGCAGTGTATGTTGTGGTAAGCGCACCTGCGGTGAGCGAACCGTGGACTGTACCTGAGGCACCGGCTTCACTTTGCATTTCGGCAACTTTAACAGTTTCGCCGAAAACATTCTTCATTCCTTTTGCAGACCATTGGTCAACATAGTCCGCCATTGGGCTTGACGGGGTGATAGGGTAGATTCCCGCAACCTCTGTAAAGGCATAAGAAACCCACGCAGCTGCATTGTTGCCGTCCATAGTTTTTCTTTTACGAACTATGGCAGACATTTTTTTATCAGCCATTAAAATCCTCCTGAAACATTAAATAGTATATATAAAGTAAGCACACATTTGTGTGATAATTGTATCTTATCACAAAGGATATGCTCTGTAAATGAAAAAAATATATTAATTACTATAAATATAGTAATATTTCTTATATATATAATTTTTATTTATAGATAGTTTAGTTTTAGTAAGCAAAGACAAACAAAAATAAAAACGACGGAAAAAATCCGTCGCAAATAAATAGACAGTTTTATAAATTAAATATCGATCCAGTCATCATCTGTAGGAATTTCACCGGGTGTTATTGTAGGAAGTTGAGATGGACCTTCACAGTATTTTGCTATTTCAAATTCTATCAATTCGGCTTTAGGAGCAATATATTTTTTTAGTTTCATATCACTGCACAACCTTAAATACTTATATTTTATAAATTATATTAACATAAAAAAAATATAAAAGCAATATATTTTACAAAATATTTGAGTGATTTATTTTTTGATTTTGTGTCAGTATGTTGGAATATTTTGTTTATATTGACAAAAGCCAGAGTATTTAGTAATGTATTATAAATATTTATTAACTTTAAAAGATTCAAGAGGAATAAATGCAAATTATTATTGTCGGCTGCGGTAATGTAGGAAGATTTCTTGCGAAAAGACTTTCCGAAGAGGGACATAATATTACGCTGATTGATAAAAACGAAGCACTTGAGCAGTATATTGTTGATGAAATTGATGCAATTGCATTTTTAGGAGACGGTGCAGATGTTGATGTACTTAAAAATTCAGGTGTTGATAGAGCGGATCTTTTTATTGCTGTAACTGGATCTGATGAAAAAAATATTTTATGCTGTGCAATGGCTAAAAGTTTAGGCAACTGCAGTACAATAGCGAGAGTTACAGATCCTGTTTATAAGAAAGGTGGAGAATATATACAAAATATATTCGGTGTGGATATGCTTATAAATCCAGAACTTATAACTGCCAATGAAATTTCTCGTGTGCTTCAGTTTATGCAGGTCTCAAAAATAGATGTATTTTCCGGAGGATGTGTAGAACTTTTTCATTTTCATATTGTTGAAGGGTCAAGGCTTTTAAAAAACTCTGTAAGTCGTGTTATATCTCAATATAAAAGTGATGTGCTTTTCTGTACGGTAAAAAGACATGATGAAATTCTTATTCCGAACGGAGATTTTGTGTTTGAAACAGGTGACACTGTAGGGATTGTGGGTAGCAGAAAATCCGTTGCCGAATTTTTAAGGAAAATAGGGCTTAGAACGGGTAAGGTTTCAGAGGTGCTTATTGCAGGAGGGGGAAGGACGGCATTTTATCTTGCACAAAAGCTTATTTCTTCAGGAACCGGCGTTACGATAATTGAAAATAATATGGAACGTTGTGAAATTTTGGCTGAAAAGCTTGAAAAAGCTACAATAGTTTATGCAGATGCAACCGACTCAAAGATACTTGAACGTGAAAACCTTTCCACTGTAGGAGGTTTTGTAGCATCGCTTGGTTTTGATGAGGAAAATATTCTTTTATCGCTTTATGCCATGAATAATACGGATGCTAAAATAATTACAAGAATTCATCGTATGAATTTTAGTGAAACAATAGAAAATTTGAACCTTGATACAATAATGAATCCACAGCTTATAACTGCGGATTATATAGTCCGTTATGTTAGATCTATTGATAAAGCAAGGGGAATAGCTGTTCAGAATCTTTATAGTCTTGAGGGAGGCCGTGCAGAGGCACTTGAATTTTCAATAGACAAGGATTATGATTTTTTAAAAAAACCTCTTGAGAGTTTGAAATTAAAGAAAAATACAATTATTTGCACTATTTTTAGAAATGGAACACTTATTCTTCCTAAGGGAAAAGATGAGATAAGGCAAGGCGATAGTGTAATTATTGTTGTATCCGATTATAAGGTTAAAGATATTTCCGACATTTTTGAGAGGCGTTAATGGATTACGGTCTGGTTTTTTATATTTTAGGACAGGTATTAAAAGTAGAATCCGCTCTTATGTTTTTTCCGTTAGCAGTCAGTATTATTTATAAAGAGGGTACTTCAACCTACCTTATATGGCTTTTTGTTTCAATTATCAGTCTTGTTCTTGGAATAATTTTGAGTATTAAAAAGCCTAAAGGAAGACCCTTAAATTTACGAGATGGAAATATTTGTGTTGGGTTAACATGGATTGTTATGTCTGTTATAGGTACTTTGCCATTTGTACTTACAAAAGATATTCCGAATTTTATTGACGCTTTTTTTGAAACTGTTTCAGGATTTACTACAACTGGAGCATCCATTCTTCCGAAAGTTGAGGTGTTGCGTCGTTCAACAATGTTTTGGCATAGCTTTACTCATTGGATTGGCGGCATGGGTATTTTTGTTTTTATTATGTCGTTTCTTCCGCTTTTAGGATCTTCCACAATACATCTTATGAGGGCTGAAAGTCCGGGGTATTCTGTTGATAGAATGCTTCCCAGGCTCAAAGATACGGCAAAGGATTTATATAAAATATATCTTTTTATAACGGCTCTTATGATTGCAGTCCTTTTTTTCTGTAAAATGCCGTTTTTTGATAATATATGTCTTACTTTCGGTTCTCTCGGGACTGGAGGCTTTGCAGTAAAAAATGACAGTATTGCATCATATACATCTCTTCAGCAAAATATTATAATGATTTTTATGATATTTTCTGGTGTTAATTATTCCGTATATTTTGCTATGAAACGTCGTGATTTTAAAAGTGCGGTAAAGAATGAAGAGGTACGCTGGTATTTTCTTATTATAATTATGGCTGCTACTCTTATTTTTCTTGAACTCAGCGGATTTAATCAAAATCGAACCGTATATTTTAGAATTTCAGATGCGCTTAAACATTCATTTTTTCAGGTAGGCTCAATTATTACCACAACAGGTTATTCGAGTACTGATTTTGATTTATGGCCATCTCTTTCAAAGGCTGTTCTTTTAATGCTCATGATGCTTGGCGCTTGTGCAGGGTCAACCGGAGGAGGCTTTAAAGTGTCAAGATTTCTGATTTTAGCAAAGGAAATAAAGTCTGAAATGAGAGCAATGTTTCATCCGAATTCTGTTAGAAAAATACGCCTTTCAGGAACTGTAATAAGCAGTGAAGCGGTAAGATCGGTAAATGTATTTACGGCTATTTATATTATGATTTTTACAAGTTCTATTGTGCTTATAAGTGTTGATAATTTTAATATTACAACAAATATTTCAGCGGTTGCCGCAACTTTCAATAATATAGGACCGGGTTTTTCTATTGTAGGTGCAACAGGTTCTTATGCAGGTTTTTCTGCATTTTCAAAACTTGTTTTGACTTTTGATATGCTTTGTGGAAGACTTGAACTTTTGCCTATGCTTACACTTTTTGCACCTGTGGCTTGGAAGAGAAGATGATGAACGAATTGCAAATATATAGCGATGAAGAAATATTGAGGTGCAAAAGTCTGAAAAAAGTAAAGCTTTTTTCGTATATAAACAGTCCGAATGCACCGTATGTGCTTATTTTACCGGGAGGAAGATATGATTATATATCTGACTTTAATGAAGGAAAACCTTTTGCGGAGGAATTGAATAAAATAGGTATTAATGCTTTTGTTCTGTTTTATTCAACAGGTAAAAATGCTGAATATCCGAATGCGGTTGGTGATGTAGTAAGAGCTGTAGATTATATAAATGAAAATTATAATGAACTTTCAGTAAAAAAAGATTTTGCACTTATGGGGTTTTCAGCAGGTGGTCATCTTGCAGCATATTTTGCAGCGGTATATTCAAGATTTTCAGAATTAAGGCCTAAAGCACTTGTTTTAGGGTATCCTGTTATAACAATGGGCGAATATACTCATAGAAAATCCAGAGAAAATTTCTTAGGAGTAAAATATAAAAAAATGAAGATTGATGAATTTTCGGTGGAAAAACTTGTGACTGAAATATTTCCGCCAACTTTTATAATGCATAATGAGGATGATAAAAGTGTAAGTATTGAAAATTCAAAAATGCTTGCAGCTGCTTTAAATGAAAATGATATAGAATTTGTATGTGATTTTTATAAAACAGGTGGACATGGCGTAGGACTTGGCACTGATAAAGAGTGTTTCGGTTGGTTTAAAAAGGCTGAAAAATTTATGGGGGAATATTTATGAAAAAACAATTTATAAAGATGATTTCAATTGTTTTATCTATTATGCCTATTTTTTCGGTGATTCATTCAAGTGCAATTGAATCGCCGTTTGAAAAGAATACAAATGGCTCAGAAAAGTATAGAATCCCTGCGGCTATAACAACAAAAGATGGTGTTATTATGGCTGCGGATGCAAGGTATAATCACGGTTCAGACAGCCCACAGAATATTGATACGCTTTTGGCGTTTTCTAAGGATGGACTTGGAGAATACTGGTATACATTTCCCAATAAATTTAACGATTGCAAGACCGGGACAACTGCAAAAACTTCAGCCTCTTTTATCGACCCTCAGCTTACAGTTTCACAGGACGGTACAATTTTTTTGATTTGTGATATGTTTCCCTCAAATGGAGGCTATCCTACAGCAAAAAAAGGCACGGGTTTTATTGAAGTGAACGGTAAGAAATGCCTTGCGCTTACAGCAAACAATCCTACTGATATATTAAATTTTGAATATTATGTTGATGAATTTAAGGGGGATTTTGCTGAAATTTTTAAAAAGAACGGCGAAAAAACCGCATATAGTATTGATAAAAAATTTAATCTGTTTAAAAATAAAAAAGCATTGTTGTGTACGGTTATAAATTCATCAGAGACTGTACAACAAAACGTATTTTTTGAGAATTCAGAGCTTAAAGTTTTAAGAACTTCTTATCTTATGATGAAAAAAAGTACAGACGGAGGAAAAACTTTTTCAGATCCTATTATTCTTAATGAATTTATAAAAACAGATAAACAGCGATTTTTGGGAATTTGTCCGGGTAAAGGTATTTCAATAAATTATAATGGGAAAGAGCGTTTGCTTTTTCCGGTTTATGATGATGACGGAAGAAAGGAACACACAAGAATTGTTTATTCCGATGATGGAGGAAAAACTTTTAATATAACAAATCAAGTTAAAACAACTATTGGAATAAACAAATGTAGCGAGGCACAGCTTATAGATTGTGGAAACGGTAAAATTATTATGTATGCGAGAAATTCATCACATTACATAGGTGTTTCTCAAAGTAATGATGGCGGAATAAGCTGGTCAAAAATGAAAGCGGATATGAATTTGCGAGGACAGGCAAATTGTATGGTTTCTGTAATAAAGACTTCTAAAATTATTGAAGGAAAATCTCTTGTGCTTTGTTCATATCCGGGTAGAACGGGAAAAAGAGAAAACGGTGTAATAAAAAGCGGACTTCTTAATGATGACGGAGTAAAGTGGATTTCAACCTATTATGTAAATGAAGGCTTTTTTGCATATTCATGTCTTAATGAACTTCCAAATGGTGATATAGGTTTTCTTTTTGAAGATGAGCCTTCACATATAAATTATTATTGTATGAAAATTAATGATGATGGTTCATTAAACTCTGATGATGCGAAACAGGCTGCCCCTGTAAATAATAAAGAGAACTTTTCAAATAAATTTGAAAAGTTTATGTATAAATTAAATTTACTTTAGGAAAAATATGGAAAAAGAAAGAATAGTTGTAAAGGTAGGTACTTCAACACTTACCAATGAAAACGGAAAAAACGATTTGCGTTCATTTTATAATTTATCAGAAATACTTTCTGATATTTCAAATTCTGGAAGAGATGTTGTTTTGGTATCTTCTGGTGCTATTGCTGCAGGTGCAAATAAGATGAATATAGCAAAAAGACCGGAAACAATAGCTGAAAAGCAAGCAGCTGCTGCAGTAGGTCAATGCTCTGTTATGTTTTTGTATAATGAATATTTTTCAAGATTTGATAAAACTATAGCTCAAATTCTTCTTACTGATGATGATATAAAAAATACTGAGCGTAGAGGAAATTTAATAAATACTTTTGAAGAACTTTTTAAAATCGGTGTAATACCCATTGTAAATGAAAATGACTCTGTTGATGTTGAACAGATTATGTCTCCGGATAAACTTTTTGGAGACAATGATACTTTGTCGGCGCTTGTTGCAAAAATGTGCAAGGCGGATAAGCTTATTATTCTTTCAGATATTGATGGGCTTTATGATGAAGATCCGCGAAAAAATTCAAGTGCAAGTCTTATAACTGAAATTAATGGGGATATTGACAAGTATTTTGAAAATGCCGGAGGCGCTGGTACAAGGCGCGGTACCGGAGGAATGATAACCAAGCTTAAGGCGGCTTATATGGCATCTGAAAATGGTATTGAAACATATATATTAAACGGAAGACATCCGGAAAAAATTTATAATATTTTAGATGGGAAAAGTGCCGGAACAAAAATTTGTGCTAAAAAATAACGGTTGACAAATATAATAATATGTTATATCATATGTAAGCTTACCGAAGACAGTAGGTTACAGTAAATCCTACCGAGGAGCGTTTAGTTGATTTTAAACGGGTCCATTCTTTGTGAGTGGTCCTTTTTTCGTGTAGGCAATAATTTTACGGAGGTGAAAAATTTGCCAAGCACAAAGGTATTGGAAGCTAAGAAAAAACAGGTGGAAGAGCTTAAAGAAAGGCTTTCAGGCAGCATAGCCGGAGTTGTTGTTGATTATTCAGGAATTTCCGTAGAAGATGATACAAAACTCAGAAGAGAACTTCGAGAGGCTGGTGTTGAATACACTGTTATAAAAAATTCAATTGTTGAAAGAGCTGTCGATGGCACAAGTTATGATGCGCTTAAAGATGATCTTAAAGGCTCAACCGCACTTGCAACATCTAAGGATGATTATGCAGCGGCAGCAAGAATTCTTAATAAATATGCCGACAAGGTAAAGACAATGTCTTTAAAGAACGGCTTTATTGATGAAGAGGTTATAGGTAAGGAAAAACTTGTAGAACTTGCCAAGCTTCCGTCGAGAGAGGTTCTTCTCTCTATGGTTGTCGGTGTGTTCCAGGCACCTATTTCTGCATTTGCAAGAGCTGTTAAAGCTGTTGCTGAAAGCAAGGATGAGGCTCCTGCAGAGGAAGTAAAGGAAGAACCGAAAACTGAAGAAACAGCAGTAGATGCAGAAGCGTCTGCAGCGGATGAAAAGCCCGCAGAATAATTTTTTAAATTTAATTAAAATTCAAGGAGAAAAATAATGGCTTCAGAGAAAGTTGTTAAGATTGTTGACGAGCTTAAAGAGCTTAGCGTATTAGAACTCAGCGATCTTGTTAAAGCAGTAGAAGAGGAATTCGGCGTATCAGCAGCAGCTCCTGTTGCAGCAATGGCAGCAGCACCTGCAGGCGGCGCAGCAGAGGAAGAAAAGACTGAATTCAATATTGAACTTACAGAGGTAGGCGCAAATAAAATTGCGGTTATCAAGGTTGTTCGTGAAATCACAGGCGCAGGTCTTGTTGACGCAAAGAAAATGGTTGACGGTGCACCATCAGTTCTTAAAGAGAATGCATCAAAAGATGAAGCTGAAGATGCTAAGAAAAAGCTTGAAGAAGCAGGTGCAAAGGTTACTCTTAAGTAATTTGCATAATAAATTAAGCTCCGCTTTTGCGGAGTTTTTTATTATAAAAAATGAAATGAAGCATGAATTTGACAAAATAACATTACAATCTTATAATAAGTTTACTTTTTTGGAAAGAAATAGTAGATAAATGATTTTTGTAGAGAGAAAGCGTCAGGTGAAAGCTTTTAAATGAACTTATTGAACCCGTCTTTTGTCGAAAGCCCTAAAGAGTGCGAAGTAATTCGAATTCGGGTGGTACCGCAGACTGTATGTTTGTCCCGAGCTTGTGCTCGGGATTTTTTATATTTAAGGAGAAAAATATGAAACTTTCAAAACTTATTGGCGACAGATTTAAAGAAAAGCCGGCTGATTGTGTGGTTGACAGTCATGCACTTATGATAAGAGGCGGCTATATGAAGAGTGTCGGTAACGGAATTTATTCGGAATATACCGTTTTAAAACGTATTTGTGATAAAATCGAACACATAATTCGTGAGGAAATGGATGGTATTGATTGCCAGGAAGTTTTATTCCCTGTTGTAATGCCTGCTTCTATTTGGGAGGAATCGGGAAGATATGAAAGTATAGGCAAGGAACTTCTAAGATTTAAAGACAGAGGAGGTTCAAAAATGGTTCTTGGTATGACGCATGAGGAAGCGGCAGTTCATCTTGTGCGTGAATATGGAAATTCTTATCAGAAATATCCTTTTGCAATTTATCAAATTCAAACTAAATTTAGAGATGAGGCAAGACCGAGAGCAGGGCTAATTCGTGTTCGTGAATTTACAATGAAAGATGCTTATTCTTTCCATACCTCAAAAGAAGATTTGGAACAGTATTATAAAGTTATGTATGATGCATATAACAGAATTTATGCAAGAGTTGGTGTTCCGGAAGTAATAACGGTAAAGTCTGACTCTGGTTTTATGGGAGGGGCGGTTTCTCATGAATATATGCTGCTTACGGACATAGGTGAGGATAGTATCGTTATTTGTAACGAATGTAATTATCGTGCAAATATGGAGGCGGCAGACTGCATTACAGAAAATGTAAAGGATAAAAATGAAAGTACGCTTGAACTTGTAAGTACCCCTAATATTAAAACTATGGAAGAGGTTTGTGAGTTTTTAAATTCTCCGATTGAAAAGTCGTGTAAGTCTGTTGTTTATCAGAAAAATAATGATGATAAATACGTTGTTGTTTTTATTAGAGGAGATCTTGATGTAAATGAAACAAAGCTTACAAATCTTCTGGGAGAAAATATTCATCCTGCAGTAATTACCGAGGATTGTCCTCTTAAAGCAGGGTTTATAGGACCTTATGGACTTTTAACAGATGATGATATAACTGTTATTTATGATTTATCATTAAAGGATACGAATAATTTTATTTGCGGTGCAAATAAAGAAAATTATCACTATATCGGACTATGTTTTGAACGTGATGTTAAGGTGAGAAAATTTGATGATGTAGCAAAAATTAAAGAGGGTTTTGAATGTCCACATTGTCATAAAAAAGCAATTAGTATTAAAAGAGGCATTGAGGTTGGTAATATATTCCAACTTGGAGATAAATATACAAAGTCAATGGGTATGCGGTATCTTTCAGAGGACGGAACGGAAAAAACTCCTATAATGGGGTGCTATGGTATAGGTGTGGGCAGACTTGCCGCATCTGTATGCGAAGCACATCATGATGATTTCGGTCCTGTTTGGCCTGTTTCAATAGCACCTTGGCAGCTTCATTTATGTCTTATTCGTGCTGATGATGAAGAAACGAAGCGCTTTGCAGATAAATTATATAAAGAGTTTATGACTGGTGGAATTGAGGTTATTTATGATGATAGGAATGTAAGACCTGGTGTAATGTTTTCCGATGCTGATCTTTTAGGTGTACCTTATAGGGTTATTGTAAGTCCTCGAAATATGAAAGAAAATGTATGTGAATTTGTTTCAAGGGATAAACGCATAAGTGAAAAGCTTGAACTTTCAAATGTAGTAGAATATGTTTCCGATTTGATAAAAACAGAGCTTGATAAATATAAGTTTAAAGAGGTTACGAATGACTGAAAAAAAGAATGCGGATAAAAACATAACTTTTGATATTGTATTAATAGGAGTTTTTGCCTCACTTATATCAGTTTGTGCCTTTATTACAATTCCGGGTCCGGTTCCATTTACACTTCAGGTTTTTGGAGTTTTTTGTGCACTTGGTATGCTTGGCGGAAAAAAAGGAACTTTAGCTATATTTATTTATATTTTAATAGGTGCAGTCGGAGTTCCCGTTTTTGCAGGTTTTAAAAGCGGATGGGGAGTCCTTATGGGACCTACAGGAGGCTATATTCTAGGCTTTTTATGTTCAGGACTTATTTATTGGGTTATTACAGGAACATTGAAAAAACGTTTTAATGGAAAAATATGGTTTATGTTTGTGGCTATGGTGGTGGCACTTTTATTTCTTTATGTTTTCGGTACAGTTTGGTTTCTTATCGTTTATTCAAAGATTAAGGGTGAGATAAAGATAAGCAAGGCTCTTTCTCTTTGTGTGTTTCCTTTTATACCATGGGATTTATTAAAAATCACTGCAGCGGCAAGCCTTTCAAAAATTGTGCTTGATAGAGTAAAAAAGATAAAAGCATAAATTGGTACTTGAAATTTTTTAAATATAATGTTATCCTATCTAATTGTTAAGACAAATTCGAGAGGTGATATAAATGAAAAAAGACCTTCATCCCGAGTATAAGGAAACAACGGTTCGTTGTGCTTGCGGTGCTGAATATAAAACTCGTTCTACAAAAGAGAATTTAAGAGTTGATATTTGTGCAGCTTGTCATCCGTTCTTTACAGGCAAGCAGAAGCTTGTTGATACAGGTGGACGTGTTGAGAGATTCAACAAAAGATTTAACCTCGGCAAATAAGAAAAAACGGTTGAACGGCACCTTTGGTGCCGTTTTTTCGATATATAAAAATGTCTGAAATTTTATTTTATAACAGCATATGTAAAAATGGAACTTCAAAAATAACAGTCAAACGGTCAAGATTTTTTGGAGAATGCATTTCTGTTTCAAAAGAAGAAGAAGCAATGCTCTTTATTTCCGAATATAAAAAGAAATATTCTGATGCAAGACATATATGTTTTGCATATAGACTCTTGAGCGGAGTGGAAAGACAAAGTGACGACGGAGAGCCTTCTGGTTCTGCAGGAAAGCCTATTCTTGATATTTTGAAGGGTGGACAATTTTATGATACATGTATTGCAGTATCAAGATATTTTGGCGGAGTGCTTTTAGGAGTAGGAGGACTTGTTAGAGCTTATGGAGAAGCTGCGGAACTTGCTTTGAAAAATTCTGAATTTTGTTCATTTGAAAGATATTATACTTTTGAGGTTGAGACCGGTTATGCTGATTATGGAAAACTTATCTCAAGTTTTGATAAAAATTCGGCTAAACTTTTAAATACATGTTATGCTGAAAAGATTAATGTTAGCTTTGCGATTAAAGAAGAAAATATTAAAAAACAGCTTGAGGATATAAATGAGTTTTCAAATGGATCGTTAATTCCTGAATATAAAAAAAATATTTTTTTAAAGAAAAAGAGTAATTTATAATTTTTTTGCGTATATATTATTAGAAAGAAAAAAGGAATAAGTTTTGAATATTCGTGAACAAACTGAAAAAAATGAACGTCTTATATTATGTGAAAGTGCATGTCTTTCCGAAAATACAAAGGGGAGATTGTCTCCTGAAACGCAAGATGAAGTAAGAACTTCATTTCAAAGAGACAGGGATAGAATAATTCACTGCCGTGCATTTAGGCGGTTAAAACATAAAACACAGGTGTTTTTGGCACCGGAAGGAGATTATTATCGAACAAGACTTACTCATACGCTGGAGGTTGCACAAATTGCAAGAACAATTGCAAGGGCACTTCGTCTTAATGAGGATTTGACCGAGGCAATAGCGCTTGGTCATGATTTGGGACATACACCATTCGGACATGCAGGAGAAAGGGCATTGAATGCCGTTGCAAGTTTTGGATTTAAACATTTTGAGCAAAGTTTACGTGTTGTTGACAGAATAGAAAAAAATGGTGTAGGACTTAATCTTACTTATGAAGTTAGAGATGGTATTGTCTGTCATACGACAGGCAAAGAGGCTGATACTCTTGAAGGCAGAATAGTCAAAATTTCTGATAAAATAGCATATGTAAATCATGATATTGATGATGCTAAAATTGCAGGTGTTATTTCAGAAAATGATATACCTGAAAATATAAGAGAAACGCTTGGAAACACAAAAACAGAACGTATAAATACGCTTGTTATGTCTGTAATAAATAATAGTGGTGTAGATATTTTATATGATGATAAAACAAAGTCCGCACTTGATGAGTTATATGATTTTTTGTACATAAATGTTTATACTAATCCTGTTTGTAAAGGTGAAGAGGCAAAAGCTCAGGAACTTATAGTAAAACTTTTTAAATATTTTTATAATAATCCGGAGAAGATGAAGGGTGAATATCTTGAGATATGTAAAACTGACGGAGTGGAGCGAGCTGCGTGTGATTATGTTGCAGGAATGAGTGACAGTTATCTTTTAAGAGTTTACAATGATTTATTTATACCGAAGGCGTGGGAGTCTTTAAAAAATGCTGAAGTATGATGAAAATTTTATAGCTGAGCTTGTTTCAAGAAATGATATTGAAACTGTTGTTTCACAATATGTTCAACTAAAAAGAGCGGGAAGGCATTTAAAAGGACTTTGTCCTTTTCATAATGAAAAAACACCAAGCTTTACTGTATTTCCAGATACAAATTCATATTTTTGTTTTGGTTGTCAAAATGGTGGGGATGTAGTGTCTTTTATAAAAAATATTGAAAATATTTCTTATATAGAGGCAATAAAACTTCTTGCAGAGCGATCGGGAATTGCTTTGCCCGAGGATAATTTTGACAGCGGTTTTTCAGAACGCAAACGAAGAATTTATGAGGCAAATCGTGAGGCGGCCAATTATTTTTACAGTATGCTTTTTACAGAGGCAGGAAAAGATTGTCTTAAATATTATTTTAAACGTGGACTCGACAAATTCACAATAAAAAAATTCGGATTGGGCTTTGCTTTGAATTCATGGGATTCTCTTGTAAAGTATATGAAAGAGAAAGGTTTTTCAGAGTTTGAGTTAAAAGAAGCGGATCTTGTGAAAAGTGGGCAACATGGACGTATTTATGATAATTTCAGGAATCGTGCAATGTTTCCGGTTGTAGATGTCAGAGGAAATGTAGTGGCGTTTTCAGGCAGAACATTGTCAAGTGATGATAAACGCAAATATGTAAATACGGGAGAAACTCTTGTTTACACAAAGGGAAATGAGATTTTCGGATTAAATTTTGCAAAAAAAACAAAGGCGGAAAATCTTGTTTTGGTTGAGGGTAATATGGATGTTGTTACTTGCCATAGCACGGGCTTTGATAATGTTGTTGCCACACTTGGTACTGCGCTTACAGAACGTCAGGCAAAAATACTTTCATCATATCGTGGTGAAATTGTTTTGTGCCTTGATAATGATGAAGCTGGAAAGAATGCTGCTAAAAAGGATATAGCCACATTTTCAAATGTACCTGTAAATATAAAGATTGCAATCCTTAAAGGAGGAAAGGATCCTGATGAAATAATTAAAAATCATGGAGTGGCATATTTTTCAGAGCTTATAAAAAACAGCCTTTCTGTGACGGAATATGAGCTTTTGACTGCACTTTCAAGGTTTGATTTGGAAGATTTATCTGATAAAGTGAGTTTTGGAGATAGTGCTGCAGAAATTCTTTCAAAAATAAAAAATCCTGTTGAAAAAGAACTTTATGCTGGAAAAATTGCTGAAACTCTTGGAGTTAGCAAGGATGCGGTGCTCAAGCAAATAGAGGATAAGTCGAGAAAGAATATAAAGAAAGAACGTAATATAGAATTTAAAAGTTCCCGTGAGGTTATTTCAAGACCGACTAAAGATATTTTGAAGATAAATCCGAATCGAGCTAAATATCTTAAGGCGGCAATTGCTGAAGAAACAATTATAGCGATTTTGGCACGCTGTCCTGAGGCACTTAATAAATCTCTTTCAGCTTTAAAACCTGAACTCTTTATAACCGATTTTAACCGAAAAGTATATGCATGCATGTCGGAAACGATAAAAAGAACAGACAGCTTCAGTTTTACAGATTTTATAGGCAGTTTCAATGAAGAAGAAATTGCAGAAATTTCAAGAATTTTTGCAACAATAAAAGATATCAATCCTTCAAGTTATGAAGATTGCTTAAAAGATTGTATTAAAACGTTTTTTGATGAAAAGCGTAAAATAATAGATAAACCCGTTTCACAAATGAATGATAATGAATTTAGAAGTTTATTTGAGAATTTTGATAATAAAAAATAGGAGAAAATTATGTCGGAAGCAAAAAAGAAAAAAATGAATAAAGAAACAGAGGAAAAGAAACTTGTAAAAAAACAGAAAAAAAGTGAAACTGAAGAAAAAACGGTGAAGGCAAAATCAAAAAAGAAGACAACGAAAAAAGATGAAAATTCAGATAAAAAAAGAAATGAAAAAAAGAAAGAAATAAAGTCAGACACTATAAATTTTGAAGAAGTTAAAGGAAATGATTTGTTGGAAACGTACGAACTTGATGTTGATGTTTTTACAACAGATGTTGAGCAGGATGGTGAGGACGATGATGCTGTGAGTCCGGTTACGGATGAAGAAATTGAAGAACTTATAAAAAATACCCCGGATGATAAAATTATAGACGATGATCTTTTGGACTTAGAAATTATTGATGATGATATTGATGAAAATAAGGATCCGATAGGATATCTTCTTAAAATAGGAAAAGCAACCGGTAAAATTGATGCTAAAAAATTTGACGAAGTTGTACAGAATGCCACTGATGAAGAAATAGATAAGCTTTATGAGGCGATTGAAAATTACGGAATTGATATTGATGATAATTTAAGTCCGGATCAAACAGGCTATGAAGATGGCAAGGGCGTAGGTGGTGCAAAATCATCCGATGTGGATATAAAAAATGTTCCTATGGATGATCCTGTACGAGTATATCTTAAAGAAATAGGTAGGGTTCCGCTGTTGACTTCAGAAGAGGAAATGAAATATGCACGCATTATCGATGAAGGAACCGATTTTGAAAAAAAGCGTGCGAAAAATAAATTATCCGAGGCAAATTTGCGTCTTGTAGTAAGTATTGCAAAGAGATATACGGGTAGAGGAATGTCGTTTTTGGATTTGATTCAGGAGGGTAATTTAGGACTTCTCAAAGCAGTTGATAAATTTGATTATCGCAAAGGGTTTAAATTTTCGACTTATGCAACTTGGTGGATAAGGCAAGCTATAACAAGAGCTATTGCCGATCAGGCAAGAACAATTCGTATTCCTGTGCATATGGTTGAAACTATAAATAAAGTGAAAAAAGCTGAAAGCGCAATTTTACATGAAACGGGTAGAACGCCTACAGAAAAAGAAATTGCCGAATATCTGAATATCAGTGAAGAAAAAGTTCGTGAAATTCAGAGGGTAGCTCAGGATCCGGTATCGCTTGAAACACCGATAGGAGAAGAAGAAGACAGTCATCTTGGTGATTTCATTGAAGATGAAGAAAGTCTTTCACCTGAGGATGAAGCGGCAAAATCAGAATTGAAAATGCTTATTGCAACTGTACTTGATATGCTTCAGGAGAGAGAAGCGGAGGTTCTTCGTATGCGTTTTGGACTTATAGATGGCAGAGAAAGAACACTGGAAGAGGTTGGCAAACAGTTTAATGTTACAAGAGAACGTATAAGGCAGATTGAGGCAAAAGCTCTTAGAAAAATAAGAAACCCGGCAAAAGCAAAACTTTTAAAGGCTTTTATGACAGATAAATAAAATATTTTGAATTTTATATTTTTTATGTTATTATATATAAAATATTTACAATAAAAGGAAGATATTATGGAATTTAAAAAAGTTGTTGTTGTTGGTGGCGGAGTTTTAGGTTCTCAAATTGGATTGATGTGTGCCTATTCAGGACATGATACAACTTTTTGGCTTCGCAGTGAAGGTTCTATAGAAAGAACAAATCTTAAAATTGAGCACTACAAAGAAAAAATGTTGGAGGATTTAAAAAAATCAAAAGCATTGATAGGTAATCCTATGGGAATATATCTTTATCCGAGAGCATTGATTTGTGATTGGGAAAATATTACACCTGAAAAAATTGATGAACTATTAAATACAGCTCAAGAAAATTTAAAAAATAAAATTCATATTGAACTTGATATGTCAAAAGCATTTAAAGATGCTGATATAATCATTGAATCCATGTCTGAAAATTTAGAAGATAAAAAAGCGCTGTATAATTCAATGAAGGAATTCATCCCTGAAAAAGCAATTGTTTGTACAAATACATCGACTTTGTTGCCTAGCAGTTTTGCGGAATATACCGGTTGTTCTGAAAGATTTTGTGCTCTTCATTTTGCTAATGAAATATGGAAACATAATACGGCTGAGGTTATGGGGCATAAAGGCACAGATGCTTCAGTTTTTGAGAATGTTGTAAAATTTGCGGCAGAAATAAATATGATACCGTTAAAGTTATATAAAGAACAGCCTGCATACATATTAAATTCTTTGTTGGTACCACTTTTGGATGCAGGAATGAAACTTTGGGCTAATGGAGTTGCAGATCCGGAAACGATAGATTTAACATGGAGACTTGCAGTGGGTGCACCCAGAGGACCGTTTCAAATACTCGATATAATAGGACTTGAAACACCATATAATATTTCTTTACACAATCCAAAAAGTAAAGAAGAAGGTTCAATAGAAAATCTGATTCTTAAAAAGTTGAAAGAAAAAATAGATAAAGGTGAAACAGGAATCAATTCTGGCAAAGGCTTTTATGAATATACAAAGTAAATTACTGTAGTATTTAAAATTGAAACACACCGTACATTTATGTACGGTGTGTTTTTCATCTAATTAATATTTCAACTTTTTATTTATATCTATTATAATTTTTTCTGATATTTTAAGGATAGCTCTATCGTATGTATATATTCCGTTTACCTCATTTTCAACATCTGTAAGCTGTGTATAAACAGTTGCACAAAGGCCGTTTTTTATTTGAGGAATTACTTGTTTTTCATGAAGCTTTTTGTATGCATTGGAAAGAGATTTTTTGTTTTTGAACATTAAATAACCGAAAGCTTTTTTTATGTTGAAATCATGATCTTCAATTTTTTGTGAATAACCGCCATATTCAGATAAAACAAAGGCTCTTTTACCATCTTGTTTTCTTTTTGCAATGGGTAAGATATATTTGTGTTCGGAAATCATATCGCCACCACCTTGATCATACCATCCTGATGCATGGTCAATTAGTCTTGTGTCATCAAGATTTTTAATAATTTTAGCGGTTTTCAGTGCATCAAATTGACCCCAACCTTCATTGAATGGAACCCATGCGTAAATGCATGGAACTGATTTAAGTTGATTTATAATGTCGTGCATTTCATTATAAAAACATTCACGACTTTTATTTTCAGAACGGTTAAAATGATTATAATTTGTATCTTTAATTTTATTCCAAAATGAAATATTGGGCAGTATTCCTGCATATAAATTACCTATATATTTTTCCCCGCTTGGCATATCTTGCCATACAAGCATGCCGATTTTATCACAATGATAATACCATCGCATAGATTCAACTTTAATATGTTTTCGTAGCATATTGAACCCCAACCGTTTCATCTCTAAAATATCGAATTTTAAAGCTTCATCTGTGGGTGGAGTCAAAATTCCATCTGGGAAATATCCCTGATCTAAAAGTCCTCTTTGAAAATAAGGTTTTCCGTTAAGTGTAAGTCTTATAAGACCTTTTTCGTCTTTTGAAATTCCGAACGAACGCATTGCAAAATATGATTTGATAAAATCACATGGTGTATTATTTTTAAAAAGGGTTAATTCAATATCATAAAGTGTAGGTTCTTCTGGAGACCAGAGTTTTATGGTTTTCAGTATTATTTTATTGGAAAAAGGAAGATTATCATCATAAATTATATTGTTTTCCAAAGTTATTTTAAGCTTAATAAAGTCATATTTACCACTCACTTCCGGAATAATTTCAATAAGTTTATTTTTTATGTCCGGTATATAATTTATGCCTTTTATATATGAACTTTCAACTGCTTCAAGCCATACAGTCTGCCATATTCCTGATGTGGCGGTATACCAGAATCCTTTTATTTTATTTACTTGTTTACCTCTCGGTTGATAGCCTTCATCTGTAGGATCATATACACAGACTGAAATTTCATTTTCTCCATTTATGAGGAAATCGGTAATATCGAATGAAAATGCGGTATATCCGCCACTGTGTGTTCCAACCAATTTTTTGTTGATAAACACTTTGCATTGCCAGTCTACAGCTCCGAAATTCAATAAAATTCTTTTTTTTGAAAATGAAGTAGGGATTTTGAAGGTTCGTCTGTACCAAAGTCTTTGTGACGGTAAAAACTCTT
This sequence comes from Candidatus Fimenecus sp., assembly GCA_052169395.1. Classification (GTDB taxonomy): domain Bacteria; phylum Bacillota; class Clostridia; order Oscillospirales; family Acutalibacteraceae; genus Fimenecus. Next base: position 53,167 of record JBQNCN010000003.1, on the reverse strand, counting down.
GGCAAACTCCTGACAGTTCACTTTCAATTGAGAACGGAACAAGAATTTTACCATCAAAGTTTTCAGGAAAAATATCGTGTTTTCCTGAAATTTTATAGTCCCATAAGCCATTTAAGTTTAACCAACCGTATCTTTTAAGTTGAGGCCTAGGGTATTCAGGAAGTGGGCAATTTTTATTTACGTTGCTTGTAAAAATACTTTTCATATGATCACGACCTTTAAATAATTATATATTTTTTTTGAATAAAAGTCTATTTATAGCTTTTTGTTGTTTTTATTTTTCTTGAAAGTAAAAGTGTATTTTGATATAATTACATCAATGCGGATGTGGTGAAATTGGCAGACACGCAAGATTTAGGATCTTGTGAGAAATCGTGCAGGTTCAAGTCCTGTCATCCGCACCAAAGCTCTCAACGCTTGTTGAGGGCTTTTATAGAATTTATATATGGTGGTAAATATGAGACTTGATAAATTTTTAAAGGTTTCAAGAATAATAAAAAGAAGAACCGTTGCAAATGAACTTTGTGATGCAAAGCATGTGAACGTTAACGGTAGAGTTGCAAGAGCTTCTTTAGAGGTTAAACCGCAAGATATAATTGAAATAAGTTTTGGTGGTAAAATTACTAAATATAAAATTCTTGTGGTAAATGAATATGCAAATAAAGAAACTGCAGGTGATATGTATGAAATTTTATCGTAGTTTTATAAATTGAATTTTAATAAAAAAGAGCCTTTGTTTCATTTTATTGACAGGGCTCTTTGATTATGTTAAATTAAATTGTGCACAAATTATATTATGGTGATTGAGATATAATTCATTATTTGAATTAAATATTCAATTATTATATAATAAACAATCAAACTGATTTATTTGTCAGCGGAGGAACAAATGAATAACATTCTATTAAATGTTGAAAATATTGTAGCTGGAATAGAAGGTAAAAACCTTCTGAATAATCTTAATTTGCAAATTGGAGAGGGAGAAACTCATGTACTTTTAGGGCCTAACGGTGCAGGGAAATCAACCTTAGGTCTTACTGTTATGGGTTCACCTGAATACAAGGTGAAATCCGGAAAAATATATTTTGACGGAACGGATATTACCGAGCTTTCGGCGGATAAACGTGCAAAACTTGGTATGTTTATTTCTTTTCAGAATCCTCTCGAGGTTCCTGGGCTTACACTTTCGCAATTTTTAAGGTCCGCAGTTCGTGCTCAAACTGAAAAGCCATTAAAATTTATGAAATTTAGAAATGAATTGAAATCTGCTATGGAACTTTTAAATATGAATGAAAGCTATGCGGATAGAGATTTGAATGTTGGATTTTCGGGTGGTGAGAAAAAGAAAACTGAAATATTACAGCTTTTAATGCTTAACCCAAAGTTTGCTATTTTGGATGAAACGGATTCAGGCCTTGATGTTGATGCGGTAAGGGTAGTTTCTGAAGGAATAAGGTCATATCAAAAAGAGAGAAACGGATCTCTTTTAATTATTACACATTCAACCAAAATTCTTGAAAATCTTAATATTGATAAGGTTCATATCATAGTTAGTGGAAGAATTATTGAAAGTGGTAGAAAAGAACTTATTGATGAAGTAAATAAAAAAGGTTTTGAGCGTTTTTTAGAGGAAAATAAATGAATGATTTTGATATAAATGAAATTGATTCCTCTCTCTATGATTTTAAAGATGATGAGAGTGATTTTTATCGTTTAAGCTCAGGTCTTACAGAGGATACGGTAAGACAAATATCAGAAGAAAAAAATGAACCGATATGGATGCGAGAATTCAGGTTAAAAGCACTTGAGGTTTATGAAAAACAAAGGATTACAAATTGGGGACCATCAATAGATGAACTTGATATGGCTAATATATCAACATATGTTCGTGCAAATACAAAGATGAATGCCTCTTGGGATGATGTTCCGGATGATATAAAAAATACTTTTGAAAAGCTTGGTATTCCGCAAGCTGAAAGAGCTTCTCTTGCAGGTGTCGGTGCGCAGTATGATTCGGAGCTTGTTTACCACAATGTAAAAGATGAGGTTGCAAAGCAAGGTGTAGTATATACCGATATGGAGTCTGCACTTACAGGTGAATATGCAGATATGGTAAAGTCACACTTTATGAAGCTTGTGCCGATTTATGATCATAAATTTGCTGCACTTCACGGTGCTGTTTGGAGCGGCGGTTCATTTGTATATGTACCTAAAGGTGTACATTTAAGTATTCCGCTTCAATCATATTTTAGATTTAATGCAAAAGGTGCAGGTCAGTTTGAGCATACACTTATAATAGTTGATGAGGATGCTTATCTTCATTTTATTGAGGGTTGTTCTGCGCCTAAATATAATGTTGCAAATATTCATGCGGGTTGTGTTGAACTTTTTGTAAAAAAAGGTGCAACCTTGAGATATTCGACTATTGAAAATTGGTCGAAAAATATGTTTAATTTAAACACCAAGCGTGCCATAGCCGAAGAAAATGCTACTGTAGAATGGGTTTCAGGCTCTTTTGGTTCAAGGGTAGGGTATCTTTATCCGACTACAATTCTGTCAGGGGATAATTCGCACGGTGAATTTACAGGAATAACCTTTGCCGGAGAGGGTCAAAACCTTGATACAGGAGCAAAGATGATTCATATAGGGAAAAATACTTCTTCTTATATGAATTCAAAATCAATTTCAAAAAGTGGAGGGATTTCAACTTTTCGTTCATCAGTTGAGGTAAGGAAAAGTGCCAGAGGTTCAAAATCATCAGTAGATTGTTCAACGCTTATGTTGGATAATATTTCAAGATCGGATACAATTCCTGTTATGAAAGTTGAAACTGATGATGCTGATATAGGACATGAAGCAAAAATCGGAAGAGTATCAGATGAGGCGGTATTCTATATTATGAGTCGCGGAATTTCAGAAGAAGAGGCAAGGGCAATTATAGTATCAGGTTTTGCAGATGATATTTCAAAAGAACTTCCGCTTGAATATGCAGTTGAAATGAATAATTTAATAAAGCTTGAAATGGAGGGCAATTGATATGCAAAAAGTTATAATAAATCAAATGCCTACGCCTACTTGGAACAGGCTTAATGTAAACTGTGTAAATACGGTTTTACCTGAAAATATAAATTTTATTATGCCTAAATATAATTTTTGCGAAAATGTAGAAATCAAGTTTATTGATGTGGATACGCTAAAAGAAAAAATTAAATATCTGAAGCGTGTTAAGGCTGAAAATGTAATAGCAGGAAAAAATGAGTATATTCGTTTTGATGAAAATCTTACAGCACTTGGTAAAGATATTGACGATTATTTAATTTGCGGTATAAATAAAATTTTAAGTGTAAATATAAACGATGTAACATCGAAAAACCCGCTTGTTTTTAAACTTAATTATACTGAAAAAAATCAAGGGGTATTATTATTTATTAATGCAAAAGATAACGCCAGACAAAGTATAGTGTTTGATGTGTCGGGAGAAGCTGAACATGCATTTTTATTTGTAAAAGCAAGTATAAATGAAAACGCTGAATTAAGTTTTGCATTTTCACAGATGCTTGGAGATAAAACTGACTATTATCAGGATTTTGCATTTGTTTCAGGAGATAATTCAACAGTGAAGTTTACAGAGGCACAGCTTGGAGCAGAAAAGATATATGGTGCGGTAAGAGGGGAACTTACAGGTTATAAAACTGAATATAATGGAAAAACTTCATATCTTGGAAAAGCTGATGACGAATTGGATTTATCTTATAATATTATCCATAGCGGAAAAAAAGGTAAATCTAAAATGCTTTATAATGGTGTACTTGACGGAAATGCAAAAAAAACATTCAGAGGAATAATAGATTTCAGAAACGAATCTGACGGATCTGTTGGACATGAGCAGGAAAATGTTCTGCTTTTGAATGAAAATGTTTTAAACAATTCTTTGCCGGTGATTCTTTGCGAGGTTGAAGATTTGGACGGGTGCCATGGTGCATCGATAGGAAAGCTTGATGAAAAAACTTTATTTTATCTTGAAAGCCGTGGGATTGATAAAAAAACTGCTGAACAGCTCATGGTTGAATCAAGGCTTTCTGAGGCGGTTAGAGATATAGATGATGATAGCGTAAGGCTTGAAACTGAAGAATTTATTAAGAAACTTTATTGAGAGGGTTTATGAAAGATTACAGGTCGGATTTCCCTATTTTAAGCGACAATGGTGTCATTTATTTTGATAATGCCGCAACAACTCAAAGACCGAAATGTGTTATTGAGGCGATGAAACGCTTTAATGATAATTTCAATGCAAATCCGTTAAGAGGACTTTATGGTTGGTCTGTTAAAGCTACCGAAGCTTATGAAATGGCAAGACATACTGTTTCTGATTTTATAGGTGCTGGTAGTGATTGTGAGATAATTTTTACAAGGAATACAACAGAAAGCATAAATCTTGTGGCAAATTCATACGGTTTAAGTTTCTTAAAACCGGGTGATGAAATTGTAATTACGATTATGGAACACCACAGCAATATTTTACCGTGGCAGCAGGTATGTAGAAAAACAGGTGCAAGGCTTATATATATATATCCTGAAAAAAATGGAACAATTTCCGATTCGGAACTTGAGAAAATAGGCGAAAAAACTAAAATTGTTTCTGTTGGGATGATTTCAAATGTTTTAGGTTGCTTAAATCCGATTAAAAAGCTTACGGAAATGGCTCATAAAAATAATGCGATTATTTTGGTTGATGCAGCTCAAGCAGCACCTCATATTAAAATTGATGTAAGTAATTTAGATGTGGATTTTTTAGCATTTTCAGGACATAAGCTTATGGGGCCTATGGGTGTGGGTGTGCTTTACGGAAAAAAAGATTTACTTAATTCTATGCCACCATTTTTAACAGGTGGAGAGATGATTGAATATGTTGATTTATATTCGTCCACATTTGCACCTTTGCCTGAAAAATTTGAAGCCGGAACGGTAAATGCAATGGGAGCGGTAGGACTTTCCGCTGCAATAGATTATTTGAATAATATAGGCTTTTCATATATTGAAAAAAAAGAAAAAATGCTTACTGAAAAACTTATGAAAGAACTTGGAGAATTGCCGTATATAGAAATTTATGGTGATGAAGACTATAATAATCATACTGGGATTATCACTTTTAATATAGATGGAGTTCATCCTCATGATGTTTCATCTATTTTAGATACTGAAAATATTGCGGTAAGAGCGGGACATCATTGTGCACAGCCGCTTATGAAATATTTGAATGTGAATTCAACGGTTCGTGCAAGTATGTACTTTTATAATACCGAGGAAGAAGCGGATAGATTTATAACTGCTGTTAAAAATGTGAGAGGGTGGATGGGATATGGAAATTAAAAGCTTATATCGTGAAATTATAAATGAGCATAATTTGCATCCCGAAAATAAATATGATCTATTAAATGCAAATTTGATTAAAAATGGCGTAAATCCGACTTGTGGTGATGATATAAATCTTCAGCTTGTTGTAAAAAACGGAGTTATTGAGAAAGCAAGTTTTAATGGAACGGGTTGTGCTATTTCTCAAGCATCCGCAGATATAATGTGCAATCTGATTACAGGGCGGAGCTTAGAAAATGCAAAAGAGCTTGTGGTGATATTTAACGATATGATAATGGGAAGAGCAGATGAAGACTCAAAGGAAAAACTTGATGAGGCGGCGGCTCTTGAGGATATAGCTCATATGCCGGCAAGAGTGAAGTGTGCGGAACTTTCATGGAGAACCTTTTCTGAAATGGCATCAGAACTTGAAAAAAATCAGTTATCAGAATTATATTTTAATGCTGAAAAAAGTGGTTCTTGTGAGCATTGTAAAAATATCGGATGTGATAATAAAAAATAAGTCGGCTTTATTTTATTGTTAACTTTAAGATCTTTGATTATTGATTAACTTATTATGGTTTTGTATAATATAAAAAGAAGAACGAAAATTGATGAGAGGAGAATAAAATGAAAAATAAAGTTAAAATTAAAATTGGCGGATTTACATATAATATTAAAACGGATAATACTCCGGAATATACTGAGGAAATTGCAAGGGATATAGATGCAAAATTTGAAGCACTTAAAAATGCTAACCCTACAATAACTCTTAATCAAATGGCGGTGCTTATTTGTTTGGATTTTGCCGAAGATGTAAAAAAATCAAGAGATAAAGCAAATGAAAGTAAGGAGAAGATAAAAGAATATCTTGAGGATGCTAATAAAGCAAGAACGGAAAGAGATTTCTATAAAAGAGAACTTGAACGTTTAAAGACTGAACAGAAACAAAACAAAAATCAGGTTGATATGTTTGTTTCAAAAGAAATTGATATCTTAAATAAATGATTGCAATTGATGAAAAAAATAATCTCCTGCCGGAAGTTTTGGCTCCGGCAGGAGATTTACAATCACTTAAAGCGGCAGTTTCAGCAGGTGCTGATGCTGTTTATTTCGGTTTGTCAGATTTTAATGCAAGACGAAATGCGGGAAATATCTCTTTGGAAGAACTGCCTTTTGCAACTGATTATTGCCGTAAAAGAAAAGTGAAAGCTTATATAACTTTAAATACGCTTATTAAAGATAGTGAATTTGAAAGTTTTAAAAAATATTTGGATAAAATTGCAATCGGAGCTCCTGATGCATTAATTATGGCGGATTTAGGTGCTGCATATTATTGTAAAAAAACATATCCGGATTTGCCTATTCATGCCTCAACTCAAATGAGCGTAGGAACTTTGGATGGTTTGCAGCTTTTAAAGAGTCTTGGCTTTGAAAGAGCGGTGCTTCCTCGTGAACTTTCAAAAGAAAATATAAAATATCTTTGTGAAAATTCGCCTATAGAGCTTGAAGCATTTGTTCATGGGGCGTTATGTATGAGTGTTTCTGGTCAGTGCCTTATGAGTTCCATTTTTGGCACTAGATCGGGAAATCGAGGTCTTTGTGCACAGGCATGTCGTTTACCTTTTCATTCTGAAAATGGAGGTGAGCATGATTTAAGTTTAAAAGATTTATCATTGATTGAGCATATAAATGAACTTAAAAAACTTGGCATCAGCTCTTTTAAAATAGAGGGAAGGATGAAACGTCCTGAATATGTATATGCTGCAGTAAAAACAGTGAAAAAAGCTCTTTGCGGTGAAAAAAACACACAAGAATTTGAGGATTTAAAATCACTTTTTTCAAGGTCGGGATTTACTGCAGGTTATTTTGAAAAAAAGATAGACAGATATATGTTCGGGTACCGAACAAAAGAAGATGTAATAAAAGCATCTCCGGAAATTTTGAAAACTTATAGTGTGTTTAAAGACAGACCATTATATAATATTATTTTTAAATTTAATGCAAAAATAAATGAAAAAGCTGTTCTTTCTGCAGAATTTAAAAATATTAAGATAAGACTTGAAAGTGATCATATTATTCAAAAAGCTGAAAATAAACCGACAAAAAAAGAAATTGTAGTAAAGCAGCTTGGAAAAACAGGAGGCACACTCTTTTATGTAGATAATATAAATGTGAATATTGAAGATGGTGTTTTCATATCAGTTTCAACTTTAAATGAAATGCGTAGAAAAGCTGTTGATCTGTTAACCGAAAAAATAATAAAGTCGCCTCAATATGAAAAGAAACATTATATTCAAAAGACTATAAGTAATAGATTTGAATATAATAAAAATGTTTTACTTTTTGAAAATTTTAAACAAATTCCAAAAATTGTGAAAAATAAAGCCTATAAAATATTTTTACCCTTAGATACTGATGAAAAAGTGTTAAATGAGTTTGAGGCAGGAGTTATAATACCAAGAGGAATTTTTGGGACAGAAATAAAAATAAAAAAAGAACTTGATGAAAAAAGAAGAGATTCTGTTGTTTGTGAAACACTGGATGCCGTTGCAATAGCAAGAAATTTAAAAATTCCGGTAATAATAGGTTCTCCTTTTTTAAATGCTTTAAATGCCTACTCAGTATATCAGCTTAATGAATTGGGGGTAATGCCGTCGGTATCATTTGAAATGAAAGCGGATGATATAAATAAAGCTTCTGAATTTTCATCAGTGGGTGCTGAAATATATGGAAGGATACCTCTTATGCTTACCAAAAATTGTCCTTTAAGGAATGGTAGATTTTGTGGAGAATGTAATGGATATGGTGAAATAATCGATAGAAAAAACATTAAATTTCCTGTACGTTGTAAGAATGGATATTCTGAAATTTTTAATTCCGTGCCAATGGTACTTTCAGATAGACTTAAAGAATTTAAATCTATAAATTTTAAGATTTATAGATTCACATTTGAAAACATGAATGAGGTTGCAACTATACTAAAAACATATAATAGAGAGGAAAAACCGAATATTGAGTTTACAAGAGGTCTGTATTTTAGAAATGTTTTGTGAAAAATAAATCATATGATAAAATAAAAAAGTGGAGGATTTTATGGATATTTTAAAAATAAAGAAACTTACAGAAACTGCGCTGGTTCCCACAAGAGCGACTGAGGGATCGGCAGGACTTGATTTATGTGCCGACATTGAGAAAAGTGTAGTTTTGAAAAATGGTGATACTGCAGTCATTTCTACGGGAATTGCAATTGAAATACCTAATGGTTATGCTGCTTATATTTTTGCAAGATCGGGACTTTCCATAAAACACGGAATAACACTTTTAAATGCGGTAGGTGTTATTGATAGTGATTATCGTGGAGAAATTAAGGTTGGTGTTATAAATTTGAAAAAAGATACTTATGAAATTAAGCAAGGTGAAAGAATAGCTCAGCTTGTGATAATGCCTGTTTCATTAATGCCGATTAAAGAAGTTCAGTATCTTTCAGATACTGAAAGAGGTTCTGGTGGATTCGGGTCAACGGGGAAAATTTAATTTTTTATAATTTGATATAAATAAACGATGATAGTTTATATAAACAGCATTTTGTCGTTTATTTATTTTTTATCATTCAATTTAAACAAATTTATATTGTTTTTTTATAAATATTTTGATAAAATATTTTATGTTAGTATGATATATTTGGGGGTTTTAGATGACGAATGCTGTGACAAAAAATCATAAGCTGCATTACGGTAAAACAATGCTTATAGGTTTCGGATTTATGGCGGTTCAGGTTGCATGGACCATTTATAACGCATATGTACCGCTTATTCTTCGTGAAAATCCGGCTATTTCAAATCTTAAAATTGCCGGTACTGCAGTTGGACTTATAATGGTTATAGATAATGTTTTCGGCGTGATTTTTCAACCGCTTTTTGGAAGATTTTCTGATAAAACAAGAACAAGATTTGGTAAAAGAACTCCATATATGCTTGTCGGAATACCGATTTGTGCATTGCTGTTTATTTTGATTCCAAAATTTTCTGTACTCTGGATGCTTATGGCGGATATTATATTTTTTAATTTTATAATGTTTACATGGCGCTCTCCTGTTGTTGCACTTATGCCGGATATGGTACCGTCAGAGCTTCGTGGTGAGGGAAATGCCGTTATAAATATTATGGGTGGAGTTGGTGTAGTAATTGCAACTGTTGCAGGTAAAATTGTTGAGTTTTTTGCTAAAGGAACTCTTTCTGCACTTGCAACCGAGGCTGAGAAAACACAGTTTTTAAGAGGACGTGTGTTTTTACTCGGTTCAATAGTAATGTTTATTGACCTTTGTGTTGTGACTTTTTTTGTAAGAGAGCCTGATAACAGATTGTCAAAGTTGGATGTTGCAGAGGCAAAGCAAAGACTTGAAAAATCAAAAAATAAACTGAAACTTACAAAATCAGAAAAGCTCAGTTTATTTTTAATTCTTTTGGCATTGTTTTTTAATTCAAATGCGACGGATTCTATATCTACTTACGCTACAACTTTTATGAAGTATGAAATGGGCTTTAAGGAACAAAATGCATCGCTTATTATAGCCATTTTTGCTGCTGCAACTGTTATAGGTGCGATTCCTGCAGGAAAGCTTGGTCAAAAAATAGGTAGGAAAAAGACTATAAGCATAGGTTGGATTATAATATTAAGTTTGTTTTTGATATTTTATTTTACAAAATTACAATTTATGTTATATGTTGCAATAGTATTTGGAGGAATAGCAATTTCTTTTGCTACAATAAATACGCTTCCATTAGTGCTTGAACTTGGAGGAGAAGATAAAGTTGGAACTTATACCGGATATTATTATACGGCAACTTTTGCCGCATCTATTGTGGGTCCGGTGGTTGTAGGAGGAATTTTTGATTTAACTAAAAAAATATCTTCGACAGGCAAACCTAATTATTGGGCATTGTTTGTTTTTGCACCTGTTTGTTTCGGTTTGGCACTTGCCTGTCTTTCAGGTGTAAAAGGCGGAGAGACTGGTGATACAGCTAAAGCACTTACTGAATAAATTGGTAATAAATTGAGTTTTATAAGGAGAAGATTTATGGATTTAAAAAATATTTTAAACAAAAAATCGTGGGCTGCCGACTATATGGTCGATGAAATTACACACATTATTAAGAATTTTGAAAAAAGGTCTCCCGGTACAAAAGGAGAACAACAGGGTGCCGAATATATGGCAGAAACTCTTGAAAACTATGGATGTGAAAAAGTTGAAGTAGAAAGTTTTAAGGAAAATCCCTATTCATTTTATGGATGGATGTGGATTACTTTTACTCTTATGTTTATCGGAGTGGCATGCTTTTTCTTTAAACTTCCACTTTTTGCGTTGATTTTAATGATTGCGGGTTGGATTGTTGCACTTTTGGAATTTGGAATTTATAAAAAACTGATAGATTGGATGTTCCCTGAAAAGACCGGTCATAATGTTACAGCTATCAAAAGTTGCACGGGTGAAGTTAAAAGGAGAGTCTTTTTTAACGGACATATCGATGCGGCGTGGGAATGGCCTGTAAACTATGCTCTTGGTGGAGTGGGATTTGAAGGACATATGGTGATTTCCGCATTGGGAACGGTTTATTATATGGTACTTGAAATAATTGCAATTGTAAAATATGGTATGTTTTCCATCGGTGAAATGAACACTTCAAACATACTCATAAAACTTGCTTTGTGGGGAATGCTTTTCTTACCGTTTTGGTTTGGTATGTATTTTATGTGGAACAGAAAGAGAGTTGTTGATGGTGCAAATGATAATCTTTCCGGTTGCTACATAGGTATGTCAATTATTAAAGTTTTAAAAGATGAAAATATTAAACTCGAAAATACTGAAATTGGCTGTATTCTTTGTGGTTCCGAAGAAGCCGGGCTTAGAGGTGCTAAAGCTTGGTGTGAAGCACATAAAGGTGAATTTGATGATGTCCCTACTTATATTTTTTCTTATGATACAATTCATGATCCTAAATATCTTATGGCAAATTATCGTGATTTAAACGGAACTGTAAAATCGGATAAGCGATTAACTGATCTTTTTGTAAATTCTGCAAAGGAACTTGGCATCAAGTGTATTAAAGGGTGGGTTCCGCCACTTGGAGGCGCTACTGATAATGCCGCGTTTAATCAAGCTGGTTTTACTTCAACCGGAATTACAGGTCTTAATCATAAATTGGAGGATTATTATCATACAAGAAGAGATACTTATGATAATATGAATAAAGACGGACTTGCAGATTGCTATGCCGTTTCAGTTAAGGTGCTTGAAAAAATTGATAATGGTGAACTTGATTAAATAATTAAAAAAGAGCCCGAAAGGGTTCTTTTTTATGATTTATATGGTTAATTGACTTAAATATATGTTTGTTTTATAATATAAACAATATATATTAGAGTGTTTATGGACGGTATTTATGAAGAAATCTAAAAGAGTTTCTTTTTTCAAAGTTTGTCAAAGAGCACTTCAGGAAAGAAAGGTTAAAAGACAATCAAAAAATATTCAATTTGATATTTCATATGAAGATTCAAAATATTTAAGAAATATTGAAGCTAAAAGCAAAAAGAAAAGTTATATAAGGTTGGGCAAAAAAAATATTAAGGCAAAAAAAGTGGTCATTGCCGTTGTTTCATTAGTTCTTATTTTTGCCATTTCAGGCGGAATTGCCGTTCATACAATTTTACGTAAATTTTCAAAAAATGCAAAGATTGATCATAGTGATTTAGGCATAGAAGAAAATGTTGATTACGGCGATCCGGGTGTGAAAAATATAGCTCTTTTCGGTGTTGATACAAGGGAAGAAAATTCCTTTGAAGGTCGCTCGGATACTATTATGATTGCCTCTATAAATAAAAGTGCGCATACTGTAAAGCTTGTTTCAATAATGAGAGATTCTTATGTTCCAATTGACGGGCATAAGTCACAAAAAATAACGCATGCATATATGTTCGGCGGTGCACAGCTTGCAATTAAGACTATAAATAAAAACTTCGGACTTAATATAACCGATTATGCTACTATAAATTTCTTTAAGTTGGCATCAATGATTGACAGTCTTGGTGGAATAGATGTGGAAATAACTGAAAAAGAGCGTGATTATCTTAACAGTCACAGTATGATGACACCTGAAGAAGCGCAGTACTTTCCAAATCCCTTATCATCTGGTTGTGTGCATTTGACAGGCGGTCAGGCATCGTGGTATGCACGTATTCGATATCTTGACGGAGATGACCATAGGACTGCAAGACAAAGAAAAGTTATTGAAGCTTGTCTTGTTAAGCTTAAACAAATAAAGCCTAAAGATTATGTCAGCACAGTAAATGCTATGATGAAATTTTGTGAAACATCTCTTACACCAACCGAAATTTTACAACTTGCACCAATGGTTACATATAATGATATAAAAATGGAAACTTTTAATGTTCCGAGTGAAAATATAAATCCTATAGGCGGAATATATGACGGCGCATGGGTTTGGCGATATGATTTGAAGAAAGCCGCAAAGGAAATAAATGCATTTCTTTATGGAAAACTTCCGGATTATAGTAATAATAATTCTTGGAATAATTATAACAGCGGTAATTCAAATTCAAAAAATGTAGATTCTAAGTCTGTGACAAAAAAAACTTTACCGGAAAGCAATAGGAACGGGCAAACGAAAAAAAACACGGCAGATAAGCCGAAAAATACTGAAGAGAATAAGTCAACAGAAAAACAAACGGAAAAACAAACAGAAAAATTGACGGAAAAACTTACTGCAAAAGAAACAACTAATGCTTTTTCAACAAAAGTGTCAGATGAAAATAATTAAGTATTAAACCTTTTTGGAGGAAATATGAAAGGTATAATTTTAGCAGGAGGCGCAGGTACAAGACTTTATCCATCGACGCTTGCGGTGTCAAAACAGATTTTAACGGTTTATGATAAACCTATGATTTATTATCCGATGAGCACCCTTATGTTAGCAAAAATTAAAGAAGTGCTTATTATTTCAACACCGCGTGATCTTCCGTTCTACGAAGAGCTTTTTGGAGACGGTAAATATCTAGGCATGGAAATAAGCTATGCTGTTCAAGAAAAACCGCGAGGTCTTGCAGATGCTTTTATTGTTGGTAAAGATTTTATCGGCAAAGATAATGTTTGTCTTGTACTTGGTGATAATATTTTTTATGGATACGGATTTTCAGAACGTCTTGCCAATGCGGCAGCAAAAGAAAAAGGTGCAACAATTTTTGGATATCATGTATCCGATCCTACAGCATTCGGTGTGGTAGAGTATGATAAGGATATGAATGTGCTTTCAATTGAAGAAAAACCCGAACATCCCAAGTCAAATTATGCAGTTCCAGGGCTTTATTTTTATGATAATGATGTTGTTGAAATTGCAGAGAATGTAAAACCTTCTGCAAGAGGTGAAATTGAAATAACTTCTATAAATAATGAGTATTTAAAAAGAGGAACTCTTAAGGTTGAACTTTTCGGCAGAGGGATGGCTTGGCTTGATACCGGCACTCACAGGGCTATGCTTGATGCTGCAAACTTTATTGAGGCTGTTCAAACAAGACAAGGTCTTTATGTGGCTTGTCTTGAAGAGATTGCTTATAATAACGGATTTATTGATAGAGAAAAACTTTTAAAGAGAGCTGAAGAGCTTAAAAAGACGGAGTACGGCCAGTATTTATTTAAAATTGCGGAGAAAGATTAGTGAAAATAATGATTACAGGCTCCTATGGGCAGCTTGGAAATGAGATTCAGGATATATTAAAAAATAAAAAAGCGGATATAGGAGTGATTTCCGATCAGTATGATAATGCGGAAATTGCAGCGGTTGATGTAGACAGCCTTGATATAACCGATATTGATGCAGTAAAAGCTTTTGTAGGAAAAGAAAGACCTGACCTTATAATTAACTGTGCTGCAATGACAAATGTTGACGGATGTGAGAGAAACTTTGAGGGAGCAATGAAGGTTAACGCTTTTGGTCCCGCAAACCTTGCTTTTGTGGCAGATGAAATCGGAGCAAAATTTGTACATGTTTCAACTGACTATGTTTTCAGAGGAGACGGTAATATTCCTCGTGCAGAATGGGATGAAACCGCTCCAAACACAGTTTATGGTAAATCCAAAATTATTGGTGAAAAATATGTGTCTGAAAGGTGCAAAAGGTATTTTATTTTTAGAACATCGTGGCTTTATGGGCTTGTTGGTAAAAACTTTGTCAAGACAATGAGAAAAGTAGGGAGAAATCATTCTGAAATTTCTGTAGTTGATGATCAAATAGGAAATCCTACAAATGCAAATGATTTGGCCTATCATATTTTAAAGGCGGCGATTACTGAAAATTACGGTATATATCACTGTACGGGAGAAGGTGAATGTTCTTGGGCTGATTTTGCAGAAAAAATAATGGAGTTTTCTCATATTTCTTGTAAGATTAAAAGAGTTTCAAGTGAAGAATATGCTGAAATGAACAATAGAAATCCCGATGTAATTACGGCACCGAGACCTAAATATTCATCGCTCAATAATTTAACGTTAAAATGTACAATCGGTAATGAAATGCGTGATTGGGTTCCGGCACTTGAAAGTTATATAACAAAACTTGGAGAAAATGACGAATAATGGAGGATATAATGAAAACTTATTTAGTAACAGGTGGCGCAGGATTTATCGGATCAAATTTTGTCATATATATGCTTAATAAATATGATGATGTCAAAATTGTAAATGTAGACAAGCTTACCTATGCGGGAAATCTTGAAAATTTAAAAAGTGTGGAAAATAATCCGAGATACAGCTTTGTTCAGGCTGATATATGTGACAGAGAAGCTATTTCAAAGATTTTTAAAGAAAATGAAATTGATTATGTAGTGAATTTTGCCGCTGAAAGTCATGTTGACCGCTCAATAAAAAATCCTGAAATTTTTGTTAAGACAAATGTGGAGGGTACGGTAAATATGCTTCAGTGTGCCAAAGAGGCATGGATTGTTGGGGATGATGAATATAAGGACGGAGTAAAGTATCTTCAGGTATCTACTGATGAAGTTTATGGAACATTAGGTGAAACAGGCTACTTTATGGAAACGACACCTCTTTGCCCGCATAGTCCTTATTCAAGCTCAAAGGCGGCTGCGGATATGTTTGTTATGGCGTTTCATGATACATATAAATTCCCGGTAAATATAACCAGATGCTCAAATAACTACGGACCGTTCCAATTTCCTGAAAAGCTAATTCCGCTTATAATGCATAATGCTATTATGCATAAAACTCTTCCTGTTTACGGCGATGGAATGCAGGTAAGAGATTGGCTCTATGTTGAAGATCACTGTAAGGCTATTGATATGGTTATCCGCAATGGAGTTGACGGTGAGGTTTACAATGTCGGGGGACATAATGAAAAACCGAATATATTTATAGTTGAAACCATAATTGATTATGTGAATAAAAATATTGATGATACAGTTAATAAAGAGCTTATAAAGCATGTTGTTGACAGAAAAGGACATGATAGGCGTTATGGCATAGATCCTACAAAAATTAAAGATGCACTTGGCTGGTTCCCTGAAACAATGTTTGAAAAGGGTATTATAATGACGCTTGACTGGTATCAGGCTAATAAAGAATGGGTTGATAATGTGACCTCAGGAAATTATCAGGATTATTATAAAAAAATGTATGGTGGTAAGGTATGAGTAATTTTACCTTTGAAAAAAATGATATAGAGGGGCTTTGTGTTATAACGCCTAAATGCTTTGGTGATAATCGAGGCTACTTTATGGAAACTTATCGTTATTCAGATTTTGCTGCAAACGGTCTTGATATGGAGTTTGTTCAGGATAATCAAAGTAAAAGTTCCAAAGGAGTGCTTAGAGGACTTCACTATCAGGGAAATAATTCGCAAGGCAAGCTTGTAAGAGTTGTTAAAGGTGAAGTTTTCGATGTTGCCGTTGATTTGCGTTCCGAGAGCAAAACTTTTGGTAAGTGGTTCGGTGTTGTGCTTTCAGAAGAAAATAAGAAAATGTTTTATATTCCGGAGGGATTTGCACACGGATTTTTAGTGCTTTCGGATGAAGCGGAGTTTGTATATAAATGTACAAATTATTATGATCCGGTTTCAGAAGGCGGTATTATGTGGAATGATGCTGATGTAGGCATAGAATGGCCCATAAGTTCTGATATGAAAATTAATCTCTCAGATAAGGATAAAAAACATCAGTCATTTAAAGAATATTGTAAAAATAAAATATTTTGATTAAGGTCTCCGTTGCAATGGCGGCATGTAATGGCGGTCGCTATATTTCAGAGCAGATAAGCTCTGTTTTATCTGCCTTGCAAGAGGACGGAGAGCTTGTTATTTCGCTTGACCCATCTTTTGATAATACCGAGGAACTTATTAAATCTTTTTCGGTAAAAGATGAACGGGTCAAGCTTTTTTATGGAAAAGGTAAGGGTATTTGCAAAAATTTTGAAAATGCACTTGAACATTGTCGAGGGGATATAATCTTTCTTTGTGATCAGGATGATGTATGGAATAAAAATAAGGTTTCTGAAATATTAAAAGTGTTTAGTGAAAAAGATGTATTGTTGGTTGTTCACGATGCTAAAATTACCGATGAAAATTTGAATACGATAGAAAATTCATATTTTGAAGTAAGAAATTGCAAAAGCGGTTTTTTAAAAAATATTTTAAAAAACAGTTATATAGGTTGTTGCATGGCATTTAAAAAAGAATTATTGAATTATTGTTTGCCATTTCCCAATAAAATTCCTATGCATGATCAGTATTTAGGTCTTATAGCGGAAAAATATGGAAAAGTGGAATTTATTCCTAAAACACTTATTAAATATCGGCGTCACAGTGGAAATTCAACAGTTCTTAATCATTCTGGAATTTTTCAAATGCTTAAATGGCGTTTTGAAATAATTAAAGCGGTTTTCAAATGAAAATTTATTGTTGTATAGTTATATATAATGTTGATATATTAAAAAGCTCCGCTTTTTTATCTTTGAAAAATCAAGCGGCTGAGATTATAGTTGTTGATAATTCTGTAATATCGAACGAAAATGAAAATAGACTGAAAGAATTTGAAAATGTATATTATATAAAACAAAATGGAAACTCAGGTCTTTCAAAAGCATATAACAGTGCTCTTAATAGTATATTTTCTGAAAGAGAAAACGGCAAAAGTGATGATTCGGTATTTTGTATTTTTGATGATGATACCGAGGTGCCATCGGATTATATTTCAAAATTAAAAGAAATAATTCAAAATAATTCAGAATATGATATTTTCGTTCCTATAATTATAGATGAAGTCGGAATAATGAGCCCGAGTTTAATGAAAAAAGGTATTAATTGTCGACTGAAAAATTTTGAAGTTTGCAAAGATGATATTGTAGCCATAAATTCTTGCATGGCTATAAGGCTATCTGTTTTCAATGATTACCGCTATGATGAAAATTTTTTTATGGATTATGTAGATTTCAATTTTATAAGAGATATGAAAGTTTTAAATAAAAAACTTTTTGTAATTAAGAATTATAAAATTTTTCAGAATTTTTCTGCAAATATTTATGATAAGAAAAAAGAAACAATAAGATTTAAAATATATAAAAATGATTTAAGATATTATTATTGTAATGATTTTTTCAGATATTTAATAGTGATTTTAAAGCGTAAAGTAAGACTTTGTATAAAATATAAAACATTGAGGTTTTTATTTCTTTGAATTATGATTTGACGATTTCGGTAGTTGTATATAACGCTGAAGATACAATAGAAAAGCTTTTAGACAGTCTTTTTAAATATACAAAAGGACTTAATTTTAAGGTTTATGTTATAGATAATAATTCAACAGATAAAACTGTAAGTGTTGTTAAAAAATTTTCTGATGTAAATCTTATTCAAACAGGTGAAAATAGAGGTTTTGGTGCAGGACATAATAAAATTTTATATGTTGATTCAAAATATCACGCTGTAATAAATCCGGACATAGTTTTTTGTGAAAATACTCTTAAAATATTGTTTGAATATATGGAGCAAAATAAAGAATGTGTGCTATCGACGCCTAAAATTTTAAATGCGGACGGAACTGAACAATTTTTGCCTAAAAAAAAGCCTTCATTTAAATACATGTTTTTAGGAAGGCTTTCAAGACTGATAAAGCCTTTTCATAAATATCGTGATGAATATACGATGAAAAATCATGTGTTTGAAAAGCCTGAGGAAATTGAGGTTTCTACAGGGGCATTTATGTTTATCCGAACGGAATTTTTTAAAAAAATTAATGGCTTTGATGAGAACTTTTTTATGTATCTTGAAGATTTTGATCTTTGCAATAGATTAAGACCTTTTGGAAAGATTATTTTCTGCAATAATACTTCCGTTATTCATAATTGGGAGGGAGGATCTTCAAAAAAAATAAAGCTTTTAAAAATACATATTTCATCTATGATTAAGTATTTTATCAAACAACATAAACAGAAAAATATTTAGTTTATTTAAAGTTTGGTTGACGGTAATTTACGAATGTAGTAAAATTATATAGTAATTATGCAGATAGGAGGATTATATGACGGCATTTATTGTTATTGCCTCAATTATTTCCTTCTTTATTTTAGTTTTGAGTATTTGCGTTAAACTTAAAATGTATTATGTAAATAATTCATTAAAGGTTTCTGTTTTATGGTTTTTTATAAATATCCCACTTTATCCGAGAGAAAAAAAAGAAAAAAAACCGATTAAAAAAGAAGTTAAAGAAGAAAAACCTTCAGATGAAAATCCTGAAGAAAAGAAAAATCCTATAGACTTGCTAAAGAAGTTTTATAACGATATGGGAAAAGATGGGATTGTAAAAATACTTAATGATATCGCAGATATTGTAGGTTCATTTGGAAATACCGCAAAAAAACATATAGTTTTTGAAAAGTTGTTTTTGAATGTTGTAGTATCTTCAGGACAGGATGCGGCATCAACTGCCGAAATGTACGGAAAATATTGTCAAAAGATTTTTCCCTCATTTGGATTTATATGTAATAATTGTCCCGTAAGGAAATATGATTGTGAAATAACTCCCGACTTTTTAGGCTCATTTCCATCAGCGGATTTTGAAACGGTTATACATATAAGACCAATATTTTTTATAAACGGTGCAATTGTTTTTGCTGTAAGATTTTTGGTTAGGGTTTTTCCAAAGCTCAAGCCGTATATATTCCCTAAAAAGCAAAAAAATAAAGCTTTGGCTGAAAGTGCTGAAGCCGCTAATAATTAAATCTACATAAGGAGAATTATTATGGATAAACAGTCAGCTGCAGGTATTTTAGAAACAACAATAGAAAAGGTTAAAAATCTTGTTAATGTCAGTACTATAATCGGAGAGCCGATTCACGTTGATGATACTACTATAATACCGGTTTCAAAGGTTACTTATGGCTTTGCGTCTGGCGGTTCGGATTTTCCGTCGAAAAGCAATTCACAGGTTTTTGGTGGAGGCGGCGGTGCAGGTGTTACAATAGTTCCTGTTGCATTTTTAGTGATTCAGGATGGTGAGGTAACGCTTAAGCATATTACGGCTTATGATAATGCCGCAGAGCGTGTTGTAAATCTTGTTCCTGAAATGTTCGACAAGGTTACTTCTGCTATTAATAAAAACAAAAAAGAAAAAAATAAAAATACCTCTTCGGATGCATCAGATTATGTTTCGGTATCAGAAGAAAATGCGACCGAAGAAGGCAAATAAACGGCTTTTTTAAACCGCCGAGACATCGGCGGTTTAGTTTGATATATGGCAATAGAAAGACTTCAAAAATTTATAGCTGAATGCGGTGTGGCATCAAGGCGCAGAGCAGAGGAACTTATTAAAAACAATCGTGTGGTTGTTAATGGTGTACCTGCAAAAATCGGAATGAATATAAATACTGAAACTGATTTGGTTGAAATTGACGGTAAAGAAATTTCAAAATCGGAAAAAATGATTTATATACTGTTATATAAGCCGCGCGGTTATGTAACAACTATGAACGATGAAAGTGGTAGGCGTAGTGTTGCTGATTTGGTTAAAAATATAAATGAACGCATTTATCCAATAGGAAGGCTTGACAAAGATAGTGAGGGTCTTCTTATTATGACAAATGACGGTGAATTTGCTTATGCTCTTATGCATCCTAAGTTTAAGGTGCCTAAAACATATCGCGTCACTGTTATGCCGGGGATTCTTCCTGCACAAAAGCAAGCTCTTGAAAAAGGAGTTAGAATCGATTCTGGAATTACGGCACCTGCTAAGGTTGAAGTTACTGAAACTGATAAGCACCGTTCACGACTTTATATAACGATTACAGAAGGCAAAAATCGTGAAATCAGAAAAATGTGTGAACAGGTAGGCCTTTCAGTAAAGCTATTAAAAAGAGTGTCTGAAGGCGGAGTTCGTATAGGAAATGTAAAACCGGGAGAATATAGATATTTAACAAAAAACGAGGTTTGCAGACTTAAAAAAGCTGCATTAGGGGAGTTTTAACGGGGTGTAATTATGGTAAGTTCAATGACGGGATTCGGCAGAGCGGAATTTCGCGGAGAAAAATATGAGGTATCCGCTGAAATTAAATCTGTAAATTCAAGATATATTGATTTTAATTGCAAAATAAATCGTGGATATTTTTTTCTGGAAAATTTAATAAAAAAAACGATTTCATCAAAGCTTTCAAGAGGAAAAATTGATGTTTATATTATAATAAAAGCAGTCGGTGAAAATGCGTCAGTGGTAGAAGTTGACCTGCCGCTTGCAAAAAGCTATGATGAGGCGCTTCGTGAAATGGCAAAGAACGGTGTTGCAAGATATGACGGAAGTGCTTCGTTTATTGCTCAAATGCCCAATGTTTTAAGTGTTAAAGCACGTGATATAGATGAAGATGAACTTTTTATGGAATATGTGCGACCATGTGTAGAAAAAGCGCTTGACGAACTTGTTGATATGAGGATGGCGGAAGGCAAAAGACTTATTGATGATATATTTGTGAAACTTGAAAATATAAAGAATTTTGTTAAATTTATTGAAGATAAATCTCCTGAAACGGCTGCTGTGTACTATGAAAAAATTAAAGCGAAAATAAGTGATATGTTAAAAGATACGGAATTGTCTGAACAACTTATTTTAACAGAGGCTGCAATATATGCGGACAGATCTTCAATTGATGAGGAAACAGTAAGACTTAATTCGCATATTGATGGGATGTATGAAATTTTAAGTGAAAATGAACCCGTTGGCAGAAAGCTTGATTTTTTAGTTCAGGAAATGAATAGAGAAACCAATACGATAGGTTCAAAATGTGCGGATACCAATATAACAAAAAAAGTTATACTTATAAAAAATGAACTTGAAAAAATCCGTGAACAAATACAAAATATAGAGTGAGCTATGAATTTGATAAATATAGGTTTTGGAAATACCGTAAATTCCGACAGAGTTGTAGCAGTGTTAGGGCCTGAAGCTGCACCGGTAAAAAGACTTGTTTCAAAGGCAAAAGATGATGGAAATTGTATTGATGCCACAGCTGGAAGAAAGACAAAAGCGGTTATTATAACGGATTGCGGTCTTGTGATTCTTTCTTATTTACAACCTGAAACGGTGGAACTTAGATTTAATGACGGGAGAAATGGAAATGAGCAGTAATGAAAAAGGTAGATTGATTATCATTTCAGGACCGTCAGGTGTTGGGAAAGACAGTATTTTGGAAATTCTTTTAAAAAAGGACTTGTCTTTAAAAAAATCCATATCAGTTACCACTCGTGAAAAAAGAGAATGCGAACAGGATGGTGTAGATTATTTCTTTATTACAAGAGAACATTTTATAGAAATGATTGCAAGTGATGCTGTTTTGGAATATAATGAATATGGTTCTCATTTCTATGGAACTCCAAAAAGGAAGATTGACGAGTGGCTTGAAAACGGTGAAACAGTAATATTGAAAATTGATGTTCACGGTGCGGCAAAGGTAAAGAGTCTTTATCCTGAAAGTACAATGATTTTTTTAATGCCGCCATCTGAAAGTGTTTTGGTGCAAAGACTTAAGAATCGCGGAACAGAGGCTGCGGATGATTTATTAAATCGTCTTGAAATAGCTAAAAGAGAAATATTAAAAGCTGATGAATATGACTTTGTGGTAACAAATGATGATTTGCATACTGCTGTTAATGATGTTTTAAAAATAATAACAAATGTTAAAAAAAAAGGAAGTAGAAAAGAAAATGTTTAATCCTGATTTAAATAAAGCTTTAAAAAATAATGTTAGTCGTTATAGTCTTGTTATGGCAACCGCCAAAAGAGCGAGAGAACTTGCAGATATCGCCCGTGAAAACGGAGAATTTCCTGTTGAAAAACCTGTGACTCGTGCACTTAACGAGATAGTGGGCGGTAAGTTTAAAATTGTAGAGAGAAAATAAATATCTTGGAGGGTAATTTTTGATTGCCAAAGTTGTTTTAGAAAAGACAACTCCTACCTTTGATAAGGCGTATTCTTATAATGTGCCGAAAAATTTAATGAAAAAAGTTTGTCCCGGTGTGCGTGTGCTTGTTCCGTTTGGAAGAGGAAATGCAAAAAGGCGGGGCATTGTTTTTTATACTTCAGATAAAATCGAACAGGGTTTAAAAGATATTTATAAAGTGCTTGATGAAGGCGCAGTATTATCAGATGAACTTTTAAAGTTGTCATGGTTTTTGAGAGATACCTGTTACTGTACTGCATGGGATGCTGTATCTTTGTTGATTCCTTCAGGACTTGATGTTAAGGTAAAGACAAGTTATATATTTAATTTTGAATGTTCGGAGGATAAATTATCATCTTTAGAGGGTTCTAAAAAAGAAATAGTACTATTTTTGAAAAAAAAATCTGTTTATGTAAACTTTGATACAATTTTTCATGCTTTGAAAATAGAAAAAAATAAAGAACTTTTAGATGAACTTGAAAAGGAAAAGTTTGTTTTAAAAAATTCCGAGTATAAAAATAAGATAGGTGATGCAACTTTAAAAAATTGTTCTCTTACTGAACAGTTTTTATCGTACAGCACGTCTCTTAAGTTAACGCAAAAACAAAAGATTGTTGTTGATTTTTTGAAAGAAGTCAAAACTGCATCTTACAAAGAAATTTGTTATTTTACAGGAACAACGCAAGCTGTAATAAAAGGTCTTGAAAATAAAGGTGTTATAAATTCGTTTGATGTTCAGTATTATCGAAGACCTAAACAGCTTTTGAAGGTTTCGTCACATAATAAAAAGGTGAATTTTAATAAGGAACAGCAGCAGGTGTTTAACGGACTATATGAGCTTTTAAAAAAAGATGAATTTGATAAAGCTCTTCTGTTCGGAGTTACGGGATCCGGAAAGACGGCAGTTTATTTATCACTTTGTGAAAAATGTCTTGAATGTTCAAAAAATGCAATAATAATGGTTCCTGAAATATCATTGACACCGCAGCTTTTGAATATATTTTATAATAGATTTGGCGATATGGTTGCGATTTTTCATTCGGGGCTTTCAATGGGCGAACGTTTTGATGAATGGAAAAGAGTTAATGAAAAAAAAGCAAGAATTGCAATAGGAACAAGATCTGCAGTATTTGCACCGATGGACAATATAGGGCTTATAGTAATTGATGAAGAACAGGAGAGTTCTTATAAATCGGATATGACCCCCAGGTTTAATGCAAGAGATGCTGCGGAATTTCGTGCGAGATATAATAATGCACTTTTGCTTTTAGCATCAGCAACTCCGTCAATTACTACATTTGCAAAAGCAAAAAGCGGTCAATTCAAGCTTTTTAAACTTGATAAGCGATATGGTAACTCTATACTTCCGGATGTTGAAACTGTAGAAACAAATATAGGTGAAACCGTGTTATCTCAAAGGCTTTGCAATGCTGTTGATGAGGTTATTCAAAGTGGAAAACAGGCTATAATATTACTTAATAGAAGAGGTTATAATACTTTTGTTTCTTGTACCGCATGCAAAATGATAAGAACTTGTCCGAATTGTTCTATTTCACTTACATATCATTCCGCAAATAATCGTTTAATGTGTCACTACTGCGGATATTCTGAGCCGTTTTCAAAATATTGTCCGAGCTGTCATAATGAAAGCTTGACGTTTTTTGGAACGGGTACACAAAAATTGGAAGATGAGCTTTTTGAGCATTTTCCAAATGCGAAAATATGTAGACTTGACAGTGACAGCGTTTCAAAAAAAAACACATATGCGGATGCTTTGAATGCTTTTTCAAATGGGGAATATGATATTTTGCTTGGCACACAGATGGTTGCAAAAGGACTTGATTTCCCAAATGTAACACTTGTAGGTGTAATATCAATTGATTCAATGCTTTTTAATGATGATTATAAAAGTGGCGAACGGGCATTTGATTTGCTTACTCAGGTTGTGGGTAGAGCAGGGAGAGGAAAATATAGAGGAAAAGCAATAGTGCAGACCTCTTTTCCGGATAATGAAATTATTGCACTTGCTGAAAAACAGGATTATGAGCTTTATTTTGATATTGAAATGAAATTCAGAAAGGCAATGCTTTATCCTCCGTTTTGTGATATTGTAGCTGTAAATTTTTCAGGAGTGGAAGAACGCCTTGTAAAACTGTGTTCCAAGAGTTTTTTTAATGAACTTATTAAAATAGCGGAAAAAGAAAAGGTTTCTCTTAAACTTTTAGGACCTAATGAGCCTAAATATGAAATGATAGCAGGCAAACATAGAATGAGAATTATTATAAAATGTATATCAAACAGTAAAACAAGAAATGTAATACGTGAAACGATGAATGTTATTTCGGAGGACAGAAGATATAAAAATGTATCATTATCAATCGATTCGTCTCCTGAAAGTTTAATTTAAAATATAAGCTACCGCATAAATTAAGACATAATATATGGTTGACTTTATCAAAAACCGTGGTATAATATCACGGTTGACAGGTGGAAAAATGGATTTAAGCAAAGTTTTCAGTGAAATCGGAGCTGAAAAAACTTTTAACGAAACTGTTGAAATCAAGGATTTTGATCGAGTAAAATTTGCTTCGGTTAGCGGAAAAATTAAAAATCGAGCAGGTGTGGTTTATTATAACTGCAATGTGCATTTTATTCTTGAGACATTTTGCGATAGATGTTTAACGGAAATGAAAAGAAATATTGAGGAAAAATTTTCTCATATTTTAACTCTAGAAGAAAATCCGGAAACAGATGATTTTATTACCGTCTGTGAAAAGGCGTTTGATTTATCTGATTTGGTGCGTGAGGATATTATAATAAGTCTTTCTTCAAAGATTTTGTGTAAAGATGATTGTAGAGGTCTTTGCAGTATTTGCGGAAAAAACTTGAATGATGGACCTTGCGATTGTGAGAGACCAAAAGATATAAGATGGTCGGCGCTTGATAATATTGATTTTGATAATTAAATAATAGGAGCATTAAAATGGCAGTACCAAAGAGAAAACATTCAAAGGCCAGAAGAGATAAGAGAAGATCTAATGTTTGGAAAATGACTGCGCCTGAGCTTATGAAATGCCCTCATTGCGGCGAATATAAGCGCACACATCGTGTTTGTCCAAGTTGTGGATATTATGACGGCAGACAGGTTATAGCAGTTAAGGAAGCTTAAATTTCAGCTTTTATTTTGCGGGTGAGGTTCTCTTTCCCGCTTTTTTTTGTATATCATTTAATATGATGAAAGGAGGCATAAAATGTCGTTGCCGGTTGTTGCAATTGTTGGAAGACCTAATGTTGGAAAGTCGGCTTTATTTAATAAGCTTACAGGAGAAAGGTTTTCTATAGTGGATGATAAACCCGGTGTAACCAGAGATAGAATTTATGGACAATGTGAATGGTTAGGTAATAAGTTTACGCTTATTGATACGGGTGGAATAGAATCTAAAACTGATGACCTTCTTTTACAATTAATGAAAAAGCAGACTGATATTGCGATTAATTCTGCCGATTTGATAATTTTTTTGTGTAATGTTAGAGACGGTTTAACTGCTGCTGATATTGATGTAGCGGCAGAAATCAGAAAATCCGGAAAACCTGTTATTCTTGCAGTTAATAAAGTGGATTCAATAGGTGAATTGCCGTCAGAATATTATGAATTTTATAATTTGGGATTGGGAGAACCTATTCCCGTATCTTCAGTTCATGGACATGGAACGGGAGATTTACTTGAAGAGATTTTTAGGCATATTTCAAGTGAATATAATGATGTTGTTGATGAAGAGCTGATCAAAGTTGCAATAATCGGTAAACCGAATGTTGGAAAATCTTCCTTTATAAACTATGTAAGCGGTGAAAATCGAATGCTTGTTTCAGATATTGCAGGAACGACAAGAGATGCAACAGATACTATTGTTCATACTAAAAACGGCGATTTTATTTTAATTGATACCGCAGGATTACGTAGAAAAAGTAAGGTTAAAGAAAGTATAGAGAAATATAGTGTTATGCGTTCTGAAATGGCTGTTGAAAGAGCGGATGTGTGTGTGATTATGATTGATGCGCTTGAAGGGTTTACCGAACAGGATTCAAAGGTTGCCGGACTTGCTCATGAACTTGGAAAAGGCTGTATAATTGCAGTAAATAAGTGGGATGCCGTTGAAAAAGACGGAAAAACAATGGATAATATGCGAAAAAAGCTTATGAAAGATTTTTCTTTTATGAGTTATGCACCGATTGTTTTTATATCTGCGAAAAACGGAACGAGAATAGATAAGCTTTTTGAAATTGTTAAGTTGGTAAATAATCAAAATTGTATGCGAATAGGTACGGGTAAACTTAATGAGATTTTAACGGATGCGATGATGAGAGTGCAACCTCCTACCGATAAGGGAAAACGGCTTAAAATTTATTATATTACACAGGTAAGTACAAGACCGCCTACTTTTGTATGCTTTGTGAACAGAAAAGAACTTTTTCATTATAGTTATCAAAGATATATCGATAATTCTATAAGAGATGTATTCGGTTTGAATGGAACACCTACAAGATATGTTATAAGAGAACGCAATTGTACAGATGATTGAGAATAAGCACACTTGACAATTAGAACAATTTGTTGTAAATTAATAAAAGAATTTAATATAGAAAATATGATTGCTTTTTAGGGGATTGATAATGGCTAAAAAACAAAAAATGCCTTCCACGCCGGAATTGCGGGCAGAAAAGCTTCAAAGGAAGCAGGAAAAGAGAAAAATTTTCAGAGGTACTTTTGCAAAAGCTTTTGGAGCATTCTTGGCAAGTGTACTTACATTTTCACTCATTGTGGTAGCTTTTAAACCCGCGCCTACAACTCAAACAATAGTTGCATCAGGTGGTAATCAGAATATTCAAAAGTCAAATATGTCAAACCAGAATAATCAGGGATCATCCAATTCAGGTGGAAAGACTGAAACTACAAATTCAAATTCCGATTCTTCAAAAAAAACAGGAGGCGACAATTCATCAGAAAATAATTCTACAGCTTCTGTAATTGAAGAGTTTAATAAAGCGATAAATAAAGTTAAAACTGACGGTAAAATTACAAGATTAAGAAACGGTTCTAAGCCTAACGGAAATTCTGAGGGTAAGTTCCCGTTCCCTATAACAACTTCAGTTGTTGATAAGGTAATTGATACGGCAATGGCGTCAAATGGTATTAAAGAAGAAAATGCAAATGTTTCTGCAGATGATTTTCCGGTTGAAAAGCAAAGCTATTCATCAAAACTTACAGCGGATGATGTTAAGTCTGCAAAGAAGGATGGCAATATTATAACTCTTGAGCTTGTTGATGACGAACTTGGTGAAGCGGATAACGGACATGGTCAAAAGGCATTGTCGGTTATCAAGAGTTCTACAATTATGGACAATGTTCCAAGCATAGCAAAGTCTATTGTAAGTGAAGCGAAAACATCATGCAAAAATGCAAAAATTGTTGCAACACTTGATGATAAGGGCAACGTTATAAAGGCAAGTTATACATTCGATTGGGATATAGCTCTTTCTGGAAGTGGACTTGACTGTAAACTTCACTTTGCACAGGTAAGTGATTTTGAAATATCGTATTAAGTGATTTAAAGAACGCTCTTTAGAGCGTTCTTTTTTATGTGTAAAATTATACAATTGAAATAATACTGAAAATTTATTGCTGGCACATTGACTTTTAAATACTTATATTTTATAATATTTTTATACAAATTTTTAGGAGGATGAAATGTCTGAAAAAAAGACGGTTATGCTCACAGGCTCTTCAGGAAATATGGGTTATGCGGGCTTTAAGGAGTTGTATGCTAAAAAGGATAAATTCAATATTGTTCTTTTAAACCGTGATTCTGAAAAAAATCACAAGAAGTTTGCAGCTTATGAAAATGATCCTGCAGTTAGACTTGTGTGGGGTGATCTTACAAAGTATGATGATGTAAAAAAAGCAATTGACGGTGCTGATTATGTTCTTCATGTTGGAGGAATGGTAAGTCCGAGTGCGGATTATTTTCCCAAAAGAACGTTTTATACAAATCCCAAGGCAATGGAAAATATTGTTAAGGCGGTAAAAGCACAACCCGACCCTGATAAAGTAAAAGTTGTTTATATCGGCACAGTTGCTGAAACAGGTGATAGAAACCCGCCTATTCACTGGGCTAGAACAGGAGATCCTATTAAAGTATCTATTTACGATCACTATGCTTGTTCTAAGGTAAGAGCTGAAGAAATAATTGCGGATTCAGGTCTTAAGTATTGGGCTTCGCTTCGTCAGAGCGGCATTCTCTATCCTTCTATTCTTAAAAACTTTGATCCGATTATGTTCCATGTTCCAATTAACGGTGTTTTGGAGTGGGCAACTATTGAAGATTCAGGACTTCTTCTTGAAAGAATTTGTGAAGATGATGTTCCTGAAATATTCTGGAAAAGGTTCTATAATATAGGTTCAGGTGCAGAATATAGACTTACAAACTTCCAGTTTGAAGAATATATTTTAAAGGCGGTTCATCTTGGCAGTCCTAAAAAATATTTTAATCCTAATTGGTTTATAACAAGAAATTTCCATGGACAGTTTTATGCTGACTCCGATGAACTTGATAATTTGCTTCATTTTAGACATAATGTTCCGGTTAAAGAGTATTTTGATAATATGTCAAAGGGTCTTCCCGGGTATTATAAGCTTTCAGTTATAGCTCCGGCGTTTGCTGTTAAAATGGCTATGAAGACTATGACTAAAAAAGAAACTTTTGGTACAATGGACTGGATTAAAACAGGAAATCGTGATAGAATTACAGCTTATTTCGGCTCTCTTGAAGCATGGAAAAAGATTCCGTCAAGTTGGAAAGATTTTGAAATCAAGCTTCCGTCTATGGAAGTTACTTATCTTGACCATGGTTATGATGAAACCAAGCCTGTTGAAGAACTTACAGTTGAAGATCTTAAAAAAGCGGCTGAATTCAGAGGCGGTGAATGCTTTGCTGAAAAAGGATTTGATTTCTATACACCTGTAAAGTGGAAATGTGCAAGAGGACATGAATTTATGATGAGTCCTAACCTTGTACTTAAGGGAGGTCATTGGTGTCCGGATTGTTTGCCGAGTCCAAAAACTCCTTGGAAGTATGATGAAGAATCTAAAATTAACCCGTTCTTCAGACAGGTATGGGCACCTCTTCATGATGAAGATGAAGATAATGTTTATGATTTTGACAGAATTTTCAAGCCTTTTAATGAACATTTCACAGAGCCTAAAGAATAAAAAAAAGCGGTTTAAAACCGCTTTTTTTATTCTTTATTTCTACATTCCTTGCAAATTCCATATAGAACGGAACGCTGCTTATTTAACACAAAGCCGTGGTCTTTTTTTATATGTTCTGAAAGAGCATCTAAATAATCACAATCCGTATGTAAAAGAGAACCGCAACTTGTACACCTTAAATGATAATGTTCTTTATCATTTTTATTACATAAAGAAAAACAACTTTTTCCGCCTGTTTCATATTTTGTAATCATTCCGCTGCTTACAAGCTTTTCCATATTTCTATAGCAGGTTGAAAGACCTATGACTTTGCCTTGTTTACGAAACATCATAAGAACTTGTTCTGCAGTAAAATGCTCTCCAGGATGTTCCTCAAACAGTGCCTCTATTTGTTTTAAATGTTTAGTTTGATATCCCAAAATATTCACCTGTTTTATTTGAGTATGCATTTATTATATCCGATTAACTTGATAAGTCAAGAAATAACCATTTTTAAAATATGCTTTTAAAGTGTGAATATTGTATGAAATTCAGACTTATGGTAAAATACATTATATTTATATTTTGAGGTAATATATGGATAACAATGCGGGATTAATTATAGGCAGAATTGCAATTAAAGAAGCAATTAACAGCGGACGAAAAATTGCACTTGTATATATGCTCAAGGGTGATTCTTCTCAAGGATTAAAAAATTTATCCGTATTGTTGACCAAAAAATCTATACCGATTAAATATCGTGATAGAATATTTTTGGATAAAATATGTAAAGGTGAAAATCATCAAGGAGTTGTCGCCGAGGCTGATGTTAAAGATTATGTTGAGTTTTCAGAATTATTAAATAAGGTTAAAGATAAAGAAAAATCTTTGATTGTCATTTGTGCAGGGCTTCAAGATCCCCGTAATTTAGGTGCCATTATAAGAACTTGTGATGCTTGTGGTGCAGATGGGGTTATAATTCCGAAGAATCGTTCGGTATCTCTTAATTTTTCTGTTGAAAAAACTTCGGCAGGTGCACTAGAATATGTGGATGTTGCTCGTGTGGTAAATCTCAGAAGGTGTATAGATGAGTTTAAGGAAAACGGATTTTGGGTTTATGCTGCTGATATGGACGGACAGCCATTCGGAAGTGTTGATTATGCAAAAAAAGCTGTGTTGGTAGTTGGCGCAGAAGGTAATGGGGTGCCAAGGCTTATAAAGGAAAAATGTGATTTTACGGTATCAATCTCATTAAGGGGGCATATAAATTCACTTAACGTATCTGTTGCGGCAGGAATTTTAATGTATGCGATGACTGAAGATAATTAAGGGCGGATATAGAATGAAGTTATTTGATGAAACTGATTTAAATGTCGATGATATTTTAGAGGATATACGGTCTGAAAAAAACATATCTAATAAGGTTTGGTCTATTGATGAAATAGACGCACTTATTTATGGTAAAGATAATTCTGAAAAAGTAGAAGTAAAAGATTCAAAAACTACAGAACTTATTAAAGAAGTAAAGCAGATCACAAATTTTGAAAAAAATAGTGCAAATATAAATTTTTCTGAAGAACTTGAAAAAACTGATGAAAAGTTTTTATATCAAAAAGCACAAGAAATTTCAGATGTTGTCAATGACAAAATTGAAAAAATTAAAGCTGATGATTTTGGAAAAAGTTCAAGACTTGATACTGAAGATTTAAGTGCCTTGCAAAGTTTTTTTTCAAGACATGAAAGTCCGTTAGTGGAAGGTACTATACCTGATTTTTCATCAGAACTTAAAAACAATTCATCAGAAGAGGTTGAGGTTGAAGAATCCATACATCAGATTTCATTTGAAAAAACACGTACATATCTTGAATTTGATCCGAAACTTTTATCATCTGAAAATATAGAAAGAACTATAAGAAAAAAGCCTATAAGCACTCCTGATTCAGGTAAAGTTGTTGGAAGAGGAATGGAATCCAATATTCTAAGACAGACCTTTTTGGAAAATCAGAAAATGGATTCTGAAAAAACTTCAGAAATTAAAGAAAGGTATTTTGGAAAAACTTATGAAACCTTTGGAGCTTTTGTAAAAAAACCATCTGCAACTGATGGTGGATTTCCTAAAATTGTTCCGGCATATTCAGAATTTGAACATCAAAATAAGCTTGAAAAAAAGGGAAATGAGATTTTGAATAATCCGGATCAGCTTTCTTTTATGGAACTTTCAAGTGAGACTCTTCCGTCCATAATTTCAGAAGAGGAAGCAGAGGATGTAATTAAAAATCACCGTGCGGATAAAAGGGCTGACATAGCTGAAAAACTGTCTCAGAAGCATGATTCTGAAGCAAAGGAAGAAGAAATTGAGACGATAACGATTAAAAGAGAATATTACAGTGAAAAAGATATTGCTCCGTTAAAAGAGATGTTTTTCTCTGAAATTTCTTTTTCAACAAGAGTGGCGGTAGTGAGCTTTATTTCATTTTCTTTACTTTTTTTAGCTAATCTTGCAGTTGCATTTCCTTCGCTTTCATCATTTCAAAACAATACTAAGCTTTGTCTTGGTTTAAATTTATCAGTTATTTTAGTACTTGCTGTTTCCAATTTTAAAAGATTTCCAGCTTGTTTAAATGAAATGGAAAAAAGAAAACTTGGAAGAAATACGGCGTTGCTTTCAGTTTTTTTGCTTGCTTTTGCTCAGCTTATAGTTGGCATATTTTCTCAAAGTCTTGTGGGAAAGTGGTCTTTTGTTTATGTGATATGTACAGCACTGCTTTCAGGATTTCTTTCAATATCAGAAAAGAAAAAGCTTGAAACGGATTATTATAATTTTGACTTTTTAATAAAAAATAATTCAAGACTTAAAGCGGTTGTAAATCTGGAAGATAAACAGAACGCACTTATGATAAGCCGTGGACTTATGCTTGACAGTCCGGAACTTAGTTATTCGACAAAAGTTAAATTTGCAGGTAAATTTATTGAAATGACAAAGCTTCGTGAACCTGCAGATTTTGTAATGAATAGACTTATTCCGATAGTATTTTTGGTATCTGCCGTTATTTTTGCAGTTAATTATTTTGTTTCAAAGAATATTTATTCAGCCATATCATATATGCTTTTGGTTATGCTTGTAGGTTCTCCTATTTATATTTATAATGCATCTCAAAAATCTTTTGAAAACACAAATGATAAACTTCATGCTGAGGGAATGTTTATTTCAGGGTATGAGGCGGCGGAAAATATATCAAGAATAAATGCGATGATAATAGATGCAAAAGATTTATTTACAGAAGATGATATCCGTTTTTATGGAACCACTTGCAAGCTTTTTAATAATATGCCTATCATAGATGCTTTCGTATACGCCGCATCTATGACTAAAAAAGCTCAAAGTTCTATGTATAAACTTTTCCTTTCTACCATCGTAGGCACAGAAAAAGAGAAAATGCTTTTACCTGTTGAGGCTTTTATTTATGAGGAGAAACTTGGATGTTCAGGTCTTATAAATAATCAAAGGGTTCTTTTTGGCAATCGTGAGCTTTTGTTGAATCATAATGTCAGTATATCAAAACGTTATGAGGATGAACTTGTGCCGATAGGAAAAAATGCCATATATCTTGCTGTTGAGGGAAAGCCTGCAGCAATGTTTATAGTCGGACATAGTATCAATGATAAGACTAAAGAAATGTTTATTAAAATTAAGAAAAGTGAACTTCCTCTTATCGTACGCACTACAGATCCACAGATAAATGATGATTTTTTTGAAAAAATATGCGGTCTGCCAAAAAACTTTGTTAAAATAATGAGTTCGGTTGCAGGAGTGGCATTTAATAAAATAATAAATACTCAGATAAATGAAGTGCCTTGTGGACTTATTCATACAAATAACAGCAGTTGGTCATTTGCGTTAAATATTTTTGCTGCGTTTAGTCTTAATTCAAGAGCAAAGATATTTACGGTGTTTTCATATTTAGGTGTAATTTTAGGTGTCCTTATGGCAGGATTTTTGGCATTTATTTCTCCGGAACCTATAAATGCATTCAGGATAATTGCATATATTTCAGTTATGAGCAGTATCTGTACGGCTTTGCCTTTATTAAAAAAATATAAATAAGGTGATTAAATGATTATAAATATTCCGGGTGATTTTTTTCAGATTTCATTTATAAAATATACCATAGATGCTGTAATAAAAATTATTATTACACTTATTTTGGGTGGCATAATAGGATTTGAAAGAGAACATAGCCATAGACCCGCGGGTTTTAGGACACATATTTTAGTTTCTATATCTTCATGTCTTGTGGCAATAACTGATATTTATGTTACAAATCATTATATTGGTATGGGTGTTAATGCTGATCCTACCCGTCTTGCTGCACAGATTTTTGCCGGTATAGGTTTTTTAGGTGCGGGAACAATATTAAGAGAGGGTTTTAATGTAAAGGGACTTACCACAGCAGCTTCTCTGCTTGCGGTTGCATGTATAGGTGTTGCAGTAGGTTTCGGATATTTTCCGGGTGCAGTGCTTGCAACTTTTGGTATTTATATTACTCTTAATTCTCTTAAAAAAGTTATGACTACAGTCGATTCCGGAAAAATATTATATATTGAGCTTAGAAATGGAGAAAGTGCGAAGCTTACTGAAATTACTACACTTATTCGCTCATTTGGAAATTCTGTTCGTTCTTTAGAGGTTGTTTTTAACGAAAAGCGTATTAAGTTTAATAAAAAGAACGATACAACAACTATAAAGGCTATAGTTTTTCCCACTACTGATGAAGGATTAAATTTGGCGGTAAGTGCATTGAGACAGGATGATGCTGTTGTTGATGTTTATATTGATTAATGATGTTTATATAAATTTATGTTTACAATATGATTTTATATATTGATTTTTAAATGATATTTGATATAATACATAGGCTTAAGGAGAGTTGTCCGAGTTTGGTCGAAGGAGCATGATTGGAAATCATGTAACCGTCAAAAGCGGTTCGAGGGTTCGAATCCCTTGCTCTCCGCCAAAAACACCTGCATTGTTGCAGGTGCTTTTTTAATCTTCAATTTCTTTAATTCTTCTGCTGTCAGACCATTTTCTGACTTTATAAAAAGCAATTTCAATTATAATAAATAATATACTTATTCCGACAGCACCTGCAATTCTTATAGGTGTAAACGTTGTAGTTTTGCCATCAGGCTTTTCAGAAATAATTTTTTCGGTTTTTTTAAGTTCCGTTTTTGCAAACTCAAGCTCTGAAATGCAATTTGAGTTTATATATGTATGTTTTGCTTTCAAAATAGATGTTTTTAACGATCTATAAGTTTTGGATTTTTCTTTGATTTTAAATTTATTTTCTGCAGATATAATTTCATTTAAAAGCTCATCTGAAGCTTTTTTTGAGCGTTCCTTATAAGCTTTTAAAGCTTCTATATTATCAGTGATTATGATTGAATATCCTTTGCTGATGATGTTGTCAAAAGAAAGTGTCTCATCTCTTCTTTTTCCGCATTTCTCGGGAACGGTCATATCAATTCCATAAGCAATGTTTTTATCATTAAGTGATTTTTTTGAAAAGGCAGGTCCATACGGATTTTTTCCGCCGATAAAAATTGTACTTGAAAATGCCTTCTTTGATTTAATAAAATAGATTACAGATGTATTATAAGGCTTAACTGAGGCAATAACTAATTCTTTATGTAATGCTTCAATACGGCTGTCATTTTTTGAATTTAAAATCACTATATTTTTATAGTTAATCTCTTTAAGAAATATAATGTTTTCATAAATTATATCAATATAAAATGTAAGGTTTAAGTTTTTCGTTTTTTCAATAAGTTCTGAAAATGGAATAATGCTATATTCAGAGTTTTTTTCAAAACTTTTATAGTTTCCGTTTTTTAATTTTATATTTTTTATTTCATCAAAGTTTTTATTAGTTATTTTTCCTGTTGTGTCTGTAAAATCTGAAAGGTCATCAGAAGGTGCAGCAACTAAAATGTTATCGACTGTTTTAAAAACATTTAAAAATATTCCGTCTGCGCCGTCATTTTTTGCAGCTTTAATTGCAGAAATAGAGCAGGCGGGATATTTTTCATATTTTCCATATTTTGAAATTATCGTAATTTTAGACTTATTGAAATTAGTCTTATTCTCAGAAAAACAGGAAATAAAAAATAAGTTTAATATAAATATTACGGTAATTGAAATTAAAAATATCTGTTTGTTTTTTTGTTTCATTGAATATCAGCCTTTTTATTTGATATAAAGAATTATAGTAAAACTGATTTGATAATACAAGTTGTTAAATAAGTATGAAATTTTTGCACAAAATTCTGAAGATTTTTTGTACGCGTTCAAGACTTCTTGTTTATTGACAAATTTATTTGCTGTGATAAAATTAAGAAATTCTTAGAGTAATGGATGATGTTATGTTTTCAGAAAGATTAAAAAGATTAAGGAAGAGCAATTTTCCGCCTCTTACACAAAATGATCTTGCAACTGCAATCAGCGCAACGCAGAGAAAAATTTCGTTTATGGAAAATGGTGTGACAGAACCGTCTTTAAAGGATATTGTTGCAATATGCAAGTATTTTAATGTTTCCGCAGATTATTTGTTGGGACTTCCCGACAATATGGAATATTATCGCGAAAAGTAAAGAGGTAATTTGCGGCGGAGAAATCCGCCGATTTTTTATAGGATGGTAGAGAAATTTGACAAAAAAAGAAAGAGCATCCGTTTGTATTGAGAGATTGAAGAAAAAATATCCGAGTGCATTGTGCTCTCTTAATTATAAAGATCCTTTGCAGCTTCTTATTGCTACGAGACTTTCGGCACAATGTACAGATGCACGTGTGAATCTTATAACACCTGCACTTTTTGAAAAATATAAAACTCTCGATGATTTTTGTAGTGCGGAGCTATCGGATGTTGAGAATCTTGTTAAATCTTGTGGCTTTTATCATACTAAGGCTCGTGATATAATAGAAATGAGTAAAATGATAAAATATGATTTTAACGGGCTTGTTCCTGATAATATTGATGATTTAACAAAACTTTCGGGAGTTGGCAGAAAGACAGCAAACTTAATTGTTGGAGATGTTTACAAAAAACCTGCTGTTGTTTGTGATACCCATTTAATAAGAATATCCAGAAGGATAGGGCTTACTGATACAAATAATCCGTTGAAAACGGAATTTCAGCTGAAAAAAATTCTGCCGCCTGAGGAAAGTAATGATTTTTGTCATCGCTGTGTTTTACTTGGACGAGAATGTTGTACGTCAAGGAAAGCTAAATGTGATCTTTGTCCGTTAAATGATGTTTGTGGAAAAATAGGTGTTTGATATTTTATGTATAAGATAAATCCGAATTGTTATTCTGATGTTTGCGTATTTCCCAGAAAAATACTTCAGAAAAATTTCAAGCTTGCAAATCACACATTTTTAAAGGTTTTGATTTTTGTGTTCTTAAATCCTTCTTTGGAGATAAATGCTCATAATATTTCCGATAATTGTAAAATTTCATTGGAACAAGCTGAGGAAGCTATAGAATATTGGATAAATGAAAATGCATTTTGTGATGATAGCGAATTGTCTATAGCTAAAATAGAAGATGCACATAAAATTGAAAATGAAATTAAACAAGAAAATATAGATTTGATAAAGACGGCAGAAATAAAGAAACCTACACAAACAGATATAAATCAAAGACTTGATGAGAGTGAAGAGTTTGGAATGATTGTTGACGGTGCACAGAATCTTTTGGGAAGGACTATAGGTCTTGCAATGTCATCAGTACTTTTAAATCTTTATGATGACTATGGGCTGCCGTTCGATGTTATTATGACACTTATAAAATTCGGTGTTGATAATGGCAATACTTCAACATCATATATACTTAAAACCGGTAAGCTTTGGAGTGAAAAGGGTATCTATGATGTTTCAAGTGCAAATGAAATGATTGTAAGGCTTGGTAGAGTAAATAGGCTGTTCAATGAATTAAAGCAGTTTACCGGAATAAGCATTCCTAAGCCGACAAGAGCTCAAAGCGAATATTTAGAGAGCTGGATTAACAAAGGAATAGGCATTGATTTAATAGTTAAAGCATATGAGATTGCTGCTGAAAAAACAGGAAAGATAAATTTCAATTATATGAATAAGGTTATTATGAATTGGTATGATAAGGGCTTTAATACTCCTGAAGATGTGGAAAATGCAAAACTTAAATCAGATAGAAGATTTGCAAATGAAAAAAATGCTTCATTTGATACGGCTCTTGCAAATGCAATGGCGGCAGATTTAGCAGATTTATCAAAACTTGATTGAGGTAGAATATGAAATATCCTGATGAAATAATGAGAGAAGCAACATCTATAATATCTAAACGGAGAATATCAGCGGAAAAGAAGTCGCAGGAAAATCACGATATGCTTGCAATGCGTTTTCCAAAACTTTTAGAGATTGAAAGCGCTTTATCGGAATGTGGTGCTGCAGTTGTTAAAGCGTTTTTTTCTGAAAATTATAAGGAAATAGTAAAGGCGATTTCAGAAAAATCAAAAAGTCTTCAGACAGAGCGTGATAAAATAATAATAAACGCAGGGCTTGCAAAAAATGCTTTAGAACCTGATTATTTCTGTAAAATTTGTAATGACAGAGGATTTTTTGAAAATGGAACGCCTTGTGAATGTCGGTTAACGCTTTTAAATGAACTTTATAACAAAAATAATTCTCTTGGTATTATAAATAACGGTATAAGCTTTGAAAATTTTTCTTTGGAATATTATAGTGATAAAGCTGTAGTCGGTAAAAATTCAATAAGAGATATTATGAAGAGCCGTTTTGATTTTGCCAAAAAATATGCTGACAAATTTTCTATAGATTCTGGAAATCTTTATTTTTTCGGAAAAACAGGTCTTGGAAAAACACATTTGGCGATGTCTATTGCTAATCAGGTTACAAAAAAGGGCTATTCGGTTTATTTCGGTTCTGTAGGAAATATTCTAAAATTGCTTGAAGCG
This sequence comes from Candidatus Fimenecus sp., assembly GCA_052169395.1. GTDB lineage: Bacteria > Bacillota > Clostridia > Oscillospirales > Acutalibacteraceae > Fimenecus. The sequence continues at coordinate 14,056 of JBQNCN010000003.1, read as the reverse complement.
GAGCGTTTCGGAAAAGAGACGGATGCTGATCTTGGAGCGATAGTATATGAAAGCGATCTTTTGATAATTGATGATTTTGGTACGGAATTTGAAACTAAATTTTCAAAGTCGGAATTGTTTAATATAATAAATACAAGACTTAATAAAACAAAGCCTACAATTATTTGTTCAAATCTTAATGCTGATGAGTTAAAGGATAAGTATGATGAGCTTCTTGCTTCAAGAATAATAGGCAGTTATTATATGTTGCTTTTTGTAGGTGAGGATATAAGACAGCAAAAAAGACGATAAATGTTATAATATAATATGTTTTTTATTTATATTTTATAGGAGGAAAAAAATGGATACAATCATAACAATTGGTAGGCAATATGCTGCCGGTGGAAGAAAAATAGGCAAATACATAGCACAAAAGCTTGATGTTCCGTGTTATGATGAAAAACTTTTGACTGCAGCTGCAGTAAACTCCGGTATATCCGAAGAATTATTTAAGGAATATGATGAAAAACGCAAATCGGCGTTTTTAGAACCTTTTTCAACGGGAGCCTATTACGGAAATAATCTTCCATTGTCTTCAAAATTATTTTTAATACAGTTTGAAACTATTAAAAAACTTGCAGAAAGTGGTTCCTGTGTTTTTATAGGCAGATGTGCCGATTATATTCTGAGAAAGCGTGAAAATGTGGTATCAGCGTTTATAAGTATGGATTTTGATAAAAGAGTGCAAAGAGCCGTATCCGAATTTAATAGACCGGAAAAAAATATTGAAAGTTATGTAATAAAAACAGATAAGCGCAGAGCTTCATATTATGAATATTATTCTGGAAAAAGTTGGGGAAAAGCATCAAGTTATGATATTTGTCTTGATGTTTCAAAAATAAGCTTTGAGCAAGCAGGAGATTTGATAATAGAGTATAGTAATCTTTTAAAATAAATTTATCCGATTTATACTGATAAAAGTTATAGTTTGTTTGACCATATGTCTTTGTTTTGATATAATTTTTTATAATTGATATTTTTGGAATTTCATATGCTTAAAGCTTCAAAAAAAGAAATAAAACTTAAAATATTTATTACGTTTGTGCTTCTTCTGACAATTTTCTCAAGTGTTTTGATTATGTTTAAATTTGTTAAACCTTCAAGGGAAAACGATGTTTTGCATATCAATATGGCTGAATGGAATTATGATGAAGAGCATAATGTTTATTATAAGCAAGGGCTTTGTTATTGTACAAATCCTGCAACCAGAGAACTTCAGGTTTTAAATATCTATGTTCCGGGAAATTATTTTATAGGAACTAAAAAAACTGATGATTTAACTTATTTTTGTACGCTCAGGCGTGATGGCAAAGCGGGGCAATTTAATTGTATTAATGCTCCTACAGTATTTAAGGTTGTTAATGTAAATTATTCTTATAGCGGTGTTTCAGAATATAAATGGAATGATATTTCTGAATATATTGAAAACGGTTTTGTTTATGTTGCAGCAGGTTATCGTGGACTTGGATATGGAGAAATTTCAAATTCTTCGCCTAATGCTGTAGTGGATTTAAAGGCAGCAATAAGATATATAAAATATAATGATTCTGTTCTACCAGGAACGGCGGATAATATTTATGCTTTGGGAAGATATACTGGAGCTACTATAGTATCTGTTGTAGGTGCAGCGGGAAACTGCAAATATTATGACGGATTTTTAAGAGAGATAGGTGCACCTATAAATTATGATGTAAGTGAAACGAATGGAAAAATTGTACCTATAAGTGATGAACTTAAAGGCGTTATGCTTACTGATTTGAAAACAGGATTTGATACAGCTGATTTGGCTTATGAATGGCTTCAAGGTGCTTTCAGCACTTCAAAAAATAGAACGGAAGGTACATTTTATTCTGAGCTTAGTAATGATATGTCAGAGTCATATGCAAAATATATAAATGATCTTGGACTTAGGGCGGATGATGGAAGTATTTTAAATTTAACACAGAATGAAAACGGTAAATATTATTCCGGTCCATATTATGATGTTATTTTAAGTGTATATGAAAATTCTTTAAGTAAATTTTTGAAAAATTCAAATTATCCTTTGATTTTTGATAATTCAACGGGACGTATTGTTTCTCAAAAAAATCCAAATAAAGAAACTTCATATACAAGTTATGAAAATGCAAAAGCTTATGTAAATTATTTAAATAGAGATGATCCGTGGATAGATTATAATGAAAATACAGGAAATTTAAAATTCAGATCTTTGAAAGATTTTTCCCGAAATTTTTTAGATGCTGATTTTATACCTGGAATTTATGATGATTTAGATAAAATTGCACCTGAAAATTACATTTTTTCAAAAACAGGACGTGAAAATGTTCGCTTTAACAGAAGAGAAGCTATTTTAATAGAGGCAAATGCACAAAAATATGCAGCTTTAACTGATAAAGGTACTCGTACTCATACAGCGTTTTTTAACTCATACATTTCAACTGTTACGGATGATACGACAGAAAGAGTTAACCTATTTAATGCTATATATTTTTTGGTTAACTATTATAACGGTGCGGGAAATTCATCAGTTGCAGAAAATTGGAAAATTGTATCAGGTGCATTTCAAAAGAATGTTGCTCAGGCGGCGGATATAAATCTATATATTGCTTTGAAAAACTTAAATAAAAATGTTTTTTATGATAAAGTTTGGGCAAGTGATGAGTCTTATTTTGACGGAAATAAAAATTATTTCAAAAACAAAGTCGTTGACAGTGAATTTATTAAATATGTAATTGAACTCAATAAAAAACAGGAAGGGTAAAAATGCTTTCAAATGAACAAAAAATAATGGAAAAAATTGTGAATTTATGTAGCAATAGAGGATTTATTTTTGCAGGATCTGAAATTTATGGAGGACTTGCAAATTCTTGGGATTATGGCCCATTAGGCATGGAGTTTAAAAATAATGTTAAAGCTGCTTGGCTACAGAAATTTGTGAGAGAAAATCCATATAATGTAGGTCTTGATGCGGCAATTTTAATGAATCCAGAGGTTTGGGTTGCTACAGGTCATGTTGGGGGGTTCAGCGATCCTCTTATGGACTGCAAATTGTGTAAAACAAGATTTAGAGCTGATAAGCTTATTGAGGATCATTCAGGTAAATCCGCAGATGGTTGGACTAATGAAGAAATGCAAGATTATATTAAAAATAATCATATAAAATGTCCTAATTGTGAAGCTGAAGATTTTACCCCTATAAGACAGTTTAATCTTATGTTTAAAACACACATGGGTGTTACTGAAGATAAGTCAAATGCCGTTTATTTAAGGCCTGAAACTGCACAAGGAATTTTTGTAAATTTTCAAAATGTTTTAAGAAGTACCAGAAGAAAACTTCCGTTCGGTATTTGTCAGGTTGGCAAAGCATTTAGAAATGAAATAACTCCCGGCAATTTTATCTTTAGAACAAGAGAATTTGAGCAGATGGAATGTGAATTTTTTTGCAAGCCTGATACAGATCTTGAATGGTTTGATTATTGGCGTAGTTATTGTCGTGATTTTCTTTTAAGTCTTGGAATGAAAGAAGAAAATATGCGTATGAGAGATCATGATCCCAAAGAACTTGCTTTTTATTCAAAGGCAACTACCGATATAGAATATTTGTTTCCGTTTGGTTGGGGAGAACTTTGGGGAATTGCGGACAGAACGGATTATGATTTGAAAAGGCATATTGAGCATTCAGGAAAAGATATGTCGTATTTTGATCAGGAAGAAAACAGAAAATATATTCCGTATGTTGTGGAACCGTCTTTAGGTGCAGACAGAGCTGCTCTTGCGCTTCTTTGCGATGCTTATGATGAGGAAATTCTTGATGAGGAAAAGAATGATACAAGAGTGGTGCTTCATCTTCACCCGGTTTTGGCTCCATTTAAAGCTTGTGTTTTACCGCTTTCTAAAAAACTTTCAGAAGCTGCAAAGAAACTTCATTTGGAACTTTCAAAATATTTTTCGGTAGATTATGATGAAACCGGTTCTATAGGTAAGCGTTATCGCCGAGAAGATGAGATTGGAACGCCTTATTGTATAACGGTAGATTTTGAAACAGAAAATGACGGTTGTGTTACAATAAGAGATCGAGACAGTATGGAGCAGATAAGACTTTCTATTGACAAGGTTAAGGAATTTATCTCAGATAAATTAGTGTTTTAATTTTGTAAATTATTGACATATATATATGATGTTGATATAATTTTATAGGTATTTTAGGAGATTGATGTGAAGAAAAATAAATTAATGTCTCTTTTGCTTTCTGTTATATTAATATTTATAATGTCAATTTCAGTGTTTGCTGTTTCTATATCTGAATCAAAAGCGGAGCTTTTAGATAAGCAGATAGTAGTGAGCATATTTCATCCTGTTGATAAAACGAAGCTTTCAACATTGGATTTTAATATGACTTTTGATAAGGCAAATCTTATATTTGATAGAGCAGAGTCATTTGGAGAAACAAAATGTTATGCTATATTAGGAGATGGCAGTATCCGTGTTGCTACAGTTTGGACGGATGCAGCTCCAACAGATAAATCGGTTGTGAAACTTTATTTTAATGTTAAGGCTGGAAATGCAGATGCTGATTTATCTTTCAATACAATGGTAAATAAGGCTACAAACACTAAAAATGAAGAAATTGCTTATGAGATAAAAACTTCATCAATATGTATAGAATCAGGGCTTGTACCTGCAAAAAATACTGGAAACGATATTATTAATGGCAGTGTAAGCGTTGCTTCTTCATCTATTAAAAAAAGTGGTAAAAATGCAAAAAATGTAGGAATACCTAAAACGGCAGGTAAGTATATAGGTTTTGGTACGGCATTTTTAGCAGCTGTTACAGCTTCAGGAATAACAACAGGTATTTTTATAAAAAAGAAAAAAGATACAGAATAAGAGGATTGTTAAAGGGTGCTTTGCATCCTTTTTTATTAGAAAATATAATAAAAAGGCGATAGAATAATGAAAACTATTAAAAAACTTTTAAATATTATAAATGGAATATCTGATGTAATAACATCCATAACTGTGCTTGTTTTATTTATAAAATTTTCCAAACTTTTGGGGAAAGGAAAAACACCGTCAGAGATTATTAAAAAGCTTAACGGATGATGTAACGGTATAATAAAAAAAGTATCTTTGAAAATTTCAAAGGTACTTTTTTATTATGCATTAAGTTTTATGAATATTGCTTCAGTGGGAATATTTTTTATATTTTATCCAGTATTTATTGCTTAAAACGGTTTTATTATAAATGAAAATTGTATATTGTTTATAAATTTGAAACGGTATTTTGAAAGTGTATCCTGACCGCAAGAGGCGGTTCCTGTTCCTCTTAGAAATCCGTCAATTGAAAGGGCAATTCTATCATGTATTAAATCTTCGATGTGAGTAGCTTTTTCAAGATTTTTCTGTGAATAATCATGGATTGAAAAGCTGAATTTAGGAACTCCGTAAAATTCAAAACCGTGTTCATTATCAGAATAAACTTTTAAATATTTGGTGCCTATATGATTTCCATTGTCCTGAGGTTTAATATAAAATTCATTCATATCTGAAACATTGCTTTTATATAAATCTATTGGGGCATGTTCTTTCATATCACATAGGTTTTCGCGGGGTCCTCGACCTATAAATGAAACATTGTTTAATTTGTCGTTTAATTCACAGTAAAGTCCGAATCTTGGAAGATCCATATCTCCTGATGGGTATCTTGTAAGCTTTGAAGATACAAGCATTTCACCGTTTTTAAAAATATCATAACGGACTGAAACCGTATAGTACAAGATAGAGTTGTTTTTATATTCGAAAATTTCAGTAAGAATTATTTTACCGTTAATATTTTCTACAGTAATATTTTTGAATTTAGGTTTCATTTTTTGCAGCAAATCTCTGTGAAATTTAGGCGCGGGATTAAATAAATCATTATCAGACCATGCTTTTGAAATATTTGGCAAAAATCCGCTGAAAGATTTTTTACTGAAATATTCAAAGTCATTTTTTGTATATAAAATACTGCCGTCTAATTTAGAAAATTCAATTTTAAAATCAATTCCGGATGCACAGTATTCTTTATTGGTTTCAAAAAGAGCGATGTTTTTTTGAACAAGCTTATGTTGTGTATTTTTTTCTTTAATTTTGAATTGTTCATGAGAAAGTTCATTGCCGTTTTTATCAAAACAGATGATGTTCAGATAATAATCCGCATTTTCCTTTGTATCGATATCAAGTGAAATAGTATCGGTTGATAGTGGTGCTACGGAAATGTTAATTTTACCGTTTTTGATTATTTTATAATCCTTTGTTAGATTCCATAAAATATCATATTCATTTGAATTTAAGAAGCTGTTTGTATTTGTTATCCTTAAAAGATTTGAGCCTATAAGCATACATCTTAACGGTCTGTAAACTTCTTTCATATTAAGCGCACCTGAGGACAGTGAAAAATCAGGTCTAATAAGACCGTCAACGCAGAAGTTTTTATCATGCATTTCTTCGCCATGATCTCCGCCGTATGTATATTTATTTTTATATTGTTTTTTTTGTAGCTCTTTATCGCTATGCTTTACAGCGTGATCTTTCCATTCCCAAATGCAGCCTCCTGTTAAATTATCATATTTATAAAAAATTTCCCAATAATCGTCTAAAAGTCCAGGTCCTACACCCATAGCGTGACAGTATTCACATAGAAAAAATGGTTTATTTTTGTATTTTTTTCCTCTTTTATGTTGCCCTACTTTTTTAACAGTGTTTATATCTGTGTACATTTCAGAAATGATATCATAGCTTGTTCTTATTGTTCTTATTACACCCTCATAGTGTACCGGTATATCAGGAGATACTTTTTTTAAATACCTATAGCATTCATCTTGATTTTTGTATCCTCCACTTTCATTTCCGAGTGACCACATTGTTATACAAGGTTCATTTTTATCACGCTCATAAAGTGATTTGACACGATCTAAATATCTGTTTTGCCATTTTTTATCATTACTTAAAAGATTTGGCCTAAATTGTTTTTTTGGACCTATGGAGTTACAGCCGTGTGTTTCAATATCCGCTTCATCAACGATATAAAAGCCTAAAACTGTTGCAAGCTGCATAAAATATGGATCGGAAGGATAGTGTGAAGTTCTTATCATATTTATGTTAAGCTTTTTCATAAGCTTTAAATCGTTTTCGATATTTTTAAGGCTTACTGTAAATCCGTTTTCCGCTGATGTGTCGTGGTGATTTACGCCCTTGAATTTAACTTTTTTGCCGTTGAATAAAAATAGTTCATTATTTATTTTTATATCTTTGAAGCCTATGTATTTTCTGATGGCAAAAAATTCTTTTTTATTTTTAAAAAGTACTAAAGTTAATTCATATACATTAGGTATTTCTGCCGACCATTCTGAAACTTTCAGACTGTTTTTTGAAAAGTTTACAAAAGTTTCAGCAACTTTTGTGTCAGACCAGATTATTTCTCCGTTTTTATCTGAAATAGACGCTTTTATTGTTGTATCTTTTAATTCTCCGGAAAGCTTTCCTGAAAGTGTAAAAGCATAGCAGTCATTAAATTGTTTTACAGTAGAAAAAGAAAAATCAAAAATGTTTGTTTTAGGAAGTTCATATAAAAGCACATCTCTAAATATACCGTTTTCACGGAACATATCCTGACACTCAAGATATGTTCCGGTGGACCATTTATGTACTACTGCTAAAATTTCATTATTTCCTTTTTTAAGCTTTTTTGATATATCAAATTCTGCAGTGTTGTGTGAACCTTCTGAATATCCGAAATATTCTCCGTTTATATATAAATCAAGACTTTGACACACTCCTAAAAAAGAAAGTATAAATTGTTTTTGTATATCTTGAATTTCAATGATTTTTCTGTAAATTCCAACAGCTACTTTTTCCGGAAGTGTAGGTGGCATAAGATGAAATTCATACCTGTCATTTAAATATACCGGCTTTAAATATCCATTTCTCTGCCATGTTGAAGGCACTTTAATTTTATTAAATTCTATTTTTTCCGTATCAAATTTATCTTCAATTTTTCGGTTGTCGTCATAAAATTTAAAATCCCATTCTCCTGATAAATTTTTCACGAAAGAACTGTAAAAGCGTTCCTTTGAAATTTCTGTTGATTTTGCTTCGTTTATACTTTTAAAAGGAATGAAATATGAACGATAATCAAGTTTATTGTCGGAAAAAATTTTAAAATCTTTGTAATTATTTTTATTTATTTGATATATCATTTAAATCCCCTTGATATATTTTGTATATATTACATATTATACCCCAAATAGTTTTTATATTCAAAATATTTTAACATTATAAATTTTATAGTATAATATTTATGTAAAAATGGAGAGTAATATGAAAACTAAAAGTCTTATAGACCTTGAAGATTTGTCGGCAAATGATTTGCAAAAAATAATTTGTACGGCAGGTCTTATAAAAAAAAATCCGACGGCTTTTATGGATTTTTGTAAAGGTAAAATTATGGCGACACTTTTTTATGAACCGTCAACAAGAACCAAAATGTCTTTTCAAACTGCAATGCTTCGTCTTGGCGGTTCTGTAATAGGTTTTGACAATGCAAAAAGCTCATCTGTTTCTAAGGGCGAAAGTTTAAAAGATACGGTATCAGTAGTTTCAAACTATGCTGATATTATTGTTATGAGAAATTTTATTGAGGGAGCTCCTTATGCAGCATCTCTTTACAGCCAAGTGCCGATTATAAATGCGGGTGATGGTGGTCATCTTCACCCTACACAGACACTTACTGATTTGACAACCCTTTATTATGAAAAAGGACGGCTTGATAATTTAACAGTAGGACTTTGCGGTGATTTAAAATATGGAAGAACAGTGCATTCGCTTGTTCGTTCGCTTGTAAAATATGAGGGAATAAGATTTATTATGATTTCAACCGAAGCGTTGAATATGCCGGAATATATAATAGATACTATTAAAAAAAGTAAAAGAGAATATCGTTTTGCAAACAGTATTGAAAGCGTTATTTCAGAACTTGATGTTTTGTATATGACAAGAATTCAGCGTGAACGTTTTGCTTCTGTTAAGGAATATGAAGAGCAAAAAGGGGTTTTTATTTTAGATAATGAAAAAATGAAACTTGCAAAAAAGGATATGATTGTTCTTCATCCTTTGCCGAGAGTTGATGAAATTTCATATGAGGTAGATGCTGATGAAAGAGCCAAGTTTTTTGATCAAACAAAATACGGTATGTATGCAAGGATGGCACTTATTTTAAATATGCTTGAAAATCAAAATGAAAATATTTCAAATGATGCAGATACAGAAACTGTTAATTTTCATTGTAAAAATCCAAATTGTATAGTTAAAAGTGAAATGTATTTGCCAAAGCTTTCTTATACAAACGGCATTAAGCGCTGCTGCAGATATTGTGACCAAGAGGGAAAGTGATGAAAATCGTTTCGGTAATTGCTTCTCCAAACGAAAATGGAAATACAAAAAAAGCACTTGATATTGCTTTGACAAATGTGGATAAGCATAATGTAAGATTTTATAATGCTTTTGAAGTTTGTTTTAATTCAATGTCTGATTTTAAAGCGTTATCAGCAAAAGAGTTGATAGATTTTCCTTATATGAATAATTTTTTTGATGATTTAAAAACTGCTGATGTTTTAATCTTTGCTTCTCCAATTTATTTTAACGGTTTTCCTGCACCGATGAAGTTTATGATTGACAGATTTCAGTTTTTATATGAGGCTTTTAAAAGAAATGATTTTGCTTATATGGACAAAAAAAAGAGGGGTTTTTTAATATGGACAGCAGGACAAAGAACCTACGATGACACTTTTATAAGAAAACAAACCGAGAGAGCGTTTAAATATGCCGGAGCGGAACTTTGTATAAGTGCAGGTATAGTTGGAACCGATAATGAAGAAATAAAAGATTATACGGAGCTTGAAAAAATAGCGAAAAAATTAAAAAATGAGTAAACCTCACATTATGGATTCGCAATAATTTATAAGTTTTTATTCATGTATATACTAATATTAAAAAATTGTAAGTTGATTAACAGTTTTGTAAATGTAAAAAATTTTCTTAAAATCATAGATACTTTTATAAAATTGGAAATTGAGATTGAAAAAAAAATCACGATGTATTAAAATAATAAATGCTAAGTAAAATATTATTTAAAGGATTTGTTTATGTTTTGTAATCCAAATTGGATGGATGGTGCAAGAGTTGTTGTTACTGGTGCATCCGCAGGGATGGGCAAGGGTATTACCGAAAGTCTTATAAAAGACCATGGATGTGAGGTAATCGGTATTGCAAGGTCAGAAGCTAAAATGCTTAAATTTAAAGAAGAACTTGGCTCATACGCCGACAAATTTTCTTATCGTCTTTTTGATGTTAGTTCTGAAGAAAATTGGGACAAATTTGCAAAAGAACTTGTTGAAATGAACTGGAAACCGGATATTCTTATAAATAATGCGGGTATTCTCCCTAAATTTAATAAGTTTACTAATTATTCAAATGAAGACATAAAGAAAGTTATGGATATAAATTTCTGGTCGGTGGTTTATGCGATGCATGCTGTTCTTCCTATGGTGCTTGAAAGTGATCGTGCTGCGGTTATAAATATAGACAGTTCGGCAGCTCTAATGTCTTTAGCAGGTACTTCAGGCTATTCTGCTTCAAAGGCAGCTCTAAAATCTCTTACAGAGGCACTTAGAGAAGAGCTTCGCGGTAAATGTTATGTAGGCATTGTATGCCCGGGCTTTACTAAAACTGATATTTTCAGAGATCAGGACAGTTCAGATGCGAAGGGTGCAAAAATGCTTAATATGGTATCTGCTCCGTTAAATCTTATGGTAAGATGGATAATGGGCGATATCAAAATGAAAAGATCGCTTGGAGTTCATGGGTTTGATGCAACTTTTATGGATATATTCGGAAGAATTTTACCGGTTCAGGGCGGTAGACTTTTCAGTACGGTTATGAAGCTTTCCAAGCTTCCACTTTTTGATCCTGTATTTAAAGATTGATTGTTAGTTATTAAATTTTTATAAAAAGAGGTAATTTATGAAGGTATTTATGATTGGCGGTACCGGCCTTCTCGGCTGTGAAGCTGCAACCACTCTTATTGAGCGCGGCCATGAAGTAACTTCTGTTGCACTTCCTCCGCTTCCGGTAGGAGCACCTATTCCTAAGGAAATGAAACTTGAGTTTGGCGACATTAATAAGAAGACGGATGAAGAACTTGAAGCAATGCTCAAGGGTCATGATGTTTTTGTTTTTGCTGCAGGAATAGATGAGAGAAAAGAGCTGCCAAAGCCTGCTATGGACGGATATATGAAATATAATATAGATCCGCTTAAGAGGATTCTTCCTATTTGTAAAAAAGTTGGAGTTAAGCGTGCTGTTGTGCTCGGTTCATATTTTGCATATCTTTCAAAGATTAAACCGAATGAGAATTATCTTGAAAGAAATCCTTATTTTAAATCCAGAATTATTCAGGAAGAGGTTGTTGAAAGCTTCTGTGATGATAATTTTTCAGCTTGCGTGCTTGAGTTGCCGTACATATTCGGTACACAACCTGGAAGAAAACCTGTTTGGGTAATTCTTATAGAACAGCTTAAACCTATGGATAAGCTTCCTGCAACCCTTTATCCTAAGGGAGGTACTGCAATGCTTACTTGTCGTCAAGTAGGTCAGGCGATAGCCGGTGCAGTTGAAAATAAACAGGGTAAAACAGGCTTTGAGGCAATCCCAACAAATATGTACAATATGAAGTGGGATAAATTCCTTAAAATCGTATATGATGCAAGAGGAATGGGTAAGGATCGTAAAATTATAGGAATTCCGCCTTGGGTTATGAAAATGGGTATGAAAAAGCCGATTAAAGAAGCAGCTGCAAAAGGTGTGGAACCCGGTATGGATTACCTTCAACTCCCATATATTATGGATTATGATTTATTTATTGATCCTACAAGAACAAGGGAACTTGGTGTTGAAGAAGACGATATTGAAGCTGCAATCTTTGATTCTATAAAGATTTCAGAAGCTTCTGCAAACGGGACTGTTGAACTTCTTGATATGAAGGGTGAATAATTAAATTTTTAAGAGAACCTTCGGGTTCTCTTTTTTTCTCTTGTAATTTATTTATTAAAATGTTAAAATATTGCTCATTGGGGAGTCGCCAAGCGGTAAGGCACAGGACTTTGACTCCTGTATGCGTGGGTTCGAATCCCGCCTCCCCAGCCATATCGAGTGTTCATAAGGGATTTGACTTATGAACACTCTTTTTGTTTTATCATATAATTTTTTATGTCTGGGCAAGGGTAACACCTTGCTCTTTTTTATGCCGTGAATTGTTTGGTTATATACTCTACGGCAACCCCTTTGCGTGTATCCACAATGTGGGTTTGTTTTGTGGCGTTCGGCAATTCGATATATCCGATAAAACGGTAATATATAACGATTTGTTGCATTCGACTTTTGCCTGTGCCCTCTGTTTCAAAAATATCAATATGGTCAATCAGTTCTCGAAGCAGCGGTGATGTCAGATTATCCATTTGCATAAACCTGCGAATTGCCGATATGAATTTTTCATATTCCGAATTGTTGTTTTTCAAATCTTCGATTTTGTATCGAGTATCCGCAATTTTGGCTTTTAAGTCCATACGCTCTTTTTCGTATTTATGAGACAGCTCGATAAACCATTCATCGCTGACTTTTCCGATAACAATATCCTCATATAGCTTTTCATAAAGTTGCGATACCGTGTTGCTGCGTGCAATCGCTTTTTGCATTTCCGACTCCAAAAACTTTTTGTCTTTTTCTCTTTCTTCGTCATTTTTCCGCAAAAGCAGTTGTGCAAAATATGACTCGTCAATTTCCAACATTTCAACAAGTCGCCTTAATTCGAGTTTTACAACTTCTTCAATGGCGTCTGCTCTGACATAATGTCTTCCGGGGCAATTTCCTCGATAATCTACCTTGTTATCAGAACAAGTGAAATAGTGAATTTCTTTATTCGAGGTGCTTGTGTGGTATCTCATTTTACTGTGGCAATCTCCGCAATATATCAATCCGTTAAATATACTCCGTTCGCCGTTTTCCTTTTTCGGAGCTCGACGCTTTGTTTTTGAAATAAATTTCTGTACGGTTTCAAATGTTTCTCGGTCGATTATCGGCTCATTAACATCCTTGAATACAGCCCAATTTTCTTTTGAGTTTTCAATACGTCTTTTGTTTTTAAATGACTTGGAATATGTTTTGAAATTGATAATATCTCCGCAATACTCTTGTTGAGAAAGAATTTTTTGAACAGTTGTCTTACACCATTTGTACGGATTGGTTTGTGTTTTCTTTCCGCCTCTGTTCAGTCCTTTAGACTGCCAATATGCCATAGGTATAAGCACTTCGCTTTCCTGCAAAGTTCTTGCAATGGTTTCGTTGCCTTTTCCGTCAAGGCACATTTTGAAAATCACCTTTACTATTTTGGAGGCTTCGGGGTCAATTATCCATTTCTTTTTGTTTTCCGGTGACTTCATATATCCGTAAGGCGGTTGCGATAACGGCTCTCCCATACTGCCTCTCAGCCTATGAGATGAACGAATCTTTTTTGAAATATCTCTTGCATACATTTCGTTTAAGATATTCTTGAACGGTGCAATTTCGCTTTCTCCCTCATCGCTGTCAATGGCGTCGTTCACGGCGATAAAACGAATATTATGTTCTGGGAAATAGCTGTCGGTATAATTACCTACCGAAACATAATCACGGCCCAGGCGGGATAAATCTTTAACCATTACGGCAGAAACAAGTCCGATTTCAATATCGTCGATAAGCTGTTGAAATCTGGGACGGTTGAAATTTGTTCCGGTATATCCGTCATCCACATAATATTTTGTATTCGTTAAACCCATTTCTTTTGCTTTTTGTGATAACAGCTTCTTTTGATTGCCTATAGAGTTACTCTCGCTTTTGGGAAGATTTGTCAAGGACATAAACAAAATTTCTTTGACAAATTTATATC
>JBQNCN010000002.1:0-345489 GCA_052169395.1 Candidatus Fimenecus sp. | reverse complement strand
ATGCGATTAAGTGCAGATTTCAAAAATAATTCTTTCATCATTTCTGCATTTCCATGAGTAAAACTGTTTAGAAAAAGAAGTAACGAAAAGTCATCTTTACTGGCATCTCCGATGGTGTATGTGCCTTTAAACAATGCTCTTGCCCTTGCGTTATACCTGCACATCGTTTCTATAACCGTATTACTGTCAGGAACACATTCAGCTACTTCCTGATATTTTCTAATAACTTCTCTGACACTTCTTTTGGGTGAAAATAGCTTGTAGTATTTATCCAACTCCTTTTGTTTCAAAAGAACTTTTTCTGCAATAAAATCATTAAGTTTATAGATATTACCGGTCATGGCAATACATCTGTTTTCTTGATACATCTCCACTTTTTCAATTTGGTTGTTAAAGTTCTTTTCAATTTGCCCTTTAACAAAAATGTGTACACCATTTCCCGACTGTGATATTTCTTTATAGGTATCATTAAAGTCAGTCTGAAACATCTTGAGTATGTTCTCCTCAACATTGTCCAAGTCGATACACACAAACGGATCATCCCTGCTTAACACAAAAGACAATCCGTCACAGCCACTACTTTTCAAATTATTAACTGCCGTTTCAAAATCTGCCCATTGGTCTTTATTATTCCAGTCATCAGATTTTAAAGTAATCGGACTCACAGGAAGCTTCAGCATTTTTTCTTTCCCTTTCAAATCCTGTTTTCTGATTTTCTTAAACCATAACCACTGCTTGTATTCTCTTAATTCCATTGGAATATTTCGCAAGTAATTTTCCTTGTTAATCATCGTAACCTCCAATCTTTATATTGCTGATGGAAGTACAACCTGATAAAATAATCTTGTCAGGGATGAAATACCAAGTTGTACTTTCATCTTGCCTTTAGTCATTTGGCTAAAGGCTTTTTTCTTGTATTGCCGCCTCTATTATTTCAGTAATCATTTTCAATTCATGCCTATAACTCGCATCCAATTCTCCATATTGCTCCACTCGTTTCAGTTCCGATAGAATTTCCTGTAACTCATTTTTACAACTGTCTATGACATTTCTTGTAGCAAATATCTTTATCGGAGCATTAAGGATTGCATTGGTCATATAATCCTGTCTGCTAAGTCCGGACATCGCAATCTTTTTGAAAATAAGCTCCCTATCTTTTCGATTTGTTCTAAATGCTATGGTTACATCCTTTTTTCTGTTACCAGCAAATCGCTTACCTTTGTCTCGTTCCTTTTGCTTTCTTTCCTCTTCCAAAGCTTGCCATTCTTCTTTACTCAGCAAATTTTGAGTCTTTTTCTTTTTACGATTAACCGCCTCATCATAGCTTGGAAATTTCGGTGCTTTCACTGTACTCTCCCTCCTTATCCAACTTATCCGCCATGTCCAACTGTTTATTTGGGAACATATGGCTGTAATCCATCAACACCTTTATGCTTTCATGCCCTGTTCTTGCTGCAATGTCAACAGGTGTAAACCCCATTTCTATAAGCAGAGATATATGGCTGTGTCTCAGTGCATGAAGCTTGATTTTCTTGACTTTCGACTTTTTAATTCCTCTCTCCATTTCCTTGTTGAAATATGTTTTGCATTTTGGAAAAATTTGTTCATCTTCCGAAAAATATTCAATCTTCAAGAAATAGTCTTTAAATTCTCTGATTAAAAAATCTGGAAGCATAATTGTTCTTTTGCTTTTCGGTGTTTTCGGATCTGTAATAACTTCTTCTCCGTTAATTCTCTGCGCTGATTTACTTATCCTCATCGTCTTTTTATCAAAGTCAAAATCCCCTTTTGTCAATGCTCTGAGTTCACCTAATAGAATACCTGTCCAATAAAGAATTTCAAAAGCATAAAATGAAATATCCTTATCCTTAACAGCTTCTATAAACTGTAGGTATTCCTCTTTCGTCCAAAACTCCACTTCCTCATCACTTCTTTGCTTTCCTATTCGCCCTGTTACCTTACACGGATTTTGCCTTAATCCGTAATATTTAACTGCATGATTGAACATACAGCTAAGCTGGGCGTGAATGGATTTAAGATAGGTCGGCTTATAGGATTCCCCTTCGGCATTTTCAATGTTTAAGAGTACGTTATGCCACTTTTTTACTACAACCGGTTTAATTTCACTCATTTTCATATCGCTGAAAAACGGTAAAATCTTTGTTCATATCATATGTTCTTTTGTCATCCAAGTATTTAGCCTTATTGTTCCTATAACATCAGCCTTATAGAGTTCAAAATAATCTTCAAAGAGCATATTGAGTGAACCTGACATCTTTACCGTGAAATTTCTCTCGTAAGTAATTGCCTCTTTCTTCGTTTCAAACCCTCTTTTCAGCTTCTTTCTGCTCTGTCCGTCCCAATCCTTGTAATAGAATGATGCGAACCATTTCCCGCTTTTTTCGTCCTTATATGCAGACATTAGTCTCCCTCCTTCGCCTTGTAGATATGTTCCATAAAATATTTCTTATTGATTCTTCCCCTAAGGACAAGAAAGCCGTGTTTAGCAAGCTGCTTATTCATATCACGAATGATTTTATAAGCCTGCTGCTGCGATATATTTAGTAAATCGGCAACTTCATTTGAAGTAAGAAATAATTTCTCCATCGTACTTTCCTCCTTTCTTTTCAGAAACTTACTTGTTTCTGTTTCTATTTTAGATTATAAGTAGCTTTTTTGTTTCTGTAAATACTTTTTTCTAAATTTCATTTTTCTATTGTGTTTTTTCTTATTTTCGATTATATTATTAAAAGAGAAACAAATTTGTTCCTAAGGAGGTGTTAAAATTGAGTTTGGGTAAAATAATTAAGAAGTTCCGTGAATTACGGAGAATTACTCAAAAGGCATTAGGAGACAGAACACATTTAGATGATGTCAGAATCAGACAATATGAGCTTGATATTCGTACTCCTAAAGATGATGTCTTAGAAAATATTTCCAATGCACTCCATGTAAATAAAGATTATCTGAAAGAACCTGTATATCCATACACGGAACATGACCTTATGCGATTCTTATTTAAGCTGGATGACAGTATTGAGGTTAATATAAGACAGGTTATTATGAATGACGAAGATCCCGCATACACTACCACAGGTATATATTTCGGGAGTGAAGCAATTCTCAGAATACGAAACATGCTTGAAGATTGGCAAAAAATGAAACAAAAATATGAAAATAACGAAATTACAAAAGAAGCATTGCAGGATTGGAAAGCTAACTATCCTGACAGTCTAAAAAAAGATTATGTTCCCTTTGAAGAAAGCAATGTAAAATTCTATAAAAGCGGAATAAATGCCAAAGTCCCACCGGAAATAAAATAAGCACAGAAAAAGCACATAGCTGAAAGATTGTAAATCTTAAAGTTATGTGCTTTGTTTTTTATACTATTCAGTAATTAATAAAAGTTTTGAGAGTACCGAGATAACTTCCACGTTAACGTGCTATCAGCTATAACTGAACTTGCTAGTTTGCTTCCTTCAATCTTTATTGATTGGTACTCATGCTATAACTTGTTAAATCAATAAGTCTGAGTATATGATTGAACACAAGTTTTCATCATTAATCTTCCAAATTGCTGCTCTAGTGTTTGAATATATTCATTTTTTATATACAACTTAGTACCAGTATATAACGGAATTGCATTTCCAGAGTACTCACTGTCACCTTTATAATTAGAGGACCATTTTTTCATAATAAAGATAATATCCCCTTCCTGGTTAACTGCAATATACCTCCCATGTAAATAATCAAATTCAATATGAACATTGAACAATTCAGAAACCAGCGTTTCAGGTCTAAGAAACTCTTCATCTTCTAATTCTTTATCCAATGTTCCACAAATATCTATCAGTGCTCCAGAATTATATGAAAGCAAATATCTTTGTCCTCTATCAATAGCTATAACTAGGTAATGCCGAAAAGGAATCTGACGCTGTTCATCATCCTCTCCTACTATACCTTGATATCCAAATGTCAAAGACACTCCTTGATAATCGATGTGTTTTCTTGTCTCAAAACACCCTATTAAAGTGTATTCATCCTCACTATTTTTGAGAAAAGGCTCAGAAGAATTTTCCTTATCATACAGATGATTCGCTGGTTGTATTTCACGGCACTTAAATAGTCTATACATACCTTGGTAGTCAGGAATCAGTCGGAGCAAGGTTTGTGGAATTAGCTCTGGTTTTCTGTCGAGAAAAGCTTTTTCAATGATTTCATGGAGCGCATACTGAATTGCATATGATTTGTAAACGGTATTTGTTTCGGGAATTTTAATCAACGGAGCAACGAAATCTCGCATTTGATCATTCAGTTTCTTTGATGCATGTAGCTTTTCGTAGAGTTCTACATAGCTAATACCACAATCATCGACTACCTGCATAATCGGATCTCGATATACTGAATTCTTAGCATATTTATCCACTCCCTCTCGATTCTCATTTTTTCCAAGATCATATAGCTGTTCGCCTAAGTAGAACTCTATATCTTTTATATCCATATAATTAGGCGCATGTTTATCCGAGCACTTTAAAAGAAAGCTTTTGTATATTGTAAATTCCGAAAATAGAACATCTAAAAGCAGATTTCCGATTGGATAAACATCATCAATTGCGTTTATCATTCGATCTGTATTCAAATCTGTCATACGATCACCATAGCGCCTTACTAAATCTGCGATTGCGATTTTTGTTACGAGATTATACTGTTCATAATGCTCTAGACAGAATACTATCGATTCCGTGAATTCCGAATAATTTTCTTCTTCGGCAGCATTCGCCAAATAAGAATAAGCTGGCAGAAACTGTTCCTTACCTCCATCAACGAACCTCATTAATAAGCAGCTACGTAGTCCTAAAAATTCTTCTGTTTCTCCCAAGACATAATCAATAGGATACTTATCCAGATTTGGAAAACGAAGCTTCATAATATCAAATATGTTTCTCCATATCGTAACTATTATATCCTTGTCATATTCAAGTGCAAAAAGGGCATCCAGAAGTCCTTTTGTAATTCTGCCTGAATTCGAAATAACAACTTCAGGAACTTCACGGTAAAAAGTAGCAAGTGACACTTCAGAATTTAATCGTATACTCTTTTGGAATTCATCCTTATCTATTAAAGAACTTCCCCATTCATATGAGCAAAGATACAGCAACATATGAACTTCCGATAGTTCCTTATCATCAAGTTCTAGCTGATTGATGATTTGCAAAACTGAGCGTTTCAAGTTCTGGTTATACCTCCATCCACCAGCTTTGGTAATAACGACTCTCAGCATCTCAAGCAAAGTCTCTTTATCATTCTGATAATTCTTGAGAAATCCACAAATATCCGGTATATCTCGTTCTATTAATTCATGAGTTTCAAACCATTTCTTTGCTTCCTCCAGAGTTGAGGCGACAAGACTTGGTTGACTACCTTCAAAAATATTAACTGTTTTCTTTTGTTCTTTCTTTTTCATATCGGTAGTTTTCTTTATATGGAAATACTCAATATATTGCGAAACATCATATCCTGCTAGCTCTACTGTTAACAAGAATTCTTTAACATTTCCATCTTTCCAAGAATCATTGTCCGGCCAAGGAGTGTCAAGTATATTGAATCTTGAAACAATATTGGTAACTAGTTCGTTCATACGGTTCTTAATAATTAATCTGTCGTTACCACTTGTCCCTAAATACATCTGATTTAGAGTTCTGAATACAGATGTGGATGCATCGATTATTCTTGGACTTGTGTCATTTGGAAGTGACTCAATCAGACCGATTACTATGTCCAAGTATTTGGAATCATTACAATACTTTTCGATGACAGAACGTAACATATGCTCAACAATCCAACTTCTTCCTTGCTTTATCTGTAAACCAGATAGGAATGCAAGCGCATACTTTGAATCTGTCTCTAGCAATTTATCAAACCATTTTTTCAGGAAATGCTTTGTTTCTCTTCCGTCAGTATGATTCCAAAGAGCGATTGTCATTTTTGTTATTGTGTCGCGTTCCTCTTTTGGATTTCCTGTAACAGATTCAAAAAATACATTATAAGAATCCATAATCTGTTCTAGAATAATATCCTTATGGAATCCATATGCAACAAGATAACGTGTGCATATACCAAAATACTCTAAAGCCTCGGATTTATTACACTTTGAAATCAAACTAACAAAGTGAAGCTTTGCAGCTGCAATACATTCATATACCTCGTTTTTTTCAATTCGACTTTGGGTATTTAGTAAATATGGTTTTATGATTTTGTAATTTTCAACAGTCAGAAAATGAGCCATCAATTTCAAAAACTCAGCATCTGTTAATGGTCCACCCATGCTATGATCAAAACTGGTCCCCGTTTCATTATCAAGCAACTCAAGTAAACCTAATGCCTTCTCCAAATCTTGTAATGTTCCATTCTTTACAATCAACTCTAACGCTCTTTCATAGGATCTTGTTAACTCATTCTGGAGAAAATATAAATCACAAGTTCGTGGTTCTCCCTTGAAAACGTCTGTGTCCTTTAGTAATAATTCCAAATTAGTAATCGCAGCTTCACAGATGGATCGAGAATCCATTTGCACTGTGTGTGCGCACAATTCTGCCATCTTGACAGAATAAATTATCCAATTATAAAACCAATTTTTATTTTCGCAATCGACAACAACTGCCTCTATAGTTTTTTTATCACCATCCTGAGCTAGATAATATACTTGTGAAAATAATTCTCTAAAAATTTTTATATCTTCTTTTCCTGGCATTCTCAATTTTTTGATTTTTTCCCAGGTTCTAATAGTGGATTCAGCCATAATATTACTTTGCGGATAATATCCAGTTTCAATATATGAAAGATAGTTTTTCCAATAGGATAGTTGATGTTCTTCTGCAATTGAAGCAATCTCGTCAAATTCTATGTAGTCCTCAAGCTCATCATACGCGATCTCAATACATTGATTCCTTATCGAATTTTTTTCTATAGATTCCATAAGCTTAGGAATGATACTGACCCCCTGATCATCTAGATAGTATCTGAAATAGTATTTAAAATCCTCCATCTCAAACTGTTTAGCTTCTGTGTCTAAATATAATTCCCACCAAGGTGTTGTGCCAGCTTTCGAAGAAATATAACATGCTAATTTACCTATATTTTTATCAAAAGTTGGCTTGCCATCAATCTGCATTAACTGATTCAGCTTAGAAGCACCTTTGATATCACAGATTGCTTGGAAGTATTCTTCACCAGTGCTTTCAAACTCATTCAAATCATCGAGCATTGCCAATAGTTCACCTGCTGTTACCAATGCAACTAGATTCTTGGTTCTCCCTGCACTTCGAATCATACAATTTAGATTCATTCTTATGCGTTTTCTAGAATAACCCTCTTCAACTGATTTAAGCACAAACTCTTTCTCAATCAAAGCAATATTGTCATCATCTTTCCTAATCTTATACAGTAATTCTGGAAGATAATAATACGCCTTGTCAAATTCGAAAAACGGTTTGTTCTGTAACCAATCAGCAAGAAGACCATAAACATTTCGCACTAAATCAACATTTTTATCCCTTAATAAAGACAACACAAAACGTCGGAAGCTTTCATGATAAATTGAAAAACCACCGCTTAGCATGTTTTCAATCAATAATGGATGAAGCACCGATATATCCTGTTCTACAAATTCTCCGTCTCCAGTAATCTCCAATAAATTATCTATACTAAGATAGAAATCTGCCCCGCAAAGTGCATTAACAGTTCGGTTGTTATGAACCTTTGTATATAGATAGGAATAATACTTAGACAGACTGATATCATAATCAGGTATTTCATCAATTACCCCTTTATTTACATCTATGTTTCGTAACTGACGCAAAATGTAACTAAGGTATAAGGCATTACCCTGTGATTTTTTTAGTAAATATTCACTTATAGATGTAACATCGTCGTCTTCAATAATATTATCAGCAATTTGAAAAGTCTCCATCAAGGATTTTGCTTGTTCAACTCCCCATGGCTCAATTTCAAATACGCAGTATCTATCGTCCTTGAAATCCCTCAATTCGTCTATAGGCTGTGACGCAATTAAAACATAGCAGTTATCAGGAAAATGAATTTCCAACAATTCAGAAATAATTTCAGTCTCTGAACGCGAAATAAAATCTTTATGAAGCTCATATTCTCTAGAAACATGATCAAGTCCATCTACTACTAAATAGAAATCTTCATCAATGTGCTTAAGTAAATTCTCAAGCTCTGCTTTGTCAGCACCGAAGGTTGTATTCTTATACTCAATTAATTTAGGGCATTGTTCCACAATCTGTGAGACCAGATTTCCATATAAAGAAGTTACACGTATTCTATCAAGACTATTTTTATCCTGCAACGACTGGAAGCAATTATAATGAATAACTTTACTAGCATCGTTCTCAAGTTTATCAATGTATTCTTCAATAAGCCAAGACTTGCCTGATCCAGGATTACCAGTTATAATAACACGTTTTGAATCTTGAATTGTTCTATGTAGTCTTTCAATCTCATCGCAAAGTATAATCTGATGTGCTGAATCCACTGGAAACCTTTGATCAAACTTCCCGTAATCCATTATGAGACCAAGACGACCAATTAATGCATTGGAGTTAATTCTATTCCCCATCGCTCTAGAATGTTTCACTTCTGCTGCGAGTTTATAAATAACATCTTCCAAGCAGAGATTATCATTTGGATAAATACCCACACCCAACTTCTCAGCCTGCCTAATAATCACATTTTCAATGCCACCCGGATTCTTTAAATCAAGACTCGCCTTCGGCATTTCCAGAAGAATAGTGAGTTCATTACAAAAGGATAAAAAGTCTTCTCTACTGATAAGTTCTGACTTAATCACCGAATTAAACTTTCGCCACGTTTTTGGAGGTAGTTCTCCTTCTGGCCAAAACAAATTCCCATCAAACACAAATGCGGCCGTCGAAAAAGGTAAGGATTGATCTTCGATAGGTTTCAAAAACTCTGAAATCGGATCATCATCCGTCGGTCTACTCCACGAAAGGCACAGCTTTATCTGAATATCTTTTTCAGATTCTTTTCTAATTTTCCAAGATGAAAAAAGATCACTAAAAGCAGTATCATGTCCGTTGCCATTTGAAAAGTCATTTTTAGTAAGTTTGTGGGAATTCTCATCATCGGAATACTTAATCTGAAATTCAATGATACCATTCGGTGTCGTCACTTTTAAATCATCAAATTTATCTCCATTGAAATCCTTACGATCAATAATAATTTCTGCATCTGTCTGCCTAAGCATAAGTTGTAGGATTATCGAAACAGTAAAATAATCCTGATACTCATACCCTTCATGGATTGCGCTCTGCATTTAATAACCTCCTCTCATCAATACTAAGTGAATCGATTTTTCAATTCTTCACCTGTCAAGAAAATCATGAGTTTCTTTCCATCCGCAAAGTAAATTAAACCGAAAATTATTCGTTTGATAACTTTAAATTCTCATTTATCAATTACTATTTTCAACAAAAGCCTCCCACCAAAATGATGGAAGGCTTTCTAAACGATTTACTTAAATTCAACAACTCCCTTTCAGACCTGCTTTTTCTTGCTTTTAGTATCAAAACAGTATCATTTGGAGAATTTCGCTACAGTAAAACCGCTAAAACCTTGTCTTTTCAATGGTTTTATAATAGTAACATATTTGATTCTGTTATTCCCACTCGATAGTACCTGTAGGTTTAGGTGTAAAGTCATAGAGGACACGATTTATACCTTTTACCTCTGATGTGATTCTTTTTGTAATATGGCACATAATCTCATAGGGAATATTTTCCACTGTCACGGTCATTGCATCAACAGTATTTACTGCTCTTACAATACATGGCCACTCAAAGCTTCTTTTCCCATCTTTTATGCCGGTCGATTTAAAATCCGGAACAACGGTAAAATATTGCCAGACCTTATCCTCAAGTCCATTTTTTGCAAACTCTTCTCTAAGAATTGCATCACTTTCACGAACCGCCTCCAATCTATCTCTTGTAATTGCACCGACACAACGAACACCAAGTCCCGGACCTGGAAACGGCTGACGATAAACCATTTCATTTGGAAGACCAAGCGCAGTTCCGACAACTCTTACCTCATCCTTAAAAAGAAATTTGATAGGCTCTACAAGCTCAAAATCAAGTTCCGGCGGAAGACCTCCAACATTATGATGACTTTTTACTCCTTCGCTTTCCAAAATATCCGGATATATAGTTCCCTGAGCAAGAAATTTAATGTCTGAAAGTTTGCCCGCCTCCTCTGCAAAAACCTCAATAAACTCTTTTCCTATAATCTTTCTTTTTTTTTCAGGATCAGTTATATCTTTAAGTTTATTCAAAAACCTGTCGGCTGCATTAACATAAATAAGTTCCGACTCAAGTTCGTCACGAAAAACCTTGACAACCTGTTCGGGTTCACCTTTTCTTAAAAGTCCGTGATTTACATGCACAGATACAAGCTGCTTACCTATCGCCTTAATAAGAAGTGCCGCAACCACAGAGCTGTCAACACCTCCTGAAAGTGCAAGAAGAACTTTTTTATCGCCTATCTGATTTCTTAAAGACTTTACTTGCTCTTCAATAAAAGTTTCTGCGAGTTCCTTAGTTGTTATTCGAATCATATTTTCAGGTCTTTTTATAGCCATTTATTTCTCCATTTATACTTATTTAATATTTAGTTTATCAAAAAAATATAATTTTCTCAATAGAAAAAGGAAGGTATAAACCTTCCTTGATTAAAATATCCTTATTCAGCTTTTTTCTCTGTCTTCTCTTCAGCTTTCTTCGGCTCTGTTTCAGCTTCATCAAGATTTACTTCTTCCTTTTTCGCCTTGGGTGCCGCCTTTTTTGCAGGAGCTTTTTTAGCCGACTTTTTCGCCGTCACTTCTGCTTCAGGTTTCTCATCAGGCTTTACAGGCATAAGCTCAATTATTGCCATTTCCGCAGCATCTCCTCTTCTTGCTCTTGTACGAACAATGCGAGTATAACCGCCCTTTACTTCGGCATATTTAGGAGCTATTTCATCAAAAAGCTTTTTAACCACATCTTCCTTGGTGACATATCTTAAAACCTCACGCTTTGAGTGAAGAGTGTTTGTCTTTGCGGTAGTAATCATTTTTTCTGCCATAGCACGAACTTCTTTAGCTCTTGTTATGGTCGTTTCTACCCTGCCGTTCTCTAAAAGAAAGGTAACCATACCACGAAGCATAGCTCTGCGATGGTCGCTTGCTCTTCCGAGTTTTCTTGTTCCCGGCATATTATTCCTCCTTAATTTTCGTCTAACTTGAGGCTTAAGCCTAAATCAATAAGCTTTTCATTTACTTCCTCAAGGCTTTTGCGGCCGAGATTTCTGACTTTCATCATCTCTTCGGGTGTTTTCCCGATAAGCTCTGCCACGGTATTGATACTTGCTCTTTTTAAGCAATTAAAAGAACGAACTGAAAGTTCAAGTTCTTCAATTGACATTGACTTCCATCTTGAATCATCACTATTTTCAACTGTTTCAACAACTTCCTCTTCTTCAATAGTTTCCTGTGGAAGAGATGTTGTATCAGTAAGATCGACAAAAAGATTTAAACGATCAATTAAAATCCTTGAACCAAGGCTTGCCGCCTCTGTTGCGGTAAGAGTTCCATCAGTCCAAACATCAAGAGTGAGTTTGTCCCAATCAAGTTCTCTACCTACACGAGTTGCATCAACCGTATAATTAACCTTGGATACTGGAGAATAAAGTGAATCTATTGCAATTCTTCCAAGAACATTTTCTTCAAAGAGCTGCTTGTTTTTGTCGGCGCTGACATAGCCGCGACCAGTATCTGCAGTAAGAATCATATCAAGCTTTGCACCCTCTGCAAGAGTTGCAATAACATGATCCTTATTTATTATTTCAACAGAACTGTCCGTCTTTATATCACCGGCCTTTAAAACACAAGGTCCTTCAGCCTGAACATAAAGAGTTTTTCGATCTTCGTCATAAATTTTTAATAATACGCCTTTCAAGTTTAAAACGATTTCAGTAACATCTTCTTTGACACCCTCTATCGTTGAAAACTCATGCATTACGCCGTCAATAGCAACTGATGTTATGGCATATCCAGGAAGACTCGATAAAAGAACTCTTCTTAACGCATTACCTACAGTAATACCATAGCCGCGTTCAATGGGTTCCATTACGATTTTTCCGTATCTGCCATCATCTGAAAGCTCAACAACCGTAACATTAGGCTTACTCATTGCTGTCAAATAAAACCCTCCTTTGCTAAGGGAACTATCCCTTTAAAAGATAAATAAAATAGATATGATTTTCTAGGGATTATTTGGAGTAGTACTCAACTATGAGATGCTCCTCAACAGGCATATCAATTTCTTCACGTACAGGAAGTTTAACAACCTTTACGCTATGCTCACTATCATTTACATCAAGCCATGACGGAATGAGTGCAGAAGCATCCTGTTCAAAGATAAATTTGAATTTCTCATTACTCTTTGATTTTTCGGAAACCGCAACAACATCTCCCGCTTTAACAAGGAAAGATGCAATATCAACCCTTTTTCCGTTTACAGTATAATGACCGTGATTTACAAGCTGTCTTGCCTCTCTTCTTGTTGTTGCAAAGCCTGCTCTGAAAACAACATTATCAAGTCGTCTTTCACAAAGGATAAGAAGATTATCGCCTGTCTTGCCTGACATCTTTGCAGCTTTATTGTAGTATTCACTCATCTGACGCTCAAGAATACCATAGATAAACTTTACTTTCTGCTTTTCATTTAACTGAAGAGCATATTCACTCTTTTTGCGTCTTACATTTGCCTTAGGATCGCGATTTGTATCCTTTTTGGAATAGCCCATAACTGAAGGAGCAATTCCAAGCGCCTTACAACGCTTTGCTATCGGT
This sequence comes from Candidatus Fimenecus sp., assembly GCA_052169395.1. Taxonomy (GTDB): domain Bacteria; phylum Bacillota; class Clostridia; order Oscillospirales; family Acutalibacteraceae; genus Fimenecus. The sequence goes on along the minus strand of JBQNCN010000002.1, from coordinate 332,564 downwards.
GCAGTATTTTTAGCCATTATCTTCCTCCGTTATACTCTTCTTCTTTTGGGAGGACGGCAGCCGTTATGTGGAATCGGCGTGCAATCCTTAATAAGCGTAACTTCCAGCCCTACAGTCTGAAGAGCTCTTATAGCGGCTTCTCTTCCTGAACCCGGACCCTTAACATAAACCTCAATAGTTTTCATTCCTCTGTCAACCGCAATTTTTGCTGCAGTTTCAGCAGCGGTCTGTGCTGCAAAAGGAGTTGACTTCTTTGAGCCTTTGAAGCCCATTTCACCTGCAGATGCCCAAGAAATGGCACCGCCTTTCATATCCGTTATAGTTATTATGGTATTGTTAAAGGTGCTCTGGATGTGGCACTGGCCTTTATCAACAATTTTCTTTTCACGACGCTTTTTTGCGCTGTTAGCCTGTGGCATATCTTAGCCTCCTTACTTCTTCTTATTGGCAATGGTCTTTTTTGGACCCTTTACCGTTCTTGCGTTATTTTTGCTTGTCTGACCACGGCAAGGAAGTCCCTTGCGATGACGGGTGCCTCTATAAGAGCCGATTTCAATAAGTCTTTTAATATCAAAAGCATTATCTCTTCTTAAATCACCCTCAACCTTTACATTGTGGTCAATGTATTCTCTTAATTTTGAGACATCTTCTTCAGTTAAATCTTTAACTCTGACATCAGGGTCAACGCCTGTTGCCTTTAGAATGTCTTCAGCAGTTTTTTTGCCTATACCGAAAATATAAGTAAGCCCGATCTCGACTCTCTTATCTCTCGGAAGGTCAACACCTGAAATTCTTGCCATTTAGCGCCCTCCATTAAGCGTTAATAAATAATCGGCTGTCAATTGCAAAATATCGTTATTCAGTACTTCAATAACGATAAGCTGAGTCCGGTATTTCCGGATAAGCTCAGCCCTGACGCTGCTTATGCTTCGGGTTTTCACAGATAACCATTACTTTACCCTTGCGTTTAATGATTTTGCACTTGTCGCACATCTTTTTGACAGAAGGTCTGACTTTCATTTTTCCCTCCAATTTATACAAAAAACATTCGAATGTTTCTAAACTTATTTAGTCCGCCAAGTAATGCGGCCTCTTGTGAGATCATATGGACTCATCTCAACCTTAACCTTATCTCCCGGTAAAATTCGTATATAATTCATACGAAGCTTTCCTGAAATATGAGCTAAAATATTGTGTCCATTTTTGAGCTCAACTCTAAAAGTTGCGTTCGGAAGAGCCTCTGTAACAACTCCCTCAACCTCTATCATATCTTTTTTTGCCATAAATTCCTCATTAAGCTCTTGTGAGAATTACAGGACCGTCTTTTGTTATCGCAATCGTATTTTCAAAATGTGCCGAAAGCTTTCCATCAACAGTTTTTACCGTCCAGTTATTATTCATTGTATATACTCTTTCGGTACCCTCATTTATCATCGGCTCAATCGCAATTACCATTCCGGGAAGAAGTCTTACTCCTCTACCCTTTGCACCGTAATTCGCCACTGACGGATCCTCGTGAAGCTCTCTACCGACACCGTGTCCGGTATATTCTCTTACAACACCGTAGCCTTTACTCTCGCAAAAACTTTGAATTGCAAATCCGATATCACCTACACGATTTCCGACAATTGCCTGTGAAATTCCAATTTCAAGAGCTTTTTTTGTTGTTTCGCAAAGCACTCTTGCATTATCCTGAACCTCACCACAGTAAAATGTATAGGCGTTATCTCCATTCCAGCCATCTATTTTGGCACCTGTATCGATACTTACTATATCGCCCTCTTTAAGAATTTTTTTCTTTGAGGGAAGTCCATGAATTACCTCATCATTTACTGAAATACAGGCTGTCCCCGGAAAACCGTACAAATTAAGAAAGTTCGGTTCCGCCTTTTGACTTTTAATATATTCGTAACAGATACGGTCAATATCATAGGTTGTTGCACCCGGTTTTACCGCCTGCCCTGCCACCATTAAAGCCTCATGCGAAATCCTGCCGGCTTCCCTTAAACAGTCAAGCTCCTTCTCGGTTTTGAGCTTTATCATACACAACTCTCCAAAGCGGTTTTAATACGCTCTGTTGTTGCATCAATGTCATTATCGCAGAGAATTTTCTTCAAAACTCCCTTGTTTTCATAGAAACTTTCAAGAGGCTCCGTAGACTCGTGATATGCCCTAAGTCTTTCATCTATTGTTTCAGGAACATCGTCTTTTCTTATAATAAGCTCTGAGCTGCACTCATCACAAACGCCTTCTTTTTTCGGCGGAATATTAACAATATGATAAGTTGCTCCACACTTAGGACATACTCTTCTTCCTGAAAGTCTTGATTTTATAAGTTCTTCCGGTGTCTGAAGGTCGATAACGGCATCAATTTCAGTCATTGTATCAAGAGCCTCCGCCTGAGCAGTAGTCCTTGGAAAACCGTCAAGTAAAAATCCGTTTTTACATTCATCAGAAGCAAGTTTATCTTTAACAATCCCTATTACAATGTCATCGGAAACAAACTTACCCGAATCAATAGCATCTTTTGCTTTAAGTCCCATTTCCGTCCCATTATGGATTGCCTCTCTAAGAATGTTCCCTGTTGAAACCTGTGGGATATTAAGCATTTTTATGATGATTGCACCCATAGTACCCTTGCCTGCACCGGGGGCGCCCATAATAATCAATCTTTTACTCATTTAATACCTCTTAATCAAGGAATCCCTTGTAATGACGCATCATAAGCTGACTTTCAAGCTGTTTCTCCGTTTCAAGTGCAACGCCTACCACAATGATTATTGAGGTTCCACCCAACGACAGGTTAACCTGATGTTTTAAAAGCTGTGTGATTTGTGAAAAGACCATAGGATAAATTGCAACCACTGAAAGCAACAATGCTCCTAAAAGTGTAAGCTTTGAAAGCACTTTTGTAATATAATCTGAGGTCGGCTTTCCCGGACGAATGCCCGGAATAGTTCCGCTGTTCTTTCTTATATTATTTGCCATTTCAATAGGATTATATTGAATTGCAGCATAAAAATAAGCAAAGAATATTATCATTAAGAAATATAGCACTCCATAAAATACAGAGGTGTTCTGAAACAGTTTGAAAAATTTATCCCAAAACCCGTTCTTTGCATAATGTACGAACATCTCAATTGTAGGAGGTATTGAAAGAATCGATACGGCAAAAATGATTGGAAGAACTCCGGTCATATTTACTTTTATCGGAATAAATGTATTCTGTCCGCCGTACATTTTTCTTCCAACTACTCTTTTAGCGTACTGAACCGGTATTCTTCTTTCAGCATTATCCATCCATACAATAAATGCAATCATAAGTATAAGTGAAATAAGAGCTATAGGTGCTATTGCATAATAAGCACCACCCTTATCCATATACTCAATAAGTGCATAAAGAGTTGTTGGAAGTCTTGATACAATACCCGCAAAAAGTATTATTGAAATACCATTTCCTATTCCTTTATCATTTACCTGCTCGCCAAGCCACATAATGAATGCAGCACCTGCAACATAGCATAAAATAATTACAATAGCCTGAAATACCGCCCAAAAGCCACTATAAGCGGCTCCGCTTGCATTTTTTGAAAGCATACCTGCAGAACGAATGTAGAAATAGTATGCGGTTGATTGAAGAAGTGCCAAAGCGATTGAGAAATATCTTGTAATAGTGGACATTTTCTTTCTGCCCTCTTCGCCTTCTTTTGCAAGGCGTTCAAGTGCGGGAATAGCCACTGTTAAAAGCTCCATAATAATCTGAGCGTTAATGTATGGTGTGATTGACATTGCAAAAAGCGTACCATAGTTGAACGCTGAACCAGTCATCATAGAGAGATAGGTCATAAAGTTATTTGCATTTGCATCGGTTATAAGACCGTTAGTAATATCTACAAACGGAACCGGCATTGCACAGCCTATCCTGAAGACCAAGATTACGAGCGCAGTGTACAGAATCTTCTTACGAAGCTCTGCAACTTTCCACGCGTTTGCAAAGGTTTTAAACACTTAGACCACCTCGGCTGAGCCGCCTGCGGCCTCAATCTTCTCCTTTGCGGACTTTGAATAAGCATTTACCTTAACAGTAAGCTTCTTTGTAAGTTCGCCGTTTCCTAAAATCTTAACGCCGTCTCTGGTATTTTTAACAATACCCTTTGTCTTAAGTGCAGCGGCATCTACCGTTTCGCCATTTTCAAAACGTGAATCTAAAAGGCTTACATTTACAGATACTATTTCCTTACGGAAAATATTGTTGAAGCCTCTCTTGGGTATTCTTCTTGCAAGAGGCATTTGACCGCCTTCAAAACCTGGTCTCATACCTCTGCCGGCTCTTGCAAGCTGACCCTTATGGCCCTTACCTGCAGTTTTGCCCTGTCCCGACGCAGCGCCTCTACCGACTCTTTTAACCTGCGTTTTCTTCTGTGCAGGACTGAGTTCGCTTAATTTCATTCTTTACCTCCGATAGCTTCGCAAACTACAAGGTGTGCGATTTTCTTAATCTTTCCCTTGGTCGCTTCGTTGTCGGGCTGTTCTGAAACATCCCCGATTTTGCTAAGTCCCATTGAATTTGCTGTTGCTATCTGGTCTTTTTTGGAGCCGATGAGGCTCTTTTTAAGAGTTACCTTTAACATCGTTTCCTCCTTAACCCTCAAGCTCGCTTACATCCTTGCCGCGTATAGCAGCAACTTCCTCTGCCGTTTTAAGTCTTGAAAGACCGTTAATTGTAGCGCGAACTACATTGCAGGGGTTGTTTGATCTAAGCGCCTTTGAACGAATATCCTGAATTCCGACAGTTTCAACAACCGCACGAACAGGACCTCCGGCAATAACTCCGGTACCCGGTGCGGCAGGCTTTAAAAGCACTCTGCCGGCTCCGTATTCACCTATAATTTCATGTGGGATTGTCGTTCCTTTCATAGCTACTTTAATCATGCTTCTTTTAGCTTCGGCTTCGCCCTTTCTGATTGCATCCGGAATTTCAGCAGATTTACCTACACCGAAACCCACTCTACCTTTGCCGTCTCCGACAACAACAAGAGCCGAAAACTTCATAACACGACCACCCTTAACCGTTTTACTTACACGGTTTAAGGCAACTACTTTTTCCTGGAGCTCTTCTTCAGGCTTTCTTCTTCTGTCCTTGCCCTTGGGATTTCTTTTATTGTTGAATTTTTTATCTTCAGCCATTTACTTCTCCTTTGCTCAGAACTCAAGTCCGCCTTCACGGGCGCCATCTGCAAGTGCAGCTACTCTTCCGTGATAAATATATCCGCCGCGGTCAAAAACGACATTTTTAATGTCCTTCTTTACTGCACGTTCTGCAATTATTTTGCCTACTGCCTTTGCAGCCTCAACATTTCCGCCATAAGTCTTGAAATCCTTTTCATTTGAAGAAGCGCTTACAAGGGTCTTGCCTGTTTCGTCGTCAATTATCTGTGCATAAATATTGTTGAGTGAACGATATACGGCAAGTCTCGGACAAGCGGTTGTACCGCTAAGCTTGTTACGAAGCTTTAAATGACGCTTTGAGCGTGCTTTGTTACTATCTTGTCTTGTTATCATAATTCACACTCCCTTACTTAGAACCCTTGCCGGCCTTGCCTTCCTTGCGGCGAATGTGCTCGTCAGCATACTTAATGCCCTTGCCCTTATATGGCTCTGGCGGACGAATTGACCTGATCTCCGCTGCAAATTGACCTACAGTCTGCTTGTCTGCACCTGAAATTACAACTTGACCCGCTTTAGGAACTTCAACTGTAATTCCTGCCGGAGCCTCCATCAAAACAGGATGTGAGAAACCGAGTCCTAAATCAAGAGTATTTCCCTTAACAGCGGCACGATATCCTACACCGTTTATCTCAAGAGTTTTTGAGAAGCCCTTTGTCACACCTTCAACCATATTACTTACAAGAGTTCTTGTAAGTCCGTGAAGAGATTTACTTTCGTTTGAATCATCAGGTCTTGTAATTAAAATTTCAGACCCCTCAAGCTTAATTTCAATCTTATTGTTAAAAGACTGTGTAAGCTCACCTTTAGGTCCTTTGACAGAAACTATATTTCCGTCAATTTTTACCTCTACACCTGCCGGTACTTCAACCGGCTTTCTGCCTATTCTTGACATCCTAACCTCCTTACCAGACGAATGCCAGCACTTCGCCGCCGACATTTTCTTTCTTTGCCTGCTTGTTGGTTATAACGCCCTTAGAAGTTGATAAAATCGCAATACCAAGACCATTTACAACGCTCGGCATATTTTCAACATCTGTATAGATGCGAAGACCCGGCTTGCTTACTCTTTTAATGCCTGTAATTGCGCTGCTTTTATTTGTAAGATATTTAAGTTCAACTTCTATCTGTCCCTGTTTTCCGTCGTCTATTATTTTAAAGCTCTTTATATAGCCTTCATCACAAAGAATCTGAGCTATGGACTTCTTCATATTTGACGCAGGAATGAGAACTGTTTTATGCTTCGCGGATGCTGCGTTTCTTATCCTCGTGAGCATATCACCGATTGTATCGGAAATTTGCATCTTTTGCCTCCTTAGCTTAGATTACCAGCTTGCTTTCTTTACGCCCGGAATTTCGCCCTTATGAGCAAGTTCCCTGAAGCAGATACGGCATACTCCGTATTTGCGAAGATAGGCATGCGGTCTGCCGCAAATTTTGCAACGGTTATATTCTCTTGTTGAGAATTTTGCTTCTCTTGCGTTTTTAACTTTTAATGATGTCTTTGCCATTATCTTCTCCTTACTTGCTAAACGGTGCGCCCATAAGCGTAAGAAGCTCTTTCGCTTCTTCGTCAGTATTTGCCGTTGTAACAAAGTTTATATCCATTCCTCTTACGGCATCGATTTTATCATATTCAATTTCAGGAAAAATAAGCTGTTCCTTAACACCCATTGAATAGTTGCCTCTGCCGTCAAAAGAGTTCGGATTGATCCCTCTAAAGTCTCTAACTCTCGGAAGAGCAAGACTGAAGAGTCTGTCAATAAACTCATACATACGGTCGCCACGAAGAGTTACCTTTGCACCGATAACCTGACCCTCACGAAGTTTGAAGTTTGCAACAGATTTTTTCGCCTTACAAGTCATTGCCTTCTGTCCTGTAATAATTCCAAGGTCTCTAATTACAGAATCTACAACCTTTGAATTTTCCTTTGCTTCACCGCATGATACATTTACTATAACCTTATCAAACTTCGGAATCTGCATTACGCTCTTATAACCGAACTTTTTAAAGAGAGCGGGAGCGACTTCCTTTTTATACTTTTCTTTAAGTCTTGTTTCCATATTCGCCCTCCTTGTTAAAATTCAGCGCTGCATTTTTTGCAAACGCGAACTTTCTTTCCATCTTTTGCAAGCTTATGTCCTACTCTTGTAGCTTTGCCGCATTTTGGACAAACCAACATAACCTTGTCTGCATACATAGCGCCTTCAGCCTTTACAAGACCGCCCTGCTCTCCTGCCTGTTTAGGCTTTACATGTTTTGTAACGATGTTTACGCCTTCAACAATAACCTTGTTTTCGGCCGGAGAAACTCCGACAACCTTGCCTTTAGCGCCTTTTGAATTTCCGGCGATAATCTGTACCATATCGCCATTTTTAACATGAATGTTGTTCATTCCGTCCTCCAATTAAAGCACTTCAGGAGCAAGAGAAAGAATTTTTGTATATCCGCTTTCTCTAAGCTCTCTTGCAACAGGCCCAAAAATACGTGTTCCTTCGGGAGTCTTGTCATCTTTTATAATAACCGCCGCATTCTCATCAAAACGAATATAGGTTCCGTCCTGACGTCTTACTCCCTTACCCGATCTTACAACAACCGCCTTGACGACATCGCCTTTTTTGACCATTCCGCCTGGAGCCGCTTTTTTAACCGAGCAAACAATTACATCACCGATGTTTGCATACCTTCTTCTGCTGCCGCCCAAAACACGAATGCACATAAGCTCTTTTGCACCTGTGTTGTCGGCTACCTTGAGGTAAGTCTGCTGTTGTATCATAATTACCTCCGATTATTTCGCTTTCTCAATGATTTTGGCAACGCGGAATCTCTTATCCTTTGAAAGAGGTCTTGTTTCCATAATCTGAACTCTGTCGCCTACTCCGCACTCATTTTTTTCATCATGTGCTTTGAATTTAACAGTACGATTGACAATCTTTTTATAGAGAGGATGTCTGACTCTGTCCTTAACCGCAACAACGACGGTTTTATCCATTTTATCGGATACAACTACGCCCGTTCTGGTTTTTCTAAGATTTCTGTCTTCCATAATTTCCTCCCTTATGCATTAGTGCCGTGAAGCTGTTCTTCAGATTCTACAGTGTAGATTCTTGCAATATCTTTCTTAACAGCCTTAATGCGCATTGGATTTTCAAGCTGATTTACAGCTTGCTGAAAACGAAGCTTGAAGAGCTCATTTTTAAGCTCTGCGAGCTTTTTGGCTCTTTCCTCTCCGCTCATTTTTTTTATTTCTGTTGCTTTCATTCGGAAACTACCTCCGCTTCATCAGCCTTTGAGATAACTTTACACTTAATAGGAAGCTTTGTAGCTGCAAGCCTCATTGCTTCTTTTGCATCCGCCTCGGCAACGCCTGCTATCTCAAACATTACTCTGCCCGGTTTTACAACTGCAACCCAGTATTCCGGAGCACCCTTACCTGAACCCATTCGAGTTTCGGCAGGTTTCTTTGTTACCGGCTTATCCGGGAAAATCTTAATCCAGACCTGACCGCCTCTTTTGATGTATCTAGTCATAGCTACACGAGCAGCTTCAATCTGGTTTGAGGTTATCCATGCAGGTTCTTGAGCCTGAAGTCCCCAATCACCGTAAGTTACGGTATTCCCTCGGGTTGCCTTACCTTTCATTCGTCCTCTCTGGACTCTACGATACTTAACTCTTTTAGGAAGTAACATTATGCGTCTCCTCCTTCTTTAGCCACTGCAGCTTTAGCTGCTCTTTGGCGTCTTGCAGGTCGTCTTTCATCACGTGATTTTCTGTCAGCAAATCTGGGTTTGCGTTCAAAACTTCTTTCAGATTTTCTGCCCGTTCCGCGAAGAATCTCGCCTTTATAAATCCAAACCTTGATACCAACTCTTCCTGCAGTTGTTTTTGCTTCCGCAAATCCGTAGTCAATATCCGCTCTTATGGTCTGAAGAGGAATTGTACCCTCATGGTAAGCTTCCGCTCTTGCGATTTCCGCACCGTTCAAACGACCGCCCACTCTGATTTTAATTCCCTTTGCACCGGAACGCATTGTTCTGCCTATGCAGCCTTTAACAGCTCTTCTGTAAGCTACACGTCTTTCAAGCTGCGCTGCAATATTTTCAGCCACAAGTTGTGCATTAAGATCCGGTTGTTTAATTTCAATGATGTTGATATAAACATCTTTATCCGTATTTAAAATTTTCTGACAATTAGCCTTAAGTTTTTCAACTTCAGAACCTTGCTTTCCTATTACTATTCCCGGCTTTTCGCAATGAATATTAATGCGTATTCTTTTAGCATCACGCTCGATTTCCACTTTCGGAACTCCTGCCGCCGCAAGGGATTCTTTGAGGAAATCACGAAGCTTGTTATCAGAAACAAGTGTTTCACCAAAGGTTTTCTTATCTGCATACCAAGTGGAATCCCACTTTTTAGTTATGCCGACACGAAACCCGGTAGGATTGATTTTTTGTCCCATAATTCCCTCCTTAGTCCTGTTCGTCTTTAAGTTTGATAAAGATATGCGATGTCTTTTTATTAATTCTGAATGCTCTGCCCTGTGCTCTTGGACGAATTCTCTTCAACGTAGGTCCCTGATCAACCTTGCATTCCGCTACAAAAAGACTGCTCATATCCATATCCTTATTTTCAGCATTTGCCATTGCACTTTTAAGAAGTTTTTCCAACGGTTCGCAAGCTGCCTTGGGTGTAAAGCGAAGAATTGCCATCGCCTCTTCCGCAGATTTGTTCCTTATAAGGTCTAAAACAATCTGAACCTTGCGGGGAGCAATACGGACATTGGTTACTTTTGCTGTACTTTCCATATTTTCTCTCCTTATTTACCTGCGGTTTTTCCGCCGGTATGCCCTTTAAATGTTCTTGTCGGTGCAAATTCACCGAGTTTGTGTCCTACCATATCCTCTGTTACATAAACCGGAACATGTCTTCTTCCGTCATGAACAGCAAAGGTATGTCCTACAAAGTCAGGGAAAATTGTAGAACTTCTACTCCAAGTCTTTACAACCTTCTTTTCGCCCGCCTTATTCATCTCAAGAACTTTTTTCATAAGTTCAGGTGAGACAAATGGGCCTTTTTTTGTGCTTCTACTCATTATTCCCCTCCTTATTTATCATTTCTGCGTCTTATAATAAGTCTGTCCGACGCTTTTTTGTTATCTCTTGTCTTATGTCCAAGAGCAGGTTTGCCCCAAGGTGTTACCGGTCCAGGTCTTCCAATAGGAGCCTTACCCTCACCACCGCCGTGCGGGTGATCATTCGGATTCATTACCGATCCTCGTACAGTCGGACGAATTCCGCGATGTCTTGTTTTTCCTGCTTTTCCAAGCTTTATGTTTTCATGTTCCGCATTTCCTACATTGCCGATAGTAGCTTTGCAGTTTTCAAGAACATTTCTAAGTTCGCCTGAAGGAAGTCTTAAAAGAACAAGTCCGTTTTCTTTTGCCATAATCTGAGCAAAATTTCCTGCAGATCTTGCAAGCTGTGCACCCCTACCCGGAGTAAGCTCAATTGCGTGAACCTCGGTACCGACAGGTATAAATCTAAGTTCCATCGCATTTCCTATCTTGATATCCGCATTCTCTCCGTTATCGATTTTATCGCCTACCTTAAGACCTGCCGGTGCCAAGATATATCTCTTTTCACCATCTTCATAAGTTACAAGCGCTATATTTGCTGAACGGTTCGGATCGTATTCAATAGTGTTTACCGTTGCTGAACCGATCTTATCTCTCTTAAAATCGATTACACGGTATTTGCGGCGATTTCCGCCGCCACGGTGTCTTACGGTTATCCTTCCGTAAGAGTTTCTGCCCGCGTGCTTTTTAAGAGGCTCTAAAAGTGATCTCTCCGGAGATACTTTTGAGAGTCCCGAATAATCTTCAACCGACATATTTCTTCTCGAATTAATAGTCGGTTTATAGACTTTAAGCGGCATGTTATTCACTCTCCTAATTTAGTGCTTTTGCGAAGCTTTCGCTCCATACTTAGCTGTAATCTTACATTAAATTATCGAAAAATTCGATGTTTTTGCTTTCCTCTGTAAGAGTTACAATTGCTTTCTTCCAATCTGATTTATAGCCTTCATATTTACCATATCTTCTGAAAGGACCTGATACATTCATTGTATTCACGCTTTTTACATTTACACCAAAAAGCTTTTCAACAGCTTCTTTAATCTGTGTTTTGTCCGCGGTCTTTTTAACTTTGAATGTATATTTCTTTTGGCTCATTCCGAGCATACTTTCCTCTGTAACAATAGGAGAAAGTATAATATCTTCTGCGAATTTCATTATGCATATACCTCTTCGATTTTTGCAACAGCATCCTTCAAAACAACAACCGTGTCCGCTCTTACAACATCATAAACGCCAAGTGAAGAAACAGGAGCAACCTTAACACCTTCAATGTTTCTGAAACTTCTGTATGCTACATCATCAGTCTCATTTAAAACTACAAGAGTATTTTTCCCCACGTTAAGCGCAGTTAATATCTTTACAGCCTCTTTCGTTTTAATTTCATTGAAACCAAAACTGTCAAGAACATCAAATTGCTTATCAGCAACCTTTGCAGAAAGAACAGACCTCATAGCCAAAGCTTTAAGCTTTTTATTAACATGTTTAACATATAGTCTCGGTTTCGGTCCTAGTGCAATACCGCCGTGTGTCCACTGCGGAGATCTAATAGAACCCTGACGAGCTCTGCCTGTGCCTTTCTGTCTCCACGGCTTTTTACCGCCGCCTCTTACTTCCGCTCTTGTTTTTGTTGACTGTGTTCCTTGCCTTCTAGCTGCAAGATGAGCCACAACAACTTCGTGAACGGCACTTTCATTCGGTACAATTCCGAAAACAGCGTCATTAAGCTCAATTTCGGAGACTTTTTTGCCTTCTTTTGAAAGCACATCTATTTTAGCCATTTATTGCCTCCTTATTCGCCCTTAACCGCATTTCTGATAACAACAATTCCGCCTTTAGGTCCAGGAACTGCACCACGAACAGCGATAACATTGTTTTCCGGGTCAACCTTTGCAATATCAAGGTTCTGAACAGTTACTCTGTCTACACCGTAATGCCCGGGCATCTTCTTTCCTTTAAAAACTCTTGACGGACTTGAAGTTGCACCCAAAGAACCCGCATGTCTTGCAACAGGTCCCGTACCGTGACTTTCACGAAGTCTGCCAAAGTTCCACCTCTTCATAGCACCCGCTGTGCCATGTCCTTTTGAAGTTCCGATAACATCCACTTTATCGCCTGCTGCAAATACATCAGCTTTAATAATATCGCCGACATTCACAGAACTTACATCTGAAAGCCTGAACTCCTTCAAAACTTTTTTAGGAGCTACATCGCCTTTTTCAAAATGTCCCTTCATAGGCTTGTTGACTCTTGTAACCTTAACTTCGCCAAAGCCGACCTGCACAGCATTATAGCCGTCGGTTTCGACCGTCTTCTTCTGCGTTATAACGCATGGACCAGCTTCAATTACAGTTACGGGAATGACCTTGCCATTCTCGTCAAAGATCTGAGTCATACCGATCTTTCTTCCGATAATTCCTTTTTGCATTTATTATGCCTCCTTGGTTATTGGTCGGCTTTGCCGACATGACCTGCCTTGCTGATAAATCAGAGTTTAATCTCTATATCAACGCCAGCGGGCAGTTCGAGATTCTGAAGATCCTGAACAGTTTTATTCGAGGGTCTTAAGATATCGATAAGCCTTTTGTGTGTGCGCTGCTCAAACTGTTCACGGCTGTCCTTATACTTGTGAACCGCTCTAAGCACCGTTACGACCTGCTTTTCTGTCGGAAGCGGTACGGGGCCTGAAACCTGTGCGCCTGAACGCTTTGCTGTTTCAACAATCTGCTGTGCCGCTCTGTCAATGAGATCGTGGTCATAGGATTTAAGTCTAATCCTAATCTTCTTACCTTTTGATGTCGCCATTTTGTTCCTCCTGTTTTCTTCGGGAAAAATCCGCAATTGTTCCGGGTGTTTAAAATTCTCCATTTAAAAAGCCGACGGCTTTTTCGGATTTCCGAAAGCTTCGGCGGATTAACGCCCAATGGCTTGGACGCTTCGCCCGGTTTAAAATCGGACATACTCGGCGTAAGTTCCCATGGGTCTCCCCTGCCATCTCACGCTTCAACGCATGCTCACTTTGAAAAGATGCAATACGCCCTTTTCACAAGCTAAAAGAGTATACTACAACTTTTCTTATTTTGCAAGCGGTAATTTAAAAAGTTTTCAAAAAATCAGAAGTATATCTTTATACTTCTGATTTAAATATATATTTAATTTTATTTTTTACCTATATATAATTCATAATATTTGCCATGTTTTTCCAGAAGCTGTTCATGTGTTCCACGTTCTATAATCTTTCCATGTTCAAGTACCATAATGCAATCGCTATTCCTAACAGTTGAAAGCCTGTGTGCTATCGCAAATGTGGTTCTGCCGTTCATAAGTGCATCCATCCCATTCTGAACAAGCCTTTCAGTTCTTGTATCAATGGATGAGGTCGCTTCATCAAGAATTAAAACAGGCGGATCTGCAACTGCAGCTCTTGCAATAGCAATAAGCTGCCTTTGACCTTGAGACAAGTCACTTCCGTCATTTGAAAGAATTGTATCATATCCGTTAGAAAGTCTTTCTATGAAGTCATGTGCATTTGAAAGCTTAGCCGCCGCTATGCATTCATCATCTGTTGCATCAAGTCTTCCATAACGAATATTATCCATAACCGTACCTGTAAATAAATGTGTATCCTGAAAAACAATACCAAGAGAACGCCTTAAATCAGTTTTTTTTATTTTATTTATATTTATTCCATCATAGCGAATTTTGCCATCCTGAATATCATAAAAACGATTTATAAGATTTGTAATCGTCGTTTTTCCCGCACCTGTAGATCCGACGAAAGCAAGCTTTTGACCCTTATTTGCAAAAAGTTCAATGTTCTTAAGCACCTGCGTTTTTCCGTCATAAGAAAAACAAACGCCTTCCATAACAATATTCCCTGAAAGCTTTTTATATGTTGTTGTACCGTCTTCTTTATGATAATGTTTCCATGCCCATATACCCGTGCGACTTTTTGATTCTGTAAAATTTCCACTATCGTCTTCTTCTACATTTACAAGCTGCACATAACCCTCATCAACTTCCTGTTTCTCATCAATTATATTAAAAATTCTTTCAGCTCCGGCCGATGCCATAACCACAGCGTTTATTTGATTTGAAATTTCACTAAAAGGTCTGTTGAAAGATTTGTTAAGCGTTAAAAATGCAACAAGAGTTCCAACCGTAAGTCCAAATTTACCGCTTACCGCAAAAACAGCTCCAATCACCGCCACAATAACAAAATCCAGATTTCCAAGCTGTGCAACAGTCGGCATAAGAATATTTGCCATTGCATTTGCTTTATATGCGGATTTACAAAGCGCTATATTTTTTTCTTCAAATTGTGCTATGGTTTTTTCTTCATAATTAAATGCCTTTACAATCTTTTCTCCATTTATCATTTCTTCAATATAACCATTTATATCTCCCATTTCCCTTTGTTGCTTCACAAAATATTTCCCGGAACTTTTCGCAATTTTATTTGAAACAATGAGAATAATTACAATAAATATCACGGAAAATATCGTAAGCGGAACATTTAAAACAATCATACTTACAAGTGCGGCACCGATATTGAAAACAGCCTGAATAATAGTAGGAAACGATTGACCTATAAACTGTCTTAATGCATCTATATCATTTGTATAAACGGACATAATATCTCCGAAGCTATGTGTGTCAAAGTATTTTACAGGCAACAACTGCATATGTTCAAAAAGCTCCTTACGCAGTTTAAGAAGAGTTCCCTGGCATACATTAACCATAAGCCTCTGATAAATATATCCCGAAAAAGCTCCTGCCGCATACCAAATCGCCACTTTTAAAATCGCCTTTGCAAGTGGAATAAAATTAGGGTTTTCCGTTAAAACAAGTTTTGATATATAGTCATCTATCAAACTTTTAATAAACAGTGTACCTTTAACATAAGCAAAGGCATTTATAAATATAGATATAAATACCAACACCATAAAAACTGAATAGTCTTTAAATATAATTTTGAAAATTCTTTTTAAAGCATCAGTTCTTATCGATTTTGCGGCATTTCCAACACTTAAATTTCGTTTTCTTTCAGCAGTCTTTTCCATTTCAGTTCTCAACCTCCATATCAAAATCACCATGTGTCTGCTGACTTTCTGCCGTAGTTCTATATATTTCATTATTTTTCATAAGTTCTTCATTCGTTCCTATTCCTGAAAGTCTGCCTCCGTCAAGTACAATTATTTTATCGGCATCCTTAATTGCACTTATTCTCTGAGAAATAATTATTTTAGTAGTTTCCGGAATTATATCTTTCATTGCGGAGCTTATCTTTTTTTCGGTTGCCGTATCAACCGCAGAAGTGCTGTCATCCAGAATAAGTATTTTGGGTTTTTTCAAAAGTGCACGAGCAATACAAATCCTTTGTTTTTGTCCACCGGAAATATTTACGCCGCCCTGTTCTATTTCAGTTTCATATTTATCGGGAAATTCATTGATAAACTCATCGGCACAGGAAATTTTACAAGCCTTTATACAATCATTAAGAGAAGCATTTTCATCTCCCCAACGCAAATTATCCAAAATTGTGCCTGAAAAAAGTTCGTTTTGCTGAAGCACCATAGAAACACCGTTTCGAAGCTCTTTTATCCCCAAATCTCTCACATCGGTACCGCCAACTGAAACTTTTCCACAGCTTGTATCATACATACGGGAAATAAGGCTTACGAGTGTCGATTTTCCTGACCCCGTTCCGCCAAGTATACCGACCGTTTCTCCGCTTTTAATTTCAAAACTTATGTCTGAAAGAACATATGGAACAGCCTCTTTCTTTTTACTTATTTTTTTCTTATTTCTTTTAAATGCACTGAAACCCACACTATCCTCAAAGTCTTGCGGTTCTTCTTTTTCTCCATATGAAAAACTGACATTTTCAAATGAAATTGATCCGTCTTTTAATTCACGCAGGGCATCTTTTTTTTCACTTATATCCGACACCTCTGAAATAACCTCGTCAATTCGTCTTGCAGAAGCAACAGACATAGTTATCATAACAAAGACCATGGTTAAAAACATAAGTCCCATAAAAATATTCATTGCATATGAAAGCATTGAGGTAAGCTGTCCCGTTGTAAGCTCACCGGCAACAATATACTTTGCTCCAAACCACGACAGAGCAAGAAGTGTACCGTAAACAGTTATCATCATAACCGGAAAATTAAACACAACAATGGACTCCGCCTTTATAAAAAGCTTATAAATAAAATTTGCAGCACTACTGAATTTTTCTTTTTCATAAGATTCTCTTACAAAGGATTTCACAACTCTTATTCCTCTGATATTTTCCTGTACCGACGCATTAAGAATTTCATATTTTTTAAAAACTCTTGAAAATGCAGAAGTTGCAAAAAAAACTATTGTACTTAATGCAATAATTAAAAATATCAATGAAATCAAATAAATAGAAGAAAGTCGATGACTTATAATCACAGACATAATAATGGCTATGATTGTTGTAAACGGTGCTCTTATAAGAACTCTTATAATCATCATATATGCCATCTGCACATTGGTAACATCCGTTGTAAGCCTTGTTACAAGACCCGCTGTGCTGTATTTATCTATATTTTTAAAAGAAAAATTCTGTATATTTTTATACATTGCAGATCTTAAATTTTTAGCAAATCCCGTTGCTGCGACAGCGGCAAACTTTCCGTCAGCTATGCCGAGAACAAGTGCAAACACTGAAAACAACGCCATAAGTAATCCGTATTTAATAACATTTGCAAATGAACCAGGTGTAATACCCTTATCAATTAAATTTGCTGTTTCATATGGGATAAGCAATTCCATTATTACCTCTAAAAATGCAAAAAACATTGATAACAAGGATACTTTTTTATATTCTTTTATATATAATGAGAGTCTTTTAAGCATCTTTATTTACCTTGCACACAAAATCATTCGGAAGATACTCAGAAAGATTATCAAGCACACGACAAAGATAATATTCAAGCTTTTTTATTTCTTCTTTAGAAAAGCCATTTGTAATTACACTCTCCGCCTCAATATGACCGTTTTTAAATCCGTCAACCATAGTTTCTCCAAGCTTTGTAAGACTTGCAGTCTTATAAATTCTGCCAACTGTATTAAGTTCCGTTTTTATAAATCCCTTTTGTTCAAGACGTTTAAAAAGTCCCGTAACAGTTGGGTGCGATACATTCAAATGTGTTTCTATCTCACTCATTTTTGCTTTTCCGCCGTGATAATACAGGTATCCTAAAATATGTGCCTGTGGAACTGTAAGATCATATTCTTTAAGCGATATATTAAATTTTCTTTCAAGGGCTATATTTATCTTTTTAAAAGTAAGTCCAAAATCCTTTTTAGTCATTGTATTCTCCTAAATCATTATAACATGCTATATTATAGCGTGCTATAATGATTTGTCAACAAAAAAATAAAGGCTTTAAAGCCTTTATTTTATAACATCTCATTTTCTTTTTTTATTTCCGATATTTCATTTAAAACATTCTGCGGAGAGGGACCGCCATATGAAGAGCGTCTTTTTACACACTCGTCAAGATCGACAGCCGCATAAATATCATCACCAAAAATTTCCGATTTACTTTTATATTCCGAAACAGAAAGTTCCTCAAGCGTTTTTTTGTTTTCCTCACAGTATTTAACAAGTTCACCTGTAAGCTTATACGCATCTCTGAACGGCATTCCCTTTTTAACAAGATAATCCGCACAATCCGTGGCGTTTATAAACCCTTCGCTTGCCGCCTCTCTTAAGCGCTCTTTATTTACACTCATTGTTTCAAACATCGGAATAAATATTTCAATACAGATTTTTACTGTATCAAAAGCATCAAAAAGTGCCTCCTTATCCTCCTGCATATCCTTATTGTACGCAAGCGGTAAGCCCTTAAGCATTGTTTTAAGAGAAATCTCATCTCCTAAAACTCTGCCACACTTACCCCTTATAAGCTCTGCAATATCCGGATTTTTCTTTTGGGGCATAATTGAACTACCGGTTGAAAATGAATCATCAAGAGTAATATAAGAAAATTCTTTTGAACACCACAAAATTATTTCCTCACAAAATCGTGAAAGATGAATTGAAATTATTGAAAGTGCCCCTACAAGTTCCATGCAAAAATCTCTATCTGATACGGCATCAATAGAATTCCTCATTACATTTTCAAAATCAAGTTCTTTTGCCTCAAAAAATCTATCGGTATTATATGTTGTTCCCGCAAGTGCACATGCACCTAAAGGGCTTTGATTAAGCCTTTTTAGCGCATCTTTAAGCCTCGACTTATCTCTTAAAAACATTTCGGCATAAGCACATATTATATGACCGAATGTTATAGGTTGTGCTCTTTGAAGATGTGTATATCCGCTCATTACAAAGTCTGCCGTTTTCTCAGCTTTTTTTGTAAGTACAGAAATAAATTCTCTCAAAAGCGTTAAAACTTCTTCAACTTCATTTCTTAAATACAATCTTACATCTGTTGCAACCTGATCATTTCTTGACCTTGCGGTATGCAGTCTTTTTCCCGCATCACCTATTCTTTTTGTAAGTTCACCTTCAATAAATGTGTGAATATCCTCAGCCGTTTCATCTATAAAAAGTTCACCTTCTTTAATTTCTTCCTTTATTTTTAAAAGCTCCGAAACAATCTTATTTCCGTCTTTCAAGGAAATAATTCCCTGTTTCATAAGCATTTTTGCATGCGCTACCGAACCGTCAATATCCTCACAAAACATTCGACTGTCAAAGCTTATTGATGAATTGAAATCATTTGTTCTCTTATCAAGTGCTTTTGAAAAACGCCCTGTCCAAAGTTGCATTAATTTTCTTCCTTTAAATTTTTATTAAGTTTTGCATTAACCTTTGTAGGAAGTCCAAAAAGATGAATAAATCCTGCAGAATCCGTCTGATCATAGCATTCATCCTCGGAGAAGGTTGCAAGGTCTTCACTATAAAGTGAAAACGGAGATTTTACGCTTGAATTTATAATATTCCCCTTATAAAGTTTCAGCCTTACATCACCAGAAACATTTTCCTGTGTACTGTCAACAAAAGCGGTAAGGGCTTTGCGGAGAGGCGTAAACCAAAGTCCGTCATAAACAAGCTCTGAAAATTTCTGTGCCACAAGATATTTATAATGCTGAGTATCCTTATCAAGCGTAATTGTTTCAAGCACTTCATGTGCTCTGTAAAGAATACTTCCTCCCGGAGTTTCGTATACACCTCTTGATTTCATTCCTACAAGACGATTTTCAACAAGGTCTGCAATACCTATTCCGTTTCTGCCGCCAATTTCATTAAGATTTTCAATAAGTTCAACACCGCTCATTTCAATACCGTTAAGCCTTGTGCATATACCTTTTTCAAAATGAAGTTCAACATATTCAGGTCTGTCGGGAGCCATCTCGGGAGAAACTCCCATCTCAAGAAAACCGTTTTTATCATAAAGCGGTTCATTCTCGGTCTTTTCAAGGTCAAGCCCCTCGTGAGACAAATGCCAAAGATTTTTATCTTTGGAATAATTTGTTTCTCTATTTATTTTAAGAGGTATATTATGCGCCTCCGCATAGGAAATTTCTTCCTCACGAGACTTTATATCCCATTCACGCCAAGGAGCTATTATAGGCATATCAGGAGCATAAGCCATTATACCAAGTTCAAAACGAACCTGATCATTTCCCTTTCCTGTACAACCATGACAGATTGCATCCGCACCTTCCTTTACTGCAAGTTCTGCAAGCTTTTTTGCAATAAGCGGTCTTGCAAAAGAGGTTCCCAAAAGATAGTCGTTTTCATATTTTGCACCCGCCTTAACAGACGGAAAAACATAATTTTCAATAAATTCCTTTTTCAAATCCAGAACATAAAGCTTTGAAGCTCCCGTTGCAAGCGCTTTTTCTTTAAGACCGTCAAGTTCCGTTCCCTGACCGACATCTGCAGAAGCAGCTATAACCTCACAATCGTTATAATTTTCTTTAAGCCAATGAATAATTATTGAGGTATCAAGCCCACCTGAATAAGCAAGCACTACTTTTTTAATATTTTTCTTATCCATTTTTTCTCTCCAATACAAATTTGATTTTTAAATTATAGAATGGTTTTATGCAAAAATCAAGATATTATTTCATTTTTTTAATGTTTTTATGAATAATATTCATATCTATTGCATAAACAAATACTTTTATTTATAAAGTTTCTGTTGACACGCTAATTTAGTTAGTATATACTTATTAGTATAAACTATATCTAATACACACTTTATCGATTAAGTTTTAAAAGGAAGCAATGAGGAAAAATGAAAAAAACAAAAAAGATAATTCTGTGACCCATCATAACAGTTGTTCTGGTTGCTGTAGTAATTGTCCTAATTGTAAAAACAGAAAAAGCAAATAAGTTAAATATCAAAAGAGAGCAAACATCTTTATCTAAAACTTATAAACAATTCTTCACATCCCTAAACAACGTTTCCGATATACTCCAGATAGATAAAAAAGGTGGCAAAACCACCTTTTTTATTTTTTAATTGTTTAAATATCGAAACTTTCTTCATTGCCCCAATTGTGATAGTAATTCTGAATATCATCATCATCATCAAACAAATCAGTCATTTTCATCATTTTTTCAGCATCCTCAGCGATTGAAAGGTCAACAGTTGAACTAGGAATATACTCCACCTCAGCAGAAATATACTTATATCCTTTTTCCTCAAGTGCATCACGCACCGCACCCAAATCCGAAGCATCCGTTCTTATTTCAAAAACATCTCCATCAGTTAAAAGGTCGGAAGCCCCCGCCTCAATGGCGTCCTCCATAAGCTTATCCTCATCGGCATTTTCCTTTTCAATTAAAATAACGCCCTCGTGCGTGAACATAAATGAAACGCAGCCGTTAGTGCCTAAATTACCGCCGAATTTATCAAAATAATGCCTTAAATTGCCTGCCGTGCGGTTGCGGTTATCGGTAAGCGCCTCAACCATAACGGCAATTCCCGACGGGCCATAGCCCTCATAAAGTACATTTTCATAGTTTGTGGCATCCGTTTCTCCGGCAGCCTTTTTTATAATTCTTTCGATGTTGTCGTTCGGAACATTCATCGACTTTGCCTTGGCAATGCAATCCTTAAGCTTTGAATTTGCGGCGGGATCCGCTCCTCCCTCTTTAACGGCAACTGCAATCTCCCTGCCTATTTTAGTAAAGACCTTTGCTCTTGCATTATCCGTCTTTTCTTTTTTTCTTTTAATTGTACTCCACTTGGAATGCCCTGACATATTTATCCTTCCTTAATTTTTATTCTTTTTTATTTTAACACAGAGACATATTGTTTTCAATAAAATCGAGAAAACGCCGCCCTATTAAATAATAAAAATTATATTAAACATTCTAATTTAAATTGCACATTGGAATCATTTCCGTTTATTGAAACATACCGTAAAATCCGTTGTTTGTCAAAAAAACCTTGGTGAACTGAAAATTCAAATACTTTATATTGAAATAAAACTCAATAAAAGCTATAATTTAGTCATCAAAATAAAGAGGAGTTACTATGAAACTTGTACTTGTTCGCCACGGCGAAAGCGAATGGAATTTAGCAAACAGATTTACGGGCTGGACCGATGTTGAGCTTTCTGAAACCGGCAAAAAAGAAGCTCTTGAAGCAGGCAGACTTATGAAAGAAGAGGGACTTGACTTTGACCTTTGCTATACCTCATATTTAAAGAGGGCAATTCACACACTTAACAACGCTCTTTTATCAATGGATCGTGAATGGCTGCCGGTTAATAAAGCGTGGGAGCTTAATGAGCGCCACTACGGTGCGCTTCAGGGGCTTAACAAAAGTGAAACTGCAGAGAAATTCGGAGAGGATCAGGTGCTTACATGGCGTCGCTCATATGACATTGCACCGCCCGTACTTGAAGAGAACGACGACAGAAACCCCGCAAAGCAGGCAATGTTCAGAACAGTTGACCCGAAGGACCTTCCGCTTACAGAAAGCCTTAAGGACACCATTGCAAGAACGGTTCCTTTCTATGAAAAAGAAATAGCACCTAAAATTAGAGAAGGCAAAAGAGTACTTATCGCCGCTCACGGAAATTCCCTTAGAGCTCTTGTAATGTACTTTGAAAAGCTTACTCCCGAAGAAATTAAAAAGGTAAATCTTCCAACAGGTATTCCGCTTGTTTATGAGCTTGATGAAAATCTTGAAATGGTTTCAAAAAAATTCCTCGGTGATCCCGATGCGATCGCGGCAAAAATGAATAAGGTTGCAAATCAGGGTAAAGCAAAATAATCTAAAAGTTCCAACTCTCTTGACAAATTGTCAAGAGAGTTTTTTAGACTTAAAATTTAATATATTTTCAGCAAGCCGTATTCCACCTTATTTCATATTAAAACTATATGTTTTGTTATTTATTTAGCATTTCAATTGTATATTTACAACAATAAAATGTAAAATTATTATGTTGTTTGATTAAAATATAGAAATATACAAATGTTGTTCAATATATATTGATATATATATATATATATATATAATATCATTACACTTATTTCAAAACAATCACTTAAAAACAAACCATCTCTTGTGTTTTTTATTGTTGGCTATACAATACTCTAAATTTTATTTCTATTCAAAGGTGATAAAATGAAAAATAATTTAAAGAAGTTAAATCGTAGAGAACTTCTTCAACTTTTGCTTGAAGCTTCCGAAGAGAATCAAAAGCTAAAAAAAGAAAATAAAAGACTTGAGGAAAAATTATCCGACACAAAACTTATATTTTCAAAAGCGGGTTCACTTGCCGATGCTGCCGCACAGGTTTCAAGTTTGCTAAATGCCGCACAGAAAACTGCAGACATATATATTAAAAGTATAAAAGCTACTGCAAAACAAATTTAAAATATATTTTATTTTAATGTTTTTATTATAAAAAATAAGCATGAGAACATTTAAATCCAATCCTAAAAAAAATAATATTCCGAGTTCCAATGAAATAAAAGCCGAACTCGAAAGAATTGAAAACAAGAATTTATTCAAAAAACAAATATTTACAAATTTAAGCTATATCATAATTGCAGCAGCAATTGCGGTACTTATCTCATCGTATTTCTTTTCTGTCGTTCAAATTACCGGCATAAGCATGGAACCTACACTTACACAAGGCAATATATGCGTTTTAAGAAAATGTACAAAATTTAAACGCGGTGATTTATGTGCTTTTCACTATCAAAATAAAATTTTAATAAAAAGAGTGGTTGCTATAGGTGAAGATGTTATTGACATTACCGAAGACGGATCTTTAACAATAAATGGAACGGTATTAAAAAATTCCTATGAAAAAATCGAAAAATCAAAACTTACTCACCTCAAATTCCCTATAACCGTCCCCGAAAACAAATATTTTGTACTCGGTGACAACATTTGCACATCAATTGACAGTAGAAACAGTGATATCGGATTTATTTCAAAGGATACAATAGAGGGAAAAATCATTTATCGTATTTTTCCAATAAAAAATATAAAACGATTCTACATAGGAGAATAATATTTGCAAATTGGTAATCCAAAAAAATTAAGAGAAAATTATAAGTTGATAACAACTTTAAATGTAATAATTGTATTATTTATAGTATCAATTATTACAACGGTTTTTTGGTATCTAAAACTTACGGGGCATACAAACGGCGGAAAAGACTTTTCACAATGGATAACCTCAACAAGCGTTCAACGTGCAACCTCAGGAAGTAATGATTATATTGATATAGATTTAAACAATGCCGTTGTAAATAAAAATGATTCTCTGCGTTTCAGAATTGAATACACAATTCCGCCAAATTCACTTGATTCCACAAACACAATAACCTATAAACTTCCCGACGTTATAAAAACAGCCAAAGCCGACAGCGGAAGAGTTATTGACAAAACCGGAAATTACTGCGGAAACTATACAATAAGTGAAACCGGACTTATAAGCATCACTTTTTTAGATGAATATGCACTTAATAACAAAAATCATAAGGATTTAAATGGACAAGATATATCGGGAGTTGATCTTTTAGGATTTATATCATTTGAAACAAAAGTTTCAGATATTCAGACGGAAGGCGAACAAAGTAAACCTATTAACATAGGCGGATCCACAATAGTTTTACGTATAACGGAAGGCTCTCCCGAAAACGATGACTTATCTATAAAAAAATCATATAGCATAACAAATGCCGCCGAAGGAACCGTTTCTTTCACCATAACAGTAACGAGTAAAAACGGAACCGCTACCGCTCCCCAAATACTTGATCATATGGCAGGCGGTATAAAATATCTTGACGGGCTTCAGGTTTTAAACAGCAGCGGAACAGATATCACAAAAAATTGCGTTATAAATGCCGTTCCCGGAGATGAGAATTTTTCACTTACGCTGCCTTCAAAACTTTACGAAAATGAAACATACACCATAAAATACAACGGAAAATATTCCGACATTATAAACGGAAGCAAAGATTTTACCAACAGGGCAACCGCAATCGCTAAAAACAAACAAGACAAATCCATAACTGAATACAGTCAAATTAAATTTACAATTACAAATAATTTATTGCAAAAAAGCGGTAAACTATCTTCAGACGGCACCAGCATTCTATGGAGCATTTTGATAAACGAAGCAAAAGCGAATATAAGCGAATGGGTTCTTAATGATATATACAAGGACGGTGCACTTCCAAATGAAACACAAATAACCTTGAGCGATTCTAAGGGGAACAGTAAAAATATAACACTGCCATATACATTTCCTCAAGGTTCGACCGATGTTTATACACTTACATACAGTACTCCGTTTTCACAGGATATAGGCACAAATGGAGTAAAAAACACCGCTGTACTTACACCGAATAATCCACACACAAACAACAAAATTTCATCTGAAGCAACGGTAGGAAACGGCGATTATCTTCCGCTTACAAAAACTGCCGACAATATTTCGGTAAATGAAAAAACGGCAACAATAACCTGGACTGTAAAAATAAATGCAGACAAAGCTGAAATTCCGGCGGGATGGATTTATACCGATGAACTTCAAAACGGACAGAGTATGAGTGAAACGCAAAAAAATACTCTTAAGAACAATATTGATGCCGCTTTTAAGGCTGCAGGTATTAAGGGTTATAAACTTGAAATAAATAACCATGGCTTTGTTATATCAAAAACAGATGCCATCCCAAAAAATAAAACAATACAATTTACTTATCAGTCCACAGGAACAATAGATGACATAAACCTTGTAAAACAGTTTAAAAATAAAGGTATTATTAAATGCGGAGAGCATAAGGTTCAAACAGAACCAAAAATTGAATATAAACCCGTTTTGCACAAACTTGATGCAAAAAGTCCCGTAGACGAGATTGAAACAAAACATGAATACCACGAAATCAACGGACAAATTGAATGGTTTATTGAATTTACACCGACAACAACCACAGGAAAAACGGTTATCTATGAAAATCTGCCTGACGGTTTAATTTTTAAATCACTTACAATGCAAATTGCAAATAAAAGTACTGAGGAGAGCCTGTTTAAATGGAATGAAAACAACGGGACATGCGATATCAACAAACAAATCATAAACTCAATTAAAGACAATAATAAAATAGAAATAACTCTTACATCTGAAAATCTTACATATATAAATAAAAACAAATGTCTTTTGAGACTCACAGCTGATATTGATATGAATAAATGGCCTAAAGAACTTACTCAAAAAAATTTCCACAATAAAGTCTTGATGAAGCACAACGAAGAACTTATAGGAAAATCCGAACAAACACAACAAATCACATATAACAAATATGAAAATGCCTTATCAAAATCCGGAAGCTTTGACAAAGACGGTCAATCGGCATGTTATCAAATTACTATAAATCCTGAAGGGCATGACCTTATACCTAATAACGATAGACTGATTTTAGAAGATACGCTTTCATATTACAATCATGCAAGTTCACTTGCCACAATAACTCTTAATAACAATTCAGTTCATCTTTATGAAAGAAATCCCGATGGCAGCAAAGGGAAAGAGATTCCAAAGGAAGAATACAGCTTTGTTTATAAAACGGAAAGACATGGAAATACAACAATTTGTAAAATTACTGCGGATATTCCCGATGGCAAGCCTTTGATTTTTGAATACCGATATTTCACTTTTGCAAATAATAATAAAATCGTTACAGTGGATAATAAGGCTGTTTTAAAAGGTATTTCTGAGACAACGCCAACCACAACTAAAAGCATAACTGCTGATATTACCTATTCTGCAGCAGGTATAAGTGCAAACAGTGTCATACTTTATAAGGTCGACAGCAGCAATTACGGAGTCGGTCTTGCAGGAGCGGAATTTGATCTTTTCAAATACAATTCGGAAACATCAAAATATGAAAAAATCAAAACCTTTACCACTGAGACCGGCGGCAAATATACAATATCTAATATTGTATATAACACCGCTTATATGCTTATAGAAAAAAATGCTCCTGAAAATTATATTATAGATCCTACGCCATACTACTTTTATCTTCCGAACAGTATGAGTTCGGTTTCATCAATGCCCTCCAATTTCAATGGTGATGCTCTTTTACCCGGAAGTACTCTTTACAGACCCAATAAATCAAGTCTTATAAGCCTTAAGGTTAAAAAAAATTGGATTGACAGTGACGGAAATACAATAAATAAAATAGGTAATGTTGAATTTGAATTATATCAAAGGGCAAAATCTGCGGAATCTTCAACCAATATAAATTTTACAGCAGATATAAAAGAAAAACGCTACGGAAATGATTTTTGGAAAAAAGAATATCAGTATCCTTTAAAAACAACTCTTACATTTACAGTAATGCAAACAAATGTATATAGAGATTCAAAACCAAACCTATTTTTAAATGGAGCCCCTTTACTTCCATCATCAGAAAAACAAATAGGAGGAACATGGAATAATGGCACTTGGGAATATACATATACTATTATTTTAAATGAAAATATCGAACTTTCAGGATATATTGCACCACAAGGAACAGAAGGAGAAGTATCAATGAAAGAACTTGTTTTCACTCCGCCTTCCGTAAATCCAACAGGAAATGAAAATGATATTATTTATGGAACATATACCATATCCTCCTCAAACAATTGGGAAAAAATTATCAACAAATTACCTAGCAGTGCAAAAGACAGTCAGGGTAATGAGATACTTTATGAATATTACATTAAGGAAAAAAATCTCCCGAAAGACTGTAGCGTAACCTATGAAAATAATGACGGAATCCGAAGCGGTATAATAACAATGACTAATACTCTTCCAAAAAATACCCAAATCCTTCCAAAAACAGGCGGTATTTCATCCTATTTTTATAAAACTATAGGGTTATTTCTTGTAACAACCACATCATTTATCTTATTAAAACGAAAATATGATTTAACAAGTTCGCATTAATTTATATGTCTACAATAATTATCAATATAAAATCATTTAAAAAGGAGAAGATTTATGAACAAGAAAAAAATTATTGTATCTTTAATCTCATTTATTTTAGCAGCATTATTGGCAATTTCGGCATTTGCCTCAAGCACACCGGCAGATGACGCAATAAAAGAAATTGCAAATAATAACTCAAAAGCTTCCGTAACAGTTGAAACCGGAAATAATGGAGACATTTTAAACGCTTACAAAGTGGTAAACACCGTTTTAGAAAGTGACGGCCAGTTAACTTTTACTTTCACCGATACCTTTAATGCCTTTAAAGCTGCCACTCCGGAATATTCATCTCTTACAGTTGAGGATTACTGCAATCGTGCAAAGTTTGCAACGGATTCAGCTGCACTCAAAAAACTTTTAGGCGAATTTACCGCATTTGTTAAAAATCCTGCAAATACCGTATCTCCAAATGCAACGTCAACCACACTTTCAGACGGACGTGGTGTATTTAACAATCTGCCACTTGGGCAATATATCCTTGTCGGTTCCGGAAATAATAAGGGTGCCTTTGTTTATCAGACCATTACCGCAGAGGTGGTTCCTTTTGTTGAGAACAATCAATATAAAATATACAACAAATACAATGTTGTTATGAAAACCACAAAGCCGACAGCAAATAAAGATATAGAAAACGGCACAAAGCTTGACGGAGTACAGCATACCGCTTCAATAGGAGATGAAATAGGCTTTAAACTCACCTCCACCGTACCAACCTATCCTGAAGGCTCAACAAACCGCACCTACTTTATGGCAGATACTCTTTCAAACGGCTTAACACTGAAATCTACGGCGGCACAATTTATAGTAAAGGGCTATACAGACGGAGATCAAACCGGAACGCTTCTTACTCTTAACAACGAATACAAAATCACCATTGAAGGACAGAAAATCTATATCGATTATGATTACGAAAAAATAAAACAATATTCAAATTTAAGCGTACAATATAAAGCTGTTTTAAATGAAAATGCACAAACAGGAACTCAAAACGGAAACCCCAACACATTGGAACTTATTTTTTCAAATGCACCTTATGAAAACTCAACCTATAAGCCGGGAGATCCGAATCGTCCAAACGATAAAAATGGCTATGGTAAGATTGAGGATAAAGAAATTATATACACATATTCTCTCATTTTAAACAAATATAATTCTGAAAATCATTCTGAAAAGTTGCAGGGCGCCGTATTTGAGATCTACAACAATGCAGAATGCACAGGTGCACCTATAAGCACTTTAACAACCGACAATAAAGGATTTGCCGCTCTTAACGGAATTTCTGCCGGTGATTATTGGCTTAAGGAAACACATGCTCCTGCAGGATATAAAAAAGCAGTTAAACCAATCAAAATTTCTGTTTCAAAAGATACTTCAGGTATCTTCGGCACATCGGTAAAAACAAAAGAAATAACCTATACCTCAGAACTTTCAGAATCAAAATTCGGTGTTCAGGCAACAGACAGTGACGGAAATCTCCTTTGGCTTTCAAACGGTCAGACTGAAGGTGCACCGCATTCCGTAAAAGCAGAAGGTGATATTCCCGCTTATGTAAAAACTGTGAGCTACACCGTTTCCGAAGCTACCGAGGGTAACGGAACTGCCGCACAAGGACAAATTGTTGTAGGCGTTGCAAATACCAAAGGATTCTCTCTTCCTTCAACAGGTGGAATGGGTACAATGATTTTCACATTTTCAGGTTTGACCATAGCCTTGGGTGCTTTAATTTTATTCATTATTAAACAGCGCAAAAATTTAAACAACAATTAAGAGTCATTAACAAAACACTTTCTTAATTTATTTTAATGAAAAAAAAATCATCAAATATTATATTGGCGATAATATTTTTAACAGGGATTTTGACCGCACTCTATCCCAGTATAAGTAATTATCTAAATAAAATCGGAGCTGCGCAAGCTACATCAGACTATGAAAAAAAAGTTAGTGCTATGTCTGAAACTGAAAAAAGAAAGTTTTTTTATGATGCCGAAAAATATAATGAAGAACTTGTAAAAAAACATTTTTCATTTATCAACGGAGCTCCGACAAATGATTATTATAAAAACATCCTCAACATTAACGGAAATGGAATGATAGGGCATATATCAATTCCTAAGATAAACGTAAATCTTCCAATTTATCACGGAACATCGGACAGTGTGCTGGATCACTATGCAGGTCATCTTGAAGGCTCGTCTTTTCCCACAGGTGAAAAAAATACTCATTCAGTAATAACAGGACATAGGGGCCTTCCTGCTGCAAAACTTTTCACAGATTTAAACAATCTTGAGTTAGGTGATACATTTTCAATAAAAGTGCTTGATAAAATTTTTACATATGAAGTATGCGATATACGCACTGTTCTTCCGCAAGAGATTTATAATTTGGATATTCAGAAAAACGAAGATATAATTACGCTTATTACCTGTACTCCTTATGCTGTAAATACTCACAGACTTTTAGTACGAGGTGTAAGAATAAATGTAAATAATCCTTCGTTTATTCAATCCGACGCTATCTTAATAAATTTCAAATACACTGCAGCAAGTTTGACCTTATTATTTTCGATTATACTTATAAGCATTCATTTGATTAATCATAAAATAAAGAAGAAAGATAAAATTCATTAACTTAATAAAAAAAGACGGAGAAAAAGTTCCGTCTTTTTTATTTTGAATTTATTTTAAGAGTTTTAAGAAAGCTCTTTTGTTCAGGAGTTATACGATAACTCTCAACAGCTTTCTGAATAGTTTTATTATGTACCCAAGAATTTAATTTATGTTCAATAATAAACGGCAACGTACTGTCATACTGTTTTGCAAGTGCCGTTGCAAAATACCATGCAATCATCATATTTACATAATATTCCTCTGATTTTATATCTGCAATAATATAAAGATAGTCTTCATTAAAATCATCATCCAGAAAATATCGCATAAGCATACCCGCTGCAAAACGTACTGTATATGTATGCTCAGATTTTATCCATTTTTTTATATATGGAAGTAAAACTGTTTTATTTTTCTTAAAACATTTTGGAGAAAACATATCACAGGTTGCCCAATTATCAATATATGGAAGAAATTTTTCAGTTTCTGATATGCAGCATTCAAAATTCTTAAATTCGGATAAAATAAAACAGTGAATTTGATTTTCTTCAAAATACTTATGCGGAGCCGAATTTAACAACCTTTTTCCTTCAGGAATATTTTTAATTTCTTTTGCAAGTACTCTTAATTCGTGAGTTCTTACACCTATTATACTTTCAGGTAAAATATTCGGAATAAGCCGTCTTTGAAAAGTAGCATATTCCTCATCACAAAGCTCAAAAAGCCGCTTTTGAATTTCTGTCATTTTGCCTCAATAATCGCTTTTACAAATTCATAGGTTCTTGCAAATGAACTTATAGAGAGTCTTTCTCTGGGAGTATGAATATCGTATAAATTCGGTCCCATTGAAACGGCATCAAGTCCTGATATCTTCTTTGAAAGAAGTCCGCATTCAACCCCTGCATGAATAGCCTTTATCACAAGCTCTTTTCCAAAAATATCCTTATAAACGCTTTGGAGTTTATCTCTAAGCGGAGAGTTTTCCAACCATTCCCAAGCGGGATATTCTCCGGATTGCTTTGTTTCGGCACCATATTTTTTCGCAATTTTGCAAACTTTTTCTGAAAGCTCACCGTAATCACTGCTCTTTGAAGAACGAATTGAAAAACATATATCCAGTGTATTTTCTTTAAGTACTAAAACACCCATATTAAGCGAGGTCTGAACAAAGTTTTCAATATCCTCACTCATTTTTATAATACCTGTCGGAAGTTCATTGCAAAGTAATATCACCTTTTTTGTAGAACTGTCAGAAAGAACTTTTCCATTATATTCACATTTTGTTATTTCAAGCTTAATATCACTATCCGTATCTTTGAATTCCTCTTTAAAAACCTTTTCAAATTCTGAAACAATATCTGCCGCCTTTGATAAATCACCTATATCAACAATTGACTCGCTATATGTAGGTATGGCGTTATCTTTTTCGCCTCCAAAAAGTTCCGCAAGACCGAATACAACACCCTCATCACAAAACGCCTTTAAAATCCTTATCATAAGCTTTGATGCATTTGCACGCCCTTTATCTATTTCGGTGCCGCTATGTCCTCCCAAAAGTCCCGATACCAAAATCTTATATGGATTTTCGGCTTCCGTTTCTCTTTCAACCGTAAGAGAAATATCCACTTGACCGCCACCTGCACATGACGCAAGCACCTCTCCTTCTTCCTCACTGTCAAGATTTAAAAGCATTTTACCCTTGAGCTTTTCAACAGACAGTCCCCTTGCACCATCCATACCGAACTCCTCAGCAGTGGTAAAAATACACTCCAGCCTCGGATGATTCAAAGTTTCATCATCAAGCAGTGCAAGCATATATGCAACTGCCACACCGTCATCTCCGCCAAGAGTTGTTCCTCTTGCTTTTATAAAATCGCCGTCAATAAAAATATCAAGTGAATCATTTTCAAAGTCTATCTCAACACCTCGCTCCTTTTCACATACCATGTCGGTATGACCCTGAAGAATAAGCGGTGCTTCATTTTCATAACCTACGGATGCCTCTTTAATAATTATCACATTCATATACTCATCCGTATAATGTTCAAGTCCTCTTTTTTTTGCAAAATCCGCAATATATTTTGCAATTTTTTCCTCGTGATACGACGGTCTCGGAATTTTTGTAAGCTCTTCAAAATAATAAAACGGTCTTTGCGGCTGTAAATTTTCCAACATATTTTTCTCCTAAAAAAGCGGCTTACGCCGCTTAATTACGCAGTAAAGCTGCGTGCCTGTTTTTCAATTTCAGAAAGAGCCTTTCTACGCTCTTCCTCTGCCATCTGTGCCTTTACTTTCATAAGCCTTGTTGTTGACGAACGCTCATTCTCATCAAGACGCATCTGAATATATTTAATGGTTTCCTCATACTGAGGTATCATAACATATTCAAGTGCATTTACTCTTCTTCTTGTGCGCTCAATCTCAACTGCCATAAGCTGACAAGATTTTTCAATTTCAGCAAGCTTAATCATTTTGGGTAGAAGTTCAGAAAGTGAAAGTACTGCATCATCAAGCTCGGAAGATGTAAAGGCAAATCCATATGAATACATTTCATTTTCATCCGACTTTTTAAACTCGGCAGAAATTTTCGGTAGCTTAATGCTCATAACATCCTTTGTGGAAAGAGCAAGGTTCATTTTCTGAGAAGGCATTAAAAGAGCGGTATTAATAGCGGCATCACTCATAACTGAACGTGCAAGCGCCATATGTGAATTTGCATCCGCAACGCCCTTTTCAACCTCTTTGCGAAGCGCTCTGTTTTCACGCACAAGAAGCATAAAACGCCTCATAAGCTCATCTCGTTTATCCTTCAAAAGCTTATGCCCACGCCTTGCCACGACAAGTCTCGATTTAAGCCTTGTCAACTCCATTCTTGTAGGATTTACATTAAGTCTTGCCATTATTCTTTAACTACCTGTTCACCGTAATACTTATCCAAATCCTTATCCTGAATACGTTTAAGCTCGGATCTGGGCAAAATTCTTAAAAGTTCCCATCCCAAATCAAGTGTTTCTTCAATAGAACGATCCGCATTATAACCCTGATTTATATATTTATCTTCAAATTCATCTGAAAACTTCGCATAAAGTTTATCAATATCTGTAAGTGCCGCTTCTCCTAAAACAACCGAAAGTTCCTTTGCATCCTTACCTCTTGCATAAGCTGCAAAAAGCTGGTTCATCGTACCCTTATGGTCCTCTCTTGTTTTGCCCTCACCTATTCCCTTATCCTTAAGTCTTGAAAGAGAAGGAAGAACATTTATAGGCGGCTTAAAGCCACAGCGATACAAATCTCTTGAAAGAATAATCTGACCCTCGGTAATGTATCCTGTAAGATCCGGGATAGGATGTGTTTTATCATCTTCAGGCATTGTTAAAATCGGTATCATAGTAATTGACCCTTTTTTTCCACGCTGTCTACCAGCTCTTTCATAAAGTGTTGCAAAGTCGGTATACATATATCCAGGGTAGCCTCTTCTGCCCGGAACCTCCTTGCGTGCTGCTGAAACTTCACGCAAAGCATCAGCATAGTTTGTAATATCAGTCATAATTACAAGCACATGCATATCACAGTCAAAAGCTAAATATTCCGCAGCCGTAAGTGCCATTTTAGGCGTTGAAAGTCTTTCTATTGCAGGATCATTTGCAAGATTTGAAAACATAACGGTTCTATCTAAAGCACCGGTTTCTCTAAATGATTCAATGAAGAACTGACTTTCCTCAAACGTAATACCCATTGCTGCAAAAACAACTGCAAATTTTTCATCGGTACCCCTTACCTTTGCCTGTCTTGCAATCTGTGCGGCAAGTTGTGAATGCGGAAGACCGGAAGCGGAAAATATAGGAAGTTTCTGACCTCTTACAAGAGTATTAAGTCCATCAATAGCGGATATTCCCGTTTGAATAAATTCCTCAGGATAAGCTCTTGCCGCAGGATTCATCGGAAGTCCGTTTACATTCATTCTTTTGTCGGGAATTATATCAGGCCCACCATCAATAGCTCTGCCAAGTCCGTCAAAAACTCTGCCTAACATATCTTCGGAAACGGGAAGTTCCATCATTCTCCCTAAGAATCTTATCTTTGAGGTTTCAAGATTTATTCCCGTACTGCTTTCAAAAAGCTGTACAAGTGCATCAGATCCGTTTATTTCAAGAACTCTGCAACGCCTTAAATCACCATTCTCAAGTTCTATTTCTCCAAGCTCATCATACTTGACATCTTCAACGCCCTTTACAAGCATTAAAGGACCTGCCACTTCCTGTGCTGTTCTGTACTCTCTCGGCATCAGAAATCCTCCTTTTCAGCGGAAGCCGCACCAATTTCCTCAAGAAGCTGTCTTGATATATCCTCCGCTTGCTCTTTTATATCATTTTCGTGAACATATTTAAATCTGCCTATACGTTCTCTCACGGCAAGATTTGCAAGCTTTTCAATATTTGTTCCTTGTTCAAGAGCCTTTTTACACTCATCATAATAACTCATAACAAGATTCATCATGATAAACTGTTTTTCATGTGAAGCATATGTATCTACTTCATTGAAACTGTCCTGCTGCAAATAATCCTCACGAATCGATCTTGCAGTTTCCATTTTCAGTCTATCAAGAGCACCCAAAGCATCCATACCGACAAGCTTTACTATTTCATTAAGACTTGCCTCTTCTGAAAGTAGAGCCATCATTCGTACACGCAAAGAACTCCATTTATCATTTACATTTTCATCAAACCATTGACCAAGAGTATCTGAATAAAGACTGTATGAAGAAAGCCAGTTAATTGCAGGGAAATGTCTTTGATAAGCAAGATTTGAGTCAAGTCCCCAAAAAACCTTTACAATACGGAGAGTAGCCTGAGAAACAGGCTCTGAAATATCGCCGCCCGGCGGAGATACCGCACCGATAACTGAAAGAGAACCCTCGTTATCTTCACTTCCAAGAGTTTTAACTCTACCTGCTCTTTCATAAAACTGCGCAAGTCTTGAGCCAAGATATGCAGGATAGCCCTCCTCACCCGGCATCTCCTCAAGACGTCCGCTCATCTCACGAAGAGCCTCTGCCCATCTTGAAGTGGAATCACCCAAAAGTGCAACGGAATATCCCATATCTCTGAAATATTCAGCTATTGTTATACCTGTATAAATTGATGCCTCACGTGCGGCAACCGGCATATCTGATGTATTTGCAATAAGAATGGTTCTTTCCATAAGGCTTCTGCCTGTTTTGGGATCTTTAAGAGTGGGGAACTCATTTAAAACATCAGTCATTTCGTTTCCACGTTCTCCACAGCCTATATAAACTACAATATCAGCGGCAGCCCACTTTGCAAGCTGGTGTTGAATAACTGTTTTTCCCGACCCGAAAGGTCCCGGAATTGTCGCAGTGCCTCCCTTTGCAATCGGAAAAAATGTATCTATTATTCTCTGACCCGTTACAAGAGGAATATCCGGTGATAACTTTCTCTTTACAGGTCTACCCTGTCTTACAGGCCACTTGCTCATAAGCTTAAGCTCTATTTTCTCACCATTTTCGGTTTCAGCCGTTCCTATCGTATCTGACACTGTGAAGTCGCCTTCATTAAGTTCAAGAATTTTTCCTGAAACCTTAAACGGTGTTAGTATTTTATGTTTGACAGTAGGCGTTTCATCAACAAATCCCAGCACATCACCCGCCGTTATTTCATCTCCTACAGAAAGATTAGGCAAAAAATGCCATTTTTTTTCACGGGAAAGTGCAGGTGCTTCAACACCTCGTTTCAAAAGGCTTCCATCTTTTTTCATGATTTCAACAAGCGGTCTTTGAATTCCGTCAAAAATCCCGCCTATAAGTCCAGGTCCAAGTTCTACTGAAAGTGGCTCCCCTGTACTTTCTACAGGTTCTCCCGGTCCAAGCCCCGCAGTATCTTCATAAACCTGAATGGACGCAAGATCTCCGTGCATTTCAATTATTTCACCGATAAGTCTTTCATTTGAAACTCTCACAACGTCAAACATATCGGCGTTTTTCATATTTTGCGCGACAACAAGCGGTCCCGCAACCTTTAAAATCGTTGGTTTGTTCATCTTTACCTTCCTATCCGACAATATCAGAGCCGACAGCTCTTTTTATGCAGTCGGTAACATTTTTTGATCCCTCTCCCGTATTTCCGCTAACTCCTGGTATCGGAAGTATGACGGGATATGGCTGTTCCTTATAATGCTCGCTAATATCTTTTATTTCGAAGAACACCTTTTCAGTTACAAAAATTACGGCATAAGTGCCATTTGCCGCAGCTTTTTTCACTACCTCATAAGCTTCTTTTTTTTCATTGACGGGGATTATGTCAAGACCTAAAGATTTAAATCCGTAAATACTGTCCCTGTCACCTATAACAACCGTTTTATACATAAAGCTCCCTTATTCTGCTGCGAACAACTTTTTCCTCGGCACCGTTAAGCTTTCCAGACAATATAATCCGCAAACACATAACCTCGGCACTTACGGCATAATAATATGCTGCAATCGGTGAAAGACCGAAAGCGGTATATTTTGACATTTTAAAATTCTCCATTAAAATATCATCACAATATTTTTCAAAACTGAAGAAACCTTCATCAATTTTTTCTTTAAACTTAGAAAATCCCAGTTCCGAAAGAGCATCTATAAACTCACTTTCTCCTTTTAAAGCTGAATCTTCAAGCTTTGAAAAATCAATGCCGGGAATTTTACAAAGCGCCTCCTCCATAAAGCTTTTAGGCTTTTCAGTCTTGGCGCATCTTAAAAGAATTTTAACATCTGCACAAAGCACAACATTTTTTGCATAACTTATAAGAACTTCATCCTTTGACTTTTCAGCAAGACAAAGCATAGCCGACATAGCACCTCTATCACATACTATATCACAAAGCTGACCGGAACCGGTCTTTTGCAAAAGCTCATTCGCTTTTTCCGCAGTTTCTCGCATAAGCTCGGGAAGATATGAAAAATCATTTTCCTCTACAGATTTTTTTAAAACCTCATAAGTGCAAATGCCGAACGGCTCAAAGAATTTATCATATTCAGTTTCACTCTTTTTACCCTTTAAAGCGGTTTTTAAATTATGAAAATCATTCTTAACAAAAAGAATATTTAAAAGTTCTGAGTTTTCAGCCGCCGACTTAACCGTTTCAATAGCATCATTCATACGAAGCTTTAAAAACTCCTCATAATCATAGCCGCCCCGTGTGTCATAGCCCTTATTTGAAAGCAGCTCAATTGCTCTTTTATAGCTAGGTGCTGCAGCAATTTCATCTATATCCTGTCTGCTTAAAAGTGAATTTTCTTTTGCACGGCACATTGCCACACCGAAGGCATATTTTTCATTCATTTTAAGCCTCGAATAAGATTTTATTCAGACCGTCATTTATTTCATCCGACTTATCCGATGTTACAGCATCAAAGGTGCAATTTACATCAACAAGTCCATACGACAAAATAAACCCGTCATTTATATCCGCAGGCTTTCCAAGCGTAAGCTTTGCTCCGTCAAGATTTTTTTCTATACTCTCAAGGAAATTCTGCGGAAGTCTTTTTGAATCCGTTTTTGAAAAACGAATAATCCCATCCTCTCCCTTACGAGCGTTTTTCAGTATAAGCTTTTTAATAATTTCAAAATATTCCTTTTTTGAAAGTCCGTCTATTATCGCAACAGCCTTGCAAAGCATTTCAGCGGCAGCCTCATGTTTTGCCGTTAAAATTATTTTTGATGACGCAAGCCTTGCCGAAGCTCTTGAATTATTTTCAAGTACGGAAAGCTTTTCATCAAGCTTCTTTTGCCTTTGTTCTTTTTCAGCAAGAGCCTTTTGATGACTTTCAGATAAAAGCCTTTCAGCCTCTTCCCGAGAAGTCCTCAAAAGTTCATCAGAACGCAATTTGGACTGTTCGGTTATATCTGAAATAATTTTATCAAGCCCGCTCATCTTAACCAACTTTTACATTTAGAATAAGAAGTATCGATGTAAGCAGCGCCAAAACAGCATAGGTTTCAACCATTGCTGAAAGAATCATAGCCTTTGACTGCTGTTCAGGCTTTTTAGCAACCACCGAAACACCGGAAGCCGCAACCTTTCCCTGATGAACCGCCGAAAAATATCCGACAATCGCCATAGGAAGACAACACGCAAAAATTGTAAGTCCCTGTGATGCTGTAAGCATTAAAGGAGTACCGCTTAAAATTTTAGTTTTAACCATTACCAAAATCGCAGTAATAAATCCGTAAAGACCTTGTGTACCCGGCAAAATCTGAAGAATAAGCACTTTGGTAAACTTTGACGGATCCTCCGCCAAAAGACCTGCCGCCGCCTGACCGACAGTTCCCACGCCTCTTGCAGAACCCATACCTGAAAGCAGTACCGCAAACGCTCCACCTAAAACGGCAAGTGCCAAACCTAAATATTCCATTATTGTTCCTCCTTGAACTTGAATCCTTTTGTATTTATTTTCAGCGGAGAAAATTTTCTTCCGCCGCCCTCATAGAATTTTTGGAAAAATTCTACATATTGAAGCCTTAAAGTATGTACATATGCGCCGATAATATTTATCGCAAAATTTATAGTATGCCCTAAAATGAATATGATTATTACAGACACAGACTTAACAAAAATATTTTTAGGCATTGCACCCATCATATTTATAACCTGACCTATAATTCCCGTTACAAGTCCTAATGCTAAAAGTCTGGAATACGACAGAATATCTGATAAGAAACCGGATGCGGTATTATAAATATTTGAAAGCGCTCCCGACACAATAGAAAAACCTTTTTTACCTCTTGCTCCACATATCATGACAAGAACAATACCTGCAAGGGCGAGCCTTCCTCCCCATGATTTTACCATAGCGGGAACTCCGGGTTGAATCATATCTAGTGCTATCGGTGATGCTCCTCCAACTGTCAAAAATATCGACAACGGTTCCAGTATGGCCCAAATCTTGCTTCCGTATTTCCACTCTGTTATTGACTTGCAGAAGACACCTGTAAAAAGATGAATAATTCCAAAAAGAAAACACCATATCATAGATGTCATAAGTTGATTTTGCTGATCCATCCATACATAAAGTCTTATTTCAGGAAGATTCAAAAAGTTCGTTCTTATTACATTTATTATATCGCCAAAAAACGATCCGTACATAATACCCCAGAACATTGTGGATATACCGCAATAAAGATACATCCTCACCTGATTGGCTTTTTCTCTTTCGGGTTTATACTTAAACAGTACAAAAAGCGTAGCTATTACCATAAGAAGTCCATAGCCTGCATCTGAAAGCATCATACCAAAAAAACAATAGTAAAAAAATGACATTACAGGTGTAGGATCAATATCATATTTTCCAGGCATTGAGTACATTTCAGTAACACTTTCCGCAGGTGCTGCAAAGCCGTTGTTTTTAAGCGCCACGGGAACCTCATCATCCTCAGGAGGCTCAGTTATAAGCACGGCACAACCAAGCTTTTCCTCAAGTCTTTTTGCCGTTTTTTCAGCATAGGTTTCGGGAATATATCCTTTTATATCCATAACACTTTCTGTTATTCCCACATTTTGAAAAGCCTCATACTTATCCGCTCTGATAGTTTCACAATCTATCAAAAAATCAATTGCTTCGCGATTTTTATCCAACGCCTTAAGTTTGTTTTTTATTGCGTCGATTTCCTGTTCCAAGGCAATGATTTTTTGTTTTTTTTCATCAATTTCTTCCCTTGCTGTCGTGTTTTCGGTAAAACTGACTGCAGTAAAATTAAGTTCTCTTAAAGCGTTTTGTAAAAGCTCCCGTTCTTCTTTAATAACGATAAACGCCAGATAGGTCTGTACCTTAAGACTTGAAACAATCGTAAAATCATAAGATAAAAGCGTGGGGGCTATCTCAACAAGCCTTGTTTTCAGTTTTTCCTCACTGTATTCATCGGGAAGAGTTCCTATAATAATATCGGTCTTTTCAGTGCCAACTGTGCCAAGCGGAATTTCAAGGCTTTGCCACGGCTCAAGTGCCGTTATATCTATATTTGTTTTTGTGATTTCAGTTTTAATTTCTGTGAGTTCGGAAACACACGAATTTATTTCATCGCAAGTGCATCGTATTTCATCATTTTTTTCACTTCTAACATAAAAATCTGAAAGTTCAATTTCTTTTCTCGGTTTAAATCCCTCCAGCATATCCTGCTTTCTCGGAGCATAAACACTTAAAAAGTCTCTTGCTTTTTCAGCATTTTCACGATTTTTAATTATTGTATTTACATTTTCCTTTGTATCATAGCAAAAAACGCCGTCAGACTGCGGTGTTTCGGTTATTTCAACCGTACCCAGTCTTTCAAGCGTATCTATTACCTCTTTGCTTTTTCCAATAGGGGCTATTATTTCAATTTTTTTTATTTTAAGTTTTGCCATATTATTTAATAAGTGCTTCCCTTATAAAACCTACAGCCTCAGAAAGCTTTTCAGAAGCGCCTTCTTTAAGCTGCTTTGCCTGCTGCTGCGCCTTAAGTTTTTCCGCGGCAATATACCGTTCTCCTTCAAGCTTTTTTTTATTAAGCTCTTCTTTTTCAAATTCATCAAAAGCAATGCGGTTTGATTTTATAAAATCTTCCGCTTGTTCTTTGGCATCGGCAATTATTTTTTGTGCCGAAATTCGTGCATTTTCTTCATTTTCTCTGTTCTTTTTTTCAGCTGCAAGAATTTCTTTAAGCATTCCATCGGGCATTTTATCACCCCACAAATTATTGTAATTATAATAACATATTAAAAGTTTTTTTTAAAGTAAAAACCTATAAAACATATATTATTTATATTTTATTTATATTGATCAGATTTTCACTTGCGGTTTAAGTAAGTATACGAGTGAACGGTATTTGTCAATCCACTGTTTTTTAACTTATATAAGAAAGATCTGTCGGTTTAAAGCTACAGGTCTTTTTGATTTCGCACCTTTATTTCTTATCAATCATATAAATGAAATTATTGAGTTTAATATTTGAAATAAAAATGTTTTTTGTGTACTATATATGTGATAATTTTGTATCTTTTGGGGACTAATGTGAACAATGCCGATTTAAGAGTTATAAAAACAAAACGGATTTTAAAGGACGGGCTTTGTGCTTTGCTTTTGGAAAAACCGCTTGAAGAAATAAGCGTGCAGGAACTTTGTACACTCACAAAATTGAACAGAGGCACATTTTATCTTCATTATAAAAATATTAGAGCTCTTGTGGAAAACATCGAAAATGAATTCTTTTATAATTTTATATCAACAATAAACGCACCTACTACTTCAAACATAAAAAAAGTTCCCTATACCATTTTAAGCAGAATTTGTGATTTCTTTTATAAAAACAAAGAACTTTGCCAAATTTTCCTCTCAGAAAACGGCGATAAGCAATTCGCTATTAAATTCAAAAAAGCATTCAAAGAAAATTCAGAAGATATTTTTTTAAAAACATATAACATAGAATATTCAGATGAATTCGATTTCTACTACTCATATTTTGCAAACGGATTTGCAGGAATTTTAACTTTTTGGTTTGAACACCCCGAATTAAATCTTTGTCCACACGATATTGCCGTACAACTTGAGTCTCTTTTTGTAAACGGAATTTCCGGAATAAATAAATTAAAAAAGAAATAATAAAAAATCCGACACTTTCGTGTCGGATTTTTAAATTTTAATTATTCGTCAATTTCTGTGATAACGCCTGAACCAACTGTTCTGCCGCCTTCACGAATAGCAAAACGAAGACCCTTTTCAATAGCGATAGGAGTAATAAGCTCAACGCTCATAATAATGTTATCGCCCGGCATGCACATTTCAGTTCCCTCAGGAAGAGTAATTGTGCCTGTTACGTCTGTTGTTCTAAAATAGAACTGAGGACGATACTTATTGAAGAAAGGAGTATGACGACCGCCTTCATCCTTATTAAGAACATAAACCTGGCCTTTAAATTTTGTGTGAGGATTGATTGAACCTGGTTTGCAAAGAACCTGACCTCTTTCAATGTCCTCTCTTGAAACACCTCTAAGAAGTGCACCGATATTATCACCGGCTTCTGCGAAATCAAGAGTCTTTCTGAACATCTCAAGACCTGTAACTACAGTCTTCTTTCTCTCTTCAGTAAGACCTATAATCTCAATTTCTTCATTAATCTTAATCACACCTCTTTCAACTCTGCCAGTAGCAACCGTGCCACGACCTGAAATGGTCATAACGTCTTCAACAGGCATAAGGAAAGGCTGATCTTCAGATCTTTCAGGAGTAGGAATGTACTCGTCTACAGCTTTCATAAGTTCTTCAATCGGCTTATAAACAGCTTCTGTCGGGTCATCTCCACCCTTTTCAAGAACTTCAAGTGCAGAGCCTTTTATAATAGGGGTATCATCGCCTGGGAAACCATACTCATTAAGAGTTTCTCTTACTTCCATCTCTACAAGCTCAAGAAGCTCAGGATCGTCAACCTGATCGCACTTGTTAAGGAAAACAACAATATAAGGCACGCCAACCTGTCTTGCAAGAAGAAGGTGTTCCTTTGTCTGAGCCATAGGACCGTCAGTTGCAGCGATAACAAGAATAGCGCCATCCATCTGTGCAGCACCGGTAATCATGTTTTTGATATAGTCGGCGTGACCGGGGCAGTCAACGTGAGCATAGTGACGAGCTTCAGTCTGATACTCAACGTGAGATGTATTTATTGTAATTCCTCTTGCTCTTTCTTCGGGAGCCTTATCGATGTTTGCATAATCCTCAAAGCTTGCAAAGCCCTTCTTTGAAAGGTACTTAGTAATTGCAGCTGTAAGGGTTGTCTTACCGTGGTCAACGTGGCCGATTGTGCCGATGTTGACATGCGGCTTTGATCTGTCAAATTTTGCTTTTGCCATTTGTAGTTCCTCCTATAAAGGAAAATAATTTTTTATTTTTTGTTATTCTAACAAATACTTAATAAAATATCAAGTCTTGGACTGTCAGTCTTTTTTTCTGCGCTCTTCGATTATTTTTTCTGCAATGCTCTTCGGAACTTCCTTGTATCCGTCAGGTTCCATTACATACTGACCGCGTCCCTGTGTTTTTGAACGAAGATCCGTTGCATAACCGAACATCTGTGCAAGCGGAACATGAGCGTTTATCTGCTTTGCGCCGGCTCTATCCTCAAAGCCCTGAATTTCTCCACGTCTTGAGTTAAGATCGCCTATAACATCACCCATATATTCTTCCGGAATAATTACGGTTACTTTCATAATCGGTTCCATAAGAACAGGATCAGCTTTTGCCGCAGCTTCTTTAAACGCCATTGAACCGGCAATCTTAAACGCCATTTCAGATGAGTCAACATCATGGAATGAACCGTCATAAAGAGTTACTTTAACATCAACAACAGGATATGCCGCAAGAATACCTGACTGCATAGCACCTTTTATACCTTGGTTTGCAGGTTCGATATATTCCTTAGGAATAGCTCCTCCGACAATATTGTTTACAAACTCATAGCCCTTATCGGTATTGGGTTCAATGTTAATCTTAACATGACCGTACTGACCCTTACCGCCTGACTGACGCGCATACTTTGTATCAGCGGAAGACGGCTTTTTAATAGTTTCACGGTAAGCAACTTGAGGCTTACCTATGTTTGCTTCAACCTTGAATTCACGCAGAAGCCTTTCCACAATAATCTGAAGATGAAGCTCACCCATTCCGGCAATGATGGTCTGTCCCGTTTCTTCATCCGTATAAGACTTAAAGGTCGGGTCCTCTTCTGCAAGCTTATGAATTGCAATTCCCATCTTTTCCTGACCCGCTTTCGTTTTAGGCTCAATCGCCACACGAATAACTGGCTCCGGGAAATTCATGCTTTCAAGGATAATCGGATGCTTCTCATCGCAGAGCGTATCGCCCGTGGTGGTATTTTTAAGACCTACCGCAGCGGCAATATCTCCGGCATAAACAACATCCAAATCTTCACGATCATTTGCGTTCATAAGGAGAATTCTGCCCATTCTCTCATCCTTACCCTTAACGGT
The DNA here is from genome assembly GCA_052169395.1 of Candidatus Fimenecus sp. Lineage (GTDB taxonomy): Bacteria > Bacillota > Clostridia > Oscillospirales > Acutalibacteraceae > Fimenecus. The sequence goes on along the minus strand of JBQNCN010000002.1, from coordinate 288,082 downwards.
ATTATGAACGGTGGTACCTGCATTAAGTTTACCCGAATACACTCTGAAGAAGCAAAGCTTACCTACATACGGATCCGTCATGATTTTAAATGCAAGAGCTGAAAACGGCTCATCATCGCTCGGCGCTCTCTTTTCTTCTTCTTCAGTGTCGGGATTTACACCGTTCATATCCGGAATATCCGTCGGTGCGGGCATAAAATCAACAATTGCATCAAGCAAAAGCTGAACACCCTTATTTTTATAAGAGCTTCCGCAAACCATAGGAACCATTCTGTTATCGCAGGTGGCCTTTCTGATGACCGCCTTAATTTCATCTTTGGTAAGTTCTTCGCCCTCAAGGAACTTTTCTAAAAGTGCATCGTCAAGCTCTGCAACTTTTTCCAAAAGCTCATTGTGATATTTTTCTGCAAGCTCCTTCATATCCTCAGGAATTTCCTCAGCTCTATAATCCTTGCCCTCATCATCATAATAAACTTCAGCATTCATTTCGATAAGGTCAACAATTCCCTTAAAGCTGCTCTCCTGACCTATTGGCAGTTGAATCGGAATAGGGTTGCAGCGGAACCTGTCATTTACCATATCAATAACATTATAAAAATCGGCACCTAAAGTGTCCATCTTATTGACATAGATCATTCTCGGAACCTTGTATTCGTCCGCTTGACGCCAAACCGTCTCGGACTGCGGCTCAACGCCGCCTTTTGCTGAAAGAACCGTAACAGAACCGTCAAGAACACGAAGCGAACGCTGAACCTCTGCGGTAAAATCAACGTGGCCTGGTGTGTCAATTATGTTAATTCTGTGATCCTTCCAATAACATGTAGTTGCAGCAGAAGTTATAGTTATACCTCTCTCCTGCTCTTCTTCCATCCAGTCCATTGTGGCAGCACCGTCGTGAACCTCACCGATTTTGTGACTCTTTCCCGTATAGAAAAGAATTCGCTCCGTCGTTGTGGTCTTACCAGCGTCAATGTGTGCCATAATGCCGATGTTTCTGTATTTTTCAAGTGCAACTGATCTCGGCATATAGTCCTCCGTAACCGATAAAAACTAAAGTGTTTACCATCTAAAGTGTGCGAACGCCTTGTTAGCTTCAGCCATTTTGTGAGTATCCTCACGCTTTTTAAAGGCTGAACCCGTTTCATTTACGGCGTCCATAATTTCATTTGCAAGTCTTTCTTTCATTGTTCTTTCAGATCTTGCTCTTGAATATGTTGTTATCCAGCGAAGTCCAAGAGTTTCACGTCTTTCAGGACGAACCTCTATCGGCACCTGATATGTGGCGCCACCGACTCTGCGGGCTTTTACCTCAAGCTCCGGCATTACATTCTGCATTGCATCTTCAAAAACCTCAACAGGCTCCTTGCCTGTTTTCTCTTTAATGATGTCGAATGCTCCATAGACGATTTTCTGGGCAATACCCTTTTTGCCGTCAAGCATGATGTTGTTGATAAGCCTTGTGACAAGCTTTGAGTTATACATTGGATCGGGCAAAACATCTCTTTTGCTCGTTTGACCTCTTCTTGGCACTGTGCTTCCCTCCTTCACATTTATGATATCTTAGGTACTCGGTGACATAATCCCCGTTGTGTCTTCGCAAGGTCATAATATATTACAACTTGCGTAACGCAAGACAATGTCTGATTTTAAAAACCAATTACTTCTTAGCAGCTTTCGGTCTTTTAGCGCCGTATTTTGAACGGCCCTGCATTCTTCCGTCAACACCCTGAGTATCAAGGGTACCGCGGATGATGTGGTAACGCACACCCGGAAGGTCCTTTACACGACCGCCTCTTATAAGAACAACACTGTGCTCCTGAAGGTTGTGTCCCACGCCCGGGATATAAGCGGAAACTTCAATTCCGTTTGTCAAGCGCACACGGGCAAGCTTACGCATAGCGGAGTTCGGCTTTTTAGGCGTATCCGTTTTAACTACCGTGCAAACGCCCCTCTTCTGCGGGCTGTCATAGTTTGTAAGAACATTTTTCTTGGAGTTAAGTCCCTTATTAAGTGCGGGAACATTAGACTTCTTTGAAAGGCTCTTTCTTCCTGTTCGTACCAATTGGTTAAAGGTTGGCAATATTTTCACCTCCGTCAAAAATCTGCGGACTTTGGGGCATAAAGGCATATAGCTTTAACACGCCCACATATGTGTTCGCAATTTGCTATTTTATCAGTGAAATTTACTTATGTCAACCCCTAAAACCTCCATTTATACTTAAAACAATAAAAGGTCAATTCCATTTTCAACTTGCACCCCCATTATTGAGAACAATAACGGACGAATGATTGTTCGTTCCATAGGGGTTTCACCTCGGGTTATAACGCACCCGCAACGATGGGAAGTTATATAGCTTAATATATAGTCGTGGCTATCATAGCGTTATCATCGCTATTGGATTTAAAAATCTTTTCTGCTCGTACCTTACCGTATTTATAGTTAGAAAAAATAAAATGGTTTTGTATGCTTAAAGCACAGGTAGTCCTGGCGGGATTTTTAAAGCAGCTCATATATAAGGGCTTTTGTCGTGATTATTCCCGTGAAATTGTCAAAGTTCAGATTTATATTAAATGTATATTACTTTAAGGAGTGCGATTGTTGCTCTTTTGTCAACAATGTATTTCAGAGTAATAATACATCATATATTGTATAACACTTTTTTCTTTTTTCTGCAAGCATGCGAATTTTGAAATCGCAGTGCGATTTTTAATAGTCTTACATTTCAACTTCTACACCGGTGGTGTAGAGGTTATTTTAAAATAGGTCGCTGTGTGTTCCTGTGCTAATTTATTATATATTTATAGTCTGCTTTTAACTGTTTTTTTTGATGAAATCCTCAATAAATTTACGAATTTCTGCTGTTTGGGTAGTATTTTTTTATCGCAAGCTTTTTTAAAATTAGCAGAATAATTTATCAATTTCATCGTCATCATCTACGATATATCCATCTGACAATCGTATAGCAGCTTCCATATTCCCGTCCCAGTCCATATGCCAATAATAAATTTGTCCGTCTCTACCTTTGTTAACAGTCAATGTGTCGTTATCAAATTCTTCTTCAAGAAGCTCACAAGTAATATCCTCATCGGCGTACAGGTATTGATAAAGTTCCATAAGTCTGTTGTAATTGAAGCCATTATCGGCGCACCATTTTTTTATTTCGTTTTTCATTATTTTTCTCCTTTAATATATATTATAAATTTAAATCAAAATGTCGTGATATCGTATCTTATAAGTTCGGAATCATCTATAATATCGTTTAATTCTTCCTCTATGAATTTATAAACTTCATAATTCTCGTTTTGATCTGCTTCATCACGTTTTTTTAATAACCACTCGTATATTGGGTTTTCTTCGTAACTATAAATCGGGCATAGCCCTGTAAAATTTAAGTCTTTATCATCAACTCGGTAATGTTCTCCATTCCAACTCTCAACGTAATAATTATGATACCATTCACCAAGTGCGTTTAATGCTTCTTGAGTTGGATTATTTTTATAATCCTCACAAGCCTCAGCATATTCATAATCCTTGTAATGTTTTGTAACTTTCATTTTTTGCCTCCAAGCAATTTATTTTTTATATATGAGTATTTCTCTTCTCTACAATTATATTATAATCTATTTTAGTTATATTGTCAAGTATTATATAATCTTTTTTGATTATTTAAGCATTCTATTTGTTGACAAAACCCTCTTTTAAGTTATAATAGTTAAAAGAGGTGGTTTTTTGTCAGCAAGTAAAAAAATTAAAATGGTAATGCTTATAAAAGATTTAAAGGTTGGGGAATTAGCAAAAAAAATTGGTAAAAATCCACGCATTTTAAGTAATAACCTTTATCGTGATAGTATGAGCTTTAAAGAATTTGAAAAAATTGCTAACGCATTAAATTGTGATATTGTTCTGCAAGATAAGGATACTGGAGTAATTTATCAAGATAAATAAAAAAGCTGATATTTTATATATCGGCTTTTTTAATCAAACATACCCATAGTCAAAGTATATTTTTTTCTTTTTTCAAGCAATCGAATTTTATTGCTGTCTAAAAAAGCAATATCGGTATATTCCGCCTTTATTTCTTCTTTGTATTCAGGATATTTTGTAAGATAATCGGAATATAGAGGAAGCTGTGTTTTCATCTTTATTTGTTCCGTTTTACCGCCTGCCTTGAGTATAATGTATGTTCCGATAGGAATTGAAAGGATTTCGTCAGGTGTCATAAGCGGACGCTTCATCATCTGATAATTTGTGCTTTTACTTTCACTTAAAAGGTCTTTTTTTGGATTGGCGGTAATGCTGCCTGTCAGTACGGTACGATTGCCTAAAATTTCAGATAATTTTTTAGCCGTTTCAAGTGCGGTTGGCGATAGAAAAGTAAACATCAGGATTTGTGAACTGTCTAAAATAATATCCTTGTAGGTGCGATTGTAATTCTTTTCAAGCTGTGAAAATGATTGTAAGGAATATAAAAAGCGAATACCTCGGCTTCTTGCGGCGGTAAAAAGCCCGTCAACATCTTTAATAGGCGGCATATTTCCGAACTCGTCCCAAAAACAAAGGACGGGTCTTTTTAATTTCATACCCTCTGTCTGCTCTGCAAGATCGATAAGCTGCGTTGTGAAATATCGTATAAATAAACTTGCGAAAAAATGTCTTGAATTATCTTCATCAGGACAAATAAGAAAAATAGCGGTAGGTTTATCTATAAAGCTTTGAGCATTTATTTCAGGAGAATGTCCGCATACCATTTGTTCAAGTTCAGCGTCTATAAATTCAATGAGTTTTGCCAAAGCGGACGAAAAAATATTCATAGCCGTTCTTACATCTGCATTTATGGCAGCACCTACATAATCGGAAACTCTTTTATCATCAATATATTTTAAAAGCTCCATAAGCTTTGAGGTTTGTTGACCGTTTTCTATATTTCCGTTATCTATAATTCCGTTAAGTTCCACTATAAGCTTAAAAACCGATATTATGTGTCTTTCTTGCGGCTCTCCGTATTGTGATACTAAAAGAATTAAACCTGTGATTAAACCCTGTGCCGTTTTATCAAAGAAATCAGAAGCGCTGTCCTTGCTTGCTCCCATTATGTTTTTAATAATAGAAGCTGAAACCTGTTTTGCATATCGTTCAGCTTTAGCATAATGCTTTAAGCGTTCTGATTTATCTTCCGTCTTATTATATTTATCAAATTCATCATTTACACCGTTTAAAAGATTGAATTTATAAGATTTCAGCGGATTTCTGAAGTCTAAAAACAATATGTTATATCCGTTGTCTTTAAGAACTTTTCCCGCAGTTTTAAAGTTTTCTGATTTAACATCAAGACTTAAAATACTTGCGCCTTTGCCGTGAGTGTTTTTATTTACAAAAGCATTGTAATAAAAAGTCGGAATAAAGACGGATTTTGTCTTTCCGCCGCCGGGCGGCGCTATAAGGCAAAGCGTTTTGTCGGTTTGTTCCGTTATCCAAGTTTTAGACTTTCTTCCGACTATAAAGGCGGGTGTAATTTCTTTTCCGTCCGGGATAAAGTCATAGCTTTTGCGTTCTTCTTTTTCTGTCATAAATCGAGCGGAGCCGTGCTGTGTATTTCCGACTGAAACATTGGCAAAGTTATCCAAACGGTTATCGTTATACAGTAAAACAAGGGAAGATAGGCAAAGAGAAATAATAAGCTTTGCCCATATTTGAAAAGTAAGCTTTGAAAGATAACCTTTTAAACCCTGTTCAATTGTTTGAGGGATTGAAAAAAGAAAAGAAAGCAGGGCAAAAGATAAAAAGAACATTAAAATCGTAAATATTATTTGTTCTGCAGTCGGCTTTTTCAATCGGTTTCATCTCCTTTGTTTTTACTTTTAAATTTAGAGATTTTAGGCTCTGTATATTCAATTTCAGAATTTACAGAGCCTGCATAAAATTTGACTTAATATCCTGTGCCTGTGAGGGCGTTATTTTTTCTTCCCTGTTAATATTACGGCTGTTTTCGGTAATTAAGCCTTTTTCTTTCATGATTTCCGTAATTCCGCTTGAAGCTGCCGCAAACATTTTTGCGGTGCGTTTCAGGGTTTCCTTTGGATTTATAAGGTCTTTGGCTTTGAGATAATGCTGTTTAATATATTCTTTATTAGCTTCAGATGGTAAAAATCCAAGCTTCGATTGCAGCATTGCCGCAAAGCTTTCAGCTTCAAACTCTTTTACGGCAGTCGGCTTATCGCTTGTCTTATGCAGCATACCGTGTGCAAGTTCATGGCAAAGTACGGATAGCTTTTTATCATCTTTAAGAGTATTATTTATATGAATTGTATCATCAGACGGCTGATAATACCCACCCAAAGAAATACTTGTCATATCATCTTCAGTTACGGTAAAGCCTGTAAGCTGTGCATATTCCTTAACGCATTCATATACGGCGGCTCTATCTGCGTTTTCCGTTCCTCTTGAAAAGATTTTCGGATAGTCTTCAGGCGGACAATCCGTTTGTGAAATATCAAAAACCATAGCTTGTGCAAAGGTTGTGTAAGGTTCTGAGGGATATTCACCGCTTGCGATTTTAGCCTTATCTTCAGACGGCGTATTTTTATTAACCGTAAGAGTTTTGCCGTCCTTTACATATTTTATTTTTTCTATCGGGCGCAATATCCTGATTGCCTTTTCACCTTTTTTCACGGAATAACCGAGATCTTTCCATTTTGTAAAAGAGGCTGTAAAGGTTGAATACGGATTTTGCATATGAATTAAAAGAGCGTTTCTTACGGAGTAGTTATAGAAGTTTGACCTAAACGCAAGATATTCCGCTATTAGATCCTGGTTCTGCTCATAACTTTTTACTATATCTTCTATATCTTCTATATTTTCTATAAGTTTATTAAATTCTTCTCTATCAAAATTCTTTATTTGAGGTTTTATAGTTTTTGCTTCTTCAGTTAAATTAAAAGAAGCTGAAACATTTTGTGCTTCAACCTCTTGCGGATTTATGATATTTTGTTGTTCTTCAGGTGATTTGTTAGAAAAAGAAAAAGGTTCAAGGCTGCCGTCATCTGTATAGCGTTCTATGCTTATAATTTTTTCTCTTATCGGTGAATTTTGAAAGTATTTAGTATTGCGTTGCGTGAAATATGTTTCTAAATTTCTTATTTCAGCATTTTCAATTTCAAAATTATTAAAAACGCTTTCGCCGCCTATATCTATAAGTCCCAAATGCATTATTCTGTGATTTTTGGTTTCAATAATAAATTCATCACTTCTTATATTTGATGAACTGTTCATATTCTGATAAACAATACCTTTTTCAAGGTGTTCCATAAAATATTTAAAGGTTTCCACACGCTCTTTTACCGCATTTAATTTTTCAGGTTGATTTTTTGATATTTCATTATAAATATATTCATCAGTTAAATTATTGTTTTTTATATAGTTATATAAGGCTATTCCTCGAATATTCTTTTGTTTAGAATTTTTTATGTTCGCATATTGTAAGCCTAAAAGATGGGGCAGCTGATTTTTATTTATTCCGATTTCATAACTTATTTTATCAGTATTAACAACAATGGTATTTTCCGTAAAATTTTCATACCAATTAAAAATGTCTTGTATTTTATTTATCATTTTAAACACTCCTATATTTTTATAAAAAATAAAAAGACAATCGTAATTGATTGTCTTTCATAATCATTTAGATTTTTCACTTGTTTCGGGCTTTTACACCACACATTTTCCAAGCTTTGACCTACCGAAAAAATCTTAAACGGTAATAAGCTTCGCTGATGTTGTTATTTCTGACCCGACAACCTCGGCAGAGGTGCTTATTACCCCTCAGGCTCATTTCCTTGTATTCAGTATATGCTTATTTTGCTAATTTGTCAATTATATAAATATCTTAAATAAAAAAATCAATTTATCAAAACAGCTTTTTCCATATCTTCCGAACCGTTGGAAGTAATTTCTTCAAGATTTACGGTAGTGTAATTATCAGCTTTAAGCTTAAAAAATCTTCCTGTTTTTTCATTTGCAACCGTTATATATTCTACTTTTTCTTCGGTCGTAAGTCTGACGGCGGCAAAGCCTGAATTTTCAAAAAATGCGTTGAACATTTTAAGTTTCCGTATAACTTCTTTATCTTTCGGGGGTAATAGGTATGCCGGTTTTAAAAATTCACTTTCAATCCCTTGACCGTATTCAAATTGTGAAATATCTTCACTCGGATAAAAAGCAATTTCACCGTCTGAATCTTCGGTTATGATTTTACCCGGAAGATAAAATATGCTTTTGTTAAATTCGTCTTCCAGCATTTCTTTTTCACTTTCAAAAAGTGATAAATCCTCATTGTCTAAAAAAAACATTTTAAAACTCCTTTGACTGTATAATATAATTATTAAATTTTTGCTTTTTGTGAAGCTTTGTTTTTTCCGCCATTTTAGGCGCTTGATTTATTTTTTGCGGCTGCGTTTGTTTTGGCTTTTGAGAAGCTGCAACCGCTTGTGCAATTAAAAATTGTGAAAAGCCTCTTGCAAGGGAATTTGCGGCAAGCCTTGCCGAATATTTTTGATTTTCCGCCTTTCTTTTTGCTGTTATCACTTTTTGTTCTTCAGTCCTGTTTTTTTGTAAAACTGATTTCAACAAAATATTGTGAAGCCCTGAAAAATCTTTCTTTTTAGGGTGTAAAAAATGTTCTTTGAAATAATCAAGTTTTTTATCGTTTATTATTTTATCATCTGAATACTTTTCAATAAAGGCTTTTTGATTATCTATTGCAACATTGTATAAATTACGAATATTAGGGTCTGTGTCAATAAATGCCTGTAATAAGTCATCAATAGTCCTTTTTTGTACAGGGCTTAAAAAACCGTAAAATGCACGACCTGAATATCCTTTAAGTGCTGTTTGTGCCTGTTTTTCTTTTTCTAATACGGCGGTGCTTATGGGGTAATTTTTTTGTCCGATTTTTAAAGTTAAAACCTTAAGGTCTTGCTTCAGGTTTTTTAAATTTTCCATTTTCTGAATTTTTAAGGCGTTCATTTCATCTTGAAAAATTTCATTGGTAAAAATGGATTTTAACTTATCGGAAGCTTTTTTCATTTCGTTTTTACCGCCTTTAACAAAGCCCTCCGATTTAGAATTTTGATTACTGAAAAAAAGTAAATGCATATGTGGGTGGTGGTCTTTATTATGAAACGCCGCATAAATTTTCAAATGTTCGGGCGGTATGTTGTATAGCTTTGATATTTCAGGGGCTTTTACCTGTAAAAGATTTTCCCAAGACTTTCTTTTGTCATAGCCGACCTTTTCCGCGTCTTCACGGGTAAGGGAAACTATAACCGACCATTTATATGATTTTTCATTTTCTATAAGCGCTTTTTTAGCTTCCTCAAGATCGGCAGCTCCGCCTACCGTAAAAAGTCCGTGCTTCATATTTTCGATATATTCCGCACCGGGTCTTTCCGCCATATAATCAATATAAATTTCAGGGTTAAGATTTTCATGTTCGGCAGTTTCAGCTTCCTCTTTTGTTGCTATATATTGCACATCATTTAAAGCGTGTTTTTGACTTTTTATATATGAGCAGGCACAAATAACTTTCGGCATTTTTCATCTCCTTTATTTTTTCTAATACGGCGTCTTTTGCGGCTTAATCTACCATTTCATCAAGTCGTAAAATGCGATTTTGAATTTGTAAAAATTCAATTGCACTTTTTCTGTATTCGTCCAACCGAACAGGATTTACATCAAGTTCTGCACAAAGAATTTGATTTTGAATCGCATTCTGAATTGCAAGTTCAGACAATAATTTGTTAGTTTTATTGTTGATTGTTATTGATAAAAGCTTTCGCTGTGCGTCAATCATTTCCAAAATTTCGCTGTTAATAATACTCGCTTTCTCTTGCATATATTTTTTGTCACGATAAAGTTTTAATGCTTCAATGATTGTATTATTAAGACTTGTATTTTGTTCTTCAGCAAGATTTTTAATATCGTTTATGAGGTCTTCGTCTGCTCTGAAGGCTGTTTGTATCATTGGTTAAACTCCTTTGAATTTAAGATTGTTTTTGTCTGTTTTAAGTGTTTGAAATATCTATGCAGGATAAAGGGTGTTATCACTTTTGATAACACCCGACCACATCAAGCGTTGAAAACGCTTGATTTTTAATGCTAACACTTTTGCTAACATTTTAGCGGTTAGAAAAATGTAAAATGATAACACTAATGCTTAAAAGTCTTATCCTGTCTATGTTTTATATGTTATCACAAGTTAAAAAAGGTGATAACATAAATGCTTTAAAACCTTATGTGGTCTGCGTTTTATATGTTATCACCCTATATCATACCGCCGACACAGTTATATTCTTCTTTTCCTGTTAAATTTTGACCGTTTTCCCAGCCCCAGCAACGACAGTTATATTGATTTATAAAGCTGTCTAAAGGTTGAATTATGACCTTTCCGTTAATGTTGTGAGCAACTTTTCCGCCGCCTATGTATATACCGACATGACCGTAAATACAGTTGGAATTTCCGTAAACGGCAGCGCCCACCTGAATTGTTTTCCAGTCTTCAGATACGCTCCAGGCACGCCCGGCAAGGACGGCGGATTCGGCGTGGCCACGAACGCCTAAAGCTTTTTCATATACATCTGCAACATAAGCTTGGCACATTTGAGGCTTTAAGGTTATTCCGTATTCTTCGGCGCAAATTGCAATTTTAACAACCGTCTTTTGCAAATCGCCCGCTTCTTCATTATCAAAATTTATATCTGAAAAATCGACTTTTACGGCATTTTCCATTGAAATTTTAAAGTTCCTGATTTCTTCTATTTCATCTTTTGACAGCTTGAAAGGCGGTTTTTGTATAATGGAAATAAACTCGGAAAATTCCACAAAACGATATATCGGAGCAGGTTTTTCAGGTTTGGTTTCAGAGGTGCTTTCAGCTGTTAAAGCTGTTGACAATTCCGTTTCTTCAGGCTGTGAAATTTCTATGCTTTCCGTTTCAGGAACGGGTAATTTCACAAGAAAATATTTTTTTACAAGCTTCTTTATATCGTCTTTTTTGTAGTCAAGATTTTTATATTTAAAAAAATATAAAGCACGAATATTTGACGGGTCAAGGGTGTTTTCTATGTTTTCTTCCGTCTTGATTTCATCAATGGCTACTGCAAAATTATCATCTTCAGTACCGCCGAATATGGTTTGTTTTACGGCAAAAAAGCCGACACAAAGAAAAGCGAAAATTGCTAAAATTGTAAATATTGCAAGCAAAAATTCTATTAAATGACGGCGTTTGTCTTTATCTGCAAGAGTTTCAACCACAAAGGCTATAAGCTTCGCTTTTAACATAGGATTTACCCGGAAAGCTTTCCGAACAATGTTTTTTCATACGGAAGCTCTCCGACATGCATATAATATTTGCTGTCTCCGGCTTTTAAAAGACAGTAGCCCTGTTTAGGTTTAGATATGCAGCCGATTTCACCGTCCGTAAGCTTTAAAACATCCTGCACTACGGAAAGTCCGGAGTTATCCGGATAGAAAGCAAATTTAAAGCTGGTATTTGAAAGAAGCGGACGAGTTATATGGCGTATATTCGGGTCGTCCACATCTTCAATCTGCTGTGTGGAAGTTCCTATTATCGCTCCGTATTTTCTTGCTCTTTTATTAAAATCTCTTAAATACTGTGCTATTACGGGATTGTTGCGGTCAAGCAGCAGAGAAAGCTCATCAACGGCAAAAAGTATGCGCTCCGAACGCTTCGATATTCTGTTCCATACATAAGTCATAATATTGAATATAACGGCGTGCAAACGATTTTTTGAACCGCTTAAAAGAGCGTTAAGGTCAAAGCAAATCATCTTATCATTTTTTATGTTTGTATAGCCGTTGAAAAGATAGCCTAAAGCGCCGTCATAGGTATCACGCAGCTTTAAAAGGATTGAATGAAAAAGCTTTTTTGATATATGATTATAAAAATCATCGGAAAGCTTTGAGCAGGCTTCAGCATGATTGTATAAATCGGTAAAAGTCGGATAATCCGTGCTTTGAAGAGTGTCAAAATCCGTTTTATCTTCTATTCCTTTGTTTCTGTAAGTTTCGTGGGTAAGTATCATAAGTGCGTCCAGTTCCTGTGGTGTTATGTCCGGAAACAGAACGGTATAAAATTCTTTAAGCCATGATAAATGCTGAAAAAATGTACCGGCTTGTCTGAACGCTTCGGGAGTGTCAATATATGAGCCGTCATCATTTTGTTTAAGCTCTTCTTCAAGTTCCGTGTCCGTCATAAGTCTTCTGACTTCAAAGGGATTGATTTTAACCTTTCCTGAAGCACAATCAAAAACCGTACCGCCGAGGCGAGTTATCATTTCGATATAATCGCGGTCAGGATCTAAAATCATTACTGTTTTATCGTTGAAAATCATTTGAGAAATGATTTTTTTTTGAAGCCAAGTTTTTCCCATTCCGGGTATTCCGATTATTGAATAGTTGCCGTTGGTTATATCTTCGGATTTTTGAAGAAAATCTAAAAACACATAACCGCCATCGTCGGTTTCACCGAGAAAAAGACCTTGCGGGTCATTCCTGTTAGAAAAAGAAAAAGGATATAGATTCGCAAGCGAACGAGAGGGTATGTTATTTGCAAGACTTTTAAAATCGTCTTTTCCGAGAGGTTGAACGGCGGCAAAGCCCTCTTTCTGTTCAAAGCGGAGAATATCATAAGTTATTTTATACCCGGATAAAATATTGCTTATTTCCATTTCTTTATTGTTTAGTTCTTTAGTATCTTTCCCGTAAAATTCTATGAAAATATTTGTTAAAAAGATTTTTGATTTATCTTCCTGAAGCTGCTGATAAAAACCGACTATTGCCTGTTCATCTGCTTCAGCGTCAAGCTGGTCTGTCTTCTTTTTTGAATTTATACGCTGTGCGGTTTTATTGTTGATTTGTCGGTTAATAAGCTGGTTTGCTTTGGCTTCGTGCAAAGGGGCAGTATGCATTGAAAAAGTTGTGCCCTTAATCTTTGAAAGCGTCGACAAAGCGCATTGTCTTGCAATGCTGGAGGGAAAATTCTTAATTACAATTGTACGCCGCATAAAATCATTCTGCAGCACTTCTCTTTGATGAAAAGTCATTCTGTGAGGTTTCAGGCGGTTTGACAGTATAAGGTCTTCGTATTCCTCTATGCTCATTTTGCGTATGTCTTTACGCTTTATGCTTTTTTCTTTCTGTTGCTTCTTCATATTGTTTTTTTATCTCCTCTTGGAAAGTGTAAATATCAAAAGCGGCAAATTCACGCAGATAAAAATTTCTGAAAACCGTTATAATCTCCTGCTTTTGACACGGAATGCATTTAAGCTTTTGCGTCCTCAGCGCTTCTTCAAAAAGTTCTTTTGCGTGATGATTTTTTATAGGAACAATAAAATAATATGCCCGCTGAATTGAATTTGTCTGTGAAGTGGTTTCGTGTGAAGTTATTTGATTTATTATCATATCCGTATATATCGCATATTCAGACTTCATATTGCTGAAAAACGCTTTATTTTCTGAAAGGTCTTCAACTTTATCAAGTGCAAAAACCTGTATAGGCATATTGCTGTTTTCCAGCAAACTGCAAAAAGCGTCAATTTCGTTTTCTTTTTCCTGATTTGTTAAAATTGAAAGGTTAGGCGGGAAAAAACGATAAAAGCAATATGTTAAATTGCCGCTGACAACCTCACCGTCTTTTATGCGATAGTCTAAAAGGTCTTGAATGTTTTTCTTTTTCAATCGGGTTCACCTCCTTATTTAAATTTAAACTTGTGAAAATTTGAGGTTTAAAATAATATTTATATATTTTTATGATATATGATAATGCATTTACGGCAGTGGAAACGCCTGCGGACTGTATGTTGTTTTTTGGCGTTATAAATCTTACGGAAATTGCAAAAATTATAGCGGCAAGTACAAAAAGAAACCGTAAATTTTTAAATACCAAAGCAAATAAAATACATCCGCCGATAATTGCGATTTCCGGAATTGTAAGCCCCCAAAGCATATATTTTGTGTTAAGCCTCGGCGGAATTAAATATGTTTTCATTTTTCTTATTCTCCTTATTTGATAAAGCTTGCGGCGGTTGATAATATAGACCCGAACTTACCGCCCGTGCCGCTTGACCAGCCGTAGTGATTTAAAAGCTTTGCAACGCTGAACATTGTGGTAAAGCATATAAAGGCTAAAATTATACGCTGTTCAATTAAAAATCTTGCGCCCATAAAGAATAGAACGGACTGAAAAGCATAGGTTAAAAGTATTGAAAAAAGCTGCCTGAGCCATTCTCCCATTTTAGTTGTTTCACCCCGCATAATATCGGGAATATATAAAAATGCCGTGAAAATATGAACAAGGGTAAGCCCGAAGCGTTTAAGGGATTGAAAAAAGAAATATATTACCGCAATTATAAGGTACAAGGCTATTCCGGCTTTAAAACTGCCTGTAAAATCTGCAAGATTTAACATTGTAAGTTGTAAGCCGTTTAAAGCGTCTTCAAAGTTTGTTGTTGTTCCTTGATTTATTTTTGAAATTATGAGGTTAATTGCTTCAAAGCTGTAAACCGCTAAAAATCTTGCACCTACCGTAAAAGCATAGGCTTTTATAATATTCATAAAAACAACACCCCATTCAATGGGATTGCCGTTGTTTTTTTCTTCTGCAAAGTCTACTAAAAGTACTATTATGCAAGCTGTGAAAACCGCAAGATTTATCCAGGAGAAAAAGTTCAAAAACGGCTTGATTTCAGGACTTTCAAAAAAGCCCTGAACCGTTTTATCGACAAGCCCCACTATTTTACCCGCAAACGAAATAAGTCTTTTTTCCCAATATGAATTGAAATATTGAAAAAAACTTTCATAAAATTTATCGAAAACTTTAGTTATTGAAGACGCCAGCGGCAAAATCTGAAAAGCTGTATTCATAATTTTTTATGCTATCAGCTGCCAAATCCAAGCCGGAGCGGACACAACAAGTGCAAGTACAAGTACGGTTATGACTATTCCCGTGATATTTTCACCGTATCCCTCTCCCGTGCGGTGTTTTTTTACCGCCTTTGCGATATTGAAAATGAGAATGCCGGCAAGGACGGTTGCTATAATCGGAATTGCAATTTTGTTTACAAGAAATTTTATTTTTTCGACAACCTCATTTTTTGCCTGTTCCAAACCGCTGTTAATATCAAGTGTATAAAAGTTAATCATTAAATTATTTAAATAGTTCATCTTGTTATACTCCTTTCAATTGTATTATTTTTATTTATATTTTGTGTTTGATTTTGGTATTTGTTTAAATTTTGCAAATCCTCGTTCCAGTCTTTATTTCTCGGCTTTTTATCAATAAGCCTTAGGTTTTTATTATCGGCTAATTTTTCATGGATTTTAGCCTTATAACGACTGCCTGCGGTATCTTTATCAAACGCAAGATACACCGTTTTGATGTTCGGGTGATTTTCAAGGTGCTTATATACGGCTGTCTGACTTGTACCGCAGGTTGCTATGTAGTCGTATTCTTTATAATCGAAGCCCGCCTCTTTAAGCATTGTCATAATTGACATACTGTCGATTATTGCTTCCGTGATAAAAAGCTTTGAAGCGTTGTTGCAGATTGTAAAGGCGGTGCTGAAATCACTTCCCGCTACTATATGCTTATACGGTTTTTTCGTATTCGTTCCACGCTCAAAACAAAAAACGGCTTTGCCGCTTTCGTCTTTTCCGACAAAGGCTGCGTTGCCGTTCTTATCCTGATAAAGCAAATCATTTTTCATAAAATCCGCTATTATATTTTTATCAATGCAGCGTTCTTTATTTAAATATGCGTATACACGGCTGTATTTACCTTTGTGTTTTTCGGGAAGTTCAAAAGGTATATTTTCTTTTTCTAAAGTCGGCGGTTTAGGTTTTTTAGGTTCTTTATAGCTGTATTCAGGCTTTAAATTAAGTTCTTCAGCAAGTCGTTTTATGGCTTCCTTATTATCTGTTCCGTGATACCATGCATAGAAATTGATTACATTAAGTCTGCGACTGTCTCTTGAAGCGTGAAAATATGTATTGCTTTCCGGGTAAATCCTAACGCTTGAATGTTCTCTTAACCCGTAACAATTACTGCCGACTTTATACGGCGTATATCCGCAGTATCTCATATACTCCAGCAAATCAATATTCTGAAGTATTCGCTCAATCGTTGTCATTTTTTCATTTTATCTCCGTCTGTTCCAAGCCGCTTTTTAATCAAAAAATATTCGTTTGGTTCTTTGAAGCTTTCAGGTGCGACATTCTCCATAAAAAGTTTCAGACCTGTACGGATTATTTCCGCACGGGTCATTCCCAACTGCTTTGACAAAATATTAAGACTGTCATAATCAACATCGGAAAATCGAATATTTATGCTGTTGCTGTTTGTCATTATTTTTAACTCCTTATTTTAAAAAATATATAAATAAAAACGACTATCTTTTGATAATCGTTTTTATTTTTTAGGCTTCGACTTTATTTTATCCCTCATCTTTTTTCTTTCTAAGATAAAAAACAAGTACCGCAGCTGCACTTAATACACCAACTGAAAGATATACTGAAATTTGCACCTTTGCGGATTTTTCCAATTTACCCGTTTTAGGTACGACGGGCGCTTTAGGAGCAGGAATTTTTTTGTTTTTCATTTCAGCCTTAACAATTTGTCCGTTCTCGGTTATTTCAAAAGGATATTCTTTTTCATCTATTAAATATCCTTTCGGAGCGTCAAATTCCTGATAGGTATATTTGCCGTATCTCAAACTAAATTTTACAATGCCGTTTTTGTCGGTTTTACCCTCTGAAACAACCTTGCCGTTTTCGTCATAAATCCTGAAGACCGTATCAGGCAAAAGCTTTCCGTCGGATATATCCTTTTTGGTAATTTCAAGTGTTCCGCTTTTAAGCTTATTTAATATGGACTTTTTATTATTTGCAAAAACGGGGACAACCTTTACTGTATCACCGTTATATGTGAGTTCTATATCATAGATTTTACCGTCTAATATATACGCCTTATCGGTTGAAATTTCCTTTACATATACTTTTCCCTGCGGTAAATCCGCGGTAAATTTCAGTAATCCGTTTTTGTCGGGACTGCCCGTTTCAATTAAAGCGTCCTTTGGAATTATTTTTCCGTCTGCTGCTGTAAATTCTTCCGCAGCGTAAAGACCGAAAATTACATTTAAAATTTCACCGTTACTTCCGAGATTTGCTTCTTTGTCCTTTTCCATTTCCTTTAAAAGTGAAATCTCAAATTTCTGTCTTTTGTTGGAAAAAGAAATATTCGATACTATTTCTTTGACTTCACCGTTATATGTGAGTTCAACCTCTTGCGGTTCAGCATTAAGAATATATCCGTCGGGGGCTTTGATTTCTTTGATATACATTTTTCCGAGATAAAGGTTATCCTGTTCGGCTGTTCCGTTTTCATCCGTCGTTATTCTTGCGATTTCAGTGTCTTTTTTGTGTTTTAATTCTCCGTTAAGGTAAATATCCTCTTTTGCATAAATGCCGTAAACAGCGTCTTTTAAAGGCTTTTCTGTAAATACAGGTTTATATACTTTCTGTCCGTCTGAATTTTCAGTTGTTTCAACGCTTGAAAAAATTTCTCCTGTTTTAACTATGCGAATTTTTCCCTTTTGCGGAGAATTTGTAAAGGTTATTTTCTGAACTTCTCCGTCCTTTGTAAGCTTTGCGTCAAAAAAATCGGTAGTGTTTTTCACATAGCCTGTCGGGGCTTTTCTTTCATATATTCTTACCGTTCCGCCGTTATGCTCCGTTATCTTTATATTTCCCGTTTCATAAAGTTTTAAAGTCGGGTTATATTTAAGATTTCCGAGGGATTGCCATTTACCGTCTGAATCCTTTGTCATAGCCTCAAAAACGGCGTCCGTGGTTTCTATCGGTTTATTTGTTTCTTTGTCAACCTTTACAACCTGTACTTTGCCCTCTTTATATTTATTTTCAAAGCTTACGCTTGCGGTCTGATGATATTTTACCGTTATCTTTTGAGGTGCGGGCTTTTTCATATATGACGGCAGGTTGATTTCCTCAACTGTGTATTCCTGAACGGGTAAATCGACGGAAATTACACCGTCTTTTCCCGTTTTCACCGTCTTATTTATTCCCTTACCAGTAATTCTGAACTCCCAGCCTGACAGATTGCCGCTTTCGGATTTTTTAACAATTTTCATTGTTCCGTGGTCGGTTTCAAATTTCAGATTATATGAGGGCGGATCAACTCTACCAGTACCGCTTATCATTGTTTGTTGGTCGGCGGCATAAAAAAGATATAAAGTGCTGTTTGTTGATGGAATATTCTTTTTTGATTTGGATGATTGTACGGTACTTTTTAACGGTGCGGATGTTGAAAAATTAAGGATATTTCCGCTCTGTGAAATATTTATACCGTCGGCTGAAATCACGGGAAATTCGGATAAAATATTATTTGTATCGGTAAGGCTGCCAGTATATTTACTGCCGTTCCATTTAAGCCTTACAGTTGTATTTGAAAAAGAGGGCTTTATGTCAAAATTATTTAATTTTGCTTTTAGTCTGTCATAGGCAGCTCTGGCATGGTCGCTTTCGTGTATATTTATGGCATTAGGCTTACCCATAAGTTCCCATATTAAAGCCTGTGTTGCTGCGTATTCATCACAATCGCAAAGGTCGGGGTAATTCACATTCGGAAAGCCGTACAGCAAAAGTATTTTAAGGTTGTCTTGTTTCATCTTTGATAAATTATTCCAAAATTCACAGGTTTGCAATTCATCTGAAGCCTTTATACTGCCTGAATGTGCCGGCGCTCCGGGTTCAATACAATACATATATATATTTCGGCTTTTGTTGTAGAACATTGAAAGCAGCTTAGGACTGCCCATTAAATTATGCGTAAAAAAGCCTTTTTCATAATTTCCGAAAGGCTTTATCTCATATTCGTTTGAATAGAGCTTTGCTCTGCGCTGACAGTCTATTTCATCAATAGCCGTTCCCGCAAAAGCGGGGATTATTGCCGAAATGATAAGCAATAAGCTGATACAAAGCGTTAAAATTCTTTTTAAATTCTTATTCAATTTTTCCTCCTAATGAAAAAACGACTGCTTGAACAGTCGTTTTAATTTATATTTTTATATGAAAACAGTTGTGCTTTGCACAACTGATAAAAAAGGGATTTATTATTATATTTTTTCCGTCATCACCTCCTTAATTTTTTTATTCAATAAATTTCTTTTTATCAGAAGCATTGCTAAATCCTATACTGCTACCCATAAGAACTAATATTAAACACCTTACTATCGGATTTATTATAAGAATGAAAATAGAAATTATCATAATAATATTTACGATAAATGAAATAATAAAAGCAAATTTTATATCTGTTGTATTTTCGGTGTAATCAACATCTTTATATGAAGAATATTTTGAAAGAATTAAGCATATTGCAATAATCGTTAATATTATTGCTCCTGCTAAAAATTTTAATGCTTTATTGTCATAATAAGTAAACAACTTAAAGTAGTTAATAACATTGAATGATTTAAATAAAGCCTTGGATAATCCTAAATCATATAAGACTTTATTAAATTTATGCAGTGAAATTAAATATAAAATTGTGATTATTAAAAAAGCAAATTCAGGAATTAACATTTTTAAAATAAAGCACTTTCTTTTACTATTCATTATTTTTTCTCTCATTCATAATTTCTTCAATAATAAGCATATTTTTATATAACGCTCTATAATTTCTTAAATTAAAATAAATTATTATAGAAAAACAAGCCGTTATAGCCATAGCTATAATTATAATCAACATATATACAGGATTTAAAACATCTGTTGTATCGCTATTTGATAAAACCAAATATAATATTTTAAAAAAATACTTCCATACACCGATAAAAATACTTGCGATAAAAACACCTAAAACGATATTATTTTTTGCTTTTGAATAAGCACAAGATGATTTAATTTCAATTAAATGAGTTTGTAGCTCTGCGGTATTTAATTTTCGCAGCCATTCTCTTTTTCGGTTATATTCGTTATATTGTTTTTTGTATCTTTTTTCATCTGAAATATGATATAAAATTTCACTGATAAAACTTTTTTCGTTCATATCATCACCTCCTTAAATTAAAAGAACCAAGCCGTTAACTTGGTTCTTAATCACTGTTTGAAAAACATAGAATATATTCGTGACTACCATTTTTAATTTCTTCAAAAACTGTTTTTTTATCGGCTTCACTGAGCATAAAAATGCTTTTCCATCCTGAACCATCATCAGGTAAGTTATCAAAGCTCTTCATATTTTCAGGTGTTATTTGGATAAGTCTAAATTCGTTATAGTCTTTTGTTGCTTTGTAAAGTATGTATTCTTTAACGTCCTGTAAATTGTATATGTCAGTAAAATATATTTTACTTCCTACACCGCCGATGTGCGCCCAACCTGTATTTAATTTTCTTGGGTCTAACTCATAATTATATTTAAATCCCATTTCTTCAACCATTTTCTTTACATCTTCTTCAGTAAAGTCATAATTTTCAACAAATTTATCTTCAACAGGTTTTGCAGGTTTATTTTCTTCAGGTATTGCAGGGTTTTCAACAGGCAGCTCTTCAACACCGTACCAGCCTATATTTTCATATTTCCAACCTAAAGAAATAAGATTGTCATTTTCAGCCTTGTTTTTTGTGTAGTTGTGGTTGTTAGCCCATGCATTAGGGTTATACTGTCTGTAAACGGGCGTTGCTTTGTTATCATCACTGTACCAGCCTATGCCCTCATAGTTCCAGCCCGCCTTTATGAGCATATCCTTTTCGCTTTTGTCAAGCGTGTAGTGGTGTTCACCGGCATTAGGGTTATAAAGTCTGTAAACGGGAGTTTTTGAGGTCTTGGGAGCAGTCCAGCCGGTACCCTCATAATTCCAGCCGAGTTTTGAAAGATAATCTCTTTCAGCCATATCTTTTGTATAAAAATGCTCTCCGCTGTTGGGGTTATATAAACGGAACATCGGATTGGTTTTGTCTATATCACGAGTTGTTATTTTGCTTTTTGCGGCCGAGCCGAAGCTTGCAGCCGACACAAGCAAAACTCCTGAAAGTGCAGTACAGGCAAGCTTTTTGAGTGTGTTTTTCATAATTTTTCTCCTTTAATTTTTTAGAAAAAATACATTTTGTCTGTCAAGACTAAAATAACACATTTCAACTGTTAATACAAGTATGTATATCTCATTTTGCCTATTTCAAGGATAATTTTACCCTGAATTATGATTTTTCTTTAAATTTCGTTATAAATTCATTAATTTTCAGATATTCGTTATAGATAAAATTATCTCCCTTGTTCTTGCTTTTTGCCAAAGCTAAGGTTTCAATATCCGATACGGCAGCTGAAAAAGTTTCATTTCCGCAAGCTTTAAGGTAGAAAATGTGTACATCATAGGGTTCGTTCAGCTTTTTTAAAAGAATAAAGCCGTATTGATAATGTACGCCGTCTTCGTTCAGGTCATACACTCCGTTTTCTACGCTTGCTGTTTTTATATCGGTAATTTCCGTTTCATCTTTGTTTAGGACAAGCTTTTTCATTGTCATATCGGGACTTATCAGGTAAGCGGTTTGAAGATTGTTCTTTGCAGGAAGCTTTAAGGTGATTTTATCTATAACAACTTTGCTTTCCGTCTTTTTGGTTAAGATTTCCGTTTCCGTTTCAGGTGCAAGCTTATATTCATACTCTCTGTTCATCAGAAAAGCATTTAAAAACATAGAAATAATTGAAATGAATATTGCGGCAGTTGATAACACCGCCGAAATGATAAAGGCTGGATTTCTAAAATACATTTTTTCCTCCGTTTCATTTTTTATCCTCCAAATCATAATTCAACCATACAAACTCTGTTCTTTTAACCGAACATTCGGCCGTAGTATTTTTGTTAAATTTACGCCAACCGTTAAGTGTTTCATTATATAAAGCACTGTCATAACCGCTTATCATAATTTTACAATCGCTTTCGCATAAGGTTTTAAGTAATTCAAAGTGCTCATCATCTGTCATTTCGTGGTTGTATAAGTATTTTTTTCTTGTGTTCATCAGATAAGGAGGATCTACAAATATAAAAGTATCTTTACCTTTAAGACTTTTTATTAGTTCAATTGCGTTTTTCTTTTCAATTTGGGCATTTTTTAGTCTTTCGGTAGCAAACAAAAGTGTTTCGGGTAATTCGTTCCACGCTTTTGCGGGGTTCGGGGATTTTTCGCCGAGTCCACGGCGGAAGCCGTTTTTATACTTATTACCGCAACCGAAGCCTTGCCAACATTTTATCGCAAATAACCTCGCTCTTTCTAAATCTTCTATATCTGCAGATTGACAATAGGCTTCTTTATATTCTGTTCGGCCGTATGGAGTTAGTAGTATTTTTTCCGATAATGCCTCGCCGTTATTTCTCAAAACTTTAAAAAAATTATAAACATCATCATCTAAATCATTTATGATTTCGTTATAACAAGGTTTTTTGTTGAAAAATACCGCCCCACTACCAAAAAACGGCTCACAATACACCCTATGTTCAGGAATAAACCCAACAATCCATTTTGCTAACCTATTTTTTGCTCCTGGATATTTTAAAACTGCGTTCAATTTTTTCTCCGATTCACCGTTTAACTGCAAAAGAAGTGTTGAAAGTGGAAGAGTACAGTACGGAAAGCAGATAAGACGGTAAATTCTTAATTTTATTGCGGGATTTTTCCACAGTTTGCTTAACATATAGCAAATTGTCTTTATCAACGCAGAAAAGGCGCTCTTTTACAGCTTCAGCAGGAATTTCAACACCTTTAATCTTAAATTTTTCTTTTTTTGATAATATTGTTTCAGTTATGAGGTCGATTGTTTCATCAATAAAAGCTTTTTCGTCCTTGTTAGAAAAAGAAAAGGTCGAATATTCAATATTTTCACGAATTAAACTTTTTAAGTCTTCTTTATTTAAAATATTTTTTTGTTCACTTATACTTTCTTTTTCTAACTTACTATTCTTTTCTTTATTACATAAGTTATTTATTGCGTGCGGTTTACCGTTATTAGAAAACCTAACATCGGCAGGGTCAAAAAAATCAGGCGTTTTTTCAGCTAAAATTTCTTCCGATTTTTCAGGTGTTTTTTCGGTGTTTTCACCGTTGTTAGAAAACCTGATATCGGAACTGCCACTTGGCTTTCCGCTGTTTTTTCTGTATTCTCTGCAATCTTCAGGATTTTCAAAAATATAGTATTTTATATTGCAAAACTGCCCGAACTCATTTTTTAGTTGCTTGCGGATAAGGTAGTCTTTGGCTTCAAGCTCCAGCAAAGTATTTCTTGTGGCGGTTATGCCGTCATCTGATAAAATCACTAATCCTGCAAGGGTATAATCCCAATCTTCAGGAAGAGATAACATAATGGTTAAAAGACCTTTGGCTTTAAGAGATAATCTTTTATCTCTTAAATGCTGATTGCTGATGATTGAGTAGTTATCATTTTTCATAACTCTGAATACTGTTGACATTTTAAAAATCTCCTTTGATTTATATATTATTTTAGAAAAAAGAAAAACGACGGTTATATAAACTGTCGTTTAAATTTTGTTATGCTGCCTGTAAAATTTAAGCGCTGTAATAATTTCTTCTTCCATTTTTCTAAGTGAAATGTTATCGCTGAAAAACGGTTTAAAGCGTGTTGTGCTTATGCGTTTATCTTTGCTTTCGCCTGTGTCTTTTGCTAATATTTCTTTTGAAGTTTTACCGTGCCGTTCTGAAGCTTTAAGGTCAGACCTGAACCCTTGCGGTTTTTTCAAAGCTTCAAGCTTCATCTTATATGCAAAGGCTTTTTCGGACGGTAAGATGTATTCCCTATATGAGTTGCTGTCTACCATAAGGACGGTCGCTTCTTCATCATTTAAATTTTTCACTATACAGGGAAGTTCGGAAAGCCCTGCCAGTGTGCTTGCGAATTTACGCCTGTGTCCTGAAATCATTTCATATCTGCCGTTTTCCTTTTGTCTTACTATGCAGGGTGAGATAACGCCGTTTTCGGTTATGCTGTTTTTAAGGGTACGCATATCTGCGTTTTCTTCAACTTTAAAAGGGTGATTATTAAAATCGTCAATTTCAGTTATGCTTATATTAACGACTGCACCATGTCGTTCGGCTTGGCGGTCTTCTTCAGTTGAGAATAAATCGTTAAATGCGGTAATTTTAATATCGGGCATATCTTTTTTCATTTTTCCAATATCTCCTTTGCTAAATTTTTATAGGCTTTTGCACTTTCGGAATTTGGCGCATAGTTTAAAAGGCTTTTTTCATAAAGTGTTGCTTCGGCTGTTTTTATGCAACGGGGAATTATGGTATCAAACACTTTAATTTTTCCTTTAAAGCCTTTTCTTATTTGATTTGTAATGTGTTTGCTTAAATTATTGCGATTATCCGTCATTGTCAGCAATATTCCTTTGATTTTAAGCTTAGGATTAAGCTGTTTTTTTATTGTTCCTATCGTACTTAAAAGGTCTGACAGACCGTCCGTTGCATAAGGCTCTGCCTGAACGGGAATAATAACGTAATTTGAGGCAACAAGAGTATTTATCGTAAACAGATTTAAAGCCGGGTTGCTGTCGATTATTATGTATTCATAATGTGGCTTTAAACGCTCTAATGCACGGGTTAAAATCGTTTCTCTGCTCATAGCTGCGGACAGTCTTATATCAAGACCTGCAAGCTGTAAATCAGCCGGAATTAAATCCACACTCTCCGTATGCATAACATATTTTTGAACTGGGGCTTTAATTTCAGAAATTTCGTCAAGCAGCAAATCTTTTATTGAAAAATCGTGCTGTCTACACCCCAATCCCTTTGTTAAATTTCCCTGTGGGTCAAAGTCTATAAGCAGCACGGTTTTACCTGATTTTGCAAGGGCTGTGCTCAGACTTCCTGCGGTTGCGGTTTTACCGACGCCGCCTTTTTGATTGGTAATAGCTATTACCTGTGTCATTGTCTTACTCCTTGTTTTTATTTTATATTTTTCAACCTCTGCACCGGTGGTGTAGAGGTTGTTTTTTAACAATAAAAAAGCGACTATCCTTTGATAATCGCTTTGTTTTGATTTTATATATATTAAGCTGCCATTATATTATTTAATTCTTCGTTATAAAGTTCTTCAGGTGTTCTGTAATTAAATCTTTTTCGTGGCAGATTGTTTATCTTATTATTTATTCTTTTTATAATTTCATCATTAAGGTTAGAAAAAGAAGACTTTTTTGGTATGTATCTTCTTACAATTCCGTTCCAATTTTCATTAGTTCCGCGTTCAAAACTGCTGTACGGGTGAGCATAAAAAACGGTTGTTCTTCCGTTTTTCTCAATATTTTTACTGTCTGAAAATTCTACGCCGTTATCAAAAGTTATTGTTTTAAATACAGTTGTAAAATATTTACCGTAAATACCTTGAAGGTGGTCTATCACTGATATTATTTTATCTTTTTTTCTGTCGTGAACATTGAAAATTAAGCCATATCCTGTTTTGCGTTCTACTATTGTTATGAGGTGTCCTTTATGGTTTTTGCCTACTATACCGTCAGCTTCCCAATGACCGAACTCTAATCTTTTGTTGACTGTTTCAGGGCGTTCATCTATTGAGCGACCGTATATTCTTTTGTTTCTTCGTATTCTTTTGTTTTTGGGCTTTATTCTTATCTTTTTAGGTAAATCTATATTTTTGATATTTACTAAATTAAAATCGATATAGTTATATACTGTTTGAGTACATACATAATTGTTAAATAAATTAAACCTCTTTGCATAGCCTATTGAGGCGTCAACAGATGAGGTCTTATTTTTTATGTTTTGTTCAATGAAATTTATAAGGTCAAGGCATTCAAGTAATTTACTTTTGCGGCCGCAGCTTTTACGGTTTTGTTCATAGCGATTTTGTCCTGCCTCGGCAAAATATACTGTTTCTTTCCCGTTTCCGCTTTTCTTATTTTGACTGCGCCTTGTTATTTGCTCAATGCTGCCTCTTTTAATTTCATTTCTGATTGTATTTATGCTTCGGTCTAATATTCTTGCGATTTGTTTTTTAGGCGTGTTTTTTCTTAACAAGCGTTCGATAATTTTTCTTTCATCAAATGTTAGATGTGTGCCTTTGTGATTTGAAAAGGAAAACTCATTAGAATTTGCGCTTGATTTAGAACACATTTTTACAGCCTCTTTTAATTTTCTAACTTCTACTCCACCGGTGTAGAAGTTGTTTTTTAAAGATTTTACCATTAATATTTCTTTTTTCAAGGGGGGTGCAACTTATTATTAGAATTGACGTAAAACAATAAAATATTACGAAAACAAACTTTATAAAAACGATAAAACGGTTGATATAAAGCTTTTCAATTAAAAGATGAGGACAGTTTCAACTTTATCTGCAATAAAAAGCCTGTCGTTTTAAACCGACAGGCTTTTTTCTTTAACCTATTTACTTCTTATCAATCATATTAAAACAGTAGTTTCTTTTTAAAGTTTCAAAAATATCAACGAATATAAAAACAGGAAATAAAAAGCATCCTAGAATTTTCCCCGCTTTAATCTCCAGTATAAGTCTTTGAGGAATTTCTCTTGCTCTAATATACATCGGAAGCCAATATGAAGAATAGATAACAGGTATCAGATATCTAAATATAAGATATAATAATAACGCTAATATTATCCATTTAATTAAAGTGTACTCTATCGTATATATACGCCAAGTATTTTTACCTAAAATCTTTTTTAAAAGTTTAATTCTATAAATATTATAATTTGAAAATATAACGCAAAAGAAAAGTACGAATAATACTATCGCAAAAGCTCTTGAATATCTTACCGTATACCGACTTTTAAAATTAAGTAAGATATCCTCCACAATTAACATATATGTGAAAAGCAGTGTTGCATGAATTGCTAAATATACGCCAACAAATGCATTCACTTTATTCTTTATAATATTAAAGTTATTTATCTTTTCCAACTCTATTTTCTTATATTGTTCTTCTTCAGATAAATTTTTAAACACTGTATATCCACATTCAGGACAACATAAATAATCCTCTTCATTTTCAAGGAACTCATATATGCATTTAGGATCTTCACACTTCATTTTTTCAGTCATAAAGTCCATAAAATCTTAATGCTCTGTTAGCAGTTCTGCCGCTGTTGGTGCGTTTGCAAAAAACACCATACTCGAAAATACAAGAGTAAAGCTTAATATAATGCTTAATATTTTTTTCATATTTCTTTCTCCTTTATAAATATAAAAAATAAAATAATCACAAGCAATCGATAATAAAATTACCGACTTTTGTGATTATCGCCGTTTTTATACCT
Source organism: Candidatus Fimenecus sp. (assembly GCA_052169395.1). Classification (GTDB taxonomy): domain Bacteria; phylum Bacillota; class Clostridia; order Oscillospirales; family Acutalibacteraceae; genus Fimenecus. The sequence continues at coordinate 260,697 of JBQNCN010000002.1, read as the reverse complement.
TTGAGGATTTTTATAACTCATAAATCAAATGTTAAATTCAAATCAACTCTTTGTTTACTTTTTTATCTTATCACCGTTATCAAAAAAAATCAATATTCTAACAAAAAGAATTCGGCTTTTGCCGAATTCTTTTTGTTTAATTATTCTTCTGAAGAAACCGTTACGCCCTCGGGAAGATGATAATCCTTTTCCACGCCTGCATTCTGGTACATTTTTGTACCCGTGCCTGCAGGAAGGAGTTTACCGATAATAACATTTTCCTTAAGACCTCTGAGGTAATCCTCCTTACCCTTGACAGCTGCGTCTGTAAGGACTCTGGAGGTTTCCTGGAACGATGCCGCTGAAAGGAACGAATCCGTTGCAAGAGCCGCCTTTGTAACACCCAAAAGCTGAGGCTCCGCAGTTGCCGGAACGAAATCTCTGCCCTCTTTTTCGCAAATAGCTTCCACTCTTGCGTTTTCGGCGTCAACATCGGTCTTATTCATAGTTGCGCCCTCAACAAGCTCGGTTGAGCCTGCACTTTCAACAACAACCTTTCTCATCATCTGACGGACAATAACCTCAATATGCTTGTCGTTAATATCAACGCCCTGTCCACGATAGGTCTTCTGTACCTCGTCAATTATATAGTTCTGAACGGCATGGAGTCCTAAAATTCTCAAAACATCTTTCGGATCGGGAGCACCCTCTGTAAGAGCCTCACCCTTTTCAACATAAACAAGCTCATCCGGAAGTTCGTTTGTTTCATCCTCCATTCCTATAGGAATGTTCTTGAATTTTTCACGCTTGTTAAAGCCGTACGGAATCTGATATTTCTTTATCTCTCCGCTTTCCTCATCGGTAACAGTCATCATTTCTCCACGCTTACCCCTTGTTATTGTTACATAACCCGGGATTTCTGTAAGAATGGCGTAAACCTTCGGTTTTCTTGCTTCAAAAAGCTCTTCAACACGAGGAAGACCCTGAGTAATATCTGCAGAACCCAACGCACCTCCCGTATGGAAGTTTCTCATTGTAAGTTGCGTACCCGGTTCACCTATCGACTGCGCCGCAATAACACCGACACTTTCGCCGACATTAACCCTTACGGCTCTTGCAAGGTTTTTGCCGTAACACTTCGCACAAACACCGTGCTCACTTTCACAAGTAAGAAGAGAACGAATTTTAATTGTTCTGTCCTTTATGTCCTCTCTTGCATTTACAAGGTCCGCAATTACCTTCGCCTTTTCATCGGAAATCATTTCATCTTTGCTATGAATAAGCTTTCCGTCTTCATCCTTAAAGTCATCTAGCAAGAATCTTCCTATGAGTCTTTCAGAAAGCGGCTCTACCATTCCGTCATCATTCTTAATGTCAGAAACTTCAAGTCCATCACAGCAATGGCAATCATCTTCATTTACTATAAGTTCCTGTGAAACATCAACCAGTCTTCTTGTAAGATAACCCGAGTCAGATGTCCTAATCGCCGTATCTGCAAGACCTTTTCTTGCACCACGCGATGAGATGAAGTATTCCATAACATTAAGACCTTCACGGTAGTTGGCTCTTATCGGAACTTCAATCGTTTCACCCGCTGTATTTGCAATAAGTCCACGCATACCGGCAAACTGACGAAGCTGAGAGGCATTACCTCTTGCACCCGAATCAATCATAACAAAAATCGGGTTATCCTTTCCTAAAGAGTCCTTTATACCGCTGGAAACACGTTCGGTACATTCCTCCCATGTTTCAATTACATGTTTTGAACGCTCCTGCTTTGAGAAAAGACCCATCATATACTGGGTATTTATTGAATCCACCTTTTGAGAAGCAAGGTCGATTTCCATCCATTTATAATCCGGAATTTTTGCATCAGCAACTGAGAATGTCATACCAGAAACGGTGGAGTATTTATATCCTTGTGCTTTAATTGCATCAAGCATAATTGTTGTACGGTTAATGCCATGTGCCTTAATGCAGGCATTTATGAGTTTGCTGAGACCACTCTTGCCTACAAGGAATTCCACCTCAAGTCTAAATTTGTTTTCCTTTTTCTTTCTATCGACAAAGCCTAAATCCTGAGGAATCGGCTCATTAAAAATAACTCTACCGACAGTCGTTGGAATAATTGCAGAAATTTCCGCACCGTCATCCATCGTCTTTTTTATGCGAACTCTTATCTGTTCATGAAGTCCTATGAACTTGAGCTGATATGCTTCAATCGCCTCATCAACCGACGAATAAATTTTCGGCATAGGAATAAAGGTTTCATGTTTTTCGTCATATACAGTTATCGTTTCTTCTATTTCATTTCCGTTGTCGTCAAAGCCCTTTTCAACCGTAGTCGCTACACATTCAATATATACCTTTTCACCTGCAAGCTCTCTTGGTATCGGGAATGTAAAGAATACCGGAATTTCCGCCTTTCCTCCATGAACCACAAAAGTCTTTTCAAAGGAAATGTCTTCACCGTAAAAGTCTATTATGCGCTCACCGTTTTCATCAACAAGAAAAGCGTTGAGATTATATTTAACTTCATCATCGTTATCATCAAATTCACGAAGATTTTTAAATTTTACAACATCTGAAACAGTATCATCCTCGACGGTAAGATAGTATGAACCCAAAATCATATCCTGTGTAGGAACGGTTACAGGTTCACCGTCAGCCGGTTTTAAAAGGTTGTTCGCACCAAGCATAAGAAGCCTTGCTTCCGCCTGCGCTTCAATTGAAAGCGGAACATGAACAGCCATTTGGTCACCGTCAAAGTCGGCGTTAAAAGCCGTACATGAAAGCGGATGAAGCTTAATAGCTTTTCCCGGAACCAAAATAGGCTCATAAGCCTGAATTGAAAGTCTGTGAAGAGTGGGAGCACGGTTAAGAAGTACGGGATGATCCTTAATTTCAATTTCAAGTGCATCCCAAACTCTCGGATCGTGTCCTTTTTCAACCATTTTTCTTGCAGCACGACTATTTATCGCTATACCCTGTTGCATAAGTCTTTTCATTACAAACGGCTTGAAAAGTTCCAAAGCCATTTCCTGCGGAAGCCCGCACTGATGCATTTTAAGTTCGGGTCCTACAACAATAACAGAACGCCCTGAATAGTCAACACGCTTACCCAAAAGGTTCTGTCTGAAACGTCCCTGTTTACCCTTAAGCATATCCGAAAGCGATTTAAGCGGTCTGTTTGACGGACCCGTAACTACTCTGCCGTGCTTACCGTTTTCAATAAGAGAATCCACCGCTTCCTGAAGCATTCTCTTTTCATTTCTTACGATAATGTCGGGAGCACCCTGCTCAAGAAGCTTTTTAAGACGATTATTTCTGTTAATAACTCTTCTGTAAAGATCATTTAAGTCTGAGGTCGCAAAACGTCCTCCATCAAGTTGTACCATGGGACGAAGTTCGGGCGGAATTACAGGTACAACATTTAAAATCATATTTTCAGGTCTTTGTCCCGACTGCTTGAACGCCTCCGCAACATCAAGTCTTTTGATAAGCTTCTGGCGCTTTTGAGATGACGGCGCAAGTTCCTCTATTTCAGCTCTTATTTCTTCAACAAGAACTGCAGGATCAAGCTCTGAAAGAAGCTTTTCGATAGCCTCAGCGCCCATTTGTGCATCAAAAGCATCTTCATAAAGTTCTCTCATCTGCTCATATTCAAGTTCTGATAAAATTTGCTTTTTCTCAAGTTCGGTATCACCCGGCTCAATTACTATATACTCTGAAAAATAAAGAACATGTTCCAAATCTTTAGGCGATACATCAAGCATAAGAGCAATTCTTGAAGGAGTGCCCTTAAAATACCAAATATGAGAAACAGGAGCTACCAAATCAATGTGCCCCATTCTGTCACGGCGTACCTTTGATTTTGTTACTTCAACGCCGCACTTTTCACAAATCTTACCTTTATATCTAATCTTTTTATATTTTCCGCAATGACACTCATAGTCTTTTGTGGGTCCAAAAATCTTTTCACAAAAAAGTCCGTCCGGTTCAGGCTTAAGCGTACGGTAATTTATTGTTTCGGGCTTAGTGACTTCGCCAAAAGAAAGTTCATGTATTCTTTTAGTGTTTGCAAGACCGATTTTTATAAGGTCAAAGTTAGGGGTTTCCTGAACATTTTCCATTTACATACCTTCCTTTATTACTGTAAATAAAAGCTAAACGCTTATTAAAGTTCTTTTATATCGGTCTCCGCAGTTTCATCATCAGCACCGATATAACCGTCGCTTTCGGAAGCGTCATTCACAACAGGACCTATCTCCTGCTCCGTTTCACGATAGTCCGGAATATTGCCGTCATCAAGATTTTGTTTAAGTTCAACCTCATAACCGTCATCGTCAAGTACTCTTATATCAAGTGCCAAAGACTGAAGTTCCTTTACAAGTACCTTAAAGCTCTCAGGAACATAAGGTTTAGGTATATTTCTGCCACCTGTAATCGCTTCATATGCTGAAACTCTTCCAACAACATCATCCGACTTAACTGTAAGAATTTCCTGAAGTGTATATGCTGCACCGTATGCCTCAAGTGCCCAAACTTCCATTTCTCCGAAACGCTGTCCTCCGAACTGAGCCTTACCTCCAAGCGGCTGTTGTGTAACAAGAGAATAGGGACCCGTAGATCTTGCGTGAATTTTATCATCAACAAGATGGTGCAGCTTTAAGAAGTACATAACTCCAACAGTTATCGGGTTTTCAAATTTTTCACCCGTTCTTCCGTCCGTTAATATCGTCTTTCCGTCGGTACGATAACCCGCTTCAGTAAGTGCCTCCGCAATATCTTTTTCCTCTGCACCGTCAAAAACAGGAGTCATTATCTTCTGTCCCAGTTTTCTCATTGCAAAACCCAGATGTACTTCAAGTACCTGACCGAGATTCATACGGGAAGGAACACCCAAAGGATTGAGAAGGATATCAAGCGGAGTTCCGTCTTCAAGAAACGGCATATCCTCCGCAGGAAGAATTCTTGAAACAACACCCTTGTTTCCATGTCTTCCCGACATTTTATCTCCAACCATAATTTTACGTTTTTGAGCAATATAGCAGCAAACCTTTTTCTCAACACCGGGTGAAAGCTCGTCTGAATTCTTTCTTGTAAACGTTTCGGTTGCAACCACAATGCCATAAGAACCGTGAGGTACACGAAGAGAAGTATCACGGACATCCTTTGCCTTGTCTGAGAAAATTGCATGAAGCAACTTTTCTTCAGCATCAAGTTCGGTTTCACCTTTAGGTGTTACTTTACCGACAAGAATATCGCCTGAATGCACCTCGGTACCGACTCTAACAACACCGTCTTCATCAAGATGTTGAAGAGCTTCTTCACCGACATTGGGAATATCATTTGTCATATTTTCATTGCCAAGCTTTGTTTCCCTTGCCTCGCACTCATATTCTTCAATATGAATGGAAGTATAGGTATCATTCTTGACAAGATTTTCAGAAATAAGAACAGCGTCCTCATAGTTATAACCTTCCCAAGTCATAAACCCTATAAGGGCGTTCTTTCCAAGAGAAATTTCACCGTCTTTTGTAGCAGGACCGTCGGCAATAACCTCACCCGCTTTAACCTTCTGCTTAAGCTTTACAATAGGATGCTGATTTACACATGTGCCCTGATTCGATCTCAGGAACTTTGTCAATTCATAAGAATCGACCTTACCGTCATTTCTTGTGATTTCAATACAGCTTGCATCAACCTTTGAAACCTTACCGGCATTTTCCGCAACAAGCACGGCACCGGAATCTACCGCCGCCTTATACTCCATTCCCGTTGCTACAATCGGAGACTCCGTTGTAAGAAGCGGAACCGCCTGCTTCTGCATGTTTGAACCCATCAAAGCTCTGTTGGCGTCATCGTGCTCAAGGAACGGAATCATACCGGTTGCAACGGAAACAACCATTTTAGGTGAAACATCCATATAGTCCGCTTCGCTTGCATCAATTTCAACAAACTGATCACGGAATCTGGCGTTTACTTTTTTATGTAAAAATCTTCCTTTTTCATCCAGCGGTTCATTTGCCTGAACCACATAAAAGTCGTCCTCGACATCCGCCGTCATATATTCAACCGTATTTTTAACAACACCCGTCTTTTTATCGATAGGTCTGAACGGTGCTTCAATAAAGCCGTATTTATTTATCTGTGAAAAAGTGGCAAGATATGAGATAAGACCGATATTGGGTCCTTCAGGTGTTTCTATCGGACACATTCTGCCATAATGGCTATAATGAACATCTCGAACCTCAAAACCCGCTCTATCTCTTGAAAGTCCGCCTGGTCCCAATGCGGAAAGTCTTCTTTTATGTGTAAGTTCTGAAAGAGGGTTTGTCTGATCCATAAACTGAGAAAGCGGAGATGAACCGAAAAATTCTCTTATTGCGGCGGTTACAGGACGAATATTGATAAGACCCGCCGGGGTTACCTTGTCGGGTTCCTGAATTTGAAGAGACATTCTTTCACGGATAACTCTTTCCATTCTTGCAAAACCTATCCTCATTTGATTTTGAAGAAGCTCGCCCACACGTCTTATTCTTCTGTTGCCAAGATGATCTATATCATCGGTTGTGCCGACGCCCATCGCAACATTGTTAAGGTAGTTTACAGATGCAAGAATATCGTCAATGATTACATGTTTCGGAATTAACTCATCACATCTGTCTGAAAGTACTTCAAGCAACTCTTTTTTATTTGCAGGTTTTTCATCAAGAATTTCAAATAGAATTTTTGCTCTTACTTTCTCAACGATTCCCGCCTCTTCAAGCTCTTCCTCGCTGACCTTATATGACTTTATGTGATCATGAATGTCAACCATACCGTTTGAGAATACAACTACATCCTCGCCCTCAACTGAAAGCACAACTCTCTGTACGCCTTCACTTTCAATCTTTTTGGCAAGTGCGGCATCAATAAAACTTCCACCGTCACAAATAACTTCACCCGTATATTGAGACACTACGGGTTCATTTTCGGAAAGAGTCCTACCTTCAAGTCTTGCAGCCATTGAAAGCTTTATATTGTATTTATACCTTCCAACAGGAGATAAATCATAATGTCTTGCATCAAAAAGAAGAGATGTGAGCTGATCTCTTGCACTGTCAAGTGCAGGAGGTTCTCCCGGTCTTAAACGCTTATAAACCTCAAGAATCGCTTCCTCGGAATTTTTTGTCTGATCCTTATCGGCGGTTTCCTTAATCCTCTGATCAAAACCGAAAAAGTCGATAAGATCAGAATTCTGATTAAGCATAAACTCATCAGTCAACGCACCAAGCGCTTTTATAAAAGTGGTGATGTAAATTTTTCTTGTTTTATCTATTCTTACATAGCATAAATCGGAAGGGTCTGTTTCATATTCAAGCCATGCACCTCGGTTAGGAATAACCTGTGCCGTATAAAGTTCCTTACCGGTTTTGTCATGTGTCATATCGAAATAAACGGAGGGAGATCTTACAAGTTGTGAAATAATAACCCTTTCTGCACCATTGATAACAAAAGTTCCCGACTCCGTCATCTTCGGGAAATCTCCCAAAAATATTTCACTTTCCTTTAATTCCTGCGTTTCCTTATTGAAAAGCCTTGCAGTTACCATCAGCGGAATGGCATAGGTAGCTCCTCTTCTTTTGCATTCATTAATAGAATACTTCGGCTCATCTTTAAGACGGTAATCGACAAAGCGTAATGTAAGTGTTCCCGTATAGTCGGATACATCTCCGATATCACGGAAAACCTCCTTCAGACCTTTGTCAAGAAACCAACGATAGGAGTTCTTCTGGACTTCAATAAGATTAGGCATCTGCATAACCTCATTTATCCTCGAAAAGCTCAGGCGCGTGTTTTTTCCGACTTTGACCGGCTTGACATTCACCATTAACATCCACTCTCCGTTTCTTTATTTATATATTTACTAAAGGCAAATAATCGCTTACAGCTTGATGAAGATATTTTTTTGTGTTAAAATCAGCTTGTAAAATGGGAATTAAAGCTTTTGGCGTTATTAAGCCATTATAATAGCTTGTAATTATATCAGTATTTGTAAAACTTGTCAACAGTAAATATTAGCTTTATCTAACAGTCTGAGGATATCTTTTATAAATTAATATTTATTCCATATTACAAATTGTATAAACGAGGATAACAATGAGTGATACCAAAATAAAATTTGATTGGGAAAATCCAAAAGTTGTCGGCAGGGGCAAAGAACCGGGGCATGTAAACGCTTTTATATTTGATACCAAAGAAAAAGCCCTTGAAAAAGGAAACTCTCCTTATAAAAAAAGCCTTAACGGCAAGTGGAAGTTTTATTGGCAACGGGGTATAGAAAATTATCCTGAATTTTTCTATCAAAAAGGTTATAACGATGAAAAGTGGCGCTTTATAAATGTACCGTCCGTCTGGCAGACAGAACATACGGGAAGTTCACCTTACTACTATGCTTCCACTTTTCCCAGAGCCGTTTCAATGAAAAAAAGCGAAATTCCTAAAATTGATTATTCAATGCAAGAGATAGGTTTTTACAGAACAAAATTCACCGTCCCGGAAAATTTTAAAGGCAAAGAGGTTTTTATTACCTTCGGTGCGGCAAAATCCGCAATAGAAGTTTATGTAAACGGATACTATGTCGGATTTTCAAAAGGTTCAATGCTTCCGCATGAATTTGATATAACAGAATATCTTACTGAAGGTGAAAATCTTTTAGCAGTTAAAAACTACCGCTATTCAGATGCACAGTATCTTGAAGATCAGGATATGTGGCTGTTCTGTGGACTTTATCGCGATGTTTACATTTATGCGGAACCCAAGTGTTGTATTCGTGATTTTTTTATAAAAACTGAAACTGAAAATTACGAAGATTTTAATGCCAAACTTGAAGTTTCAATAAAAAATTCTTGTGAAAAGGCTATGCAACCTGTTATTTCAGCTTTTATAGAAAAAGACGGAAAAGAAATCCCTCTTGGTAAAAAAGAGGCAAATATTTCAACCGATGGCGGAAAAGTTCAATTTGAAAAGCTTATAAAAAAACCTCTTAAATGGTCCGCTGAAACTCCCAACCTCTATAAACTTCTTTTAAAACTTGTAATAGAAAATGAAACCTATTATAAATGCATTCGTTTCGGTTTTAAACAAGTTGAAATAAAAGGAGAAAAAATCCTCTTCAACGGAAAACCGATTATGATAAGAGGCGTAAATCGACACGACTTCGATCCCGACAAAGGATGGGCGGTACCCGAACATCGTTATGCGGAAGACCTCCACATTATGAAGCGTCTCAACATAAATTCAATCCGTACAAGCCATTACCCTGATGATGAAAGGCTTTATGAGCTCGCAGACGAACTCGGCTTTTATGTTATGGATGAAAACGACCTTGAAAGCCACGGAGTAAGAAGAAAGGGTGTGCCCGGGTCAAATCCCCTCTGGACAAAAATGTGCGTGGACAAGATGGAAAGGATGGTTTTGCGTGACAGAAATCACGCCTGTGTATTTATGTGGTCTCTCGGGAATGAAGCGGGTGACGGCGAAAACTTTAAAAACATGAAAAATGCCGCACTTGCACTTGATGATACACGACAATTTCACTATGAAGGCGATTTTGATCTTGAAACAAGTGATGTTATTTCAAGAATGTATCCGCTTCCCGAAGTTGTTGAAAAACTCGGAAAACGTGAACCTCTCACAATAACAGCATATGACAACTTTTTAAACTCTCTTGCTGCCGACAACAAACCCATTCCAAAAGAAAAATACACAAAGCCTGTAATATTCTGTGAATATGCACACGCAATGGAAAATTCACTTGGTAATTTCCAAGAATACATGGACGCTTTTGAAAAATACGAAAACCTTTGCGGCGGATATATCTGGGACTTTGTAGATCAGACTTTAAGATATAAAAGTCCAAACGGTGACCGCTGGCTTTACGGTACCGATTTTGAACGTTTTGAACCTAAAAAGAAACTTTCACTCCCCAACATCACCGCTCCGACAGGATCCAACGCATACTTTTGCGCAAACGGCATAATTGCCGCCGACAGACATCTTCACCCGTCGTCATATGAAGTAAAACAGGTGTATTCCGAGATAAAGACAACGCTTATTGACAAAGAAAAAAAACTTTTTGAAATCAAAAACAAAAAAGTCTTCACCGATCTTTCGGAACTCACATTAAAATGGAGCATAACAGATAACGGTACGGTAATTGAAAAAGGAGAAATAAAGGATATAAAAACGGCACCGGGTGGTACAAAACAACTTGAAATCCCTTACAAAAGCGACAATTTCAACGGTGAAGGAATTTTAACCCTTTCATATTGTACAAAAAGCAAAACCGCTTACTGTGAAAAGGGGTATGAAATAAGTTTTGACCAATTCATACTTAAAGCTATGCCGGAAATAGAAACACCTAAGAAAAATGACAAACTTGATTTTGTAAGAATAGGCACAACCGTAAATATTTCAGGAAACGGATTCAGTGTTAAAATCATAGACGGTGCAATAAATTCACTTTGCTATGACAAAAAGGAATACCTGTCAAAGCCGATAGAGCCCGATTTCTTCCGTGCACTCGTTGACAATGATTTTGCAAAACTTAACTTCATGCCTTTTCTTACGGATATTTCTCCCTACTATGTATGGCGTGCTGCAACAGACACAGCTCAAGGTAAGGTTGAAAATGCAACAGAGGGAGAAAACGGAGAAATAATCATAAATGTTTCATGGCAAGTACTTTCATTTGAAAAAGTTAAGTCAAGATATGTGATTTATCCCGACGGCAGTATAAACATACATCTTGAAGGCACTCCAAAAATGCAAAAATTACTTCGCTTCGGCATTAAAATGGCACTGCCAAAAGCTCTTAACAATGTAAAATGGTATGGTAGAGGTCCACACGAAACATACTGTGACAGAAAGACAGGCGGGAAAATCGCACTTCACACCGCTAAAGTTTCAGAGCTTGAGGAAGAATATATGCGTCCGCAAGGTAATGGAAACAGAACGGATATCCGCTTTGTAGAACTTACAGATGATTCGGGCATAGGCTTGAGGTTTACAGCTCCGTCAAAAACTCCGCTCCAGTTCCAAGCTAAAAACTATACTGAAAACGCTCTTGACAGAGCAACACACACACACCTTTTAAAGCGTGAAGATACCATATATTTCAATATAGATCTTGCAGAAATGGGCGTTGGAGGAGATTTACCCGGTGAAGCTATGGTAAGAGATCCTTATTCGCTTAATCCGAACACATTTTTCTCCTATGATTTTATGATCGAGAAAGTGAAGAAATAAAATAAGGTTAAAAAAGCTGATACAAAAATAAAAAAGACCACTTCAGTGGTCTTTTTTATTTTAACAAAGTTTAAAGAAAGAGATTAAACTTAAATAGAGTTGTTCTTTTATAACTATAACAAATATCCTACACTTTAATCTACAATAGTATAAATTAAAAGGGAGTATTATTCAAACCGTATTGTATTGTTTGAGGAATAATCTACAATAGTAGAAATTAAAAGGGAGTATTATTCTATATTTGTCTGACACGCTTAATTCCTATCTACAATAGTAGAAATTGAAAGGGAGTATTATTCTTTTTAATCAAACATACCCATAGTTAAAGATCTACAATAGTAGAAATTGAAAGGGAGTATTATTCGATAAGCTCCGCAAGATGTCTCCACAGATCTACAATAGTAGAAATTGAAAGGGAGTATTATTCTATGAATACTATCGGTTCTGACTTAGATCTACAATAGTAGAAATTGAAAGGGAGTATTATTCCTTTGATAAATCTCTTAGATTCTTTATTTATCTACAATAGTAGAAATTGAAAGGGAGTATTATTCCAAATGTTGAATATAAAGCTAGTAATATATCTACAATAGTAGAAATTGAAAGGGAGTATTATTCAGTAAGTTTGCGATTAGAGAGCTAATATCTACAATAGTAGAAATTGAAAGGGAGTATTATTCATTTTTTTACCTCTCTGTTTTTTAAATATCTACAATAGTAGAAATTGAAAGGGAGTATTATTCCACTATCACGTTCTTTTGAATTTTAGTATCTACAATAGTAGAAATTGAAAGGGAGTATTATTCTTCAACAAGTATTGTGTACTCATTCTGATATCTACAATAGTAGAAATTGAAAGGGAGTATTATTCTTATAAATAAAGATGAGGTTGTTGATTATCTACAATAGTAGAAATTGAAAGGGAGTATTATTCCTTGAAGATTATGTATATTGCTGTGAATCTACAATAGTAGAAATTGAAAGGGAGTATTATTCTTCCCTCAAGCCCCTTTTAACATTTTGCATCTACAATAGTAGAAATTGAAAGGGAGTATTATTCCCTTATATCATTATTTTTTATATTTTTTATTAAATAAAAAACATCATAATTATAAAAAAGTGATGAAGTTTTGAATAATAATCCCTTTTCAAAATAAATAATACCATATTAACACTTCGGTTTGCAACTATTTAACTATAAGCAGGGCATCATCCTCATGTTTTGCATATCCAAATTTAACAGTTTGACAAAACTTGCTCAATTTAAATATATATACACTGTCGCTGTCATCAAAGTATTTAATAAATTTATTATTTATATCAGAAATAATATTATTTAAAATCCTATCGCTATTTTCGATTTCATAAACGGAATATTGCAACATATGACCGAATTTTCTTATATATTTATTAAATTTTGCACGCTTTTTATCATCTGAAATGTCATAACTTATCAAAACCATACTATACCCCCTCTTTAAATACAGGATAATTTGAAATAGGCAACCCTTTCATAAAAGAACGGTAATATTGTTGTATATAATTAAATATATCAGTTTTATAATTTAATATAGGAGTCATTAAAACAGACGCATAATATGCGGATTTTTCCCATTTAATCTTATATTGATTATTTAAAAGTATAAAGTCTTCCTGCTTAAACTGATTTAAATTTATCGATTTTTTTATCTGCTCGTCGACTATTACTCTGAAAGGCTCAATAATATCGCAGACAAGAGATTTCCGCATATAAAACTGTGTGTGCATAACTCCGCAAAAAGTATCAAATCCATAGCTTTCTAAAACAGTTTCTATAAATGTAAATAATATTGAATATCCTATATCAAGAGCTGAATTTATATAATCGTGTTTTAATCTCGGCTTCCTTCCTGTCCACAAAATATTATTAAAATGATTTTTAAAATATATTTTTGATGAAAGTCCCTCATATGCCATTATTTCATTTAAAGTTTCAGTTTCACAAATCTTTAAAATATATTCATCTATCTTTTTTATTGCATCCTTAATAGATTCATTTTTATTGCGGACCCTCTTAAGAACATTTTGCTGATTTCTCATTTTATTTATTGTTATATGCTTTGCAATATCCAAACCAAAATATTCATATTGTTTTCTTTTAAGCATAGTATTCCCATTCTTTTCAGTACCAATAACAGAATACAGCCTATAATTATTTGTCATAAGCGCAATAAAAAAATTAAACTTTTTAGCTTTTTGTAAAACAACAGATGTTAAACTGCAATGTCCCACTATATAAATTATAAAGATTCTATAACAAGTGCATTGAAATTTTATTTTTCCGTCTTTTGTCTTAACAACAATATTATCATTATTAAAAGAAAGCTTCTCGCCTTCAGAAAAAAACACAAAAGCAATTTGTTTTTTGTTAAAATCAGGACTCGTTAGCATTTTCCACCTCCGAATTTAACGAATAGCAACAAAGCGGCTCATAAATACACCGTTTACATTTATATGAATTTTTCTGAACAAATTTTTCACAATTAAAATCATTCATATCATTTATAACCGCATTAAACTTTTCAAGCATCTCACTATCATACAATGGCAATGCTATATCATAAGTTTTATTATCATCAAAACTATATAATGATAATGTTTTTACATTGTATCCCATTTCTGAAAGTGCAAAATATTGTGCATATAATTGAAAGATATAACCGTCATAAATCGTCTTTATTTTTTTCTTCCTTTCTTTTAATTGTCCTGTTTTAACATTAAAAACATCAATTTTACCAAACAAGTTATATTTTTCAGAATATACGGTAATCCCCTGCAAAATATTTTTTTCATCAGAATAGCGAGCTTCATCAACGGCGCTGTGTACTGCAGTGCCGTTAATTTGGCAGGAGCTTTGATATGTCAGCTTCTCCGTTTCATAATCAAGCGAATGAAAATATATTGAAACGGGACAAAATATAAAATCATTAAGATATGCTATCTGAATAGTATGTTCGCTCATTTTCTTTGTGCAAATTCAAGCCACTCCTTATTAGGAATTTCCAATTTTATGTTTGCTAAATCATTATCGTTTTCACATTTTTTTATTTGTTCAATGACCCATAATCCTTTTCTTGCTATATTATATGCACCGTTCGCATCAGCATCCTTAGGTAATATAGAATTATCCGAATCTTTATAAGCCTCACTGTAATAAAACACCCCGTCATCATTTTTAACCGGTGAAATAATATAATCAACATCCGAACTGATTTCACTGTTTCGCATTTGAAGTAATAAACGGAAAAGCCTTAAAAAATCCTTGAAAAATCGCTTGCTATTCTTGTTTGCAATTTGCTCCTTAAGATTTTCATCTAATAAAATATCATATTCTTTGAACAACTTTAAAAACTCGTCAGTTAAAATAACCCTGCGTGTATTAAACTTATTATTTAAAGTATCATCTCTAAAACTTTCAATTCTCTCTCCGTTTGAACATACCGTCCATTTTTTCTTATAAGATGTTGAACCCTTTGGAAACTTACTATAATCAAACTCAAACTCAAAATAATTTTCTTTTTTATTATATCTGATATCATCAAACAGCTTGAAAAATTCTTGTGAGGCTACAATATTTTTAAAGCGAGTATCAAAAAGATTTACAAATCCCGTTGTAGGATCTATCTTACTTGTAAGCCAAGCAGGGATATAAAATATAAATCCGTTTTGCATTCGCATTTTTTCAAAGCTTTTAAACGAATTTGTAAGCTGATATGCATTCAAAAGTCCTCCCGCTTCAGAAGGTTCTATACTTTTATCAGCTAAAAAATTAAGCTTGTCAATAAGCATTTTTTCAAATTTTTGATATACAGATTTTTTAACTTTTGCACGACTGTTTTTAAAGCCTTGATTTAAGTTTTCCATAACTATAATCGCATCATACTCTTTTACAAGCTCACAAATTTTGTGAACAACCTGACTTATATAGCCCTCCTTAAGCTCTTTGATATTTTCTATCGTTTTCCAGTCCCTTTGCGCTTTTTGAATTTCCTTTTCTTTTTTGTTCAAAAGCTCATGATAATCTGTTATATATTTCTCACTTTTATATTCATTTGTAATTTCATTAAGTGATTTCTGATATTGTATTTCTCCTTTTTCATTTATAACGCAAACATATATTAAATTTCTTTCACCTCTGTCTATTCCTATTATATTGTTATTCTCACTTTCTTTAATAGCTTTGCGCAGCTCATTATTTATTTCAAATCTGCTCGGCTCTTTATAGTTTAAGGTTATCGGCACATGTAGCGTAAATTGATTTTTTGTATACCTTTTGTCTTTTATTAAATCATAATCAAATATGCTTTCTTCTTTAATTGTATGCATATTTTTATTTTTTATCGGCAGATTTTTAGGATGTTTAATAATATCCTCTTCTTTTATGCTTTTTTTCCTATAAAAAATCTCACCATTGCCGTTCAATTTAAAAACGACATCATCAAGATTTTCTTTGTCAAAAAGCATTTTAAAATACATTGTATGTAAATTGGGCTTTCCTTTGCTATATTTTGAAAAATCCTTATTATAAAGTTGAAACAAATACAGTTTTCCGTTTTCCACATAGCTGTCAATAACTTTTTTTGAAACATCTACAAATGAAATCCTATAGCTTTGATTGACAAAATCTTTATAAAATTCATTTATATTATCATAGTTTTCTGTCGCTTTAAATTTAAAATTAAATATCTTCCAATCTTCATAATTTGAAATTTGTTCTCTATAAAAATCTATAATCTTTACAAGATCTTTTTGGTTATTTTTAAAACTTTTTTCTTCTTTTATTTTTTCTATTTCTTTAGAAATAGAAAATTGGGACTTGTTTTTTTTGGGAAAAAAGACTTTTGGCAACATTTTTACAGGTGTGGGAATATAATTGTAAACCATCTTTTTATAGTTGATATCATCTTTTTCAACATCTAAGGCTTTTTCGATAAATTTATTATATTCTTTTCCAGATATCTGTTTCTTGTCAAATACGGCAAGATAATAATTATCATCTTTTTTAAGCAGAATTGATAAACAATTTTTTTCTTTACTTTCAGACCAACCGTTTAACAATTGATAGTTATTAAAATTAACTTTTATTTTATCTGTACTGAAATGTTTTTTTGTAAGATAATTTCTAACCTTATTATAAAGCTTATCTATTTCACAAACACGATAATAAAGCGGCAAAAATTTTCCATAGAAAGTTCCCTCTTTTTCCATCCCCAACTCGGAACAATCAAAAAGTTTAAGAAAATGCTCCAATTTTTTCACAGAATCCAACACATTCTTTATTGCCAAATCAAGTTCATTGTTTTTCGATAAGCATTTACTATTATTTTTTGATTCCTGCTGATATTTAATATAATAATTTTCTATATCATTTATATTTTTTTCAAATTTCTCTTGCAATGTAGAAATAAGATGCAAACCATTTTCTTTTTTACCGGTTATTTTTTCTATATCATCAAGACTTAAAGCCTTGATTTTTTTCAAAGCCTTTTCTTTATTTTCATCATAATTTTTTTGTTTTGATTTATTTTTATGCTTTTCATCATAGTCATCAAACCAAGAATCACTTATATAATTCCATCTGCCAAAAGCAATATTTGAAAAGGTGCTCATATCATCATTCTTATTTGAGACAAATATTTTATCGAATTCATCTTCATTTATTCCAACAAAAAGCTCTTCTATTTTTTTTATTATATCAATAAAGGACAACTTCTCTTCAGTTTTTTCAAAAAAAGTATCTATTGCTTCAACAACCGCTTCATACGAATCAAATGTTTCGGGAACAAAAGACAAGGTTTCCCGATCACTTAAAATTTGTTTGAACAACAGTTTTAGTTTAGGAATACGCTTAGATTTATCCGTTTTTGCAATCTGTTGATTATATAAATTTATATATTCATTCAATCCTTTTATTTTTAATCCATCGGAATTTGAATATCCGCCTATAAAACTATTATATCTGTCTATCCCTGTTTGTGAAAGAATCTTAACAAAATATTCGTCAGAAAACAATTCTTCTATCTTAACGCAATAAATTTCACTGAAATTACTGTTTATCTCCTTAATATCATCTTCCAATCTATCCTTCAGATTATACTTTTCAAAAATTTTAATATTATCAAGAAATTTCGGTAAGTTATCATTTATGCAACGATAGCATATTTCATTGCTTTTTCCGTCATTTTTATAAATCCCTTCCCTTACTTTATAAAAATTACTGAAATAGGTTGTAAAATTTTTAAACTCTTTTACACATTCTAATTCCTCTCTACGATTATTTTTTTCTAAATATTCAGGCAATAATTTATTTACCATATTTATTTTACAAGTATCTTCAGTGTCCTGTGTATTAAAATAGTTTTTTATCTCCTTTCTTAATTCTTTCTCATAAACCTTCAAAATTTTTTTATCAGACTCATCCAATTTACTTTTGCTGTAAATTGTAGCGTATTCAGTTATATTTAATTCTTTAATTCCACTTAAAGTTTTTTCTATATGCTCCCTGTGATATTCATCCATAATACTCTTTACTTTAGCATAGCTTTTACTTCTTTCTTCATCAATCTGCAATAAGTTATTCAAATTAAAATTTTCTTCTGTTTTGCCAATTGGAATAAGCTTAAAACGTAAAGTTTTTGAAAGCTTATATTTCCTTGTAAAATCATCAATTTTTTTCATAAAAATCTCCCGAATAATATTTGATTTAATCATATAGCCTGAATTTCATTTTGTCAATAAATTACTAAGTATAATTATCCCTAAAATCAAAAAATCTTTTTCTCTGTGATTTAATCACTGAAAAAGATTTTTTAAAAGTTATACTATGTTTACAACAAAATAAAGGAAGTTGATATTATGTCAGTATTAAAAGTAACTCAAAACAATTTTTAAGAAATAAAAAACAGCGCAAAGCCCGTTATTTTGGACTTTTACGCTGATTGGTGCGGGTTCATGCACCAATATTATACCGTAGCAAAAATAACTAAGAAATTACAACTAAAACTTTCATAATTTATATTTCTTTAATCTTATGCCGGAGGTGCTATGAAAAATTCGGATACATTTGTTTCAAACGAATCAATAGTATATACTCTACCAGTTGTACCAACAGATTTAACATTTATACCTAAATTTTCCGAATAATAATATTCGCCTTTTTCTGTTTTAAACTTTTTTGTTTTGACATTTCCAACACCTTTTATATTAACAACCTCGCCCTCTTCAAACTTTTCGGTTGGATTTGCATAAAAAAGCCAATTTCCCGGAAGTCCATTATTTTTAATAGTATTACTGTGCTGTACCCAACCATTTTCATCCTCATGATTTGGAAATATATGATAATATTCGTATTCACCATTCCCAATATATTTATAATAATCATACTTACTGCCAAATTCATGTTTAATGCTTGTATATTTATCTGAAAATGTAGTCATAACATTATTTCCAAGTTTAATATAAATTCTTGTGTTAAAATTCCCCGGATCAACACTTTCAGGATCTTTATAAGTAAGCTGAAATTTTACATTATTCGGCAAATTCCCTAACGCTTTTTCATTCGTGGACTTTTCAGAAATATTTTTCATCGTTGTTTCAGTTTCACTTTTTTCCATAAGGATATTTTTACCTGTTTTATCTTTTACATAGGGTTGCTTTACATTCTTTTTCATTACGGTAAATACTGTAACAATAATTCCAATTACAAGAAATACACCTGCTAAAACGCCTATAATGCCATTCTTTTTCATAAACTCACCCCAAAATCATTATTAATTAAACAACATTTATCTGTCATCTATCTGTAAAATAAGTATATTACATATCATAAACTATTTCAACTATAATAGAACATGCTATTGTACATTATCAAAACACATTTTTTTATTTTATTAATTATTTAAAACAAATAAAAAATCAATTAAATATTCACAAATTAAAAAATCAAAATTAACCTTCTTTTTTGTGATTTAATCACTGAAAAAGATATTTTAAAAAGTTATACTATATTTACAACAAAACAAAGGAAGTTGATATTATGTCAGTATTAAAAGTAACTCAAAACAATTTTGAAGAAATAAAAAACAGCGCAAAGCCCGTTCTTTTGGACTTTTACGCTGATTGGTGCGGTCCGTGCCGCATGGTGTCGCCTCTTGTTGAAGAGATTGCCGAAGAAAATCCCCAGTTTCTCATAGGCAAGGTTAATGTTGATGAAGAACCCGCGCTTGCTCAGGCATTCGGGGTTTCAAGCATTCCCATGCTTGCCGTTTTAAAAGACGGAAAGCTTGCCGACAAAGCCGTAGGCTTTCGCCCCAAGGAAAGCATTGTTGAAATGTTAAAAGGCTAAGGAATAAAGGCGTTTTTTATCAAGGATTTTAACACCCTTTCGTGAAACCTCCACAAGACCATCTTTTGAAAAATATTTAAGCATTCTTGAAACAACTTCTCTTGCGGATCCTATATATTTAGCTATCTGCTCGTGTGTAAGTGAAATCATATCGGAACCTGTGCGATTACTTTCGTCATAAAGAAATATTGCAAGGCGCTTATCCATACTCATAAATAGAATTTGCTGCATTACCCACATTACATCAGAAAAACGACTTACAGCAGTTTCAAGTGCAAAATTTTTCACATAAAGATTTCTTTCAGAAAGTTTTGCAAAAGCAGGTCCGCTTATCACATAGCATTCACTTTTTTCCTCAGCATCTACAAAAACATCAAAAGTTATGGACTGAAGCACACAGGAGGCTGAAAGCATACACATGTCGCCGTCTCTTAGTCGATAAAGCGTTATATCCCTGCCCTCATCCGACATTATATAAAGTCGCAGGCAACCCGAATTCACAATGATAACGCCGCTACACTCCATACCACTGTGAAGATTACTACCGCTTTCATACTCCACCTTATAGGAATTTTCGCAAAGAAACTTCTTATCTTCAACGGAAAGGTCATTCCAGAACGGAAAAAGGTCTTTATAAATTGCTTCAAACATTGTTAAAATCCTTTTAATTTTTTAATGATAAAATTATTGAAAAGAATATGCTTTAACTATAAAATGTTATTGCGAATAAGTCAATTGAAAAGGAAGTAAAATGTTTTTTGGATTATTCGGAAAAAATATAAACAAGGGACTTTTGGAATTTTCAGAAACTCCAGGCTCTGTGCTTTTAGATGTTCGCACGCCTGAAGAATACCACAGCGGACACATCAAGGGCAGTGTAAATATTCCGCTTGATGAAATATCATCGGCAAATTCAAAAATTCCCGACAAGGACACTCCTGTTTTTGTATATTGCGCAAGCGGCTCCAGAAGTGCGGCGGCTGTAAATATGCTTCGGCATTACGGATTTATCCATACGGTTGACATAGGCGGAATTTACGCATATAAAGGGGATCTGGTTTAATGCAGTATTTTATCGCATTTTTAGAAGGGCTTATCACCTTTATTTCGCCCTGCCTTTTGCCTATGCTGCCTGTTTATGTATCATATTTTGCAGGCGGAACAGAACGCTCAACAAAAAAGACTCTGAAAAATTCTCTCGGCTTTGTGTTGGGTTTTACAATTGTTTTTGTCGCCCTCGGCGCACTTGCGGGATCTCTCGGCAGCTTTTTACAAAAATACAGGCTTTTCATGAATATTTTAACGGGTCTTATTGTTATTTTTTTCGGGTTGAACTTCCTCGGTGTTTTCAAGCTTAACATTTTTAAAGGAATAAACAAATCCGTTGATAAAAACAATCTCGGTTTTTTCTCATCAATGCTTTTCGGTATGATATTTTCGATAGGCTGGACTCCCTGTGTGGGTGCATTTTTAGGTTCGGCACTTGCGCTTGCCTCACAGCAGGGAAAGGTTGTTACAGGGATAATTATGCTTATGGCATATTCCTTGGGGCTTGGAGTCCCCTTTGTTTTAAGTGCCGTTTTAATCGACAAACTTAAAAGCACATTTAACTTCATCAAAAAAAATTACAAAATAATAAATATAATAAGCGGCGGTTTGCTTGTGCTGATAGGCTTACTGATGATGAGCGGACTGCTGAATAAACTTATGAGCCTTTTGTCATAGGAGAAAAAAATGAAAAAGAATACTTTAAGTATTATAGGGATTATTCTGATAATCACACTTTTCATCGGTGCAGGATTTCTGTATAAAAATTTAAGCAAAAAATACACCTCTGAAAAATCGACAACGCAAAGCAGAACAAGTTCCACAAGCTCGCAATCAAAAAACAGCACAGATGAAAAAGCACCCGACTTTAAAATTACCGATATGAACGGCAAGGAGGTTTCGCTTTCGGAGTTTTTCGGAAAGCCGATTGTGCTGAACTTCTGGGCAAGCTGGTGTCCGCCGTGCAAGGCTGAAATGCCTCATTTTCAAAAAGCGTTTAAAGAAAATCCCGATGTACAATTTATAATGGTAAACGCCTCTTATAACGACTCTGAAAGTTCAGTAAAAAGCTTTCTTGAAAACGGCGGCTATACCTTCCCCGTGCTTACGGATAAAAGAGGGCTTGCCTTCAGGGCATATAATGTTTCGTCGCTTCCGACGACATATTTCATCGATAAAAACGGCAAAGTCGTATCTCATACCGTCGGAATGCTTTCGGAGCAGCGCCTTGCCGACGGAATTAAAGCGATAAAGTAAAATCTTAACATAAAAAGCTGTATACATTGATTTTTCAGTGTGTGCAGCTTATTTTTATACATCAGTATATTATTTATTTATAAATTTCATTAAAATATTTAAAATAACTTGTTTTTTTGTTTAATATGTTAAATTTTAAAGTTTGAATGTTATAATATAGTTGCTTAAATGCAATTATTATAAAAGGAGCTTATTTATGTCACATTTATATCGGCAATGGTATCTGCACAGCTTCGCTTTATTCCACCAATTATATGCAGTCGTGGTTTTTATCTATATGGTGAGCGCCGTTATTCATCTTTTACGCCACAAACCTAATTTTGAAAAAGCCGAATAAAAAACTGCAAGGCAAAGCCTTGCAGTTTTAATTTTTAAGCTTAAATTATCGTAAGCTCTTTATTCGCCTTTGTTATATTTACGCAGCCGTCCTCGGTAATATAGACAAAGTCTTCTATTCTTACACCGAATTTACCCGGAATATAAATTCCCGGCTCAACGGTTACGACATTGCCCTTTTCCAGAACATTTTCAGCGGACGGCGCAAGCACGGGAGTTTCGTGAATTTCAACTCCGACACCGTGTCCAAGCGAATGACCGAAATATTTTCCATAGCCCGCCTCGGCTATAATATCTCTTGAAATTTTATCAATCTCTTTACCTGTCATTCCAGGTCTTACGGCGGCAATCCCCGCATTCTGCGCCTTTAAAACGGTGTTGTATACGGTTTTCATTTCATCGGAGCAGGCACCGACCGCAACGGTTCTTGTCATATCGCTGTGATAACCCTCATAGAGAGCGCCGAAGTCGATAACGATAAAGTCGCCGTATTCAACCTTTTTTTCGGACGGAACCGCGTGAGGAACCGAAGAATTGGCACCGCTTGCGCAGATAGTTTCAAATGAAAGTGCCTCAGCTCCGTGAGAAAGCATATAAAAATCAAGCTCAAGCTGAATTTCCTTTTCAGTTTTGCCGGGTGCGATAAAGCCTAAAACATGATCAAATCCTTCTTCGGCAATCCTCTGTGCTCTTGTTATTTTTTCAATCTCGCTTTCAGTCTTTACATCACGAAGAGACTTGACGATAACATCAAGTTCATCTGAAAAATCAACTTCGCACACTCCGTTAAGAGCATTTTCATAGTGTGAAAGATCCCGAACTGTAAGCCTTGACGCTTCAATACCAACAGTTTTTACATTTTCAGCGGAAAAGAACTCTTTAATCTGCTCATCAATTTTAGTCTGCAAAACGGTTTCGTCCGCTTTTGACTTTTTCTCTGCAGCCTCAAAATACCTTGAATCCGTTATAAAAACCGCCCTGTTGGCAGAAACCAGCACAAAGCCCGAAGACGACGGAAACTCCGTAAAATATCTTCTGTTTTCATAACTTACTATTAAAGCTCCGTCAATTTTATCGCTTTTTGCGATTTGAGCTTTTAATTCACTTATTTTCATAATACCGTAGCCGTATTTTTCCTCAAACATTTTGAGATACGGCTCCTCCTTTTACATTGATATCTATAAAACAATCTTCTGTCTTAACAATATTAAAAAACTTATATACAATCCGTTTGCCGTTTTTACAAATCAATACGCAAAGATTTTTCCGTCAAATTTATAAACTTGACCTTTAAATGATTTTCAATAACTTTAACTTCTAAAATAATAACAGTATAAATTTTATTTTATATTGCTCCTAAAATGAAGAAGGCGGGAAAACCCGCCTTCCGACATTATTTAAACTTTCTCTTACGGGCTGCTTCAGATTTTTTCTTACGCTTTACCGAAGGCTTTTCATAGTGTTCTCTTTTGCGAACTTCTGAAATTATTCCTGCGCGGGAAGTTTCTCTTTTGAATCGTCTTAACGCATTGTCCAAGGACTCGCCGTCTCTCAATTTGATTTCACTGCTCACTTTGCTTCCCTCCTTACTTATATAATGAAATAAATTATAAACGAGGCTCATGTTTTTGTCAAGAAAAAGAACTTTAAAGAACGAACAACATACAAAATCCGAATAAATATTTTAATATATTATTTCAAAATAAATGTACGGAGAAACTCCGTACATTTATACTTTATTCTATTTTTTAATTAAGTTTTCCATCTATAATTGTTTTATCGCTTTCTGTTTTGGATAAGGTTACGCTTATATTTTCACCTGTATTCATAAGCACAGCTTTTTCATTTTCCGATGCTTTAAGTTTAAAGAACTTATCCTGTCCCTCAAGTTTTACAAAATAATAGGTGTCACCCGCAAGGCTTGCGGAGCGGATTTCCACTACTTTACCTGAAACAGTAAGAACTTCCGTTTGCTTTTCACTACCCTGTTTTGTCGGGTCGTTTTCCGCACCCAACTTATTAACATTTATATCGACTGAGATACCGTTCTTTTTAAGCTCGGAAGCATATTTTTCGGTACATTCCGTAAGGCTTGTACCGAACCCTACAACAGTGCTTTGCTTAACATTTACCATAGCATACATTTTCACAAGTTCAGAGCTGTCCTTAAGGGCCACAAAATAAGTCGGTTCACCTGAAATATTAAGAAGAAGAGGAAAAGTTGCGTTATAACTGTACTGCTGAACGGCACCCTGTGCGGAGGTCATCGCCTGACTTTCAAGAGCGCCTGAAATGCGATAGAATTTAGCCTCTTTGGTGCGCTGATTGATAAGCACAAATCCAATAATAGACTGGTCAGAACTTATGGAGGTAACACCCGTATACATATAAACATCATCATTAAGAGCAAGATAATTATAGCCCTGTGAGGTTACACTTACATTCTTCTGTCCTATAATACTGTTCCAGAAACCGCCGTTGAGCTTGCCGAAATAATTGTATTGTTCTGTTAAAAGCGAACTTTCATATACCTTGTCAATCCAGAGAAAATCCTTATCGTTTACGCTCTTGTCCGTCTTTAAAAGCTTTTTGCCTCTTTCAGTTGTATAAATAAGACTTTCTTCACCTGTCTGTGCATTCAGAACCACGGCGCCAACGGAATCTCTACCGCCGAAGAGTCCTATGGTTTTATCAAGTACGGGAACTATATAATAAGGAGTTTTTTCTTCATTTACCTCAAAGTTTGGAGTGCCGAACATAAGCGTGGGATGCCTGAAACGCAAATATCTTATCAGATTTCTATTGAAAAGCTCTGCCGGAGAATATTTTATACCGCTCTCAAGGCGTTCTATTTTTCCCTCCTGTGTGGTTGTATCAACGCTTATATAAGCCGGAATTCCATTTTTTGTATTCCGCATCCATTTAAAGAAATCACCATATTTCAGCGGGAAAACTCTTGTGGGAACCTTATTCAAATTTATTTGCGTAGCAGAATCTGAAACTTCAAACTGTGAAACATAGTCGGATAAATCTCCAAGGGTTCGCTCCGCTATTTTTTTTGCCGAATTTGCATCAAGAGTGGGCACGGACGAAAAATCAATTTCTGAAACATCCGCCTTAAAATCTCCATCCTTTACAGGCATAAGCTTTGAATAAGATTTTGCTCTGAAAAGTGCAGCTCCGCTTAGACCGCCGACAGCGATAACAATCGCTAAAACGCCTGCTATAATTGCGGCGACTTTACCGTTCTTTTTTATATAGGGCAGATATTCGGGTGCCGTAAATATCTTTGATAATACGATGTTTATGACGATAAAGGCGACAAGCATAGAAAAAATAAACATATAAAATTCGGAGGATTTAAAATTAAGTGCGGGTACCATCGCATAAAACTGCACCGCACCGATAACTACGGTCAGAATCAACGAAATAATCGTTTTCTTTTTTGTATCGGTCGGCGGAGCATAAAACTCCGCATCCGCCTTCATTTTTTTTATAAAGTCAAAGTTTATATCCGCCATATTGCACTCCTTTATTATCTTCTATATATTATCAAAATCTATTTTTTCCTGAAAACTTATAGGCCCTTTAATCAGCACGGCCCTTACGGGCGCCGCCTCACAATCTTTAATTTTAATCGGTACCGCAAAAAGAAAATATTCTCCTGAGGGAATGTCGGTCAAATCAATATTCTCAAGGATCGGAACACCGTTTTCCAAAAGTGTATTATGCGCCGCACCCTCTGCCTCGGAAGGTTCAATGCTGTTTGCATCGGTGCCGACAAGCAAAACTCCGTTATCAACAAGTATTTCCGCTCCTGTTTTATGAAGGAACGCCTTACCCTTACCGTGTATCAGAATTCTATCAACTTTAGGAAAGTTTTTTTCAACGACCTCTCCGGTTATAAACCCGGGCGACATATTTATAACGGTACACGGTCCTATAAGATTTTCAAGTGAAATTTCATCTACACTCATTCCATCGTCAATAAAATGCAAAGGTGCGTCAAGGTGAGTTCCGTTATGTGCACCCATATAAACCGCAGAAAGATTACAATCATCCCCATCGGATATCGACTTTATTCTTACAGTTCTGCTTTCAGGATCTCCCGGATAAATATTTTCATCAATATTCCTTGAAATATCGTATACTTCCATTTTGCACCTACTTAATCCTTTTAATTACTCTTGGCGTTTCGTTTCGATATTTTTTATTTCTTCTTTTTCTTTTATTTTTTGCTCTTATGATAAAAATTAAAACTATAAAAAACAAAGCCAATACCGCTGCCGCAAGAAATATTTTTGACTTTATAATTTTCTGAAATATAAATGAGCTGAGCTTAAAACCGACACTGTCGGAAGCTACAAGTTCTACTGTTGCAACTGATTCTCCCGCATAATAAACATCTGCCGAACCTAAAACCTCTCCTTTTTTTACGGGAGCGTTCACCTCTGATTTTGTGGTATCCTTAGGTACAATTTTCACCTGAGAAGAATCAACACCCTCAGGCACAAGCGCACTCACATCATTTTTAGGAACAAGACATACACTGTCGGTCTTTTTGCCGTAATTTACCTTTACTACCTTTGCAATATCGTTCTTTGATGCAACCACTGCATAAGTCAAATGTGAAAACGCCCATTTAAAAGCTTTTTTCACAGTTAAAAATGCCGAATTGTCAACATAGCCGTCACCGGTCATATCCTTTTGCGGTCCCTGCATTGCAACACAAAGATAGTTATATCCGTCTCTTTCGGCTCTTGAAACAAGGCAAAAACCCGCCTTATCCGTTGTCCCCGTTTTTATTCCCTTGGCATATTCATAATAATATGCACGATATTTAGGATTCATCAAAAGGTTTGTATGTGAAAGCTCTCTTGCAGGATTTTTGTTTGTTGCAGGCAAAGCATAATGCTCGGATTCAACTATTTCCTTAAAAAGCGGAAGCGTAAGTGCATGCTTTGTAAGCACGGCAATATCCTTTGCCGTTGTGTAATGCCCATCGACATCAAGCCCGTGTGCATTTTCATAATGTGTTCCTGAAAGTCCGAGTTGCCTTGCCCTTTCATTCATCATATCAATAAAATTGTGGATATTCCCTTCACCGAAATAATCGGCAAGTGCTTCAGCGGCCTCATTTGCAGACTGTATCATCATTGCCGCAAGAAGATCCTTTATGCTCAGTTTCTCTTCAGCTTTAAGACCGGCAGAAGAAGAATTTGTTCCGTAAATACTGTTCATTGCATTATGAGAAACAGTTATTATTTTATTCGGATCCTCAGCCTTTTCAATAACCACAACCGCAGTCATAATTTTAGTAAGACTTGCAGGAGCGGTACGAAGCTCGGCATTCTTATTAAAAACTACCGTTCCCATATCAAGATTTTCCATATAGAGAATATTACAGACACTCTCAAAAGAATTGTCATAGGCGGCAAAGGACCCTAACGGAATAAATGAAACAATAAAGATTACAAATGATAAAACAAAGGCAAGCCGTTTTTTCATAGCGCCTCCTTGAAAAAATAAATGGAATAATATATTATTTAGTATATCAAACACTAAAGATAATATCAATAAACGGGAGTTCGGTTTGATTTATGTAACGGGCGATACGCACGGTAAAATTGAAAGACTTTCAAAATCACGCCTTAAAGCTCTGCACGAAGGCGACACCCTTATAGTGCTTGGAGATTTCGGTTTTATCTGGAACGGCGGCAAAAAAGAGGAAAAAATTTTAAAAGATTTGGGATCCAGACGCTACAACATCTGTTTTCTTGACGGCACACATGAAAACTTCAGTCTTATGGAAAGATACTCCGTAAGCGAATGGAAAGGCGGCAAGGTGCAGAAAATTTATGGTAATCTCTATCACCTCATGAGAGGTCAGATATATAACCTCGGTGGAAAAATGGCGTTCGTTATGGGCGGAGGAGAAAGTCCGGATATTGAAATAAGAGAAGAAAATTCAGAACATGCAAGAGACAGTCTGCCGCGTTCGGATGAGCTTGCGGAGGGTGCGGAAAATCTTGATAAATTCGGCTACAAAGTTGACTATGTATTTACACATGAGCCGCCTGCAAAAGTAAAGGGCTTTCTTATGATGAGTGATTATGACAGTCTTAAAATTACGGTGCTTAATTCATATTTTGATGAAATGAGTGAACAGATAAAATTCGACAAGTGGTATTTCGGTTCAATGCATGAAGATAAATTTATAAGCAGAACACATACCGCCCTTTTTAAAAGCATTGTCAATGCTGAAACCGGAGAAAAAATTTAAAAAACGAAGGAAACCCCTTCGTTTTTTATTTATACATAAAAAAATCCGATATTTCATTCATTTCATTCGGAAACAGATCAGCCAGAGAAGAATCCCCCTTTGTAAACTGAAGCAAAAATACAATTATAAAAACAAAAACAGACAAAAAACATAAAAATATCTGAAAGGCATTTGAAAGCCTTTTGTTTTTTTTCTTCAAATAATTCAAAATTAATAATATTCCTATAAATGCCGAAACGGCAAAAAGAAAGGTGAAGTCCGCAGAATAGCGCATGAGAGGTATTGGAGAAGCTATACAATCGCTCAAAAAAACTATAAACGGTGAAATGATTGAAGGAAAATATATAAATCCAAGACGGTTTTTCCTTTGAACTTCAAAAAAAGAAAACGGTAAAGCAAAAAGTCCTATAAATAAAATCGGAAACAATGAAAATACAGGGGCACGGGAAATAAACGGAAATCGTCCTGTAAAATCCTCAACAAAATGCTTTCCGAAATCAAAAATAAGAGTAAAGAAACCTTTAAAAATATTTTCCATATTTATACCGCTACCCGAAAGATACCCATGCTGGTCCGCAACTGTAAGTTGATAACTCTGCCCGAATTCAAACGGATTTTCAAAGCGAACAAAATTATAGAGCATAAGCAATACGGCAACAGAAATATATGGAAACGCAATTGAAAAAAAGCGGCAAACAGTCTCTTTTTTTCTTTTATAAATCGGCAGTTTCTTTAAATCCTTAAAAATCAGAATAATAAAAAACGGAAGAAATATAAGTGACGAAAGCGCAACGGTGGGTCTTGCACTGAATGTAAGCGCACCGCAGAGAGAGCCTAAAAATATAAGAAGATTTTTTTTTGAAGATGCCGCTGAATAAGTTGCACGGAACAAAAAATAAATACTCCATATCTCAAGAGCAAGTCCTGCTGAAATTGCAGTGCAATAAAGTGCTGGAAACATTGAAAGATACCAGAACGAACAAAGACAAAGTGCCGCTGAAATAAAAAGATATGTTGAAAGACGCATATCTTTAAAATTCTTTTTTGCCATAAAATAAAAAAGTGCAAAAATACCGATTATGGAAAATGTTGTAAAAATTGCAGTTGCTTTCCATGTGGTAAGATTCTTCCCTGTAATCGCCTTATACGGCATAAAGACGGTGATTACGGGAAACACACCGAAATAAAGATAAAGATGTCCTTTATAGTAAGCTCTGTCCCAAAGCGTAGGCTCAACATCTATTCCGATTCTTTTTCTGGCTATATAATCATAGGGATTTGGTAAATCCTTGAGAGCCTGAGGGATTTCCTCCGTTTCAATATAAAGTCTTCCCTCAAGATAGGCTGCCGCCGCCTCTTCATATTCCGCACGGTGATCCGGAATTTCTCCGTTCCATACAGGGTTAAGGGTCATTGGAATAACAGATATTAAAACTGTAATAATCAACGTAAATACAATAATAACAGTTGATACACGATTTTTATCGGATAATTTTATTTTAAAAAGCGGAAAAATCTGAAACGCTAAAAAAATAAATATGGATATAAAAAAATACAGAGCCGCTCTTAACGCACTGAATTTTACCGAAAAAACACGGGACAAAACAAGTTCTGTCAAAATAGGAAGTACCGTCAAAATAATACAAAGACAAACACTCCGTATAATACTTCTTTGTTTTTCTTTATTTATAATCATACTGAAGATTTTATCATATTTTCAAAATAATTGATATTCACAATTTGTTTACACGATTTATATATAACGGAAATATTTCAGAGCTATACTATGAATTGTTCGAGAGAACACTAATGAAGATTTTTTTCATAACAGACTCCTTAAATCAAAGGACCCGTAAAAGCGGGTCCTTTGGCTTTTACACATTCTTTATAAAAACTTTAAAATATCAAACATCCCGTTTCTACTTTCAGCAAAGAAAAAACAGTAAACCTATTTGATTTACCGTTTCTTTAATCACTTTTTATTGTCAACTTACTTATACGGTACAAAACCATAAAATTATATTTTTAATTCTGTCTATAAAGCGGTAACAGCTGCCATAGTTCCAAATATTACCCCCGGTATATTAGCTGCTACAAGAGGCCAATCTTTTTTCTTTTGAAAAAAACCGTAACTAACCCATAAAGTACAATTTATTGCCGCAACCATAGGCTGCAAAAAACCACTTTTATGCCCATGTATATTATTAATAATTTGAGGAAAATAAGATATATACATAAACATTGCAGTACCTGTCGCTATCCACCCCATAATTTTCAGCATTTTCTGATTCATAATATCATCTTCTTTATAATTTCGTCAAAATAATTTTACAGATAAATATTTCTTTTTATAAGATTATATTATATTTTTATTATTTTATTGTCAACTGTCAGATTTCTTGTAATTGTAATAATTTCAGCTATTTCGGGTAAAAAGAATCGAAAACACCATATGGATATTAAATTTAAAAGTAAATCTTTCATGCAAATTTCATTGCCAATGAAACCTTATATAGAAAAACTTATGACAATTTAAAATTTGACCTTTTATTCTTCAAATGTTAATATTATTTATAAAAATATTATTTATATCAAGGAATTTTAGATGAAAAAATCAAAAAAAGCACTCAAAGCTTTTGTATCCATATTGATTGTTTTTATTTTAATATTTATAACAGGATATATTATTCCGTTTTTAGAAAAGGTGGATACAACACCTGTCAAAAACACTTCGGACTGGATGTCTGAAATTGACGGAAAAACTCCTCTTAATGCTGTAAAAATACCGGGTACACATGACAGCGCAACCGAATATGTTCAACTGGCGTTTTTCTCAAAATGTCAGGCGCTCAGCATAAAAGAACAGCTCGAATGCGGATTTCGTTATCTTGATATAAGGCTCGGTGCGGACAACGACAAACTTATGCTTATGCACGGCTTTACAAAATGTAAAAAAGGTCCTTTGCCTTGGAGTCCTACCCTTTTTCTTGACGATGTACTGAAAGACTGCTATAACTTTCTTGAAAAACACCCTTCTGAAACCGTTATCTTTGCAGTAAAACAGGAATACGGAAACGAAACTGCCGCACAATTTCAAACACTTCTTAACAATTATATTTCTCAAAACGAAGATAAATGGCTCCTCACAGACACAATACCCGATTTAAACACTTCCAGAGGAAAGCTCGTGCTTATGAGAAGATATCAGGACAATGCCGGTTTGGGTAAAAAATCGGGAATTCCGCTTATATGGGAAAAACAATCGGGTTCAAAAACGGAACCGTTAAATTTTGAAATAAATGACAACGGAAATTACAAACTTTTTGTTCAAGACAAATACGAATATAAATGTTCCGATAAGCGCAAAGCCTTTGAAGAATTAAATAATAAATGTAATGATAACGATATTTTAAGCGGAAACTTATTTATAAATTTTCTGAGCACCAAAGGTGCAGCACCCGTAGGACATCCTTATTTTTACGCAAAAAAACTTAATTCCTCCATAAGCGACAAAGATACCGGTAAATATGGATGGATAATAATTGATTTTGCCGACAGCAAATTTGCTCATTCAATTTTTAGAGGAAATAAAGAGTATAATCAAAGTATAAAATAAACAGCTGTCCGCATTTATAATTGATTATATTGATATAAAAAGCTATAATGAATAAGAATATATTAACTAACAAGGGGACACAATGGATAAAATAGCAGTGCTTATACCGTGCTATAACGAAGCACAGACAATAGGCAAGGTTGTGGATGATTGGAAAGCGGCACTTCCCGAAGCGACAATTTATGTTTATGACAATAATTCAAAGGATGATACCGATAAAATCGCACGGCAGCACGGTGCGGTTGTAAGACATGAATACAAACAGGGCAAAGGTAATGTGGTGCGTGCCATGTTTCAGGATATAGATGCCGAATGCTACCTTATGATAGACGGTGACGACACCTATCCTGCAGAATTTGCAAGGCAGGTTATTGCTCCGGTTTTTGAAAAAAATGCCGATATGGTAGTTGGCGACAGATTAAGTTCCACCTATTTCACTGAAAACAAAAGACCTTTTCATAATTTCGGCAACAGCCTTATGAGAAACCTCATCAACGGACTTTTCAAAGGAAATGTAAAAGATATTCTTACGGGCTACCGTGCATTCTCATATCGCTTTGTAAAAACCTTTCCCATAGTTTCAAAAGGATTTGAAATTGAAACTGAAATGACCATTCACGCTCTCGACAAAAATATGAATGTTGAAAATGTAGTCATTGATTTTAGGAATCGCCCTGAAGGCTCTGAATCAAAGCTCAACACCTATTCCGACGGCGCAAAGGTGCTTATGACAGTTGCAAGACTCTTTAAAAACTACAAACCGATGGAGTTTTTCGGACTTCTCGCTTTATTGCTGTTTATAATTTCGCTCTGTTTCTTTATACCTATTATGATAACCTTCGGCAAAACGGGCCTTGTTCCCAAAATTCCCACACTTATCGTCGTCAGCACAATAACTCTTTCAGCCGTACTTTCACTTTTCAGCGGACTTATTCTGTCAACAATCGCAAGTAAGAACAAGCACGATTTTGAATTTAGACTTCTTTATTCTGAAAATGAAAAAAGAAGACTTATGAAGGAAGACAGATAATGCTTGAATCTCTCAAAAAAAACGGCAAGGGCATTGTTATAATGCTCTTCGCTTCTGTTTTTGCCTGTGTCGGTCAGCTTTTTTGGAAAATTTCTGCAAACAAAGGCTTTTTATGGGCTGTAATAGGTTTCGGATTTTATGGTCTGGGAGCACTTTTTATGCTTTACGCCTACAAATTCGGTGAGGTTTCGGTCCTTCAACCCGTTATGAGTATGAACTACGTCATCTCACTTATTTTGGGTGCGGCTGTACTTTCGGAACCGCTTACAAAATGGAAAATCATAGGCGTTCTTGTAATTATTGTCGGAGTTATATTTATAGGCGGCGGCTCCGATGACAAAAAAAATAAAAAAAGAGAGGTTAATAAATGAAAACTCCTCTTATTTATATTTTAATTCTTTTTATGACTTTCATGGGAACTGTCGCTTCGGTATTTTTCAAAAAAGCCACTCAAAGCGGCGGAAAACTCTTTGATATGATAAAAAACATCAATCTGTGGATAGGCGGATTCATCTATGCCGGCGCTGCAGTTTTGAATATTGTAGTTCTTAAATATATGGCGTATTCAGTGGTGCTTCCTTTAACCGCGCTCACTTATGTATGGACGCTTATTGTTTCATATCTTGTTTTAAAAGAAAAAATCACACCGGTTAAAATTATAGGTGTTGCTCTTATCGTATGCGGAGCTCTGCTTGTTGTAAGATAAAAGCTTGCAATTTCAAAATTTTATAATAACTTTCACCAAGAACTACAGCTTTTAAAAAATCATCTTGCTTTTTATTATTTAATCTGTTATGATACATAAGCTAATTTTATAAGGAGGTGCGAGATATGGCAAAGTGTGAAATTTGCGGAAAGGAAGTTGCCTTCGGAAACAAGATTTCTCATTCGCACAGAAGATCAAATAAAACCTATAAACCTAATGTAAAAAAGGTTAAGGCCATCGTGAACGGAGCTCATAAATCTGTACACGCATGCACTGCGTGCCTTCGCTCAGGCAAGGTTCAGCGCGCCGCCGACTGATTCATTAAGGAGAAAACACGCCCTTTAGGGCGTTTTTTCATTTTTATCTATGGAAAACATCTTTTTTATATAATTGATAAAATCGCACTAATTATTTTTGTTGTGGATTATTTATTGCGATTTTTAACGGCAGATTATAAGTTGAAAAAAAGTCGATTTCATTTTTGTTTTATCCTTTTACACCTATGGCTATAACAGATTTATTTTCGGAGATATTTATCCGGTTACCTCAATAGGACGTTTTGTCACTATGGTTTCAGCAGTTTTAGGAATTGCCATTATTGCATTGCCTTCCGGTATAATAACCGCCGGATACATGAAAGAATTAAATTCGGAAACCGACAATGAATAACGCAATACATATAAGTATTGCAATTTTAAAATTCATATAGTATAATTAACTTCGTAATCGAACAAATGTTCACTTATTTGGAGGCTGTCAATGGCTGCAAAAGCAAAAACTGCAAAATCAAAGACGGAATTATCAAAAAGCGACGATAAAAAAGCCGCTTTAACTACCGCAATAGAGCAAATAGAAAAGCAATACGGCAAAGGCTCAATTATGCGCCTCGGCGAAAACAGAGCGCTCGATCTCGAAACAATTTCAACGGGTTCAATATCTCTTGACGCTGCAACCGGCGTCGGCGGATTTCCACGCGGCAGAATTGTTGAAGTATACGGCCCTGAAAGTTCGGGTAAAACCACACTTGCACTTCAGGCGGTGGCAGCGGCACAAAAAGCGGAAGGCGTTGCGGCATTTATAGATGCGGAACATGCACTTGATCCCGAATATGCTACAAAACTCGGTGTAAACATTGACGAACTGCTTGTTTCTCAACCTGATGACGGAGAGCAGGCGGTGGAAATAGCCGAAGCTCTTGCAAGATCCGGCGCCATTTCAATAATTGTTATAGATTCAGTTGCCGCACTCGTTCCCAAAAGTGAAATTGAAGGAAATATGGTAGAGGCTTCTGTCGGCACACACGCAAGACTTATGTCAAAAGCGTGCAGAAAGCTTGCCGGCGTTATTTCAAAATCTAATACTCTTGTTATTTTTATAAATCAGCTTCGACAGAAAATCGGCGTAATTTATGGAAATCCAGAGGTTACAACAGGCGGTATTGCGCTTAAATTCTATGCGACCATCCGTGTTGATGTAAGAAAGGGTGAACCTCTCAAAGACTCAAAAGGAGTGCAGATAGGGTCAAGAACTCGCTGCAAAATCGTTAAAAATAAAGTTGCTCCGCCGTTTAAAACTGCTGAATTCGATATTCTCTACGGTGAAGGAATTTCAAAAGAAAGTGAACTTGTAGATATGGGTGTAAAGTATGAGATTCTTGAAAAATCCGGCTCATGGTTCTCATATAATGGAGAAAGACTCGGTCAGGGCAGAGAAAAAGTGCGTGATTTGTTGAAGTCAAACAAGACTTTGTCTAATGAGATTGAAGAAAAACTTCGTGTAAAACTTATTGAGGGAAGCGGAAGCTTTTCAGAAGATGAAATCACAAAAATCGACGAAGCTGATGATCCTGTAAGCTACAAACCGGTTGAAAACAGTGCCGTGGCAAAAGCTTCTATTGACGCCTTTATGGATGAATGACAACTCTTTCATATAAAAAAGGTCGTAACGGAAAAATCCATATTTTTCTGGACGATGAATATTTTATGACTTCCGACGAGACCTTCTGGTACTCGTCGGATTGGTTTTGCCGAAATGAAATTTCTGAAAGTGAAAAACCGCATCTTGAAAAAGAACTCACCTTCAGAAGAGCTTTTAAAAAAGGTGTTTCTCTTATTGAAAGGCGTGCACACGGAAAAAAGGAGCTTGAAAGAAAACTTCTGAAAGATTTTAAAAAGGATGCAGTTGAATATGCCTTAAAAGAGCTTGAGAATGCATATCTCTTAAACGACAAAGCCTTTGCTGAGGATCTTGCCGAAGCACTTTACCGTTCAAAACCCTACGGTGCAAGACGCATACGTGCGGAGCTTTACAAGCGTGGGCTTTCTGCTGATGTGATTGACTTTGCAATGAGAAAAACGGAACAAAATGAAACCGAACGAATAAAAACTCTTATAAAAAACAGATATATAAACAGTTTAACCTCCAAAGAGCAAGTACGAAAGACGGTTGACAAGCTGCTGCGTTTCGGCTACTCTTATCAGGATATAAAAAATGCCCTAAGAAAAATTTCTGAAGAAATATGACGGTGAAAAAATGCAAAAAATCGGAATGATCTCGCTCGGCTGCTCAAAAAACAGAGTAGATTCGGAACATATGCTTCACAAGCTGTCTGAAAACGGCTTTGAAATTACTGAAACGGTGGACGGTGCGGATGCCGTTATCATTAACACCTGTGCTTTTATTGAAGATGCAAAAAAAGAAGCGATTGAAAACATTCTCGATATGGCAGAACTGAAAAAAGAGGGTGTCATCAAAAAAATAATTGTTACTGGTTGTCTTTCAGAACGATATCACAATGAAATTAAAGAAGAACTTCCCGAAGTTGACGGAATTATAACGCTAGGTGCTGAAAAAGATATTGTAAAAGCTGTTGATGAAATTTTAACCTCTGACAAAACAAAGCTTTTTGAAGGAGCAAAAAAAGATTTACCTCTATCAGGCGGCAGAATACTTACCACTCCACATTGGTATTCATATCTCAAAATCAGCGACGGCTGCAGCAACGGCTGTTCCTACTGTGCAATTCCTAAAATTCGTGGAGGCTTTCGCTCAAAGCCATTTCAGGAAATCATAGATGAGGCAAAATTTCTTGCGGATGAGGGTACAAAAGAACTTATAGTAATTGCTCAGGATACCGGAAGATACGGAGAAGATTTATACGGTGAAAGACGCCTGCCTGAGCTTTTATCAGAGCTTTGCAAAATTGAAAAACTATGTTGGATAAGAGTTTTATACATTTATCCGGAAACAATTTCTGATGAGCTTTTAAGAGTTTTTGCAGAAAATGAAAAGCTCCTTAATTATTTTGATATTCCTTTTCAACACGCAAGTGCAAAAATTTTAAAAGCAATGAGAAGGCAGGGTTCTCTTGAAATCAACATGACGCTTTGCGAAAAAATAAGGAATGTTTTGCCCGATGCAACTCTCAGAACAACTTTGATGACGGGATTTCCCGGAGAAACGGATGAGGATTTTGAGAAACTTTCAGAATTTGTGAAAAAATCAAAATTTGACAGGCTTGGCTGTTTTACCTACTCAAAAGAAGAGGGTACACTTGCCGCAAATATGGATAATCAAATTGCGGATGATATAAAAAAACAACGTGGTGAAAATATAATGGACATACAGTTCAGAATTTTCACACAAAAAAATGAAGAAAACATAGGTAAAATACTTGAAACGGTTGTTGAAAATTACGACGGTTACACCGATACATATATCGGCAGAACTTGGCGTGATGCACCTGAAATTGACGGCATTGTGAATTTTACAAGTACCTTGCCTCTTGAAAACGGAGATATGGTAAAAGTGAAAATCATAGGCACAAATGATTATGATTTAATAGGAGCGGCTTATGAATCTGCCGAATAAAATAACAACTTTGAGAATCATTTTAACTCCTATATTTCTCGCTTCCGCACTTTACGGAGGCAAACATCGATTTTTTATAGCCGGTACAATATATATAATAAGCTGCATTTCAGATTTTGCTGACGGCTATATTGCAAGAAAATATAATCTTGTGACAAATTTCGGCAAAATTGCCGACCCGATTGCAGATAAAATACTTACCACCTCCGCCTTCCTCTTTCTGCTTTATGAAGGCTTTTGCGGTATCTGGCCCGTCATTATAATTCTTTTCAGAGAATTTACCGTATCATCCGTTCGCACAATGGCGGCGGCAAAGGGTACGGTTATTCCGGCAAGTATGTTCGGCAAGGTAAAGACGGTTGCGGAAATGGTTTTTACAACTACAATTTTAATTCTTGCCGGAATATATCAAAATAAATTCGGAACACCTCTTACAGAAGGGGGCTTTTTCAAAATGCCGTTCTTTTCAGAGCTTCTTATGTGGCTTTGCGCAGGCTTTACGGTTGCCTCAGGTGCAATATATATCAAAAACGCCGCAAAGCTTATAGATTTTAAAAATAAATAACGGAATAAATCAAAAAGCCGCTTTAAAAAGTTGCAAACTCTTTTATTCTATTATAAAAAGGGTCAAGTGCTTTAAAATATATGGGAAGTCTTCAATGGATAGAAAGCGTCGGAATTATAATAAAATGCTATAAAGCCGGAAGATTATAATATAGGTTGAATGGGAAATGTTTTAAC
Source organism: Candidatus Fimenecus sp. (assembly GCA_052169395.1). Lineage (GTDB taxonomy): Bacteria > Bacillota > Clostridia > Oscillospirales > Acutalibacteraceae > Fimenecus. The sequence goes on along the minus strand of JBQNCN010000002.1, from coordinate 222,154 downwards.
TCTTCCTTTGTATATGGCATTTATACTGAAGGATTGATTGCCTTTACATTTTCTGTATGGTATAATCACAAAAACAAAACAAAAAAACACTGTGATCGGAAAAAGCCGCGCGGATTTTCAGAGAGCGCTTGTTTGGTGAAAAAGCGTATGAGGCAAGGCGCAAAGTGCGTCCGTGAGTGGACACGGTAATGCGTGTACGAATTCCCCGCGTTAAAGGGCAAGAGTGATAAATCGAAGTGGAACAGCGGCAAAGCCGCCTTCGCAAAAGCGGAGGCGGCTTTTAATTTTTTATCAGGGTGATATATGTTTAAGTATTTAAAAGAAGATATAAAAACCGTTAAAGAACGGGATCCGGCAGCACCTTCAGCGCTTGAAGTAATGCTTTTATATCCAAGTGTCAAAGCAATGAGCAGTTATAGAATCTCACATTTTCTTTGGAAGCACGGCTTTCGTTTTTTTGCAAGAGCGATAAGCCAACGAGCCGTAAGAAAAACGGGGATTGAAATTCATCCAGGGGCTGAAATAGGCAGACGTTTTTTTATCGATCACGGCTCAGGAGTCGTCATTGGAGAAACCGCACAAATAGGTAATGATGTAACGGTTTATCAGGGCGTTACTCTTGGCGGAACGGGAAAAGACTGCGGAAAGCGTCATCCTACAATAGGTAATAATGTGCTTATCGGTGCAGGTGCAAAGCTTTTGGGCCCTTTTCAAGTTGGAGATAACGCAAATATTGCGGCGGGGGCCGTGGTACTTAAAGATATTCCTGAAAACAGTACGGCAGTGGGCGTTCCTGCAAGGGTGGTCAAACAGAACGGTAAAAAAGTTGAAAACATTGACCAAATTCATATTCCCGATCCCGTTGCAAGCGACCTTATTGCAATGGATGAAAAAGTAAGACTTCTGCAAACAAAGTTGAAAACCGCTTGTGAACTGCTGTCGGAGGCTGATTTATCCGATGAGCAGAGAAAACTGATTTGCAATTTATGCGACTGTGATAAGGAGGATAAAAATGAAAATTTATAATACGCTTACAAGAAAAAAAGAAGAATTCAAAGAACTTGAAAAAGGCAAGGTACGCCTTTATGTATGCGGTCCTACCGTCTACAATTATATTCATATCGGCAATGCCCGTCCGCTTTGTGTCTTTGACACATTTAGAAAATATCTGGAATTTCGCGGATATGAAGTGAAATATGTAAGTAATTTTACGGATATTGACGATAAAATTATAAGACGTGCAAATGAGGAAAATTCCGATTACAAAACCGTTTCAGAAAAATACATAAAAGAATTTGAAATTGACGCAAGAGGGTTAAACACTCTTCCCGCAACAGTTCAGCCTAAAGCAACAGAAAATATTGACGGAATGATAGCGCTTATAGAAAAACTCATTGCAAACGGAAATGCCTATCCTGCGGAAAACGGAGATGTTTATTTCAAACCCCGTTCAGATAAATCATACGGAAAGCTTTCACATCAGAACATTGACGATCTTGAAGCTGGTGCAAGAATTGCAAAGGAAGAAGTTAAAAATGATCCTATGGATTTTGCACTCTGGAAAGGTGCAAAACCGGGAGAACCTTTCTGGGAAAGCCCGTGGGGTAAAGGGAGACCCGGCTGGCATATTGAATGTTCAGTTATGGCTGAAAAATATCTCGGTAAAACCATTGATATTCACGGAGGCGGTCAGGATTTAATTTTCCCTCATCATGAAAATGAAATTGCACAGAGCGAATGTGCAAACGGATGTACTTTTTCAAACTATTTTATGCACAACGGCTACATAAATGTTGATAATGTAAAAATGTCAAAGTCTCTCGGAAATTTCTTTACCGTTCGTGATGTCGCTGAAAAATACGGTTATGAGCCTATCCGTTATCTTATGATTTCATCTCATTATCGAATGCCGGTAAACTACTCTTTTAATATAATTGAACAGTGCATAGCCTCGCTTAAAAGGCTGCACAATTGCAAAAACGCAATGCTTAACGCTCTTGAAACGGCAAACGGCAAAGCGGAAAATAAAGCCGAGCTTTTTGATAAAATAAATTCGCATCGTGAAAAATTTATTTCGGTTATGGACGATGATTTAAATACTGCCGACGGGCTTACCGCAATTTTTGAGTTGGTACGCCTTGTGAATACGGAAATTTTAAAAACAAATGATAAAGAACTTATATCCCGTGCCTTTGAACTTTTCAATACCCTTACTGAAATTTTGGGTATTGTCTATGAGGAAAAAACGGACAATCCGTCAGAAAAAACGGAAGATGATAAAGAAATAGACGCTCTTGTGGAAAAAAGAAACGAATACAGGAAAAACAAAGATTTTGAAAATGCGGATAAAATTCGTGATGAATTGAAGTCAAGAGGAATTATCCTTGAAGATACTAAAGACGGCGTAAAATGGAAAAGAATATAACCTGAATGATATATCCATAAAAATAAAAAGAGCCTGAATATTCAGGCTCTTTTTATTTTTTATTCCTCTACTTCTTCAAACTGGTCTGCACCGACGCCGCAAATGGGGCATTCAAAATCTTCAGGAAGTTCCTCTCCCTCGTATACATAACCGCACACCAGACATTTCCACTTTTTCATTTTAATTCTCCTATAGTTTTATATTATATTAATAGTTCTCAGCCTTTATCAAAAAGTATGCCTGCGGATGAGCGCAAACAGGACAAACTTCCGGTGCTTCTTTACCCACTACAATATGTCCGCAATTCGCACACTGCCAAATCGCATCTCCATCTTTTGAGAAAACTTTTTTATCTGTTACATTTGCAAGAAGCTTTTTGTAACGTTCCTCATGTTCCTTTTCAATTGCAGCAACCTGCTCAAATTTTTCGGCAATATCGTCAAATCCCTCTTCTCTCGCCTCTTTTGCAAAGGTCGGGTACATCTCGGTCCACTCATAGTTTTCGCCGTTAGCAGCCTCGTTAAGATTTGTCGCCGTATCGGAAATTCCTCCATTTAAAAGCTTATACCAAAGTTTTGCATGCTCCTTTTCATTATTTGCCGTTTCGGTAAAAAGCTCTGAAATCTGTACATATCCGTCCTTTTTAGCCTTTGACGCAAAATATGTATATTTATTTCTTGCCTGTGATTCACCTGCAAAAGCCGCCATAAGATTTTGTTCCGTCTTTGAACCTTTAAGTTCCATTTTTTTCCTCACTTTTCATTAATATATTTTTTATTGCAATCGGGACACCGCCCGAAGAATACTGAATAATGCTCACAAACATTCCAGCCGTTTATCTCCCTCGGCACTTTATTTGCCGTTTCCTCTGAAACGTTCGGTACATCACCTACCCTTCCGCAAACTGAGCATACTATATGATTATGTCTGCTTGTGTTGCCGTCATATCTTGTATTTCTGCTCGGAAGATCAAGTTTTTTTAACTGCCCGTTTTTTTGCAGTACTTCAAGATTTCTGTAAACAGTGCTTCTGCTTAGAGTTCCGCCGTTTCTGCGAATTTCCTCATAAACATTTTCAGGTGTAGGATGGTTTGCAAGCGCCTTTACAGTATCTAAAACTGTTCGCCGCTGAATTGTATTTCTGATTGGCATTTAATCTCTCCTCTTGACTTATTAGGATTGTATCTCAATAAGCTTATGTTTGTCTATAAACCACTTTGTAAGTTCATTCTAATAATTGTTTCTATTTAAATCATTTTTTTCGTTTATAATACGCATCTTGCATATCTTTATTGTTTTTGATAGAATTTTTATAAATATCATGAATTTATTTGGAGGATTTCTTTGAACAAAAGTAAAAAAAGACTTTGGCTCGGTTTTCTTTTTTATTTTATTATCCTTGCCGTGCTTTTGGGAACCGCCACAAAATTTGATCTTGTCATAGATAAATTTCTTACCAGACACACGCTTGCCAACGGTACTTATTTGACAAATGATTTTTTCGGTGCCACATTTGAAACTATCGGTTCCGCTCCCATATTCTTAATGATTGCATTTGCCTTTATCATTTTCCATTGGAATGCAAGATTGCGCATCAAAAACAATATTTTAAAAAACATAACGGCAATTTTTACACACTGTGCAGCTATTATGGCTGTTTGGATATGTTTTTATGACACTTTAAAATATGTGGGTGAACATATCGGAAATACAGAATTTAGAGAGGGTACGATAGTAAAAATCACATTTTTTGCAATCGGAGGTCTTATTGCATCGCTCTGGATTTCAGCAATGGGAAAACTTTCGGAACAAAAATTAAAAAAATTATTTTGGGTAGGCGTTTCAATAATATTCATTGCCGCTCTCGCTCAAGGTTCGGTTGAAATTTTAAAAAGAATAGCAAATCGTCCGCGCTTCAGAGCTATGAATTTGTATAAAGATACTACGGAATACGGCTTTGCACGCTTTGCAAAGTGGTATCAAACAACACCTAAAATGCCAAAAGCCGACAGAGTGGCAATATATGGCACGACAGATGCCTGTAAAAGCTTTCCGTCGGGCCATACCTGTGCCGCAGGAATGTCATTCGGGCTCATCCTCATAGGAAATGCACTTGAAATAAAAGATAAAAATAAACGTTTTCTTCTATATTTCATACCTATAGCCTTTACTGTTATAGTAGGCTTTTCCAGACTTCGTGTGGGAGCACACTTCCTGTCGGATATAACAATAGGCGGTTATCTCGCCTTTACCGCCACAATAATTGCAAGAGAAATCTTTATTGATCACGGTGCAAACATAAAAGCAATGTGCGGAAAAAGCAAATAAAAAAACAATATAATGTTTAATGTTTTTAAAATTCATATTGTGAAAAGGAAAACAGCGTGAGGGAAATCTCAAATTTTATACACGACAAACCTTGGATAATAATTGTTGTAATGACAATACTGTTCTATATAAGTATAAGTCGCTTGGCATATAAACAATATAAGCGTAAGAAAGCTTTTAAATTTATTAAAAGTATGAAAAACAACAATGAATTATCCAAAGTCTATCTCAGAATAGATAACGGTTACGGCAATTTTTATGATGTTACGGTTAGCGATGACGGTGAAACATGGTATAAAGCGCTATTCTCCGAAGAGATGTTGACACCGTCCATCTTACTTCTACCGGGGGAATATTCTGTAAAATTTTATGTAAAATCACGTCCGGAAAATTCAGCATATTACAACAAAAAAGGTGCTTTTTATACTGAAGTTAAAGTAGAACCGTATGTTAATACTACAATCGTATTCGATAATAATACATTTAACAGTTGGCAAGAAGACTGTGAGGAGGAAATGTCAAATGAGTAATCTCAGAATCAATTTCATCGACAACTGGGAAAAGAAAGAGGTTAATTTAGAAGAACTTAAGCAAGCGTTGGAGAACGGTAATTCATCGGTTTATACCGATGCAAGTCTTAAAAAGGTATCGGCCAAGTGGAAAAAGTTCAAGGATAGAGGTGTTTCAAATCTTTACCTGATCAAAGAACTTGATGATGACGGCGTAGCATGTGCATACTACGCTTATTCAATTACCGACGGTGTAATTGACGATGAAACTTTAGAAAAAATCAGAGAAATCTGTGCGCAAAAATTATCTTCAGGTGAAATGAGAGCGGACGGTTCTTTTTCAAAACCTGATGAATGGTGGGATACAAATCCTCTGCGTTCAATAAAAGCGGTTGAAACAGGTTCAGCAGACAGCTTACATCAGCATTTATCAGCCGAATTATACCCAAAAGGCATTGTTCTTGATTCCAGAACCGTCAAATCAAAATACGCTGACGAATTGGCATGTTCGGCAATTGCCTGGGGTGTTAGTACATCACTTTTCAAAAAAGGCGCATACATGAGCATTCTTATACATAACGATTCGCTGTAAATCTTAATTTAATCCGATTTATAAGAGCGAATTGCTAAAGTATTTCTTCAATTTATAAAAACAGTAAACCCAAAAGTTTGCTGTTTTTTTGTTTTCAAATTTCAAAATAAAATTTTGTAAATAAGTCAAAAAACATTTAATAAAAGCTCTTTGTAAAATTAATTTGAAGTTCTTTTTGTTTTTTACCTTGTTTTTTGATTTTTTCTATTATATAATATTGCGTACACGCGATTTGTTGTACTGTCGCGTTTTTTTTAATATATTACAGAGGTGTTTTATGGCTGCAAAATTCATTTTCGTTACGGGTGGAGTTGTTTCAGGTCTTGGCAAAGGCATTACCGCCGCTTCTCTTGGAAGACTTTTAAAGGACAGGGGTTTAAAAATCAAGGTGATGAAACTTGATCCCTATCTCAATGTTGACCCCGGAACGATGAATCCCATTCAACACGGTGAGGTTTTTGTTACCGATGACGGTGCGGAAACCGACCTTGATTTAGGACATTATGAGAGATTTATTGATGAATCTCTCTCCAAAAACAGTTCCGTTACATCGGGCTCGGTTTATTTCAATGTGCTTTCAAATGAAAGAAAGGGTGTTTATGGCGGCAACACCGTACAGATTATTCCTCACATAACAAATGAAATTAAAAGAAGAATCGCCCTAAACGACACTCCCGACACGGATATTGTAATTGTTGAAACGGGAGGAACCGTAGGTGATATAGAATCACTCCCCTTCCTCGAAGCTATCAGACAGTTTTCACAGGACAGACCCGGCGACTGTGTGCATATTCATGTAACTCTTGTTCCATATATCGAATGCTCGGGTGAACTTAAAACCAAACCTACACAACACAGTGTAAAAGAACTTTTAAGTCTCGGTATTCGTCCCGACATTATCGTTCTGCGTGCAGCTCACCCGATTGATGAGGATATTAAAAGCAAAATCGCCCTTTTCTGCTCCGTACCTAAGGAATCGGTAGTTGCAAACCTCAATTATCCGTCACTTTATGAAATTCCCAAGCATCTTGAGGATGAGGGACTTGACAAGGTTGTAATCAAACTTTTAAATCTTAAATGTGATGAACCCGATCATACGGAATGGTTTGAAATGCTGAAAAAGGTCGCTTCGCTTAATAAAACGGTTAAAATTTCACTTGTAGGAAAATACATCGAACTTCAGGACAGTTACCTTTCAGTAAACGAAGCTCTTAAGCACGGCGGCATTGCAAACGGTGCAAATGTTGAAATAGATTGGATAGACAGTGAAAACATAACCGCTGAAAATGTAAAAGAACTTTTAGGCGGTGCTGACGGAATTTTAGTTCCGGGCGGTTTCGGCACAAGAGGAATAGAGGGTAAAATCATTGCCGCAAACTATGCCAGAACAAACGGCGTTCCCTACCTCGGAATATGCCTCGGACTTCAGATTGCGGTTATTGAATACGCAAGAAACGTACTCGGCTTAAAAGATGCCAACACAACTGAAACAGATCCCGATACAAGCGCACCCGTAATTTACCTTATGCATGATCAGAGCAATGTTACAAACCTTGGCGGCACAATGCGTCTCGGTGCATATCCCTGTGTTCTTGACCCCGATTCAAAGGCATATGAAACCTACAACGCACAGAATATTTCTGAAAGACATCGCCATCGCTATGAAGTGAACAATGACTACAGAGATAAGCTTGAGCAACACGGAATGAAAATCTGCGGAGTATCACCTGATAAACACATTGTTGAAATGGTTGAGGTATCGGATCACCCGTGGTACATTGCAACACAGGGACACCCCGAATTCAAATCACGCCCGACAAGACCTGCACCTTTATTCAAGGGCCTTATTGAAGCGGCGGTAAAATATTCGGAAAGCAAATAAAAGAAAAGGACAGTCACACGACTGTCTTTTTTATTGTTTTAAATTTTAATATCATAAAATTTCAGACAAAAAACGATATGATTTTTTTATTTTATGATATCGTTCCCTGTGCATTTTTTATAAGCTCCAAGGCACGACGGCGAATTTCCGAATTTTCAGGCTTTTTCAATCCGCCATCCTCCTCAAGAAGTTTTTTTGCCGAACCGCTTGCCGTTTCAAGTATTTTAACATCAGAAATCGCTGCGGAAAAATCAAGAGCCGGAAGTCCGTGCTGTCTTGCTCCGAGAAAATCTCCGGGTCCTCTCATTTCAAGGTCTTTATCGGCTATTTTAAAGCCGTCCGCTGTATTTTCCATAATTTCAAGTCTTTCTCTTGCCGTTTTACTTTTACTGTCTGAAACCAACACGCAGTAACACTGCTCATCATTTCTACCTATTCTTCCACGAAGCTGATGAAGGGTTGAAAGTCCGAAACGGTCGGCATCTTCAATGACCATTGCGACGGCACTTTTAACATCGACACCCACTTCGATAACCGTTGTTGAAACAAGAAGACGAATTTTACCTTCTCCGAAATCACTCATGACTCTTTCTTTTTCTTCAGGAGGCATTCTTCCGTGAAGAAGTCCCACCTCAATATCCTGAAAATAATCTCTTTGCAGTTTTTCTTTAAACTGCACGGCAGGTGTGAGAACACTCTCATTTTCAGCATCATCAACAAGAGGCGTTATCACATATGCGGAAAAACCTTTTTCAATAAAACCTCTTATCCATCTATAAATTCTGTCCCTATAAGATTTGGAAACAGCATAGGTTTTTATTTTTTTACGCCCCGGCGGCAGCTCGTCAATCACCGACACTGAAAGCTCACCGAAAAGAATCAATCCCAGCGAACGCGGAATGGGAGTTGCAGACATAACAAGAACATTCGGATTTTTACCTTTTTTAAAAAGTGAAGCACGCTGCTCAACGCCGAAACGGTGTTGCTCATCAGTAATGCAAAGTCCAAGTCGTTTGAATTCCACATCACTTTGCATTACTGCATGAGTGCCTATAAGAAGTGCCGTTATTCCCTCTGAACACTCCTTTTTTATTCTTTCCTTCTCGCCCTTTTTAGTTCCTCCGCAAAGCAGCTCTATTTTAATATTTTCATCTTTAAAAAATTCCTTAAAAGTTTCAAAATGCTGCTCCGCCAAAATTTCCGTAGGAGCCGCAAAAACGCTCTGCATTCCATTTTTAAAAGCATTATAAACCACAGCTGCGGCAACCGCCGTTTTGCCCGCTCCGACATCGCCCTGCACAAGTCTTGACATCTGAATGCCGCTCTTCATATCCGCAACACATTCATCAATAACCCTTTTCTGTGCAAAAGTAAGTCTGAACGGAAGTTTCTTTTCAAAATCCTTCGTAAAATCTCTTTTTATCACATTTTCAGTTTTTTCGGCTCCCGCAGTCCTAAGAAGAGACAAAGCGGTGCTCAAAATAAAAATTTCATCAAAAGCAAGGCGTTTTCTCGCCCTTTCTGAAAATTCCTTACACTTAGGAAAATGCAAATTTAAAACAGCCTCTTTCAATGTAAACAGTCCGTTTTCAACTCTGATTTTTTCAGGCAGAAAATCAGGTATTTCAACAATTTCAGAAAGAGCCTGTGCTACAGTTTTTTCAATGGCTCTGCTGCTGAGCCCGGCTGTCTGCGGATATATCGGACGAATCTTAAAATCTGCGGAAAGCTTGACAAATTCAGGAGAAATCATCTGAGGTCTTGCAAATTTATCAAGAGTAAGCTTGCCGTAAAAAATATATTGTGCACCCTCTTTAAGCAGCCTGTCTATATAAACATTATTAAAAAACAGCAAACTTAAAATTCCCGTTTCATCTGAAATATCCGTTTTATAAATTTTAGCATGAGGATTTTTTGACGGCATTTTTAACGGAGTAAAAAGAACCGTTCCCGACACACACACATTTTTATCAATATATTCCATTACTTGTGAAATAGACAATGCGGTGCTCATATCGATATAACTTCTTGGTGCAAAACATAAAAGTTCCTCTACCGTAAAAACGGACAGCTTCTTAAAGAGTGCCGCTTTCTTTTCACCCACGCCCTTTATTTTTGTTATTTTATCTGAAAACTTTATCATATTCACATTATATTATATTTTAATAAAAAAACCAGTATGTATTAAAACTGCTTATAAAAAGCTCTGCAAAATTTAATGTTTTATGATATAATAAATCAGTATATAAAAAACGGAGGTTATGATGCAGGAAAACAGATTTTCAAAAGAGGGACTTACCTTTGACGATGTGCTTTTAGTTCCGGCGGAATCGGATGTTCTGCCAGCAGATGTCGATATAAGTGTAAAGCTTTCAGACAAAATAACTTTAAACGCTCCGCTGCTGACTGCGGCTATGGATACCGTTACCGAAGGTGCAATGGCTATTGCTATTGCAAGAGAAGGCGGTGTGGGAATCATCCATAAAAATATGTCTGTTGAAGAACAAAAATCACAGGTGGACAGAGTTAAACGCTCTGAAAACGGCGTTATTGTAAATCCGTTTTTTCTTCACCCTGAAAACACGGTTGAAGAGGCCTCAAACCTAATGCACCATTACAGAATTTCCGGTGTTCCCATTTGTGACGGAGACGGAAGGCTTGTGGGCATTTTAACCAATCGTGATATTCGCTTTATTGATGATTATTCGGTAAAAATAGAAGGCGTTATGACTCGTGACAATCTTGTGACGGGTAAAATCGGCACCACTCTTGATGAAGCGAAAACAATTCTTATGCATCACAAAATAGAAAAGCTTCCGCTTGTAGACAACGGCTATTTAAAAGGACTTATCACTATTAAAGATATTGAAAAAAGCGCACAGTACCCAAATTCCGCAAGAGATTCAAGAGGCAGACTGCTTTGCGGTGCGGCAATAGGTGCAACGGCCGATGTTATGGACAGAGCCTGTGCACTTGTTGAGGCGGGTGTTGATATTTTAGGGCTTGATTCCGCTCACGGACATACTAAAAATGTTTTAAATGCAATTTCAAAGGTTAAAACTCAATTCCCCGATATAACGCTCATCGGCGGAAATGTTGCAACTGCAGAGGGTGCAAAAGCGCTTATTGAAGCGGGTGCGGATGTTGTAAAGGTCGGTATTGGTCCCGGTTCAATCTGTACCACAAGAATAGTTGCAGGTATAGGTGTTCCGCAAATAACGGCAGTCTATGATGCGGCAAATGAAGCTGCAAAGTACGGAAAAGCGGTAATTGCCGACGGCGGAATAAAATATTCGGGTGAAATTGTAAAAGCTCTTGCGGCGGGCGCTTCCGCCGTTATGGTCGGATCGCTTATTGCAGGCTGTGAAGAAAGCCCGGGAGAAACGGAAATCTTCCAGGGTCGTCAATTCAAGACCTATCGAGGAATGGGCTCTATTTCAGCAATGAACAACGGCTCAAAAGACAGATATTTCCAAGCCAACAACAAAAAACTTGTTCCCGAAGGAATTGAGGGAAGAGTTCCGTATAAAGGAGAGCTTTCGGAAACCGTCTATCAGCTTATGGGCGGTCTTCGTGCCGGTATGGGATATTGCGGCTGCCACAATCTGACGGAGTTGCGCACAAACACCACATTTATTAAAATTACCGGTGCGGGTCTTCGTGAAAGCCATCCGCATGATGTTACCATAACCAAAGAAGCACCCAACTATTCAGTGGAAATATAGAGGTATAAAATGTACAGTAACGCTATCGACACTATAGGTTTTGTTTCGGAATATGACAAAGAAATTGCCGATGCAATGGCTCTTGAACTTAAAAGACAGAGAGACAACATCGAACTTATCGCCTCGGAAAACATCGTATCCCCCGCCGTTATGGCAGCCATGGGTTCGGTGCTTACAAACAAATATGCTGAGGGTCTTCCTGCACGCCGTTATTACGGAGGTTGTCAGTTTGTGGATATTGCAGAAAACATAGCAATTGACAGGGCAACAAAACTTTTCGGTTGCAAATTTGCAAATGTTCAGCCGCATTCGGGTGCACAGGCCAACACCGCCGTTTACTTCGCCCTTTTAAACCCCGGAGATAAAGTTCTCGGAATGAACCTCTCCGAAGGCGGTCATCTCACGCACGGCTGCAGCGTCAACATAAGCGGAAAATATTTTAATTTTAAACAGTACGGCGTTGATGAAAACGGATTTCTGGACTATGACGCGCTTGAAAAGCTTGCTGCTGAATTTAAGCCCAAACTTATAGTTGCGGGAGCCTCCGCCTATGCAAGAACACTTGATTTTGAAAGACTTTCAAAAATTGCAAAGGCGAATGAAGCGTTTTTAATGGTTGATATGGCGCATATCGCAGGACTTGTCGCCGCAGGTGTTCATCCTTCACCCGTCGGCTTTGCGGATGTGATTACAACCACAACCCACAAAACCCTTAGAGGCCCCAGAGGCGGGCTCATCCTCACAAACGATGAGGACCTTGCAAAAAAAATAAACAAAGCGGTTTTTCCCGGCACTCAAGGCGGTCCGCTTATGCATATAATAGCCGCAAAAGCGGTTTGTTTCGGAGAGGCTTTAAAGCCTGAATTTAAAAAATATCAGAAAAAAGTCGTTGAAAATTCCAAAGCGCTTTGCAACGGACTTTTAAAAAGAGGTATCGACATTGTTTCGGGCGGTACCGACAACCATCTTCTTCTTCTTGACCTCAGGAAACTCGGTATAACGGGTAAAGAGCTTGAAGCAAGACTTGATGAGGTCCATATCACCGCAAATAAAAACACCATTCCCAATGAACCTCTTTCACCGTTCATAACATCCGGTCTTCGTCTCGGCACACCGGCCGTTACCACAAGAGGTTTCAATGTTGACGACATGGATAAAACCGCAGAGCTTATCTATCTTTGCGCCTCCGATTTTGAAAATTCAAGGGATAAAATTCTTGAAGAGGTTTCTGCACTCTGCAAAAAATATCCGCTTTATGAATAGTTTGTCGTGAGAGATTTAATAATCGGTTCACGCCACCGTGAAAAAGCGGAACTTGTTTCCGCCGTTTTGCGTTCTGAAGGACTTTCCGTTTCAGGAATTTACGGCACGGGAGCTGAAATTCTTCAAAAAAAAACCACCCTACACAAACCAATCATTATCTGCGGCAACCTTAAAGACAACATTACGGCGGCGGAACTTTGCGATTTAATGCCTAACGGCACAGATATAATAGCACTTAAAAGTTCCGGACTTTGCCAAAGCTTTAAAAGCTCGATTATCACGCTGTATTTTCCCGTTCGCCGTGCGGAGCTTGTTTCCACTGTAAAACATCTTTTAAATATTCGTGATGTCAAGCGAACCGAACGAACGGAAAACGAAAATGCACTGATTTCAAAAGCAAAGAAAATTTTAATGGATAAAAAAAGAATTTCAGAGCGGGACGCTTATGCCTTTATAAGAAAAACTGCAATGGACAACAAAGTAAAGCTTGAAATTATTTGTAAAAATATTATTACTGAAAAGGGAAAAGAATGAAATTTACTAAAATGCAGGGTGCAGGTAATAACTACATCTATATAAACTGCCTTGAACAGACGGTTGAAAATCCCGAAGAACTTTCACGCTTTGTAAGTGATATTCGCTTCGGTATAGGCTCGGACGGACTAATCCTTATAAAACCGTCGGATAAAGCCGATTTTTTCATGGATATTTACAATGCCGACGGCTCACGTGCAATGATGTGCGGAAACGGAATACGTTGTGTCGCCAAATATGTTGTGGATAAAGGTCTTACCGACAAAAACGAATTTGATATTGATACCCTGAGCGGAATCAAACATATAAAAACTGAAAAGGGCGAAAACGGAGAAACAGAAAAAATAACCGTGGATATGGGTGCTCCGATATTAAACGGCAAAGATATTCCGACTCTTTTTGATATGAACCCCGTTATCAACGCCGCTCTCAACCTTAAAACACTCCCCACGGCACCCGTTACCTGTGTTTCTATGGGAAACCCGCACTGCGTTGTATTCTGCAGCGATATAGAGAACCTCAATCTTGAAAAAATAGGTCCCGAATTTGAATTCAACCCGATGTTTCCCGAAAGAATAAATACCGAATTTATAAGAGTGCTTGACGAAAATACTCTGGAAATGCGTGTTTGGGAAAGAGGCTCGGGAGAAACCTTCGCCTGCGGCACGGGAGCCTGTGCGGCGGCGGTTGCTGCAATCCTCGGAGGATTTTGCAAAAAAAACACCGATATAACGGTAAAGCTTTCAGGAGGAGAACTTACAATCCGTTGGACGGACGAAACCGTTTTTATGACGGGCGGAGCGGTTTTTGTATGTGACGGAGAGCTTTACGGCTATTAAAGCAAATATATAATAGAAAAGGAAAACAAAATGAAAATAAACGAAAATTTTTTAAAGCTTCAAAAAAACTATCTTTTTTCAAATATTGCAAAAAAGGTAAAGGCATATAAAGAAGAAAATCCGACAGCCAAGGTTATTTCACTCGGCATAGGCGATGTTACAAGACCTATTGCGCCGTCATGCATTGCCGCAATGAAAAAAGCTGCGGAGGAGCTTTCTGATGAAAATACTTTCAGAGGTTATCCGCCGGAATACGGCTTCGACTTTCTGCGTTCCGCAATCAACAGAGGTGATTTTAAATCAAGAGGGGTTGAGCTTTCAGATGATGAAATCTTCGTATCGGACGGAGCAAAATCCGATACGGGAAATATAGGAGATATTTTCTCCGCTGAAAACACGGTTGCGGTATGCGATCCCGTTTATCCGGTATATGTCGATACCAATGTTATGTTCGGAAGAGCCGGTAATCCTCTTGAAAACGGACGTTTTTCAAACCTTATATATATGCCCTGCACGGCGAAAAACGACTTTTGTCCCGAACTTCCTTCAAAAAAAGTGGATTTAATCTACATTTGCTCACCTAACAATCCGACCGGCACAACACTTAACAAAACACAACTTAAAAAGTGGGTGGATTTTGCAAATGAAAACGGCTCCGTCATTCTCTTTGATGCGGCATATGAAAGATTTATAGAACAGGACGATGTTCCGCACACAATCTATGAAATTGAGGGTGCAAAAAGTTGTGCCATAGAATTCAGAAGTTTTTCAAAGACGGCGGGCTTTACGGGCGTGCGCTGCGGCTATACCGTGATACCGTTTGATTTAAAATGCGGTGAGGTTTCTCTCAACGCCCTGTGGGCAAGACGTCAGGCTACAAAATTCAACGGAGTTTCTTATATTACACAAAGAGCTGCCGAAGCGGTTTACAGCGAACAGGGTGAAAAGGAAATTGATGAAATAATAAAATATTATAAGAGAAATGCAAAATTCATCTTCGATTCACTTTCATCACACGGATTTGAATGTTACGGTGCGGTAAACAGCCCATATATCTGGCACAAAACTCCGAACGGCATGACCTCATGGGAATACTTTGACAAGCTTTTAAACGACTGCTCCGTTGTAGGAACGCCCGGTTCAGGTTTCGGTCCTTCGGGGGAAGGTTTCTTCCGTCTCACCTCCTTCGGCTCATATGAAAACACCAAAGAAGCCGTAAGAAGAATTATGGAAAAACTTTAAGCTTTTTCCGTTTTTTAAATAGAACAATATTATTTGAAACAGTTCTAAAAATTCAGCAGCAAGGAGTATAAAATGAATGAAAGAAACGAATATGTAAGTCCGCTTAATACACGCTATGCCAGCAGAAAAATGAAATACATCTTTTCACCCGATTTCAAATTCAAAACTTGGCGCAGACTCTGGATTGCACTTGCAGAGGCTGAAAAAGAACTGGGACTGAACATTACAGACGAACAGATAACAGAGCTTAAAAAATTCAAAGATGATATAAACTATGAAGTGGCGGAGGCAAGAGAAAAAGAAACCCGCCATGATGTTATGAGCCATGTTTATGCCTATGGAATGCAGTGCAAAAGTGCGGAAAAAATCATTCATTTAGGTGCAACCTCCTGCTATGTCGGCGATAATACCGATATTATAAAAATGACGGAAGGTTTAAAACTTTTGCGCAAAAAACTTGTGAATCTTCTGGATATTCTCTCAGATTTTGCTCTTAAATATAAGGATACCGCCTGTCTCGGCTTTACTCATTTTCAACCTGCACAGCCGACTACCGTCGGCAAAAGAGCTACTCTTTGGATGCAGGAAATCCTTATGGATATTGAAGAAATAGAATTCAGAATAAACAACATGAAGCTTTTGGGCTCAAAAGGTACAACGGGAACACAAGCGTCGTTTATGGAGCTTTTTGCCGGTGATGAAGAAAAATGCAGAAAGCTTGATAAAAAAATTGCGGAAAAAATGGGCTTTTCAGAATGCTTTACCGTTTCGGGACAGACCTATTCAAGAAAGCTTGATTATCAGGTACTTTCCGTCCTTTCAGGAATTGCCCAGTCGGCTTCAAAGTTTTCAAACGACATGAGGCTTCTGCAAAATTTAAATGAAATTGAAGAACCGTTTGAAAAAAAACAGATAGGAAGTTCCGCAATGGCTTATAAGAGAAATCCGATGCGTTCGGAAAGAATAGCGGCTCTTTCAAGGTTTTTAATTTCAAATGCACAAAACGCCGCTCTTACGGCATCTGCACAATGGTTTGAAAGAACTCTTGACGACAGCGCCAACAAACGCCTTGCAGTTGCGGAGTGTTTTCTTGCCGCCGATGCAATTTTAGATTTATACATAAATATTGCGTCCGGACTTGTGGTCTATCCAAAGATGATTGAAAAGCACTTAAATGAAAAACTTCCGTTTATGGCTACTGAAAACATAATAATGGCTGCGGTCAAAAAAGGCGGAAGTCGTCAGGCTCTCCATGAAAGAATAAGAGAACATTCAATGGCGGCTGCGGAAACTTTCAAAGCTTACGGAAAACCGTATGACCTTCTTGAAAGAATAGAAAATGACGAATTTTTCGGACTTACAAAAGATGAAATAAAAAAAGCCATTGAGCCGTCAAAATTTATAGGAAGAGCACCCTCTCAAGTAACGGAATTTTTAACTGAAAGAGTAAATCCCATATTGAAAAAATATTCGGATGAAATAGGAATCACTGTTGATATAAAGGTTTAAAATGGATTTTTCAGGAAACTTATGCCCTGTTTGCAAAAAAGAATTTACAAAAAATGACGATGTGGTCGTGTGTGCCGAATGCGGTACACCTTGCCACAGAGAATGTTATAAAAAAGACTCCCGCTGTGCCAATTTTGAAAAGCACGGCACCGGTTTTTCTTTTGTTCCCGCAAAAAAAACGGAAAAACCTTCAACCTCGGGAAAACTTCAGACTCCCGCCAATCTTTTCGGGGAAAATGTCAAGTCAAAAAATAAAATCACCTGCATCAACTGCGGTCGTGAAAACCCTAAAGCAATGCCGTTTTGCCTTTACTGCGGCACACCTTTAAAAAGTGAAAATTCAAACTTCGGAGAAAATCCGTTTATTGATTTTAAAGCTGCAGGGATTTCTCCCGATGAAAAAATAGGTGAAACAACCGCAAATGAAACGGCATACTTTATAGGTACCGGTGCAAATTTTTACTTGCCTAAATTTATCAAAGAAGAAAAGAACGGTAAAAAACTTTCTTGGAATTTTGCCGCATTCTTTTTTTCTCCATATTGGTTTTTCTTCAGAAAAATGCAGCTTTTCGGTTTTATAGCTATGCTGTGTATGCTGATTTTAACAGGTGTTTGCACCAGCAAAAGAGTTCTTCAGACGGAAAACAATATAAGTAAACATCTGATTGAGGTCTATCAGACCAAGGGAGATATTGCGCCCGTTCAAAAAGAAGTAAAAGACTTTATGAACCTTTGGGAAAACAGAGTATATGCAGCGGGACTCGTTTCCATTCATATAATCTGCGGTCTTTTGGGAAATACCCTTTATCTGAGGCATATAAAAAAGAAAATTCCCGAAATAAAAAAAAGCAACTCAAACCTTGCAAAAGGCGGAATGCAACTGTACCTCAAGGGCGGTGTTTCAATCTCGATGACGGCATTGTCACTTATGGGTTATTACAGTCTTTCACAGCTTTTGCTGAGGCTTTTAATACACTTTATTATGTAGGAGATGATTTTATGAGAATCAAAAAGGCTGTTATACCCGCTGCAGGGCTCGGCACAAGGGTGCTGCCCGCTTCAAAAGCGGTGCCGAAAGAAATGCTCAACATTGTTGACAAACCCGCAATACAATACATAGTTGAGGAGGCGGCAAAAGCCGGAATTACCGATATTCTCGTCATAACGGGACGAAACAAAGGTGTTATTGAGGATCACTTCGATCATGCCTTTGAATTGGAGGAAAATTTAAAGAAAAATCCCGCAAAGGCGGATATTCTCAAATCGGTTGAAGCCTGCTCAAACCTTGCCAATATGCACTACATCCGCCAGCAAGAAACAAAAGGTCTTGCACACGCAATTTATAAAGCAAAAGAATTTGTCGGAAATGAACCCTTTGCAATTTTATACGGCGATGACGTAATTATGGGAGAAGACCCCGCAATAGCACAGCTTATGAGGGCATATGAAAAATACGGTTGCGGTGCGGTAGGTGTAAATGAAGTTCCGAGAGCGGATGTTCCAAAATACTGCACGCTTGATGTAAGTCCGCTTGAAGAAAATATTATGAAAGTGCATGATATAATAGAAAAACCGAAACCCGAACAGATTCTTTCCTGTTATTCAATTTTAGGAAGAGTTGTAATGCCGCCAGAAATTTTTGAAATTATAGAAAAAACTCCTGTAAACGATGTGCTTGGAGAAGTTGTTTTCACGGACTCAATGGTAAATCTTGCAAAACAAGGCGCACTCAATGCCGTTGATTTCACCGGCACACGCTATGATATGGGCAGCAAACTCGGAATTATGAAGGCCAATGTTGAAACCGCCTTAAAGCATAATGAAATAGGTGCGGATTTCAAAACATATTTACAAGAACTTTTAAAAACGCTTTGATGAGGAAAAATTTTGCTTAATACAAGAGCTTCGGGAATTTTAATGCACATAACCTCTATGCCGAGTCCTTTCGGCGTAGGGGTTTTTGGTGATGAAGTCCTGTCCTTCTGCCAAAGGCTCAAGCGAATGGGCTTTTCATATCTTCAGATTTTGCCGCTGAATCCTGTTGATATGTGCAATTCTCCATATAAAAGTGAAGCGGCATTTGCAATCTGGAACGGTTTTTTGGATCCTAGAAAACTTTTTGAAAAGGGACTTATTTCAAAGGATCTCTTAGATGAAAGTTTCTATAACGGCAGTCAGTACTCCGCAGCCTATGACTTTGCTTCGGATAACAGACAAAAATGCATAAAAGTCGCATTTAAAAACGCCGATAAAACGCTTCTTTCAGATGCAAAAAAGTTTTTAAGCTCAAATGATTGGCTTTTTAAATATGCACTTTTCAAGGCGTTAAAGCTTAAATTTAACGGAAAACCGTGGTACGAATGGGAAAAAGAATATTCCGTCTTTGAAACCGCAAAAAATCATATAAATGAAGTTGAAAGCGATTTTGATTTTTTTGTCTTTGAACAGTATCTTTTAAACTGTCAATGGATAAATCTTAAAAACAGTCTTAACGATTCGGGTGTCAAAGTTCTTGGTGATATGCCCATTTATGTAGATAAAGACAGCTGTGATGTCTGGGCCAACAGAGAACTTTTTCAACTTGATGAAAAAAACTTTGAATGTAAAAGAGTTGCGGGCGTTCCGCCCGATTATTTTTCAGCGGACGGTCAACTTTGGGGCAATCCCCTTTATGACTGGCAGGCACTGAAAAAAGACAATTTCAACTTCTGGATAGAGCGCATTAAACGCTCGTTTGAGCTTTTTGACACCGTGCGTATAGACCATTTCCGTGCATTTTCATCTTACTGGTCGGTTCCGTTCGGCGCAAAAACGGCAAAAGAAGGTCACTGGGAAAAAGCCCTCGGCAGTGAACTTTTTAAAGAGGTTAAAAAAAGACTCGGAGAAAAAAATATCATTGCTGAGGATTTGGGCATAATATCTGAAGATGTTTATGACCTTTTGGATGAAACCGGCTTTCCCGGTATGCGAATAATCGAATTCGGCTTTGACCCTTCGGGAGATTCAACTCATCTGCCTCACAACTACCCTAAAAACTGTGTCGCATATCTCGGTACGCACGATAACGATACACTTTTGACCTATCTTTATGACGCTTCCTCTTCCGAGCGTGAATTCGCCCTTGCCTACTGCGGATTTTCAGGCGGAGATTGGGGTCAGGGCGGCTTTAAAAGCCCTGCGGTACGTCAAATTATAGAAACTCTTTGGAGAAGTTCCGCAAAGCTTGCGATAATAAGCTTTCAGGATCTGTGCGGCTTCGGTTCCGACACCAGAATGAATACTCCGGGTGTGCCGACAGGAAACTGGCTTTTCAGAACAACGGAAGAGCTTATTTCTCAAATCGACTTTGATTATTATCGCAGCATAAACAGCCTGTTCAGGAGGAGCAGATGAAAAGAACATATATAAATCCGCTTGATTATGCAAAAGAAATTTTATCCGCCGTTAAAAACGGGGTACTTTTAAGTACAAATGCAAACGGAAAACAGAATTTTATGACAATAAGCTGGGGATCTCTCGGTATTGAATGGAACAAGCCGATTTTTACCGCCTATGTGCGTGAAAGTCGTTTTACAAAGGAGCTTATGGATAAAACCGATGAATTTACGGTTTGCCTTCCCTTAAAAAATCAAACCGATAAAAACGCTCTTACGCTCTGCGGTACAAAAAGCGGAAGGGATATAGACAAAACTTCCGTATGCGGACTTACTGAAATAAAAGGTGAAAAAACCGCTTCAAAAGCTCTTGAGGAGTTTCCGATTACGCTTGAATGCAAAGTGCTTTATAAAAGTGCACAGGATTTTTCAATGCTTTCCGAAGAAATTCAAAAGCGTTTTTATCCGGAAAACGATCCGCACACCGCCTATATCGCTGAAATTATAAACGCATATATAATCGGTGAATAAAGTATATTCAAAAAAGAAACGGAAAAGTAAACCGTTTCTTTTTTATATATATTTATTAATTTAAACGGCAATTATATACATATATCATTTATTTTGTCCTAATATTTATCTTTAAATCAATTTATGATATACTAAAATAAAAATAATGTGGAGGGAACTATGCTTTCTGTAAATAATGTTGAGGTATGGGGTTTTCGTCATGCCATAAGAGGAATGCGCAATCCGATGAACTCGTGGAACAGAATGGACAGCACCTTTGATGAAACGGGAGCGCTGATCACTCTCGGAGAAAACGACAGAAGCCTTATGAATCGTCTTTTCAAAGCGGGTACTGAGCACAGGAAATATTTAAGACAGGTTTCAGTGTCTCTTGACATAACCGCACCGCTCTACTGGTGGAAAGAATTTGACACTTACAAGGTAGGCACCGCTGCAAACAGCACCTCCACAATGCACAAACTCACCTCAAAAATCATTGAGCTTTCAGATTTCAGCTTTGACTCTGAAGACGGGGAAATTGCCGACTTTGCAAAAGAGGACTTTCTTAAGGTTGTGGAAATCTGTGAAAGCCTGCGCCTGCGCTATATGGCAACAAAAGAAAAGCATATTTGGAGAGCTCTTATTCAGCTTTTGCCTGAGAGTTATAACCAAACACGAACGGTTACCTTAAATTATGAAAATGTATTTAATATAATTCATCAAAGAACAGGTCATAAACTTTCCGAATGGCATACGCTTGTTGATGAATTTAAAAAACTCCCATGCGTAAAGGAAATATCCGAATAAAAATCCGCTCAAAGTTTATTTTAATTATAATGGAATGACTTTACAATGATAAAAAAGACCTTAAATTTCAAAAAAATAATTTCGTTAATTTTGGCTTTGACAACAGTTTTCGGCCTTACCGTTATTACCTCATTTGCAGAAGATATAAAGGTAAATGCAAAAAGCGTCCGACTTTATGCTATTGACAGCCTTTGTGAAAAAGGCGGACTTAAGCTTTCATCCGAAGTAAAGGCCAAGTTTCAGCTTAGTGTTTCGGGTGCAAAAAATGTTTCATACAGTGTAAAAAGCGGTTCCTCCTGCACGGTTTCAAAAAACGGACTTATAGAACCTAAAATGACCGTATGGTATTGGTACGAAGGCTTAGGCACCACTTCAAAAATAGATGGAAAAGAGCCGAGCGGCATTACAAAAGATGTTAATGAAGGTCAAAGCATTATTTCGGTTTTTGCGGACGGCAAAGAACTTACCGTAAATGTTGATGTAAAAAGCTATGCAAATTATTATGCTGAAAATAACTTCAAAAACTTTATAAAAAAAGAAATAAAACCCTCAATGACACAATTTCAGAAGCTTGAAAAAATTGCCGAATATACCGCCAGAGAACACGATTACGGATCTGACGCTTCGGATGCGATTTCTATGGAGATCTTGGGCAGAGGCGACTGCTGGGCAAGCACGGATATGATTATCCGCCTTTGCAAAATGGCGGGAATTGAGGCTTGGGCAAGAGACGGCAGACTTGACGGCGGCGGATCGGGTCATATGAACGTCATGTCAAAATGCGACGGCAAATATTATCAGACGGAAGCGGGTTTTGTAGGAAAAAAGCCGAGATTCTTTTCAATTTTTGAAAGAGAAAACCTCTTTCTCTATACAAAAACGGATGATGAAAACGGTATTGAGATTTACCGATATGACGGAAATCCGACAGAAAATAAAATTATAATTCCCAAGACACTTGACGGACTTCCCATAACTGAAATAAAATGCGGCTTTTCAACTTTTCACTATAAAATAACAAGCCTTTCCATTCCCGATACGGTTAAAATTCTTGATGATTATTCACTTAACGGACTTTCAGAAATAACAGAAATCAAACTGCCGAAAAATCTTGAAAAAATAGGCGAATTTGCTCTTGCAGATACTTACAAACTTTCCGTAATTGAAATTCCTGAAAGTGTAAATGAAATTGCCGACAACGCCTTTGAAAACAGCGGTTTAAAGGTTATTTTAGGAAAAAAAGGTTCTTTTGCTGAAAAATATGCCGAAAATCACGGTTACAAATTTAATGAAACAAGTTCAAAAAAAATCACGGTAAGCGGAGGCAAGGCAAGTTCCGAATATGCAAAAAGCGGAGAGGTTATAACTCTTAAAGCAAATGTTCCGAACGGCAAAAGCTTTGTAAAATGGGAATGCACAAACGGAAAAGCCGTCATTAAAAATCCTTCTTCACAGTCTGCAAGCTTTGTAATGCCGAATGAGAATGTTATAATAAGAGCCGTTTACAGAAATTCTACGGTAAAAAAGATTTCAATGTATCGCCTTTATAATCCCAACAGCGGAGAGCATTTTTACACCAAAGACACGGCTGAAAAAAATCATCTTGTAAGTTTGGGTTGGAAATATGAAGGCATAGGATGGACGGCTCCAAGCTATTCAAATACTCCCGTTTACAGACTCTATAATCCGAATGCGGGTGAGCACCACTACACTCTTGATAAAAAAGAAAAGAACAATCTTGTAAAAGTCGGTTGGAGGTATGAAGGTATCGGCTGGTACAGCGATGACGCAAAGGGCGTGCCGCTTTACAGACAGTACAATCCCAACGCTTTTGCCTGCAACCACAACTATACAAAAAGCAAGGTTGAAAACGACCGGCTCGTATCTCTCGGTTGGAAGTATGAGGGTATCGGCTGGTACGGCGTGAAATAAGTTTTCAAAACTTAACTTAATAAAAAGGACGGTCAAATAAACCGTCCTTTTTATTTTATAAATAAGAGCCGTCTTTCACAAATATTTTAAATAAAATCAAAAGCTCTTTACATAAAAATATTGCAATAATTTTATGTAAATAATACAATATAAAAAACTCAAAACAAAAAATGAATTCGGAGGAAGATATTCCGGGCAGAAAAGACATAAGAAAGTTTTTTATGTTTATCTCAGGCTTTATTTTGCTTGGGATTTTATATAATTTACTTCCGACAACTTTACCTTTTAAAGAACTGATTTTCCCATGCTTTATTTTTTTGTGGATTTTAAGGATAAGTTCAGGTATTCTTCACCGCCAAATAAGACTGTATCTCATTTTAATCGGTACCTTCACACTCTTTTATCTGTTGCTGCGGATAATAAAATTCAACGCTTTTAGCGACCATGAAGGCAACATTATAAGATTTCTCTGGTATCTTTATTACATACCCATGATGGCAATTCCGCTTTTAAGCTTTTTTGCGGCAAGCCTTTTAGGTACGGCACACAATGCAAAACTGAAAAAAAGCATTATGCTTTTATGTCTTCCTCTTTCAGTTCTTATTATCGCCGTGCTTACAAACGATTATCACCAAACCGTCTTTAAATTTTTACCTGAACTTGAAAACTGGAATACGAATTATACTTACGGTTTCACCTATGTTATTATATGGCTGTGGAATGCGGTACTTTTCATTCTTACTGTGGCAACAGCATATAAAAAATCATCATTTTCATCGGAGCGCAAATATTTGGTTCTTCCTCTTTTTGCACCCTCCCTGTGTATTGTTTATCTTTCACTTTATCAATATATGAGAAATTTCCCGTTAAAACTTCCCGAAGTCTACTGCTTTATGGCCATAGGATTCTGGGAAGGACTTATCCGCATAGGCTTTGTGCAGTCAAATGTGAATTACCGCAATTATTTCAAACTTTCACATATTTCGGCACAAATTGTAAATTCCGACGGCATTCCCGTCTACTCCTCAAACAATACCGCAAAAACTGCGGAGCTTATCAGGCAAAAAGGTGTAATTGATGAAAATACCGCTCTACACAGCAAAAAAATCTCCGCAGGAGCAATCTTCTGGTTGGAGAACACCTCAGAGCTGAATCGGCTTAATCGGGCTCTTTCGGAAAGTGCCGCAAGACTTTCCGAGGAAACGGATTTGCTTGCAGCTGAAAACAGAGTTCGTGAAGAAACGGAGTCGTTAAAGGAACAAAATAAAATATATGACAGAATATCCGCCTGTACTGCAGAACAGTTGAGGCTTGTGTCGGAACTTGTTTCGGAAGCGGAGAAAAATCCCGCACTTTTTGAAAAAAATATGGCGCTTGCCTGCTTTTTTACGGTATATATAAAAAGAAAATCAAATATGCTGTTACGGAAAAATCGAACGGAAAAACTTTCAGCGGGAGATCTTTTACTTGCAATATCTGAAAGTGCGGAATATCTGACCCGTTGCAACATACCCTGTCTTTGTGAATGTGAAGAAAATCTTCCTCTTACATCTGACGAAGTTTTTACAATTTTTGATATGTTTGAAGGCTTTATAGAAAAAAATTATAAAGAGCTTGTAGGCTTTATGATGAATATAAAGCGGATAAACGATAAAATAATCATAAAAATTGCAGCCGAAGGCAAGCTTTCCTACACATCGCTTTGCCTGAACGGCTTTAGAGTTTTTTGTGACAGCGAACCTAACGCTCTCTACTTCACCCTTGAAAAAAAAATAGGGGGTGAAGTCTTATGACCTTCACTTTTGCAAACTGCGGTATATACACAACGGCATTTTTTGCATTCTGGTCGCTTTTAATTGTTTGTGCCGCACTTTTAGGCGTCATTTTAACCTTAAAACAGGGTCGACCCGCCAAAGTGCTTATTCCCGAGCTTTTGCTGCTGGCACTTTGTGAAATATCGGAAAAAATTTTTATGACTTGTCCCTATGCGGTATCGGATTCGTGCATGGCAATTTCTCTTTTCAAAAAACTTCCCGTTTTTTACGCCGCCGTTTTTTTAACAGCTCTTTCGGCAGGTGTTTCAATTTTTCTTTTCCGCCGCATAAGCTACGGTAAAACCCATATTTCAAACACATCCATCAAAGAGAGCTTTGACAGCCTTCCGACAGGAATTTGCTTTTATTATAAAAACGGTTTTGTCGGTCTTATAAACGACAAAATGAACGAGATATCGATAGAGCTTACGGGACGCTCCATTTCAAACGGCGAAGAATTTTGGAGCTTTCTTCAAAGAGGAGAAATGAACATAAACTGTCTTTATCTGAGATACGGTGAAAATCCGATTATAAGATGTTCCAACGGAAAAATCTATCGTTTTACGCAATATATTGAATTTGAAGACGGCAGAAAACTTTTTGAAATAATTGCGGACGATATAACGGAACTATATAAAAAAACCGAGCAGCTGCGAAAAAATCATGAGGAGCTTCAGGAGCAAAGCAAAAGACTTTTAAAATACAGTCAGAATATAATGGCGGAAGTGCGGGAACGTGAAACGCTTAATGCGAAAATCAAAATGCACGACAATATAAACCGTCTGCTGCTTGCCACAAGACGCTGCATTGACGATCACGGCGGCACTGCTGAAAGAGCTGAGATTTTTTCACTATGGCACGGCGGTATTCTTGTTTTTTCAGACAGAGAAGATAAAAATCCGCTTAAAGATTTGCTTGAAGCTTCAAAGCTTTTGGGAATTGAACTTGAATTTAAAGGAGAAATGCCGAGGGAAATTGTTAGACAGAATGTAATAACACTTGCCGCCGCCGAATGTATGACAAACGCTGTGCGCCACGCCGAAGCTAAAAAACTTCTTATTGAGCTTTCACAAAATAAAGTTATAATTACAAACGACGGTACGGCTCCGTCTGAAACGATTCATGAGGGAGGAGGTCTAAGCACGGTACGCAAGAAAATTGAAGAGCTGCACGGAGAAATGTTTGTTCGCAGCACACCCGAATTTAAACTGATTTTAAATTTCCCCGGATAAACCGCTCTCACAGAACTGCAATTTTTTATATAATTTAAAATAATTATTTGTTCCGATTTTACAAGGAGGCAAAATGACAAGAGTAATGATTGTTGAAGATCAGGCAATGCCCAGAACTCTTTTTGAGATGATTATAAACGATACTCCCGATTTTGAACTTGCCTATTCAATCAAAAGCTCAAATCTGGCACTTTTATACTGTGAAAAAGGTGATATTGACCTTATTCTTATGGATGTCTGCACAGATATGGATGCAAGCGGTCTTGAGGCGGCGGAGAGAATAAAAGGTAAATTCCCTGAAATAAAAATAATAATCGTTACAAGTCTTCCCGAATTTTCCTGGCTCAAAAGAGCAAGAGCGATAGGAGTGGAAAGCTTTTGGTATAAAAATGTAAGCGAAGCTCCTCTTATTGAAATTATGAAAAGAACGATGAACGGTGAAAGTCTCTATCCCGATGAAACGCCCTCCGTTGCTTTCGGCAATGCCACGAATCATGATTTTTCCTATCGTGAAATGGAAATTCTTAAAGAGCTTTCAACGGGTTCTTCAAATATTGAAATAGGGGAACGACTTCTGATTTCACCTAACACCGTGCGCAATGTGATTCAAAACATGCTTGAGAAAACCGGCTTTAAAAGCCGCACCGAACTTGCCGTAGAAGCAAGGCGTTTGGGCATTGTCGCAAAGAAAAAAGAAATATTATAAAAAACGGCTTCACTTGCCGTTTCTCCTCTTATTCTCTCATATACTTGACAATTTTTATATACTATTTTATACTTATTACATATTATATAACTTTTATTGAGGGGCTTAATATGAAAAGAATTATAACTATAGAAACAAGGTCTTTAGAAAACACTCTCAAGAGCGGCGGATGCGGCGAATGCCAAACCTCTTGCCAGAGCGCCTGCAAAACTTCCTGCGGTATTGCAAACCAGGAGTGCGAAAATAAAGACGCCGAATAAGCTTGGTATCGCCGCCTTTCAGGGCGGCTTTTTTTATTAAATTATACTAAACTAAGTAGGACGGCTATGGTTTATCAATATAAATCCCACAACGACAATTTAATAGTTCTGGATACCTGCTCGGGCAGCGTGCATGTCGTTGACGAAGCGGCTTTTTTTGCAATTTCAAAAATGAATGACGGTCTTGAGGCGGAAGAAGTAAAGACGGAGATTTTAAATCATTTTACAGAACTTTATGAAACGGATGCCGATGAACTTCTTGCCGATATAAACGAACTGAAAAAACAGCACAAGCTTTTCTCAAAAGATATTTACTCGGATATAGCCAAGGTTTTAAAGCAAAAAACCAAAGGCATTGTAAAGGCACTCTGTCTTCATGTTGCACACACCTGCAACCTCAACTGCGAATACTGTTTTGCAAGTCAGGGGCGTTATAACGGTGAAAGGGCGCTTATGAGCCTTGACACTGCAAAGCGTGCAATTGATTTTCTTGTGGAGCACAGCGGCACAAGGCGCAACCTTGAAGTAGATTTTTTCGGCGGAGAACCTCTTTTAAATTGGGATGTCTGCAAAAAAACCGTTGAATACGCCCGCTCGATAGAAAAGGAAAAAGGCAAAAATTTCAGATTTACCCTAACTACAAACGGTGTGCTTCTTGATGATGAGGTAACGGATTTTTGTAACCGTGAAATGAAAAATGTCGTTTTAAGCCTTGACGGAAGGCGTGAAGTAAACGACCGTTTCCGTGTGGATTATAACGGAAAAGGCAGCTTTGACAGAATTGTTCCCAATTTTCAGCGCTTTGTGGAAAGACGCGGAGATAAGGAATATTATATGAGAGGCACTTTTACACATTACAATCCCGATTTTCTGGAAGATATAAAGGAAATGCTGCAGCTCGGCTTTATGGAACTTTCCATGGAACCCGTAGTATGCGATCCCTCCGCTCCTTCAGCACTTACTGAAACCGATGTAAAAATCGTCAAAAAGCAGTATGAGGAACTTGCCGATTTAATGACCGAACGCAGAAGAGCGGGAAAACCCTTTACCTTTTATCACTATATCTTAGATTTGGCACACGGTCCCTGTGTATACAAGAGAATTTCAGGTTGCGGCTCCGGAACGGAATATATGGCTGTTACCCCTTCAGGAGAGCTTTATCCCTGTCACCAGTTTGTAAGCGACAAGGAATATAAGCTCGGTGATATTTGGAACGGGGTTGATAATGATAAACTTGTCGAAAAATTCTCCGCCTGCAACGCCTATTCAAGAGAGGAGTGTAAAGACTGCTGGGCAAAATTTTACTGCTCAGGCGGCTGTGCCGCAAACGCTCTGCATGCTTCGGGAAAAATTGAGGGCGTATATCCGCAATTTTGCGAACTCTTCAAGAAACGTATGGAATGTGCCATAGATATGGAGGTTCGGCATATTCTTGAAAAACAGCAGACGCAATAAACATATATATTTATATATTACAAAATCGCATACATACTTTCATATGGTCCGTGTGTTATGGATAAATAATAAAAAGTCAATACTGCTATAACTATATTAAAAATTCATTAAAGGATTTAAAAATGGCTGAAAAATCACCTGAAAAAAACGCTCTTAACAAAACGGAATCGGAAAAAATTTCTGAAAAAACGGCAACTCCAAAAAAAGAGAAAAAATCAAAAGAGTCTATAAACCGTGCAGGCACGGCAATAACGGTGCTTATGGTAATCGCCGCCATAGCTGCGGTCTGCTTTATGCTTTGGTTCAAGTTTGTAAAACTGCCCGCCGACAAGAACAAAAATGCCAACACGGTAGGTCAGGCAATTTCAAACATAACTCTGGCAACCACCGTTACTTCGGTGCCTTACAGCAAAACGGATATTCCGAATGTCGTTTATATAGCGGAGGGTTCAGGAAACATAAATTTCTTTAAATGGAACGGCTCCGCTTATGAACCTCTTGCGGCAAGCGGAAGTCTTGACGCAAAATTCAAAATTTCAGGTGCCGATTTTTCGGTTAAAATAAATTATATTGAACAGGACGGAATTTTAAACGGCTTCGGAGTTTATCTCTCTCAAAAAGACGGCAACAAACTGTATGATTTTATGCTGCTGAAGCTTACAAATCTTCCCACGGCATATCAAAAGCCCGGAAAAGCCCTGTTGCTGCTTATGACGGATAAAAATTCCATCTATTCGGATGACTTTTATTGGGAAGATATGTTTGAACTGGACAGAGCCACGGGTCAGGCGCAAAACTTTATAAACCAGGCAACAAGAATTGTAAATCAGAACGGTGTGCAAAGACCTGATTTTTCTCTTATTTCAGAAAGGGAACTTTCAGCAACAAGCGCCAATATTCCATATTTTTCTTCCCGTCAATACGGATTTTCAACTTCCGCCGATAGAACCTTTGACCTGTTCTTTAAAAACGGGGGCAGAAAAGACTTGCGTGCGGTGGCGAATATTTTGGATTTTTATGCCAAACCGACAGCGGACGGCGGAGCGATTTTTATAAGAAAAAGTGAAAACGGCTTTGAAACCGTAAAATACATCAACGGAAATCAGGAAGTTATAAATACTTATAGCGGTGTTTACGGACAGGATTATGTTCGTTCCGGAGATTTTATTTTATCCAAAGAAGACGGAAAGCTCTACAAAACCGATGACAAAACCGTAATTGAACTTCCTGAATTTAAAATAAATCCTATTCACTTCATGGTATCACCCGATGAAAAACATCTGGTTATGCTGGGACCCACCGCAAATGTTATGGAATACAAAGTCTATGTTTACAATATGGAAACTGAAAAAGCTGAAATTTATAATGAAAAAAGCTATGCGGCTCACTACAATCTGCGATTTTTAGATAACAATACGGTTTCTTACTATTATATAAATACGGATGAACATTTTACCGATGTTGTACTTGATATTTCAAAGATAAAATGAGCTATAAAGCGGTATTTTTTGATTTTGACGGAACACTCTTCGATTCCTCTCCAGGAATTTATGCAAGTCTTAGAGCGGCTTTTGCCGAATGCTCATTACCTGAGCCTTCGGATGAAGAGCTTTTCCGTTTTATAGGTCCGCCGGTGCGGCAAAGTCTTAAAGAATTTTATGCACTTTCCTCAGAAACGGAAAATCTCTTTATAAAGGCCTACAGAAAAGTTTATGCAAACGGTGAAATTTACAATGCAAAGCTTTATGACGGTGTTTTAGACGTACTTAAAATTCTTAAAGACAAAAATATTCAAATAGGTACGGCATCATCAAAGCCGCTGAACTTCATTCGTCTTATTTTAAAGCGTTTCAAGCTTGAAAATTACTTCACCTTCATTGACGGAGTGCTGTCCGATGATATTCCCCGTGAAAAAGCCGATATAATAAATTCAGGCATAAAATATTTTGGATTTGATAAAAAAAACTGTCTTATGATCGGCGACAGAAAATTTGACATTGACGGCGCAAGAAAAGCCGGTATCAGCTCCTGCGGCGTGCTTTGGGGTTTCGGCGGAAGAGCCGAGCTTGAACGGCATAAGGCGGATTTTATAGTTTCAACTGCTAAAGAATTGACTGATATAATATTGTCGTAACGACGGAGTGAGGCTCTGTCGTTTTTATGATAATTTATTTTCTTTTCAATTTTATTCCTGAGCGATATAAAAGTGTATTATGCTTTATTTAAAGATAAAAAAATGGTAGAATATTTATAATTATGGAAATTCTGGTCGGCGATATTTTAATAATGAAAAAAAAACACCCCTGTGGAGAAAATCGTTTTTTTGTTGAAAGAACGGGGTGCGATATTAAAATTCGCTGTCTTAAATGCGGCAGACTCATTATGTCCCCGCGCAAAAAGCTTGAAAAACATATAAAAGATCTTGAAAGAGATGAAAGTAATATTAATTTGGTGAGATAATGTTTGAAAATTTAGAACCTGTTAAGGAAAAATTCGATGAAATTGAAAAAAGTCTTTGCGAACCGTCGGTTTCCTCAGATATAAACAGATATACCGAGCTTTTGAAGGAACGTTCAAAGCTTGAGGGCATTGTCGGTCTTTACATAAAATTCAGAGAAACCGAAAAACGTCTTGAAGAGATAAACGAACTGAAAAATTCATCCGATAAAGAGCTGCGTGAACTTGCCGAACTTGAAGAAGATGATGCAAAAAAAGAACTTGAAGAGCTTACGGAGGCACTCAAAAAAGAACTTACCCCTAAAGACCCGAACGATGACAAAAATGTTATTGTTGAAATAAGAGCGGGTACGGGAGGAGAGGAGGCTGCACTTTTTGCAGCGGAACTTTTCAGAATGTACTCCATGTTTGCAGAAACGAAAAAATATAAAATCGAAGTACTTAATGCAAACGAAACGGGACTTGGCGGCTTTAAGGAAATAACTTTTGAGGTAAACGGCAAAGGCTCCTACTCCACCCTTAAATTTGAAAGCGGCGTACACAGAGTTCAAAGGGTTCCCGAAACCGAAAGCCAGGGACGAATACAAACCTCAGCCGCAACCGTTGCGGTTCTTCCCGAGGCGGAGGAAGTTGAGTTGGAACTTGACCCGAAGGACCTTCAGATTGATGTTTTCAGAAGTTCGGGAGCCGGCGGGCAGAAGGTAAACAAGACCTCATCCGCAATAAGAATAACCTATCTTCCCACGGGGCTTGTCGTGGAATGTCAAGATGAACGCTCTCAATTCAAAAACAAAGATAAGGCTCTGCGTGTTCTGCGCTCAAGGCTTCTTAGAGAAAAACAGGAAAACGCCGATCGTGAACGCTCAGATAAACGCAAAAGTCTTGTCGGCTCAGGTGATCGCTCCGAAAGAATAAGAACATACAATTTCCCTCAAGGTCGTGTTACCGACCATCGAATAGGGCTTACGCTTTATAAAATCGACGCAATTATGAACGGTGATTTGGAGGAGCTGATAAACGCCCTCACGCTTGCCGATGAAGCAAGAAAAGCGGCGGAGGTGCCGAACACATAAAAAATGATTTAAAACGGGAAACTGAAATGGCTTTTGCAAAAAAAACCGAATACATAAAAATAACCCCTGAAAATCTTGAAAGCTCCGCCGAAAGAGCAGCTGAAATTCTGCAAAGCGGCGGTCTTGTTGCAATTCCCACCGAAACGGTATACGGGCTTGCGGGAAATGCGCTTGACGGAAATATCGTAAAAAAAATTTATACAGCAAAAGGTCGTCCTTCAGACAATCCGCTTATAGTGCATGTAAACAACTTTGAAGAAGCTGAAAAATACTGGAACGGCAATCTTTCAAAAGCCAAACGGCTTGCCGAAGCCTTTTGGCCCGGACCTCTTACAATAATTCTTCCTAAAAACGAAAAAATACCGCCTGAAACCTCCGGAGGACTTGATACCGTTGCAATCCGCTGTCCTGAAGACAAAATCGCAAAAAAAATCATTGAAAAAGCGTGTATCCCTCTTGCAGCACCGTCGGCAAATTCTTCAGGAAAACCCAGTCCGACAAGTGCAAAATATGTGTTTGAAGATTTGGACGGCAAAATCGATATGATAATAGACGGCGGCGAATGCAGCGTGGGGGTTGAATCCACGGTAATTTCCCTTGCAGAAAAAAAACCGAAGCTTTTAAGACCGGGCGGAATAACTCTTTCACAGCTTGAAGAGGCTTTAGGTGAAAAAGTTGAAGTAGACGATGCGGTACTTCATATGCTGAAAAAAAATCAAACCGTGTCAAGTCCCGGAATGAAATATAAACACTACTCCCCCTTATGCGACATCACTATGGTAAGTGCCTCTGATGAGGATTTCTGCAAATTTGTAAACCAAAGAGACGCTTTCTCGCTCTGCTTTGAAGAAAATACCGAAAAAATCAAAAACTGTCTTGCACTTGGAAAGAGATGCGATATGGAAAATTGTGCAAGGTTGCTTTTTGAACGCCTTAGAGAGCTTGATGAAAAAAAAGTTCCCCTCGCCTTTGTGCAAAACCCCGAAACTGACGGCGTGGCTCTGGCGGTCTATAACAGGCTTATAAGGGCCTGTGCCTTTAAAAAGATAAGCGTTCACCGTGGAAAACACCTTGTTATAGGGCTTACGGGGCAAAGCGGTGCAGGCAAGGGAGCGATTTCCGCGGCGCTTTCAAAATACGGTTTCATACATATCGACACCGATAAAATCGCTCACGAAGCCTATAAAAAAGGTTCGGAAGCCTATTACAGAATTTTAAGAACTTTCGGTCCCGGAGTTGCCAAGGAGGGCGGTGAAATTTCACGCTTCAGACTCGGAAAAATAGTATTTTCAAATCCCAAGCACCTTGAAAAGCTCAACGCAATTGTACATCCGTTCGTTACAAATGCAGTTAAAAAAATCATAAAGGAAAATGAAAAAAATCTTATTCCCGGAATCATCCTTGACGCTCCCGCACTTTTTGAAAGCGGTGAAAATACACTTTGCGATTTTACGGTTTTTATAAAAGCTGATGAAAATACAAGAATTAAAAGAATAATGAAAAGAGATAACATAACTGAGGAAGATGCCAAAAAAAGAGTCCGTGCACAGTACGCTGACGGCTTTTTTGAGAAACGTTCCGATTTGGTAGTGGAAAATTTTGAAAACTGCGATATAATAGAAAGTGTATCGCAGATATTAAATTTTTCAAACAGTAAAAAGGTTAATAAATAACAAGGAGTATATATATGACGGAAAACAAAAACAATGAACTTGAAACTCTCAAAAAGAAACTTATGAGTGAAAAGAAAAACGGAATTGATAAAGTTTCAGAAGACTTCATGAAAAAAGCATCCGAATACTGCGAAGGCTACAAAGACTTTATGAGAAAAGGCAAAATAGAAAGAGAAGCGGTTTTATATTTTGAAAACATGGCAAAAGACAACGGCTTTTCAAAATTTGACAAGGAAAAAACCTATACCGCTGGCGACAGAATTTATTACAACAACCGCAACAAAAGCATTATTCTCGCCGTAATAGGAAAAGAGCCTGTGAAAAACGGCGTACGCATTGCCGCCGCACACCTTGACAGTCCAAGGCTTGACCTGAAACCTCATCCGCTTTATGAACAGGAGGATTTGGCTTTCTTTAAAACGCATTATTACGGCGGCGTAAAGAAATATCAGTGGGGCACGATTCCGCTGGCAATTCACGGTGCAATTGCAAAGAAAGACGGCACGGTTGTAAATGTGAATATAGGTGAAGATGAAAATGACCCGCAATTTATCGTATCCGATCTTTTAATTCACCTTGCAAATCAACAGATGAAAAGAACCCTTGCAGACGGTATAAAGGGAGAGGAACTTAATCTTCTTGTGGGTTCGGAACCTATAAAAGGTGAGGGTGCGGACAGAGTCAAGCTGAACGTGCTTAAAATCCTCAATGAAAAATACGGTATTACCGAAGATGACTTCCTTTCAGCAGAGCTTGAAATTGTGCCTGCCGCAAAACCCGTCGATATAGGTTTTGACCGCTCAATGATAGGTGCTTACGGCCACGATGACAAAGTTTGCTCTTATCCTGCGGCAACAGCGCTTTTTGATCTTGTAAAAGACGGACTCATCCCTGATGAAACCTGCGTTACAATTCTTACCGACAAAGAGGAAATAGGCTCCGACGGAAATACGGGGCTTAATTCCGCCTATTTCAGATATTTTATTTCTGATTTGGCTCAGATTTTCGGTGAGGATTATCACAGAGTTCTTACAAATTCAAAATGCCTTTCCGCCGATGTAACGGCGGCATACGATCCGACCTTTGCAGACGCCTTTGAAAAAAACAATTCAAGCTTTTTAAATTACGGTGTCGCAATTATGAAATATACCGGTCACGGCGGAAAGTACGGAGCTTCCGACGCTTCTGCAGAGTTTATGGCTAAAATCAGAAGAGTTATGGATGACGGAGGCGTTATTTGGCAGGACGGCGAACTCGGCAAGGTTGACGGCGGCGGCGGCGGAACCGTTGCGGTATATCTTGCGGCGCTTGATATTGATGTTGTTGATATAGGCGTTCCCGTCCTTTCAATGCATGCACCCATGGAAATAGTTTCAAAATTCGATGTTTATCAATCCTATCTTGCAAATGTTGAATTTTTCAAAGCAAACAAAATTTAAGCGTAAGCCTTATGTGCGCTCAAGGTTTTCTTGAGCGCACTTATTAAAATACAAATCAAAGAGAGAATTTTAAAAGCACTATGAATTTTTTACCTTTTAATCCTTTAAACACCTTTTATAAAAGTGTTGTGGGCGCCGTAAAAAACGGACAACAACTGAGATTCCGAATTTCAATGCCTCGATCGTTTCAAATAAGTGCAGCTTTTTTTGTTATACAAAAAGAAAACGGCAATGAAAAACTAATGCCTATGTACTGGGCGGGAATGGACGGAGCCGACAAAGAAATTTGGGATATAGAAACCGCCTTTTCGGAAACGGGTTTATACTTTTATCATTTTATCTATGAAACTCCTTTCGGAAGAGGCTTTATTTCGGATTGCGGAAATCGTACCGGCGGTGTCTGGTCCGCCGATAAAGAATTTTTAAAATTTCCTCTTACCGTCTTTGATATGCACTTTAAAACTCCCGACAAACTGAAAGGCGGAATTATATATCAGATTTTTCCCGACCGTTTTTATAATTCAAAAAAGCTGAAAAGAAATATTCCTAAAGACAGGTTCATTCACAACAATATGGATGATTTGCCTTTTTATAAACCCAACCAGGACGGCAAGGTTTTAAACAACGATTATTTCGGTGGAGATTTAAACGGAATTATAGAAAAACTCCCCTATCTGAAAAGCCTCGGCATAACCTTTATCTATTTAAATCCTATTTTTGAGTCGCATTCAAATCACCGTTATGATACGGCGGATTATGAAAAAATCGATTCTCTTTTGGGTACCGAAGAGGACTTTAAAAAGCTTTGTGAAAAAGCCAACAAAAACGGTATCAAAATAATTTTAGACGGCGTATTTTCACATACCGGTGCGGATTCAAAATATTTCAATAAATACAATCGCTACACAAATGAAGGTGCCTACAACTCCAAAAAATCTCCCTATTACAAATGGTTCGATTTTCGCTCGTTTCCCGATGACTATCGCAGCTGGTGGGGCTTTGAAAATCTTCCCGAAGTAAATGAAGACGAACAAAGTTTTATCGAATATATCACCGGTGAAAACGGCATTTTAAGAAAATGGATAAGACTCGGCGCAGCGGGATTTCGTCTTGATGTTGCCGATGAACTTCCCGACAGTTTTATAAAAGCGGTAAACGCCGCTGTCAAAGCGGAAAATCCCAATGCCGTTATTATAGGTGAAGTGTGGGAAAACGCCGCATTAAAAACCGCCTACGGCAAAAGACGAACCTATCTTTTAGGCGACGAACTCGACAGCGTTATGAACTATCCTTTTGCAAATGCCGTTCTGAACTTTGCACGCTTTGGAAACGCCGGTGAATTTTCAGATGAAATACGCAAAATTTTGGACAGCTATCCCAAATGTGTCAGCGATGTGCTTATGAACCACCTCGGCACACACGACACTGAAAGAGCCATAACCGCAATTTCGGGAGATGATGTTTCAAACCACGACAGAGCATGGCAGGAAGCTCACCACAGACTAACCTCGGAACAATATGAAAAAGGCAAAAAGCTTTTTAAAATGGCAAGCATTTTACAATATACCCTTCCGGGCGTTCCGTCGCTTTATTACGGCAACGAAGCCGGCATGACCGGCTATAAAGATCCTTTCAACCGCTGCTTTTATCCATGGGGAAAAGAAGATTCGGAGCTTATCGATTTCTTTAAAACCCTCGGCACTCTTCGTAAAAATGAAACGGCTTTTAAAGACGGAGATTTTGTCGGAGTTTCAGCCATGCTGTCTTGTGTATGTTATGAAAGAATCGGCAAAACCCATGCCTTTTTAACAATTGCAAATCGCAATGAAGAGGATATAGACTATAACCTTCCTGAACGCTATCATTTCTCTTCAAATGCCTTTACAAAACAATTAGCGGAATATTCCGTTAAAGTCCCTAAAATGTCGGCAATTGTGTTGAAAAGAAAGCTTAAATAACAATCGTCAATTTGTACAAAGTTTTTAGTTAAAAAAGAACTTAAAGTCAATCCTTTTAGTATATTTTGTAAAAACTTTTTAACTTTTTGTAGAAAATATAATTTTCAAAAAAGCTTTAAACATTATGTTCAAAACTTGAAAAAAGCTATGAATTCGTCTATTTTTGAATGCTTTTAAACAGTTTGAACACTGTTTTGAACAATTTCAAGCGTGAAAGTAAATATACAAAAAGTATATAAAACTTGTTGCTTAAATTTCTACATCAAAAATTAAATTAACTATTGACAAAAGCTTTTTCAATCCTTTTGCAAAAATAATTTTGATTTGTACATAGATTAAAAATCCGATTGCAAAATTTATATATCAAAAATCACAGCTTATGAAGGATAATTATGAATTCTGAAACGCTTATAAAAATTCCCGCTCCCATACCGCTTAATTTAAAGCTTACACTTGATTGCGGTCAGGCTTTTTCATGGGAGGAAAATGAAAGCGGCTTTATGTGCGGAGTAATAGGAAAAAGTATTATACGGGTAAAACAGGAGTCGAATTTTCTTATCTTTCAAGAAAATTCAGAGTCTGAAATCAAAATATTTTTAAATTATCTTGACGCATTTACGGATTATGAAAAAATCTGCAAAAAAATTTCAGAAGATAAAACGATAAAAAAAGCCGTAGAGGCTTTTCCCGGTATAAGAATTTTAAAACAGGATCCTTTTGAGGCTCTCATAAGTTTTATAATTTCTCAAAACAACAATATTCCGAGAATAAAGGGAATAATTAAAAGACTGCGTGAAGGCTTCGGACTGAAAATTGAAAACGGCTTTTACGCTTTCCCCAAAGCATATGACCTTGCCGCTTTAAATCCAGAAGATTTATCACCTCTCAGAGCCGGCTTTCGAGCAAAATATATAATTGATGCGGCTCAAAAATGCTCCTGCGGAGAAATTGATTTTAATGAGATAAAAAAAGCGAAGCTTGACGATGCACGGAATCTCCTTATGAAAATAAAGGGTGTGGGTCCCAAGGTCGCCGACTGCACTCTGCTTTACGGTTTTCACAAAACCGACGCCTTTCCTAAGGATGTATGGGTTAAGAAAATCCTTGAAAAATACTATCCTAACGGACTTCCCGACTGCATAAGCGGTGTTTCGGGCATAGCCCAGCAATATCTTTTTCACTATGAAAGAAATTTAAAGGGATAGCTTATAAAAACACAAAACCTGATAGTTTACAACATTAACCCTCAACAAACAATAAAAAACAAAAGCGTTGAAGTTTTGTCTTCAGCGCTTTTTATCTTATTGCTTATGGTGTGAACATCCACCGCTTTCACATTTAGGTTTCAATGAAAACTCAAGCTTATTTTTCAAAAGCTTTGAAACCGCATTGTCCGCATCTCCTGAAACACCCGCAAAAAATACAATTCCGTTTTGGCGGAGTTTTTCCTGTGCACCCTCTCCAAGACCTCCGCAAATAAGCTTTTCCGCTCCGTTTTGCTTTAAGAAATCCGCTATGGCTCCGTGAGAAGCGCCGCCTGTGGAAACCACCTGAGAATCTGTTATTTCACCGTTTTCAACCTCATAAAACTTAAAAAACTCCGTTTTGCCGAAATGTTGAAAAATTTGTCCGTTGTCATATGCTGCAGCAATCTTCATTTCTTTCCTCCGTTACAGTATTTGTTTTATTATAACATATATAAAAAATAAATTGTAAACTGATTGTAATAAAATGTGTTTAAAAATTGCAACTCATAAAATCATCTTATTTTCAGCCTTTGTCCCGGAAAAATCAAATCGGGATTTTTAATATCGTTGAGCCTCACAAGCTCTTTAACTCTCACACCGAAAAGCCTTGCAATTTTTGTCAAATTGTCGCCTCTTTGCACAATATAAAACTGTGTATTTCTTAAAGACTCTTTGGCTGAGAAAGGTGACGAAAGCACTTCCCTTATATCTCCGTCGTTTACAAAACATAAATCTCCGTCAAGAAGATACGGATTTTTTCTTCCCGCATAGATTTTTGTGATTACTCCGTTATCCTTGAGCATATTTTTGGCGGATATCGCTTTTGATATATCATCCGTAGAGCTTTTATAACAAGTGGAAAACCTCACACGCTGACCCAATTTATATATGGTTTCCGATGAAAGCTCCGTTGTCGGTTTTTTACAGTGATTTTGATAAGGTATATATTCACCGTAAAGCACATCGGTATCACACCTTCCCGACACTCCGTCAATCTTTCCCTCCGAAGAACTTTGCCACATATAACACGGAAGTTCCTGACGCTTTACTCCATAGTGCGCTATCCAGCACGGAATGTCGGCTGAAAGCCCCCTGAGTCTTGTTTTGAATTCGCTTTCCGAGGCATAAACACCGTATGCCACACCGTTTTCCTTTAAAACTTTACAAAACGCCTCACACTTTCCGAGGGCATCGCCCTTTGAAAGCGCCTCATTTATCACATTTCTGCGCACCGCCGAAACGCTCTTGCCGCATATGGCAAAGCTTTTTTCCGAAAATGCCGAAAACGCCCACAACACAAAAGATACTATTCCGCAAACAGTCTTGCCGGATCTTACCGCTCCGTCCGCAATCACACCGTCAAAATTTTCATTTTTCCAAAAAGTTAAAAGTCTTTTCTGTTGCACTGAAAAACTCTTAAATTCCGCAAGCCTCAATAAATCATCGCCCTCAGTTTTTATATTTTTAATTTGAAATCACTACGCCGTCCCTCCTCCGCAAATAAAAACTCATAAAATCATAAAATCATATCTGAAATTTTTAAGAGTTTTCCAAGTGAACGGTTTAAATTCATCAAATATTTACTATGCAATTTATTTTCATGGTTAAAACGTTTTAAAGCCTATTTTGCTTTTTATTTGTATTTATAATGCAATTTATTATTGCAATTTTACGCTTAACCGTTATTCTTCCGTTTCTGCAAGTTTTTCCAAAAACAACTCCGCTCCGCTCTTTTCATCGCTTTCAGGTGTAAGCTGAGATATTTTTTCCAGAGCCTTCAGCTTGTCAAAAAATTTGATTTCAAGACCGCCGCCCTTAGGTCTTTTAATTTCCGAAACATTGAAGAGTTCAAGATTTTCAAGGTCGATTTTTGTCGGTTCTTCATTGAAAATCAGCCTTATCGCCTCATTGGCATTTCCAAAAGCGATTTTTCTGTAACCTTCAAGCGCCTCATTTTTCAGTGGTGAAAGCTCTCCGTCAAGTTCCTTCATCTCTTTCTTAACTTGCTTGTCTCCAAGCATTTTAAATGCCGTTGAAATTTCTATGCCGGCCCTTTTGCACGCCTCAAAAATATTTCTTGAACGCAACAGTTCAAAAATTAAAATTCTGTCTTTCTTGCTTATTTTCCCTTTCATTCGCACCTTTTCCTTTGTTCAAATTCCTGCCTTTTTACAAGCTCAAAAAGCCTTGAGGTTATTTCAGCCGCCATCGCTTTAAGTACCGTAATTTCTCTGTCGAGCGTCAGTCGCTCCGTACCGTGCTTATCCTTTATCATTTGTCTGCGTTTCTCAATTTGCAGCTTTGTTCTTTCAAAATCACTTCGCAAATCGTCAATCTGTATTTTAAAATTCATATTCCCTCCCGTCCTTTCAAGCTCTATATAGCTTTTATTTTGCATTTTGTCAACATTTTATTTGCATTTTTATATTTTTGAGTAGAATTATCCCCGTTTCAATGCAAAAATGTTGCCGAAAATAAAAAATACCGTCATTCAAGACGGTATCAAGACGGTATAAAAATAAATTAAAATATTATAATTTATATAAAGGCATACTTCATATGTGCCGCTCATACATAAATCGCTGCAATTTTACAAACCTTATTTTTAAATGAAAATCAATATCGGGAAAGCTTTCACTTTCCCGATATTGATTTTTAGGAGTAAAACTATGTTTTACGGACTCAGTCTTTTGATATGATATTACCGTTTTTATCGGTAAATTTCCCTGTAAGAAGCTTGATTAAATCAACAATTGTTCCTATGCCTAAAAGTCCTGCGGTAAAGAAATATAAAACTCCCTTCCCCGTATTTCCGACATAAAAATGATGAGCACCCACACCGCCGGCAAAAAGAATCAAAAGAAGTACCGTTAACCAGCTTTTATCTGATTTTCCGTCTGCTGCGGCAGGTGTTTCAACGCTTGTCTGCACGGGCTGTGTATAAGCCTGAACGCTTTCACCGTTTACAATCTTTTTAATTGTATCCGTAACGGTGTCGATATATCCGCCCTGTTTCATCTGCATATCCATCTGAGATTTTGCGCCGTCTCCCATGGGAATGCCGACTCCTCCGACAGAAATGCTTCCGCCGCCGCCGGCGGAACTTGTAATTGATGTAACCTTAACCGTTCTGCCCTTAACCGAAACATTAAGCGCAACCTTTAAGTTCGGTTCTTTTTCAAAAGCGATATGCTCTCCGGTTACTCCCTTTTTGATTGAAAAAGGCATCTGAAACGCCATTTTCTGTGCTGAAAGCTTGTTGAAAAGTTCTTCAAGCGTCATTTCACTTGGAAGTTCAAAACTCCTTGGCATTGTGGCCTTTGCCAACTCCGATAAACTTTCCATTTTATCCTCCTTATAAATATTTTATTTCAAATTATTTTTGAACAATTGACAGTGTAAAACCCTCTTTATGCCCACGGATCTTCCTTTGCGGGAATACGAATTCCAACCATCAAAAATTGCTCCCAAAGATACCACTTATCGCCCTTTTGGCGAATCGTAAGAGGTCTTGCATTGTCGGCTCCGCCCGATTTTATATAAAGTTTTGCATAACCTGCCTGATCATAGGAATAGGGATTGTCAAAAACCGTTATCGTATATGGTGCTGAAACCGTATAATTATTTTGCGGAGAAGCACCGTCAATATAAGAAAACGGAATATAGGTCTTTCCCATCATTCTGTCATTTAAAAACTGCTTTTCATAAGTTGAAAGCTCTTGCGGACCCTTTAAAAAATTCAGCATATCAATGCTTGTTTCTCTGTTTTCCTCATATTCACACAACGCAAGCACGGTGAGTGCCGCCGTCTTGAAAGGACTTGTCAAATCCGCTTCGGGAAGAGCGGAAATCTCCGAAACATTTTTTGGTAGTGATGAAAAAGTGAAACTTTTTGAAATCAAAATTTCCCCCTGTCGATTTTATTATAAATAACTGCTTATTCATCTTTGTAAAACAGCACTGCAAAACAGCCGTTTCAATGCCGTAAATACTGAAACCGTATTATAAGATAAAGACTCCGCTAAAACTTTCCGCCTCCGCCTCCATGGTGAGTACCTGAAGAGCCGTAATGTCCCGACCCGTTA
Source organism: Candidatus Fimenecus sp. (assembly GCA_052169395.1). Lineage (GTDB taxonomy): Bacteria > Bacillota > Clostridia > Oscillospirales > Acutalibacteraceae > Fimenecus. The sequence goes on along the minus strand of JBQNCN010000002.1, from coordinate 179,285 downwards.
TCGTCATCTTTAGGCTTTTCCGTTTTGCTTACCGTTGAATAAAGAAAACGGTCGTTTTGTCTCATAAGATTAAAACTTCCCTGGCGTATATAATCGTTTGCCTCCGCTTTTAAATGAACGGATTTAAGTTTTCTCTTCATGCCTCCAACCACAAGAAACGCTGCGACTATGCCGACGGCAACTGAAGTTAAAGCATAATTATTGGGAAGAGGTTTTTTAGGCAAATTTCTCCTTGTATACGGTTTTCCTGTTTTTGCCTGAGTTACAAATTTATCACAAAGTTCCGCATACTGCGTAAACGCCTTGTAATAATTACCGCTTGAAAGTGCAGGTTTAAACTTTTCACTCATATAGTTCAAACCGTCTTTGGTAAGAACGGTTTCACCGTAACCCGTCGTTGTAATGTGCCAGTCTCTGTCCGCCATGCTTATGAGCAGCAGCATACCGTCCTTGTTTTCACCGAAGCCGTAGCCGTTGTAATCATAAAAATCATCCGCATATGCCTCAGGGGTTTTTCCTTCAAGCTCTTTTACGGTAACCACGGCAACTTCAAACTGCTGCCTTTCCGCAATTTCATCCAATTTTTTTGTAAGTTCTTTTTTATCATTTTCGGATAAAAGTCCCGCATTATCCACAACTCTCGGCAGAAGTCTTTTTGACGGTATTTTAGACGACTTTGTAACGGTTGTTCCCGCTGCAAAAGCGGAAAAAACAAGTGTGAAAATTAAAAGTAAAGCTGCCGCAAATGAACAAATTCTTTTTTTCATATTCTCAGCCTCCTATAACGCCAAACATCCAAAGAAGTTGCATTATTCCATAGGACAACGCCGAAAGTCCCACGGCAAGACCGAATAAAAGTCCCGTAGCTTTTTTCTTGTCCAGCGGCAAATCGCCTACAAACTTGCCTGTTTGTCCGTTCATCGCAAAAGTATATTTCTTCCCGTTCCAGCTGGTGTTGAGCAACCAAACAGGATAAAGCGCATACTTGGCTTTGCCGTTTTGAAGTCTTATGTTGCTTGATGATGCCGTAACGGAGCTGTAACCCTGTACAGTTTTTGCAAAAACCTGTTCCGTACTGGTTTTAACACGCCTGTTCGCCCTGTCTATGCTCTGTTCCGCCGAAACATCATATTTATCGGCAAGATAGCCTGCAAGATAAGCCGTTTGAAAATCCGTTGCCTCTGCAAAATTGAAAGGTTCAACCGATTCCATAAGATCATCCGCCATCTTTGTGGAGCCGTCCACGGGAATGTGATCAAAAGCAACCGTTCCTCCTCTTTGCACATCATAAAAACTTGTTTCCGTATAGTCATATTTTGAGTCGCTCCAATGCCTCAGCTTTGTTGCACGATAATTTATATCCGCATCCACATCGGCATCAAAAAGCCAAAACGGAACATAAAGACCTTTTATTTCATCAATGTGATTTTGATCTTTAAAAACCTTGGGTAAAAGGACTTTTCCCTTAAGATGTTTTGAAAGACCCTCTTTTGCGGCTTTTTTGTCAAGCTTAAACGGCAAAACATAATCCGGACGAAGAATTCCCGAAAACTGACCTGTCATAACCACGGGATTGTCGCAATAAGGACATGAGGTTGCAGCCATGTTTTCATCGCCTACAATTTCACCTCCACAGGATTTGCATATATAACTGCGAAGACCGTCGGTTTCTCCCTCAGCCCATTCGGTGCCCGCATTTATATTCCACTGAAGATCATCATTGTTTTCATTTAGCACCTCGTCTTTTTTCTGAAGGTCCTCCATATCAAATTCGGCTTCGCAATACGGACACTTCATCTTTTGAAGTCCGCTGTCAAAAGTTATCGCACCGCCGCAATTCGGACATTTATATTCTAAGATATCCGCCATAAAAACACCTATCCTATCTTATTACCGCATGACGAACAGAAAGCCGCTCCCGCAGCCACTCTTGAACCGCAAGCGGAACAGAATGCCGCCGCTGCCGGTGCCGCCTGATTTGCCATGGGCTGATTTCCACAGTTCATCTGATTATTAGGCATCTGCTGATTTTGAAAGTTCTGCTGCACTCCCATATTGCCCATAGGCTGATTTTGATAATTCATATTGTTCATGGGCTGATTTTGATAACCCGTATTGCCCATAGGCTGCCGCATACCGCCCTGTTTAATCTGCTGACAAAGCTGCATAACCTGAACGCCCGTTTCATAAGCATTCATAAGCGCCATATTGTTTGCACCCGACATCGAATTCATCCCGAAGCCCGTGCCGCCCGCTTTAAATGATATCGGCCTTGTTATATAGGGGTGTGAAACCTTGAAACACGCCTTGATTCCCGTTATCTCTTTCACTCCGTTTGAAGAATATGAGTTGTTCCTCCTTACAAAAGGCTGTGCCGCAAGCGGAACGTTTACCATGCTGTTGTTCATCTGATTTTGGAACATACGGTTTGCAAAAGAGGGTGTACCGTTGTCAAAATCATCTCTGCTGTCGGGGATTCCGTCTCCATCCGAATCCGTTTCAATGTGATACTCCTCTTCAAGCCAAAAGTCCTGCAGCTGAGAAAAATCAAAGACTTCGGGGTTTCCGCTTCGATAGTCGTCATTTTGAATTGCAAAAACGAACCAGCCGTTTTGAAAATCCGCATTTAAAGAATTTTCCGCACCTCCCGCAGTTGCCGAAGTATTAAACCTTGCATATTTCTGTCTGTTCCCCTCTCTTGCGGCAAGGTGAGTTTTAACATCCGAAACCGTTCTTGTTTTCCAACCGTCCGTAAGAGAACTCAATTTCTTTTTGCAGTCTGAACAAAGATAGCCGTCTGAAAGCTTTTTTCTTGTAAGCGGATTACATTTGCCTCCGCAAAGATTGCATTCTTTTTTCTCAAAGAGTCCCATTTTCATACACTCCTTTTAAATTTTATCTTCTTCGTTAAAAGGACTTCCGCACTGCGGACAGAATTTGGGAGGATTGTGCGGATCCTCAGGTACAAAACCGCAATCGCTGCACTTATAGCTTGCCTGTGCCTCAGGCTTTTTTGAACCGCAGTTCTGACAGAATTTACCCGTATTTACCGTACCGCACGAACAGGTCCAACCTGCACTTTCAGAAGGCATTTGTGTGCCGCAGTTCGTGCAAAATTTGCCCGAAACCATTGTTCCGCACTGTGGGCAGGGCTTTCCCTGAGGCGCCTGCTGAACGGGTGCCTGCTGCTGCATAGGCTGCTGCTGATTTTGCTGACCCATAGCAAAAAGATTCTGTGCGTTCATTCCGCCGCCTGCATTCATCGCCATGCCCATACCTATAAAGCCGTTCATTGCGCCGCCCTCGTTTGAAGCCGCCGCTTTCATGGCCTCCGCCTGTGCACCTACCAGCGCCGCACCGGCTTTTGTCGGGTCGCTCAGGAAAAATGCGCTCTGTGCCTGTTTCTGTGCGTCCTTAATCATCTGCTGATCTTCTTCGGGCAGCGTTACCGAACCTATGGCAACTGAAACAACGCTGAGACCTCTTAAATTGCTCCATTTTTCCGAAAGCGCCGTATTCATCGCCTGTTCAAGTTCGGTATTGTGTGAAATAATTTGATTCGGACGAATCTCCAGGTCGGAAAGCTTCGCAAAAGCGGGCTGAAGTGCGCTTATAAATTCGGTTTTAAGCTGACTGTCAAGCTCATCTCTTGTATATTCCTGTTCAATGTTTCCGCAAACATTCGTATAAAAAAGCATAGGGTCGGTGATTTTATATGAATAAACACCCGAACAACGCAGCGAAACATCAATATCAAGCATAATTCTTGAATCGACAACTCTGAACGGAACGGGATTCGGCGTTCCGAACTTATTATCAATAAGCTCTTTCATGTTAAAATAGTAAACACGCTGATCCTTTCCCGTATCTCCTCCGAAAGTAAAGCGCTTGCCTACGGTTTGAAAAGTTTTTTTAAGGCTGTCACCGAAAGAACCCGTAAAAATTGAAGGTTCCGATGAGGTGTCATAAGTAAACTGACCCGGTTCGGCACAAAATTCCACAACCTTGCCCTGTTCCACAATCATCATGCACTGCCCGTCAGCAACCGCAATTCCCGAGCCGTTTGAAATGATGTTGTCATTTCCTTTGGTGTTTGAAGAACGTGAGGTTGTGCGCTTTTGACCTTTTACCGCCATCACATTTTTATCAAGTGCGTCACAATAGAAAAACTCCTTCCACTGATCCGCCAGAGTTCCGCCGAGAGCTCCTGCTCCCGCTTTAATAAGACCCATAATAATCCTCCTAATCTTTATGCGATTTACCGCTTATGTTCAAATATTTTAAAATTATCATTATTAAAAGATAAAAACTTTTTCCATTCTTTTTATTCAAAGCTTTAAGTCGTACTTTATGCGGCATAAATCCGAAATTCACTCAAGAGGACTTCGAACCTTCTCCCCTTTAGCCGCATAAAGCGCCGACAAAGCTTTTATGATATATATCAATTTTAATATATCAAATTTATATTTTTTTTCAATAGTACATTTGTACTGTTTTTATAAAATTAATGAACATTTTTTCTTTTTTTGTTCATTAAAATCCCGTTATTAATTTAAATTTCACACAATTGATTTTTTCTCCGTCAATTCGCATAAAACCTCATAAAATACGGTAAATGTGCTTTTATTTCTTGCTTGCAAGCATATAAATTTATTGTTAAAATACAAAATAGGAGGTATATCATGAAAACAAATTTAAACAAAATAAAATTTATTTCAGCTTTGCTTTCACTGATTATGCTTTTATCAATTCTTCCTTTTGCCGTATTTGCAAAAGAAGATAAAAGCAAAAATGTCGGCAATAAATCAAGTTTACAAACTCACAAAACACATAACTTAACCCAAAAAGAAGTTAAAAAGCTTTCAAAAACCGCCTTGCGTGAAAAAATCTATTCTTTTATAGATACAAGCAAAAACGGTTCGGGCCATCACACATCCGAATATTCCGAACTCGATATTGAAACAAAGATTTACGGTGATAAAATAGAAATCACCTTCCCGAAATTTTCAGGCAGTTATATGATAGAGTCCGTTGATGAAAAAGGCTCTATAAAAAAACTCAAAATTGTAAAAGGCGGTGAAACGTGCACCTTAAGCCGCCATCTTTTCACCGATGGACAACATCTTCTCATGATTTTTCGTGCCGAAGATAACACTCACTTCCAACTCATAAACTATGTCGGTCCCATAAACGTATCGGAAAAAGCCGTTTATTATAATAACAGTAAGGCCTTTCTTCAAAATGAATATTATATGGAACAGTTGTCAAAAATGACGGCGGAACAGAGAAATCTTTTACTTTCAGCCACACAAAATATTCAAAGTGACGATGCGGAAATAAAAGCAACTGTAAAAGAACTTATAAAAAACGCTAAAAACGATTTTGAAAAGACAAAGGCCATTTATGACTTTGTAATAAACAATGTTTATTATGACTATGACAGTTTAAACAATAATAATAAACCTCCCTTTGATGCAAAAAGCGTTTTTAAAAATAAAGTTGCGGTTTGTGACGGCTATGCCTCTCTTTTTGCGGCAATGCTTAAAGCCGCCAACATTCCCGCAATAAAGGTAGGCGGATATACAATTCCCTATACCTCCGAAATCAACAACGACGATATTTTCAAACCTCAAGATTCCAATCATATGTGGGTTTCCGCCTATGTTGACGGAAGATGGCTCCAATTCGATCCCACACATGACAGTCTGAATAAAATATCAAACGGCAACAAAACAACGGAAAAAAGCAAATTTGAAAATTGGGGATATTTTGCAATCAATCTTCAACATTTGTCATCATACAGACGTTTTGACGGTTTTAACAGCGAAATTACGGCACCCGATACAAAACTCGTATTTCCCTGTGGAAACAACTTTTCCGCAAATCCGAATGTTCCGTTCACTTTCAAGGCTGAGATTGAACCTATATGGTCTGATCCTATAGGATTGAAATATACCTTTTCTCCCAATATCCCTGAAATAAAAACTGTAAAAAATTCAAGTAAAATAAGAACAACTGCAACCTTTAAGGAAAACGGCACCTATAAAATTTCTTATATAAATAAAGTAAACGGTCAGCCCGACCAAAAATTAGGCGAAATCACAATAAATGTTTCCGACAAACAACTTTCCGTTGACGGCATAGAGATAGACTCTCTTCCGCAAAAAACAAAATATAAAGTCGGAGAACCCCTTGATACAAAAGGACTTAAGCTGAAAGTCTATTATAAAGACGGTTCGGAATCCGTTGTTGACAAAGGCTTTAATATAATTCCTCCCGATATGACTCCGGGTGAAAATGAAGTTGTGGTTTCCTACGGCGCAAGATTTGCCGCATATTATATTACCGTTTATGAAAATACAACCACAACCACCAAAAAACAAACAACCACTAAAAAATCTGATATAACAATAGTAACGGGTGATATTGACGATCCGGGCGGAATTGATATTCCCGATCCCGATGCGACAATCGACTTCAACACCACAACAAAAAAACCGACAACCACAAATAAAACCACCACTACAAAAAAGACGACAACAACTACCAAAAAACCGACTTCAACAACAAAGGCGACACAAAACACCACTCAAAAGAAACCTCCTAAGCCTACGGTAAAAAAGATTTCAATGTATCGTCTGTATAATCCCAACAGCGGAGAGCATTTTTACACCAAAGACACGGCTGAAAAAAATCATCTTGTAAGTTTGGGTTGGAAATATGAAGGCATAGGATGGACGGCTCCAAGCTATTCAAATACTCCCGTTTACAGACTCTATAATCCGAATGCGGGTGAGCACCACTACACTCTTGATAAAAAAGAAAAGAACAATCTTGTAAAAGTCGGTTGGAGGTATGAAGGTATCGGCTGGTACAGCGATGACGCAAAGGGCGTGCCGCTTTACAGACAGTACAATCCCAACGCTTTTGCCTGCAACCACAACTATACAAAAAGCAAGGTTGAAAACGACCGGCTCGTATCTCTCGGTTGGAAGTATGAGGGTATCGGCTGGTACGGCGTGAAATAAGTTTTCAAAACTTAACTTAATAAAAAGGACGGTCAAATAAACCGTCCTTTTGTTTTATTCAACTGTAAAAACCGTTCAACAAATAATTTAAAAATATATTCCGTCCCAATTTCACCAATGTTTTTACAGTGTTTTTCAGCTATCGACAAAACCTTCACTTTTTGCCGTACAAAAACAAATTATATAATATAAAATTATCGCACAATTTTATATTGTGCGATAATTTCCGTTTATTCAGTTATATCTTCCGTGCTTCTTTCCGTCACATTTTCCGACAATTCGGTTTCTTCATCTTCCTCATGGGGAACTATCGAAACCGCTGAAACAAATTCATTTTCTGCAGTTTTCATCACCTTTACACCTTTTGAAGTTCTTGAAACGGTGTTTATGGAATTTACCGGCATTCTGATTATAATTCCGTCACTTGAAATCATAATTACATCATCTTCATCCGTTGCCGTTCTTACAGCTGCAACTTCACCGTATTTTTCAGTCTTATAGTTTATAAGACCCTTGCCGCCTCTGCCCTGAATGCGATATTCCGAAACTTCAGAAAGTCTGCCGAAGCCCGTTTTACTTACTGTAAGCACCTTTCTGCTGTCATCAAGCACACACATTCCCGAAAGAATATCGTCCTCTGAAAGCCTAATCGCACGAACTCCTCTTGCGGTTCTTCCTACCGCTCTTATGCTCTCTTCATTAAGTGCTATTGCTTTTCCGTTCTTGGTTGCAAGCATAAGATTTTTTGTGCCGTCCGTAATTTCCACAAAGAGCAGCTTATCATCCTCATCAAGATTCATCGCATAAATTCCGTTTTTGCGGATATTCTTAAATGCGTCAAGTTTTGTTCTCTTGATAATTCCGAATTTTGTAGCCATTGTAAGATAATATTTTTCCAAATCCTCTGATGGAACCTTGAGAAGTGCGGTTATCTGCTCCTCGGATTCAAGCGGAAGAACATTTACAATATTCATTCCCTTTGAGGTCCTCGACCCCTCGGGAACCTGATAGCCCTTTAAAAGATAGGCCTTGCCGAAGTTTGAGAAGAACAGAATGCTGTCGTGCGACATCGTCGTCATCATTATTCTGGTGGTGTCGTCCTCACGCCTGGTAAGACCCTTAACTCCTCTGCCTCCACGCCTCTGTGCACGATATTCCGAAAGCTCCTGTCTTTTGATGTAACCCATTTCCGTAAGAGTAAAGACGCTTTCTATATTCGGAATAAGATCCTCAATATCCACCTCTCCTGAAACCGTCTCAAGCTCCGTTCTTCTGTCGTCGCCATACTTATCCTTTATTTCATTAAGCTCGGTAAGGAAGATTTCATTGAGTTTTTCCTCCGATGACAAAATCTCGTTAAATTCCTCAATTTTTGCTTTAAGCTCGTCCATTTCAGCGTGAATTTTCTGAATTTCAAGCCCTGCAAGCTGTCCCAAACGAAAAGCCACAATGGCGCTTGCCTGAGGGTCGTCAAAATCAAATTTTTCCATTATGGCTGTCTTTGCCTCTGAAGAACCTCCCTTGCAGGCTCTTATCGTAGCGATAATTTCATCCACAATGTCAATCGCCCTTGCAAGACCGTCCAAAATATGCTTTCTGTCCATCGCTTTTTTAAGGTCAAAGAGTGTTCTTCTGGTGATTATCTCTTTTTGAAAGGCGATATAATTTTCCAAAAGTTCTTTTAATGTAAGAACCTTGGGTTCGCCGTCAACAATCGCAAGGTTTATTATGCCGAAGGTTATCTGAAGCTGAGTAAAGCTGAAAAGCTGATTTAAAACCACCTGAGGATTTGCATCTCTTTTAAGCATAACCACAAGATTCATTCCGGCTCTGTCCGAAGAATAATCCTGAACATCAGCTATACCCTCAATTCGTTTTTCCTTTGCCTCATCCGCAATCTGCTGTGCAAGGCGTGCCTTGTTTACCTGATAGGGCAGCTCCGTTATGTGAATTTCAAAGCGTCCTCTCTTTTCATTCTCCACAATTTCCGTTCTTGCACGCAGGGTTATCTTTCCTCTGCCCGTGGCATAAGCGGAACGAATTCCCGAACGACCCATTATAATTCCCGCCGTCGGAAAATCCGGACCTTTGATATACTCCATTATTTCTGAAAGCTCCGCCTCGGGATTTTCAACAAGCAGATTTATTCCGTCAACGATTTCTCTTAAATTGTGCGGCGGCATATTTGTCGCCATACCCACGGCAATACCCGTACTTCCGTTTACAAGAAGATTGGGAAAGCGTGAGGTTAAAACTGTCGGCTCCTTTAAACGATCGTCATAGTTTGACATCCAGTCTACAGTTTCCTTGTCGATATTTGTTATCATATTCATCGACATCTTTGTAAGTCTCGACTCTGTATAACGATATGCGGCGGCGGGGTCGCCGTCTATCGAACCGAAGTTTCCGTGTCCGTCCACAAGAGGATAGCGCATTGAAAAATCCTGTGCAAGACGAACCATGGCATCATAAACCGAGGCATCACCGTGCGGATGATATCTTCCTAAAACCGAACCTACCGTATCGGCACATTTTCTGTATGCTTTTTCAGGATACAAGTTGTTTTCATACATCGTATATAAAATTCTTCTGTGAACGGGCTTCAAGCCGTCTCTTACATCGGGAAGCGCCCTTTCAATAATAACCGACATTGAATAATCAAGGAAAGATTTTTTCATTTCCCTGTTTATTTCAACATTTACTATATGCTGTTCATCAAGCGGCACATATTCCGTCTGATGACCCTCATTTTTCTTATTTACGCTCATATTCCGCCTTACCCTTATTAAATATCAAGATTTTCAACAAACTTTGCGTTCTTTGTAATAAATTCTCTTCTCGGTTCAACCTTGTCACCCATAAGAATTGAGAATGTTTCGTCCGCCTCTATTGCATCCTCAAGATTTACACGAAGCATAATTCTTGTTTTGGGATCCATCGTTGTTTCCCAAAGCTGCTGCGAATCCATTTCACCAAGACCTTTATAGCGTTGAATATCACAGGAACCTCCAAGTTCCTCCATCTTTTCATCTCTCTCTTCATCTGAAAAAGCATAGGCAAATTTTTTGCCCTTTGAAACCTTATAAAGCGGCGGCTGAGCAATATAAACATAGCCCTGTTCAATAAGCGGCCTCATATATCTGAATAAAAATGTCAAAAGAAGAGTTCTGATATGCGCTCCGTCAACATCAGCATCCGCCATAAGTACAATTTTATGATAACGCAGTTTTGATATATCAAATTCCGAACCTATTCCCGTTCCCAATGCAAGAATTACGGGAGTAAGTTTTTCATTTCCTATTACCTTATCAATTCTCGCCTTTTCAACATTCAACATTTTACCCCAAAGCGGAAGTATCGCCTGAATATTTCTGTCTCTTCCGCCTTTGGCGGAACCTCCCGCCGAATCTCCCTCAACAATAAAAAGTTCGGTATTTTCGGGATTGTTGTCTGTGCAGTCGGCAAGCTTTCCCGGAAGAGAAGCGCTGTCAAGCACGCTTTTGCGTCTTGCGGTATCCCTTGCCTTTCTTGCCGCCTCCCTTGCATGTGAAGCGTCAATAGCCTTTTGAACAATAACCTTTGCGACTGAGGGATTTTCCTCAAGATAGGTTGTCATTTTATCATAGAGCATTTTTGAAACCATACCGCTCATTTCGGTATTTCCAAGTTTGCCCTTCGTCTGTCCTTCAAATTGCGCCTCGGTAAGTTTTACGGAAATTACCGCCGTTATTCCTTCACGGACATCATCACCTGAAAGATTTTTATCATCATCTTTTAAAAGTTTAAATTTACGGGCATAATCGTTAAAAACTCTTGTGAGAGCATTTTTAAAGCCCGTTTCATGAGTTCCTCCGTCAACGGTACGCACATTATTTGCAAAGCTTAAAATTATTTCATTATATCCGTCATTATAAGAAAGAGCGATTTCAACCGATTTATCTCCTTCGACAATTGAAAAATCCATTACTTCATCATGAACCGTCGTGAGTCCTCTCACTTTATTTATATAATCTACAAAGGAACGAACTCCGCCCTCATAACAGTAATTCTGCTCAATTATATTATTTTCATCACGCCTGTCGTTAAGAGAAATATTAAGCCCCGCATTTAGAAAAGCCTGTTCACGAAGGCGTTTTTCAAGTATTTCAAATTCATAAACCGTCGTTTCCGTAAAAATTTCAGGATCCGCCTTAAAACGTATAAATGTTCCCGTTTTTTCGGTTTTTCCCACAATTTCAAGTTCCGTCTTTATTTCGCCTCTTTCAAAACGCTGCCTGTAAACATTCCCGTTTTGTGAAACCTCAACTTCAAACCACTCCGAAAGAGCGTTTACAACTGAAGAACCGACACCGTGAAGACCTCCTGAAACCTTATATCCCGAACCTCCGAATTTTCCTCCCGCATGAAGTACGGTAAGCACAACCGTAACGGCGGGCTTTCCCTCTTCTTCATTTATGCCCGTTGGAATACCTCTTCCGTTATCACGGACAGTAATTATATCTTCCGGGAGAATTTCCACCTCAATATCGCTGCAATATCCCGCAAGTGCCTCATCAATGGAGTTATCCACAATTTCATATACAAGATGATGAAGTCCCCTCGGTCCCGTAGAACCTATATACATACCCGGACGCTTTCTTACAGCGTCAAGACCCTTTAAAATCTGAATCTGATTCGCTCCGTATTCTTCATCAACCTTTGTATTAAGAGTATCGGGCAAAATCTCATTCCGATTTTCTTTTAAGATATTTTCTTCATTTTCTGTAAATGCCATTTTATCCGTCCTGTATTATATTTAAATTTATAAATTATATTTTATTTTTTTAAAAAATTCGTACTTTTAATGTTTGAAAGATAAATTTTTCTGTCTTTTCTGTTTTCAGATGAAACAATAAAACTTATCGGAATATCATTTATTTCTTTATTGACTATCTGCTTTCTTTTTTCCGCTTTTCTTAAAAAATTTCTTGTGGGAATTTTTACTGAAGAATTTTCCAAATCAAAAATCCCTATAATATTCTTATCGGAAATCACATTTTTTGAACCTACATCAATATACATTTTCCCTCACTTTCTGAAAACAAATAAATACTCGTGTGCTATAAGTAAAAAATTATATTTAACACTAAATCTCTATAAAATTTCTCCGTTACTTACATTAAAAGCCTTGCCGTTAAGGTTTCTCAAATGAGCGTCCGGCTCACAGCAGGTTATAAAAACCTGTTTATCTTCTATATTGTTTAAAATATAATTCTGTCTTTCAATATCAAGTTCACTCATTACATCATCAAGCAGAATAATCGGATTTTCTCCCGTTATATATTTTAAAATTTCACCTTCTGAAAGTTTCAGACAAAGAGCTGCAGACCTCTGCTGCCCTTGCGAACCGAATTTTCTTGCTGAAATTCCGTTTATTTTGATTTCAATGTCATCTCTGTGAGGTCCCGTTCCGGTTACTCCCTGATAAATTTCTTCCTTTCTATTTTTTTTCAGCTCATTAAAAATTTTATTTTTTATTTCTTCTGTATTGTCACTGTAAATTCCCGTATTTGAAACATATTCCGCTGAAAATTTTTCTTTTCCCTTTGAAATTCCCTCATAAATTTTTTCGGCATTTTCAGTAAGCAAATTTATATATTTTATTCTTTCCGTTATAATTTCCGCACCGTAAAAAGATAATTTTTCATCCCATATATCAAGTGTATCCAGAAGTTCCGTATGATGAAAAATATCTTTTAAAAGAGAATTTCTCTGTTTTAAAGTTTTTTGATAAAAAACTAAACTTTTTGTATAGTTAGGTTTTAATTGACAAAGTGCCGTATCTATAAATTTTCTTCGATGTGAAGGGCCGTTTTTTATTAAATCAAGATGAGTCGGTGTAAAAATTACGGCATAAAAAGAAGTTATCAGCTCCGCTGCCGCTTTAAGTTTAACTCCGTTTTTTTCCGCAATACGCTTATTATCTATAAAAATTGCAATTTCCTGATTTCTTCCGTGTCCGTAAAAAGAAGTTTCAATTTTTGCAAAACTCTCATTAAATTTTACAAGTTCAAAATCTTTCTTTGCACGAAAACTTTTAAAACCCGTAAAAAGCCATAAAGCTTCTAAAATATTGGTTTTACCCTGTGCATTTTCACCATAAATCACATTTACATTTTTTGACGGAGAAATATTTATTTCAGAAATATTTCTGAAATTTGAAATTTTTAAATTTTTAACTTCCATTAAACAATTTTATATTCATTTTGTTCAAAACTGAAAATATCTCCCGAACGCAATTTTTTTCCTCTCATAAGACAAACTTCTCCGTTAACAAAGACCTGTCCGTTTAATATTATCTCTTTGGCAAATCCTCCGCTTTCAACGGCACCGCTGAATTTTAGAGCCTGATCAAGTTTTATAAAATCCGTTTTAATTTTAATTTCTTTCATCAGTTTGCCTTTAATCTTACAGGTAAAATCAAATATAAATAGGAATCATCGGTTTTAGATTTTATAAGCATGGGATTGGTTGCGGTTTTTCCTAAAATAAGTTCACATTCATCTGAATCTATCGCATGAAGAGCATCGGTTAAAAATTTATTGTTAAAACCTATTTCAAGTGTCTTTCCGTTTTCCATCTCTGCAGGAATGCTTTCTTTTGCAATTCCGACAGAAGTTATACAGGTAAAATTGATTTTACCGTTTTCAAATTCACATCTTATCGGACTTTTTGTTCTATCCACAATAATAAGTGAAATTCTGTTTATTGTTTTTATAAGTGAATTTACTTTTGCAACCACTTTAAAATCAGCGGTTGAAACGGCACTGTCAATTGAATTTTGATATTTAAGAAAATTTCCCGATAAAAGTCTTGTTATTACCGTATATGAATTTATTTTAAATAAAGCATGATTTGAACTTACAAGAAGAGATACGGGACTTTCTTCAGTTTCAACAAGTCTTGTGATTTCTAAAAGGGTTTTTTTTGGAACTATAAAATCTTTATCTTCTCCGTCGTAATTTATATTTTCATTTCTTATTGCAAGACGATAACCGTCAAGTGCAATAAGTCTTAATTTATTTTTTCTTATTTCAAATTTAATTCCCGTATGAACTCCGTTTATAACATCAGTTTCCGCAGTTGCAAAACCTGTTTTATCTATCATATCTTTTAAAAGATTTCCATCTAAAACAAGCGGCATTCCTCCGGTTATTGTCGGAAGTTCGGGATATTCTTCAGGAGAAAATCCTGAAAGAGTAAATTCGGAATCTTCCGTTGTTATTTTACAGGAATATCTTTCATCCGAAACAAAATTTATTAAAGTGTCGTTTGAACTGAAAGAACGTAAAATATCACCGAAAAATTTAGCGGGAACTACAATTGAACCCTCTTCAATTATAACGGCTTCAATTTCCGTTTTTTCACCCATTTGCAAATCGAATCCGGTTATTTCAAGTTTTCCTTCTTTTGCCGTAAGTAAAAAGCCCGTAAGAGCCGGAATTGTTGATTTTTGATTTATAGAGCGTCCCACGCCTGTTAAAGCACTTGATAAAATTTTACTTTTTGCTTTAAATTTCATTTTATTCTCCTTCTGATAAATTTAGAAATTAGAATGTATTTTCTTTATAATATATAAATATTCATAGAAGTTGTAGTAGAGGATGTTCAAAACGGTCAAAACATTTTTAAAGCCCTTTATAAGTCGATTTTTTAAAGAAAGTTTTTAAATTTAAATTGTTTAAAAATTGTTTAAAACAAGAGTTGGTTTTCAACTGTTCAAAAGTCGATGTTCAAAATTTAAAACTATGTTCAAAAATAAAGAAGAAAAATATATTTTTTTTAATTTAAAAATACTTATATTTCTTTCATATTTTTTATAAGAGTATCAACAAGTTTTGAATAACCTTTGTCTTCAGCGGTTTTTTGTTTTACAACATCAATTGCATGTTTTACAGTTGTATGTTTTTTTCCACCGAATTTTTTACCTATATCGGCAAGCGGCATACCTGTATTTTCTCTTATTACATACATTGCAAGCTGCCTCGCATTTAAAATATCCTTATCTCTTTTTTCTGAGAGCATATCGTCATCTGAAACACCGAAAGTTTCCGCAACGCCCGATATTATGTTGTCCATTGTTTTTTCAATGGAGCGATCGGTATCAAGCATTTCTTTAACAGCCTCTTTTGCCATTTCAAGTGAGGGTTCTTCAGAAGTCAGCATACAAAGTGCATAGAGTTTTTTCAGAGCTCCTTCAATTTGTCTTACATTGTTTTTTGCTTTTTCAGCAATATAAATTGAAACGTCATTTGAAAGGTCAAAGCCGTAATTTTTTGATTTGCTTTTTATTATTGCAAGGCGTGTGTCAATATCGGGAGATTTAATATCAGCCGGAAGTCCCCATTCAAATCTGGTTCTAAGCCTTTCTTCCAAAAGCGGAAGTTCCTCATAACTTTTATCGGAAGTAATGGCAATTTGTTTGCTATTTTCATGCAGGTCGTTAAAGGTATTGAAAAATTCGATTTCCATTGAGTTTCTGTTGGCTATAAATTGAATATCATCAATAAGAAGAACATCACACTTGCGATATTTTTCTCTGAAAACCTCCATGCTTTTTGACTGAATATGTGAAATAAGGTCATTTCCAAAATTTTCAGAAGTGATATATATTACATTTTTAGCGGGATCATTTTTTTCAATATAGTCTTTAATTGCTTTTAAAAGATGTGTTTTACCGAGCCCCGAACGCCCGTAAATGTAGAGAGGATTGTATTTTACACCGGGATTTTTAGCAACGGCAAGGGCCGCCGCATAGGCAAATTTATTTTCAGGACCTACAATGAAGTTTTCAAAGGTTTGTTCTGTCTTTTTTAAAATAGCCTCTTCCTCTTCACTTTCGTCATAATTTAAAAATTCCAACTCAAAATCTCCAAAACCGAGAGTATGAGCAAGAGCTTTTTTGATTATTTCTGTAAACTGAGCTGAAACGACATCACGGGTGAAATCGTTTTTTATAAAAAATACAGCTTTTTTTCCGTCAAAAGAAATAGGCTTGACGGGTGCAAGCCAGAGGTCAAAAACATGGATTGTAATGTTCAGCTCCGATTTTATATAATCGCAGGAGAGTTTCCAGATTTCAGAAAAAGAATTCATAAATACCACCGATTAAAATATGAAAAAGCCCGTTTTTTGCCTTATTTTTGAATTTTAATAAAAAAATGAAAAAATTCCAAAAAAGACATAAATTTAAAATAAGGGCTATAATTTAATTTTACAGACATAGTTTAACATATTTCACAGATTTAAGCAATTATTATTATAGTATATAATATATATTTAAAGATATAAATTATAGAAATTTGTTTTAATAAAAATGCTTAAATATATTAAAAACCGCACAAGTTTTGTGCGGTTGATTTATTCTATATTATATTTTTTTGCAAGTCTGTTTGAAAGAACAATAAGTTTTTCAAGTGAAAGGCGTTCACCTCTTTCATTTTCTTTTATTTCACATTCGCCAAGAAGTTTTAAAGCTTGTTCTTTGCTTATTTTGAAATTAAAGGAAAGACAGTTTACAAGGGTTTTGCGACGCATTGAAAAAATTGAATTTACAAGTTTTTCAAAAATATTTTTATCGGTTATGGAATAGGGTGAAGTTTCGTGCCGTCTTATTACAATTACAACCGAATCGACTTTTGGACTGGGCATAAAACAGTTTGAGGGTACATCCATAAGTTTTTCACAGGTGCCGAAGATATTTATAAATACTGTTGAGGCTCCCGCATTTTTTGAGCCGATTTCAGCAAAAAGGCGTTCACCGACCTCTTTTTGTACCATAAGCACGAGAATTTTTGCCGGAGAATCTTTTTCAGTCAGTTTTTTTATAAGTGCGGATGTAATATTATAGGGAATATTGGCACAGACGGCAATTTTCTCATTTTTTTCAAGTGAAAGTTTTTCTGTGGAAAAATCGGGAAAATTCAGTTTCATCACATCACCGTGATAAACTTCCGTATTGAGATTTTCTTTAAGAGTTTCAGATAAAATAGGAAAAAGTCTTGCATCAAGTTCACATGAAAGAACCCTTTCAAAGCGACTTGAAAGCTCCTTTGTTAAAATTCCTATGCCGGGACCTATCTCAAAAACCTTTTTGCAACCCGATTCAGCTGCGGTTTCAGCCATTTTCGGACAGACGGAAGAGTCGACTAAAAAATTCTGTCCCAGACTTTTTAAAAATCCGAAACCGTGTTTTTTTAAAAGTTTTTCTATTGTGTTTTTATCTGCTAAATTCAAAATAGCCTCAATAAGTTAATTTTCACTTTTATTTTATCGGTTAAGTTCTTTTAAAACTTTTTCAAGAATATCAACACCCTTTCTTATCTGTTCATCTGACGGAGTGGTGAAATTCATTCGGAATGAATTTGTGTGTTCGATTTTATCGGTTAAAAATGCAGTTCCCGGAACAACGGCAACTCCGTTTTCAAGAGCTTTTTTTACAAAATCCTGCATATCAATATTGTTTTTAAGCTTGCACCAGACGAACATTCCGCCGTCGGGACGGATAAAATCCAGATAATCGGAAAGTTTTTGTTCAGTTAAATCACACATGAGTTCAAGTTTTTTTCTGTAAAGAGATTTGTTTTTTTCAATATGGCTTTTATAGTCGGTTTCTGTAAGCCAGCGATAAACCAGAAGTTGACAGAGCATCGGTGTGTGAACATCTTCGGCCTGTTTAAAGACCGTCATTTTTGAGATTATTTCTTTCGGCGCACAGACATAGCCGACCCTAAGTCCCGGAGATAAAATTTTTGAAAAAGAGCCGGCATAAACGACAAGACCGTCCTGATCAAAACTTTTTATCGGCGGCACCTCATCCCCTTTTACACGGAGGCTTCCATAAGGATTATCCTCTAAAATAATAACGCCGTATTTTTTTGCAAGTTCATAAAGTTTGTGTCTTTTTTTTAGAGATAGCGTACAACCTGACGGATTTTGAAAATTTGGAATAGTATAGATGAATTTTGCATTTTCAGTGCTTTGAAGAGTTTTTTCAAGAACCTCAAGATTTATTCCGTCATTTTCCAGAGGAATACCCTCTAATTTGCAACCCATTGAGCGAAAGCAGTTGAGAGAGCCTATAAATGACGGATTTTCACAGATGACGGTATCGCCCTCATTGCAGAGAGTTTTTGTAAGAAGTTCCATAATCTGCGTTGCACCCGAGGTTATGAGGACTTCATCGTTGTTTGAGGCACAATTTTTTTCAGACAGCTTTTTAAAAATAAGGTTACGCAGAGGTTCAAAACCTTCGGAAACGCCATATTGAAGAGCTGAAACGGGAGTTTCCTCAAGAATTTTTTTGGTAAGTTTTTGCACTTCAAAAATCGGAAAAGCCTTTTCATCGGGATTTCCTGCGGCAAAGGGGATAATATCTCCTCTTCCTGTAGCTTTGAGGATTTCACGAATTTCTGAAGGTTTGAGATTTCCCGTTCGATTTGAAAACTTATAATTCATAATGTGCCTTATAAAATTTTGATTTGTTTTTAATTAAAATTTTTATATTGAAACTTGTTAAGAATAAATAAAGTCGGTCATTAAGGCAAAAACACAGGTGTATTTTCACCTTACATCTTCTTCCGCAAAGGTTAAACGGATATACAGATTTTCAGGAGAAACATCATAGACGGGCTTTAAATGCAGTTCGTTAAAAAGGACGGTACTTTCATAGGCGTGTGTTTTTGAATTTTCACCGGCAAGGTATATCGGAATGCCTAATTCAAAGCATTTTTTATAAAATTTTTTTGCTTCCGCATCCGCCGTATTTACCGCACCCGTGTGAAAGGCGCATATTATAACGGCTGAAATATCGTTTGAAATTTCAGGATAGCAGAAGGACGGAGCGGGATTAAGTTTTAAAATTTTTCTGCGCTCCGAAAGTTTTTTCAGTGCGGAACAGGTTGTATGCTCGGTGAATTTAGGATTTTTAGTAAAGCCGCAAGCTGAAATTTTTCCGAATTCAAGGTTCATATGAGAATACATATTATTTTCAAAACACTTGCATTCGGCAAGATATTTAGCTGAATGTATTCTCACGAAGTTATCGTCCTCATTTTTATAAGGTATAAAAATTCCGCCGCAACCCTCTTTTGCAAAAAGCACCGCCGCACGCAAATTTTCCACCCCGTTTGAGCCTTTTTCTTCAAGCGGTTTTACAGAGCTTATCAGACAAACTGGAATTTCAATTTCACCAGAAAAATTATAAAGATATGCGGCAGTGTAAGAGAGAGTGTCGGTTCCGTGCGCTATAAATACGGCATCATAGTTTTTATTCGCCTTTTCTTTTAATGCAAGAAGCAGCTTTTCCAGAAAAGTTTCATTTGAATTTTCAGAAAGAATATTTTCCGCAGTATATTCGTCATATTCAAAATCAATGCCGTATTTTTCCGCATATTTTGTAAGCAGAACACTTTTTCCACGGAGAGAAACAAAAGTTCCGTCAAAACTTGAACCTATTGTTCCGCCTGTGTAAATAACAAGGAATTTCATTTTGCGGGTTTTATAACTTCTTTGCCGCCCATATAACCTCTTAAAGCGGAGGGAATTGTAATTGAGCCGTCCTCATTGTAATTGTTTTCCAAAAGAGCGATGAGCATTCTGGGCGGTGCAACACAGGTATTATTAAGAGTGTGTGCATAGTAGTTGCCGTTTTCACCCTTTATTCTTATGCCGAGCCGTCTTGCCTGAGCCTGTCCCAAATTACTGCAGGAGCCTACTTCAAAATATTTTTTCTGTCTTGGACTCCACGCCTCAACATCAAGCGAACGCACTTTTAAATCCGCCAAATCTCCCGAACAGCACTCAAGGGTTCTCACGGGAATATCAAGGCTGACAAAGAAATCAACCGTATTTTTCCAAAGCTTTTTATACCAGTCGTCCGAATCTTCAGGCTTGCAGACTACAATCATTTCCTGTTTTTCAAACTGGTGTATTCTGTAAACACCTCTCTCCTCAAGACCGTGGGCACCCACCTCTTTTCTGAAACAGGGACTGTAGGAGGTAAGAGTTTTGGGCATTTCACATTCGGGAGTTATGGTGTCGATGAATTTTCCTATCATCGAATGTTCGGAAGTTCCGATTAAATATAAATCTTCGCCTTCGATTTTATACATCATATTTTCCATTTCACTAAAGGACATAACGCCTGAAACCACTGCGGATCTTATCATAAACGGAGGAATGCAGTAGGTGAAACCGCGGTCAATCATAAAATCTCTGGCATAGGAAAGGCAAGCTGAATGAAGCCTTGCAACATCTCCCATCAGGTAATAAAAACCGGCACCCGAGGTTTTTCTTGAGCCTTCAAAGTCACAGCCGCAAAGACGCTCCATAATATCCACATGGTATGGAACTTCATATGACGGAACCTTAGGTTCCAAGAAGCGTTCACGCTCCACATTTTCGCTGTCGTCCTTTCCAATCGGCACGTCATCACCGATTATTTGAGGAATTTTCATCATCCGTTTTTTTATTTCTTCTGAAAGTCTTTCTTCTTCAGGTCCGCATTCGTCAATTTCTTTTGAAATTTCCGCAGCTTTTTGCTTTGCTTTTTCCGCCTCATCTTTTTGACCTTTTGCAAAAAGACCGCCTATGCTCTTTGAAACTTTGTTTCTTTCAGCTCTGAGATTGTCGCCCCTTGTTTTTAAAACTCTGAATTTTTCATCAAGCTCCAGCACCTCATCTACAAGCGGAAGTTTTTCGTCCTGAAATTTTTTGCGGATATTTTCCCGCACAAGATCGGGATTCTCTCTTATAAGCGCTATGTCAATCATTATGCGTCCTCCGCATTACCCAATTTTTTTGCAATATTCTGTAAGTCTTCTTTTGAAAAATATTCTATTTCAACAGTTCCTCTTTCATTTTTACCGTTTAGCACACGAACTTCTCTTCCTAAAACATTTTTTAGAGAAAGTTCCACTTCGTCATAGAACGAATTTCTCGGTTTTAATATTTTTCTCGGTTTGGGAGGTTCTGTGTTTTGCAGCTTTTTAACAAGCTTTTCAGTGCCTCTTACCGACAAATCGCTGTTATAGATTTCATCCGCCGTCTTTGTCATAAGTTCGCCGTCGGCAAGGCTCAAAAGAGCTCTTGCGTGGCCCATTGAAATTTTATTATTTTTCACCATTTCTTTGACTTTGTCGGGCAAAGCCAGAAGTCTTATGGCGTTTGTTACTGCGGAGCGGGACTTTCCCACTCTTTGTGCCGCCTCCTCCTGAGTGAGTCCGAATTCGTCAATAAGAACCTTTAAGCCCTCCGCCTGTTCAATGGCGTTAAGGTCCTCTCTTTGAAGATTTTCAATAAGAGCGAAAATTTGTTCCTGTTCATCCGTCATTTCACGAATTGTAACGGGTACTTCTGAAAGTCCCGCTATTTTTGACGCACGAAAGCGCCTTTCTCCCGCCACCAACTTATAGGTGCCGTTCGGCATGGGCCTCACCAGAAGCGGCTGAAGCACGCCGTGTTCTCTTATGCTGTCGGAGAGCTCCGAAAGAGCCTTCTCATCAAAAATTTTTCTGGGCTGCAAAACATTCGGTTCAATATCCGAAATCGCAAGTTTTATGGGTTTTGCGTCGTTATCCAATTCGTTTGAAATCATCAGTGAGTCAAAGCCTCTGCCGAGACCGCTTTTTCTTTTTGTCATTTTCTCCCTACCTTTTTGCCGCTTTAAACGCTTTTACCTCTTCGGTGTGTACAGTTTCAAAGTAATTGCTTTCATAAAAACTTACAATAAATTCGTTTCCGTTTTCATCGGTAATCACCGCATACACATCTTTTACACGATAAACTCTGGCGTTCCTCTGATTTTTATCCTTTACATTTACGCCTCTGCCATAGGCGGTGTCAAATCTGTCCTGAACACTTTTTAAACTTATAAGCTGTTTTTGTACGGCATACTGAATTTCATAGAGCTTTCCGTCGGTATTCAGAATGAAAAAAGCACGAAGTTCCGTATCGGCGTTAAGACCCGGAAGTTCTTTGACAAGTTGAGAGGTGTAGTATTTATTCTTGCCTGAAATATAAGCCTGTGTAAGTCCTGCGGCTTTTCTTGTCTGTTCTGAGGAAAAGCCCATTTGACAATTTAAAAGTGTGAATTTTTTATCGTCATAGTTTACATCGACTTCTTTTGCCGCAGGAAGCGTGGCGACAGTTACAGGCTCTCCTGTGGGTTCAAAAGTTCGCTTTTCTTTGCCGATGGTGCAGCCTGTAAAAATTCCCGTGCATAAAATAATCAAAGCTGCCGTTGCAATAAGTTTCTTTTTCATTTTTTACTGCCTTTCTAAAAATTCTTCGGCAAAATCCATGTATGATTTTGCTCCCTTAGAGGCTGCGTCAAAATAAATTACGGGTTCTCCGAAGGAGGGAGCCTCTGAAAGACGAACGTTTCTCGGAATGGTGGTCTTATAAACTTTATTTTTAAAATATTTTTTTATTTCCCTTACAACCTGTGTTGTAAGATTAAGTCTGCCGTCATACATTGTAAGCAGCACACCCTCAAGAGAAATGCGGGGATTGTAAAGGCGCTTTATTCCCCTTACGGTGTTCATGAGCTGAGCAAGCCCCTCAAGTGCAAAGTATTCACACTGGATAGGAACCAGAAAGCTGTCGCAAGCCGTAAGAGCGTCGATAGTAATGATTCCGAGAGAGGGCGGACAGTCGAAAAGTATAAAATCAAATTCCTCCCAGACGGGCAGAATGGCGGTTTTTAAAAGTTTTTCACGATTTTCCCGTGAAATCATCTCAATCTCCGCACCTGCAAGGTCTATCGAAGAGGGGATCAACCAAAGATTTTCAAATGTTGTTTTAACAAGAGCGCTTTTTACCGAAACACCGTCAACCAACACGTTATATATTGAATTTTCCGCAGTGCTTTTATCAAAACCCACTCCCGATGTCGAGTTGCCCTGGGGGTCGATGTCGCAAAGCAGAGTTTTTTTGCCGAGTTTACCGAGAGCCGCCGCAAGATTTACCGCCGTGGTGGTCTTACCCACGCCGCCTTTCTGGTTGATTACCGCAACCGTTTTAGCCATATTACCATCCTTTTTTTGAATATATAAAATTAGTATACCATAAAAAAATATAAAATAAAACAAATAAAAACAAAAATGCAAATAAAAACGGATAATATTGTTTCACGTGAAACAATATGCTTTTGTAAAAAAATCGACAGGCGGATAAATCGTTTCCTTGTGAACACGAACACCGTCCGTCCGTAAAATCGTACAGGTAGGGATATAAATTTACTATATAAAAATTAAATCAATTGGATTTTATATTTACGGATGAATGACTGTTTTTTTATATAAATTTTATACTTGAAAACCGTTCTTGACGGACGAAGAATGTTCGTCCGCAAGGCAAACCATATTTTAGCTTGTTGATTTTACACGATATATTAAATATCGTTCTTTGCATTTTTTAATATAACATCGGTTAAAAACAAAATCGGTTTTCTCTTTTTGTAGGGACTAATACCGCTTAGCCGATTAAATGGGAAAAACCATTCGTTTCATTTATATCAAAACAACATTCAAAACAACCGCACAACAAAAAAGAACGGCAATACCGTTCTTCTTTATATAATATCTATGCCTTCATCTGCATATTATAAACTATTTTTTTGCGGCTGTGCTTTTTTCAGCTGCAGCTTTTTCAGCCGTTGCTTGTTCACGTTCTGCTTTTTCACAATCTGCTTTATTATAATATTTTAAGATTTATTTTCAATATGCAAAACTTATAAATATTAAACAATTTTATTGTTATATATTTATAGTTTACACAAATAAACGTATAATCACAAGGTTTTTGAATATATGAGGATGGTGTATCGTAAAAACGCATAAAATATAACGGTGAAAATAAAAAGGATATAAAAATGTCGTTGTTTCACGTGAAACAACGACAGGGTATATACTCTTATGGTGCAAAACGGTGCAAGAACTTGTTTAAAGCGGGTTTTTTGTTATCTTTCCCCACGCTCTCGGATATTTCATGTCTGTCGGCTTTATTTTTTTTATCACGATAAGCCGCCTTTTTTCATTGCCTACGGAATAAAAATGATTCGCCGAAAGCTCTCCGCCCAAAAGTCCGATTGCATTTTTTGCGTTTTTAAGCTCTTCTTCACAGTTTTCATTTTTTAATGCGCAAAGCATACCGTCTGTTTTTAAAAACGGAAGAGTGATTTCAGCAAGCTTTCTCAGTTCCGCAACGCCTCTTGCCGTAACAATATCAAAATGTGCACGAAAAGAATTGTTAAAGGCAAGTTCCTCCGCCCGTTCAGAAAGAACACGATATCTGCCGTAATTTATTTTATCCAGACTTTCTCTGATAAAATCGGTTTTCTTTTTTGTGGAATCTAAAAAAGTTACTTCAAAACCGTTTCCTGAAAGCAGCAACGGAACTCCCGGAAAGCCGCCGCCTGTGCCCAGATCCAAAAGCTTTCCGCCGTTCTCAAATTCTTTGAAATGCAAAAGTGTAAGGGAATCCGCAAAATGTTTGACGGTTATTCCGTCGTCATCTCTTATGGCGGATAAGTTCATAACGGAGTTTTTGGCTGCGAAAAGGTTGAAATATTGTGAAAGCCTGTCTGAAGCATCATCTGAAAGATTTACATTAAGAGGTTCAAGCGTTTTTTTGAGCAGGGCTTCATTAAGCATTTTTTGACTCCTTTATGTGAAGATAGATAAGCAGCACATTTATATCGGCGGGGTTTACTCCCGAAATCCTCGAAGCCTGACCGACACTCCTCGGACGGATTTTTTCAAGCTTTTCTCTCGCCTCAAGCCTAAGTCCCGAAAGGGTGTGATAATCCAAATCTTCAGGGAGCAATTTTTTCTCAAGACGGCGCATTTCTTCAATTTCTTTCAGCTGTCTTTTTATGTATCCCTCATATTTTATGTCGATTTCCGCCTCCTCCAAAACCTCATCTGAAAGATTCGGCCTCGATTCATCAAAGGGTGCAAGCAGAGAGTAATTGACCTTTGGACGATTTAAAAGCGTTTCAAGCTTTTCACCCTTTAAAATCGGTGCTTCGCCGATTTCCTCAAGCGCAAGGTTGAGTGCTTGAGTTTTGTGGATTGTAGTATTTTTTGCACGCTCCAGTTCTTTTTCAATCGCTTTTTTCTTTTTAAGGAATTTTTTATAGCGCTTTTCTGAAATAAGCCCGATTTCATAGCCTGTTTCGGTAAGTCTTAAATCGGCATTATCCTGCCTTAAATAGAGGCGGAACTCCGAACGGGAGGTCATCATTCGGTAAGGGTCGGTGCAGCCTTTGGTTATGAGATCGTCCACCAGCGTGCCGATGTAGGAGGAGCCCCTGTCAAGAATGAGAGGAGCTTGACCGTGCACCTTTCTTGCGGCGTTAATTCCCGCTAAAAGTCCCTGAGCTGCGGCCTCTTCATAGCCCGAGGAACCGTTGAACTGCCCCGCACCGTAAAGTCCCGAAAGTTTTATAAATTCAAGACTTGCATAAAGAGCTGTAGGATCAACACAGTCATATTCAATGGCATAGGCGGTTCGCATTACGGAAATGTTCTCAAAACCCTTTATCGTCTTTAAAAATTCAAGCTGGACACATTCGGGAAGACTTGAAGAAAGACCCTGTAAATAATATTCATCAGTTTTTTCTCCGCAGGGTTCAATAAAAAACTGATGTCTTTCTCTTTGAGGGAAGCGCATAACTTTATCTTCAAAAGACGGGCAATAGCGTGGTCCCACGCCCGAAATCACCCCGCTGTAAAGCGGAGAGGTGGAAATATTCTCAAGGACGGCTTTTTTTGTACTTTCATTTGTGTAATTACTGAAACAGACAGCTTTGTTCTTTGGCATTTTTTTTGTTTCAAAGGAAAAACACGGTGTTTTTTCATCGCCGTTTTGAACTTCAAGCTGTGAAAAATCGATTGAGCTTCCGCGAACTCTTGCGGGAGTTCCGGTTTTGAAGCGACGCAGAGGTATATTGAGCTCATATAGAGCTTTTGAAAGCTTGTTTGCGGCAAACATGCCGTCAGGACCTGAGGAATAGTTGACATCACCTATATAAATTCTTCCGCCGAGGTAGGTGCCTGTGGCAAGAATCACACATTTTGCAGTGTAGAGAGCGCCGAGCTGAGTTTCAAGTTGCCACAAAGCCCCGTCTTTTTTAAGATCCGCAATTTCCGCCTGTTTAATATCGAGGTTTTCCTGCTTTTCCAAAAGAGTTTTCATAAAATCCTGATATTTCCGCCTGTCCTCCTGTGCACGCAGTGAATGCACCGCAGGACCTTTGCCGCGATTTAAAAGGCGCATTTGAATGGCGCATTCGTCCGCCGCCTTGCCCATGGCGCCGCCGAGAGCGTCAATTTCACGCACAAGATGACCCTTTGAGGTGCCGCCTATGGAGGGATTGCACGGCATATTGCCTACCGCATCAAGACTTACGGTAAAGATTATTGTCTTTGCCGAAAGCTTTGCCGCCGCAAGCGCCGCCTCAATTCCCGCATGCCCCGCACCGATTACCGCAACATCATATTTTCCCGCTGAATATCGCATTTTTAAACCTGCCGTTTTGTGTTTTGATATATAATTTATAATTATACCGCAAAATCGGATTTAAAAAAACAGAAAGTTTGTTGTAGAAAAATCAGCCTTAACTGTCAAGATATATGTTACATTTCAAGAAATAGTCATAATTTCATTTAAAATTTAAATTGATGTAATATAAAAACATAAATTCAACACTAACAATCAAAATAACCAAATTTGTAAAATCGCTTGCACTGCGGAGAATCGTGAAATTTTAATGTAAATAAGGCTGCAAAAAAAAAAAAAAAAATGATATTTTTTTGTGCATATTGCGGATTTGTCAAAAATAATGCTTGACAGGCTGCTGAAAACATGCTATAAGATTGTCACATACGAAATTTTAGTAAAAAAATGAATAAGCCTATATCATAGGGAGGATATAAATGAATAAGGCGGAGAAAAACGGATTTAAGTTCAACAAAAAGTTTCAAAGAATTATGGTATTCGTTTTGGCTTTCTTTGTGCTTTTCAGCAGCTTTGGGTCCACACTGCTTTCTTCTGCAATACCTAGAGAGCTGGATGAAATCGATGTTGTATATGAAAAATTTGAATTGGTTGACAAAAAAGATGAAAAACCCTTGGAGGGTCTTCTTGAATATTGGACGGGCTTTTTCCTTAAGATAAAATGGGATGCATCTGCATATGGGGATAATCTTAAGGAAGGCGACCACTTCACCGTCAATATACCTGACGAAATTAAATTGAAAAATGCACAAGAGTTTGATTTGACCTTTGAAGGAAAGGTTATCGGACGTGCTGTTATAACGCCCGGTTCTGAAGGCGGAGGAACAATAAAAGTTACCTTTAATAAAAATGTTGAACATGTTGATAAAATAAAAGGCGATTTGAAAATTGATGCAATGTTCAACGTACAAAAATATGTAAAGCAGGAAAACGGCGATTATAAAATTTCATTTGAATTTGACGGCAAACATTATGAATATGATATAAAGGGCGTAAAAATAAACCAAAATGAAATTTTCAACAAATGGTCAAATACGCCGCCAAGCGGTTTTGATAGAGCGGAGTGGGTTTTAAGAATAAATGTTAAAAAAGCCATTTTTTCAAATACTGTAATTACAGATGAACTTTCAGTAAAAACGGGAGAACTTCCTGATGAAATAAAATATCTTCCTTCTTATTTCAAGTTACAGAATGTTAGATATGGCATTAACGGTGCGGTTGCAGAAACATATAAAACCTTCTATTATTCGGAAATAAGTTCTTACATAACCTTTGATGAAAAACAACAGAAGTTCACTTTTCGGTTAGGTGATTTTTTAAAAAGCAAAGGCTATGATGACATCTCCGAGAAACAATGGATGTTCGTGTACAGTTCCACTTATATTGAAGGAATGAAATTAAGAAATAAAGCTAATTTCACCGCGACTGAAACAACTGTTATAAGAGAATCGAGTTTTTTCAATGAGCACGCAAGCGGCGGAATTTCGGGAGAAACAAACAACAGAATAAGAATAAAAAAGGTTGATTCCGAAAATGAAAGCGTTTTTTTGAAAGGTGCGGTATTTAAAATTAAAAATATTTCCACGGGAGAAATATTTACCGACACTACGGATGATGACGGTATAGCGGAATTTGAACATCTCAAACCGGGGCAGTATACTCTGGAAGAGGTGACTCCTCCGCCGGGGGGTTATATGAAAGACGACACCGTCTATACTCTTAATGTTGTTAACGGTGAACTTACTTATAGGAAAATAAAAAATATAAAAAATCCCAAGATAAGTAAGACCGTAACAAAGACATGGAACGACAGCGATAATCAGGACGGAAAGAGACCTGACAGGATAAAGGTAACCCTTTATGCAAACGGAGAAAAGGTTACGGAAGTTGAAGTAACTAAGGCAAACGGCTGGAAACATACGTTTGCAGACCTTCCTAAGTACAAAGACGGTCAGGAAATCAACTACACTGTAAAGGAAACTCCTGTAGAAGGCTATCAAACTGCGGTAAACGGCATGGATATCACCAACAGCCGCACTCCCGATAAGATAAGTAAGACCGTAACAAAGACATGGAACGACAGCGATAATCAGGACGGAAAGAGACCTGACAGGATAAAGGTAACCCTTTATGCAAACGGAGAAAAGGTTACGGAAGTTGAAGTAACTAAGGCAAACGGCTGGAAACATACGTTTGCAGACCTTCCTAAGTACAAAGACGGTCAGGAAATCAACTACACTGTAAAGGAAACTCCTGTAGAAGGCTATCAAACTGCGGTAAACGGCATGGATATCACCAACAGCCGCACTCCCGATAAGACCAATAAAAATAACACAGGCAAAAATAATACAGGCAATACACCTGTAATTCCTAAAACGGGAAATTATAATAACGGCAGATCCGATATTATAATGGGTGAAAGTGCCATGCTGTTATCAGCAGGGTTAATGGTGTTGGTTTTAGCCCAAAGAAGAAAAAAGGAAGAAACGAAAGATTAAGCTGTTAAAATAGTTTAATAATTTAAAAATAATGTGATTCATTTTGAATCACATTATTTTTTTGCAAAGTATTTAGAATATTATCATAAGAGGTTGAAATGTTTTCAAGGACAGCTTTTTTATGTTTTCATTTGTGTAATTACTGATTTATAATTATATTTTCATCATTTTTATTATCTGTTTATAACAATAAAAAATACCTATAATTGTAATTTTTACCGAAAATATTGTGCATATCTAATGTTTACACTCTTAATTATTGTCTAAGCTGCCAATTGAAAAGATTATAATAAAAGATTACAATAATATTGATAAGTATTTATCAATATTATTGTAATGGTGGGATTTAATTTATGAAAAAGAAAGAACCAAATAAAAAAAGCAATCATCTTCTGAATTTTATTGTTTTTGCGGCAACGCTCATCTTAATTTTTACAATAATTCATTTTGTTCCGAACGTTTTAAGCTTAAAGACCGAGTCTCAGGGAACACGATTTACATATACCGTAGATGAGGATTATTCTCAAAAAAACGTCTCACAAATTCCGACCGTTTCAAAGGGCTATAAGCGTATTAAAAAGCCTCTTGCCTTTGCAAAAGATGCAATTAGCGACGGCTTTTCAGACGGCTCCGTTCATGGAGACATAGCAATGAAATATCACGCTGAAACGCTGCTTGACAATAAGCTTTCATATAAGCTTATAAAAAATACATATAACTGCTATGCCTATACAATAACCGGTGAAAAAACTCCCGAGGTCGTGTGGACGGTTGTTGTAAATGTGGAAAACGGCACCGAAGGCGACAGCTTCTTTGTTTTAAAGGAGGGCAAATACAATGGAAAATAAGCATAAAAGGCTGCTGAAAATTGTCGCCGCTGAAATTTTATTATCCTTATGTATTGTTATTTTTTTCAGCCTTCCTTTTACAAAAGCGGTAAGCTGGAAGAATGATAACGGAAGATTTTCGGCAAAAAATACAAGATTTTTAACCGACTATTCCGCACAGATAAACGAAGAAATCAAAAAACTTGAGGAAATTCCGTTTTGTGAGGACTTTAAAAAGGAAATTCAAAAGGAGCTTGAAGAGCATAAGATTTCAAAAAAGACGGGCATTCAGACAAATTCAATGAATGTAATCTCCAACACCTCAAATTCATCCGTTTTGGAGTTTAAAAGAGAATATCGTGTTCTTGACAATACAAAGCCGCGTTCTGACGGAAGTCAGACTGAAACCGTGCTTTCAAAAGATTGCTGGCATTTGAATATTTATATTGATAAAAACGGGATTAAAATGTCAACGGAAAAAATCTATTAAGTAAAAATCAAAAAGCCGTGTTTTACACATAAAAAATACCTTATGCTTTGCATAAGGTATTTTTTCAGCATTTTAAATTTTTATTTTATTTTATTAAAAATTTCAGCGATTTCCGCCGATTGAAAATCCTCAATTTTGCCGCAGTCCGAAAGTTTTGCCGTCATAGGATTTATGGGAAGTCTGCCCAAAGCCCTTGTGTCAAGGTCCTTTGCCGCCTGAGAAAGCCTTGAAGGTCCAAAAATTTCATGTCTTTTTCCGCAGTCGCAGTCAAAATAGGACATGTTCTCCACAATACCCAATACCTCAAGCTGCATAAGTTTTGACATATTATAGGCCTTTTTTACAATCATCGAAACAAGATCCTGAGGAGTTGTTACAAGCACAATTCCCGAAAGCGGAAGACTTTGAAAAACCGTAAGCGGCACATCACCAGTGCCGGGCGGCATATCCACAAACATATAATCGACATCGCCCCAGGCAACATCATTCCAAAACTGGCTTATTACATTTGCAAGAATCGGACCTCTCCAGATTACGGGGTCGCTGCTGTGCGGAAGAAGCAGATTTATGCTCATTACCTTAATTCCCGTTTTTGTTTCCGCCGGAATTATAAATTCATCCTCCTGAAGAACGCCGCTTTCAAGTCCGAATGCCTTAGGAACGGAAGGTCCCGTTATATCCGCATCAAAAACCGCAGTTTTAAAACCTTCTCTTTGTGCCCGGCAGGCAAGAAGTGTCGTTATTGTACTTTTGCCTACACCGCCTTTGCCCGAAACAACACCTATCACCTTTTTTATTTTGCTGCGTTCGTTCTGTTTTAATGTAAGATCCGGTTTTTTACCCAAGTCCGCCGCTCTTTTTGCACCGTTCGGAAGCTTTGTTTCACCCATTTTTATCCCCTCTCAACTTTTTAAAAAAATCACTTAAAAGCGCACTGCTTTCATCAGCTAAAACTCCTCCGCAAACCTCAGGTTTATAAAGCCCTTTAAACTCCGTAAGGTTAAAGAGAGAACCTAAAGCCCCATAAGTTTTATCGCTTGCACCGAAGACCACCCGTGAAAGCCGTGAATTTATAACAGCTCCTGCACACATAGGGCAGGGTTCAAGGCTTACATAGAGTGTACAGTCGCAAAGCCTCCAGCCTGAAAGTGCCTTGCAAGCTGCGTTTATTGCATTTATTTCAGCATGTGAAACGGCGTTTTTTTCATGCTCACGCCGATTTCTGCCCTCTGCAATTATTTTTCCGTCATGTACGATTATAGCGCCGACAGGCACCTCTCCCTCATCGAAGGAGAGTTTTGCCAAATTCAGCGCCGCTCTCATAAATATTTCATCGTTATTTAAATTCAATGGTCTGTGCCGTTCTCATAAGAAGTAAAACAAAGGCGATTATCATTGGAGCGTTAAAAAGAAATGCCGAACTTTTTTCACCCGTGGTTAAAAGATTGCTTTCCGCCTTTTTAAGTTGAAAGGCTTTTTTATATTTGACAAGATAAATCACAAGACTGAGCATTCCCAAAACCATAATTACAAAAAGCATAAGACCTGTCAAAGCTATACCGAGCTTGTTTGAGGTGTTGTCGCTTATAACTTTGATGGTTACCGAAACGGCATTGTTCAGGAAGTGGATTATGATACCTGTCCAAATGGAATCCGTTACAATTACCGCATAGCCTATAATCAGTCCTCCGATAAGTGCAAAAGGAATCTGTACGGCATTTGCGTGAAGAAGAGCGAAAACCACGGCTGAAACACCTATGGCGAAACCGTCACCATATTTGCGCAGTGACTGCATAACCACGCCGCGTACACAAAATTCCTCAATGAGTGCGGGAAGTACGGCTATGGATATATACTGCATTAAAATTGAAAGAACTGAAGTTAACGGTTTGTCCGTTTCAGGAGCTTTAAGAGTTATTCCGAACAGCTTTTCAACAAAACTGTCAAATGCACTTGTGCTGATTGATGATAAAAGACAGATAAAAACACCTGTGAAGACAAGTAAAATTGCAGCCGGATAATTATTGGGCGTGCCGTATGGAAGTTCCTTGACGGCACCTTTTCTGTGAAGCACCGAATAGCCGATAAAAAACGGAATGAAAAGCACCGTTATATAAAAAATTCCGTTTACCGCAATGCTGAATGCGGTGTTTTCCGAATAAAGCGCTTTAAAGCCCGATATTTGTCTTAAAACAATTGAAAAGATAAGAGAAATTGCAAGATATCCGAGTGTACTGAAACCTGCTGCCGAGCCTATCGTTTTAATTTTTTTCTTTTCATTGTTTTTATTAAAAAAATGTTGACGGTAATCAAATCCGTAATTCCCATAGGGATTGTATCCGCCGTAATTTCCACGATTAAAATTTTCACCGTACATAAACTCACCTACCTTTTTTATTATAAATTTTTAAATTGATATATTTGTTAATAAATATTAAATTTTTATTGACCGTTATTTAAATGGCGGATAAACCTTTACATCTGTATAAAATAATTCTAAGAGGAAGTAAACTTAATTTTAAATTAAATGTTTTTATTTCCAAATGCTCATATAAAGCGAAAGCAGGCGGTCTCCGAAAAACAGCGAGAAAACAATTCCTATTGAAAGAAAAGGTCCGAACGGAAGCTTGCTCTTCATATTTTTTGCGTTGAGTTTTCCTTTTGCCGCAAGATAAAAAAGACCGAGAACAGAGCCTAAAAGCAGTGCAAAAACGGAACCTCCCGCTCCGAGCAGAAAACCCGCCGCCGCCATAAGTTTTATATCGCCGCCGCCGAGCCCGCCGTGAAAAGCCGCCGCAAGCACCAGCATAACCGCCGACACAAGAAAAAATCCTATTATGCGGTTTAAAAGCGCCTTCCACACAAAGCCGTTTTTTATTATATCTTCTATATAAACAAGCACGCCGCCGATTAAAACGGTTATCCACATACTGTCGGGAATAATTTGATGCTTTGCATCAATAAATGAAGCGACAATAAGTGCGGTGCAAACGGCACAAAGCCCTAAAAGTGCAAGGTTAAGGCTGCATTTTGCTATAAAAATATAACAAAGCACATAGAATACGGCAGTTAAAAGTTCCACAAGAGGATAGCGCACGGGGATTTTCACCTTGCAATAGCGACATTTTCCGCCCAGAAAAATCCAGCTGAAGAGCGGTACCAAATCTGCAGGTGAAAGCTTATGTTTACAGTTCGGACAAAAAGAGTTGCCTTTTGAAATTCCCAAATTAAGAGGAAGACGGTAGATAAGCACATTTGAAAAAGAACCTATGCAAAGTCCGAAAAGAAAAATAAAAACGCCTGCAACAATTTTAATTGCGAGGTCGGTGGCGGCATCGCCTGTGTAAAAAGTCATTTTTTCACCTGAACGTTCAGAATTTTTTAGAATAATATTATAACATTTATAAGAGCACTTTTCTATCTGAAGAGTCTGCCGAAATAAATGAATATATCAGTTGTCATAGTTTATGTCGAGGTTATAGCCTATTAATTTGGAAAGCACCGGAAGGGTTGTAAGATCCATACGGGAAAGACCGATGGGATTTTCAGAAAAATCAAGTCCGAGCAGCATAAAATCTTTTTTGGATGAAGAATTAAGAAGTATCCACATAAAACTTTCAGTTCCGAGCTCCTTTAAAAAAGCGGCTTCGCTTTTGGAAAGAAAAGAAAGATTTTCACAGATGTAAAGTCCCTCAGGAGTAAAGCGGCTTGCACAGCGCATATAAATATCTTTAAAAATATTGTTTATTTCATGAGGTTTTATGCAGAGAGAAAGCGTGTCGGAAGGCCATGAACAGAGCAGTTGGTCAGGTGCTTTATCATCAGAAAGACTATAAATATAGGACCTCTTACAGCCATAAATTTCATTGAGCGATTTTAAAATTCGGATTGCACGGTCCGAGTTTTTTTGATTTAAACAGATGGTATCTAAAAGTTTGATGAGCTGTCTGATTTTTTCATTGCTTATTAAATCTATAGGGGTAAGACGTGTACCGCGCATAAGGCTGTTCTTATATTCTTCTTCTCCCGTGCTTTTGATATCGCCATAAAATGTAAAGCGGTTTTTGCCGTGTGATTTGCTGTAATAAAGAGCCTTGTCCGCATTTTTTAAAAGAATGTTCAAAGCGGTTCCGTCAGAGCCGTTTTTTGCAACTCCTAAAGAAGCTCCCAGAGCAACACCGTTTTTTGCAAGTTCTCCTATTTCCGTAATCTTCTTCAGAAGAGAAGAGAGGGAATTTTTAATTTCCGATTCGGAGGAGTCTGTTATTATAACAAATTCATCTCCGCCATAGCGGCTTATAAGGGAGTTTTTTTTGAAAAGCTTTTTAATAAGTTCCGCCACTGATTTTAAGATGACATCTCCAAAATCGTGCCCGGAGGAATCGTTTTCCGCTTTGAAATTATCCATATCAAGAATTATCACGAAAAATTCGGAAACTGACGATTTATAGTCGGTTTTAAATTTACGCATAAGCCCTTCACGATTTAGAAGTCCGGTAAGAGAATCCGTGCTTGATTCATTCAAATATTTTTGAATAAGAATATGATTTTCAGTGTCGTTATAAAGGGTTATATAAAGTGTCTTGCAGCTTTCCCCCTCTTTATAAACGGGACGTATCCGTATATTTACAAACGGCTTGGAACCGTCAAGGGCACAAATTCGGCAATCAAGCTTAATAAGCTTTTCAGCCCGTTTAAGACCGTGTTTTATATTGTAAAGTACGGTTGACCTATCCTCTTTATAAATAAGTTTCAGAAAGTCCGCTCTATACAACTCATAAAAACCTTCAAAGGAGTTTGCCTTGAAAAGAGAAATCGCCTCCGGATTGAGATATGTAATTTCAGGTTTTGGAAAAAGCTCTATAATTATAAAGCTTGTGGGTATAAGCTCCGCTGAAATGTGTGGGATATTATTTTTTAATACATCATTCATATTTGTTCTTTATTTTTCAGTTTTTTAAAAATAATGAACACGGTATAAAACAGGAACGGCAGTGAAAGCAGCACGGCAATCAACAGCTTTATCGGTGAAACAACCTCCGCTCCCAAGAGTGTCGCCGTTTTGGGAACAATAAAAATAACGCCTGTAAAGATAAGCATAAACGCAAGGTTTATGAATATGGAAGGTTTCTTCAGAACGCTTCCGTCAATTTCATCTTTTTTCAGGGCATAGAAAAGACTTAAAAATCCGAAAGAAAATATAAGAGTGATTATCGCCGCAGTAACGGACTCACCGTTTGCAAAAAAGCTTGAAATGCAGAGACCGAAACTTAAAAGCCCTGTAATAAGCGGTTTTTTAAAGAAATTTTTTGAGGAGGTTTCAGCAGGAAAAGCTCTTGAAATTATCGTTGCGGTAATGCTGCACAGAAGGTTAAAGATGAGCGCTGTGGCAACTGCACCGGGGGAAACGCCGTTTATACACACAAGGAACATTGTAAGTAATACCGTAGCTATTATAACTCCGCTGCTGAAAGAATAAGTGCTGAGCATACGCTTTTTTAAATCACGAGAGCTTTCTATAAGAGTTTTTGAAGATGTAAGAGAATTTTTCAATATAACCGCACAGGCATAGCTTGAAAGCACATCGCAACCGCCGTCCGATACGGCAAATCCCAAATCACAAGCGTTGAAAAGTTCAAAATCTTCATGTGATCCTGAAAGACACGCCGTTTTGCCGATGGATTTTAAAGCTGCAAGCACTCTTTTTTTAGTATTGGGACGCAGTCTGCAATAAACCCTTGCGTGTTCCGCACAAAGTTTTAAATCTTCATCTGAAAGATGTGAGAGTTTCTCCTCTCCGTAAAGTTCATTGCCGTTTTTTATAAGTCCTGAGGCAAGTCCTTTTTCAAGGGCTATATCAAACGGATATTCGGTAAAGATAACGGGCGAAACGCCGGCCTCCGTAATTTCACGTGAAAGGCCCTCCGCTTTTTCTGAAATTTCCCCGTCAGAACCTAAAAGTCCCAAAAGAGTGTATTTCAATGGATTTTTAAATTCATTTTCATCAGGTTTTTCAGAATAGGTTTTAAATGCATAGGCTCTTACGCTCTGTCCTAATTTTTCAAACTGTTCCACGGTTTTTTGAAATTCTGAAACCGCCAATACGTTAAGGTCTCTGTTTTCTCCGTTTTCAAAATAAGCGGAGCAGATACGGTAAATATCCGCAGGTTCACCTTCGGCAAAACTTAAAAAGCCGTCAGGTGTTTTGTAAAGTACGGTTTTAATATTTGTACGATTTTCCGCAAGCTTAACGGCATGTTTTAAAAGCTCATCTTTTATAACACCGTTTTCTTCCGCAAAAAGATAGAGCGTTTTTCCGTTTGCGCCGCCGTGGAGCCTTCCGCTTTCTTTGGATGCGGAACTTAAAAGAGCCGCCGCATTTGCAAGAAGAGCCTTTTCACCAAAAATGCTCTTAACACGTCTTATGCCTTTTTCATATACTCTGAAATCGGATATCAGAAATTTGATTTCAGAAAGCTTTAAAAAGTCTTCCCGTTTTTTTAATATTATGTTTTTTTCTGAAAGTTCCTTTGCTTTTCTTGAAATTCCGAGAACTCCTCCGTCCGAAACGGTAAAGGCAAATGGCAAAGCACAGATTGAAAGAGAAAGCAGCAGCAGCTTTGAAACAAACATGAAGTTGGATATGTTTTTTGTTACAAGGCCGTTTAAAAGGCCGAGTCCGAAAATGAGAAGAGCTGAAAGAATTATCGAGATTGAAAAGGCTCTGTCTTTTTGCCAGAATTCCGCTTCAAACGCCGAAGGTTTATATTCTTTTTTTTCTTTTTTTATATCTTCAAAAAGCGGTTTCTTATTATCCAGCACCATAGCTTCCGCATTTCCGCTGAGTACTGCGGTATCTTTAAATACGAATCGTGGCATGTTGTCGGGCTGACTGAAGGGATTTTCTTTTTTTGCGGCTCTATCAGAAAGACCTATGGCGCTTTCATCACATAAAAGTTCATTTGATGAGAGCAGACTCATATCAAGCGGAACTATGTCTCCGGCATGCAGAATCACCACATCGCCGAATACAAGCCTGTTCTGAGGAATCCTCACCTTTTCTCCGTCCCTTTTTACAAGATAAATTCTTTCATCCATTTTTGAAACGGCGGTGAAAATTTTAGTGTTTTTAAGAGCTCTGATTGTTGTAAAAATTAAATATACCGCAGCGGAGATGAAAAGAATCAAAGCCTCATACGGCGGCTCTTCTTTTTTTAAGGAAAGCACATAGGAAAAGCCTGAACAGAAAATCAGAAAAATAAAGGCCAATCGATAGGCGCTTTCAAAAACCACCTTGAAAATGTTGGTGCTTTTTTCCGGCAGACGATTATATTTTGAATATCTTTTTTGAGCTTGCTTTTCTGTAAGTCCGTCCGCATTGCTGCGGCAGAATTCAAAAATTTCGGTCTGTTCCTGATTTAAAAATATTTCTCTTTTTTCCACTGTCATTTGAGTTCGTTTTCTCCGTTTACAAGGATGATATCCCTTATTTCTCCCATTGCGCCGAAGTCGATTGCCTTTGCCGTGTCATAAAGACCCGCCATTTTTTTTGTTTCATAGTTTTTTTTCAGCTTTTTTGAAAGTATAATCGAGGCGGCTGAAGCGATTTGCGGAGTTTCAGAGTTTTCATTTACCGTGTAATCTCCGAATTTTTCACCTTTTTTGTGATTTTTAGCACGAAAGTCCACAACCGAGAAGTCGGCGCCGGAATCAAAGAGCGAGCCTCCGAAAGCGTCGGAGCCGTTTACCGCCTGCCCCGCCGTCATAAGAACGCCGAGTTTTATGCCGGCAGTTTCCAAGCGTATTTCTTTTACAAAATCCGAAAGTGTCTGGTAGCGTGTGGAGGTTCCGCCAAGTTCACCCGCAAATGCGGCATTTTCTATATTTTTTCCGTCGGGGAATCCGATTTTATCCAGAAAAATCATATCCGGCTTTGTTCTTGCGACATCTCCTATTATAGATTTTAAATATTTTTTCGCTTCTTTTGAATACGGGTCAAGATATGAGGCGCCGCCGTTTATGGCGGAATCGGATAACCAGATATTTCCCTTTTTATCAAGCACCGGAGCGCCGCTTATGTGAGAGGCGGCAAGCGGATCTGCAAAACAGCAGACTCTTGCAATTATCTTGTATCCCTCATTTTTGAAATCCTCAAGAATTTTTTCGTCATTCGGGTTGTATCTTTCAAAAGCACCTATCTGTGCGGCGGTTTTGTTTTGTGAATTGAAATAGATATAGCCGTTTTCATCCTTGTAATCTATCATAACCGCATTGCATGCGTGTTTTTTAAGCTCCGCCTTGAATATGTCGAGAGAGGTGTCGCCGTAAAATACGGTGCGGCTCATATAAAGAGCTTTTATGCTTTCGCCCTGTGAAAACTTACCTCCGTCATCAATAGGTTTTTCCGTGATTTTGTTTATAACGAGAAAAGAGAAGATTGAAACAATGAAAACAAAAGCGAGAAAGACGGCAAAAATTCTACGTTGCCTTTTTTCTTTTAAAAGCAGCGTGCGACTTTCGCCTATGGCATAGCTGAAACCGGTCTTTCCCGTGGGAAAAACCCGACTCATTTTATAATAGGATTTTCTTTTAGGTTTAGGTTTATTTTGCATATTTTTTGTTTAAGTACTCCAAAGCTTTAAGGTAACCGTTAAAGCCTTCTCCGCAAAAGCGCTTTTCCGCATAGAGAGAAATGAAAGAGTGTCGTCTGAAATCCTCACGGCTTTCAATGTCGGTTAAATGTACTTCACAGGCGGGAAGGGCAACCGCCTTGAGAGCATCCAAAATTGCAACGGATGTGTGAGTATAGGCGGCGGGATTTATCACAACAGCGTCAAAATTTTGATAGGCGCTCTGAATTTTTTCAACTATCTCACCTTCAAAATTGCTTTGAAAAATTTCACAGTTTATTTTATTTTTTTTACAAAACATTTCTATTTCAGTGCAAAGTGAGGCATAACTGTTTTTGCCGTAAAGCTCAGGTTCACGAAGTCCTAAGAGATTAAGATTGGGACCGTTTATAACAAGAATTTTCATTTTATACTCTTTTTATACTCTTTAAGGTGTCAAGAATTTTCTGTGCCGTTTTTTCGGGATTTTCCGCAACCTCTATTGTAATATCGGAAAAATCTTCATAGAGGGGAAGTCTTTTCTTATACATGAAATCAAGGTCAACCGTTTTTGAAAGAGGTCTGCCGTTTGTCTCAAGTTCTGAAAGAGCTCTTTCAATAAAAACCACAACCGAGTTCTGACGAAGTGCCGCCTTGTTTTTTTGTATGGTAACGGCGCCGCCGCCTGTGGCGATTATCTGATTTGTTTTTTTTCCGACTGCGGTTATAATGCTGCTTTCATAATTTCTAAAAATCAGTTCGTTTCCCGTTTCAAAAATTTCTTCAATGCTTTTGCCTGTTTTTTTTACTATTTCAAGGTCGGTATCGACAAAGTCTTTTGAGAGTTTTTTTGCCAGCACCCGTGCAATTGTGGTTTTTCCGGAACCGGGCATTCCGACAAGAACTATGTTTTGTTTTTTTAAAAGCAGTTTGTTATATACATCAAGTCCTTTTTGAATATCAATTTTTTTGTCAAGAAAAAGCTCCGCACTTTTTCTTGCCTGTTCCGTCAACATAAAAAGTCCGCCGAACGATTTTACCCCCATTTCCTCCGCTTTTAAAACAAGTTCCGTTTTAAGAGGATTATATATCATATCAAAAACCGCCGAGAGTCTGAAAAAGCCTGAAATATCCGTAGGAGCGGTCAGATTGTTCGGATACATTCCCATGGGCGTTGCGTTTACTATAATATCGGTGTCGTAATGCATCTTTAAGTTTTGATAATTTACAGCACCTGTTCTTGAAACCGAAACGACACTTTCGGCACCGAGGTCATAGAGAACGGCCTTTGCGGTTTCCGCCGCACCGCCCGTACCGAAAATAAGGCATTTTTTGCTTTTTATTGAAACACCTGAGAGCCTTACAAGACTTTTAAAGCCGTGATAGTCGGTGTTGTACCCGATGAGCTTTCCGTCTTTTTTTACAATAGTGTTTACCGCACCTATTTTTCTTGCACTGTCTGAGATTGCGTCAAGATATTTAAGCACGTTTTTTTTATAAGGCACGGTTATGTTAAGTCCGTCAAATTCGCTTTTTTCAAAAAAAGTGTCCAGCTCATTTTCAGGAATTTCAAAAAGAGTATATGGATAATTCCCGAATTCAGCGTGAATTTCAGGTGAAAAGCTGTGTTTTAAAGTTTTTCCCAGCAGTCCGTACATAAATCTCTCCAAAATTGTTTATAGAAATATTGTTGAATAATCAAACAACTTTATATATATTTACAAATTATAACAAAACCCTGTTGTTTTGTAAACAAAGTTGAAAAGTCCTTTATATAGATGTTATAATATAAAAAATAAATAAAGAGGTAAAAAAATGAAAGAAAAAAAGTTATATCGCAGCTCTAGCGATAAAATGTGGCTCGGTGTTCTCGGCGGCTTGGCTGAATATTTTGAAGTTGATTCCACTCTTGTTCGACTTGTATTTTCCGTTATCTCATTTTTTATGGGAGGTTTCGGCGGCCTCATACTTTATTTTATTGCGGCGGCAATTATGCCGACTTCCGATTATACGGTATAAATTTATTTTCCGTGATAAAAATTAACAAATAATCAATCTTTATGAAAAATATCACAAAATTTGATTGACTTTTGAACTCTTTTATTGTAAATTATAAAATGAATAGAATACGCAAGGCGTATTATCTTTAAAATTAAGTAAAAGAGGGTCTCTTATGTCAAAAAAACAAATGACACCTGAAATGCGTGCTGAAAAGCTTGAGCGTAAAAAGACCAAGAGAAGCATATTCGGAAAGACCTTTATCAAGGCTTTCGGATGGTTTATTTCAATAGTTTTGGTTTTTACGGTTGCTCTTATAGCTTTTAAACCGGCACCTAAGGTTCAGACCGTTGTGGCGAGCGGCGGTTCTTTACAGGGCGGCTCAGGTCAGCAAAGACAGCAGAATTCGGGCGTGAGCGGCGGTTCCTCATCTCAAGGCGGAAACGGCGGTGCACAAACCGGAGGCGGCACAAAAACCGATGCCAAATCGGGCGGCGACAGCGCATCGGCGGTTGATACAATCAACTCCGCAATGGCAAAGGCTGCAGGTGCAAGCTATAAATGGACAAGAACGGGCAGAATCACCGAGGCGGTTGACGTAGGAAATGCAACGGGCACACTTGACAAGATTATTTCGGGAGTTGACCCGAACGCAA
Organism: Candidatus Fimenecus sp.; assembly: GCA_052169395.1. Taxonomy (GTDB): domain Bacteria; phylum Bacillota; class Clostridia; order Oscillospirales; family Acutalibacteraceae; genus Fimenecus. The sequence goes on along the minus strand of JBQNCN010000002.1, from coordinate 137,619 downwards.
ACCTTAACAGTGTTATCGGCGGCTTCCTGGGAGCAAAAGGAGATACGGTTTCAATTGATGTCAAGGCGGGGCAGACTCCTCCCGATCCTAATGAACCCGACAAGGATTGTTACCACTGGGCACAGTATGCTCTTAAGCAGTCAAAGCTTACGGCGGACGATTTACAGAATTTAAATGTCAGCGGAAACAACTATTCGTTCGATTTGAATCAGGTTAAAAATCCTGAAGCTGACAATTCGGGCTTTTCAAGATTTACAAATGACTTTGTAACTCTTTCAATGATAAGCGAAGAGGTTTCAAAACTCATTCCTGGCGGCGCCGTCGGCATTAAGGATATGGATGCGGATTACGGTCCTTGCCATGTTGAGATGACGATTGAGGACGGCAAACTCACTTCAATGAAGTATAATTACACCGCAAAGGTAAATTCTCTCGGCGTTAAGGTTCTTTTTGCGACGACAAAGGGTACGGGCGCTTTTGAGGTAAAAGCGGAGTATTCAAACTTTAGCTACTAATTTTTATAGGGAAATAATTTCCGATTATCTTTTGGAGGAAAATAATGGCAGACGAAAAAGATTTGGCAAAGCAGGCTAAGGCTGAAGCAAAGGCTGAGGCAAAGCAGGCAAAGGCCGAAGCAAAGGCGAGCAAACGACCCCAGCTTACAGCTGAAGAAAAGAAAGCGAAGAAAATTCGTCGTTCAAACGGTTGGGTGCGTTTCTGGGCAATATTTTGCGCTCTTGCGCTTACAATAGGCATTACCTACGGTGCAAAGACTTATGCGGGCAAGATGGCAGGTGAGGACGACAGCAAGACCACAACAACAGCAAGGCAAACAACTTCATCAACAGGCGGTTCATCAGGCGGTTCATCAGGGGGATCTTCAGGCGGTTCTTCAAATACGGAGCAGACAACTGCGGCGCCGGGTCCAAACTCATCATCAGGCGGATCTTCCGCTTCTTCGGATGCGGCAACTGCTGCTGAAACCATTAACAAGGCTATGGCGGCAGCTTCAAAGGTCGGTTATCACTGGAAAAGAACCGGTAGAATTACAGATCCTATCAATGTGGGTAATGCAACAGGTATTCTTAATACAATTATTTCAGGCGTCGCAAAAGGTGAAAATCTTGACTCTGTTGTAGGCGGTTTCCTTGGAGCAAAGGGAAATACCGATGATATTGATGTTCCCGCAGGAGCAAATTTAAGAGATCCTAATGATGAAAGCAAAGAATATTATCATTTTTCACGTTATAAGCTTATAGAAACACATCTCAAGGCTGATGATTTGGGTAAACTTAAGATAGACGGCGATACTTACAAGTTCACGCTTTCCGCAACTACAAAAGCTCCTGAAGACGGTGACGGACAGGCTTTCACAAACTTTACAAATGACTTTGTAACAAAATCAATGATCGAAAAGGAAATCGGCGGCTTCGGAGTTGATTGTACGGTTAATGAGATGAACGCAACCTATGGTCCTTGTGATGTTGAAATCACAATAAAAGACGGCAAGGTAACAGCTGTAAAGTATGCATATGATGCAAGCGTAAATCCTCTTACAATGAATGTAGGCAAGTCATTCGTCAAGACAACGGTAAACGGCACAGGTGCCTTACATGTTGAGGGTGAATATACCGACTTTAAATATTAATAAGTAACATCTTTTTAAAGCTTATCAAACGGACTCTTCATTTGAAGGGTCCATTTTTTATATTTTTGATTTTAAAATGTTATTGTTTAAATTAAATTAAGAATGAAATCAGCAACTGATAAAGATTATTATGTGAAAAATGGCGATGTAAAGCATATTTTATAGATTTTAAGTAGAATTTCAAATCAATAATTAAAACAGGAGTTTTATGAACAGGCAGTGTATATTTCCTTTTCGGTTCAGCTATTGAGAAAAAAGACGCAGCGTGATAAAATTAAACTGTATAAAAATAATTAAAATGGAGATATAGATGTTTACAGCAAAAGCTTTAAGAGAAAATATCAGAACACCTGATTTTTCACTAAGACTTAAAAGGGTTTATCCAAAGGATGCCGCAGTAGAGGAGCAGACAGTAAGATATGCGGAGCTTTTGGATTTTTTCGGAAAAAATTATGGAGCTGAAAGAACGATAAGACTTTTTTCCGCACCGGGAAGAACCGAAGTTGGCGGAAATCATACCGACCATCAACACGGAAGAGTTCTTGCAGCTGCGGTAAATCTTGACGCGATAGCGGCGGCATCTTTAAATGAAGAGGGAATTGTCAGAATTCACAGTAAAGGCTATGACCAGGATGTTGTTGAAATAAATGACCTCACGGTGCATAAGGATGAAATCGGAAAATCTGCGGCGCTTGTAAGAGGTGTGTTGGCTGCACTTAAAAATGCAGGCTACAAGGTGGGCGGCTTTGATGCGGTTACAATGAGCAATGTGCTTTCAGGTTCGGGACTTTCAAGTTCTGCCGCGTTCGAGGTGCTTGTGGGCACTATGGTGAATTATCTTTTTAATGACGGAAAAATTACTCCCGAAGAAATTGCCATTGCCTCACAATACGCTGAAAACGAATATTTCGGAAAGCCGTCAGGGCTTATGGATCAGATGGCATCATCCTACGGAAATTTTATTACAATTGATTTTGAGGATATTAAAAATCCTAAAATTGAAAAGCTTGATTTTGATTTTGAATCTTCAGGTTACACTCTTTGTGTTGTGGATACCGGCGGGAATCATTCCGACCTTACCGATGACTATGCGGATGTTAAAAATGATATGGTAAAGGCGGCGGGCGTATTTGGAAAAAGCTTTTTAAGAGATGTTTCACCCGATGAATTTTATGCGAATATTCAAAAGGTAAAAGAACGGGCAGGTGCAAGAGCCGTGCTTCGTGCAATTCATTTCTTTGAGGATGACGCAAGGGTTTCCGAAGAGGTGGCTGCACTTAACGTCGGAGATTTTGATGTATTTAAAGAGCTTGTTATTGCATCCGGAAGAAGTTCCTTTATGTATAATCAAAATGTTTTCAGCACAAAATTTAAGGATGAGCAGAATATGTCGGTGGCGCTTGCACTTTCTGAAAAAATCCTAAAGGGAAAAGGTGCATGGCGTGTTCATGGAGGCGGTTTTGCAGGGACCATTCAGGCTTTTGTTCCCAATGAGCTTGTTTGTGAATATCGTGAAAAAATCGAGACGGTATTCGGCAAAGATTCCTGTAAAGAACTTGAGATAAGAAAATTTGGCGGAGTTGAAATTTAAGTCCCGAAAGGGACTTTTTCACGGAGTGAAAATGGATACAATTGAAATATTGAAAAAACTTACGGCGGTGTCGGCTGTTTCAGGAAGAGAACATGAAATGTTTGAGGTGCTTTCCGAGCTTACAAAACCGTATGGAGTGCTTGAACGAACAAGCCTTAACAGTTTTATTTTAAAAAGGCGGGGCAAAGGCGGAAAAAAACTTCTGCTTGACGCTCATACCGACAGAATAGGTCTTGCGGTTTGTGAAATTTCAGACGGCTTTTTAAGAGTCTGTAAGCAGGGCGGAATTGACAGAAGACAGGTTGCGGGCAAGTGTGTGTGTGTTCACGGCAAAAAAGATGTGAGAGGTGTTATCGGCTCCGTACCGCCCCATCTTGAAAAGGATAAGAATGAGGATTGTCTTGACCTTGACGCTCTCTATGTAGACACGGGTCTTTCAAAGGAAAAAGCGGAAGCACTTATTTCTGTAGGCGACAGCGTAAGTTTTGACAGTTCGTTTTCAGAACTTCTGAACGGTTGCATTTCTGTAGGTGCGCTTGATGACAGGGCGGGCTGTGCCGTACTTTTAAAGACTATGGAGTATCTATATGAAAATGATGAAACTTATGATTTAAGCGTAAGTTTTGTCTTTTCTTCACAGGAGGAAACCACTCAGGGCGGTGCAAAAACGGCGAGTTATATTGAAAATGCCGATGAACTTATAGCGGTTGATGTTTCTTTTGCACTGGCACCGGGTTCTTCTTCCAAGGACTGTGCGGAGCTTTCAAAGGGAGCGATGATAGGAATTTCACCCGTTCTTGATTTTGAAATGTGTAAAAAGCTTAAGGATATAGCAAAAGAAAGTAAAATCTCATATCAGCTTGAAATAATGAACGGAAGAACGGGAACTAATGCGGACGAAATGATTTTAACAAGAGGCGGAGTAAGAGGAGCGCTTGTTTCAATCCCGCAGAGATATATGCATACGGATATCGAGGTTTGCAGTGTTTCTGATATTGAAGACTGTGCAAAGCTTATTGCGGAATATGTCAGGAGGCACAAATGAGCTTGAAAGAGCTTTTGGCGCTTAACGGAACTTCGGGTAGAGAAACAGGCGTCAGAGAATATATAATAAAAAATCTGCCTGAAGAAGCGGAATATAAGGTGGATCCGCTTGGAAATCTCATCGTTTTCAAAAAAGGTGAAAAGCGTGCTAAAAAAAAGATAATGCTTGATGCACATATGGATGAGGTCGGCTTTATAGTTACGGAAATCTCCGAAAAGGGCTATATAGGAATAGCCGCCGTCGGCGGTATAGATAAGCGTGCCGTATTCGGCCATAAGCTTTCCGTAAACGGAATCACGGGAGTTTGCGGCGGTAAGGAATTGCACAATCTTTCAAAAGACGAGAGCGGCAAGATAGCGGAATTTTCAGATTTGTATGTGGATATAGGCGCTTTTTCAAAGGAAGAAGCTGAAAAACATGTGAGTGTCGGTGATGCCGTATATTTTGAAAGTGAAAGTTTTGAGTACGGTAACGGATTTTTCACAGGCAAGGCGATTGATGACAGAATAGGCTGCCTTATTCTTTTGAATATGTTGAAAAAAGATTTGCCTTATGATTGTACCTTTGTTTTTTCAGTACAGGAGGAGGTCGGCACAAGGGGTGCAGCCGCTGCGGCATATACGGTAAATCCCGATTTTTGCATTGTTGTGGAAACAACTACCGCAAACGATATTCCTGAAACCGCCGAAAAGGATAAGGTGTGTTTTTTGGGTAAAGGTGCAGTTGTACCCTTTGCGGATCTGGGCACGATATATCCTCAGGAGCTTGTAAAAAAGGCGTTTGCAACGGCAAAGAAATATGATATTAAAATTCAGACAAAGACAAAAATAGCGGGCGGCAATAATGCAAGAGCTATAAACTATGCCAACGGAGGTATTCCGACTGTAAACATCTCCGTTCCCGTGCGTTATCTTCATTCATCACAAAGCGTGTGTAAACTTTGTGATGCCGATGAGGCACAAAGACTTTGTGAAAAGCTTTTTGAAGAGCTTGCAAAGGGTGAAAGGGCTTGATAAGGCTGATTGAAAATTTGGATAAAAGCACGGCGCAAAGGCTTTCAAGGCTTATGCACCGAACGCCGATGTCGGTGTTTGTGCTCTTTGAACTTGCGGACTTTTTTTCGGTAAACAATGCGTGGCTTCAGCTTGACGGAGATGAAGTTACGGCACTTATTATTGAGAAGGAAAATACGAAACTCTATATTACGGCTTCCGACAAGGCGGATTTTTGTGAACTTTGCGAATTTGTCAAAAGACTTCCCGCTCTTGTGGTACATACCGAGAATGAAACCGCTGAAAAAATATCGGTTGCCGTCTATTCAAAGCTTACGCTTATGGAGGCGGGAGAATTAAAATCGTCAAAAGAAGAGGCGGTTAAAATAAATGATAATTTCCGCCCGATTTTCGACCTTCTGGTGCGTGAAAAAAATCAGCTTGTAAAGGATGTTTCCGTAAAGAAACTGAAAAAATACAATGATATTGCTTATAAGCAATGGCTTTCAAAAACTTCACCGGGAATTTTCAGCGGAACAGTCGAGATAAGAGCGGTAAAAAAAGGTGAAAATACCGTTTTGTCGGCGGCGGTAGCGGATATTATGTACGATAAGGTTTTTTTAAGGGATGTTAAAACCGATCCCGATTTCAGACGAATGGGATATGCATCGGATTGTGTACTTTCGCTTGCAAAAGAATATACAAAAAAAGGCATGAGTGTTTATCTTTCCTGTGACAGTGTTAAGAATGAACGGTTTTATAAAGGTTTGGGATTTGAAACGGTAGGTTATATTTCAAGGGGAATTTACGAAGAATAATGGGAAAATATTTTAGCTTTAAAAATAATATTGAGGAACTTTCAGAGAAAGCGCTTAAAATGAGTGAGCCGTATTTTAAAAAAGCGGCGGAAATTGCAAGAGAAAATCAGGAAAAGGTGCTTGCGGCATTTATAAAATACGGAGCCGATGAAACTTGTTTAGGTACGACTACGGGTTACGGTTACGGTGACAAGGGCAGAGAAGTGCTTGATAAAATAACCGCCGAGGTGTTTTCTGCTGAGGATGCAATAATCCGCTGCACAACGCTTACCTGCGGAACACACACTCTTTCCGTTATGCTGTTCGGAATTTTAAGAACAGGAGATACTCTGCTTTCGGTAAGCGGTACGCCGTACGATACTTTGAAATCCACAATAGGTATTGACGGAGAGGGCTGCGGTCAGGGGAATTTAAAAGATTTCGGCATAAGCTATGAGGAAATATCCCTGAAAGCCGATGACACTCTTGATTATGAGGAAATTGAAAAAAGAGCGGCGGCGGATAATGTAAAGGTTGTTTATCTTCAGCGGTCAAGAGGATACAGCCTGCGTCATTCAATAACGATAAGTGAGATTGAAAGGGTGTGCGAAATTGTGCACCGTGTAAATAAAAATGCCGTTGTTGCGGTAGACAACTGTTATGGTGAATTTGTAGAGGATAAAGAGCCTACGGCAGTCGGTGCGGATGTTTGTGCCGGTTCTCTTATAAAAAATCCGGGTGGCGGCATAACTCACTGCGGAGGCTATATTGCGGGAAGACACGACTTGGTGGAAAAATGCGCCTATCGTCTTACTGCACAGGGACTTGGCAGAGAAGTCGGCGCAACCTTGGGAACAAATCGTGAAATGTATATGGGCTTTTTCAAGGCACCGAGTGTGGTCTGTGAAGCGGTGAAAACCGCAATTTTCACGGCAGCACTGTTTAAGCTTATGGGTTTTGCCGTTTCTCCCGAATATGATGAAAAACGCACCGATATAATTGAGGCGCTGTTGCTTAAAAATGAAAAAAATCTTATTGCCTATTGTCAGGGGCTTCAAACCGGAGCGCCTATTGACAGCTTTGTAATACCTGAACCTTGGGAAATGCCCGGATATAACAACAAGGTGATTATGAGTTCGGGCGCTTTTACGGCGGGCTCTTCCATTGAAATCTCCGCAGATGCTCCCCTAAGAGAGCCTTTTGCGGTATGGTCGCAAGGCGGTATAATCTTTGATGCCGCAAAAATAGCGGTTATGAAAGCTGCTGAAAAGGTTGCTGAGGGTTTAAAGGAAAAAGAATGAATACAATAGCTGCGATATCCACGGGAAATTCTCCCGGCGGGATAGGAGTAATAAGAATATCCGGTGAAAATGCATTTAAAATTGCGGACGCTGTTTTTCGTGCCTCATCAGGAAAAAAAGCGGCGGAGCTTGAGGGTTACCGTGCTCTTTTCGGCAAGGTGTTTGATGAGGACGGAGAATTTGACGAGGCGGTGCTTTTGGTTTTCAGAGCGCCACATTCCTACACAGGAGAGAATATTGCTGAAATTTCCGTTCACGGCGGACTTTTCAATCAGAGAAGAACTCTTGAAGCGGTGCTTAAACAAGGTGCCGTGCGTGCGGCGGCAGGTGAATTTACCAAAAGAGCTTTTGTGAACGGTAAAATTGATTTGACAAAGGCTGAGGGTGTTGCGGGAATAATCAATGCACAGGGTAAAAGAGCGGAGCAGCTATCTTTTTCTGCACTTTCCGGAAAGCTTGGAAGTAAAATATCGGAAATAAGAAAGCCGCTGGTAAGAGCTTCGGCGGCACTTGCGGCTTGGGTCGATTTTCCTGATGATGAAATTTCCGAACTTTCTGAAAACGAACTTGCTGAAATCATAAAAAATGCGGAAAAGTCGCTTTCCGTACTTTTAAAAAATCGTGAAAGCGGCAGAGTTTTTACCGAGGGAGTGCGCACTGCGATTTTAGGAAAGCCGAATGCGGGAAAATCCACGCTTATGAACGCTCTTTCAGGTTTTGACCGTTCTATTGTTTCCGAGATAGCAGGCACAACAAGGGATGAGATAACGGAAAAGGTTTCACTTGGCGGAATCGTTCTTTCTCTTACCGATACTGCGGGACTTCGTGAAACAAGCGATGAGATTGAGCGGATAGGCGTTGACAGAGCAATGAAAAATGCGGAAAACTCCGACCTTATTTTAGCGGTTTTTGACGGTGCGAGGGAACTGTCGGAAGAAGATGAAAGACTCTTTGAACTTTGCCGTGAAAAACCGTGTATAGCTCTTGTGAATAAAAGCGATTTGACACAAAAAATAGATAAAAAAAGACTTGAAGCGGAATTTTCAAAAGTGGTTGAAATCTCCGCCGAAAAAGAAACGGGGATTGAAACTCTTGAAAAAGCGGTGCTTGCGGTACTTAATGCTGCGGAAATTGATACAAATGAAGGAAATCTTATAAACGACAGGCAATATGACTGCGTAAAAAGAGCGGTAGAGCTTTTAAAAAGAGCAAATGAGGCGCTTTTATGCGGAACCACCCTTGATGCCGTAAATGTGCTTTTGGATGATGCGGTTGCGGAGCTTTTGGTGCTTACGGGTGAAAAGGCGAGTGATGCGGTTGTATCTGAAATTTTCTCCGCTTTTTGTGTGGGAAAATAGCTTTATTTATAAAAAGATTTTGAAAGTGAATGTTTAAAATTTTGAAAAAAATATTTTTTTATTTTTACTGTTGACAAATGAAAAATCCGTGATATAATAGTAAAACATTCTCGAGAGAGAACAAAGTCGGTACCTATTACGATGAGGGTCCACCCGTTCCCATTCCGAACACGGCAGTTAAGCTCATTCGTGCCGAAGATACTCAGAGGGCAGCCTCTGTGGGAAAATAGGTCGGCGCCGACATCTTTAAGGTAGTCTTCCAATAGGGGGGCTATTTTTTTGTGTTTAAAAGCTTTTATTACCTTGACTTAATATTAAATATAAATTAAAATAAATAAGTTATATTTGGCAGATTATGCAAATTAACAGTTTGAGTATGATTATTAGGAGAATTAAATGAACAACCCTACAATATTTCTGTTTCCTCTCCTGGCACTTTTATTAGGTGCGCTTATAGGCGTGCTGGTTACTTATTTAATTGTAAAAGCTAAAAAAGCAGCGGATAAAAAGCAAATTTTAAGTGCACAAGAAGAAGCGACAAGGATTGTAAACGAAGCGTTAAAGGATGCGGACAGTAAAAAAAGAGAGATTTTAATTGAGGCAAAGGCTGAGGCGAAGGGCATAAGAAATGAGGCGCAGAGTCTTAAAGCCGAATCCGACAGAGAAATTAAGGAAAGAAGAGCCGAAATTACAAGGCGTGAAAACATTTTAAACCAAAAAGAAGAAAGTCTTGATAAGCGATCCGACAGGCTTTCTGAAAAAGAGGATGCAATAACCGAGCGGATTGAAAACGCTAAAAGGCGTGAAAAAGAGGCGGAGGAATTAAAAAATACGGAGCTTCAGAGAATTTCTGAAATTGCGGGACTCACAAGAGCGGAAGCGGAAAAAAGACTGCTTGATGCGGTGGAGGAAATTCTTACGCATGAAAAAGCCGTTAAGATAAGAGATTATGAAAGACAGATTCGTGATGATGAGGAAACTCTTGCGAGAGAGATAATTACAAGGGCAATTCAAAGAACGGCAACCGATCATGTTTCAGAAGATACGGTAGTTGCGGTAGATCTTCCCAATGATGAAATGAAGGGCAGAATTATCGGCAGAGAGGGCAGAAATATAAGAGCGATTGAAACCATAACGGGTTGCGACCTTCTGATTGACGATACTCCTGATCAGATAACGGTTTCCTGTTTTGATCCGGTAAGACGTGAAATTGGAAGATTAACTCTTGAAAAGCTTGTTTCCGATGGCAGAATTCATCCCGGCAGAATTGAAGAAATGCATGAAAAATCAAGGCGTGAAATTGACCGTGAAATAAGAATTGCCGGTGAAAAGGCGGCACTTGACTGTGAAATCACAGGTCTTGACCCGCAGCTTGTAAAAATAATCGGCAGACTTAAATACAGAACATCGTTCGGACAGAATGTTTTAAATCATTCAATTGAGGTTGCACGCCTTGCGGGACTTATGGCGGCTGAAATAGGTGCGAATGAAAAAATTGCAAGAAGAGCAGGACTTCTTCACGATCTGGGCAAAGCTCTTGACAGAGATTATGAGGGTACGCATATAGAACTTGGAGTTGAATATGCCAAAAAGTACCATGAAAAAGAAGCCGTTATTCACGCTATTGAGGCACACCACGGTGATGTGGAGGCAAAAACCATTGAGGCTTGTCTTGTTCAGGCGGCAGATGCCATTTCGGCGGCAAGACCGGGCGCACGTTCCGAGAACATCGAATTCTATATAAAACGTCTTGAAAAACTTGAGGCGATAGCAACTTCATTTGACGGTGTTGAAAAGTGTTTTGCAATTCAGGCCGGCAGAGAGCTTAGAATTATGGTAAAACCCGATAAAATAACTGATGACAAGATGACGATTCTTGCAAGAGATGTGGCTGAAAGAATTGAGAGTGAGATGCAGTATCCGGGCTCAATCAAGGTTACAATTATAAGAGAGAGCAGAGCGGAGGCTTCTGCAACTTAAAGGACGGATTAATTGACCGATGTAATTAAAATTCTATGTGTCGGCGATGTTATAGAAAAACCGGGACAGGAATATCTTTTAAGACAGCTGCGGCGCTTTCAAAGCTCCGCAGATGTTGATTTTACAGTAGTTCAGGGTGAAAACAGTGCCGTTTCAAACGGAATAAACGAGGCTTCCGCAGATACTGTTTTTCGTGCAGGTGCCGATATTATAACGGGAGGCAATCACACACTTAAAAGAAGAGAGTTTTTTGACAGGCTTGAGTCTGACGACAGGCTTTTGCGTCCGGCAAATCTGGGCGTTCAGTCGGCAGGTTCGGGTTTTTGTATTTATACCGTAAAAAACATAAAAATTGCCGTAATCAATCTTCTTGGAATGGCATATATGGAAAGCTGCGACAATCCGTTTAAATGTGCTTTGGAAATTCTTGATAAAATACCGTCCGATGTAAAAATTCGTCTTGTGGATTTTCATGCCGAGGCAACCAGTGAAAAGCAGGCGATGGGCTTTATGCTTGACGGAAGGGTCTCAGCGGTTTTCGGTACACACACCCATGTGCAGACAAGCGATATAAGAATACTTCCTAAGGGTACGGGTTATATAACCGATTTGGGTCTTTGCGGAGCGACGGATTCTGTCATAGGGTCGGTTCCGGAATTTGCCATAAAAAAGTTTTTGAATTATGAAAATGTGCGCTTTAAGGCGGCAGAGGGCAAATGTGAAATGGACGGAGCGCTTTTTACAGTGTCGGTAAAAACCGGTCTTTGTATTAAGGCGGAGGCGGTAAAAATATGAAAAGAAGAAAACTTTTTAAAATCTTTTCCGTTTTTTTTGCGCTTTTGATTTTTATTACGGCGATGTTGATTATAATTCGTACAAAAAAAAGAAAGCAGCCCAAAGAGCCTGAAACCAAGCCGTCCACAATTAAGGTGAGCATTAAAGAAAAGCAGAGTGAGCTGCCGTTAAAAGAGATGGCTTTGCCATATTCCGAACAGGACAGCATAAATCCGTTTATGGCGACTTCTCAGGTACATAAGTTGCTTTTTCCCTTGCTTTATGAAAGTCTTTTTGTTGTAAAACAGGATTATACCGAAGAGGCGGTGCTTGCGGGAAATGTTGTGATTGAAGACGGCAAGGCAAGTGTGGAGCTTTTGGATAAAAGCTTTTCCAACGGTAAAAAAATTACGGGTTATGATGTTGCATACAGTTTCAGAAAAGCCAAGGCATCACCGCTTTACGCATCGAGCCTTTCTAATATAAACTCTTGTGACGGCACAACTTCAAAAGCGATTTTTCATCTTACACATCCCGACAAATATTTGAAAAATGTACTTACCTTTCCCATTGTTCGTGCAGAAACCGCCGAGGAAAGAGATAAGGCGCCGATAGGATCGGGGAAATATCTTTTTACAAGTCGAACCGAGCTTAAACTTTCGGACAAAAACAGTGACGGAGAAACTCTTGAAACCATAAGGCTTTTTAATATAACTGATTATAATTATGTGCTTTCCGCTATTGAAATAGGTAATATAGACGCATATTTCGGTATAGGCAGCGGTGAGTTCAGAGGTGTAGGTACGGATTTATCCAACGGAACCGTATATTTTATGGGAATAAATTCGTCAAATCCCGCTCTTTCAAATGCGGCGGTAAGAACGGCGCTTTACTATCTTTGCGGTAGAACGGCACTTTGTGAAAGGGCGTTTGCGGGAAATGCACTGTCCTGTTCGACTCCTTTTCTTCCGAGTTTCAGGGGAATGAATCTTTTTGAAGAAGGCAAGAGCATAGAATTGCAAAAGGCGGCAAAAATTCTGTCGGATTCAGGCTATAACAAAAAGAACTCAAGAGGTGCTTTAACCTATGGAAATTCATCACTTGCTTTTTCAATTCTTGTGAATTCGGATGATAAAAATGCCGTGCAGACCGCAAGACTTGTTTCCGAGCAGCTTGCAGCCGGTGATGTTAAGGCGTGGGTAACCGAGCTTTCAGCGGATAAATACAATCAGGCGCTTGCGGCGGGAGCATTCGATATTTATATAGGTTCCGTTAAAATGAGCGATAATATGGATTTGACTCCCTTCTATTTCGGTGCGGCAAGTTTTGGAGTGGATAAGGAACTTGACTGTGTTAAAAAATATTATGACTTTTTAGGCGGCAGAGTGGAACTTTCGGAATATATGAATATGTTTTTTTCGGATATGCCGTTTATTCCGCTTGTAAGTTTAACCGATAGGCTGTATTATAGAAGCGGATATAATTTTTCAAAGGATTATTCAGATAAATTTGTATATCTGGATTTGACAAATACCACAATAAAAAACAAATGAGGTGTGATATGATAAAGATTGAAAATTATCTTGGTGAAATTGAAATAAATCAAAAGTATTTTTCAGAGCTTGTCGGCAGAGCCGTAACCGAAGCGTTCGGGATTGCCGGAATGTCATCGGGAGGAACCTCCGTAAAATCAATTTTAAAACTTTTCACAGGCGGCAGAGATAAGGCGAGCGGTGTCGAGGTAAAGTATGAAGGTCGTGAACTGGTACTGGGAATTCACATCATAATAAATTACGGCGTAAATATAAGAACTATTGTCGATTCCGTAACCAATAAGGTTTCATATACCGTTGAAAATGCCACGGGACTTTCCGTAAAGCGTGTGGATGTCTATGTTGACGGAATGAAAAACGACGTTTAAGGAGAAGTAATGTTAACAGGAAATATTTTAAAAAACGCATTCATTTCGGGTGCGAATAATTTAATTCTGCATAAAAAAGAAATTGATGCCCTCAATGTTTTTCCCGTTCCTGATGGCGACACCGGTATAAATATGTCAAAAACCGTTTCATCTGCAATAAGAGAACTTGAGGTGCTTCAGGATAACAGTCTTTCAGCGGTTTCAAAGACAATTTCAGGGGCGCTTTTAAGGGGTGCAAGAGGAAATTCCGGAGTTATTTTATCACTTATATTTCGTGGAATTCAGAAAAGCTTTAAGGGACTTGAAAGCACTGACGGCACAGGCCTTGCCGCAGCACTCAAGGCCGGCTCCGACAGAGCGTATAAGGCTGTGGAAAAACCGACGGAGGGAACGATCCTAACTGTTATAAGAGAGGCTGCGGACGAGGCTGTAAAATCGGGAGAAAATGAAAAAGATGTAATAAAAAAAGCCTATGAAACGGCAGAGCTTGCTCTTGCAAAAACTCCCGAGCTGCTTCCCATTCTTAAAAAAGCGGGTGTTGTCGATGCGGGAGGTCAGGGACTATGTTGCCTTTTAAAAGGTATGTGCGACTACATCTGTGACGGTGTGATGATAAGCGATGAAAATGAAGAGCAACAGAAGCAGTCTGAGGTAACAAAAAGCTTTGAATATTCGGTTTCTTTTGTAATTAAGAAAGATAATGACAAAAACGGCTCTCTTGAAAAGCTCCGTGCAACCGCCGATGCAACGGGAAGTCTCAAAGAAATAAAGGAGGATATGAGCAACGGCATTATTCGTGTTGTTGCAGAAAGCGACAGCCTTGCACAGCTTATAGAATCCGCAACGGATATAGGTTCACTTACGGATGTTAAAATTGAAAATATAAAATCGCAACTTGGAGGTTCCGGTTGGCAAAAGGATATTCCGCAGACAGACGGCACAAAGTCCAAAAGAGCGGAACCTGTCAACGAATTCGGCTTTGTTGCCGTTGCTGCGGGTGAGGGATTTACCGAACTTTTTAAAGAGCTTTCCTGTGACTGCGTTGTATCCGGCGGTCAAACTATGAATCCGTCCACGGACGATATTTTGAATGCCGTTGAAAGCACTCCCGCCAAAAATGTGTTTGTACTTCCTAACAATAAAAATATTATTATGGCGGCGGAGCAGACCTCAAGATTTGCCACAAGAAATGTTTATGTGCTGCCGACAAAAACAATGCCTATGGGAATAACGGCACTTATGAATTTTGATAAAAATCGTCCCGCCGAGGAAAATCATCTCGAAATGATGAGGGCGGCGGAAAATACGCATACCGCAACTATCACCTTTGCCGCAAGAGACAGCGGTATAAGCGATAAGGTAATTCGCAAGGGACAAATTTTGGGAATGGAGGACGGCAAAATTTCAGTTGTAGAAGACGATGTTGCGCTTGCGGCATTTAAAACAACAAAGCGTATAATCAAAAAATATGACGGAGATGTCGTGACGGTGTATACCGGTCTTGATGCCACTGAAAAAATGACTGAAGATTTTGTAAAAAGTCTTTCCGATAAATATCCCAATCTTGATGTTCAGACTGTTTTTGGCGGCCAGCCCGTTTATTATTTCATTATTTCCGTTGAAAAGTTCTGAATAATATAAAGGAAATGAATTTCAATTAAATAAATCCGCATAGGAAGTTTTCCGTGCGGATTTATTTTTTATATCAAAGCTTTATCCATAATAAATTTGTTGGGAAAAGCTCTTTATGATATAAGGATAGGGCGAATTTATATGTTTGATTTGTTTTTTCAACACTAACGCTATCGTTTCTTTATAAGCTGATTTTATTGAAATGTTAAGGTGTATTATATATGCAATAAACATGATTTTTAACAAATTATTGTTGCTTTTGTATAAAAAAGATGGTAAAATGTTATTGGACACTATTATTTCTATGTGTTCTGAATAAAACCGTTTTCACGGAATATTATTTAGGGAGAAGATTATGGATCAAAACAATTATCAGAACGGCTTTCAGCAGCCGCAAGGCTATGCACCTCCGCCTCCACCTCCACCATATCAGCCGTCCAATGCACCTGTCGGGCAACTTAAAACAGATAGAAACTTCTGGCTTTGGTTTTTCCTTTCAGGAATAACTTTAGGAATTTATCCGATTGTTCTGTTTTCGGGAATCTCAACCGACATCAACACCATAGCATCAAGATATGACGGTAAAAAGACCATGCATTTTTGTCTTATGGCGTTTGTTTTATCAGGAATTACTCTTGGTATTTATCCGCTTGTCTGGTATCACGGTCTTTCTTCAAGAATTGAAGGAGAACTCAAGAGAAGAAATATCGTATATGATTTCGGCGCAAAAGACTTCTGGCTTTGGGCTTGCTTAGGCAGCCTTATAGGTATCGGTCCGATGATTTATACTTATAAGCTTTTCAAGGCTATGAATATGCTTTCCGAGCACTACAATCAGTTCGGTTGATGAAGATTAAAGCGTCCTTCGGGACGCTTTTTATTGTTTTTAATATTTTTGGAGGAAATATGCACCTGCCGATTCCAAAGAAGGCTGTTTTAATCATTTGCACCGTAATTCTGGCAGTTCTTTGTTTTGTTGTATATGAATTTGCAGTACCCGGTTATAAGCTTGATTACAGCGGAGAAAAGAATTCTTTTATAGGGGCGGTAAGCAAATATAAAGCGGGGCAAACGGTAAGGCTTATTTATCCGAACTCCTCCATAGGAACAGATACGGATTATTATTTTTATCTTGACGGTAAAAAGGTTTCTTCAACTTATGTTGGACGAATAGGCTTTATAATAAAATTCAAAATGCCCAAGCACGACGACGTTTTTAAAATGGAACAAAAAAATACGATGACAAGAGGATAATACGAAGAATAAATCGGAATAATTATTAAAAAATATATAAAATTTCATACCTTTTTATATTTATGTAAAAAACCGCCGGAAACTTATAAAAGGTATGGAAAAGCTGTTTTTATTTTGTTATAATAACAAACAGTAACAAAAAAATCGTTACAAAGATTTTTTGCGGAGGTAATAAATGAGCAAAAAGTTCGTATACACTTTTTCAGAGGGCAACGCCACAATGAGAGAAATTCTCGGCGGTAAGGGCGCAAACCTCGCAGAGATGACAAATTTGGGGCTTCCCGTTCCTCAGGGCTTCACCGTTTCAACAGAGGCATGCACACAGTATTATGAGGACGGCCGTAAAATCAATGATGAGATTATGGCTGAAATTATGAAGAATGTTGATTGGCTTGAAAATGCAACAGGCAAAAAATTCGGTGATTACACAAACCCTCTTCTTGTATCGGTTCGTTCGGGTTCACGTGCTTCAATGCCGGGTATGATGGATACCATCTTAAACCTTGGTCTTAATGAAGCTGTTACCGAATCCATTGCTGAAAAGAGCGGCAACGCAAGATGGGCATGGGACTGTTACAGAAGATTTATCCAGATGTTCTCCGATGTTGTTATGGAGGTTTCCAAGAAAGAATTTGAAAGCCTTATCGATGCGATGAAGGAAAAGAAGGGCGTTGAATCCGATATTGACCTCACTGCAGACGACCTTAGAGAACTTGCCAACGAATTTAAAGCAAGATATAAAGCTAACATAGGCTCCGATTTCCCGGATGATCCGAAAGTTCAGCTCAATGCGGCTATCCGTGCGGTATTTCGTTCATGGGACAACCCGAGAGCAAATGTTTACAGAATGGATCACGATATTCCTTATTCATGGGGAACGGCTGTCAATGTTATGGAAATGGTATTCGGCAATATGGGCGATGACTGCGGAACAGGTGTTTGTTTCTCAAGAAACCCGGCAACAGGCGAAAACCGTTTCTTCTATGGTGAATTTTTGATTAACGCTCAGGGCGAGGATGTTGTTGCAGGCATCAGAACTCCGCAGCAGATTTCAATTGACGGCTCAAAAGAGTGGGCTGCAAGCCAGGGTATTTCAGAGGAAGAGAGAAAGGCGAACTTCCCTTCACTTGAAGAGGCTCTTCCCGAGGCTTATAAAGACCTTGTAGATACAAAGAATAAGCTTGAAAAGCACTATAAAGATATGCAGGATATGGAATTTACCATTGAACACGGCAAACTCTTTATGCTCCAGACAAGAAACGGCAAGAGAACCGCTCAGGCGGCAATCAAGGTTGCTTGCGACCTTATGGATGAGGGTCTTATTAACGAAGAAGAAGCTCTTATGCAGATTGATGCGGGAACTCTTGATATGCTTCTCCATCCGACTTTTGATCAGAAAGCTCTCAAGGCTGCCGAACCTGTAGGTCACGCTATCGCTGCATCTCCGGGAGCTGCCTGCGGTGCGGTTGTGTTTACTGCTGACGATGCGGTTGAACACGGCAAAAAGGGCGAAAGCGTAATTCTTGTTCGTCTTGAAACTTCTCCCGAGGATATTGAGGGCATGAAGTATTCACAGGGTATCCTTACCGTTCGTGGCGGTCAGACTTCTCATGCTGCGGTTGTTGCAAGAGGAATGGGACGCTGCTGCGTTTCAGGCTGCGGCGACATCAAGATGGATGAAGAAAACAAGAAGTTTACTCTTGCAGGCAAGGAATATCACGAGGGTGATATCATTTCTCTTGACGGTTCAACAGGTTCAATCTATGACGGCGCAATTCCAACCGTTCCGGCAGATCCTTCAAGCGGATATTTCGGTAAGATTATGGAGCTTGCCGATAAGTTCAAAACAATGGGTGTAAGAACAAATGCCGATACTCCCGAGGATGCCGGTCAGGCTGCCGAATTCGGTGCACAGGGTATAGGCCTTTGCAGAACGGAACACATGTTCTTCAACCCCGACAGAATCGGTGCTTTCCGTGAAATGATTTGCTCAGACACGGTCGAGGAGAGAATTAAAGCACTTGATAAAATTGAGCCGATGCAGCAGAGCGACTTTGAAAAACTCTTTGAGGCTCTTTCAGGAAACCCGGTAACAATCCGTTTCCTTGATCCGCCTCTTCACGAGTTCGTTCCGACTGCGGAAGCCGACATTAAGGCACTTGCAGATGTACAGGGCAAAACCGTTCAGCAGATTAAGCAGATTATCGAGGATCTCAAGGAATTTAACCCCATGATGGGACACAGAGGCTGTCGTCTTACGGTTACCTACCCTGAAATCGGTGTAATGCAGACAAAGGCAATCATCAAGGCTGCTCTTGCAGTTCAGGAAAGACATCCCGACTGGAATCTTGTTCCCGAGATTATGATTCCTCTTGTAGGCGATCCTAAGGAATATCTCTTCGTTAAGAAGATTGTTGTTGAAACTGCGGATGCTCTTATTAAAGAGGCGAACTCTTCACTTAAATATGAAGTGGGCACAATGATTGAAATTCCGAGAGCGGCTCTTACCGCTGCTGAGATTGCAAAAGAGGCTGATTTCTTCTGCTTCGGTACAAACGATCTTACACAGATGACCTTCGGTTTCTCAAGAGATGATGCGGGCAAGTTCCTCACATCTTATTACAGCGAGAAGATTTATGAACAGGATCCGTTCTCAAGACTTGACACAATCGGTGTAGGTCAGCTTATGAAGCTTGCGGTTGAAGAGGGCAGAAAGGCAAATCCGAAGCTCCACTGCGGTATCTGCGGTGAGCACGGCGGCGATCCGAGCTCAATCGAGTTCTGCAACAGCCTTGGACTCAACTATGTTTCCTGCTCACCTTTCAGAGTTCCGATTGCAAGACTTGCAGCTGCACAGTCCGCTATCAGAGCAAAGAAAGACTAATCATTAAAGTTTTTAATGATTTATAAATTTACAGTCATATTGCCTTTTGGCAATATGACTGTTTTTTATTTGTAATTATTCAATATGAAAAAATATGGAAACATCGGATTAGCAAATACTTACTTGCTGACGGTGCAGGTTTTATTATATAATAAGATAATGAAAATTAAAAAGTGAATATGGAGGGGCAAATTGCTTTTTACAATTTTTCTTTCATTTGTGATGATGTCGGGACTTTTTCTTATGCTTTTTTCAGGAGTTGCCTTAATTCAGGATAAAAAATTCTTTTCATCTGCACCCAAGGAGGTTCAGGCTGCGGTAAAACCCCGTAAAGAACGTTTTAAGGGTGCGTACGCTTTGGGCTGGTTTCTTATAGTGCTTGCCCTTGCCTTAATGGCGGGGCCGCTGTTTTTTGCGGGTTTTAACGGTATTCATAACGGCTACGGCTTTTGGAAGCTTTTTGTGCGTTTTATTTCTATGCTTATTCTGCTTAAAGTATTTGATGTTCTGTTTTTTGATTGGTTTCTGCTTTGCCGTTCAGGCTTTTTTTCACATTTTTATCCCGAGGTAAAAGATGTTCTCGGACCTCAGCTTTTCGGCTACAATAAAAAAACACACTTTCTTCATCTTGCCGCTTTTCCTTTTGCAGCCGCCGC
This sequence comes from Candidatus Fimenecus sp., assembly GCA_052169395.1. Classification (GTDB taxonomy): domain Bacteria; phylum Bacillota; class Clostridia; order Oscillospirales; family Acutalibacteraceae; genus Fimenecus. The sequence continues at coordinate 117,786 of JBQNCN010000002.1, read as the reverse complement.
TATGGCGGGGATAAGTCTGCTCTTCAAATTTCTTAAATAAAAAACCTGTCGGAAATTCCGACAGGTTTACGCACGGATAATAATTTTCAGGATTTCTTTTTACGAATGAATGCAAAATAAACAATTAAATTAACTGCCGTGCAAAAAACAAAAAGAGCGATTGCACCCTTTAAAACTGCGGGGAAGGTATCAATTATGGAGGAGATTTCCTGAGTTAAAACGGTGTATTTTTCACTCCAAAGCACAAGGATAACCGAAAGCTGAGCAAGAATAAAGCTTGAAATGATACCGATGTATTTTCTCACAATAAACGGCAGGATTAACGAAGCTGAGCCAAAAATAACCCCTGCAATTATTAAGAAGCTTATTCTATCCATATCAGTTACAGGTTATGGGGTTTATTGTTGTTTTCCATGGCTCTAAATTCCACTCTTGTTCTACGGCTGCATAACCAAGTCGTGCGTGGCAGTAGAATTGCTGTTTCATACATTCGGTGTTATTCCAATAATGTGATTCGCAAAATTTTGCAGAAATGGCATTCCATCCATTTGATTTTTGTTTAGATGTCCAAATTCCATGGTTTTTGGGACCTAAAGATAATGTTATGCCTGTGGGACGCATATCCCAACGGCCATAATTAAACATCTCCCAAAATTTATTTATCCAATACGCTTTGTCGGGATCTATCCTTTTAGGCGATGGGGTAATAACATTTGCTTCTTCGTTCATTTCATATTCTAATGAAGCTTTTGCGATTTGTAAAAGTTTATTTTGTAATTCAGAATCTTTTTTTTGCACAGCCTCATTATATGCAATGTATAATTCGTTGAAGCTTTTGTATGGATAATATGGATTTTGTTTTTGAGATACTTTGGCAAAAACCGGTAAAGAAGAAAAAGAGGTCAGAAATAGTGTGAAAACAAGAAACTTTGCTAAAAATTTTAAATGTTTCATAAATACTCCTTTTTAAATAATGTTAATCCGTGCGATTAAAACAAAATAAACATAAATATTGTTTGTTTATAAATTATATAGTATAATATGTAAACAAACAAGTCTAAATATTGGAGGAAATTTTGAAAAATAAAAAGAGGATAATAGGTATAGTGGTTATTATTAGTACTATTGTTCTTGTTGCGCTTTTTATTTTATTAAAAAAAGATATAGCAAGAAAAAATAATATGGAAAAAACAGCGAAACCCGTGAATACCGTGGAAAGAGAAAATGCAGAGCTTATAATTGAAATAAGAGCGTATGAAGACAGCATATCTTCTTTTGAAAAAATAACCGTTGAAGAGGCGGTGCGGAAGATTTCTGAAAAAGAACGATTTGTTTTATATACAGGAAGGATTACCTGTGAAGATTGTAGGCGTATAGTGCCGTATTTAAGTATGATTGCAAAAGAAAAAAACATAAAAATATTTTATTTGGATAGTGAAAATACTAAAATAGATTCAGATATTAAATCATTCAGAGAAAAATATGAGATAAGATCAGTTCCAAGCATTATTTTATTTGAAAAAGATCAATATAAAAGTGCGAAATTTGATTATAATGCATCAAATATAAAATATGAGCTTATAAATGCGCTAAAGAATATTGGTGTTTCATAGTGTGTTCAACACTATGTTTATGCTTGTTTTGTGCTTTATAAAATGTTACGGTTTTCATTTATAAAATAAAAAAAGCGGCTGTAAAGCCGCTGTTTTTATGTGATTACTCAGCAGGATTCGGAGCTCCTACGGGGCAAACACTTGCGCAGGTTCCGCAGTCAATGCAAGGGTCAGCGTCAACAACATAGATGCCGTCGCCCTCTGAAATAGCGTTTACCGGGCATTCCGCCGCACATGCGCCGCAAGCGATGCAATCGGTTGAAATTTTATAAGCCATTATAACTCCTCCTTATTTATTTTGTTAAAATTATAATAACATACAAAAAAATCAGAAAACAGATAATCTTTGTAAGCGTGAACTAATGTTTTTGTGTAGCCGTAAACACACTTGTCGGTTTGACAAAGCAAGGCTTCGGTGATAAAATAATATGTAATCAATGAGATTACCGTAAGCAGTCGTTTACGGTTTTTTTGTTGCGTTATAGTATTGAATTTCGGTGATAATATGGAACAGGATGTATTGATTATAGGTGCGGGTCCCGCAGGTATTTTTACCGCTTTGGAGCTTGCAAGACAAAATAGCGGCAAAAAAATTACTTTGGTTGAAAAGGGTCTTCCGATTGAGGTTCGCAGTTGCCCCAAGGATAAAACGGGATACTGTGTTCACTGCAAGCCCGACTGCAACATAACCACGGGATTTTCGGGTGCAGGTGCGTTTTCGGACGGCAAACTTTCTCTCAGTCCCGATGTCGGCGGCTCTCTTCCCGAGCTTATCGGCTATGATTATGCGCAGAAAATGATTGATTATACCGATGAAATATATTTAAGTTTCGGTGCCGATACTCGTGTTGAGGGTGCGGAAGATACGGATGAAATCAAAGCGATAAGGCTTCGTGCAATTCAGGCGGGGCTTCAGCTTGTGGATTGTCCGATAAGACACCTGGGTTCTGAAAAGGCAAGAATACTTTACACCAAAATTGAAAATTATTTAAAGGATAGCGGTGTAAACCTTGTTTTTACAACCGAATGCACCGACCTTATAATTGAAAACGGAAAGGTTCTCGGTGCAAGCTTTAAAAAACTTACAGGTAAGGATCGTGAGGAATTTTCTCTTTTTGCAGAAAAGGTTGTTATTGCAACAGGCAGAAAGGGCGCCGATTGGCTTTCGGAAATGTGCCGTAAGCACGGCATAGGGCATGAATCCGGCTCAGTTGACATAGGTGTGCGTGTTGAGGTGAGAAACGAGGTAATGAATGAGGTAAATAAGGTGCTTTATGAATCAAAGCTCATAGGTTACCCCGCACCGTTCGCAAACAAGGTGCGCACCTTCTGCCAGAATCCCGGCGGTTTTGTAAGTCAGGAAAATTACTACGATAACTCTCTTGCGGTTGTAAACGGCTTTTCATATAAGGATAAAAAATCCGACAATACAAATCTTGCGGTGCTTTGTTCTCACCATTTTACCGCTCCTTTTGATGATCCGATATTATATGCTAAAAAAATAGGCGAGGTTGTCAATATGCTTGGCGACGGTCATATTCTTGTGCAGCGATATGGAGATATTCTTGAAGGAAAAAGAACATGGGAAAAGGAACTTGACCGCTGCACCGTTAGAAAGACCCTTCCCGATGCCGTTGCAGGCGATTTAACCGCCGCAATGCCGTACAGAACGCTTATGAATATTCTTAATTTTATTAAGGCGATGGATACGGTAGTTCCGGGTTTTGCCTCATATGAAACACTTTTGTACGGACCTGAAATCAAGTTTTATTCAAATAAGGTTTCAATGGATGAAAAATTCAATACGAATATTGAAAATCTTCACTGTCTTGGCGATTCAAGCGGCTGGACACACGGACTTATGATGAGTTCCGTTATGGGCGTGCTTATGGCAAGAGAGCTTATGAAATAAAAAATCATAAACAAAAAAAGCGTGCGTAAAGATGTACGCTTTTTGTTTTTGTTTGTTGCAGTAATAAAAAATAAGAGACGATAAAGAAAAAACATCGTCTTTTTTATGCTCAAAATTTGAAAGAAGATAATTTTTATGAACAATAAAACAAAATTGGAAAAGGCAAAAAATAAAGATTGAAAAATCATAAAGAAATGTAGTTGTTTGAACGAACTATTGTGTTATAATATAAAATAATAATATTAAAATATTTTATAAGGGGCATAAGATGCTTTTTGCGCAGGATATCGGAATAGATTTAGGCACTGCAAATACGCTTGTATATGTTCGCAGCAAGGGAATAGTTATTAGAGAACCGTCGGTAGTGGCGGTTGATGTTTCGATTTATCCTCAGAAAGTTGTGGCGGTGGGTAATAAAGCAAAGGAAATGATAGGAAGAACCCCCGGCTCAATTTCCGCTATAAGACCTTTAAAGGACGGCGTTATAGCCGATTTTGATATGACTTCGGAAATGCTTAAGGCTTTTATCAAGATGGCGATAAGCGGAAATCCTTTTTCAAAAGCAAGAGTGCTTATCTGTATTCCGTCGGGAATTACCGCTGTTGAAAGGAAGGCCGTGCATGATGCCGCAAGGTCGGCGGGCGCACGATATGTGAGTCTTATTGAAGAGCCTATGGCGGCGGCAATCGGTGCGGGACTTCCCGTTACGGAGCCGACCGGAGCGATGGTAGTGGATATAGGCGGCGGCACTTCAGAGGTTGCGGTTATTTCTTATGGCGATATTGTAACTTCAAGAAGCGTTCGTGTTGCAGGGGATGATTTTGATGAAGCAATTACTGAGTATATAAGAAAAAATCATAATCTTTTAATCGGTGAAAGGACAGCTGAGGATATAAAGCTTAAAATAGGTTCTGCACACTCCTATGACGGAGAAGGCGCAATGGGCGTTAAGGGAAGAGATCTTGCAACGGGACTTCCGAAAAATATTGAGATAAGTTCGGAAGAGGTTCGTGAGGCACTTTCAAGACCTGTTTCCGAAATTGTGGAAGCCGTAAAGTTTGCACTTGAAAAAACTCCACCTGAACTTGCTGCAGATATAATAGATCGCGGTATCATGTTGACCGGCGGAGGAGCGCTTTTGAGAGGACTTGACAAAGTGCTGAATGAGGAAGTGAAGATTCCGGTTTATATTGCTGAAAGACCGCTTGACTGCGTTGCCGACGGGTGTGGAATCTGTCTGGATAAAGGTACTTTAGGAATTACATCAAAAAGGGATTTTGACGAATAACAGATGAAATCATTTTTTAAAAGTAAAATTTTTAAACGATTGCTGCTGGTGCTTCTTATAATTTTTATAGGCATGGGTACGGCTGAAATAGGAAAAAGTAAAAGCAATGTTTTTTCAAAAGCTTTTTCCTATGTGTTTTCACCTATGGAAAAGGGAGCGGCGTGGCTTTCGGCTAAAATTGAAAGTGCAGGTTCCGTTTTTGTATCATCAAAAACCTATAAAAAGCGAATTACCGAGCTTGAGGAGCAGGTTGCAGATTATAGAGATAAACTTGTAGACTATGAGAATTTAAAAAACAGAGTTAAAACCTATTCCGATTTTTTAGGAGTTAAGGAGAAAAATCCTGATTACACCTTCGTTTCAGGTGCAGTTATAAGTTCCGATGCAGCAGACAGCACCGGAGGCTTTGTGCTTGGCTGTGGAGAAAAGGACGGCGTTAAGGTGGGAGATCCCGTGATTTATGGGCATTATCTTATAGGAAAGATAATTTCAACAACACAAAATACCGCAGCGGTACTGCCTGTTTCTTCTCCTAAATTTTCCGCATCGATATATGATATAAGAACGGGAGAAACGGGATATATAAATACATTTCAGAGTGATGACGGTAAAATTCGCATGTCGGGACTTTCAGACGGTACTAACATAACCGAGGGAGGTATAATTTGTACTGCGGGAGCCGGCGGAGTTTTTCCCGAAGATTTGATTTTAGGCACGGTTAAGGAAATAAGGTCATCGGGGACAGGGTCCGGTAAAAGCGCTCTTATTGAGCCGGGAGTTAAAACCAACGATGTTAAAAATGCCTTTGTCATAACGGGCTTTGAGGGCAAAAACAATGTCGCAGTACATTAAAAATCGTTTTTTTAAATATTCGTTTTTTACCGTTTTTATAATTTTGCTTGCCGCGATTCAGAATGTTTGGGGTCTTTTTCCAACTGTTTTAGGAGCAAGAGCCTGCCTTTTATTGCCTTTTGTAATTTCAATCTCAATTTTTGAAAAAGAGCTTTCTTCTGCTGTTTTCGGTGCTTTTGCAGGGATGTTATGGGATTTGGGAGGAAACTTAAAAGGCTATAATGTTTTCATCCTTTTTTTAACGGCGGTGTTTTTTTCTGTTATGATACGTACCGTTTTCAGACGAAATTTAAAAACGGCATTGATGTTTTCATTTATCGGCTGCATTGCATATTTTTTATTTTATACAATTTTTAAGGAAAATGCGCAGTTTTGGCTGTTCTTCAGATATCATCTGATTTCTGCGGCATATTCCGCAGTTTTTATCCTTTTGTTTTATTTTTTAATACAGCATATTGAAAATCGTTTTAAAGACAGGAGTATATGACAAAAAGCTATAAAAATATAATAAAGCGACGGGTTGCCGCAAGTGTGGCGGCATCTGTTTTTGTCGGTGTTTTTATTATTTCGGATCTTTTTAACATACAGATAAAAAACGGTGCAAAATACACGGCGCAGGCACTTTATACAAGTGAAAGCAAAACAACCGTAAAGGCACAGAGAGGCAATATATATGATGAATACGGTGTGCCGCTTGCCATAAACAGTATAACTTATGATGTTATCATAGACGGCAATTATTTTCCTTCAATTAAAGAACAGAAAAAGCGAATAGAAATAATTTCAGGGCTTATAAAGGTTTTTGATGAAAGCGGTGTTCCATGGATAAATGAAATGCCGCTTGCACTTGACCAAAACGGTACGGTTTATTTTAAATCCGATATGGAAAGCGAAATTACCTTTTTAAAATCTAAAAGCTGTCTTTCTCTTAATGCTTATGCGGATGCACAAAACTGCTTTGATGCTCTTGTAAAAATGTTTGAACTTGGAGAGCTTTCAAAGGAGCAGGCTCTTAAGGTGGGCGCAGTTTGCTGCGGTTTTAAAAAACAGGGCTTTTCCGTTTCAAATCCATATACTTTTGCAAGGGGCTGCACAGGCAAATTTTCAGCGGCAATATCCGAAAGATTCGGTTCCGAAAACGGCATTACAATTCGTTCAAAATCCGAAAGAACTTATCCCAACGGAGATGTTGCGCCGCATATAATAGGTATAACAGGCAAGCTCAACGCAACTGAATATCAGAAAAAAACCGAGGAGTTTAAGGCTGCAAATGCCGACAAAAAGCTTTCTGAAGTGGAAAAGGAACAGCTTTCTTTAAGAGCTTATTCAATGGATGATGAAATCGGCAAGTTCGGCATTGAAAGTGCAATGGAAAAATATTTAAGAGGTACAAACGGAATTCAAAGTACGGCGCAAAGTTCTTCAGGAAGTTACAGGACTGAAATAAGCAAAAATGCCGAGTCGGGAAATTCAGTGGTTTTAACACTTAACAGCGTTTTTCAGAGAGATGTGCAAAATGCTTTGGAGGCGCTCATAAAGACAAGTCCGGGAACATCGGAACTTCCCACAGTAGGCGCCGCCGTTGTAATAAATGTTAAAACGGGCGGAGTTCTTGCGGCGGCTACATATCCGTCATATGATATCAATAATTATATAAAGGATTTTTCAAAGCTTTCCTCACAGAAAAATAAGCCGCTTTGGAACAGAGCGTTTCAATCCACTTATGAGCCCGGTTCCACAATGAAGCCTGCAGTGGCTTGTGCAGCGCTTGAGGAAGGTGTCATTAATGAAACCACCACATTTAACTGTACACATATTTATCAGCGCTTTACCGATACCGAATTCAAATGTGTCGGAACACATGGTCAAATTGATGTAAAAGAGGCTCTTAACCGTTCATGCAACATCTTTTTCTATGAAGTGGGCTTTCATTTGGGAATGGAAAAGATGAATAAATATCAGGCGAAATTCGGACTTTCAGATAAAACCGGTCTTGAAGTCAGTGAAAGTAAAGGTGTTTTAGCATCTCCTAAATATCGTAAGGAACACGGCGGAAACTGGTTTGACGGCGATACGGTTCAGGCAGCCATAGGGCAGTCGGACACTCTCCTAACGCCCGTTCAGCTTTGTAATTATGCCGCTACGCTTGCAAACGGAGGACATCGCTATAAGGCTCATCTTGTAAAAAAAGTGATTTCCGAAAGCGGAGAGGTCGTACTTGATAATTCAAATGGTGAAATAGTTGAGGAAACTGGAATTTCATCAAATACTCTTCGTATTGTGCGTGAGGGAATGGTAAGAGACGGGGCAAGGCTTGCACCGATAAATACACTGCCGTACAGTGTTGCCTGTAAAACCGGTACGGCACAAAGTAAGGCAAAAGTAAACGGCAGAATTGCGGAATATCTTAACAGTTTTATGATTTCTTATGCTCCTGCGGAAAATCCTGAAATTGCAATTTCAGTTGCAGTAGAAAATTTTGATTCCGGTGCAGGCACCTCAAAGTTGGTTTATGATATTTATAATGCTTATTTCAGAAGTACGGCGGCAGCTCCTGTCGTAAAAGCGGAAGGGGGATTGAACTGATGATTTCTAAAAAAATCTGCTTTCTTGCAAAAAAAGGCGGTGCAGGGCAGACTACGGCGACATTACTTACCGCAAAATCACTTGCAAGGCTTGGAAAAAGGGTTCTTGCTGTCGATTTGAATTCGGGAACGGGTCTGTCTGACGCTTTTAAAATTACGGAGGAATATCTTTTTAATCTTTCAGATGTTTTAGATGAAGAAGAGCCTTTGAATGCGGTAAAAAGCGTTTGTAAAAATATAGATTACATAGGTGCGGTTCAAAGGGATATTCCGTTTGAAGCGCTTAACACAAAGTGCTTTGATGAACTTTTTTCAAAATATGATTTTGTACTTTTTGATTTGCCTAAAGGCGTAGTATTTCCATATTCGGAGCAGATAAACATTTTTATTTCACCGCCTAAAAAGAGAGAACTTGAAAGGCTGTATGCTTATTCGGATTCTTTTATCGACTGTGAAAACAGATTGCTTGTTTCCGGAATTTCAAAAAAAGAAGTTTCACAGGGCCTGTCTGAAAATCTTGATGATTGTGTAGACATTTCAGGGCTTAGACTTATTGCGGCGGTGCCGTTTGACTTGAATTTTTCAAGAGGCTCGGCATTACCGAATGAAAATGTTTTAATTGCTTATTCCAACCTTTCAAAAAGACTTCTTGGCGAAAATATCAGTTTAAATCCCAAAATTTTATAAATTTAAAGTATTTTATATTGAATTTTTATCAATAATTTGTTATCATGATAAAGAAATTTGTAAAAAGGAGAGATTATGAATATTGCATTGATTGCAAGCGATGAAAAAAAAGAACTTATGGTTCAGTTTTGTATTGCGTATTGCGGGGTTCTTTCAAAACATCGTCTTTGTGCGACAGCGACAACGGGGAATCTTGTTTCGGATGCAACGGGGCTTGAGATAAACTCTTTCCTTTCGGGGCACCAGGGTGGTGCACAGCAGATAGGTGCAAGAGTTGCTTGTAATGAAATAGATTTATTGCTTATGTTCAGAGATCCTCGAACCTTGGGTGAAACTGCTAACGAATGGAACGAACTTTTAAGGCTTTGCGATGTGCATAACATTCCTGTTGCAACAAATATAGCTACAGCAGAGGCACTTATACACGCTCTTGAAAGAGGGGATTTGGACTGGCGTTATATAATTAACAATTAGTATAAAGAACTGAATAATAAAAAAGCTCTTCCATTCGGAAGAGCTTTTTATTATTGTTATTATACACCGTATTTTGCAATCCATGCCTGTTTAATAGCTTCGTAATTTGAAAATACGGGAGCTTCATTGAAGGTATCATACCAGACATAACAGTTGTCTATTTTTGCCTGACCGTTTTCAATGTAGGCTCTTTTATATTTAACATAGGCTGAGGCCTTGAGATCGTCGGTTATAGTTTCACCTTTGATAAGACCCTGCATCATACATCCGAAGTGCATATAGCTTTCGGGTTTTTCGGCATTGATATAAACCGTTTTGGTGGTACCGTGTTTAAAATCACCGAGAGCACCGACCGTTCCGCCGCTTTCAACAAATTTTCTTGCGTTTTCATAGCCTTCCGCATTCACTTTTGCCGACGGTGCCGCAATAAATCCGACTTCAACAATATTTGAAGTTTCCTGTATTATACGATCAAAATCGGTTTTGGAAATCGCCGTAATAATTCTGAATTTGAATTCAGGTTTAAGACCGCCCATACCGTCTTTTTCAAAACGCACCTGTCTCTTATAAACAGCAACATTCGGGAAGTCGTATCCGTTCTTTTCAAGCGTTGCTTCAAGGTTATTGTAATCACCAAGTAAGGTGTCAAACTTTATTTCATCGGAAAGACCCTTGTAAAAAGATAAATCCTTTCCGTTATATTTGGAAAAAGCGGTTTGATAAGTTTGAGAAATATTTGAATTTAATTTTCTGTAATCACTTATACTGTTATCTTCAATAACGGTATTTGTGAAAGCAAGAATGCTGTCCATCATTTCTTTTTTAGCTGTTGCAATAAGAGTTTCAAGCGTTTTTACATAGCCTCCATCGCCGTTTACAACGCTGTCTTCAAGATATTTATCACCGTTTAAAAGACCCGTATAGTCATTTTTAGTGCCGCAATTTGCATAGATGGTGTTTTGAACATAGTTCTGCATTGCTGCAAAAGCATCTTCCGCCGCCTGATTTAAGCGTGCGGGCTTTTGGTCATTCATTTTTTTAGCTTCCGCTAAAAGTTTGTTGAGCGGAACAAGGTCAACAATTTCCAAATCAAACTGAACCTTGTTTTTAAGAGAATAAGCTTTTTGCTGTGTTCCGGCCCAAGCCAAATCCATCTTTAAATCGCCGTTCCACTTGGTTTTATCCGCAGGAATATTTGCTGAAAAATTCACCGTCATATCATATGACATTATGTAAGAGCCGGTCCAAAAGCTTGAATCAAGCTGAAAATCCGCCTGACCGTTTTGTGTGGGCGTGCAGACTTCATAGCCTTCAGGTGCGGTAAAGCCGTCGGCACTGCCCTTATTAAGTCCTTTCATTGAACCGTAATAACCGTCAAAGCCCATAAGATAACCGCGTTTGTTATTGCCGTATGTTGTAGGATAACTCGGATTGCTTCCCGCTTTTCCTCCGTGTTCCGTATCGCTTGCAAAGGCAAAAGAAACGTTGTTAAGAGTCATATCCGTTTTCTTTAGAAAACCGACATGTTCAATCCACTCTTTCCACGTTCTTACGGCAAGCTGCATGTAAATTCTCGGAACAAAGGTAAAGGTGTCGGATTCTGAAGTTCTCATAAAATAATAATTGGTTTTTGGAACATACAGAGCTACGCCTTCATCGCCCACCTGCTTATTTTTCTTCATTTGCTCAAGCGTATCCTGTCCGTTTTCGGTTGCGTAATGTATATCGGATACACCGTCGTTTGTAACACTCGTTTTTTCTTCTGCAAATGCGGAAAATACCACACAGGATAAAAGCATAACTGCTGAAAGTACAAAACTTAAAGCTTTTCTTATTTTATTCATAATCAGCCCCCAATACTATAAAAATAGTATGAATTGATATTTCTATCACAATTATACAATATAATAATATCATAAAATATTTTTTTTTCAAGTATTTTAATATTTTATAAAATATTAAAATTTATTAAAATGTAAATAAAAAAGACTTTCCTATTCGGAAAGTCTTGGAGCAGGTGAGGGGAATCGAACCCCCGTGTTCAGCTTGGGAAGCTGACATTCTGCCATTGAACTACACCTGCAATGGAAAGTATTTTATCAAAAAAATGCTGTATTGTCAAAATAAAAAGCTTTTAAATAAGAAAAAATGAGTTAAATATTTAATAAGAATACGGGTACAAAATTGCACACGTATTCTTATTAATATTTTAATCAGCCCTTAAGTCCTCTTGACTGTCTGTCCATATCCTCAACAACAATGTCATAGATTTCACCTTGCGTTCTGCAATAGGCAAGAACATCCCACGGTTCATTTGTATGAAAATGAATTTTAACCGTTTCCTCATCGCCTGCGGCGATAAGGCAGTCGCCCTTGAAATTTTCCTGGATATAGTCGTGGATTTCGTCTTCGTCCAAATCCTCTCCGTCAATTAAAAGCTGTGTATCATAGCGGTATTCAATCATCGTTTTCTCCTTTCTTTGTATTTTTATCATCTGTTTTTGTTGACAATTCTTCTTCATCGGGAAGCTCATCTTTCTTTATTTTAACCTTTTCCAAGGCAAAAATCAAAATGCAAAGAACTGCTCCCGCCACACTTACAAAGGCACCCTCTTTAAGTCCGGGCGGCGTGTATCGCATTTCAATTTCGTGATGACCCTTTTTAATCGGGAAAATTACTGTGCCGAAGGTATTGTTATCCTGTATTTTTGTCTCTTCACCGTCTATAAAAACTCTCCAGCCGTTGTCCAGCGGAATACTTGTCCAAAGGTCCGAATCAAATGCCGCATCTACGCTTCCTTTAAGATAGGTATCCGAATGCTTCGTTATTTTAAGCTCTCCGTTTTTCTTTAAATTTTCAAGACCTTGTCTGTAAACGGCGTCATCAAGTGAGGAAATGGTGCAAAAAACCGAGTCCGTTATTTTTGCCGCTTTATATTTATCAAGTTTGTTAAGTTTTTCAAAGTCTATATCCGTATCATAAAATTTTATTTTAACGGTTTCACCCTCATTTAAAAAACCGATATCTATAAGTGACTGCATTTCAGCTTTTGCAGCGGGAATATTCACGGTTTTTCCGTCAGAATAAGTAATATCAACCTTTTTTAAATCGCTTGTATTAAACAGCATATAGTGTTCTGCGGATTTTTTTGCAGTAAAAGTCAAGGTTATTTCCACATTTTGTGAAGTCATTTTATACGGATAAAACCCTCCTGTTATATCCATTGCTTTTAAGAAATCGGATTTCCATGAATTTTCATTATTCTGCAAAAGCTTTAAATATTCTTCTGAAAGCTTTTTAGGCGGAACATATTCACAACCGCTGAATTTTGCACCGCTTATTTTTTCATCTTTTAAGGCTATGGGTTTGGTTCCGGTTAAATAATTCCATAAAATACTCTGATTTCCGTTTACACCGTGATTAGGAGAATAAAGCTCAATAAAATCCGATGAAACAAAACCCAAGCTTTGTGCTTCGGGATTCATATAAATTTCTTTATCATCCGCTTTTTTGTCTGTTTTTTCAAGATATTTGCTTTTTTCCGCAATTCCTATATTATCCGCAATGTATTTGATGTTATAAAGCTTGTTATAGATTGGCGTTTGAAGCCTGTAAGCATAAAAATTATTTATATTTCCGGCAAGGCCCAAAAAGCCTTGAAATCCCGCAAAACGATTTGCCGCCATGGAGGAGAATTGAGAAATGGAATTTGTATTGTCTATACCTGCAGCGTTCGCTGCAAGACCGTTTCTGAATGAAAGCTCTGTTCTGTAAAAGCTTTTGTCACTTTCAGATAAAAGCTGTTTACTGTTGTTGTAATTTTCTTCTACAGTTTTAAGTTTTGTTTTTGATGACGGGTAAATAACCGAACTTTGAGTTGCAATAAGCTCAAACATAATGAGCAGAATTGCGGTAATTCCCGCAGCGCTACGGTTCAGTTTGCCCGTTTTTATTAAAATCAAAAATACGGCATAAATAAGGCACATTATCGCCGACGCAGCTATAAGCTTTATTATATACGGGTTTCCGAATTTATCTTTTAATCCGTTTTTATAAACAAAACCGAATACAGTGCCGAAACATAAAAAAGGAAGCAGGATAGACCAAAGCCTTATGTTTTCAGCTTTATCATAGGCTTTAAAGGCGGTTAATATAACAACAAAGCTGAAAATATAAACAAAACGATATGGAAGACCGGACGGAACCGATACTCCGTGCCAAATTTCATTAAGTTTAGGTATTACAAGAGAAGCATATAAAAAAGAAATTAAAATACCTGTTGACAGTTTTTCATTCCATTTTATTTTTTTTGAGAAGAAGAATATAGGTAAAAGCATAAATGATAAAATTCCGGAATAGACAACAGGAACGGCGGCATCCGCATATGAGAGTCCGGGAAGTTTTTCTGTACCGAGCATATACATTACAAAATCAAAAAAGTTGAATAAAAATGACTGTCCCTGTTTAAAAAGTTGCTTGTAAGCACCATATGAAAGTGCGGAATAAACGGGAATAAGAGTTATAGCGGAAATCATAATAGCAAGAAGAGAACCGCCGAAAAATCTGATAAGAACGGTTTTTATACTTGCTTCTCCGATTTCTTTTTTTGTGTTATTTTTTTTGTTTTTTCCTGTAAATTCCTTTGAAAAAAGAAGAAAGATAAAATACAGTGCTGAAAAAATGCATATCATATAGCCCATATAAAAGTTTGTAAGCACCGTATAAGCAAGGGAAAAAATATAGAGCCACGCCTTTTTGCCCGAAACGATTTTTTCAATGCCGAGCGCCACAAGCGGCAGCATATAGAGAGCGTCCAGCCACATAATGTTGGCATAATAAGCAGTGTAAAAACCGCAAAAGGTATAGAGAAGTGAAAAAGCATTGACGGAAAGGTCGTATCTTTTAAAATGCTCTTTAAAGTAATAGGTGGAAAGAACACCTGTTATAAGGGTTTTTAAAAATATGATAAGTTCATAGCCGTAAACCATATTTGTTTCATTGAAAAACAGTGCCACAAGCGAAAACGGACTCATAAGATAGTAGCAGATGAGTGCAAACATATTTACACCGCCGCCGATATTCCATGAATAAAATAGAGATGAATTGTTTTTGATTAGATTTTTAAACATTATGAGAAAGGGCAGATATTGCGAATCGGCGTCATTTTTTAAAAGCAGTGCTTGCCCGAAAGGGAAAATTTTTTGAATAAAAAGAAAAGTTCCGAAAACAAATGCTGTAAAAAGCAGAGAAAGAAGTAAATTAAGCTTTCTGTTTTTATTATGTGTTTTTTTAACAAGTTTTGACATATTGCCCTCTAAAAACATTTTTTAATGATATAATTTTATCATAACTTATTTTGGTTTACAAATAAAAGGCTTGACTTCAATTTTATGGAAATTTCAGCATGGATTATAGATATTTTCTTTTAGGAAAAAGAAATGAATAAATTTATTTGTTGTATAAAAAAACACACGGTTTTAACCGTGTGTTTTTTTATTGATTAATTACACACCGAACTGTTTAACATTATGATCAGTTGCACTAAACGCACTGCATGTGGTTTTAAGAGTGTAGCTGTCATCATCCTTTGCTGCGATAACACTGTAATTTCCGCCCTGAGCGCACTTAGGATTAGGATCCTGAAGAAGCTTTACATAGGTTGAGTCAAAGGCATCGTTTACACCGGCAGCTGACTGAGTAAGCAATTTAATCTCGGTAGCAGTTCCTGAAAATGTGATTGCGTCACCGTTGTTTCCCGACATCATAAATGTGTTTGCCATGCTGTTAAGCGTTGCAAGATTTGAAGAACAGGCCTTTGCCTTTGCGTTCTTTGTAACGCTCTTATAAATCGGCACAGCAACCGCAACCAAGATACCTATGATGACGATAACAATCATAAGCTCGACAAGGGTGAAACCTTTTTTTGAACGAAGATACTTAAACATAGTATTTCTCCTTAATTTTTATTTTTAGCTTTCGCTTAACACAAATTATTATACATAAATATGCAGAAAAGTCAAGTATTTTTTATGTATTTTAACCACCGTGAGAGGAAATCATATTTCCGTTAAGATTTCCGTGTGTGCTGCAATAAACCGTAATTGTATGATAATGACCGTGTTCATCCTTATTCGACTTGACAAGGGTATATGAATGAACGGAATTAGGATAAATGATTTCAGGGTTTTGAACAGCTTTTAAGTATGAAGCATTTATGTTCGTTAAATTTGCAGAATTAAATTCAATTCTTTCTCCTGAAAAAATGCCGTCCACATTTTCAGTTCCGTTTTCCACCTGATAAATTAAAACAGCGGATTGAAGAACCTTTATATTTGAAAGACAGGCTTTTTTTCTTGCATTTTTCTGAACGCTTTTATAAATCGGTACAGCCACTGCAACAAGAATGCCTATTATAACGATAACAATCATAAGCTCGACAAGTGTAAAGCCCTTTTGATTTTTTTGATTTGTCATCTTTAAAATTTTCATTTCATTCTCTATTTTTTGAAACTTTACGAGTTAAAAGTGTGAATGTTTTGTGACCGTATGTGAATATTACAACATAAATTTTAAAATGTCAACAATTTTTTGTAATATTATTTGAAAGAAGTCAAAATTTTAACAATATTATGAATTTGTTTCATATCATTTAATCCATATCATAAATATAGCTATATAGCTGAAAAATCAATAAGATTAAAGCATATAAAAAACGGACTTGTCATTAAGTCCGTTTAAAAGTATTCTTTTAATTAAAAAATAAAAAGTCGTCAATCAAGTGTGATTTTACCGTATACGTAACCCTCAAAATCGCTTTTCGGCTTTCTGTCCGGTGAAATCTGCGGCACATATTTTTCCGCTCTCTGCGGTCTTCTGCCCGATCTTCCCGAACGGTTATTACCGCCATAGCGACCGTGTCTTTTTGTAAGAGTTTCACGATAATTTTCAATTGTGGTACCGTCTTTTCCTATGACAATGCGCCTTGACACGCCGCTTCCTATTGAAAATGAGGTTGCTCCGCTTACGGTACCTACCGCCGTATGAATAACTCTTCTCTGATAAGCGTCCATAGGTTCAAGCTCTTCACAGTTTCCCGTTTCAACTGCTTTTTGGGCTTTTCTTACGGCAAGTTTTTCAAGCGACTGTTTTCTTTTTCTGCGGTAGCCGCCCGCATCTACACTGACACGTTTGTGAGAATTTTCACTTTTGTTGGTGTTTATTTTAACAAGATATTGAATTGCGTCAAGTGTTTCTCCGCGTCTGCCTACAACTCTTCCGTAATCGTCATCGCTTACATCAAGTGAAAATCTTATAGCGTTTCCGTTTTCAAAGGTTTTAACGGTAAATTCATCGTTTGCAATACCGTTTAAAATCCCCTTTATATATGCTCTTGTTTCGGCATATTCCTGTGTTTCAATAAAATCGTCTTTTTTTGTTTCCGTATTTTTTTCTGATTTAACCGGTTTTTCCGCTTTATCCGTCTTTTTTGATTGCGGCTTTACAGTCTTTTTTTTTGCCGTTTCTTTTACAGGCTCCGATTTTTCATCGGGTAATTTCATAATTACTTTTACAACGGCTTCCGAACCGCCGAAAAGTCCTAAAACCTTTTTTTTGGGAAAGGTAAGAACCTCATAATTTACTGCGGCACTCTCAGGCGCTCCCGATGTCTTTATTGCATCAAGACGAGCGTCCTCTACCGTTGCACCGCGACCTATAAATTCCTTTTCCATAATTTTCCTTCAGTTAAATGTTACCGCTTTTTTTGATTTCAGCGATTTTCTTTATGTTTTCTTCTTTTGAACGTCTTTCTATGCTTTCCTCAATCATAAGTCTTGCAAGAACTTTTTCAGGGCTGTGTGTGTGATTAAGCACAACCATCTGAACAAAGCTGATTATTGATGAAAAGATAATGTAAATACCTACTGCCGTAGGGAACAGGAAAGAAAAATATATCTGCATTGCGGGGGTCATGAACATCATACAACCCATCGACATATTGCTTGCCTGATTTCCCGGAGTGAGCTTTTTTTGACGTATAAATGAATAAAGCGCCGTTCCAAGAGCGATAAGTCCCGTTATTACGGGAATTGCCCAGTACTTATCAAAGTTTTTAAAATTAGGTGTTACCGCAAGATCAAGTCCTAAAAAGTTATATCTTGAGATAAATGATGAAATTTTATCTGAGATTTCAGGAGTAAGTCCTGAAATTCCGCTTTTTATTTCGGAAAAATGCTGAAGAGCATAAAGTTCCGCTCTGTAAGAGGCACTCTTTGCCATTGAACCCGACAAAAGAGGAGTAACCGCTGCGGTGAATTCCGATATAAGCACTTTGGGAAGACGAAGCACCATTGAAAGCGGATGGTAGTTTACCTGAAAAAGTCCAAGCATAACAATCATCTGTACCGCCATAGGTGCGCAACCGCCCCTCATCGCAGAAAATCCCTCTTTCTGATAAAGTTCCTGAGTTGCCCGATTTATCTTTTGCTGGTCACCCGCATATCTTTCCTGAATTTTGCGGATTTTAGGTTGAAGTCTTGCCTGTTTGGCCTGACCCTTTTGCTGACTTATTGAAGAAGGTAAAACCAAAAGCTTGACCACAAGCATCAAAGCAAAGATTGAAAACACATAGTTTCCGCTGAGATTATAAAATAATGATAGCACCAATCCGAACGGATAGGCTATCCACGCATAAAAATTTGCCAAATCAAAACTCCAAAATCAGTTTGATAATCAATTGTGTTTGTGTTTATGTTTTTTTTCGGGAACGGGGTCATACCCGCCGGGAAACAGAATGTTACAGCGCATAAGCCTTAAAACTGCAAGAACTGAACCTTTGAGTGCACCGTGTCTTTCAATTGCTGTCATAGCATACTCGGAGCATGTCGGATAATATCTGCACATTGGCGGAAACAGCGGGGAAATTTTTCTGCGGTAAAAGCCTATAAGTTTTAAAAGTAAATTTTTCATACTCTATTCTTTATTCTTTTTTTAAAATGTTTTCATCATCAAAAGCATTTACAAAATAATTGTAAATATCCGTGCTTTTCATGGTCTTTGTAGATGACCTTGCGACAAAAACAAAATCAAAATTCCCGTTAATGTGCGGTAAAATCTGATAGAACGCCGCACGTATAATTCTTTTACTGCGATTCCGCTCAACAGCATTGCCCGTTTTTTTGCTCACGGTAATTCCCATTCGGCAGGTGCTTTCACGGTTTTTCTTATAATAAATTATAAGCCCGTGAAGCCTTATAGCCTTGCCTTGATGGTAAAGCCGTCTGAAATCTCTGTTTTCCGAAAAAACAACAACGCCTTTCAAAATCTTAATAAGTAAGCTGCTTTCTGCCCTTTCTGCGTCTTGCCGATAAAATTTTTCTGCCGTTTGCAGTAGCCATTCTCTTTCTGAATCCGTGCTCCTTTTTGCGCTGACGTTTTTTTGGCTGATAGGTTCTGAACATTGCCATAATATTTCTCCTTTTAACAAAATTATCATATAATCATAAGAGTAACGATTATAACTTAAAAAACAACCTGTTGTCAATAACACGATGTTGGATAGTGTTATTGTAAAAGCTCAATATATGCCGTTTTTATATATTTTATATAAAATATATTTCAATAAAAAACAACGCTCACATTTTATTGAAAAAATGATATAATTTAATAAACATTGTTTATAAGGGAAAAAATGAATACGCCTATTTATAATTTTGTAAAACAATATAATAAAAGCAGCATGAAGCGTCTTCATATGCCGGGGCATAAGGGCAAAGGAGCTCTTGGTGCGGAGGCATTTGATATAACTGAAATTTTGGGTGCCGATTCTCTTTTTGAAGCGAATGGTATTATTTCAGAAAGTGAAAAAAATGCCTCGGAGCTTTTCTGTACCGGAAAAACGCTTTATTCCTGTGAAGGCTCGACTCTTGTAATAAAAACAATACTTGCGCTTTGCAAAGGCTTTTGCAAAGGAAACACCGTGCTTGCAGGGGCAAATGCGCATAAAAGTTTTATTTTTGCCTGTGCGGAACTGGATCTTATACCCGTGTTTATTGAAACGGAGCGAAAAAACGGACTTTACAGTTCTGAAATTACCGCTACGGAGCTTGAAAAGGCTCTTTGCTCATGTGCGGAAAAGCCTATTTGTGTTTATCTTACAACGCCCGATTATCTTGGAAATATGCTTGAGCTTTCAGAACTTGTAAAAACTGCCGAAAAGCACGGAGTTTTTGTTGTTTGCGATGGAGCACACGGGGCATATCTCAATTTTTCAGAGGTGGGGGGTGCAATTTCAAAGGGTGTGCTTATGTGTGCGGAATCCGCCCATAAAACACTTCCGGTGCTTACAGGAGGAGCCTATCTTCACATTTCAACGGACGCTCCCGCATATTTTAAAGAGAATGCTAAAAGTGTGATGTCGATTTTTGGCAGCACATCTCCGAGCTACCTTATTTTGCAGTCGCTGGATTTAGCCAATAAATATCTTGAATATGAAATAAAAGATGATTTGAAAAAATCTTTTAAGAATATTTCCGATTTAAAAAAACGCCTTTGTGAAAAAGATGTGTTTTTAACCGGAAATGAGCCGTTGAAACTCACTGTAAACCTTTGTGAAAGCGGTTTCAGGCGGAAAAATGTACTTGATGTTTTAAAAAATAATAAAATTGAACCCGAACTTTGCGATGAAAATTTTTTAATTTTTATGCTGCCGCTTAAAACGGAAAAATCTTTATGTGAAAAAATCTTCAGGGCGATAACTTCTTTTGAACGCTTTGAAAAAAGAAATGTACAGAGCTTTAAAACGGAGGGCAAAAGAAAATGTTCCGTTCGGGAGGCGATATTTTCACAAAATGAAATTATAAAAATAAAAGATTCCGTCGGAAGAGTTTGCGGTATACCCGTTTGCTCCTGTCCTCCTGCAATTCCACCGGTTCTTCCAGGTTGTGAAATAACCGAAGAAAGCGTTAAGGCTCTTGACTATTTCGGCTACACTGAAATATCCGTGATTAAATAAATCATATTTATTTATTGGTTTTGTAATTTGCCGATAAAGACAGGTGTTAAATAAAAAGTGTTCTTGTTTTTAAACGCAAGAACACTTTTGAATTTAAATTTTTAAAAATCGGTTTAATAAATTTTTTCTATTGTTGTTTTAAGACCGTTTTTGTCGATGTAAATATTCAGATGGTAGCAGTCTTTTTCATATACTCTTGAAGCAAAAGAGCCGTCCTCACGGAGTTTTGTTCTGTCCGTTTCAATACAGGTTCTTTTTACCTCCAAAATTGAGGAGTTTGAGGTATTGGACAAAACCTTATATTCATAAACAGGTCTTTCGGTTTTCTTAGGTTGCTTTTTTTCCTTCGCCTCTTCCGCAACCTGTGCTTTTATAGCTTCACCAAGCGGCATATTATAGATTTTATCAAGCTCGGCGTTTATCTCTTTTGAATAATTTGTGGAATATCTCGTGTTTACAGCTTTTGCATATCCGCCTTCCATTTTCCAGCTTACCGCTTTTGTAAACGGCAGTTTAAAAAATATTATCAGTGAAACGGCGATTAAAATTTCAGATACGGCTGCAAGGATAAGCTTTTTGCTTTTATTTTCCATTGTATTTACCCTCCTTAATTACAAAGCAGCTTTGGCTGTTTGTACCGCCGTCAACACCGACAACCACGGTCCACACCACATCGGGAGTTTTTTCTCCGCTGATGGTATATACATAGCAGTTATGTGTATTTTTTATCACCTTGCAGGTTATTTTATTATCCAAAAGAGTTTCTCTGAAATATTCACCCGCAATATTACCGTAATTGTGACCGAAGCGTGTTTCATTGAGCGCAAATGATGACGGCATATCCGTAGGCTTTATAAGCCTTGCGTAGCCGCTGTTATCGTTTGAAATCCCTTTGGTTTGCGTGACACTGTAATCGGAATTTACAAGATCGCCGCCGCTCATTTCCACCTCACGAATTTCTTTTCTTAATATATTGGGCAAAAAATGGATAATCGTAAAAACAAGAAATACGGTTGCTGCAAAAACCAGAAAATTAAGCCCGTGATCATGCACGCCTGTTTTGATTTTTTTATTCTTCAAAATAACACCTCATTTTTGTTTTGATAAATACTTGTCAATTATTATTATACACCTTTTTTTTGAAAAGCTATTTACACATTAAACAATAATCAATACATGGATTATCCAAATTGTATAAAATTATAGGCGATATATACAAATATGACGGTTAATTTTTTATGGGTTATAGGTGAGGCTTGCGATAGCGGGATTATATAGACGAATATAAAATTAAAGCAGCGAAAAAATCGCTGCTTTAAAAGATATAATTACAGGGGCGTAATTATCAGTTTTATGCCGTTTTAAGCGGTTCTCTTTGCGCCGTCATCAAAACGCTTTTTCGGTTTATCAACCTCAACAAGCTTAAAATCTCTGGTTTCTCTGATTCTTGCATATTCTTTTTCACGCTTTCTGTCAGCAATAAGAAATTTTATAAAGCGAAACATTTTATCTTCAAAGGCGATAATTTTTTCTTCGTTTATAAGCATTATAAAAATTCCCGTAATAAGCAAAAAGCTTAGGGCTGTAATAAGCGCCGCATGTAAGTAAGTCATCAGGCTCCTCCTTATCGAACATTTGTTCTTGAGCATCTGTATTATATCAATCGAACATTTGTTTGTCAAATGTTTTTTTACAAAAATAAATATTTTTTATTTTTGAGGTTATGAGCAGTATAAACCTATATATTGTGTTTGTCAACTAAATTCAACACTATATATTGTTTAATACAAAAAATAGATTAAAAAATCATTTTTTTTGTATGTCTTTGATTTTGTTTTTTATATGTTGTTATGTTAAAATTTATTGATTTAAAGAATGAGGTAAAATATGTTCGTTGATAAAGCGGAAATTTATATAAAGGCGGGAAACGGCGGAAACGGAGCCGTAGCCTTTCATCGTGAAAAATATGTTGCATCGGGAGGTCCCGACGGCGGCGACGGCGGAGCGGGCGGCTCAATAATTTTCAAGACTGCAAAAAACCTTACAACTCTTGCCGATTTTAAATATAAGACTAAATATAAGGCACAGAACGGGGAAGACGGCAGAGGAAGAAATCAGTATGGTAAAAAGGGCGAAGATTTGATTATCTTTGTGCCCGTAGGAACCGTTATAAGAGAAAAGCGGAGCGGTGCCGTTATGGCTGATATGAGCAATGACACGCCGTTTGTTGCCGCAAAAGGCGGAAACGGCGGTTTCGGCAACGTTCATTTTAAAAGCAGCGTGCGTCAGACACCCCGTTTTGCAAAGCCGGGTGAAAAGGGAGAGGAGTGGACTGTAATTTTGGAACTGAAGCTCATTGCCGATGTCGGACTTATCGGCTTTCCCAATGTCGGAAAATCCACGCTTTTGTCGGTGGTTTCAGATGCAAAGCCCAATATTGCAAACTATCATTTTACAACGCTTTCACCTGTTCTGGGAGTTGTTTCGGTAGCGGAATTTTCTTTTGTGATTGCCGATATTCCGGGACTTATTGAAGGAGCATCCGAGGGTCTTGGACTTGGAGATGAATTTTTAAGACATATCGAGCGCTGCCGAATGCTTATTCATGTTGTTGATGTATCGGGCAGTGAAGGCAGAGAACCCGAGGAGGATTTTGAAAAGATAAACAGAGAGCTTGCAAAACACGATCCCGAGCTTTTAAAAAAACCGATGCTTGTGGCGGGCAACAAGCTTGATCTTGCGGAGGCTGAAAAGGCACAGGCGTTTAAAAAATATATTGAGGATAAGGGTTATATGTATTTTGAGCTTTCAGCACCCATACTTCACGGAACGGGGGAGCTTATGAATAAAACTGCGGAACTTGTTTCAAAACTTCCTAAGCCCGTTGTATATGAAAAAGAGGAGCTGCCTGAGGAAATTCTAAATGAAAAACATCGTGAAAAGGGTTTTGAAATAATAAAGCTGCCTGACGGAAGATTTGCGGTGGAGGCGGATTGGATAAACAGTCTTATGCACATCACAAATCCCAATGAGCCGGATCAGCTTAATTATTTTGAAAGGTCGCTCCGAGGAGCAGGCGTATATGAAGCACTTGAAAAAGCCGGTTGTACGGAGGGCGATGTAATCGTAATTGATGGCGATGAATTCGATTATCTGCCATGACAAATAAGGATGCAAGGCTTAAAGGTACTCTTTTGCTGGCCTTTGTGGGTGATGTGGCGTATGAGATAAGAGTACGGCGTGCGGCAGTGGAAAAAAATCTTGCAAAGCCTAAGGAACTTCACAATTTTTCAAGTAAAATGGCTGGTGCGGATTTTCAGAGCAAAGCGCTTGAGTTTATTTATGACGGACTTTCAGAAACTGAGAAAGAAATCGTACGCCGAGGAAGAAATTCAAAGCCTGCACATATTCCTAAAAACCGAACTCCGGAGGAATATCAGAATGCAACGGCTCTTGAGGCTCTTTTTGGGTATCTGGAGCTTGCAGATGAGAAAGAAAGACTTGACAGACTTTTTTCAATCATTTTAAATAATATGAAAAAACTTGAAAATTAAGGATAAACTATGCCGAATAAAAAAGATTTAATAAGAAATTTTTGCATAATAGCTCATATAGACCACGGCAAATCAACTCTTGCCGACAGACTTTTAGAGCTTACCGAGAGTGTTCCGCAAAGGGAAATGCGTGAGCAGCTTTTGGATAATATGGATATTGAGCGTGAACACGGAATTACGATAAAGCTCCGTGCCGTGCGCCTTGACTATAAGGCGGAGGACGGAAACACCTACCACTTCAATTTAATAGACACTCCCGGTCATGTGGACTTCAGCTATGAGGTCTCACGTTCTCTTCAGGCATGTGAGGGAGCTGTACTTATAGTGGATGCTTCTCAGGGAATTGAGGCACAAACTCTTGCCAACACTTATCTTGCTTTGGGTCAGGATTTGGAGCTTGTTCCCGTTATCAATAAAATCGATCTGCCCGCTGCAGAGCCCGACAGAGTAGCAAGAGAAATTGAAGACGTTATAGGAATTTCCGGTATGGATGCGCCCAGAATTTCAGCCAAGACAGGCATAAATTGCAGGGCGGTGCTTGAAAAAATCGTTCAGGATATACCCGCTCCTCCGAATAATGACGAAAAACCGTTGCGTGCGTTGATTTTTGATTCCATATATGATTCATATAAAGGTGTTATCGTTTTTGTAAGAATTGTTGACGGTTTGCTGAAAAAAGGCGACAGAATTAAACTTTGTGCAACGGGTGCGGAATATGAAACCGTTGAAATCGGTTATATGCGTGCAAAGACCTATGAGGCAAGGGATGAACTTCGTTCAGGTGAAGTAGGTTATATAACTGCATCAATCAAGACCGTTTCCGATGCAAGCGTAGGTGACACAATAACTCTTGCGGAAAAGCCCTGCGAGACGGCACTTGAGGGATACCGCCGTGCAAATCCCATGGTTTATTGCGGAATGTATCCCGCTGACGGGGCAGATTATGAGGCTCTTTCCGAGGCTCTTCAAAAACTTACTCTAAATGATGCGGCGCTTTCTTTTGAACCCGAAACATCTTCGGCGTTGGGTTTTGGTTTCCGTTGCGGATTTTTGGGACTTCTTCACCTGGAGGTCATATCGGAAAGACTTGAAAGAGAATTTGATTTGGAACTTATAAATACGGTTCCGTCGGTAATTTATCGAATTCACAGGACGGACGGCTCCGTTTCCGAAATTTCAAATCCTGCAGATTGGCCTGACCCCACAACGCTTGACTTTTGTGAGGAACCCATGGCTGATGTGCATATAATTTCACCTAAGGACTATGTCGGTACGATAATGGATATTTGCACCAAACGCCGAGGTGAATATAAGGGTATGGATTATCTTGACGAACGAATGGTAAATATGAGTTATGTTATGCCGCTTAATGAGATAATTTATGATTTTTTTGATACGCTCAAGGCAAGCACAAGGGGCTATGCGTCCTATGACTATGAGCTTTGCGGCTATCAAAAAAGCACTCTTCAGAAGCTTGATGTGCTTTTAAACGGCGATAAAATCGATGCACTTTCATTTATTGTTCATGAAAGTAATTCACAGAGCAGAGCCCGTAAAATAGCGGTTAAGCTGAAAGATAACATTCCGCGTCAGATGTTTGAAATTCCCGTTCAGGTGGCTGCAGGCGGCAGGATAATTGCCCGTGAAACAGTAAAGGCTATGAGGAAGGATGTTCTTGCAAAGTGCTATGGCGGAGATATTTCACGAAAGAAAAAGCTGCTTGAAAAGCAAAAAGAGGGTAAAAAGAAGATGCGTAAGTTCGGCTCCGTAGAGGTTCCGAAAGAGGCATTCCTTGCAGTTCTTAAAGCGGATAACGAGGAATAAATACGATTGAATATGGGACAAAACCCATTTATTATTGAATTATAAGAACAGGTAAAATATGAATTCACCGTTGGCAAACAGAATACGTCCCGACAATATCGATCAGGTTTTTGGTCAAAGGCAGCTGCTCTCCGAAAATATGCCTTTGCGCCGAATAATAGAAAACGGCGTTCTGCCGAATATGATTTTTTACGGACCGTCAGGCACAGGCAAAACCACTCTTGCAGAAATTCTTGCAAAAAAAACGAATCGAACACTGAGAAAGCTTAACGGAACTTCAGCAGGCACCGGTGATATCAAAGATATTATATCGGAACTTGACACAATGGCTGCACCGAACGGAATTTTGCTGTATCTTGATGAAATTCAGTATTTTAATAAAAAGCAGCAGCAGAGTCTTTTGCAGTATATTGAATGCGGAGATATAACGCTTATCGCCTCAACCACTGAAAATCCGTATTTTTATGTGTATTCGGCACTTCTTTCAAGATGTACGGTATTTGAATTTAAAAGCCTTACATCTTCCGAAATTGTTCCCGCAATCAAAAGGGGCTTTGAGGTATTGGAAAAAGAAAACGGAGTCGAGATAATTTCTGATGAAAAAGTTGTTGATATAATTGCAGAAAGCTCAGGCGGCGATGTTAGAAAGGCTCTTAATTTTACGGAACTTTCTTTTTATGCTGAAAAATCGGAAGACGGAAAGGTTAAAATATGTGAAGAAACGGTGCGTGAACTCACAAGGAATAATTCTTTTCGCTTTGATAAAAAGGGCGATGAAAATTATGATGTTATGAGTGCCTTGCAAAAAAGCCTTCGAGGCTCCGATCCCGACGCCGCCGTACATTATCTTGCAAGACTTCTTGAGGGCGGTGATTTGCCGTCGGCATGTCGCAGAATACTTGTCTGTGCCTGTGAGGATGTGGGACTTTCCTATCCGCAGATAATTCCTATTGTGAAAGCCTGTGTTGACAGTGCACTTATGGTGGGGCTTCCCGAGGCGAGAATACCGCTTGCAGATGCTGTGATTCTTATTGCAACGGCACCGAAGTCAAATTCGGCATATATTGCAATAAACGAGGCGATGGCGGATATTGAAAGCGGAAAATACGGAAGAATTCCGAGAAATCTTCAAAATAAACATTTTGACGGAGAAGATAACAATAATAAAGGGCAGTTTTATCTTTATCCGCATGATTTTAAAAATCATTTTGTTCATCAGCAGTATTTGCCTGATGAATTGAAAAATAAAAAATATTATTTATTCGGTGACAACAAAGCCGAGCTTGCCGCCAAGGCTTATTGGGATAAAATAAAGAATGATGAAAATAAAAAACGATGAAATTAAAACCGGAATAATTATGGAGGGCGGTGCAATACGCGGTATGTTTACGGCCGGTGTTATAGATGTGCTTATGGAAAACGGCATTGATTTTGACGGTGCCGCAGGTGTTTCTGCAGGTGCGGCGTTCGGCTGCAATATAAAGTCCAAACAGATAGGCAGAGCCGTTCGTTTTACTAAAGCCTATTGTAAGGATAAACGTTTTTTCGGGGTTTATTCTCTTCTGCACACGGGAAATTTCTTCGGAGTGGATTTTTCCTATAAGTTGCTGCCATATTATTTTGACCTTTGGGATGAAAAAACTTTTCGTGAAAATCCTATGGAGTTTTATACGGTTGTAACCGATGTTGTTAACGGTAAGCCTTTTTATAAAAAGCTTGAAAACGGAGATCTCTATGATTTAAAGTGGATGCGTGCTTCCGCTTCAATGCCGATAATTTCTTATCCCGTAAGGCTTGACGGTAGAAAATACCTTGATGGAGGAATGTCCGATCCGATTCCGCTGAAGTTTATGCGGAATCTTGGCTACAATAGAATTGTTATCGTGAGGACAAAACCTGAAAGCTACCGTAAGGAACCGTTCAATCCCTTTCTTTTAAAGCTTGTGGAGCGTACATATCGTTCTAAATATCCGGGTGTTGCCTACGCACTTAAAAATCTTTCAAGAGTTTATAATGAACAGCTTGATTATATAGAAAAGTGCAAAAAAGACGGAAATTGCCTTGTAATAGCACCGAAAATCGAGCTTGATATGAAGGACACGGAAAAGAATCCTAAAAAGATTCAGGCGGCTTATGATGCGGGACGGCATGTCGCAAGTGCAAAACTTTCTGATATAGCGGAATTTTTACAATGTAAAAATTCCGAAACTTATAAAAAATGATTTATTTTACAAATTAATTATAGCGGAGGGGAATATGGATATCGGACTTTATCTTCATATTCCCTTTTGCAGTTCCTTTTGCCCGTATTGTGCCTTTTATAAAGAACATTTTTCAGAAAAAGCGGCTTTTGAATATTCGGAAAAGCTGCAAAATGATATTTATAAATGGTCAAAAAAGCTTAAACGCAAGGCAAAAACACTTTATATAGGCGGCGGAACACCCTCCGCAATGCCGAGAGGAGAGCTTTATAAAATCATAAATGCCGCAAGAGAGGCCTTTTTGATAAACGGTGAAATTACCGTTGAAGCAAATCCTAAAACCTGTACCGACAGTTTTTTGAATGAAATATCCTCAGCAGGTGCAAACAGACTTTCTTTGGGACTTCAGTCGGCGGTTACGAGTGAAAGAAAAAAACTTGGTCGCTTCGGCGGATATGAGCTTGTAAAAAACGCCGTATTTAATGCGAAAAAATATGGATTTTCAAACATTTCTCTTGATATTATGCTTGGAGTACCTATGCAAACAAGAGAAACTCTTGCCGAAACGATGCAATTTGCCTGCTCTCTTCCCATAAACCATATATCATGTTATATTTTAGAGCTTTGTGAGGGTACGTTTTATTATAAAAATCAGAACAAACTTGATTTGCCCGATGATGAAAAAACGGCGGAGCTATATCTTTTTATGGTTGATTTTTTAACAAAAAACGGTTTTTCTCAATATGAAATTTCAAATTTCTGCCGTGATAATGCCTTTTCAAGTCATAATATTATCTATTGGAACGGCGAACAATACCTTGGACTTGGACCTTCAGCGCATTCGTTTATTGATGGAAAAAGATTTTATTTTAAAGAAGATATAAATTCCTATATTAACGATGAACCCTTTGAAGATGAGGGATTCGGCGGTGATTTTGCGGAATATGCAATGCTGCGCCTGCGGCTTGTTGAAGGTCTTAAGGAGAGCGACACGAAAAGTCGATTCGGCTTTGAAATTCCAAAATCTTTAATGCGCAGAGCGGCGGAACTTTCCGAAAAAGACCTTGTTGTTACGGACGGTAAAAAAATATCTCTTACTTCCAAAGGGTTTTTACTGTCAAATTCCGTGATAGCCGAGCTTTTGGAAGATATATAAAAGCGAAAATTTGAATTGTAATCGGTATTTTGCTATACTGATTTATCAATAATTAAGAATTAAGGAGGTTTTTATGCCTGTAAAGATTGATGATATGCTTCCGGCATATCACAGCCTTGAACTTGAAAACATATTTGTAATGACTGAAAGCAGAGCCATGGCACAGGATATTCGTCCGCTGAAGGTGATTTTGCTCAACCTTATGCCTACAAAAATCGAAACTGAAACTCAGATAATGCGGCTTTTGTCAAATACTCCGCTTCAGGTGGATATTGAGCTTTTGCAGGTAAAATCGCATAACTCCAAGCATATTTCAAAGGAGCACATGCTTAAATTTTATAAGACCTTTGATGATATAAAGGATGAACGCTATGACGGAATGATAATAACGGGTGCGCCGGTGGAGCATATGCCTTTTGAGCAGGTGGATTATTGGGATGAACTTTGTGAAATTTTGGAATGGGCTAAAACTCATGTATGGTCGACCTTTTCAATCTGTTGGGGTGCACAGGCGGCACTTTATCAGCGTTATAAACTTCCTAAAATCGACTTGCCTGAAAAACAGTTCGGTATTTTCAAGGCAAAGGTATTGGATTCAAACCATCCGCTTTTAAGGGGTTTTTCCGATATTTACAATGTTCCTATGTCAAGACACACAGGAACGGATAAGAGAGATGTTGATAAAATCAGGGATCTTCAGATTTTATCCGTTTGCGATGATGCGGGGATTCATCTTATTTCAGATAGAGAATGTCGTAATTTTTATTCTACAGGTCATTCGGAATATGATTCGAATACGCTTGCAAAAGAGTATTTTAGAGATTTGGGCAAGGGACTTCAAATAAAAATGCCGGTCAATTATTTTCCCGATGATGATACGAGAAAGGTTCCGCCGCTTACATGGAGAGGAGCGGGTTCGCTTATTTTTACAAACTGGCTTAATTATTTTGTTTATCAGAAAACTCCCTATGATTTAAATGAACTTCAGTATTTAAAGGAACTTTAATGATTTTATGGACGCTTTAGGGCGTCCTTTTTATATTCTTTAGAAAAGAGAATCGGTTTAATAATTGTTGACAAAGCATATGTACTTGGATATACTTTGTTAGTCGATACTAATATAAATATGTATAGACTAAAAATAAGTGTTTAGGAGTATTAAATGAAATTCAAGGGTGTTTTAGCGATTGCTATGGCGTCTGCAATGCTTTTATCCTCCGTTCAGGCTCTTGCACTGGATAAAGGTGCTGTGCCTGGCTCATCAATTGTGCGAGGAGCCGGAGAAAACAGAGAGAAGGCAACGCATATAAAATATGTAAAGCTTAAATTTACCGATCCGTCACCTGCGGAGCCTCATGTTCGTCAGGCTGCCGATGATTATGCTGAGATTATCGAAAAGGAAGGAAAGCGATATCTTCGTTTTTACTGGTTCTCAAAGCTTGAAACGGAGCGTGGCTATGATTCAGGCACGATGGTGCTTCAATATTCGGACGAATACATAGATGAGGAAAATAAGGATAAGAGAACGACAATTTCTGACGATCAGAAATTTATTGCTGATGAAGGAAAATTTGACGGACCCTATGTTTTCACCTATGCGGATATTCCGATTGACGGAAAGAGCAAGCTCTTCCTTTACGGAACATTTAAGGTTTTAAATATGCCGGATGCTCCACGATATGAGCACAGTACAAAAATGGAATGGGAGGATACCGACAAAACGGTTGACAAAAAGCTTGGAGCGCTTGAGGTACTTAATGTAAAGCAAGGCACTCCGAGGCTTAAAGGCGAAAATGAGCCGGAATCTCAATTTGATTTTACCGATAAGGACGGTACGGTTTATTCTCCGCTTAAATCAAAGGATAGAAAAAAATTCCTTCTTATAAACCATAACTGGAAGGGTGAAATTGAAATAAATGTTAAGAGATATTCATTCCTTTTCAATGATTTAAGACATATCAAGTATACGCTTGACGGGAGTGAGCCGACTTTTGACTCTCCAAGTGCAAAGGTACAGAATCTTAATTCCGACTCTTTCTTGCCGAATAAATTTTACAGAATGTCATTTATGCAGGAGGAGCTTCTCAAGGAGCTTCCACGCGAGGGGGGAAATCTCACTCTTAAAATAAAGGGTTTTAATGCGGACGGTACGCAGAGCACCGAAACAAAGACGCTTGTTCTTCCGTTTCAGGAAGAAACAGTAGATGAAACGGAGTTTGCGACTGTTGAAGAGGGCAAGCTTAAAGCTCAGGTGGATACGGCAAGCAATTTTGCGCTTGACAAAAAGACTTCATTGAAAATTCAAAAGCTTGCAGATCCTGCAATGACGGAAAATATTGGCAAAATGATTTCCGATGACGGTGCGACAAACCCGAGAATGTTTAAGCTTTCAGTGGTTGACGAAAACGGCGAGCTTGCCGAGCTTATGTATCACGACAGCTGGAATGAAGCTGCAAAGCCTGTTGCAAGACTTGCGGTGAAGCCGCAGGATAAATCGCTTAAAGCTGGCAACCTTGCAATTTATGAATATGTTTCAGGAAGATTAAGACAGATTTCATCTGAAAAAGACTGGTCAAAATCCAAGTTTGCTCTTGCGAATATTTCTCAGGCGGAGGGATACTATGTAATTGCCGAAAAACCGGCTAAAAAGCAATATGAGGCTTCAAAGGCAAAGCTTATCGCTAAAATGGAGGAGGCAAAGCCTTTTTCAGCGGGAAGTTCCGATGAAGCGCTGGAGCTTAAAAACATTATTGAAAGAGCGCAGCTGTCTCTTGATGGAGAAACCGCTGCTCCATATCCGAGACCTGCCAAGGCCGAGAATATGATTACCTGGGCTAATGAAATTGAAGACCTGATAACAATAATTAAAAATAAAAATGAAAACACTGTGAATTTTGACCTTGAAAAAGCTAAGGAAATGGTAAAAATTGCAGAAAATGATGTTTTGAAAAAAATCTGTACGGTTGAAAGTCTTGAGAAAATTGCAAAAAGAGCGGCATCTCTTGCAGATGAAATTCAGCACCCGAACACAAAGAGTCTTATTGCAAAGACGGAACTTCTTGAGGACGCTATAAATAAAATGGAGTTTAAGTTCCCGTCAAGGCAGGCGCTGATAAGCTTTATGAAGGCAAAGGAAGACTCCACTTCAATGGCGAATGCTGTCATAAAATCAAATGCGACTATTGTTGAAGCGGATGATGCATCTTATCTTCTTATAGACCTTCAGCCTATGCACTACGGCAAAAAGCGTGGTCACATGCTTACTCTTTCAGTATTTGAGGGAGAAATTGATAACAGTAAAATTTTTGAAACCTTTTCTCTTGGTAAAACCGTTGATAGAAGTTTCAGCTTTAAGAAGAGCCTTTTTAATACCAAAGTTATGGTAAAGCTTGGAAAGGATGTAAAAGATATCTACAATATGCGTGTTGACAGCGATGCGATGAACGGAGCCAACCCACAGGCACGCCTCAGAATTATTAAGAGTGATATGCTTGTTTCAAGTCTTTCTGTAAAGGTGAACGGAACGGGCGGTAAAGCTTTTGTTGATAAAACTCTTGTAAAAATCGGTGAAAAAGCGGTAGTTACTCTTTCAGCGGATAAGGGCTATGTAGTCGATAAGGTTCTTGTAAACGGCAAGGCCACAGCGGTATCGGACAGCAAGCTTTCACTTGATATAATTGAAAATACCGAGGTTGTGGTAAGCTTTAAGAAAAAACCGGTAAATAAGCCTACGGTAAAAAAGATTTCAATGTATCGTCTGTATAATCCCAACAGCGGAGAGCATTTTTACACCAAAGACACGGCTGAAAAAAATCATCTTGTAAGTTTGGGTTGGAAATATGAAGGCATAGGATGGACGGCTCCAAGCTATTCAAATACTCCCGTTTACAGACTCTATAATCCGAATGCGGGTGAGCACCACTACACTCTTGATAAAAAAGAAAAGAACAATCTTGTAAAAGTCGGTTGGAGGTATGAAGGTATCGGCTGGTACAGCGATGACGCAAAGGGCGTGCCGCTTTACAGACAGTACAATCCCAACGCTTTTGCCTGCAACCACAACTATACAAAAAGCAAGGTTGAAAACGACCGGCTCGTATCTCTCGGTTGGAAGTATGAGGGTATCGGCTGGTACGGCGTGAAATAAGTTTTCATTGTTCCGTATGATTTTGATGTTTATTCTGATAATATTTTTATGAAACACCCATAATCAATATTTATTATATATGGAAACTGAATTTCTTTATGTTTAAAACATTGTTGTAGCGGTTATGCCTGCAAAATAATATAAAAATAATGTGATTCAAAATGAATCACATTATTTTTTGTAAAGTATATTTGAATTTTATCATAACTTATTTATATAAATTCAAGAAATAGCCGTAATATCATTTAAAATTTAAATTGATGCATTGATGTGTAGTATAAAATTGTAAATCTGAGAATAATATATAATTATTTTGAGTTTAATGATAGAAATTTAAAAAAGCCGCTCTTATAAGAGCGGCTTTTTTCTTGATTTTATTATTATATGAATAAGAGCGGTTATCCTCTGGGGTCTCTGTTTACTCCTACATAGCCATCAATACCTTCATATTGAAGAGTTATGTCTTCATTTCCATGTCCCAAATAATTTTGATACTTGTCTTGGTAATAATTTTCTTGTGAAACACTGTATTCACCGTTTCTACCGTAATTTATAATGTTGCAACCTCTTTGTGAACCCATTTTTGAAATACCTGCATAAGCAAGATAATCAATACTCATTCCATAGGTAAGCTGAACACCTTTATATTTTATTGAAAAGTTGTTGTAATGGTCATGACCACAAAATGTGGAGTCGGTACTGCCAAGTTTTTGCGCAGTTTCAAAAAGATTGTCATCATTATATCCGCAAAAAACAACGTCTCCGTTTTCTCCTGCTTTTCCAAATTGAAATTGTGTATCCTGTGTATCCTTATAGTCGTTGTCTGCAAATTCATGCCATGCGTTTCGGTATTCTTTAAGGGGAATATGGAAAAAGAGTGAACTTTTAAAAGGTTTTGAAATGTCATATTCTGCTTGTTTTTCTGAAGGAAGCTTTTTAATATTGTTTTTATTGGTTTCATTAAGTTCTGTAAGTGTTTTTTCATACCAATCTATTTGATTTTGATGAATGTTGTCATAACGCCAGTAATATCCGAATTTATCGTCATCGGTATAACTGTGAGAATCGAGAAGAAAAAGAGAACGTGTAATTATTCCGTCTGAGTTTTTAATATTTATAACCTGATTGCCGTAACCGTCTATATCGGTCGGACCGACTTGAAAAAGACAACGGGGATTCTTTGAATTTTCATAGATGTTATTTATTTTGGAGTAGTGAAAAAGACTGTACATTTCATCATCATGGTTTCCATAAGCCAATGTCCAATATACTCCGAGTTTATCCATAAGTTTTTCAAAAAGCTTTGCACTTGTAACATTGTTTAATGTTCCGGATCTGTGAGGAACAGGAAAAGCAATATCTCCCGTCACAATAACAAGATCGGGTTTTTCAGCGGTAATCATTGAGGCTACTGCCGTAAGGGCTTTTGTATCCCTGCTTATGCTTAACCAACCTGCACCGATATGTATATCGGTAAGTTGCATAACTTTAAGAGGTTCGTCAGATTTAATGTTCCAACATCCGGGAGCATAATTTTCAACATTAAGTTTTTTGCATCCGGCATCGGGAATTTTATCAATAAAACTGAGTTGTGCGGCATAGCCGATATAGGTTATAGCCGTGGTTATACCGATAAAAAGAATGATGAGACATAAAATTCCGGCAAAAAATCTGCTGATGATTCGTCCTATTTTTTTCCCAACGGACAAATCTTTAAATTTTGTTTTTGACATAATCTACCCCTTTTAATTATTTTATATTCATATAAATTTTTGCGTCAAAAGTTTTTGAAATTGAATCGTCAAGTTTTTTTTGAACGATGCTTGGATCAGCGTCTTTAAAAAGTCTGATATCAACATTGAAAATCTTGAAATTTCCATAGTTTTCAGCACTTACAGATAAAATTTCACAGTCTGCACCCGAACATTTTAAAATATGTTCGACTTTTTTCAAAAGCACGTGATCTTGTTTTTCTATAAGTCGGTTTACTGCACCGTAAAGTGCTTTTGAACCTTGAAAAATTAAAAAAATGCTTATAAAAAGTCCGGCGAATGAATCCACTGCAAATTTCACATGATTTATCATAACAAAAGATAAAAGAGTGCAAAATGTAATGAAAAAATCATTTGTACTGTCGAGCTTGAGGCCGTTTATTATCGGTGAACGCAGTTTTTTGTTGGCAAATGCGTAAAAAATCACCATAAAGAATTTCACAAAAAGTGTTACGGTAATTATTAAAGCGTGTTTTATCGTATACCATACAGGAACGGGATACATGAGCCGTCCCACAGACATATAAGCGAAAAAAAATCCTGTGATAAAAATTACGACGGATATAATAAATTCAATTACATATTCAAGTTTTTCAAGACCGAAGGGAAAGTTGTTTAGAGATTTTTTTTTATTTTCAATTATAAAAAAACCGAACGCCGTACCGAAACATAAAAGTGTGTCAACTATATGATTAAGGGCATCAAGATAAATTATTAAGCTGTTGGTTGAAACGGCGGTATAGAGTTTTGTTAAAAAAAGCATAAGACTTACAATACCGCCGATAAGAACGATTGAAAGTTTTGTTTTAATGGAATTATTATTCATTTGTATAAAATTTATATGATAAATATATATTTTTATATCTAATAATATCATACAAGGGTTGCTTTAACAAGGAAAAAAGAAGGATAAAAAAATGAAAACAAAATTTGAAATGCCTGCTCTTTACGGCATGGATTTTATAAAAATTTATGAATAATGCATAATTTTTTTCTTATTTTTAGAATTTTACAAAAAAAATAAAGCAATCTATACAAATATTGGAACAAAATATGCTGCAACGGAACATGTTGAAATTAAGTGAGGTATCGCATATAATAACAAAGAATAAACGATGTTTCTGCATTGGAGGAAGTATGTATAAAGCAATCGGTGAAAAAAAGGCGAAGGAGCTTATCGAACAGAAGCTTGCGCATTTTATAGGTGTACAGCCGTCTTCGGCAACGGATGAACAATTTTATGAGGCGGTTTCGCTTATCGTTAAAGATATTTTAACCGAAAGGCGTTCTGAGTTTGATAAAGCGGCAGATAAAGCCGACGCAAAAAAGATATATTATTTGTGCATGGAATTTTTGATGGGACGTTCTCTCAAAAATAATCTTTACAATCTCAATTTAACAAACACTTTTGAGAAAGCGCTTGCGGGATATTCCGTAAAACTTGAAAAACTTTTTGAATGTGAGCCTGATGCAGGGTTGGGAAACGGCGGACTTGGCAGACTTGCCGCATGCTATCTTGATGCTCTTGCGACAGACGGTTTTGCTGCAAGGGGATATTCAATTCTCTATGAGGCCGGCATTTTTAAGCAAAAGTTTGTGGACGGTTGGCAAACAGAGCTTCCGGATTTCTGGTTGCCGGGCGGTAAGGTATGGCTTACTCCGCACGAGGATCAGGCGGTTGAAGTGCGTTTCGGTGGAAATGTGATTGAAAGTTGGGACGGAGTATATCATCGTGTGTCCGCTGAAAATTATACTTCGGTACAGGCTATTCCATATGATATGTATGTTGCAGGAAAAGACGGAAAAGGTATTTCGGTTTTAAGGCTTTGGAAGTCTCAGGCTCCCGCACTTGACATGCAACTTTTTAATGAAGGACAATATATGCGTGCGGTTGAGCAAGGCGCAATGGCAGAGGTTATATCAAAGGTATTGTATCCGTCAGATAATAATTATGAGGGAAAATCTCTCCGTTTAAAACAGCAATATTTTCTTGTGTCGGCTTCGGTACAGGATATTGTTCACGAACATCTTGCAAAATACGGAACAATGGATAATTTTCCTGAAAAAGCCGCTATTCATATAAACGATACTCATCCCACTCTTTCCGTTCCGGAACTTATGCGAATTTTGCTTGATGAGTGCGGTTTTGCATGGGAAAAGGCATGGAGTATTGTTTCAAAATGTATAAATTATACAAACCATACCGTTATGAAAGAGGCTCTTGAGGTATGGCCTGAAGATTTGTTTAAAACTCTTTTGCCGAGAATTTATCAAATCACAAAGGAAATTGACAATCGTTTCAGAAGTTTTGTTTGGGAAAGCACAAATGATGCCGGAAAAGTTGAAAGAATGTCCATCGTTTCAAGCGGTGTGGTAAGGATGGCAAATCTTTGTGTTGCTACGGCAAAAAAAGTGAACGGTGTATCGGCTCTTCATTCAGAAATTTTAAAAGACAGTGTATTTAATGATTTTTACACTCTTACACCCGATAAATTTACGAATGTAACAAATGGAATTGCACATAGAAGATGGCTTTGTCAGGCAAATCCTAAACTTACCGAATATATTTCTGAACTTATAGGCACCGATTTTATTTATGACGGTTCAAGTCTTTCAAAGCTTAATGCTTTTGCAGACGATAAGACGGTTCTTGCTGAGTTTGCCAAGATTAAACGTGCAAATAAAGCGGAGTTTTCCGATGTTTTAAGAAAGAGCGGTTGCGGTTCTCTTAATCCTGACAGCCTTTTTGATGTTCAAGTGAAAAGACTTCATGAATATAAAAGACAGGAACTCAATGCGCTTAACATTCTTTTGGAATATTTGAAGATTAAGGATAATCCTAACGGAGATTTTGTTCCGCATACATATATTTTTGGAGCAAAAGCCGCACCGGGGTATCTTTTGGCAAAAAAAATCATTCAATTTATAATTGCACTTGGTAAAATGATTGACAATGATCCTGATGTTAAAGGAAGACTTAAAGTTTGTTATGTTGAGGATTATAATGTTTCAAAGGCGGAACACCTCATGCCTGCAGCTGATATTTCACAACAGATTTCACTTGCCGGAACAGAAGCTTCGGGAACGGGAAATATGAAGCTTATGATAAACGGTGCAGTAACTTTAGGCACAATGGACGGTGCAAATATTGAAATTTTCGAGCAAGTCGGAAAGGATAATATATTCATATTCGGAATGAATTCAACTGAGGTTGCAGAGCTTATTGCAAGAGGTTATGAACCCTTGAATTATTATCATAATAATCCTGAAATAAAAAGAGCGATTGATTTTGTCACCTATGAGAAAATCAACGGAATGAATTTCCCTGAAATTGCTGATATTATACATAGGGATCCATATATGGTTCTTGCGGATTTTGCGGATTATCAAAGAGTTTCAGCCTTTGCGGTTTCAAAATGGGCAAATAAAAATGATGAATTTGTAAAATCGGCATTTAAAAATACGGCTAATGCTGGTATTTTTGCTGCGGATAGAGCTGTTTGTGAATATGCAAAAAATATTTGGGAAATGAAACCGTTGTTTTCTTTTGAAGAACTTGCAAAAAGTATAAAAAATCAAAGTACATCCAAGAGTGGCAAAGAGATTAGAAAAAACACAGGGAAATAAATTATAGAAAAAACAAACTGCTTTTACCGTTTGATTAAGATGTAAAAGCAGTTTGTTTTTTAATGTTTTTTACATCAATTGCAAATGATTGATAACAGCTCCACCACAATATTTTGTTATATTTGTTTATTCTTTAACAAAATATGGCAATTACACAAAAAAACATGCAATTTTATTGACTTTTTTTAACAAAAAAGGTATTATTATATACAGATTATTCTCGGAGAATCATCATCACTTCGAGTAAATATTTATAATCTCAATGAGGTTCAGTATGCCGGATTTAAAAAATATTGATTTAAAAAAGCTTTTCAAAAAGAAAGGAAATAAAGCAAAATCCAAGGATACAAGGTTTGGAAATTCGCTTACAAAATTTTTTGAAAAGAATCCCAAGATGAAAATCATCATACCTATAATGCTTATTTTAATTGCTGCGGGTGTTACAGTCGGAATAGTTGTGGTAAATTCATCGGTAGATACCGAAGTAAAGGAACAACCGTCTGTTTCGGCGAAAACTGTTGAAGTACTGCCGATAGCGGAAGGGCGGACTCAGGAGGCGGTTCCGCAAAATGCAAATCCTTTTTCGGAAGATGTTATAGCCAATGCGAAGATTCGAGGCATTCTTTATAACAGTAACGGATATCGAACTGTTATCATAGAAACGCAGTATGCGGCATATACTCTTCAGGTAGGCGACTATGTCGGCTCTTCTCAGTGGCTTACTTCAGATATAACGGACAGTTCCGTCACCTTTACTTTAGGTGATAAGTCAAGAACAATTTCAATGTCCTAAATAATGACATGATTTTTAGTATTTTGTACAGGGGAAAAGTTATGAATTCAACAAAAACAAACAAAAATCGTATTATTTCGATTGCTGCACTTTTAATTTCGGCTGTAATGATTGCCCTTATTCCGCTTGCGGTTTTAGGGAAAAAATCAACGAAGGATGCGGATTATCGTTTCTATTCGGTTAAACGTGGAGATACTTTGTCAGGTATTGCACAATCTTATGGCGTTA
Source organism: Candidatus Fimenecus sp. (assembly GCA_052169395.1). Taxonomy (GTDB): domain Bacteria; phylum Bacillota; class Clostridia; order Oscillospirales; family Acutalibacteraceae; genus Fimenecus. Next base: position 78,061 of record JBQNCN010000002.1, on the reverse strand, counting down.
CAGCAAGTGAAATTGCAAAGCTTAATAATGTTAAAGATGTCAATCGTATTTATCGAGGACAGATTTTAAAAGTTCCCGTGTCTTCATCCGGTGAAGGAGGAGCACTTGTCAGCACCTATCTTTCGCTTAATCTTGTTGATGCGGATGTGCGTGATGTGCTTTCGGCAATTGCTATAAATGCAAATTATACAGTGATTTATTCAGGCAAAGTTGAAAATAAGATAACTGTTAACTTTAAAGACTATACACCGTTAAAGGCTGTCGATTATATTACAAGACTTTGCGGTATAACTTATCTTAAAGACGGCTCAACTCTTTTTGTGGGTACGGCGTCAGAGTTAAATTCCACATTTATTGATAAAACGGTTCTTACAAAATATCATCTCAAATATATAACTCCTGCTTATCTTCAAAGTCAGGCTGCAGCGGTAGGACTTAGCGATGTTACTTATCTTTCAACAGCTGAAGATACTCACAATGTTTGGGTTACCGCTTATCCGAAAGAGATGGCAAAGCTTATGGAGCTTATAAAAATTCTTGATGTTTCAAGAAATATTACACCGGGCTCCGATATGGTTGTGGACAATTTCACACAACTTGATTTTAAATATATTCAGGCGAGTGAATTCAATTCACTTCTTGCAAGCTTGGGACTTAGACAGGGTCTTGTTATAGGTTCACGCCCATATTCAATGTTTGTTTATGTAACCGGTGAACAGCTTCGTGATATCCAGACAATTAAAAGAGTTGTTGATAAACCGCTTTCAGGAATGAATCTTACCGCCTCAGAAGCGAAACCGGATTCACAGAATAATTCGTCGAACAATGAAAATACAACAGGCGCAAATACCGAAAGCACAACTAAAAAGGCGGAGACGGTAAACGATCTTGCTCTTTCAAGTCAGATTACACTCAACAACATAACCACTGCAGAGGCACAGAACATAGTTTCATCGCTTGGACTTACCTCAATCAAGTTCTATACGAATAGTCGCTTTACGAAGTCTTTCTGGCTTCTTGGCACAGCAGAAGATATATCAAAGGCGAAAGAGGCCGTTCAGAATGTCGATACCGCAACTCCCGCAATAACAGAATCTTTCACGGCCATAACACTTAAAAATCTTACCGCCGCCGAAATGATAAGCAGAGTCGGCAATGTTTCTCAGCTTACGGGTGTTTCATATTCAAGTATGGCAAATCCGAGCACCTCACATGTGTTATATATTTATACAACTCAAGATATGATGGAAACAGCAAAAACTGTAATTGCAAAGATTGATGCGATGGCAGGAGATTCTGCAAACGGATCCACATCAGAAGTTCGTTGGACTCCTATTATAAATAATTTGAAGTCGGATGCCGACGGACAGAAGATAGTGAATGTACTTAGAACAACTTATCCGGAGATGAATTCGGTCAACTTTAAGACTATGGAGCTTGGAACGACAAACTTTGTCTTACTTGCAAATACAACTCAGGATAAAGCCGAATACATCAAATCTCTTGTAGCTGCACTTGGCGCATAAGCGAGGAAAAATATTTGATATTCAACAATATTGCGCAAAGCAGCTATTCGGCAAAGGTAGATGAGCTTTTAAAACTCACTTGTGAAAAAAAGGGTTCGGATCTTCACATAATTTCAGGACTTGAACCGTTTATAAGAATTAACGGAGATATGGTTCGTCAGGATTATCCCGTGCTTAAAAATGAAGATGTTGCAAAAATGCTCTATGATTTAACAAATGAGGAGCAACGGGCTAATTTTGAAAGAGATTTGGAACTTGACTTCGGATTTTCAGTCCCTGGTGTAGCACGTTTCAGAGGTAATGCCATTTTGCAGAGAGGTTCAATCTCAATTGCTTTTCGTGCAATACCGTTTGATATTCCGGAACTTAGCAGTTTGGGTTTGCCGTCAGATGTAAAAAGGCTTTGTGCTCTTCCAAGAGGACTTGTGCTTGTAACGGGACCTACGGGTTCGGGCAAATCCACAACTCTTGCCGCAATGATAAAATATATAAACGAGAATTTTTCAAATAATATTATAACTATTGAAGATCCTATTGAGTTTATGCATGAGCATAAAAAATCGACAGTTCTTCAGAGAGAAGTCGGTGCGGATACACACTCCTTTGCCAATGCATTGAGAACAGCTCTTCGCCACGATCCGGATATTATTCTTGTAGGTGAAATGCGAGATCCTGAAAGTATAGAGATTGCTGTAACTGCGGCTGAAACGGGACATCTTGTATTTTCGACGCTTCATACCCAGACAGCGCCGCTTTCAATTTCACGTATTATCGATTCAGTCCCCGAGGGAATGAAAGGACAAATGAGACAGCAACTTTCAAACTGTCTTCGAGCTGTAATTTCACAACAACTTGTTCCTACTATGAACGGAAAAGACAGGGTTGCCGCCATTGAATATATGGTTGATACCCCGTCAGTCAGAAATCTTATCCGTGAGGAAAAAGAACATCAGCTGTATGCCGCAATGCAGACGGGTCAACAGCACGGAATGCAGACAATGGATATGGCTTTGGTAAGACTTGTAAGAAGTCAGATAATTTCCAAGGCGGCGGCTGTGGAATTTTGTGTTGACGAAAAAGAAATCCGTCGTGCTATGGGCACAATGGGATATTAAGATTATTTAAGAGGGTCAAATGCCAACTTTTACTTATGACGGACTTAACCGTGACGGTCAGGCGGTCAGAGGAGATGTTGTAGCCGACAGCTCCAGAAGTGCAATAGAGCGACTTCGTGAAGCGGGAGTCGTTGTTACAAACATAAATGAAGTACAGGAGAAAAAGGGTGTTAAGCGTTCGGGCGGCAAGGTAAAAATAGGGGAACTTTCCCTTTTTGCAAGACAGCTTGCCTCAATGCTTTCTGCGGGTGTACCTGTTACACGTTCAATGACAACCCTTGCAAAACAAACTGAAAACAAAACTCTTGCACAGACAATCTCAACTATAGCTTCAGATGTTGAAGAAGGCACAAGCCTTGCAGATGCCTTTGCAAAATATCCTAAAATTTTTGACAAGCTGTTTGTTGCCATGATAGCTACGGGTGAAGCGGGTGGAATTTTGGAACAGTCACTTGTATCGCTCTCAACTCAGCTTCAAAAACAGAAGGAGCTTCAGGGCAATATAAAGTCTGCACTTTCATATCCTAAAAATATAGGTATTTTTGCACTTGTGCTTTTAGTCGGAATGCTTGTGTTCATGGTGCCGACTTTCCAGAAAATGCTTCCGGATGGAACTCCGGTTAACGGACTTACAAAGGTTGTATTCTCTCTTTCAACGAGTATACGCAAAAAGTGGTATATGTGGATAATTGGTACTTTAATTATAATTGCAGCCGGTTATTTCATAAAAAAACTTCCTATAATCCATAAAACATGGGAAAAATATAAATTAAAACTTCCCGTTTTCGGTGAATTTATTACTAAAATGGTGCTTGCAAGATTTTTAAGAACTCTTGCAACGCTTCTTGCAGGCGGACTTACGGCAGTCGATGCTTTAAAATCATCTGCTCCTACCGCAGGTTCGGATCTTGTGGAGTCTGCAGTAAATAAAGCTATTGATGATATCGAGGGCGGCAAGCCTATTGCTGAAAGTCTTGATAAGACGAGACTGTTTCCTCCGATGGTCATAGGCATGACGGCAATCGGAGAGGAAGCGGGAAACTTGCCGGAAATGCTGGATAAAGTTGCTGAATTTTATGAAGAAGATGTTGAAACGATGTCGAGAAGTTTAAGCGCACTCATTGAACCTATTGCGCTTATTGTAATTGGCGGACTTGTCGGTGTTATGATAATTTCAATGTATCTGCCGATTTTTGCGGCAACCACGAGTATGCCGTCCGGCGGATAAAATATAAACGGCTAATATCAAATAAACGAGGTAGTTTATGGCAATAAACGGAAACTTTATAGGGCTTGAATATGACAGTGCCGAAATACGTGCTGCAGAGTTGAAAAATGAAAACGGGAAAATTACTGTTGAGGCGTGTGGTAGAATTCCGCTTGAAGCAGGCGTGATTGAAGACGGCTTTATAAGAAATCCCGAGGCGTTTAAGCTTAGCATGAATGAGCTTTTAAAAAACGGTTCTTTTACAACCAATAAGGTCATTTTCGGTGTGAATAATGAAAATGTGGTTATGCGCTATGCGTCTTTTCCAAAAACCGATTCTGAAAGGTTGCGTTCTATAGTGTTGCTTCAGGCACAAGAATATATTCCGATTCCGATAAATGAAATGGAAATAGATTTTGTTCCTGCAGGCGATGAAAAGACGGAAGACGGCAGAGATGTTTCCAATGTTTTGATTATTGCGGCAAGAACAACTATGCTTACTCAAAGTATAGATATTCTTTCAGATTCCGGATTGGAAGTTAACGATATAGATTCTTCTCTGTTAGCGCTTTCAAGAGGAATTTTAGGTAGCGGTGAAACAGAAAAATTTGCAATACTCAATTTGACTGATGATATGATAAATTTCCTTGTAGTAAAGGGAAGTGAAATTTCAATGGTTCGTTCAATTGCCGTTCCCGACAGAATTGTAGGGTCTGTTAAGTCGCTTTGCAGAGATGAGGATGTTGTCGGCGATAATGTTCTTGAAGTTTCAGAGGTGCTTTCAAATGAACTGATGTCCTCTTTGACTTATTACTCTATGCAGCATATGGATGATCCGATTAAAAAGGTTTATCTTATGACCGATACAAAAAATGATTTAAAGCTTATTGAGCAGATGAACTTGATAGAAAATCAAGTTTCGGCTCCCAATTTTTCAATCTACGGCGGATTTGGGCTTGATGATAGCGTGGTAAAGGATTTTGCCGCCTGTCTTGGACTTGCCGCTGCAGCTCTGGAGGTTTAATTTGTTTAAAGTTAGTTTACTGCCCGCTCAATATCGTAAGCAGTTGGAGGGTAAAAAGAAACGCCTTCTTGTAGTAAAAATGTTTATAATTGCTCTTATCTGTCTTGCTATTGTTGCATCGGGAGTATGGGCATCAAATTTGATTCTCAACAAAAAGCTTGATAAAATCAATCTTAAAAATCAGCAAATGATAGCACAGGTACCCGGGCTTCAGAAGTTTCAAAATCTTTATAACAGTCTTCAGCAGTATGAGGGTGTTATAAAATCTATTTCTCCCGGAGATCCCGATGCTGTAAAGTTTTTGACTATGCTTTCAAAAATAAAACCGGATTTTGCACAGATTGAATCCATTGAAATGTCGAATTGGCAGACGAACAGTACTTGCATTTTAAAATGTACCGTTCAGAATTATGAGGATGTTGAAACCTTTAAAAAGACCTTTCAGACAGATGAAATGAAAAAAATAATTCCGTCGGTTCAGATAACCGATATTTCAAGAAATGTAAATGCAAAGGATAATACCTCCAGCGTCAGCTTTAATGCAACCTTAAGTGTAACAGGAATAAGAGCTCCGGGCTCGGTAATACCGGTTTTCAATGCTGAAGGAGAGCCTGTAACCGATTCTAAAGGAAAAGCGGTTACAACTGTTGTCAGCGGTGAAAGCAAGACTGAAAATAAAAAATCCGGAAATTCAAATACTGAAGAAACTACAAAGAAAAAATTAAAGAACGGTTCTTCAGAAAAAACTGATACAACGGTTTCAACAACTGTTGCAGAGAGTACAAAAAAAGCGAAGTAAAGGTGGAATACAATGGCTTTTGACCCGAATGCGGATTTAAAAGATTTATTTAAGAAAAAACAACCTGATGAAAAAACCGCATCTGAAACAGGTAATGCAAATATTATGAAAACAACTGTTAAAGTTGATAATACCCGTATATTTATTCTTATTTCAATTTTTGTATTTGCACTTTTAATTGCTACAATAGTGCTCGGTGCGAAAAGTATAGTTTCAACCAAAGAAAGCATAAATCAGGCACTTACAAAATATTCCGAAAATGTTGCTACAGTGGCAAATCTAAAGGCGCTTCAGGCAAAAAGTGCTGAATATGAAAATATAATCAAAAAATATGATGCACTCTTGCCGAATAAAAAACTTGATAATTTTAAAATAATGCAGGAAATGGAAATGCGTTGCTCAAAATCCGGGCTTATACTTTCCAAACTTGAATTTACGGATACCGTAAAAGATGCTGTGAATCAGCAAGGTATAAAAATTACCGTTTCAGGCACTTTTACGCAGATAATGAATTTTTGCGATGAGATTGTGACCGATGATGAATTTATGAGAATTGACGGAATAAGCCTTAAGGGCAATGGAGGGACCGCTTCTACAGGAGGAAGATCTGTAATTGAAGTGGAAAAACGTGCCGAAGCTTTTAAGGAAGAAGCTACAGAAGAAGCTACAATTACAATTGTAAAATTCAGCAAGTAATAAGGAGCGATTTCAATGGCGGATTTTTCCGAAAGAAATAAAAGAATAGGTCAAATTCTTTTAGGTCATGGAATAATCACAAATTCACAACTTGTAGATGCACTTGATGCGCAAAAAAGTGAAACGGGACCAAAGAGAAAAATCGGTACAATTCTTTGTGCCATGGGCTTTTGCACTGAGGAACAGATTGCAAAGGCTCTTTCTCAAAAAACAGGTTTTGATTTTGTTTCAATAAATGACATCGGTGTAAATGTTGCCGTTGCCAATTTAATTACGCCTGAAATTGCTGAAAGAAATAAACTGTTGCCGCTTTATCAGGAGGATAAAACTCTGTTTGTGGCAATGATGAATCCTAATGACATTATCACCATAGATAATTTAAAGCTTCGTACCGGCCTTGATATCCGTCCTGTTGTGGCAGCAGATATGGAACTGCTTTCCGCCATTGAGAATTTTTCAAATATGAATCAGAATCTTGATTCATTTGATGAAGAAGAGGAACAGGAACAGATAATAGAGGCGGAGGAGCTGTCCATTGATGACAAGCCTGCCGTTCAACTTGTGAACTCAGTTATAAACTCCGCCATTCGTGCAGGGTCTTCGGATATTCACATTGAGGCGCTTGAAAAAACGCTTCGAGTAAGACTTCGTATTGACGGAGTTTTGCAGGAAACTCTTTCTACAAATGTAAAAATGATGCCGGCCGTTGTATCACGTGTTAAGGTTCTGGGCGGAATGGATATTGCTGAAAAGCGTATCCCTCAGGACGGTCGTGCAACTGTACGCTATGAAGGACAGACTTTGGATATTCGTATTGCGACAATGCCTACCGTTTTTGGTGAAAAGATTGTTATGCGTCTTTTGCGTCGTGATTCAAGTAAGGTCGGTATTGCTGATCTTCACTTTTCACCGAGGCAGATAGACAGATTTAATGACGCCGTTCATAAGCCTTACGGTTTCCTTTTGGTAACGGGACCTACGGGTTCAGGTAAGTCGACTTCTCTTTATGCGGTTCTTTCAGATGTTTCCACGCCTGAAAAAAATACGATAACTCTTGAAGACCCCGTTGAAAGAAGACTTTCCGGACTTAATCAGGTACAGATGAATAATCGTGCTGGTATGACTTTTGCGGCGGCTCTTCGTTCTGTGTTGCGTTCCGACCCCGACATTGTGATGGTTGGTGAAATTCGAGATGCTGAAACCGCAAAAATAGCGGTTGAAGCGGCTCTTACGGGACATATGGTTTTTTCAACACTTCATACAAACGATGCACCCGGTGCTGTTACACGTCTTGAAGAAATGGGTGTTGAGCCGTTCCTTACAGCATCGTCTCTTGTTGGTGTTCTTGCACAAAGACTTGTGAGAAAGCTTTGTTCTAAATGTAAAGAAGAAATTACCGTCAGCCGTGCCGAAATACTTAAAATTTTTCCTGATTTTCCTGTTGATGAGTATCCTGAGGAGCAATATCATATTTACAAAGCAACAGGTTGTCTTACTTGCAATAATACTGGCTATAGGGGCAGACAGGCGGTTTTTGAATTTTTAACCGTAACTGAGGAAATGAAAAGACTTATTCTTGACAGAGCGTCGGGACAACAGGTTCGTGATCTTGCACTTACACAAGGTATGCGCACTCTTAAGCAGGAGGGCATATCGCTTATGATGGAGGGTAAGACTTCTGCAGAAGAAGTTCTTCGAGTTCTTATTTAAAAATTCACAGTTTGTTCAAATATATTTGATTATTTTTTCATTAAAATGATTTATTATATATTTGAGTTAAGGAATTTATCCCCCTTTCTAAACTCAAATTTTATTCTCCCTATAAAAAAATACCTGCTTTTAAAAGCAGGTATTTTTTATTTTTACTTTATGACTGAAAATGTTACAATATTAAAAATCAAACGAAAGGACGATCTGAAAATGGTAAATATCGGAAACAGCTGGGATGAGCTTTTAAAGGATGAGTTTAAAAAAGAATATTATTTTTTGCTGCGCAAATTTTTAAAGGAAGAATACTCAAATCATACCGTTTATCCTCCGATGAGCAATATTTTTAATGCATTGAAATATACCGCTTATGAAGATGTGAAATGTGTGATTTTGGGACAGGACCCGTATTTTAATGAGGGTCAGGCACACGGTCTTGCTTTTTCAGTGCAAAAGGGTGTACCGCTTCCTCCTTCTCTTCAGAATATTTATAAAGAGCTGTATGATGATTTAGGGATAAAAACACCGTTTTCTCACGGTTGTCTTCAAAAATGGGCGGAACAGGGTGTACTGCTTCTCAACACCAGTCTTACAGTGCGTTCGGGAAGTCCCATGAGTCATAAAGATAAAGGTTGGGAAATTCTCACGGATAAAATAATTGAACTTTTAGGTGAACGAAACGACCCGGTTGTTTTTTTGCTTTGGGGCAGTCCCGCTCGCAGTAAAAAAAGATTGATTACAAAGAGCGGAAAAACTCATTTTATAATCGAATCTGTGCACCCAAGCCCGCTTTCAGCTTATAGAGGTTTTTTTGGAGGAAAATATTTCAGCCGAACAAATGCCGCCTTATATTTCATGTGTAAACCGCCGATAGATTGGATAATAGAATAATAATTTAATTTAATAAAAATTGCTTTCTTTTATAGTTCATTCATATTTTGTTATTATATTGATTATATATATTAAAACAAATATTGAATAGATGGTAATATAAAAAATAATTTGTAAATAGTAAACAAAAAAATGTGACGAAATTTTAGCCTGATTTTTAACAAACTCTTGCAAGTTTATATTAAATAGGTTAATATATTATTAAACCATAGGCTATCGGGGGAGTAGTGCCCCTAATTGCCGGTGAGCATATTGTGAAACGGCGCAGAGCATGAGTAAGCGGGTGTAAAATAAAAATCCGTGGTCAGCGCAGAAAAGGTTCAAGCGCAATGTATATGCTGAAAAAAATATGGCGTAAGCCAAAACCATTTCAAAGGAGTGGTATCAAAGTATGAAAAAATCAAAGAAAATCTTAGCGGTACTTTTGTCCGTTTTGATGCTCTTGTCAAGTGTTTCAGTGCTTTCGTTTGCGGCAAAAACAAACTATCGCACATCTGGAGATCTTGACAATTTAAACGCTTATTCAAGTCTCGGCAGTGTAACGCGCTTAACCACAGAGGAAAGATTTGACATATTGGCGGACTTTGCCGACACTATGATTTCAAACCTTGGTCTCGGCCAACAGGAAATTGATGCTTCGGTTCTGGGAAAACTCAGATTGGATTTCAGTTCCATAAACTCAATTCTCAAATCTATTGATAACATCCGTGATTTCACACAACGCTCAGTGTTTTTAATTAATATCGGAAGTTATGTTAATAGAATCATTGGAATTGACAACTGGACCAAAGGTATGTCTCTTGAAAGCAATGAGATAACCGGAGGCGACAGAACAAAAAATATTCTTGCAAACCTCGTATCAATTCTTGATGACAGTGATACGGTTAACACTCTTAAACAGCCGCTTTTCACAGGGCAAAGACCGGCAATTTCTTTACCCTTAGGTCTTGATATTTACGGATTTATTCCGATAGATGTAACAAAGGCTTGTCAGGCTATCGGCAATATCGGCGGAATGCTCGAAACCATTATGCAGGTAAACACCGGCAGAGGAGATGATACTCTTGCCGATATCAATGCTATGGAAACCGAGGATGACGGAGATACCCTTAAAACAGCCAACAGAGCAGTTTGGAAACTCTTTACAAGACCTACACTTAAATCTGTATATAAAGAAAATGCTGCGGGTCAGCAGGTTGATGAAAACGGTAAGGTTATAAATGAGTCGTCTGCAGCTTATCTTGATACAACAAGACTTCTTTCTGCAGCACCTTCAGATATAACTTATCGTGAAGTTTTTGTTAAAAAAGATGTTGATTCTGAAAAGCAGATACATCGCTATGCTTATGAAGGTAAATTTGATCTTCTTGCAGGCGGATATTTGACTGATAAAAAATATACGGCATCTGCAGAAAAAGATAAAGATCCTTTTTACTATGTGAGAACTCCTGTTTATGAAAAAGATGCACAGGGTCTTAACACTTCAACCGTAAAATATTATGTTTATGAAAAGAATACCGACCATTCAAGACTTGAGTTTTTGAAGAAGTCAGGTTATCTTCTTCCTACACTTTTAGATAATGACACATTTACAGGAGCAAACGGTTTTGACAACTGGATGAATACTTACGGAATCGGTAAGTTTACGGTTGTGTCGCTTGCATATAAGATTGTACCGCTTGTTTTTGATAATCTCGGTTCGGTTGCTCTTAATGGAGCTCTCAAACATGAAATTGCAAAAGCTTTCGGAATATCTTTTGAATCTATGGGTGATGATTATAAGTCTGCAGCAACAAAAGCAAATGTTGCAAAGCTTATTCCTTCACTTGTTTCTGGAAATTCCTATACTCAGGCAACGGGTAAAGGCGAAGTGTTCGGTGAACAGGGTTCATCGGTTTATGACTGGTCCGCATTTAAAACCGTTAAGACCGATAAAGACACTTTCTATATTTTCCGTTATCTTGATCAGATTCATATCGGCAGAAAGAGCACGGTTAAAAATCCTTATATAGATCTTGTAAACTTCGATTATACCTTTAATAAGGGCGATTTGGCTCCGTTTATTCCTAATTTTAACGACGCTGACAATACAGTTTCCAATTCTGCAAAAGGCTATAATGCTGCAACTCTTGAAGTTAATACTTTTGTAAGCTTTATCCTTGATAAAATTGTAAATTGGAATCTTCTTGGCGGCAAAAAATGGGAAGACGGCGACAACTCAAAACTTAATAACAATATTGTGCAGACTGTTAAGGCTGTTGTAAATTATAAGAACTCCAAATATCCCGTTAAGGGACAGGCTGCCGAATATCTCTTCGGAAATAATTATCGTGAAGATTATTTCAATGTTATTTCCAATGCAGAGAATCTTAAGGATATTTTAGTTGGCGGAATCGGCATAATTGCAGGTCGTTATATGCCTAATCTTATGCTTCCCGATGCAACTGAAATGAAAGGACAGTCCATTGCAGCCTTCGGTGCTGTTGTTCTTCGTGAACTTCTTACTCAATTTTTACCGAACTACAACTATGATGAACTTATCTATGAAAACGGTTCTGACGGATTCAAGACTCAGACTCCGGAAAATTCAAGACATTTCGGAAAAATGCTTAAAGGAAAGTCCAACGATTATTGGGAAGATGTTTGCTTAACAATGGGCGTTGACTTTGGAATGAGTTATCTTACAAAGCTTCTCGATCTCGGACAAAATGACGGAGGTTGGAGCGAAGACTATAATAATGCTAAAACATACCAGCTTTCCGAGTTTGAAAGCGATTCTTCAAAACAGTGGAAAGAGACTGCAGATTGGCTTATAGACTATGCTTTGGGCAGTGCAAAAGAATGGCAGTGGAATGGAAATTCGGTTCTTACCGCCTATAATGGAGATATAGAAAATCCGGAAGATCCGTTCGCAAAAATTGAGGCACTTCTCAATCATTACTTTGAAGAGTGGAAAGATTATGTTTCTGTTGATCAGTTTACAGAAAGACCGTCAGATGAAGCACATCTTCTTAAGTTTGTAAGAGGCTGTCTTGATTCGGTACTTGATGTTGACTTTGAAAAGATTATAGGTAAGGGCACTGATTATACAGCTTCAACTTATGCTCTTTCACTTAATACAGGAGCGGAAGGCAAAGGACTTCAGTCTCTCAGAGATCAGAAGAACATATTCAATCACTTTGTTCCAAAGGTTGTAACTCTTGTAAATAAATTCATGAAACCCCTTACAAATAAGGATGCGTTTATTCCAACAGGACTTACAACAGTTGATGATATTCTTAAAGATACAGGAGATCAGCATTATATCGATGATGTTCTCATAAATCTTGTTGAATCATTGAGTGAACTTGTTGCTTCAAATATCTTTGATCTTGTCGGAAAGGCTGCAAACTTCTTTGTGGGTTGGAAGGTTCTTTCTCAGGAATTTAAAGATCCGACTATCGGAATTGAAAACTCTGCAAGCAAAAAGTTCATTTATACAGGCAACGGAGCTAGCAACAACCTTAAAATTACAAACAACTCCTCAGGTATGCTCTTTAAACACCTTGACGGCACAGTTGACCGGGCATATAACATAGTTATTAAAGCCGTAGAGTCATCTTCCGGTTCGGTTGCTTTTTCAGGAGAAACCACAGTTGCTCCGTTTGAAACCGTTAAGCTTCCGATTTCGGGAACTGCAAACAATCAGGGTATTAATATAAAGATTACATATAAAGTTACAGGCAAAGACGGAAACGTTATAGCGGATGATCAGGTTTCATATCTTTTCACATATTCTTCAAATAATGCCGATGAACAGGTTACTTATGATGAAAAATCATCTGCGACAGGCTTTATAAGCAAAACTTATATTAAGTTTAAATATCCTAAGGCCAATATGTATGCAAAGACCTCAGACAGCAATTATTCCGTAGGCAATTTCATTTACAAGAATCTTGTAATGAATAACAACAACGGTCAGGATAATACTTATGACTACAATCTTACATACAGAACCGGAGATTCAACCTTAACAGGTAATTTGAATAAGTCGGGAAGTATCTCTAAAAACGAGAATATCAATTTCAAAATGGAAATTACCGATGAGTCAAAAGTTCTTACCGAATCAGGTGAATATCAACTTGGCACGCTCAATTTCTACAATAAGAAAGGAAGCAGAAAATATAATGAAGTTAATAATCATAACTTAGGTAAACTTTATTATAGTAATAACGCAAAGGTTAAGTCTTCATTTGAAAAGGCTGCCAAAATAAACTGGAACGGAATTGATGTTTCCGCAGCAGGCGGAGCCTATCAGGCATTTATAGATAAAATGACCGAGGCTGCAAAATGTATTTACGGAAATGTATCTGAGAACTTGGCAAATGCTATCAGTCAAAATTACCTTAACAATCTTGTTTCTGAAATTGATGCGGCTTATGCGGCAGTTAAGAATTTCACAAGAAATTCGGATGATTACACTGCAATTAAAAATGCTGAAGATCAAATAACAAATCAATTTGATAACAATGCAAAGAATCTTCAGGTAACGGATTATGATAAAACAACATTCTTCCGTTATGAAACCGTCAGAAAGAAAGCAATGAAAGTACATGACAGTTACTTGGCACCTGTTTCTGATGATTTCTACACTGCAAACAATGCAAATCTTTCGGGAAAAGACCTTAAAGCTAAGGTTGACGGAGAAAGTAATTCGAATGTGAAGAGCTTCTTAACAGCGGCACTTAATCATAATACCGCAGGCTATAATTCGGCAGTTGCAAACTATAAGAAACCTACTTATAGTGCTCTTGATTTGAAAAACCACGCTTCTCTTATCAAGTATTACGGTCAAATTATGCTTGCCAACAGGAAAGATGCTCCCGCAGCACAGTCACTTACTCTTATTGAAGAGATTGTTTCTGAAATAGGTGATAATGAAAGTGACCTTAAAACTAAGTACACAGCGGATTCAGTCGCAGCTTATATGTTTGCACTTAAGGAGTTAAGACAGGAAGACGGCTTTAGTCATACAAGACCTTCCGATGAGTTTACTGCAAAATATGATATGCAGGTAGCCATCAACGGACTTATGCCGAAATCTAAGTCAATGAAAGAAAACGGTAACTACGGAATGCTTGAAGAACTTGCAAAATTTGTACTTCAGCAGATGAAAGACGGTAAGCTTACAGAGTCAAATCTTAAAGCCGGCTATAACTATGCAGATACTCAGAAAGCTCTCATATCCGCACTCGGCTATGAGTATGTTGAAGGAGAAAACACAAAGCAGCTCTTTAAGAATTCTGCTTTCAACGAACTTTCAGTTGACAGAAAGACAAGCCCCGTAATGAAGGATTATGTCCAGACTCGTTATGATAACCTCTTAAATGAACTTGTTAAATTCAAAATAACTGTTCCGATTTCCGAATTTTCAAGATATCAAATAAGAGACATCAATAAAGTTGCTCAGACCTTTACTTCAAGAATGCTTGTAAACATTCCCAACTTCGATCAGCTTTATAGTAACGATGAGTGGAAAGTTGAGATTACCAAGCTCGGATTTGCAACTCTCAAGCGTTCGGATGTTGGAAATTCAGGTGTAGCAGCACTTGAGGCACTTAAAAACCTTAAGAATGAAACTGAAAATAATGTTTCAGCTCTTAAGACCGATACAACATCAAGACCTGACAAGATTGCGATTTCCACAACTTCTAAAATATCTCAGAATACAGGTTCTCTCAATGCAAATTATGGACAGGAGATGTCAAAGCACTTCTATGCACTTAAGATGAACTGTGCTGCAACAACTCCGGGCTCAATCTACATTGCGCCTTACATCATCTATAAAGACCCCGTAACTCAAACTGAAAAGGTCGAATGGATGTTTAGAATTGTTCACCCGAATTTCACTTATGCAAAGTCTGCAAGACCTTTCGAGAATTAAGTATTGACAATTGATTAAATTTAGTATATCATTTCTGTGTTATAAGATACGGAGTGATATACTAAACAGGGGTGAAAAATGAAAAAAACATACATAAAACCATCAGCAGAATGGGAAAAGCTTGAAGTTACCGCGTATTGTGAAGTAGGCATATCTAATGAGCCTATTGATCCTCCTAATCCGGGTGGTGGCGGAGATATAACTATCCCTGATGATGATGACGACGGCTAACAGTTTTAGCTTTAACAAAAAAATAAGCGGCAGACGAAAGTCTGTCGCTTTTTTAGTGTATGAAAAATTATATAGTGGAGATAGGATTAAAAGTGATTTTTGATTAGTTTTAACTAACCTATTTGTTTTTTATATTTTATGTTATAATTAAAAAGTAAAACGGAGCGAATTATGCTTAACGATTATTTAAAATTAAAAACAGAAAACTGAAGATGAATTGATAAAAAATGAAATCGGCATTGATACCGAAATCGGTAAAAAATAATTGATGAATATTTGTTAAGGAGATAAGTTTGAGGATAACGGGTGCAAGTGTTTTTGATGAAAAAACGAATGAATTTATAGAAAAAGATATTTTTATAGATGGTGAGTGCTTTTCCGAAAAAATTGAATCTGTTGAAACCGTAAATGCAAAAGGTTATTATGCATTTCCGGGTTTTGTGGATGTGCATGTTCACGGCGGCGGCGGCGGAGATTTCTCTGATGCGAATAAAGCCTCTTTGGAACGCTTTTTAAAATTTGAGGCGAAAAGAGGCGTAACTTCAGTTTGTCCCACCTCAATGACTCTTCCTAAGGAATGCCTTTTTAAAATTATGGATAATGCAAAAGCTTATATTGAGGACTTTTCTGAAAATAAATCGGCACATGCCGATGAGGCGGATTTTATAGGGATAAATCTTGAGGGTCCGTTTATTTCTCCTGAAAAAAAAGGTGCTCAGAGTGAAACTGCAATTATAAATCCTGATTTCAGGCTTGCAAGGGAACTTAATAAAAGGTCGGGAGGCTCAATAAGGCTTATAGACTTTGCACCTGAAAGACCCTGTGCAAATGAATTTATAAAAGAACTGAAGAACGATTTTGTGCTTTCTCTTGCACACACGGCTTGCAATTATGAAATTGCCGACAAGGCGTTTAAAAGCGGAGTTCATCATATTACTCATCTTTATAATGCGATGAAACCGTTTCTTCATAGAGCTCCCGGAATTTTGGGTGCAGCGGCAGATAATGAAAATGTATTTTGTGAGCTTATTTGCGATGGTTTTCATGTTAAAGACAGCGTTATAAGGGCAAGTTTTAAGCTGCTCGGTGAAAACAGAATTTGCCTTATTTCAGACAGTATGCGTGCCTGCGGTATGGCTGATGGAGAATATGAATTTGGAGGACATATCGTCGGAGTTCATGGAGGTACCGCACTTCTCCCTGACGGTACAGTTGCGGCGTCAATTACAAACGCTTATGAATGTTTCAGAATATGCGTTTTAAAAATGGGAATACCGATTAAAACGGCACTTCGTGCGGGCACTGTAAATCCTGCAAGGGCTGTCGGTGAATTTGATAAAATAGGAAGTATAGAAAGCGGCAAAAGAGCGAATCTTATTTTAGCGAATAAAAATACTCTTAAAATAAAAAGTGTGATTTTAAGAGGTCGGATTATATTTTGACGGTTTTTAGTATTAATTCGTTGTGTAATTATTTAATGTGTGTTAAACTTTAAACCATGAAATATAAAGATAAAAAATTGGAATCGGATTTAAACGGAAGACCCTTTGAGTCGTTTAATATAGGCGGGCTTAATGTTGCCTATGCGCCGAAAGGAGAACTTTTAAATCATCGCATTCACAAATATAGAGTGAAACCTTTTGAAAATGCCGATATTGTATTGAACTTTGATGAGGAATGGCTTAAAAATAATACCGAATCCGTTTTGCCTATGGATTTAAGACGCTATAACTGGGCGTCCGCTTATTTTGCACAGTGGGCGGTAATTCATTCAGGTTTTGTGCTTCACGCCTCCGCTGTGGTATACAAGGGAAATGCCTATCTTTTTTCAGCACTTTCTGGAACGGGCAAGTCCACACATACGCATTTATGGATAAATAATTTTGAGGGTTCTTTTATTTTAAATGATGACAAGCCGTTGATAAGAGAAATTGAAGGAAAGTTTTATGCATGTGGAACGCCTTTTTCAGGCAAAAGTGATGAAAATGAAAATATGACGGTGCCGCTACGTGCACTTGTGTGGCTTAAACGTGGTGAACAAAATCAAATACATGAAGTTGATGCGGATTATGCAATGAAATATTTTTTTTCTGAAATTATGCGTATGAGAAATCCGAAACTTATGAAAAAACAACTTGCACTTGTTTCAAGAGTTATGGATAAAGTCAGGATGTTTGAGCTTTGTTGCAATATGGATAACAGTGCTGCAAAAACGGCTTACAACGGAATAGAAGAAATTTATAGATTAAAGGGAGAAAAATGAGAGCATCAGAAGATTTTATACTCCAGAAGGTCGGGGGAATAAATGTGCTTATAGGTGTAGGAGATAAGGCGGTGGATTTTTCAGAATTTATCAAACTTAATGAAACAGGCGCGTTTATTTTCAACTTTATTAAAGAGGAAAAAACTCTTGATGAAATTGCGGATGCTGTTATCAAAGAATTTGATGTTGATAAAGAAACTGCGCTTTCAGATACAAGAGAATTTTTAAATTCTCTAAAAAATTCGGATGCGGTAATCGGTTTTGACAAATAAATCCGATTCCACTGCAAATCTTGGTGAAATCTGGGAAAGCATTTCACCGCTGCTTGATGATGGAAAAAGTGTTCGCTTGCGTGTGTCGGGATGCTCAATGCAGCCGTTGCTTATGCATGGAAGAGATTTTGTGCTTTTAAAAAAATCGGAAAAGCGATTAAAAAAATATGATTTGCCTCTTTACAGAAGAATTGACGGAACGGTCGTTCTTCATCGTATCATAGGTGTAAAAAAAGAAGGTTTTATCTGTGCAGGCGATGCGCAGACTGAAAAGGAATATCCTGTAAAAAACGAACAAATTTTAGCGGTTGCGGTAGCTTTTGAAAGAAAGGGAATGTTTGTTTCTGTTGAAAGTTTCAAATATAAATTTTATGTTCGATTATGGGTGTTTTTAAGACCGTTCAGGCATAAAATTTTTGCACTTATTAGGATTTTAAAAAAACATGAAACGTAAATCGTTGAAAAGAGTATATGGATTGGCAAAGGGCTGTAAGCGTTCAATTTTGTTTTTGGCACTGGTACAGTCCCTTTCTTCAGTGTGTACTGTTTTTACCGCAATGCTTGCAAAATCTCTTGTTGACATGGCGGCAAATGGAAATATTGACGGTGTAAAAAAATATGCGGTTATTCTTTCGTCGGTATTTTTACTTAATTTGACTCTTTGGCTTATAGCTTCTGATTTTTCAGTAAGACTTCGCGGAAAAATAAATATGAAAATCCGCGGCAAGCTTTTTGTTTGTGCACTTCAAAAGGACTATATGAGCATAGAGTGTTACCACAGTGGAGATATTTTAACAAGGCTTTCATCGGATACCGATATTGTTTCAAACGGGCTTTCAGGTATTATGCCGAATGCAGCTGCGCTTTTTACAAAGCTTTTTTGCTCCGTTTGGGCTCTTTTGGTGCTTGATAAATTTTTTGCATTGGCATTGTTTTTAATTTCTGTAGTTATCTTTGTGTTTGCAGTAATATTCCGTAAAAAATTTAAGAGTCTACATAAAAGGGTGCAAAAAACTGAGGGCCATGTTCGTGCCTTTATGCAGGAGGCACTTGAGCATATTCCTGTGATAAAGATTTTTGATTTGAGTGAAAAACTCGGCAAAACAAATGCTTCTCTTCAACTTGAAAATTATAGGGCTAAAATTAAAAAAAATCGTTTTTCAATTATTGCCAATTTAGGCTTTACAGCGGCTTCGGGGTTTTCTTATGTTCTTGCACTCGTGTGGTCGGGAGTTAAACTTGCAAGGGGAACATTTCCATTTGGAAGCCTTACAGCCACCGTTCAGCTTGTAAGTCTTTTAAGAGGTACGGCTTTTGGTGCTTCCGGTCTTATTCCGCAGTATTATCAGATGATTGCAAGTGCTGAAAGACTTTTTGAAATTGAGGATTTGCAAGACGATTTTGCAGAGAAAGAAACGGATGTTGCAAAATTTTATGAAAATTTAAAGTGCATTCGTTTTTCCAATGTTGATTTTTCTTATGATAAAATCAAGGTATTTGAAAAAGCATCGGTTGAGATTAAAAAGAACGATACCGTAGCTATAACCGGTTCATCAGGAATAGGAAAGTCCACATTTTTCAAGCTTTTAACCGGTCTGTTAAAGGCGGAAAACGGTAATGTATCTTTTGAAACGGATGAAAAAAATCTACCGGTGAATCCGTCATACAGAAAACTTTTTGCTTATGTTCCACAAGGAAATATGCTCATGAGCGGAACTATAAGAGAAAATCTTACGATAGTGAATACGGCGGCAACAGAGGAAGAAATAAATGCGGCGGTGGAATGTGCGGTTGCTTCAAATTTTATAAAAGAACTTCCAAAAGGGATTGATACCATGCTTTCTGAAAACGGTGCGGGACTTTCAGAGGGGCAGATACAGAGACTTGCAGTTGCAAGAGCGCTTCTTTCAAATGCTCCGATTTTGCTCTTTGATGAGGCAACTTCCGCCCTTGATGAAAAAACGGAAAGAGAGCTTCTTTTAAATATATCTAAACTTAAAAACCGAACCTTTATTATAATATCTCATAAGATGCAGGCACTTTCGGTATGTGATAAAAGAATGATTATTGATGACGGAAAAATTATATTGAGAACAAATTAGTTTAAGTTTTACTTTAATATATATATTTGATATAATATAATAGTTGAGAATAAGTTTCAGGAGATAATGTATGGACGAATTCAACGGCAGCCGTATGGGTGCTGCCGCAGAAATTTCAAATGAAATAATATTTTCGTTTTTAAAAAAGCTTGGCAGGCATTGGAAATTTATTGTTATAATGTCTGTTGTGCTTGTACTTGCGGGTTTTGGTGTAGCAAAGCTGACCTATGAACCGACCTATACTTCAAAAATTACTTTCAGTGCTTCAAATAAAGAGCAGACCATTGTCGGTGCGGCACAGTCAAGCTCAGACCTTAATGCCTCCGCAACGCTTGCCAAAACCTTTGGCTATGTTTTAAAGACTGATGATCTTTTAAGTAAGGTTGCATCAAGTTGCGGGTATAAAAATATAAGTGCAAGAGATGTTTATGCATGGACTTCAGTTACCGCAGTTGAGGATACACCTATTATAAAAGTGAACATTAGAACTCCTGACGCAAAGCTTTCACAAGGAATAGCAAACGCTTACCTTAATAATTATACCGATGTTGTAAAACTTGCTTTTCCCAATACGGCGCTTACGGTAATTGATGCTCCGAAACAGGCTGCAAGAGCCGATAAAACAAATATTTTTGTAAAGTTGCCGACCTTATTTCTTTTTATAGGACTTGCCGCTTATATTGTGTTTTTATATCTTAATCTTCTTTTGCAAGATACCGTTAAATCTTCCGACGATATCAGAAACAAATACGGTAAAAAAGTGTTGGCATCAATTGCTACGGTTAAAAGAACGGGAGAAAACAAAAAAAATCAGAAGGCAATTCTCATTTCGGAGGAGCGTTCGGGCTTTCAGTTCATTGAAACCTTTAAAATGCTTCGTACTCGTATTGAAAATATAAAAAAGATAAAGGGATATAAAACTTTTGTTGTTACCTCGGCACTTGAAAATGAAGGTAAAACCATGACCTCAATAAACCTTGCACTTGCTCTTGCTGAAAACGGAAATAATGTACTTTTAATTGATGCGGATCTTCGTAAGCCTGCTGTCGGTCTTGCCCTTGGAATTGACACAAAAGGTGACAAGGGTCTTCCCGGAATTATCAACGGTGAAAGAAAAATTACTGAAAGCATTAAATACAGCGATAAATATAGATTATATTTGCTTATGATTGAAACGCCTATTGAAAATCCGTCTGAGGTTCTTTCAAGAAAAGAAACAAGAGAATTTATCGAAAATGAAAAGAAGGAATTTGATTATATAATCATTGATACCGCTCCTGGTATCGTTACGGATTCTGCAATTATTTCCTCCTATACCGATGCTTCAATTCTTGTTGTTCGTTCTGACTATGCACCCAGTAAGCGCCTTAATCATACTATTGATGCGTTAAGTACTTCAGGCAGCGGAGAACTTATAGGTGTTGTTTATAATAATGGTAGAAAGCGCAATAAGAAGTCGAACAGTAGTGGTTATGGTTATGGCAGCTATGGTCATTACGGTTACGGTAAAAAGAGCTACGGCTACGGATATGGAAAATCAAAAAGAAAATAAAAAGAAAAAAATAATCGTCTTGGTTTCGATTGTTTTAATTATTTTGTCATTTCCGCTTATTATGCATGGACTTTATTCAAGAGGTATAAGCTTTGCATTAATGCCGGTCGTAATAATAAACGGACCGAATTCCGTTTATACGGGAGAAAGCGGCACTGTTGACTACACGATTACTCCTATAAACAAGTTTATGAAAGCTGAGGGGACGGCTGAATTTCGCAGCTCCGATCCCGAGATATTGGAGATAACAAAAGACGGTAAATGGGAAGCAAAAAAGCCCGGAACTGTAAGGGTTCTTTATGATATTGAGTATTCAAAAAAGACTTTGAATAAGCTGCGTCTTTTGAATGCAATGAACTATCCTGTTTTTCCGATTTTTGAAATAACCGTTTCAGATAGGCAGTAGTGTTTAACTTTGTTATTAAAAATTTTTATTTAAGGTATAAAAAACACCCGCTGATGCGGGTGTTTTTTGTTTTTATTTATGCAAGTTCTGCAAAGTATTTGATTGTTCTTACCATCTGTGAGGTATATGAATTTTCGTTATCATACCAGGAAATTACCTGTACCTCATAGGTGTCATCGTCAATCTTAACTACCATTGTCTGAGTAGCATCAAAAAGTGAGCCGTAGCGCATACCGATAACATCCGAAGAAACGATGGGCTCCTCGGTGTAGCCGAAGCTTTCGGTTTGTGCAGCCTTCATAGCGGCGTTGATACCCTCTTTGGTGATGTCCTTACCCTTTACTACCGCCATAAGAAGTGTTGTTGAGCCTGTCGGAACGGGAACTCTCTGTGCGGCGCCGATAAGCTTGCCGTCAAGCTCGGGAAGAACAAGGCCGATTGCCTTTGCGGCACCTGAAGATGCGGGAGTGATGTTTGCGGCACCTGCTCTTGAGCGGCGAAGATCGCCCTTTCTGTGAGGACCGTCAAGAACCATCTGATCGCCCGTATATGCGTGAACTGTGCACATAATTCCGCTCTGAACGGAAGCGTAGTCATTAAGGGCCTTTGCCATTGGAGCAAGGCAGTTTGTTGTGCAGGATGCGGCTGAAATAATCTTGTCATCCTTTGTAAGAGTTTTCTCATTTACATTGTAAACGATTGTTTTAAGGTCATTTCCCGCAGGAGCTGAAATAACAACCTTTTTTGCGCCGGCTTTGATGTGTGCTTCCGCTTTTGCTTTTGAGGTGTAGAAGCCTGTGCATTCAAGCACAACATCGACACCGAGCTCACCCCAGGGAAGATTTGCAGCGTCCATTTCCTTATAAATTGTGATTTCCTTTCCGTCAACAACTATGCTGCTGTCGGTGCTTTCAACAGTGTGCCTGTTTTCACCGAAAACTCCGCAGTAGCCACCCTGTGCGGTGTCATACTTGAGAAGATTGGCAAGCATTTTAGGATCGGTAAGATCGTTGATTGCTACTACATCGTAGCCCTCAGCGCCGAACATTTGACGAAATGCAAGACGGCCTATGCGGCCGAAACCGTTTATTGCAACTTTTACAGACATTGGAATACCTCCATTAAATTATCCTGATAATTTTATAACATTGTAAATCAATATTCAAGTGTTTTTAAAAGATTGTCATTTTTGCGTAATTGTATAAACGATTTAATAATACTTTAGTTAATTTCATAAAATAAAAGACGCACAACTCGTGTGCGTCTGGCGCGGAAGGAGAGACTCGAACTCTCGCGTCGGTTTCCCGACCTACGCCCTTAGCAGGGGCGCCTCGTCACCAACTTGAGTACTTCCGCATTGGTACGATTATTTAAAAAAATGGCGGAGAGAGTGGGATTCGAACCCACGGCACATTGCTGTGCGACGGTTTTCAAGACCGCTCCGTTATAACCACTTCGGTATCTCTCCAAGCTTTGCTATTTTATCACAAAGAATTTAATCTGTCAATTTATAAAAATGAATTCGTTTTGAAAAATGAGTGCAATTTAATATTTATATTATGCATTTGACTTAAAGTGTGATATAATACCATATCTGTAATTATGTGGATTCGGAGGAACTAAGTGATATATAGAGATTTAAACTGTAATGAGCTTACAAAGGCGGATTTGGGCAAAAAGGTTCGTCTTGCAGGCTGGATAGACACCGTAAGAGATCATGGCGGTGTTCTTTTTGTAGATTTAAGAGATGAGTACGGTATAACACAGGTTGTTTTTCATAATGATGAGCTTTTAAAGGGCGTAAAAAAAGAAACCGTCGTAAGCGTTTTCGGCGAGGTGGTTGAAAGAGATCCCGAAACCGTAAACGGCAAGCTTTCAACTGGTGAGGTTGAGCTTATGGTTGAAGAAATGAAGATTTTAGGCGCCTGCTCAGAAAATCTTCCGTTTGATATTGAAAATTCAAAAAGCACAAATGAAGATGTAAGGCTTAAATACCGTTTTCTGGATTTAAGAAACGGACAGATGCACGAAAATATAAAATTCCGTGCGGAGGTTATAAAATTTTTAAGAAGTAAAATGGATGAGCTGGGATTTACGGAAATCACAACTCCGATTTTAACTTGCAGTTCTCCCGAAGGCGCAAGGGACTATATTATTCCGTCAAGAAAGCATGAAGGTAAATTTTATGCTCTTCCTCAGGCTCCGCAGCAATTTAAACAGTTACTTATGGTGTCTGGTTTTGATAAATATTATCAGATAGCACCCTGTTTCAGAGATGAGGACGCAAGAGCGGACCGCTCTCCTGGTGAATTTTACCAGCTTGATTTTGAAATGGCGTTCGCAACTCAGGAGGATGTTTTTGAGGTTGGCGAAAAAGTTCTTTCCGAAACCTTTGAAAAATTCGGAAACGGCAAAAAAGTTTCCAAGACTCCTTTTAAGAGAATTCCATATAGAGAGGCAATGCTCAAATACGGTACGGATAAGCCCGATTTAAGAAACCCGCTTGAAATTGCGGATCTTACGGAATTTTTTGCCGATGTTGAATTTAAAGCTTTTAAGGGCAGACCCGTCCGTGCGATTGTTGCGCCTTGCGGAAAGCAGAGCAAGGGCTTTTTTGAAAAGCTTTTGGATTTTGCGATGTCAATAGGAATGAAAGGTCTTGGATATTTAACTGTTAAAGAGGATGGAAGTTTTAAAGGACCTATTGATAAATTCCTTGAGCCGTCAAAAAAGCAGGAACTTTTTGATCGCTTTAAGCTTAAAACGGATGATACCGTATTTTTTATTTGTGATAATATCAAGGTTGTAAATCTTCTTGCAGGGCAGATTCGTACCGCCCTCGGTGAAAGACTCGGGCTTATTGACAAGGACAGCTATGAATTTTGCTTTATTACTGATTTCCCCATGTATGAGATAAAAGATGACGGGAAGCTTGATTTTATGCACAATCCCTTCTCAATGCCAAAGGGTGAGCTTGAGGCTTTCAATACGGATGATCCTCTTAAGATTGATGCATATCAATATGATATAGTTGTGAACGGAGTTGAGCTTTCATCAGGTGCCGTAAGAAATCATATTCCAGAGGTTATGCTCAAGGCTTTTTCTGTTGCGGGGTATCCCGAGGAGGAGGTTGAAAAGCGTTTCGGCGCAATGTATCGTGCTTTCCATTACGGTGCACCGCCACATGCGGGAATGGCTCCGGGTGTTGACAGAATGATAATGCTTTTAAAGAACGAGGAAAATATCCGTGAGATAATTGCTTTCCCGATGAATTCAAATGCGGAGGATACCCTTCTTGGTGCTCCCAATACCGTTACGGAACTTCAGCTTCGTGAAACGCACATTAAATTAAGAAGACCTGCAGGTGATAAATAGTGGAAATCGACAGAGATTTGGTTGTTTATCTTGAAAAGCTTGGAAGAATTGAGCTTTCAGAGGAACAACGTGAGGAAACACAAAAGGATTTAAAGGCGATTTTGGGATATATGGATACGCTTAACGAACTTGATACTGACGGAGTCTTGGCACAGTCACACAGTTTTCCTGTGAAAAATATATTCAGAGAAGATGTTGTTACAAGTGTTCCACAGGTTGAAAATATCCTTAAAAACGCTCCTGAAAAATCAGATGAATATATTATTGTTCCTAAGACGGTGGATTGATGAAGAATATTTTTGAAATGACTGCACTTGAATTGGGGCAGGCTATAAAGGAAAAGAAAATAAGCGTTAAGGAAGCTCTTGACGCCTATTTTGAACGCATAGAGGCTTCAGAACCGAAAATTCATTCCTTTAACCTTATTCTTAAAGAAAACGCTTATAAGCGAGCTGAAGAAGTTCAGGAGAAAATTGATAACGGAATTTTAAAAGGTTCTCTTGCAGGTGTGCCGATTGCCATTAAGGACAATATCTGTCAAAAGGGCGTCAGAACCACATGCAGCTCTAAGATTTTAGAAAATTTTGAGCCTGTTTATGATGCCGAGGTTGTAAAAAGACTTGAAAAAGAGGGTATGATAATTATAGGCAAGCTTAATATGGATGAGTTTGCCATGGGTTCCACTACAGAAACCTCATGTACGGGTGCAACCAAAAATCCTTGGGATTTAAGTTGTGTTCCGGGAGGTTCTTCGGGCGGAGCGGCTGCGGCTGTTTCTGCACGGCAGGTGCCTGTAAGTCTCGGTTCCGATACGGGCGGCTCAATTCGTCAGCCCTGCTCATATTGCGGCGTAACGGGACTTAAACCGACATATAGCGCCGTTTCAAGAAGAGGTCTTATTGCCTATGCGTCATCTCTTGACCAGATAGGCCCCATAGGCAAATGTTCCGAGGACGCTGCGGCTGTTTTTTCGGTAATCTGCGGAAAAGATGAGCTTGACGGCACCTCTGCCGATTTTGAATTTAATTTGAAAAATGCGTTGACTGCAGATGTAAAGGGCAAAAAAATAGGAATACCGTCCGACTATCTTGCAAATGGAATTGATGAACAGGTAAAGGCTGAAATTTTAAAGGCTAAAAAGCTTTTTGAAGAACTTGGAGCAAGTGTTGAGGAATTTTCAATGCCGATTGTAAAGTATGCCGTTCCCGCCTACTACATAATTGCGTGCGCCGAGGCTTGCTCAAACCTTTCACGCTATGACGGAATAAAATACGGATATAAAAGTGAAAACGCAAATAATCTGAGAGATACTTATATTAAATCTCGTTCCGAAGGCTTTGGAATGGAAGTTAAAAAGCGTATAATGCTTGGAAATTTTGTGCTTTCCTCAGGCTATTATGATGCATATTATAATAAGGCTCTCAAGGCAAAAGCGCTTATTCAAAAGGCTTTTTATGACGCTTTTGAAAAATATGATATGATTTTGGGTCCCGTTTCTCCCATAACGGCACCGAAACTTGGGGAGAGCCTTACCGATCCGCTTAAAATGTATCTTGGCGATATTTATACGGTTATGATAAATATAAGCGGACTTCCGTCGCTTGCATTTCCTGTCGGTTTTTCTTCTGAAAATCATCCGATAGGTGCACAGCTTATAGGCAAACCGTTTGCTGAGGCGGAGCTTTTTTCCGCTGTGAGAGCGTTTGAAACGGTAAATGATTCACATAAAAAAAATGCGGAGGTGGACTGATGGAATGGGAAACCGTAATGGGTTTGGAGGTTCATACCGAGCTTTCAACCAAAACTAAGATATTTTGCGGTTGTACCACTGAATTTGGCGGTGCACCGAATACTCATGTTTGTGAGGTTTGTTCGGGTATGCCGGGAACTCTGCCTGTTCTTAATAAAAAGGTTGTTGAATTTGCCGTGAAAACGGGTCTTGCAACAAATTGTGAAATAAACAGGCATAATAAATTTGACCGCAAAAATTATTTCTATCCCGATCTTCCGAAGGCGTATCAGATTTCACAGCTCTATGCACCGATTTGTCAAAATGGAAAGGTGGAAATAGAGGATGAAAACGGAAATCCGAAATTCATAGGCATTCACGAAATTCATATGGAGGAGGATGCGGGCAAGCTTGTTCATGATGAGTTTGAGGATTGCACGCTTGTGGACTATAACCGCTGCGGAGTTCCTCTTCTGGAAATTGTTTCGGAGCCCGATTTCAGAACGGCTGCCGAAGTTATAAACTATCTTACAAATCTTCGTGCAATTCTTCAGTATCTTGGCGTATCCGACGGAAAAATGCAGGAGGGCTCGCTTCGTGCCGATGTCAACCTTTCCGTTCGCCCCAAGGGTTCAAAGGAATTCGGCACAAGAACGGAAATGAAGAACATCAACTCCTTCAAAGCTATTGAAAGAGCAATTGCTTATGAGCGTGAAAGACAGATAGAGCTTATTGAGGACGGCGGAAGGGTTGTTCAGGAAACACGCCGTTGGGATGACGCAAAGGGTATTACCTATGCAATGCGTTCAAAGGAGGATGCACAGGATTATAAGTATTTCCCCGAACCCGATATTCCTCCGCTTGAAATTTCAGAGGAATATATCAAGGAAATAAGAAAAGCTCTTCCCGAGCTTCCCGTGCAGAAAAAAGCAAGGTATATAAAAGATTTTGCGCTTCCCTCAAAGGATGTTGATATAATTTGCGCCGACAAATATCTTGTTGAGGTATTTGAAAAGACGGTTGAGCTTACAAATGATCCACGGGAGTGCGCAAACTTTATTCTTGTGGAGCTTATGAAGCTTTTAAAGGATAATTCCGTTCTTTCGGAGGATATGAGCTTTGATATATCTTCTCTTGGTAAAATTATAAATCTTTTAAAGGAAAATAAAATTAACAGAGGCGTTGCTAAAAAGGTCTTTGAAAAGGTCTTTACTGAAAATATTGATCCCGAAAGATATATTGAGGATAATTCTCTTTCAATGGTAACCGATACGGGCGCAATAAGGGGTGCGATTGAAAAGGTTATTGCGGAAAATGAAAAGAGCGTATCCGAATATAAATCGGGCAAGGCACAGGCGTTCGGCTTTATTATGGGTCAGTGTATGAAGGCTCTCAAGGGTAAGGCGAACGGCAAAGAGGTTCAGGAAATTTTAAAGGAAATTTTAGGCTGATATAGAATATAAGCCTTGATTAAAGACAGCGAACGGAAAAAGCCGTTCGCTGTCTTTTTGATAAAAAATATCTTTTGCTTTTTATATATTTTGTCAATAGAAAACAAATTTTAAAATGGTATAATTAAATTGTCGAAAGACAAAATTATTTTTAATAAATAAACGGTGAAAGATATGAAAAAGACGATTAAAACAAAAATATCAATTATTACCGCTTTTATATTAAGTATAATTATTTTTACGTCATATATGGCAAACGCCGCCACTTTTAAAGGCGGAGCCCAATGCATAACTTTAATGGGAGATAATGTAGTTGATTTGGGGCAGGATTGCTACTATGTCAAGGTTCCCATAGGCACAAGCGGTCAGCTTCAATATACTCTCAATGAGGTTGACGGCATAAAGCCCGAGGGCAAAGCAGTTTTTCACAACAGACGGCAAAACCAAAATATTTTAACTCTTTCAAAGGACGGAAAATACACGGCGAAGGAATACGGAAAACAGAGAATAGAACACTATCATATAAACTACTCAAGAAAAATCTTAAAAAAACGACCTGATTTAAAATATAATGGGTTTCCCGAGATATATCCATACCGTGAAATAGAAATAGAGGTAGTTGATAAAAACGGAAACTCCGTTGAAGAAATACCGTTTTACAGACTGTATAACCCGAAAAGCGGAAGGTATGTGTTTACAAGATTTATGACCGAAAGAGACAGACTTATAAAAAAAGGCTATAAGGATGAGGGCACGGGCTGGCAGCTGGCAACGAACACGGGCTATATTACCTTAAAGGAGATGTCTGACAGAAGCAAAGAAGCTGAAAAAGAGATACAAAATACAAATAAAACTGAAGAAAAGTTTGGACCAGGCAGAGAAGCCGATGTATATCAATTTGAAAATACACTTACAAAAGACCGTGTCTATACAAATGTTGTAGATGAGTTTATTATTTTAAATAAAAGCAAATTCTGGAAAAGGATTGAATACAGTGCATACAGCAAGTCCGATTATGAAACGCCTGTTTACAGACTTTATTGTAAAAAGGGGCTTAAGGGAGTTCATCACTATACAAAAGATGAAAATGAAAAAAATCAGCTTGTGGCAGCCGGCTGGAGAGATGAGGGAATTGCATTTTATGCTAAATGAATTTAATAATATAAAAAGGAATGATTTTTATCATTCTTTTTTTATCTGTGCATTATTCAGCTGTTTGAGTTTTTGTTTTTTAATATAGTCTTTTTAACGCTTAAAAATTGACAGTATTTTGGCAATGTTATATAATCTATATGTATTAAAGAGATTTAAAGGAGATTTTATTATGCCTCTTGTAACAACAAAAGAAATGTTCAGAAAGGCTTATGAAGGACGTTATTCAATAGGTGCTTTCAATGTGAACAATATGGAAATAATTCAGGGAATTACCCGTGCCTGTCAAAAGCACAATTCGCCGGTTATACTCCAGTGCAGCTCGGGTGCAAGGAAGTATGCAAGCCATTCCTATCTTGTGGCAATGGTAAAAGCGGCGGCTGAGGAAACAGGTCTTCCTATAGCTCTTCATCTTGATCACGGTCCTGATTTTGAAACCTGTAAATCCTGTATTGACGGCGGCTTTACCAGCGTTATGATTGACGGTTCTTCACTCCCTTATGAAGAGAATATCGCTCTTACAAGACAGGTTGTGGAATATGCACACGCTCATGGTGTTGTTGTTGAGGGTGAACTCGGTACCTTGGCGGGAATAGAGGATGATGTTGCGGTTGATGCTGAAAATGCTTCCTTTACAAAGCCTGAGGAGGTTTTGGATTTTCAGTCCAGAACCGGTGTTGACAGCCTTGCAATAGCTATTGGAACTTCTCACGGTGCATATAAGTTCAAGCCCGGTCAGAATCCGCAGCTTCGTTTTGATATTCTTAAAAAGGTTGAAGAGGAGCTCCCCGGATTTCCGATTGTTCTTCACGGTGCATCCTCAGTTTATCAGGATTCGGTCAAAATTGTTACCGATAACGGCGGCGTAATGCCCGACGCAATAGGAATTCCCGATGAAATGCTTCGTGAAGCTTCATCAATGGCGGTTTGTAAAATCAATGTTGATTCCGACATCCGCATTGCAATGACGGGTGCAATAAGAAAGCACTTTAATGATAAACCTGGTGATTTTGACCCGAGACAGTATCTTGTTCCGGCAAGAGATGCCGTTCAGGCGCTTGTTGAACATAAGATTTTAAATGTTCTGGGCTCTGAAAATAAAGCGTAAGTAAAAATAAAATACGGCTCTATAATGGAGCCGTATTTTTTATAAGTCTTTATTTTCCCAGAAGTCCCTTGATTTTATCGCCTATTCCCGAAAAGGTGTTTTTTACAGTATTAAGAATTTTTGACGGATCTGCGGCAGGTACCGTACCGCCGTTTTCTGTCGACTTTGTATTTTCTTCGGCAGGCTTTTTGGCGGGCTTGCCTTTAAGCACATCTTCAAGCTTTTCGGAAATATCCTTTGTATCATTTAATTTTGCTCTTGCAATGGCTTCAACAAGCATTTGCGCGTCTTCAGATGTCGTGTTGCCGTTTTTATTTATATCACCCTCACGGATTTTCCATGGTGCAAGTGAAACAAGCCCTTTTTCATGTCTTAAAATAAGTCTTGCATCGGTAAGGTCAAGTGTGCCGTCAAGGTTGACATCACCTAAAATGTTTTTAAGCGGAAGAGTGGTTTTAGATATATGATTGTTTATTCTGAATTGTGCAGCATCAATTGTTGTAACCTTTCCGCCGCCGATATCCGCATCCCGAATAATTTCATTTATACAGAATTTTTCAGGTGCTGTTATTGCATAGACCCAAAGATCACAACAACCGTTTATGTTGTCAAATTGATTGTGATCTAGATTCTTGGTAAAGAAAGTATGGTCGGGAAAAAGACAGGTTGATGCATCTATTACCCCGTCCGGAGAAATATATTTCAGTTTTCCTTTGGGCATGTAATCTTCAGGAAGTTGTTCATTAAAGTTAGCGATTGTTGCACCTGCAGATGTTCCTTTTGTGTCTATAACTCCGTCGGAATGAAGTTTTGCACTTTCACCTATTGCTATAAATGCACGATTATATCCAGAAAAAATTGATATTATAACACCTTTTTTTTCAGCTTCAAGCAAAATTTGTGAGAGTGTTTTGTGTGAAGTGCCTTTTCTGGCAGAGTGGTTTTTATTCTGATAGAAGTCTATTTTATTTTCAAAGCTTGCCCAGTTTAAAGCAATTTTAAAGTCGGATAAACCTAAGTTCTTTTTTTGTGCAACTGCCATTGCTTTTTTTATATATGTTTTGCATTCGTCAAAGCGGTCTGCTTTTACAAAAGCGAAAAGTGCAGGATTATTGCAAAAATAGGGGAGGAAATATTCCACCATAAGCCGATCGAAATAAGTTGGCGTATGACCGAAAATATTTTCATATTCCGCAAGTACGGGATCTTCAGTATTTATATATTTTTGAATATAAGGAACGGCCTGCTTGAAAAGAGGAGAAGTTCCTAAAATATCTGAAATTATCGAAGTTCCCATAGTGGAGGTTATCATATTCAGAAGTCCTTGTGCATCAATATCACATTTTCCTGAATATAAATCACCGAAATAATTTACTCCAAAGAAAGCGGAGTGAATGTATGTGATATGCGAAAGCTTGCTTGTACCGTACTTCATAATGTAACTTGAGAGTGCGGATCCTCCCATTGAGTGTGCTGCGACAGAAACTTTTCTGCCTGTTTTTTTTGAAATATAGTTTATTTGGTCTGCGAGATCATCTGCAAACCACTCCATCGGCATTCTCCAGTCAAGTCCGTATACATAGGTGTTGTCGCTTCCTACTTTATTTATTATAGGATAAATTATATCTCTGTTTTTTAAGGCGTATTTTGCCATAACGGTATCTATACCTATTTCAGCGACACTGTGATACATCCAGATGTCTTTGTCGGTTTTTTCTTTTGTGTGAAATGTGCGACTGTTCATATATGTATCTCTTCCTATAAGATGAACGGAATTATCGGCTATGCTTCCATCAAAATTACAGGCGATACTTGAAAAAAGATCGACCAAAGGATTGTTCAATCCTTTGGTAAAGGCTTCATAATTGTTATTTATTAGAGCTTTGATTGCCGGAATTGAATCTTTTAATGCGGAACTTATGTTTTCTGCGGAAATTGGAAATACTCCAGGTGCGGAAGTACCGTTTTCTTTTGTGAAATCAAATTCGAATATTCCGCCGATAAAAAGGACGGGATTATATTCCGAATTGGCCTTGGCAATTATCGGAATAAGCAATGTGCAGATGAGAATGACAGATAAAAACAGACTCAAAATTTTCTTTAACATAAAAGGCCTCTTAAGTTTATGTGATAAAATTTTATTTGTATTTAATTAGAATAATAACACATATAATGTAAAATGCAACAAATAAAAAGATATGAATATAATTTTTATGAGCAATTTGTTATCGACGGTGTATACTAAAACTAAAACATACACATAAAATATGAATAAATAAACAATTTTATTAATAAATATTTTCAAATGGAAATATTGTTGACAAAATGTAATATCATCTATATAATTATTGTGAAATTATGCTAAGGGGGAATACCCATGAATTTAACCAATATTAAATCGAGGAAGGTCATAAGCGTTTTGCTTTCAGTGCTTATGGTACTTTCGCTTTTTCCGTTTGCGACACTTTTGTCATCTGCAAGCGATTTTTCCGACTGGAAGACGGATGTTGACGGAAAATGGAAGTTTGAAGTTATAGGCGAGGGCACGCCTGATGAAGAGGTAATTTTAAAAGATTATCTTGGAGATGAAACGGAACTTACAATTCCTACAACCGTCAAGGCAAAGGATACAGGTGTTTTCAATGTAACCGATGTGGGGCACGATTCATCTTTCGGTCTTTCAAAGGTTACAAAGATCACAATTCCCGCGAGCATTAAGAAGATTGGAAAGTATGCGTTTTCTAATATGGAGGCTCTTACAACCGTTGAGTTTTTGAAGAATGCCGACGGTTCAACGGCACTTACCGATATAGGCGAATATGCATTTAGAGGTGACAGCAAGCTTTCAAAGATTTCTATTCCCAATGGAATTACAAAGATTATGAACAATACCTTTGAGGGTTGTTCATCTCTCAGCAATGTTGACCTTCCGGATACTGTTTCAAATATAGGTGATTATGCTTTTGCCGATTGCACAGCACTCAGTGAATTGAAACTTCCCGTTTATTTAATGGAAATAGGTAAATTTGCGTTTAAAGGTTCGGCTTTGAAAAAAGTTGATCTTCCGACTGAGTTGGGCGTTTTAAATGAAGGTGTGTTTATGAACTGCACATCTTTAGAAACCGTTTTCATTTATTCCAAAGTTAAGGTTATTGATAAAGATGCATTTAACGGTTGCTCTTCATTGAAAAATTTGAGACCGCTTGTGAATGAAGATGGAACATATGCAGTAGATATTCCGGACTATGTAGCGGTTTCGGATAAAGAAGTTAAAGGTAAAGTTACAATACCGTCCGATGCATCGATTATAGGTGGGGAATCACTTGTAGCTGTAAATAAGGGTGCTTTTAAAGGTTGCTCAAGTTTAGGTTCTACTTTGGTACTTCCTGAAAATGTAATTACTTTAGGCGGAAGTGCGTTTGAAGATTGTGCATCATTGAAAAAGCTTTTTGTATTAACTAAAAATACGGCTCAGAAAAAGAATGTTTTTCTTTCTGTAGGAGAAGGTTTTGTAGGAGCTTTATTGAAAGGCGGAGAGATAACCAATGTTCCTATGGCAAATTATGGACTCAAAGCTTTTTCAGGAGTTGGAAAAGGATTTACAATATATGGATTTGAAGATACCGATCCTAAATTTTACGCTGTAAAGAACGGTATTCCTTTTGTCGCTCTTGATTTAAAGAGCATTTCCGTTAATAGAAAGTCGGTTCAGGATGCCTATACTGTAGGACAACCTTTTGATCCGAGCGGAATTACAATTGATGCCGAATATTATCCTAATTCACCTGAAGCGGCAGCTGGCAAAAAGAATATTACACAGACTATAAACACAAGAGATTTTAAGAATCCGGATTTTGACGGATTTGAAGTATCTGATGCCGATACAAGTAAAACCGGAATACAAAGAATAACGGTTTCTTATGAAGGAAAGTCTACACAAACAAAAATAAAAGTTACAGAACCGTTTATTACAGGCATTAAGATTTCAAAGTATCCAAAAACAAAATATTTTGTAAATGATAAATTTACAACCGATGGACTTGAGCTTACTGCAAAATATTCGGATGGAAGCACCAAAAAAGTGACAACAGGCTTTACAACAACGGTTCCCAATACATCTAAAGTTGGCAGAAAAACTGTAACTGTTACTTATATGGGTAAAACAACAACATATGAAATTCGTGTTGATGTTAAGAAACTTTCAGGTATAAAGGTTGATTCTTCCGCGTCCAAAACCGTATATAAGCCGGGTGAAAAATTTGATACTTCCAAGATAAAGGTTTATGCATGCTATAATAACGGTGTTGAAGAACTTATAACAGGCTTTACCACAGGTTCTCCTGATATGAAGATGGAAGGAAAACAGGCTGTTAGAGTTTCTTATGGCGGAAAGAATACCGCATTCAATATTTATGTTGTAAAAGAAGTTGCAATGCACCGTATGTACAATCCTAACAGCGGAGAGCATTTCTATACTGCGAATGTTGCTGAAAAAGATAATCTTATAAAGGCCGGTTGGAATTATGAAGGTATCGGTTGGTATGCGCCTAACGTATCGGGCACTCCGGTTTATAGAGTATATAATCCCAATGCGGGAGATCATCACTATACAACAAGCCTTAAAGAGAAAAACCATCTTGTAAAATTAGGCTGGAGAGATGAGGGCATAGGCTGGTACAGCAGTGATACTTATGGAGTTGCAATTCATCGCCAGTATAATCCGAATGCAGTTGCCGGTTCTCACAACTTCACCAAAAACGTGCATGAAAAGAATCATCTTGTGAGCCTTGGCTGGAAAGATGAGGGTATAGGCTGGTACGGCGTAAGATAATAAAAACTTGATAAACACGGGCTGAAATGCCCGTGTTTTAATTTTAATTTACATAGTGTTTTTGATTTGTTATAATAATAAAAAATATATATATGAGGAATTTGATGAAAAAGAAAAATATTTTTATTGCTGTT
Source organism: Candidatus Fimenecus sp. (assembly GCA_052169395.1). Taxonomy (GTDB): domain Bacteria; phylum Bacillota; class Clostridia; order Oscillospirales; family Acutalibacteraceae; genus Fimenecus. The sequence goes on along the minus strand of JBQNCN010000002.1, from coordinate 42,567 downwards.
ATATCAGGCATTATAGTAATTGCTGCGATTGTTACAACGATTTTTATTGTTAAACATAATAAAAATACTTTTACGAATGATAGAGGGGATAAACAAAAATATCTTATTGATAAATCAGGTCAACCTTTGACAAATGCTGAAGGTAAATATGCTGTTACGATTACCGATAAAAATGGAAAAACACCAACATATCCCGATAAAACTCCGGCAACAGAATATGTTGAGGGTGCGGCTGCCAGCTTGGGTGGAAATATATTTGAAACAATTGACATAAAAATAGAATTGCCTAAAGGGTTTAAAAATTCAAGGGCAGCGGGTCAAGAGAACGGAAATGATTTTAAAAGTGATAAATATAGTGTGGTAATCCGTTCTTATAAAAATTCTACTATGGATGATGCGGTAAACCTTTATTTGAAATCTGCTAAAAATAATCCTGTGGAGGAAGAATCTTCAGTAAAGACCGATAAGAAAATAAGAACTTTCGATTCAAATTTTTCGGAAGAATCTTTCACAGATAAAAAGGGTGCAGATAAAACAAATCCGGCATATCAAATGAAAGTATACTTTTTTGAGTATAAAGGTAATGCATATTCCATTATTTTTGTAACTGATAAAATTGATAAAGATTATACTGATGACATAGTATCTAAAATACAGTTTAAATAAAGTGTAATATTTTTATTGTATTCTATTTGTCAAATGTATGAAAAAGAGCTGTTAAAACTATGATATTTTAGAACTTATGGTTGACAAAGCTTTTTTTATCTAATATAATCATAAATGAATTATCAAGTATTTTATCTAAAAAAAGAGGGAGACGTATGAAAAAAGCATTGAACAGGAAAGTTGTTTCTATACTTCTTTCAATTGTTATGTTGATCGGAATTTGTGTTCCGGCATTTGCAGCTTTCCCGAATACTCTTTATTCGGCAGATCTTGCAAATACGAACAAAACACTTGATCAGGCAAGGGCTTTAATTAAGGCTTCTACAGCATATAGTACTCTTGACAGTACTCCTGAAGGGAAAGTAAAACAAGAGGTTGCAGCATCCATTATTAAGACCTATACAACCTTTGTGCCTAAAACAAATCCCAGTCAAAACAATAAGGATCTTTATACAATTTTGGCAAATTCTTATTACGTGGGAACGGACTATGGTTATGCTGTGGGTCAGTTCTTACTTAACACTTCTAAAAATGAAACGGGTTTTGGCCATACAAGATTTTTAAATCAGATTGTTGAAGATTTTAATTCTTATGGGGAAAACTCAAATGACAATTTGCCCAAACTCAAGGATTATACTGTAACTGCGGAAAACTTCACTCCTGAATTTTTAAAGGAATGTGCAAAGGTTGCTGCAGATGTTTTAAATGAAAATCAACCGGGTTCTGTAGGTGAAGCATTTGCTAATGCTATGGGAACATGGTATAAAAGCAATTCAGATAAAGAAAAATATTTCACTTTTACTTCTAAAGCGGAAACAAGCCATGTTCAAAAAGGTGACGGCCGTTTAAGCTTAGTTGAAACAACCGATAGCAGATATGTCTATATAGGTAAGATTATTGATTCTATTAAAGATCATCAGCCCGGTAACATCAGATATACTATAAATGTAAACTATGTTAAAGAAACGGGTGAAGCTGTAAATACAGTGAATTCCATATCTTTAACAGAAGGAACAAAAATAGCGATAAGCAAACCTGTTGATATATCAGGATATTCAAAGAATGTAAGCGGAGCACCGACATATTCTTTATATGATTATTACAAGCTTGATTCTTCTGAAAACAAGGATTTCCTTTGGGCAACGGACTATAGCTATGTTGCAGAAAACGGTCAAATCAAGGTTTTAAATTCTGCAAATGAAGAATTGGCAAAATATGATGCTACGCAAGATGTAAATGACGAGACAAAATTTTCTATAGATATTTTTGCAAACTATCAGACTAATTTTAATGCAACCATTAATGGTTATACTGCAACAAATACTTATGATTCTCAAATTGAAGGTAATTTGGGCTATGGATTGAAAGGTCAGGATCTTGGCAAAAAACTCTCAAAAGATTATTTTGCAAATAGACCTGGATATGATTTCTTTGGTGTAGATATAAATGAAGATGGAAAAGCCGATTTTGATGCGGAAGGAAATCCATGTTCAGATGAAGGTAATGCATTTGTTTTGAAATCCGGTATTGTTGCAGAATCTGTTTATTCTAAAAAACCGACTGCAACATTTTATAAGGAAGATGGAACAACGGTTATAGCGACAGTTTCCGTATCAAGCGGAACCATAGTAGGTAAATCTAGTGGTGCTTCGGCTACTGTTGCCGCACCTGAAAAAGAAGGATTTGAATTTTCACATTGGGCAATAAAAGGAACTACATCAGACGCTACAAATATTAAAATTACAAAAGATGTTTCACTTGTTGCTATATATAAGAGCACACAGCTTGATCCGTTAAGCAGCGCAATACAGCCAATTATTCAGGCTATTCAGGATGGAAAAGATGCTAAAGAAATAGTTAAACTTCTTCCCCCTGTATTGAAAGCACTTGTAAGTGGCGGATATGGTGATATGATTAAGCAAATGCTTCAAAATCAGCTTCCTGAAGGCGGTTTGAATTTTAATAATGGAGGAGCAACACTTCCTAACGATATTCTTGAAAAGCTTAAAGCTTTTATAGGTAAACTTTCACCGAATGATGGAAACTTTAGTGCATCTGATATTGCGCAAATGCTTTCAGCACTTCCACAGGTTGCAAGCAGACTTTCTAAGGCTTTTGCTGAGCTGTTTTCCTCAATTCGTTCGAGCATTGCCAACGCTTTAAGTCGTGCAAAAATGCCTGGTCTTCCGAATCTTCCAAATTTGCCGGGTATTGCAGGTGGTCTTGGTGGAGGCCTTGGTGGAATACTTGACAAAGTAAAAGGTTTATTGGGAATGGGTGGCGGAAGTTCCACACCCGGAGGTTCTTCAAAAACCGGAAATAATCAATCAAAGAGTTCTTCAAAGGATAAATCCTTTAAAAATATAAAAACTGGTGATGTATCACTTTATGCTCTTTCTACGGTAGCGGTTGTTTCAGGTATTGCACTTGTTCTTACCAAGAAAAAGAAGAATGACGACTGATTTTTAAAAATAAAAACACGCACAATTTAGTGCGTGTTTTTTTCTTTTAAAAATTTTTTTAAAAGGAAATATAGGATATTAAAAGCAAATTGAAAAGTTAATATAAAAGCTTTTATTTTTTATTAGAGCGATATTATATTAGAATAGAAAGTATTTAATTAAAATAAAAAGGAATGGTATTTGCCATTCCTTTAATGAGAATATAAAAGATTTGTTGAATTACTGATATTGTGGATTTTCAGGGAAAAAGGCTCTATGAACTGCAGCAACTGCTCTATCGGCTTCATCTTTTTTAATAAGCACGGAAATTTTAATTTCAGATGTGGAAATCATATCAATGTTTACACCACTTTCATAAAGCGCTCTGAACATTGTTGCAGCAGTTCCGGGATGACTCTCCATACCTGCACCGACGACTGATACTTTTGCAACATCAGTGTCAATTTTAAGTTGTTCATTGCTTAAATCAAAAGTTTCATTTACAGCGTCAATGGCTAAATCTGTATTATCCGAAGATACGGTAAAACTTATATCTTTTGTGTCATTTCTGCCAACAGATTGTAAAATAACATCGACATTAACCTTTTTGTATGCAAGTTTTGAAAAAAGTTTATAGGCAATACCTGGACTATTTGGAACACCGGTTACCGATATTCTTGTAACTGCATTGTCTTTTGTAACGCCTCTTATTAACATTTTTTCCATTTTAGCAACCTCCTTAACTATGGTGCCGTCAGTTTTTATAATACTTGAAAGAACCTCAAGTTCAACATTGAATTTTTTTGCCATTTCAACCGAACGGTTGTTTAAAACCTGTGCTCCAAGTGTTGCCAGTTCCAGCATTTCATCATAGGTTATTTCTTTAAGTTTTTTCGCATTTTGAATTTTTCTAGGATCTGCGGTATAAACGCCTTCAACATCAGTGAAAATTTGACATTTGTCAGCACGAAGAGCTGCTGCAATTGCAACGGCAGATGTATCGGATCCGCCTCTGCCCAGTGTAGTTAAATCCTCATATTTATTTATACCTTGAAATCCTGCAATAATGATAACATTTCCTTTGTCAAGTTCTGCTCTCATTCTGTCCGGTTTAATATTTCTTATTCTTGCTGCACCATAGGCGGAACTTGTAGAAAATCCCGCTTGCCAGCCTAAAAGTGAAATGGCATGCACTCCAAGTTTTTCAAGAGCCATTGCAAGTAGTGAAATGGAAATTTGTTCTCCAGCAGCCATTAGTTGATCCAGTTCTCTTTTTGAAGGAGCTTTTGAAATTTCATGAGCTTTTTCAATTAAAATATCTGTGGTATCACCTTGAGCGGAAACAACCACCGCAACATCATTTCCCGCCAATTTTGTATCTTTAATTATTTCGGCTACTCTCATAAGGCTGTCTTTATCTTTAACAGATGATCCGCCGAATTTTTGAACTATCAGTGCCATAAAAACCTCTTAAAACTCTAAAACTCTAAAACTCTGATTGTATTTAATATTTCCAATTCTTTAATTGAAGAAAGCTTGTCAACCAAGCATTTTTCCGTATCAACAGGAGTGATAAAAGCGATTTCATAAGTCGGCTGATTTTTTCTTGATAGAAATTGCAAGTCGCCAAAAATGCTTTTAAGTTTATTATTAATATCCACATCCTTTGAATTTGCTCTTACATATAGCTTCGAGTTTATATCGGTATGTGGAACGACATAGTCTGTAAGTTCTTTTCCCCAGCCGAAAAGCTTATGTCTTTCAAGATGTTTTGCACAGTCAATAACGTCTGCAACAACTGCTGAAGCGGTAGGAAGCTTTCCTGCACCCTGTCCATAGAAGATAACATCTCCTATGGCGTTTCCTCTAACTAAAATTGCATTAAAAACATCTTTAACATTGGCAAGTTGACTGCTTTTTGATATAAAGCATGGACTTACCATAGCAGAAATTTTCTTGCTTTTAAGTCTTTTTGCTCTTCCTATAAGCTTTATAACTGAATCACAGTTTTCTGCATAATCAACATCTTCAGAGGTTATTTTAGTAATACCTTCAGTATAGACTGTATTAGGGTCAACTTGATGACCAAAGCAAAGAGAGGATAAGATACTTATTTTTCTTTGTGCATCAAGTCCTTCAATATCTGCAGTAGGATCTTTTTCTGCATAGCCGTTTTCCTGTGCAAGAGAAAGCGCTTGTTCAAATGTCATACCATTTTCAATCATCATTGTTAAAATAAAGTTTGTAGTGCCGTTTAAAATACCTGCAATTTCATCAATCTCATTTGCTGCAAGACATTGTGAAATCGGTCTTATTATCGGAATTCCTCCACCTACAGAGGCTTCAAAAAGAAAATTGCAGTTGTTTTCCTCTGCAAGCCTTAAAAGTTCATCTCCTTTTGCGGCAACAAGCTCCTTATTGCTTGTACAAACACTTTTACCGCGTTTTAAAAGTTCTGATTCAAATTCAAAGGCGGGGTGAACGCCACCCATGGTTTCCACTACAACTTTGATGCTGTCATCCTCTAAGATATCGTTAAAATTCTTGGTAAAGGCGGTGTTGTGAGGATCCATTGGAAAATCTCTTCTGTCAAGAATATATTTTACTTTAATATCGTCCTGTCCGCTCTTTTTTACAATGCTTTTGTGATTTTTGTCGATGACTTCAACCACGCCCGAGCCGACGGTTCCATAACCCATTACGGCGATATTCATCTTTTTCACTTCCTTAATATTTAGAATATTAATATTATCATATAATGCATATTTTTTAAAGTGGTTTTTACACATTAAAGCGATAAATCGATACATTGAACAAATTTATATATGGATATTAAAAAAACATAAATAAAACTTCGATTTTTTGAAATTTTAAAATATAAAAAATTCAAAATTATGAGAAAAAGACAAAAAATAAAAAATAAATTAAAACGATTGAAGCAGTATATAAATGATGATTCAAATTATAGATAAAAGCCAACATGATTGGCATGGTATGACAGTTTTTTATTTTAATAAAAAAAAGCTCTGACAATGAGTCAGAGCTTTTATTGATTTATATTATTCCGGACTTTTTAAAACGGCTATAGGATCGGTTTTATGAATTTTGTATTTGGATATTTCATTTACAAACACAACAATAATTACCGTTACCGTGATTGAAAGCAGATAAGAGAAGAAGCGCAAATCGTAGCCGAACATAATATTAGGAGTTTCAAGCGTTTTCATTACGGCAATGTGCAGCCCGAAACCGCCCGCAAGTCCTAAAATAATACCGACAAATGCAAAGAAGATATTTTCTCTGAAAAGGAAGGTTGCCGTTTGCTTCTGGCTGAAGCCGAGCATTTTAAGTACCGCAATATCTCTCTTGCGTCCCGTAGTGTTAAGGTCATTTAGGGCATACAGCGCAACTGCAGTCAAAAGTACGGCTGCTGCGGCAAGCGTGATGATTACATAACGAAGGCTTGTCACCATTTTTAAAAGCTGCGCCTTACCCTCACTCTGCATAGTTATGGTTTCAACCCCTTCTGCCGACATAAACTGATGTTTCAGAACATCATCGGGAACAGAATTATCCGTTTTAATAAGTACGGCATTAAGACTTGCTGAAATATTAAAAAGCTGTTTATAGATATTAGGTGTCATATAGCAGTAGTCATATACATAGTTTTTGACTATGCCTGCAATTTTAACATTGCCTGTGGGTTCACTTTGAAGACCGGTTTTAAAAGATACTTCATCTCCGACTTTAACTTTAAGCTTTTGTGCAAGTTTTTGTGAGATCAAAATACCGTTATCATTCAAATCAAACATGGCATTGCTGTTTTCTGAGATAAGGCTTATATAATCTTTCAGTCTTTCAGTATCTTGTGGAACCATGATATAAGTGTTTTCTTCACCGTTGTTGCTACTTATATAGATTGAAGAGCGATAAGCTTGTAAATATTCTGAAACACCTGCAGTCTGAGAAAGCTTGTCAAGAGCTGTGCGCTTTTGAGTTCGTGAAGCATTTTGATCAATGTTGACGACAGCTTGATATTTATGAATTTGTCCATACTGTCTTTCAGCAACAAGTGATATGGAATCGTTAATTCCAAAAGCTGACATTAAAAGTGCGGTGCATACTGCAATGCCTATAATATTTGACCATACTCTTCCGCCTGAACGGAACATATTTCGACATGCAGCACGGCTTTTGAAGTTTAGATGTTTCCATATAGGATTAATTTTTTCAAGAAAAATGTGTCTGTTCTTTTTTTGGTCTTTAGGCCGCAAAAGAGAGGATGCGGGCATTTTTAGAGTTTTTGAAACGGCAAAGTGTGTACCTAAAATTACTGCGGCAATTGAGCCTGTAACAGAAATCAAAGCGATTATTATATCTGCTGAAATTTCGTTATATCGCAAATTAAGATAATTCATGTTATAGGCTTTAACTATAAGGTAGGGCAGAACAGCCTCGCCTGAAATCGAACCTAAAACTGCACCAAGAGCGGTTGGAAGCAGGGAATATTTTATATAATTTCTTTCGATTTCTTTTTTGTGGTATCCCATCGCTTTTAAAATACCTATTTCACGACGTTTTTCATCAACTGTTCTTGTCATAACCGCAGTTATCAGTGCAACTGCCGTAAGGAAAAAGATGAGTGGAAATAAAATCCCGAGAACGCCGACGGCGGCGGTATCATTTCCAAATGATACATAGGAATTATAGTGAGATCGGTCAGTTATGCTCCAGTTTGGAACTGATACATTAAGAATCTGTTCTTTTGTATTTTCCAGAACCTGTTCATCCTCTGTAAGCTTGTCGGCAAGCTCAACTTTTGATTTTTCATAATTTGTATTTTTGTTTTCATATTCTGTTTTTGCTGCTGAAACTTCCAGTTCAAGAGCGGTTATTCTTGAAGGAAATTGCGTGATGATTTTTGTAGCCTCCTCTGCCGTTTGGTTAAGGCCGAGAGTGGTTTCAAATTGATCTACAAGCGCTTGAGCTTTGTCGAGAGTAGCTTTGATTGAAGCGGCTTTTTCATTGGCGGTTTCAAGTTCTTTATTAAGAGTGTTAATTTCTGATATAATTCCTTTAAATTCTTCAGTCTTAAAATCTAAGCCGAAAATCTTTTTATATCTTTCTGCAAGTTTTGTTGAAATTCCCGCAACTTCAGCTTGCGCTTTGTTATATTCCGCCTGAATACCTTTTAAATCGTTTTTAGCGGATGCAAGCTTTTTTTGCTGTTCTGAACGCTCTGCGGAGTTGGAACTTAAAAGTAGTCTTGCATTTTCATAGGTCAATTTTGCAGTTTCAAGTTCAGTTTGCTTTGTGGTATATGCGGATTGTGCATTCAAAACCTCGGTATATTCCTTTGCAAGTTCGGCAAGAGAACTGTCTTTACTTTCATTATAACGTACGGTGGCTTTGTCTATGTATTTATTTGCCGCCTCACGATATTCGGCATAGCGCACATTACAACGATCTTCTTTAATTTCTTCAATATTTTTTTTGACGGTTAAAATATGTTTGTCATATTCCTTTGTAAAAGCGGTAAGAGACTTTGCATCCTTGACTGTTACGGCAAGACCGGTATATGTTTCGCTTGTGAATGCACCTTTGGGAATTCCTATATAACCATCTACTACACCTGTACCGAGTGCAGACGTACCCCTTTCTGAGTTTAAGTATCTTGAACTTGTACATATTCCGGTTATTTTAAACTGGTCGGTAGCAAGAGTTTCGGTTGTCTGTTTATCCGTTCCTGTGGTAAGGACAAGTACATCTCCGAGTTTAAGACCTGTTTTATTGAGAAAATCTCTGTCTACAATACATTCGTCATTAGATTGAGGAGCCTGCCCTTCAATAAGACTGAAAAGATTGATTTCAGAACTTATGCTCATGACTTTTACAACGTTATCGGAACCTCCCGTATAACAGAGGTAGTCATTTTCAAAAAAGCCCTCTGCATTTTCAACTCCGCGGACATCCTTAATGGCGGCAATATCTTTATCGGTAGTGCCGAGAGATCCATAAATAAGAATATCTGCAATGTTTTCACGATCATATTGTTTATCGGCGGATTTTCTCATTGTGGGTTGAGCAGAGCGTATCCCTGCAAAAAATCCGACTCCTAAAAAAATGGTGAGAGCAATGGCGAAAAGTCTCCCAAAAGAACGTTTTGCAGTACTTTTAAAATCTTTTGAAAGGACAACTCCGGGTTTTTGCTTTTTACTTATTTTCTTTTTTTTATTTTCTTCTTTAAGCCTTTTCTGAGCTTCCGCCTTTATTGCTTTTTTATTTGTTTTGTTTTTTGCATTGTCGAGCTTTATTTCCGTTTTTGCCTGTTTTATCAGTTCTTTTTCCGATTTTTCAGAATGATTTGAATTGAAAATTGAAGAACTTACAGTTGGCACAACAGATGTTGCTTGAGTTTTTGAGGCGGAAATATCTGTGTTTTTAACGGTAATTTTATTTGAAGTTCCGTTTGATTTTTTTTCTTTTTTCTTTATGGTATTTTTATTTTTAGAGGATACAGTTGATTTTTGTGATTTTTCAGATGATTGTTTTTCAGAAATTTTTATTTTTTCCGAGGACTTGTTCACGTCTTCGTTTTCAAAAAAGCCTGAAAGTTGAGATGGTTTATTATCTTTGTTGTTTTTTACAGATGAATTTTTAGTTTCCGTGAAAAGTGAGTGCCAAGCATTGTCCTCATTTTCTTTCTGAGGGATTTTCGGCGATTGTTGTATATTAACTTTTTTATTTTCTGTTGTATTTTTTTGCTCTGCTGAAGAATTTTCAGTTCTGAATAGATTTTTAAAAAAAGTATTCTCATTTTCTTTTGTCAACAAGTTACTTTTATCCTGTCTGTACTCTGAAGAATTTTTAGAAACTGGAGAAGGTTTTGTATTTTTTTCTTCTATGGATTTTTTTGAAAGTTCCTTAGTATTTTTTTCTTCAGCCTTTTTGACAAGAATCTTTTTTTTATTTTCAGTCTTTTGTTTTAATAAAGCTTCTTTTTCTAATTTTTTTTGTTCTTTTTCAGCTTTTTTTTGTGAAATTTTTTCAGCCTTTGCTTTTTCTTTTTCAAGAATTTTTGCTTTCTTTTTTTGTTTTTCAGAAACTTTTTCCGTTTTTTTCTCAACAGGCATTTTCATTTCTGCAGGTTTATATAAGTTTACCTTTTCATTTTTATTTGAGGCAAAAAAACTGAAATTGTCATCTTTTTTGTTTTTGTTCTGATTATTGTTCATTATTTATCAATTACCATTCAAGATATTCCGCAGATACGGGCTTTTCATTTTTCAGTACCTTATCGCATCTTCCATTTTTAATACTTATGATTTTATCCGCCATTGGAGCGATTGCATTGTTGTGTGTTATTAAAATTACGGTTATTCCGTGCTCACGGCAGGTATCACGCAAAAGACCCAAAACGGATTTTCCCGTCATATAGTCAAGAGCACCTGTCGGTTCATCACATAAAATAACCTTTGGCTTTTTAACAATAGCTCTTGCCACGGCAACTCTTTGCTGTTCACCGCCTGAAAGCTGAGACGGAAAAGAGCCGAGACGATTGCCGAGACCTACATCAATAAGAGTGTTTCTTGCATCAAGGCCTGATTTAACAAGATCTGATGCAAGTTTTACATTTTCAATAGCTGTAAGTCCGGGAATAAGACTAAAATCTTGAAAAACAAAACCCACACCTTCTCTTCTGAAATTTTCGAGTTGTTTTTCGTTATATTTCGTTATTTCCTCATTATCAACAAAAACCGTGCCGGAGGTGGCTTTATCCATACCGCCTATAATATTTAAAATTGTTGTTTTCCCTGCACCAGAAGGACCTAGTACCACAACAAATTCACCTTTTTCGATGCCGAAGCCCATTTCGTCAACGGCTTTTATTACAACATCGCCCATTCTGTAAGTTTTAGATACATTTCTTACTTCTATAAATGCCATATATACCTCTCTTGGTTATGAATTATTTTCATCGGGACGACTTATCAGTTTTATATCTCTTGTGTTGAATACCACGGGAGCTGCGCCTTCATCTCTTGAAAATAATTTTATTGTCAGTTCGTTCTGAAGAAGTTTTTGTCCTGTTACCTTGCCTTTGCCTTCGGGTGTTTCCACTATAGAATTTATGGGGGGCATGACCTTTTTCAATGTATTGTAAACGGGTTCTTCAAATTTTAAACAACACATTAATCTTCCGCAAGGGCCGGTAAGCTTTTCATTGTTGTAGGCAAGTCCTTGGAGCTTTGCGGATTTAAGATTTACCGTAGCAAATGATTTTAAAAATGTTTTGCAGCAGTATTGTCTGCCACATACTCCATATCCGCCCACTATGCGTGCTTTTTCACGTTCGCCGACTTGAAAAAGTTCTATTCGCATTTTAAAGGTGCCTGCCAAATCTTTTACAAGTTCTCTGAAATCAACTCTTCCCGGAGCGGTGTAGTAAAATATTATTTTGTTACCGTCATAAGCATATTGTGCGTCGATAAGATTCATATCAAGACCGTGTTCTTTGATTTTTTGCTCACATGTTTTTTTTGCTTGCGGTTCAAATTCACGGTTCTTTTCATAATTTTTTACTTTTTCAGGGTCTGCAATTTCCTTTACGGGTTTAAGCGGCATAATGACAGAGCTTTCTTCAACAAGGCGATTTTCAATTACCACCTGTGCATATTCAGTACCTTTTTTAGTTTCAACAACTATATAGTCGCCGAGATTATATTTTTTATCTGCGGGATCAAAGTAATATACTTTGCCGCCTCTTGAAAAATTAACTCCGATTATTTCTATCATATTATCTCCATTTTATGCGCTTTTAATACAATCTGAAAGCGAACTTACGGTAAAGTTTATAAGCAAATTTATATTGCCGTTTCTTTGGCAGGCGCCGCTTATCTCAGTACCTTTTTCAAAAAGCGTATAAAGCTGTTTTTTTGAAAAAACTTTTGAAAGCTGTTGTGAGGTTTTATAAAGATTGTCGGCGGAACCGAATTTTATTTTTAAACTATCTGCAAAAATTTCACAAAGACAGTCAATGACATTTTGGAAAAATTCTCTTGAAGTTTTAAAGCCGAGAGTGCTTTTAAGAACAGCATATTCATTTTTTTGCATAAGTGCCTCAGCAATGGCTTCCGCTCTTTCAATTTCTGATTTTGTAAATGTTTTTTCTCCGTCTGAAAGCTCAAATATGCAAACTCTTGATTTTACTGTGTCGATTATTGTTGAACAGTTTTTGGCAGTTAAAATAAAAAAATCAAATTGTGGCGGTTCTTCAAGAGTTTTTAAAAGAGAATTCTGTGCTTTTGATTCCATAAGATCGGCATCTTTTATTATTGAAACCTTGTAGTCACATTCATTTGGAAGAATGATGGAATCTGATGTTATTCTTTTACATATTTCAACTGAAAAGGTTTTTCTATCTTTATCTTTTTCATAAAAAAGAATATCAGGATTGCTGCTTTCATCGGCTTTTTTACAAGAACGACATTTTCCACACGGAACATGGTCATCAGTACAAAGTATTGCCTTTGCTATAAAAATCGAAAGAGCTTCTCTGTCTTTTTCTTTCCCTCCGGTTATAAGAATTGCACTTGGAAAATTTTTTGAAGATAAAAATCCGCCGAGAATTTTAGAGGAAGTGGTGCTAAGATTGAATTTCTTTTCTAAATTAATCATTTGAAAGAAAACTGTCGTCAGTTTTATTTTGCTCCGTTATTTCACTTTTTTCGGTTATTATACTTTCGTCTTCGGAAAACGGTCTTCCATAACAAAGCTGAAATCTTATAAAGGAAACTGCAAACGCTGCAAAGGATAAATCGGAAAGTGAAAAAACAAATCCATTGGGTAAAAGCTCTTTTCTACCGCCGAGAGTTGCAATAAGTCGTGAAAGACCTATTACTGCAGTGAGAAGTGCGGCGGGAATTCCAAATGCGGCGGCTTTTCTCATATCGTTCTTTTGCGGAATGGATGAAACCATTCTTGCAAAACTCATAAAGAAAATCATCATAAATGCCAACGCAAAAAGTTCAAGCATAAGTTCTGAAACTTCAATGAAAGCGATCTTTGTCATAAAGCGATATACCAGTCTGAACATTGTCCAGAAAAGAGGCATAAGTGCAAGGAAACGATATCCGAAAAAAGCGTTTTTTCCATCTCCGAAAGATAATGCATACAATATAAAGAAAATTACTGCTAAAAAACCACATATGCATTGTAGAATTACCGCAATAAGTCCTTCAGAGAACAGGTAGGTGAAAAAATTTATTTCAAGAAGTCTTGTATATCCGCGAATTGCAACTGTAAGTTTTGTGAGCATCAGAATTATGTCATAGAGAATACCGACAGCCATAAACATTGAAACAAGCTTCATTTTATTGTTTTTGTTTACAACCGGCATTGAAGCGGTCATATAGGCAGTTCTTGTCATAAGTACAAAAAAGAAAATGCAGGAAATAACAAGTATTGTGCTGAAAACGGGCACACTCCAGTCAATTTTTTTGAAAAAACCGGTATAGTTTGTGTCTATTATTGTAAAATATTGATAAAGTCGAAGGGATAGGGAAGAAAAAATGAAGATGAATAGAAGAATGCTTGAAATATTAAAAAATTTTTTGTTTTCGCTATTCATATTTTTTCTCCTTTTTTGCATATCTTTCTTCAATCGGAATATATTCAGGGGCTTTTAATTCGCCGGTACGAGCTGAAAGTTTTATATAATCTCTGTTAAGAGATACGCTTTTGTAGGCGGGGCGTATTATCTTACTGCCTGAACAAATTTCTTCTATTCTGTGCGCACACCACCCGGAAATTCTTGATGCCATAAACATGGGAGTGTAAAGTTCTTCCGGAATATCAAGGCAATCATATATAAGCCCTGAATAAAGATCTACATTTGCACAGATGTTTTTTCTAACACCCTTTATTTTTTGAAAGAGTTCAGGTGTAAGATGTTCTATTGCAGACAGAATTTTGAAGTCTTCTGTTTTTTTATAAATTTTGCTTTCCTTTTCAGCAAGATTTTTTAAAAGTACGGCACGTGGATCCGAAAGTGTATATACTGCGTGTCCCATACCATAAATAAGACCTGATTTGTCGCCTGCATTTTTATTTAGAATTTTTTCAAGATATTCATATAAAATTCCTTCATCAAGTGGATTTATGCAGTTTTCTTTAATATCGCAAAGCATTTTGTGAGCTTTGAGAGCTGCTCCTCCGTGTCGAGGACCCTTTAAAGAACTTATGGCGGAGGCAATGGCGGAATATGTATCGGTTCCGGTTGATGAAACACAGCGCGTGGTAAAGGCGGAATTATTTCCGCCGCTGTGGTCTGCGTGGACTATCATACAAAGATCCAAAAGCCTTGCCTCATCGGTGGTAAATTTTTTGTCAGGACGAAGAGTTCTTAAAATGGATTCTGCAGTAGAAAGACTTTTATCATTTTGATGAATATACATGCTTTTTTTATCGAATGCCCGTCTTTTTACTTGATAGGCATAAGCCATAATCGAAGGAATTTGAGCTATGAGGTCTATGGATTGTTTAACGATGTTGTTTATAGATAAGTCATCCGGATTTTCATCATAAGAATAAAGAGCAAGAACTGACATTGCCGTTTTATTCATAATGTCCTTTGACGGAGATTTCATTATTGTATCTTCGATGAAATCGTCGGGTAAGGTACGCCTTTCAGCAAGAAGAGTTCTGTAATCGCAAAGCTCATTTTCATTTGGAAGTTCCCCGACACACAAAAGCCATGAAGCCTCCTCATAGCCGAAACGATTTTCTTTTAGGCAGTTTTCTGCTATATCGGTCATGTTTATGCCGCGGTAAAAAAGACGACCGTCTTTGGGCACGCGCTCACCATCATTTATATAGTAGCCCTCAACGGAGCAAACGCGTGAAAGTCCCGCCATAACACCCGTACCGTCAGAATTCCTGAGACCTCTTTTAACATCAAAGCGTGCATAATCATCGGAAGGGATAAGATTATTTATAGTAATTCCGGAACATACCTTTTCAAGGGTCTGTTCGGCTTTTTCATCATATTTTTTAATCATTTTTTCCTAACATATTTATATATAAAAAGATAAATTATATTTTAATTCAAATAGGGTTTATAGTCAAGTTGAAGACAATAAGAAAAATAAGGACCCATGGGTCCTTATTTTTTATTTTGTTAGAAGTTCCGCCGTAAGTCTTGAAAGTCTTACCGGATCGTCTGGGGTTATTCCGCCGATAAGCAGTGCTTCGTCAAAAAGAATTTCAGTATAGTTTTTCAAAACGTCTTTATCATTTTTGAAAAGTTCGGAAAGCTTTTCCGCTATTTTGTGCCGGCTGTTTATTTCAAGTACCATTTTTGATTGAACTTGTTGAACAGCTCCGGGCATTGCATTAAGAATTTTTTGCATTTCGAGAGAAATTTCACCCTCTGTTGTAATACATACAGGATTTTCTCCGAGATTTTCCGCATATTGTACTTTTACAACCTTTTCTCCGAGGCAGTTTTTCATGAATTCAAAAAGCTCAGCCGCTTCCGTGTTTTTACTTTCCAGATTTTTCTTTTCATCCTCATTTAAAAGCTCTTCACTTTCCGTACATACATTCATAAAGCTTTTTTCATCATACTCATTTAAGGTTTTTATTGCAAATTCATCAACATATTGTGTAAGATAGAGAATATCAAAGCCTTTATTTTTAACTGCTTGTACTTTCGGTAAAAGATTTATTTTTTCGATGCTTTCACCACAAGCATAATAAATACTTTTTTGTTCAGCATCCATTTTTTCACGGTATTCTTTTAAACTGATAAGTTTGTTTTCTTTTGATGAGTGGAAAAGAAGCAGATCTTTGAGATCGTCTTTTTTTGCTCCGTATTCGGAATATACTCCATAGGTAAGTTGTGTTCCGAATTCCCTAAAGAATTTTTCGTAGCCTTCACGGTCTTTTTCGAGAAATGATACAAGTTCATTTTTTATTTTTCTCTCAAGAGCTTTTGCTATAAGTTTGAGCTGATAATCACTCTGAAGAATTTCTCTGGAAATATTAAGAGAAACATCTTCTGAGTCTATAAGACCTCTTACAAAAGAAAAATGATCAGGTAAAAGTTCCTTGCATTTTTCCGTTATTAAAACACCTCTGGAATAGAGTTTTAAGCCTTTTTCAAATTCTTTTGAATAAAAATCGAATGGGGCTTTTTCGGGAATGAATAAAAGTGCGGTAAATGTGGCGGAACCCTCAGTAGAATAGTGAATTACTTTTAAAGGATTATTCCAATCCATAAAAGACGATTTGTAAAAATCGGCATATTCGTCTTCTTTAATTTTGCTTTTTTGTTTTTTCCAGAGCGGTACCATCGAGTTGAGAGTTCTGTCTTCAATGACGGTTTCATATTCGGTTTTTTCATCGCAATTACATTCCTCTCCGTCTTTATGTGTGTGCGGTTTCGGTTTTGTAATTGTGAAATTCATTTTTATAGGATAGCGCACATAGTCCGAATATTTTTTTACAAGATTTGAAATTTTATACTGTTCTAAAAATTCCGAATAATTTTCATTTTCATTATCGGACTTAAGGTGAAGAATAACGGTTGTACCTACAGATTCCTTATTGCAAGGGTTGATTTCATATCCGTCAGCGCCTGAGCTTTCCCATCTGAAAGCCTCTTTTTCACCAAAGGCCAGGCTTTCCACGGTCAGTTTGTCGGCAACCATAAATGCGGAATAAAAACCTACGCCGAATTGACCGATAACATCAACCTTTTTTGCGGCTTTTTCTCCGTTTGTTTCATTTTTGAAATCAAATGAGCCTGATTTTGCGATTGTCCCTAAATTCTTTTCAAGTTCATCTTTTGTCATTCCTATACCGTTATCGGTTATAGTGAGTGTTCGTTCTTTTTCATTATTTGATATTCTGATTTCAAAATCGGATTTTTTAAGCTTTACGTTTTCGTCTGTAAGGGATTTGAAATAGAGTTTATCAATTGCATCGGAAGCGTTTGAGATAAGCTCTCTTAAAAAAATCTCCTTATGCGTATAAATAGAATTGATCATCATATCAAGGAGTTTTTTAGATTCTGCTTTAAATTGTTTCATTGTATACATCTCCAAACTGTTTATATCGCAATAATTATATTATTACTGTTGTTTTTGTCAAGGCGAATAGGGTGCTTTGTTAACATATTGTTTACAATTTCACTTTGAATATGCTTGACAAAAAGTGATTATAGTAGTATTATTTGATTGTAGTTAGCACTCTTATCACTTGAGTGCTAACAGTGCTAAAGGAGGGGTTATGGAAAGCGGTATTACTGAAAGGCGAGAAAAAATTCTTGCATATATAGTAAAGAGTTTTATAACCACGGGAGAACCTGTCGGTTCAAAAGCACTTATAGATTATGCGGATTTATCCATATCATCGGCAACCGTTCGAAATGAGATGGCGGCGCTTACCGAATTAGGGCTTATTGATCAGCCTTATATATCTTCGGGTAGAGTACCTACAAATTTAGGGTATAGATATTATGTAGACAATCTTATGGGCCGATATGAAATATCGGAAAGTGATAAAAGATATATTGATGCCGAACTGCAGAATACTTCGACCGAGGCGATAGCTCTTCTTGATAAGGCGGCAAAGGTACTTGCGGATTTATCCGACTGTGCGGCGCTTACAACAACACCTAAGGATAGAAATTCGGTTGTTAAAAGAGCAGAACTTCTTCCGCTTGGAAGGCATACGGCAATGGTGGTTTTGCTTACCTCATCAGGTATTCTAAAAAGTTCTGTAACGCATACGGATGGAGAAATTACACCCGATATTATTGAACACTACTATAATATTGTTAATGTCGAGTTTTTCGGAAAACCTGCAAGCGAAATAACTACCGCAAAAATTCAAACGCTTGCTCTTTCAATGGGAGGGAAAGCTTTTGTAATAACTCCGCTTTTAGTTGCTCTTCAAGAGCTTTCCAGAGCTACTGAAAGGAGTGAAATTATTCTTGAAGGACAGCATAATATTTTAAATCACGAAGAACTTATAAATACGGCAGGCGAGCTTTTAACCTTTTTATCAGATAAAGAACCGCTTAAAAAGGTGTTTGAAAGCGGCATAAAGCAAAGCGGTACCAAGACACTTATAGGTAGTGAAAATTATTTTACCGAGTTGCGAAATTCGTCTTTGGTTTTCGGTGAATACAATCTTAATGGTGCTGAAAGAGGTGCAATGGGGATAATAGGTCCCACTAGAATAGATTACGAAAAGCTTATTCCGCGCCTTGAATATTTGACAAAGGCTGTTGGAGAAATACTATCAAGAAATTCGGAGGATTAAAGTGGCAGAAGAGAAGAAAACACAAAAAGCGAAAACATCCAAATCGAAAAAGGATGACAACGCAAAAATTCAGGAAAAGCTTTCAGAACTTGAAAAAAATCTTGCTGATGAAAAAGATAAGTACCTAAGAACACTTGCGGAATATGATAATTATCGCAGGCGGACAAAGGAGGAAAAACAAAATCTCTTTACTGAGGCAAAGGCTGATGTGTTTGGGGAACTGCTCCCGATTTTAGACGACTTTGAAAGAGCTGAAGGTGCTGAAAATGTATCATATGAAGATTATAAGACAGGTACTGAAATGATATTTTCAAAGCTGAAAAAAGCTCTTGAAAAGGCGGGTGCGGAATGTTATGGCGAAAGCGGTGACAGTTTTGATCCCAATATTCATACGGCGGTTATGCATGTAGAAGATGAAAGTTTTAAGGCTGAAGAAATCGTAGAAGTGTTTCAAAAAGGCTATAAAATAGGCGATAAGGTTATAAGACGAGCAATGGTAAAAGTTGCCAATTGATTGGATATTTCCAATTAAAGAAATATATTATTTTTGATTTTTGAAATTTTTTCGGAGGAGAAAAATGGGTAAAATTATAGGTATTGATTTAGGTACTACAAATTCATGTGTTTCCGTAATGGAAGGTGGCGAGCCGGTTGTAATTGCAAATGCGGAGGGCAGCAGAACAACACCGTCGGTTGTAAACTTTTCTAAAAACGGCGAAAGACTTGTCGGACAGACTGCAAAGGCAAAGGCTATTCAGGATCCGGACAGAACTGTTTACTCTATAAAGCGCCATATGGGTGAGGATTATCATGTGGAAATTGATTCTAAAAACTACACTCCACAGGAAGTTTCAGCGATGATACTTCAGAAATTAAAATCCGATGCCGAAAGTTATTTGGGAACATCGGTATCAGAGGCGGTTATTACTGTGCCGGCATATTTCAGTGACTCTCAAAGACAGGCTACAAAAGATGCCGGTAAAATTGCGGGTCTTGATGTAAAAAGAATTATTAATGAGCCTACGGCTGCGGCACTTGCCTATGGAATAGACAAGGAAAAGGCGGAGCTTAAGATTATGGTTTACGATCTTGGCGGAGGAACTTTTGACGTTTCAATAATCGAAATGGGTGACGGTGTTCAGGAGGTTCTTGCAACTGCGGG
Organism: Candidatus Fimenecus sp.; assembly: GCA_052169395.1. Classification (GTDB taxonomy): domain Bacteria; phylum Bacillota; class Clostridia; order Oscillospirales; family Acutalibacteraceae; genus Fimenecus. The sequence continues at coordinate 22,968 of JBQNCN010000002.1, read as the reverse complement.
AGATACAAGACTTGGCGGCGACGATTTTGATCAGAGGATTATTGACTTCCTTGCGGATAATTTTAAAAAAGAGCAGGGTGTTGATTTAAGAGCGGATAAAATGGCTATGCAGCGTTTGAAAGATGCAGCTGAAAAGGCGAAAATTGAACTTTCCGGTGCAACACAGACAGAGGTTAATCTTCCTTATATTACAGCTGATGCAACAGGTCCTAAGCACCTTCAGACAACACTTACAAGAGCAAAATTCAATGAATTGACAGAGGATCTTGTTCAGAGAACAATGACTCCCGTGAAACAGGCTCTTTCAGATGCGGGTTTAAAGGCGACAGAACTTTCAAAAATTCTTCTTGTTGGAGGTTCTTCGAGAATTCCGGCTGTTCAGGAAGCAATTAAGCAGTTTACAGGTGTTGAGCCGTCAAAGGGAATTAACCCTGATGAGTGCGTGGCTGTCGGAGCTGCAATTCAAGGCGGTGTTTTAGGCGGAGATGTAGAGGGTATTCTTCTTCTTGATGTAACTCCACTTTCACTTGGAATTGAAACAATGGGTGGAGTTTCAACAAAAATCATTGAAAGAAATACAACGATACCTACTAAAAAGAGCCAGATATTTTCAACTGCAGCTGACAATCAGACATCCGTTGAGGTACATGTTCTTCAGGGAGAAAGAGAGTTTGCAAAAGATAATAAAACTCTTGGAGTATTCCATCTTGACGGAATTATGCCCGCACCGAGAGGTGTTCCTCAGATTGAGGTAACATTTGATATTGATGCAAACGGTATAGTTCATGTTTCTGCAAAGGATTTGGGAACCAATAAAGAACAGAGTATTTCGATAACATCTTCTACAAATATGAGCAAAGATGAAATCGACAAGGCGGTCAAAGAGGCTTCTAAGTTTGAAAAAGAGGATAAAGAAAGAAAAGAAGCTATTGATACAAAGAATAATGCGGATCAGCTTGTTTATCAGACAGAGAAAATCCTTAAGGAAAATGGAGATAAAATACCCGAAGGAGATAAGAGCGAAATCGAAGGTAAGCTTAATGATTTAAAAGCGGCAATATCAACAGATAATACTGCGGATATTAAGGCGAAAACCGAAGCTCTTCAGCAGGCGTTCTATAAAATTTCCGAACAGATTTATAAGAATTCCGCACAGGCAAATGCACAAACCGGCGCAGCATCGGGACAGGATTCAGGAAATTCCGAAAATAAAAGTTCGGACGGCTACTATAATGCCGATTTCAGAGATGTGGAAGACCCTAAAAACTAATTTTATAACGACTCTCGCTTTTTGCGAGAGTCGTGAAAAGCTTTGTTGACAAAAAATGCTTTTCGTTTTAATATTTTGCACATTAATGAAAAAGGATTGCTAAATGGCAGATAAAAGAGACTATTATGAGGTTCTTGGCGTTTCAAAAACGGCAAGTGATGACGAATTAAAAAAAGCGTACAGATCAGCGGCAAAGAAATATCATCCTGATTTGCATCCGGGAGATAAAGCTGCAGAGGCAAAGTTTAAAGAGGCTAATGAGGCTTATGAGATTCTTTCGGATCCTCAGAAAAAAGCGGCTTATGATCGTTTTGGCTTTGCAGGTGTAGATCCGAATGCGGCCGCACAGGGCGGTGCAGGAAATCCGTTTGGCGGATTTGATGTTGATCTTGGAGATATATTTGGAGATATATTCGGAGGATTCGGAGGCTTTGGCGGTTTCGGAGGAAGAACGAGAGATCCGAACGCTCCTCAGCGAGGCACAGATGCAACAACGACAGTTACGATTTCTTTTGAGGATGCGGCAAAGGGCTGTGATAAGGAAATTGACTTTTTCAGAATTGAGCAGTGTGATATGTGTCATGGAAGTGGAGCGGCTGAAGGAAGCAAAAGACATACTTGTCCCGATTGTAACGGATCCGGAAGAGTTAGCACGACAAGACGAACGATTCTTGGTACGGTTCAATCACAAAGTGTTTGCGGACGCTGCGGAGGCAAGGGTACAATAATTGACGAACCCTGTAGAAAATGCCACGGAAGAGGAATGGTTGAAACAAGAGCGAAGCTTAAAATTTCAATTCCTGCCGGTATTGATAATGGACAGATAATAAATGCAAGAGGTGAGGGAAATCGCGGGATAAACGGCGGCGGTTCAGGAGATTTAAAGATTGCCGTAAATGTAAGACCGCACCCTATTTTTGAAAGAGACGGATACAATGTTTGGTGTGAAATGCACATAAGTTTTGCAGCCGCGGCAATAGGTTGTGAGCTTGAGGTACCCACCATTGACGGCAAAGTTCGTTATGATGTTCCGGGCGGTACGCAGTCCGGGGATGTATTTAAACTTAAAAACAGAGGAATCCGTTATCTTAACGGTAGAGGAACGGGCGATGAGCTTGTTCGTATTATTGTTGATGTTCCGAAAAAGCTTACTGAGGAGCAGAAAACTCTTCTTAAACAGCTTGATGCTTCATTTGGAAATCCTGCAAATTATATAAAAGAAAATGATACGGGTTTTTTCAAAAAAAGGCGTAAAAGATAAAACGGGCATACATTGCCCGTTTTATGATTGAAAAATAGTCAGAACTTATTTTAAAACTTGTAAAAATATAAGATAAGCATTATAATATTAAAAACCTTGATTTGACGGTGCGCCGTTATGGGTCTGTGCGGCAGAGCGCCGTGAACCATGTCAGGCGGGGAACCGAGCAGCATTAAGCGGTCTGCCTGTGCGACACAGGGTGCCCGTGCGGCGTACTGTCAAATTAAGGTTAATTTTATAGGTGTTTGCATTTATGTATAAGGTTCTTTATAGAAAATATCGTCCGAGGCTGTTTTCCGATGTCGTCGGTCAGGAATATAACATTCTTGCGCTTAAAAATTCAATTATAAGCGGTAAGCTTGCACATGCTTATCTTTTTGCAGGCTCAAGAGGTACGGGGAAAACCTCTTGTGCTAAAATATTTGCAAAAGCGCTTAATTGTGAGAATTCAAAAGACGGTGAGCCGTGCGGCAAATGTGCGTCCTGTCTTGCTGTTGAAAATGGTGATACAACAGACGTTATAGAGATGGATGCCGCTTCAAATAGAGGTATTGATGATATACGGCGAATAATTGAAGAGGTTAATTTTGTGCCGTCAAGTCTTAGATATAAAGTATATATAATAGACGAGGTACATGAACTTTCAAACGATGCATTTAATGCACTTCTTAAAACACTTGAAGAGCCGCCTGAATATGTGAAGTTTATTCTTGCCACAACGGAACCGCAAAAGCTTTTAGCAACTATTCTTTCACGCTGCCAGCGTTTTGATTTTAAAAGGATAGAGCCTGTGAAGATAGCGGGAAGACTTAAAGAGGTTGCGGTAAAGGAAGACATTGATATTACTGATGATGCGGCGTTATTTATTGCCAGAATGAGTGATGGTGCATTGAGAGATGCTCTTTCCATTTTGGATTCCTGTGCCTCATCGGGAGAAACAATTACGGAAGAAATGGCGGCGAAGGCTGCAGGACTTTCGGAACTTAATAGAATATCTGAAATTGTAAGTGCTGCGGCAAATAAGGATACTGAAACGGCACTTCGAGCAGTATCTGAACTTTATGCGGATTCTTGTGATATGCAGGTGCTTCTTGAAGAACTTATAAGATATTTCAGGAATATGATGATAACGCTTTCTGTTAAAAATTATTCCGATATGATAGCTCTTAGTGAAAGTGAAACTGAAAGAGTTAAGATTCAGGCGGAAAAATTCGGACTGCATGAAATAATTGATGATATAGATATTTTAAGTTCTGCTGTTTTAAAGATGAAGTCGGGTGCAGATAGAAAAACCGTATGTGAAATAACTGTGATAAGGCTATGTAATCCGGAGCTTTCAGGAACTTTAATAAAACAAAAGTCTGAAAGCGGTCGCGATAAATCGCAATCGGATGAAGTTCGCACTTCGTCTGTTGTTTCGGAAATAAAAAAATCGTTTTCTGAAAATACTTGTGAAAATAATTCTGAAGGATTTATAAAACAAGATTTTTGTAATGTTTCTGATATCGAACGGAAAGCGGATGAAAATTCGGAAAAAATGTATGATGATGTTAGCTTTGAAATATCAGACGGACCATTTGAAGAATGGAGCGAGATTGTGGTGAGTTTTGCAGAAACGAATCCGTTGCTTAAAACAATACTTAAAGACAGCACTGCATTTGTAAAAGGAAAATTCCTTGTTATAGATTCAGAAAATACTGCACTTCCTCAGCTTTTATCAGGAGGAAATTACGGAAATATAATAAAAAAAGCTGTTTGGAAAAAATATGGTAAAGCCTTTGAGGTTGCAGTAAATACAAAAAGAGAAGAAAAAAATAAAAAAGAAACCGATCCGTTTTCAGAGCTTTTAAAAAGAGCGAGCGATTTAGGTTTTAAAAATTGAGAGGAAAATATGAAAGCAAGAATACCTAATCAGGGCCCGACAGGAGCGGCATATATGAAACAGCTTCAACAGCTTCAGGAAAATATGCAGGCAAGACAGGAGGAACTTGAACAGACCGAATACACAGCATCCTCAGGCGGAGGAGTTGTAAATGTAGTTGTATCGGGTGCTCATGAAATTAAAAGCATTAAGATAAGTCCGGATGCGGTTGATCCTGATGATGTTGAAATGCTTGAGGATCTTCTTACCGCTGCACTTAATGAGGCAATGAAAAGGGCTGATGAAGCGACTGAAACCGAAATGAGCAAGCTTACAGGCGGACTCAACATACCCGGATTTTAATAATGGATTATATAGTTCCTGCACTTGAAAGATTAGTTGAAGAATTTAGAAAATTTCCCTCTGTAGGTTACAAATCTGCAGAGAGAATGGCTTTTTATGTTTTGGGACTTTCAAATGATCGTCTTGAAATGCTTACCGAAGCTATAAATACGGCACATAATAATATTCACCGCTGTAAAATCTGTCAGAATTTGACAGAGGAAGATGTTTGCCCTATTTGTAAAAATCCTAAAAGAGATAATTCGCTTATCTGTGTAGTTGAAGATCCCAGAGATGTTATTGCGGTTGAAAAAACACATGAATTCATAGGTGTCTATCATGTGCTTCACGGCGCAATTTCACCGATGCAGAACATAGGGCCGAATGAACTTGCAATAAAGGAGCTTCTTGCGCGAATAAATGATGAAAAAAATCCTGTAAGTGAAGTTATAATGGCGACAAACCCGACTGTCGAGGGGGAGGCGACTTCAATGTATCTCAGTAAACTTTTAAAGCCGCTTGGAGTTAAAACGACAAGACTTTCTTATGGTGTGCCTGTCGGTGCATCAATTGAAAACGCCGATGAAGTAACTCTTTCAAAGGCTCTTTTGGGAAGAGATATAATATGAACAGTGAAAATTTAAAGCCTGTTGCAAGTAATCGTAAGGCGTATCATGAATATTTTGTTCTTGAAAAATATGAGGCTGGAATTGAGCTTTTCGGCACCGAGGTAAAAAGCCTTCGTGCAGGCAAGGCAAACCTTAAAGACAGCTACTGCGAGGTGGAAAAGGGCGAGCTTTTTATAACGGGAATGCATATAAGCCCTTATGAAAACGGAAATATTTTCAATAAAGACCCTTATCGCAAAAGAAAACTTTTAATGCATAAAAAAGAGATAAGACGGCTTCACCAAAGCGTTAAGGAAAAAGGGCTTACGCTTATTGCGCTTTCGGTTTATTTTAAAAACGGTAAAGCAAAGCTTGAAATCGGTCTTTGCAAGGGTAAAAAGCTATATGATAAAAGGGAAACTGCAGCGAAGAAATCCGCATCAAGAGAGATGGATAAAACGCTGAAACAACAGAACAGATTTTAGTGCGGATAATCCCGCACTTTTTCTTATTTTGCAAATTTGAAAAAAATTTTATTTATGATAATATATTATTAGAAGATTGATTATTAAATTTGATTTTTTCTTAATATTATGAATTACAGAAATCCTCAAAGATATAAAAACGTCGACTAATAAAGCCACAGTTGCGGCTTTATTGGTTAGAAATTGTTTGATTTGTAATTAGGAGGATATTTTATAAAAAAGTTTGTAGCAATATGTTTATCAATAACATAAGGAGTTAATATTTATGAAGAAAAAAGCTTTGAAAATTACGATAATATGTGTTTTAATATTGGCCTTAGCCGCAGGCGGAGCTCTCTATTATCTTAATCCGGGAACAACATACAGAAGAGTGCTTGTGACTGGCAATGAAAAACTGTCGGATCCTTATCATAAGACTCGTACAGGAAAGCCCTATATGATTGAAAAGGGAAGAATAATACCGATTTTAATACCTGTATATACGGAGGTTTCGGGAGTGCAATATGACACTACCGAGGTCGTGGATAAAAAGTAAAATATGGTGAAAGCTCCTTGCATTTTGCAGGGAGCTTTTAATTTGTTTAATATTTACTGTAAAGGCTCTTTATGTTAAAATCAAAAAGAGTAAGGAGCGTTGATATGAGCGGATATTTTTCTGAAAAAGAAGAAACGCTTTCCCGTGAAGAACTTAAAAGTCTTCAGGGTGAGCGTCTTTGTGAAATTGTTAAAACCGTATATGAAAAAGTGTCGTTTTATCGTGAAAAAATGTCGCAAAACGGCATAACTCCCGAGGATATAAAAGGAATTGGGGATTTATATAAGCTCCCGTTTTTAACTAAAGAGGATTTAAGAGACCAATATCCTTACGGTCTTCTTGCAAGACCGCTTTCAGATTGTGTCAGAATTCAGTCCACATCAGGCACAACAGAAAGAAGAGTGGTGGCTTTTTATACTCAAAACGATATTGATGTTTGGGAAACTTGCTGTGCAAGGGCTCTTGTTGCGGCGGGAGCTAACAAGGATGATGTGATTCAGGTGGCATATGGTTACGGACTTTTTACGGGCGGCAGCGGTCTTAACGGTGGATCCCATAAGCTTGGTGCGGTAACGCTTCCGATGAGCTCTGGAAATACTGAAAGACAAATTCAGTTTATGATGGATTTAAAATCCACCGTGCTTTGCTGCACACCATCCTATGCTGCATATCTTGGGGAAATGGTTAATGAAAAGGGTTTGAAAGATAAAATAAACCTTAAAACAGGTGTTCTCGGTGCGGAATCATGGACAGAAGAAATGCGAAAAGATATTGAATATAATCTTGGAATTAAGGCATATGATATTTACGGACTTACTGAAATTTCAGGACCGGGTGTAGCATTTGAATGCTGTGAGCAGCATGGAATGCACATAAATGAGGATTTTTTTATTCCTGAAATTATAAATCCTAAAACGGGTGAGGTGCTTCCCTATGGAGAAAAGGGAGAACTTGTATTTACCTGTATAAAAAAAGAGGCGTTTCCTCTTATTCGCTATCGAACAAGAGATGTTTGTATCTTAAATGAGGAACAATGTTCTTGCGGAAGAACATTTGTGAGAATGTCCAAGCCTCTTGGACGTTCAGATGATATGCTGATTGTAAAGGGTGTGAATGTATTTCCGTCGCAGATTGAAACCGTGCTTATAAACGGAGGCTATCCCGCAAATTATCAAATTATAGTAACAAGGGATAATAATTCCGATAGATTACGACTTTTGGTTGAAATGACGGGAGAAATGTTTTCAGACAGTCTTACGACAGTGGAAGAGCGTGCAAGACGGCTGATAGGTGAGCTGCGCTCCATGCTCGGCATTAAGGTGGAAGTAAAACTGGTTGCCCCTAAAAGCATTGAACGCTTTGAGGGGAAGGCGAAAAGGGTAATTGATAAAAGAAACTTGTATGGGGGATAAAATGACGATAGAGCAGATTTCTATTTTTTTGGAGAATAGACCGGGAGCAATTCTTGAAATTACAAAGCTGCTTACTGAAAAAAATATAAATTTGAGGGCAATGTCCGTTGCTGAAACTGCAAACTTCGGAATTATTCGTGTTATTACAAGTGACAGCTTTGAAACAATAAACACTCTTAGGAATGCGGGCTATGTTTGCAGAATAACAAAGGTTCTTGCGGTATCTCTTACCGATAGCCCCGGCGCACTTAATGAAACGCTTGAGGTGCTTTATAGAGAGAATATAAATATTGAGTATATGTATGCTCTGATGTGTCGTGAAGAAAATCGTGCCGTTACAATTTTTAAAACTCCTGTAGTTGAAGACACTGCAAAAATTTTAAATGAAAACGGTGTGAAGCTTCTTTCACAAGATGAAATGAATGTGTTGTTTAAATAAATGAAAATCTTATAAAAAAGACACTCCGAAAGCTGATCTCGGAATGTCTTTTTTACGGTTGGTAAAAATAAAAATCTGTTTTAAGCCCTATGAAGAAAGGATAAAGATTATAATGCATATCATGGATATGTATGGAGCAAGCTTTATTTCTAAAACACCTGATGGTAAGCCTATGGTAAGGGTATCGGCGGAAAGATTTGTTGCAATTAAAAAATCAATTAAATGCATAAAACCGATTCTGTATTAAATGTTTATGATTGTGTATTTTTTTCACAAAAAGTGTTGATTTTTATATAAAAATATTAGCATAACATAATATATTTTACGAAGTAAGATTGATTTACAGTGAAATTAAACTAAAACTTATCGAAATTTTATACATTATTTCAGCACAAACAGCGTTGTTCAGTTTCTCTTATAGTGCTATAATTACAAATAAAAAAGTTGGAGGCGTTTATGGGCGGATATGTTGATAAGGTTTTGAAACAGGTAAAGGCGAGGGATACCAATCAGCCTGAATTTGTTCAGTCTGTTGAAGAGGTTTTTTCAACCTTGGGACCTATCGTAGAAAGCAATCCTATTTATGAAAAAAATTATATTCTTGAAAGAATGGCGGAGCCTGAAAGAACAATAGTTTTTAGAGTTGTATATCGTGATGACAATGGTGAATGCCATGTTCACAGGGGTTATCGTGTTCAGTTCAACGGAGCGATAGGACCTTATAAGGGCGGTCTTCGTTTTGCTCCGAATGTAAATATGAGTATTATGAAATTTTTGGGCTTTGAGCAGTCGTTTAAGGATTCTCTTACGGGACTTCCGATAGGCGGTGCAAAGGGTGGTGCTGATTTTGATCCGACAGGTAAATCCGATGAGGAAATTATGCGCTTTTGCCAGAGTTTTATGACGGAACTTTATCGTCATATAGGACACGATGAGGATGTTCCTGCGGGAGATATGGGTGTCGGCGCCCGTGAAATAGGATATCTTTTTGGGCAATACAGGAGAATTGTGGGTCACTTTGAAAACGGTGTTTTGACGGGTAAAGGACTTTCTTATGGCGGCTCTCTTATAAGACCCGAGGCGACGGGTTTCGGTGCGGTTTATTATCTGGAAGAAACATTGAAACACGATGGAACCGATTTGAAAGGTAAAACAATTGCGGTTTCCGGATTTGGCAATGTTGCGTGGGGTGTATGTAAAAAAGCTGCAGAGCTTGGCGGCAAGGTGGTTACACTTTCAGGTCCTGACGGATATATTTATGATCCTGACGGTGTTTGCACAGATGAGAAAATTAATTATCTTCTTACTATGAGAGATTCTAATAGGAATAAAGTCAAGGACTATGCCGATAAATTCGGAGTTCAGTTCTTTGAAGGGAAAAAACCTTGGGGACAGGCGGTTGATATCGTTATGCCTTGTGCTATGCAGAACGATGTTAATATGGATAGTGCCGAACTTATTGCAAGAAATGGTGTTCCTTATTATATTGAAGTTGCCAATATGCCTACGACAAATGAGGCGTTGAGATTTTTTGAAGACAGACAGGCAAATGGGCTTATGAAAGCCGTTGCACCGTGTAAAGCTGTAAATGCGGGAGGCGTCGCAACTTCTGCACTTGAAATGAGCCAGAATGCCGAGAAACTTTCATGGACAGCCGAAGAGGTTGATGGGAAACTTCATCAGATTATGAAAAATATTTATAATAACTCCGTTTTGGCAGCGGAAAAATATGGAGAGGGCTATAACCTTGTTGCAGGTGCAAACCTTTATTCTTTTCAGAAGATTGCCGATGCAATGATTGCACAGGGGATATTCTGATATTTATATAGTATATTATATAAAAATATAAAAACACACGGCTTGAAAACAGCTGTGTGTTTTTATAAATCTGTTTACGAATATAATATATTTATGATAGACTTTATATGGACAAGTAAGGAGGCTTAATGAAAGTTTTAAGCATAAAAGAAATAAAAAAATCGCCGGAAAAGGATATGCTTTTTTTGGGGTTTGAGCTTCTTATTGAAGCAATAATTTTTACAGTTTCAACATTTATTTTTGAAGGAAAAATAAAAAATGAAGTGCTGTTTGAAGCTTCTCTGTCCATATCAGGTTTTATTATTCCCTATATGTATGTAGGACACAAAGAGTTTTTTGCAGGATTAAAAGAAAAAAGAAACAGTATAAAAACAATGAAATTGATGTTTTTCTTTTTCATCATTTTTGTTTTAAATTTTTTTGTTTTTGAAATTACGAATCTTGTTTTATATGAAATCTTTAACTTTATTCCACATGGACATAAAAATGAAACATCTTTAAGTGTACAGCTTGTTCTTTATTCAGCTTTTATTGCACCTGTATTTGAAGAATTACTTTATAGAGGTGTTGTATTAAGGCATTTAGAAAAATATGGAGGCGTTTTTGCCGTTATTATATCATCCGTTCTTTTCAGTCTTATGCATCAGAATATTGCTCAAATTCCCGTAAGTTTTGCAGGTGGAATTGTTATGGGATATATTGCATATATGTATTCATTTAAGTGGGCGGCAGTGATACATATACTTAATAATTTTACCATTGAGTTGTCATATTTGCTTTCGAATAAAAAAGAACTTTATGGAACGGCTTTTGATTATACGTTGTTGTGTTTATCTATATTGTTTATTATTTTTTACATTTTGAAAAATATTGTTGATATAAGAAAAAATATTGCGAGTATTCATATGAGATATCAGAAATACAAATGGAGCATTCGGCAAAAAGAAAAAATAAATGGTTTCAAGTTGTTCTTTACAACGATAAGCTTTATTATTCTTATAATATATCATGCTGTATTTACGGTTTTGTCTGCAATACAGTTTAAATAACTATCTGCAACATTTATTGTTGTGGATTTTTATTTTATATTTGAAAAAAATATAAAATAAGATATAATTAATATAAATTAGCAATACCTAATAAATAAAGCGGTGAGAGTATGAAAAAACGATTTTGGGATTTATATGCACCTATATATGAAAGTGCGATGAGATTTGATAAAAAAACATATGATTATATGTATAGAAGAATTCCCGAAGTTATAAAGGGGAAAAAAGTGCTTGAAATTGCAACAGGTCCTGGTATTTTGGCGAAAAATGTTGCTTATGCGGCAAAAAGTATGACGGCGACAGATTATTCTGAGGGAATGATAAAACAAGCTAAGAAAAATATAAATCTTAAGAATCTTTCCTTTGAGGTTGTGGATGCAATGACATTACCATACAATGATAAAAGTTTTGATGTTGTAATAATTGCAAATGCACTTCATATAATTCCTGAACCTGAAAAAGCAATTTCTGAAATTTCCAGAGTGTTAAAATATGACGGAATTTTGATTGCTCCGAATTTTGTTCATTCTGAAATAACTGTTAAATCAAAACTATGGTTAAAAATCCTTAAGGTTTTGGGAATAAAATTTGAACATGAGTGGTCAAGAAAAAAATATGAAGATTTTTTAAGACAAAACGGATTTAAAATTACAAAAAGTGTTGAAATACAAGCAAGATTAAAAATGGCTTATGTGGAATGTGTTAAGTATTAAATTTGTTGCTGATAAAAATACTTGTTAAAGCGTGTGCTAAATTTAATTGTTTGATGAAAAGGAGGTTGTATATGAATTTGTTTAGAAAATTTGTGAATCAAACCAGAAAGCCTGAAGGCAAGTTTGGTGAAATTATGATAAATGGAATGAATAAGGGACATGCAAGGTGCGCTGATTGGGGAATGGAAATATTAGACGGTGTTTCAGCGGAGAATATTCTTGAGATAGGCTGTGGTGGCGGCAGGAATGCTGCTGAGCTTTTAAAGCGGTATAGAAGTGCAACGCTCACGGCTATTGATTATTCCGAAACCTCCGTACAAAAGGCAAGGGAATATAATTCTCTTGATATTTCTGCAGGGAGATGCAAGGTTTACAAGGGAGATGTTTCTTTTCTTGATTTTGAGTCTGAACAGTTTGATTTGGCTTCCGCTTTTGAAACTGTTTATTTTTGGAATAATCTTGAGCATTGTTTCAGAGAGGTTTTCAGGGTGCTTAAAGATGGTGGCTGTTTTCTTATCGTTAATGAGTCGGATGGTCTTGATAAAATCGGATTGAAGTTTGAAAAAATAATTGAAGGAATGAAAAATCATACTTTAGAAGAACTTTCTGAGACACTTAAACAGGCAGGCTTTAAAGAGATTTCATCAAAACATCATAAAACAAAGCCGTGGATTTCAATTTTAGCAAAAAAATAATAGTACAAAAACTTTCTGTTGAATTAAATTCAACAGAAAGTTTTTTGTTCTTATACTCTTTATAGAATAAATAAATTGCTAAAATACTATATATAGTGTATAATTTTAAATAATATTACTTTTAGAGGAAAATACTTGAGCAGTTATCTTGATAATAGTGCAACTACAAAACCGTGTAAAAAAGCCGTGCTTGCAGCAAAAGAAGTGGCGGAAGAACTTTGGGGAAATCCGTCATCACTATATGAATTCGGCACAATAGCAAAAAAGCGACTTGAAAAATCAAGAGCGGATATAGCCAAGATGCTTTCAGCAGATAAAAATGAAGTGTTTTTTTCTCCGTCGGGAACAATTGCAAACAATACTGCAATTTATGGTGCGATTACAAAGGGAAATCTGAAAAATAAAAAAAAGATTATAACCACTGCTGCAGAGCATCCGTCAGTTTTAAATTTTATGAAAAGACTTTCAGAACAGGGATATGATGTAAAATTCATTAAACTGTTAAAAAATGGAAATCTGAATTTGGATGATTTTCAAAGTGAAATTGATGAAAACACCTCTCTTGTATCGGTTATGGCGATTAATAATGAAACCGGAGCAAAATTTCCGATTGATAAAATAAAAAATATAATAGAAGGAAATAAATCTTCCGCACTTTTTCATGTTGATGCCGTACAGGGATTTTTGAAAACGGAACTTGATATAAAGCACATAAATGCAGATATATTAACCGCTTCTGCGCATAAGGTTCACGGAATAAAGGGCGCTGGACTTTTATATGTAAAAAAAGGTCTTTCTATAAAACCCTATGTTTTAGGCGGCGGACAGGAACGGGGAATTTTTTCGGGAACAGAGTCAATGCCTGCCATATGTGCTTTTTCAGAAGCAGTTATGGATTTTGGTGATATTTCTGAAAATGAGAAAAAGGTAAGAGAAGTTAATTTATTCTTGAGGAAAGAGCTTGCCGAATTTTCAAATATTAAAATAAATTCTCCGGAAAATGCTTCGTCATATATTTTGAATTTTTCCTGTATCGGAGTTCCATCACAGGTGATGTTGAATATTTTATCTGAAAATGAAGTATATGTTTCAGCTGGGTCAGCCTGTTCAAAAGGGCACCGTAGCGATACGCTTATGGCTATGGGGCTTTCATCAAAAGAGCTTGATTCGGCTATTCGAGTGAGCTTTTCAAAATACAGTACGGAAAAAGACGTTTTGGCACTTATTAACGGAATAAAAATTGCAAATAAAAGGTTAAATATAAATGCGTGAAATAATTTTAATTAAAGACGGTGAGCTTGCTCTTAAAGGACTTAACAGAGGAACTTTTGAAAATGTGCTTGATAAAACGGTAAAAACACGCTTAAAAGACATTGGCAAAGCAAAAATTTTTCGTTCTCAAAGCACACTTAATATAGTGCCTGAGGATGAAACTTATGATTTGGATGAGGCGGTAAAACGAGTATCTAAAATCTTCGGAATTTCACGCTTCTCAAAAGCGGCACAGGCACCTAAGGATATTGACGGTATTATAATTACCGCATGTGAATATCTTGGAAAGGAATTTCAAAAAGCTAAAACTTTTAAGGTGGAAGCGAAAAGAGCGGATAAGACCTTTCCATTTAATTCTCCACAGATATGTGCAAAAACCGGAGAGGGGATTTTAAAGACTTTCAATCATTTAAAGGTTGATGTGCATAATCCGGATATTGTGGTAAATGTTGAAATTAGAGAAACCGCCGCTTATGTTCATGCTCCTCAGCTTAAAGGCGCAGGCGGCATGCCGGTGGGCACTGCGGGAAAGGCCGTCATACTTATTTCAGGAGGAATAGACAGCCCCGTTGCAGCTTATATGATGGCTAAAAGAGGTCTTCAGCTTGTAGCCGTACATTTTGCTTCTCCTCCTTATACTTTGCCTCAGGCAGAGGAAAAGGTAAAATCGCTTCTTGATAAAGTCGGAGATTTTGCAGGGCATATCAAGCTTATTGTAGTGCCGTTTACAAAAATTCAGGAAGCAATAAGAGATAATTGCCCGACTGAGCTGTTCACGGTTATTATGCGCCGTCAAATGATGAAAATAAGCGAAATGGCGGCAAGAAACAACGACTGTCTTGCACTTATAACAGGTGAAAGTCTCGGTCAGGTTGCGTCACAAACTCTTCCTGCAATATACTGTACTGATAATGCAAGCACTCTTCCCGTGTTAAGACCTCTTGTGGGTTTTGACAAAAATGATATTGTGAAAATCTCAAGAGAAATAGGCACATTTGATATTTCAATAGAACCGTTTGAGGATTGTTGTACGGTATTTACACCTAAGCATCCAAAGCTTAGCCCTAATCTTGAAAAAGTAATTGAGGCGGAAAATAAGATTTCTGATAAAATGCGATTGCAGGCGCTTGAAGCCGCTGAGATTTATGAAATTAAATCAAGACGAAAGAGAAATGTTTGTTGAAATTTGTGTGATATAAAGGAAATGGATATTCAAAATCGGCTTGTTATGGCATTAAAGGAGAAAAAATTAAAAATTGCCACAGCGGAAAGTTGTACCGGAGGCTTACTTTCAAAACTTATAACTGATGTTTCTGGAGCGTCTGATGTATTTGATTTTGGAGCTGTAACATATTCCAATTTTATGAAAACGCGCGTTTTAGGTGTTAAAAAAGAAACGCTTGAAAAATATGGTGCGGTAAGCAGAGAAACTGCAATTGAAATGGCGAATGGAATAAGATATTTTTCAGAAGCGGATATAGGTGTTTCCATTACAGGAATTGCAGGTCCCGATTCAGATAGTACCGATAAACCTGTTGGGCTTGTATTTATAGGAATTTCAACGATAAAGAAAACTGAAGCTTTTGAGATTCATAATGACTTTAAAGAAAATGTAAGGAAAAATAATAGAAAAGAAAGTGCATTAAAGGCACTGGAAGCGGCTTATGCCA
The DNA here is from genome assembly GCA_052169395.1 of Candidatus Fimenecus sp. Classification (GTDB taxonomy): domain Bacteria; phylum Bacillota; class Clostridia; order Oscillospirales; family Acutalibacteraceae; genus Fimenecus. The sequence continues at coordinate 7,538 of JBQNCN010000002.1, read as the reverse complement.
CAATTTGCGATTTATAATATGGGAAATGAAATTATAAAAAAGAAAATAAAAAGAGGTATAAACAATATAATTCTTGTTGTTGCAATTATAGTGTTTTTAGTTTCCGCCGCTATAGTCGGATATTATGCTTATGACATAGCCAAAGGAAAAAATAACGAGAAGGAATTGCAAAAGTTGAAGCTGCCTGAATTTAAAACGGAAGAGGTGGATTATGGAGATTTTACTTTTCCTAAAGGCCTTCAGGAAAAATATAAGCGCGCATATTATACAAATAATGATTTTGTAGGCTGGCTTACTGTTCATGGAACAAATATTGATCAACCGGTAGTAAAGGGAAAAGATAATAAAAAGTATCTGCATTCCGATTATTATAAAAATTATAATGCTCGTGGTTCAATTTTTATGGATTATCGAAATACCGTCAAAAATGACGAATTTGATACTAATACTATAATTTACGGGCATAATAATTTGGATTCTACAATGCTTACGGAACTTGAAAGATATTATGATTTGGATTTTTATAGGCAGCATCCGACAATAAATTTTAATACATTATATAATGATTATGATTGGAAAATTGTTTTTGTGTTTGCAACAAATGCAAAGTCTGAAGACGATAACGGTTATGTATTTGAATATATTTGCCCTGTAATATCGGGAGAAAATTATAAAGAATATATTGAAGAATTAAAAAAGCGATCAATTTATAATACCAGTGTTGATATAAATGAAAACGATAAGCTTTTGACACTTTCCACCTGCACAAGAAAAATGGATTTCAGAAAAAAATATACCGATGCACGCTTTGTTGTGGTTGCAAGGCTTGTAAGAGATGGAGAAAATAAAGTGGAGGATACTTCAAAAGCTTATAAAAATTCAAATGCAAAATATCCACAGGTATGGTACGATAAAAATAAAATAGAAAATCCTTTTAAAAATGATGAAAGGTGGTATCCGCAAGGAGAGACTAAATGAATACTGAAGACAGCGGCTTTTTGGATAATAAAGAAAATACTGAAAGTTTAAAAAACAAAGCATTTTCCTCTGAAAAATCTTTTTCTGAGGTTGAAAATGCTTTCCAGTCAAAAAGAGAAGAAGAAAACGAGCCTGTAAAAAATGAAGTTGAGAGAACGCGACACAAGACGACAATTGAAGATGAAAAAATAATTTCGGAAAAGAGAGCCATATCGGAAAATAAAGCTGTTGCCGAAGCTTTATTTGCAAAAAAGAATGATGAAGAGCAAGAAGAACAGTTATATGAACGCAGTGGATTTTCAAAGGCTTTTGTACCTAATTCAGATGATTCCTTAAAGGAAAAAATCAGAAAGATTGTAATGGATTTGTCAATTCTTGTACTTGTAGGTTGTGTTGTCTGGTTTGGTGCTCTTATGTTTACAAAGTATAAGGCGTTGGGGCAGACAAAAGCGCTGAAAAAACAGATAATTTCAGACGGAGAAAAAGAATCGGGAGAATGGGCGGAGTTTCTTTCTAAATATCCTAATATTAAGCTTCCGGACGGAATGATGAGGAAGTACGCATATCTTTATGCAGCAAATAATGAAATGGCGGGATGGATAAATATTCCGAACAGCAATATCGATATGCAGATTGTAAAGGCGCCTGATAATGATAAATATTTGAAAACGGATTTTTACGGAAATTATAGTCGATATGGTTGTCCGTTTATGGATTATCGTAACGATGCCAAAGATTTAATGCAAAATACGATTATATACGGTCATCATATGAGTGACGGTTTTGTATTTTCAGATTTGGATAAATATAAAAAACTTGAGGGATTTGTAGATTCTCCAATTATAAATTTTGATACGGTTTATGCATCATATAAATTTAAGATTTATGCGGTTATAATTACAAATGCAAGGGGAACTGACGATAACGGTTATGTTTTTAATTATACGGCTCCTGAATTTGCCACTCCTGAAAACTTTATGGCATATATAAAAGCACTTGATGAGCGTTCACTTTATAAAACTGGAGTAAATATTCAAAGTACGGATAAGCTCTTGACACTTTCTACATGTACTTATGATTTTAATGATGCAAGGCTTGTGGTAATAGGCAGAATGCTTAGAAGTGGAGAAAGTGAAAAAGTGGATACGACAAAGGCGGTTGTAAATCAAAATCCACGAATGCCGCAAGCATGGTATTCCAGAAAAGGTCAGCAGAATCCTTTTAAAAATGCTGAAAGATGGTATGTAGAATAAAACAAAAGAAAAGAAAAGAAAAGAAATAGATATATGGGTGATTTATTATGAAAATTCGTTTGCTTTCTCTTGTCCTTTCAAAAGAACTTCCGCTTACAAGGTTTGCAATTAAGATGAATGGAAGCTTGAGAGTTTTTGCGGACAATCCTTGCGAGGTTGAAAAATTTGATAATTTAAAAGACTTGTTTACTGAGCTTTCTACAGCGCTTACAAACAGTGATCTTGTGGCAATTTCGGTTGATCCTAAGGTATATAATTCAACAAAGTTGAAACTGATGAAAGCTCTTTCGTTAAACGAAAAAGTAAATGATTCTATACAAAAAAAGCTTTTAGAAAATGATGTTCCTGATGATGTAGCATATTCCGAGGCACTTTTTCCTGAAAATGCTGCAATTTTTGAAACATCAGATGGAGTAAATTCAGGTTTTGCTGTAAAAAAAGGTATGCAGGAAATACTTTATATTCCTCTTGCGGAAGGCAAAATAGATGAAGTTTTAAGAAAAGGGGTGATTCCTTATCTTACGGCGAATAAGCCCGTTTCTCAAGAATTTGAAAAAGAAGAACTTGAACAGAAAATAATTGAAGACAAAACCGAAGAACCGACAAGTCTTATTGACAGGACTATGAATATTTTGAGAGAGAGCAACTCATTTGTAGCTGTTGCAGGCTCTAAAAATGCGGATTTTGTTAAAGCTCTTGGAGAAGGCAAGGAAGGTTTTTCAGATTTATTTGTGTTTACGCCGATGGTTTCCGATAATGGTGATTATAATGTTGTTGACTTCACGGCCCAGACAGCAAAATCTGCAAAAGATTTAGCTGCAGCTAAATTTGGAGCTGCAATTTCTGAAATTAAAGATACTGAAACAGCCTCTTATCTTTGCGTTGTAGTTGCAGGTGAGGAAAGCGCAACGGTAAGAAAGCTTTATAAAGAACAGGGGGAAAGCGATGTTGACTTTCTTAAGAGCTGTGCAGAGGAGCTTATTCAACTGATAGGGCAACGTGCAGGAGGAAATGATGCCTACGGCATTGAAATTAAGGGAGAACAGGAAAAACTTAAGAACGGCGTTCGAACAACTAAAATGTCAAAGACAAAAAAAGCGGTTATATGGCTTGTTGTTATAATCGTTTTGGCAGGAATTTCAGGAATCGGATATTATTTTAAAGATAAAATAAAAACCTTTTTTGTACATGAAACAACAACGACAGTGCCTATTAGTTCAACAGAAAAGGTAACAGAGGAAACCACTGTTCCTGTAAATACGGAAACTGTCAAGTTGTCGGAACTTATGCGAAAGGAACAGCTTAATGGGGTGAATTCTAAGGATATTGAAAACGGAAAAACAGTTGCGTCACCGTCTCAAAGTTCTGCTGTGCAGGGCCAGCAGAATTCTGCAGAGAATAAAAACGGTGCTCCTGCCAATATTACTCTTAACGGAGTTGTAACTGATGGCAAAGATGCTGTTGCAAAACTTGTTGCAGCTGAAATTTCAGATTCCGCAAACAGTGAGGCGATAAAAGCACAGGCTATTATAATTTATACATATTTAACTTTTAGAGATACAAATTATGTTATAAGTGGAGTTACGGCTGCTACAAGTTATAGTGACAACATTAAAAATGCGGTTGAAGAAGTATATGGAAAAACTCTTACATATCAGGGAAAAGCTGCGTTTACACCTTATTTTGCTGTTGCTTCAGGTAAAACCACAACAGCGGAATCCGTATATGGAAAAAGTTATCCATATATAACTTCAGTTTCATCGATAGTTGACAGAAATGCACAGGGTTATGAAACCAAAAAAACATATTCAAAAGATGAACTTAAAAGTAGAATTTCAGCATTTGATCAGAGTCTTGTAATTCCGGATGATGCATCAAAGTGGCTTTCAATAAAAAAACATGATGCGAGTGTGAATTCAGGAACCGGTTATGTAACTGAAATGGAAGTTTGTGGCAGAATAGTAAGCGGAGTGGATTTCGTTCAAAAGATATTATCAAATGAACTTCCTTCACACTGTTTTACAATTTCATTTGATAGCGTTAAGAATGAGTTTACCATAACTTCATATGGTAGAGGATTGGGAGTAGGGCTTTCAATTTATGGTGCAGACAGTCTTGCAAAAGCGGGACAGAAATATGATAATATTTTAGGTAAGTTTTATCCGGGAACAAAGCTTTCATAGGAGGAAAAGTATGGCAATTTTAGTAACAGGCGGTGCAGGTTTTATCGGCTCTCATACAATAGTGGAGCTTCAAAATTCAGGATATGAAACGATTTGTGTTGATAATCTTTTAAATTCTGATGAGGCATCACTTGAAAGAGTGAAGAAGATTACAGGGAAAAGTGTAAAATTTTATAAAGCGGATGTTTGTGATAAGGCGGCTTTGAATAAAATTTTTGATGAAAATAGAATTGATGCCGTAATTCATTTTGCAGGCCTAAAAGCAGTTGGTGAATCGGTTAAAAAGCCGCTTGAATATTATGAAAATAACCTTGAAAGCACACTCACGCTTTGTAAAGTAATGCGTGAGCACGGCTGTAAAAATCTTGTTTTCTCAAGCTCTGCAACGGTTTATGGAACAGATAACACTTCTCCGTTAAAAGAGGATATGAAAACTGGCGGCACAACAAATCCCTATGGTACAACAAAATTTATGATTGAAATTATGCTCAAGGATATTGCTTTTGCCGACCCTGAATGGAATATTACACTTCTTAGATATTTTAATCCGATAGGTGCGCATGAGAGCGGGTTGATTGGTGAAAATCCTAACGGAATACCGAATAACCTTATGCCTTATATTACTCAGGTTGCAGTCGGTAAGCTTTCATGTCTTTCAGTTTATGGAGATGATTATGATACCCCCGACGGAACGGGCGTTCGTGATTACATTCATGTGGTGGATTTGGCACAGGGTCATGTGCGTGCGCTGTCAAAGATGATTGGAAGCAAAAACGGAGTTAAGGTATATAATCTTGGAACAGGTGTAGGTTATTCCGTGCTTGATGTTATAAAGGCATTTGAAAAGGTGTCGGGAATTTCAATAAATTATAAAATTGTCGAAAGACGGGCGGGTGATCTTGCCACCTGTTATTCAGATCCGAGTCTTGCCAAAGAGGAGCTTCTTTGGACGGCAAAAAGAGGAATTGACGAAATGTGTCGTGATTCATGGAATTGGCAGAAAAACAATCCGAACGGATATAAAGACTGATAATTTAAAAAGCCCTGCATTGCAGGGCTTTTTATTTGTTACTATTTCTTTTTTAAAATTCCGGAAACTATAATATCCGTTAAAAATGAAATTAAAAGTATTATGGGAACAGCGGATATTGAAATTGTTCGAAGTTTTCCGGGCATTGTAAGTCTGATCTCTCCGAATTTTAAATATAAAGCCGTTTCAAAAATTATAAGGAGTAAGGACGCAACGGCTGCAATTATGTAATGTGCTGATTTTTGTTTTTTATTCATAAACAGCCTCTTCTTTTTACTGTTCAAATTTTATAAATAAAGTATATATGGTTTCTTGAGATTTATCTTCAATGTTTTTTAATTCAAAACGTACTGTTTGGGGTTTGTTTTCATATATATTAAATTTGAAAATCTGAACAGCGTTTGTATTACCGTCTTTAATTTTTTTAGGATTTTTTATATTTTGTACAGAATATTCTGAAAGACTTTCAACCGGCAAATCGGAAATCCATAAGGTGACTGGCAATAGTTTGGGTAAAAGGATACGCACTTCAGTATTTGACTCTGATTTTAAATCTTTTATGTTTACAGATAATGTAAATTCTTTATTTTTAGCAGAAAATATATCGGGAAAAGTATAATATTTATTGTTTATTGAAATGATGTTTTTTTTCGTATAACCGTCATATCCCGTAGGGAATTTAAAATTGTCATTTTTTGGTGTGTTGCATATTATTATAAGATATATACTTAATAATAACATCATGATTATACATAGAGCTGCTAAAATCTTATTGTGTATATCCATGAAAATGCTTCCCCGCCTAATTGATAAGAAAAATTGTCGGTAGAATTCAGTGATACAGTCTTATGTATACCGCCATTCGGTTCTAAAAGAATTAAAATTCTAGCATTAAATCCGTTGGGCGCACCGACCCAATTCTCATAGCCTATACACCCGATTGAATGTCTGGAGTTTTGACTGGATATTCTCAAATGTAAAGGCTTATTTGCATTTATGTTGTTTTTTATATCAATAAAACTTATTCTGTTTTTTTGATGTGGAGTTAACCCCCAATGACGATAAGCTTTTCGTATTTCAGACCAACCGCCTCCCTGCTCTGGATTATTTGGATATATATATTTTGCAACATTTTCTGCTGATAGATTATATCCTTTTTTATAATTTATTATCGCAGCACAGGTTGCAGCCCAGCACCAAGGATGATTTCCTTGAGGCACTCCATTGACATTTAATGTTTTAGAAGATGTTGGGTGGTCTCCACTTCTAAATTCAATTTGTTTATTAAAGAAAACATTATAGAAATAATTTGTGTTAAATGCTTTTAATTGCTGTGATTGAAGTTGCGAATAGTTATGTTTTGTTAATTTTGATGAATTTGGATATAATCTAAAGATTTCAATTTCTTTGTATTTACTAACAGCATTTAAAGTTATTCCATTAGTTACGAATATATATTCAGTGTTAGGATAATTATCTATTAATGAACTTAATTCATATGAGAAAGATTTGGATAGTGTTGAACAAAATTCGTTATTTAGTTTATAGGTTTCAAAAATTGCAATGATTTTTCTTTCATAAATTACAGGAAAACATACAGCAAATTTTTTTTTGAGTTAAGTTATAAATAATAAAATAATTTCCTAAAGAATAGTCGTGAACAGTGCCGATATATTCTGATGTATTTAATAAAATATTTAAATGTATAGAAAAATTGTTAACTGCATATTCTTTATAAGAGGTAATATCAATATTAGTTGGGGAAATATCAGCATGAGTTGATGCTGTTGTGGGCACGAGCAATAATATTATTAAAATTATAGATAAAATAATTGATAATATTTTTTTCATATTATATTCTCCATTTTTATACCGCTGTTTAAAAAGTCTGTTATAAATATTTATGTAAGTAGCTATCATTCAATCACCCTTTATAAAAAAGTATATCACATTAAAAATAGATATACAATATAAAATATATAAATTTATATTATAATTATTATGAAAAAATACGAAACAAAAATAAATTCGAAAAGATAGTTGACGAAATAAAAAAGTTATGCTAATATATGCAAGCCGTTGAGGGACGGGTAA
>JBQNCN010000001.1:0-666818 GCA_052169395.1 Candidatus Fimenecus sp. | reverse complement strand
ATGGAAATGCAGAAATGATGAAAGAATTATTTTTGAAATCTGCACTTAATCGCATGGGAGATCGAAGTAAAAGAAGAACGGAAAAAGGATATATGAAATATTTAGAGGATAGCATTTCAAAAGCGATAAAGGGAGGAAATAAGAGATATTGGGATTATAACTATCACAGAAGTAAAGGAGGGTATTCGCTTGAATAATTGGCTTAAATTTGATGATGTGGAGCTAAGCGATTATGTAGAACGAGAGCTTGAAATCACAGAAAAAGGACAAGTCAAAAGTACAGCAACCAATCTCATAACTGTGTTAGTTAATCCCTGTTTTTGTAAAGAACAAGATATTTTATCAGGATATATTTTCTTTGACACTTGCAGCAGAACAATTCGTTTTTTTGGAAAGTTAAAGGGAGAAAAAATCACTGATTTAGAAATTCGAAAATGGAATGATCATATGACAAATACCATTGGAGTCGAAATCGAAAGATAATTCGGAATTAAGTACTCTAAAAATCGTATGGAAGATGCAGTTCTCTTTGTTGCTCACAAGAGGACAATCAATTTGCCGGTGATGTATATGGAATCGTTACACTATGATGGGCAAGAATATATTTCAAAACTGCTACCGAAATATCTTGGAGCAGAGGATACAAAATTAAATTCCTGGATTATGAAACATATCTTGGTAGGCATGGTAAAAAGAGCGTTTAATTCCGGATGTAAGTTTGATGAACTGATGGTTCTTACGGGGGTGCAGGGTGTTGGAAAAACTTCATTTATTGAAAAACTGGCACTGTTTCCCGAATGGTATTGTTCGCTAAACAATATAAAAGGGAAAGATGCTGTCAGCAATTTGGTAGGAAAGATTGTTGTTGAGCTTGAAGAATTTGTTGCTCTTAGAAATGCAAAAAGTGCCGATGAAGCGAAGCTGTTTATATCGGCAAGGACAAGCACAGTAAGACTTCCATATGAACGGTTTTCAACAGATGTAAAACGAACCTGCATACTGATTGCGACTACAAATGATGTAACATTTTTAGGAGATTTTTCCGGGGAAAGAAGATATTTACCTGTAAAGGTTAATGCTGAAAATATACAAATTCCGTTAATGTATGATCCTGAAAAATATCCGGTATTGGCAACTATCACAAGAAAAGAGCATGAGGAAATCATAAAACAGGATTTTGAAGGAGCGATTGCAGAAGCTGTCTATCTTTATGAAAATAAACTTCATGATTTCTATTTGCCGAAAGAGTTGCGTTCGGATTTGGATTTTGTTATTCAAACACACAAGAGCGATAACAGGCATGTCCAAAACTTCTTTGACTTCATGGAATGGAAAATTACAAAGTCCGATACACCGAATTTGTTGTGTTCTGCCGAGTTTACGAGCAGGTATCCTGAAACAAATGAAAAAGTGTTTTCAGAGCGAATGGCAAACGAGATGATAGATGAATGGAGACTTGAACCATCTGTAAAAAGTAAGAAGGTAAGAATTGACGGAGTGGTTCGGGTTAGCAAGAAGTTTTATAAGAGAAATGAAAATGCTGATTTTATTGAGGTTGATTCTTCGGACATACCATTCTAAGAGTTTTGAAAAAGTCCGCTACCGCTACTTTGCTACCAGTAAGACAAGGTAGTGAGGTAGTGGTAGCGATAATTTTTAACTTTTATAGATTTTACGGAAATAAAACAGGAAGTATTTCTGTGATAGTTAAGACTATGAAAAAGCTTGATAAATGGAATGCGACATTAACTTTAATATCAAGCACAGTAGATGAGTACTCATCTACGCAAAAATTGATAAATTTGGATTTTACAATCGCTACCCTTATATCAATTTTAACTTGTTAGGGCAAACCCTAAAACCCAAGAATAAATAAGAATGGAGATGAAAATGATGGAAAATAGAAGTAGAAACAACCAGCTTAAAATATATTTGAGTGAGGAAGAAAAGAACCTTTTTGAAACAAAAATGAAGATTGCACGATGCAGAACGATGAGCCATTTTATCAGGAAGTGTGCTATGGAAAAAGAAATTTACATTGTATATTTAGAACTGTTTATAGAGCTGCAAAGCTCTTTAGGAATTGCAAATAATAACATAAATCAAATTGCAAGGAGAGTAAATAAAACAAGAGTAATTTATAAAACGGATATTAAAGAAATAAAAGATGACATCGCAAAAATAGCAAAAGAACAGTGGGATATACATTCTTTATTGCTGAAGAGAACAAGGGAATTAAATAAATAATATATTGAGGTTTGGAGAACTGGTGCTTAAATAATGTCATCAGTTCTTTAATTTTGGGGATGAAAAAAATAAGCAGATATGTTATAATATTCTGTATTACAGAATATAGAACAAAAAGGGGGAGGAGGGACATTTTGAAACATGAAATTGATATAAAAAAAGAGCTAAAAATAGAGCTCGGACAGATAATCAAATCCAATAGGGAAGCAAAAGGCGACAGTCAACGTGGACTTGCTAAAGCTATAGATTTGCCAAACTCTAACCTTAAATATATTGAAGATGGAATAAATGTTCCAAGTTTTGAAATATACAAAAAAATCATGATTGAGCTTAATCCAAACTCTAGAGGTGTTAATGCAGTTCAAACACTTTCAAGACTGAACCGGATATACCCAGGGTATGATAAAAAGACTTTTGTTATAGATTTTAAGAATGAATATGATGAAATTCAAAAGGTGTTTGAACCATATTATACAGAAACCATTTTAGGAGAAACTATAACACCGTCAGCTATAAGAGAAGTTGAAAAGCAATTGTCTCAATATAATTTCTTGGATTACGATGATATTGAATTATTTAATAGATTTTTATACAAGGATAAGCGTAATTCTAAAGATAAGTCTAAAATGTGGTCTCTACTTGGAAAGAGCTTAGGAATCATTGATAAAAATGATGATTTAATTAAACTTGAAATAAGAAGTACAATAAGAAGATTTTTAAGATTCTATGGTTTCTTGATTCAGGCAACAAGATATCAAGATATTGATTTACACAAAAAATACAATTTCCTATCATATCTAATAAAAGAGATAGAGATTGGTAAAATCGGAAATGATTTTGATATAGCAGATAAAATAACAGTTGAGAATTTTAAACAAAAGAAAACAGGGGAACATGACAGTAGTATAGAATCAAAACCTGAGATAAAAGCACCTGCACCTAATGAGGTTTATTTTGAAGAACAAGTTAGAGAGAAATTATCAAAGATTATTGATGAAATTAATTTGAGATATAATAAAAACTTTGACTTTGATGTTGCAACAAAATCTGCACTTCAGGTAAGAGACTTACTCCTAAAAAATAAAAGACTTAAAGACAGTGCAAATAGCAATACTATTAGTGACTTTAGATTTGCATATTATGATGCTGTTCAAGATGCACTTATGGAAGGTTATGAACAAAATATGGATTTATTTTCTGTGCTGCTAAAGGATGATAAAATGAACAAAAATCTTATGGGCGTATTTTTGGAAGATGTTTATAATAATTTGAGCGAAAGAGTTTAGAGGATGAAAGTTATGAGTAGATATGATACATTGGTTAAAATATTGGATGAATTACGAAAGGAAGCACCTACAGAATATAAAACATATTATCCAGAAGATATTAATACTGAAGGGCTAAATAAGGCAAGATCTAAGGCATTTATTCATTTGTTTTTAAAGGGCATGTATGGAATCGAAAGATTTGAAGATAGAGAACATTATATTACAGATGGCTCTTATGATGGTGGCATAGATGCATATTATATAGATAAAGAATCAAAGGAAATTGTGTTCGTTCAATCTAAATTTAGAATCAATGAAAAAAATTTTGAGAATAAGGAAATAGGTTATGACGAATTGCTTTCAATGGATGTAGATAGAGTAACTGAAGGTGAAGAAATTGACGAAGATGGAAATTCGTATAATAGTAAAATATTGAAAATGCAAAAAGAAATTCAAGGTGTTGAAGATATTGGAAGATATAAATATAAAGTTATAATACTCGCAAACTTAAAAGAAAAAAGAAGTAAATATATAAAAAAATTAACTGGAGGGTTTTCTGGCGATGTATTTAATTTTGAGAAATGTTATAATGTTATAAAGAGTTGGTTTTCCCTGTAGTTTCTGGATGTTTTTTTAATGCAGAAGAAATTAGAATTAACTTGTCCCTTACAAATAAAGAAGGCAATGAAGGTAGAATAGGATATACAGTTAACACGGAATTAAGTGATTGTAAGATATTGGTTACATTTGTTCCGCTTGTTGAAATTGCCAAAATTTTATACAGATATAAAAATTCTGTATTAAAATATAACCCGAGATGCTTTTTAGGTTTAAAAAATAACCAAGTTAATCCACAGATTGCTAACACAGTAAAAAACAAGTCGACTAACGAATTTGCTTTATTTAATAATGGAATAACAATTCTATCAGATGATACACAGATAAATTCTCAGGTTGCTAAAAAAGATCGAGCACAACTTATTATAACGAATCCACAAATTATAAATGGGGGACAAACAGCTTTTACATTATCATCTTTATATGAAGAATGTATTTTTAATGATAATTACAGTATATTTAATGAAAAAGAAGTGTTGGTAAAAATAATTACGTTTATTGCCGACGATCAAAACAATGAGAACATTGAAGATATCAAGCAAAAAAAATTAAAATTAATCGAAAATTTATCACATGCGACAAATGAACAGTCTGTGGTAAGTGAAATGGATCGCAGATCAAATGAAGCACTATTGGTAAATTATCAACAAAATATTTATCGTGATTTTGGTTTATTCTTAAATAGAAAACAAGGGGAATTTTATGAAGGAATAAATAAGAAATATATTTCGAAGAAACAAATAATTGATCTTTCAAATTTTATGAGAATTGCTGTTAGTATAAGTGGGGATGCAAAAAAAGCTAGACAAAGTAGTGATATAGTATTATTTAGAGAAAATAATTTTAAACAATATTTTAAAAATGAAAAAGATTACAAGAAATATGTTTATGGATATTATTGTTATCAATACTTATTAGATATAGAAAAGCAAGAAGAAAATTATGGAATGGATAAATATGGAAATGCATTGCGTTATGGAAAATATGCAGTTATTAATATTGTGAGTAGAAAATTTAGTGAGGATTTAGATATAACAGAGTATGATCGTAGTGTTAAAGAAGTTACAGAACAAACTCTTGCCAAATGGATAGTTTTTGAAAATCAAGTTATAGAAAAACAATCAAATAAAGATTATTTTTATAAATATCAAGAAGAAGATAACATAAAGACTATATATAATTTTGATGGATATTATAAAGGCAAAACAATCAATAAAGATTTGGAAGAGTTTAATTTTGATATATAGATCATTTAGTAGTTGCAAACTGGAACTGGGGTGGGTAAAAAAATCTAAAAATGAGCTTAAATTGAACGAATTTCTCAGCATGTAGTAAACGAGAATCCTACTCCGTCGACACCTAAAAAAACACAGTCATCAAATACAAAAACTTTACCAAAGACTGGAAATGGAAACAATCTGTTGCCATATGCTTTCTCGATGTTAACATCAGGAATATTGGTGTTAATTATCAGATATAAACGTAGAAAGCACGTTAAGTAGAAAAAGTAAAATAAAGAAATCGAAATGAAAAATAGAGACGATAACAAACTATTTTAATTAATCAAAATCTAAAACTGAATACAATATTATGAAACAAAACTTGTTTTATAATATTGTTGTAACAGGAGGACATTTTACGTAAATTATATAAGTGTCCTCCTTTTTTATTTTTGAAAAGAGAAAAATAGAATTGAAAATTTTTTCTTTGTAGAAAAGATGAATTGTCTAAGTTTAATAAAGAAATCCGTAGGGGAATATTATTTATGTGATTATGTTATTTTACTGTATTGAAAATGAAATTAAAGTGAATTAAATAAGTAAAATATTCCCTGTGTTGATAAAGTAGGTATAATATGATATTGTTTGATAAAGTTTATTATTGCTTTTAAAGGATTATGTTATGAAGTTCAATCAAAAAGATTTAAAATATCTTGCTTTATTAGCAGAAAAATATCCTACGGTAGAGTCCGCAGCAACGGAAATTATAAATCTCAATGCAATTTTAAATTTGCCGAAGGGAACGGAACATGTATTAAGTGATATTCATGGTGAGGCGGAGCAGTTTTTTCATATTTTAAAAAACGGATCAGGCGTAGTTCGTACTAAAATCGATGAAGAATTCGGAACTGAACTAAACCAATTGGAAAAGAAACATTTGGCTACTATTATATATTATCCCGATGAAAAGCTGAATCTTATAAAAAAGAATGATGAAGCTTTTTATCGGGATATTTTTAATGAACTCCTAAGACTTTGCAGAAGAGTTCAGACCAAATATACGAGGTCAAAGGTAAGAAAGGCTTTACCTAAGGACTTCAGTTATATTTTGGAAGAGCTCATTTATCAGCAAGCGGATGTACAAAATAAAGAAGGTTATTATAACGAAATAATAAGTTGTATTATAAGTACGGGTCAGGCGAAAGCATTTACGGTGGCTTTGTGTGAGCTTATTCAGCGACTTGTTATAGACAGACTTCATATAGTTGGAGATATTTTTGACAGGGGAAGCGGAGCAGCGTTGATTATGGAAAGACTTATTAAGTATCATTCGGTTGATATTCAGTGGGGTAATCACGACTTGCTTTGGATGGGTGCTGCGGCAGGAAATTTATGTTGCATTGCAAATGTTATAAGAATAAGTGCAAGATATGGAAATATAAAAACTCTTGAAGAGGATTATGGAATAAATATGCTCCCGCTTTCAAATTTTGCGGGAGATGTATATGCACAAGATTCTTGTGAAATGTTTAAAATACGCAAAATTTTGAAAAAAAACACAAATGTGAGCAGGATTGAAGAAGCAGCTGAAGAAAAAATGCATAAGGCTATAGCAATAATTCAATTCAAACTTGAAAGTCAAGCGATTTTAAGAAATAGAGATTTTAAAATGGAAGAAAGATTATTGCTTGATAAGATAGATTATAAAAATGGGAGAATTTTAATTGATGGTAAATTTTATGAATTGCTTGATAAAAATTTTCCTACTGTAGATCCTGAAAATCCTTATGAGCTTACTGTTGATGAAAAAGAAATTATTATTCAGTTGAAAAATGCTTTTTTGAATTGTGAAAAGTTGCAAAAACATATAGAATTTCTTTTTAATAAAGGAAGCCTCTATTTATTATATAATGATAATCTTTATTATCACGCCTGTATTCCGTTTAATAAAGATGGAAGTTTTAAAGAGGTTGAAATTGCAGGGGTTAAAAGATATGGAAAGGGACTTTATGATTATCTTGAAAAGTGTATAAGGAAAGGATATTTTTATGAAACGGAGAATCCTGAAAAGCAAAGAAATCTTGATATGATGTGGTATATCTGGTGCAATAAAAATTCTCCGGTTTTTGGAAAAGATAAAATGGCTACATTTGAAAGATATTTTTTAGAGGATAAATATACGCATAGAGAAAATAAAGATAGTTATTATATGCTTATAGAGCGAGAGGATATATGTGACAAAATATTGAAGGAGTTTGGACTTGATCCGAAAAAGTCACATATTATAAACGGCCATATGCCTGTCAAATCCGGTAAGGGTGAAAAGCCGTTTAAGTGCGGAGGAAAGCTTTTGTTTATAGATGGTGGATTTGCAAAAGCTTATCAAAAGACAACTGGTATAGCAGGGTATACTCTGATTTATAATTCTTATGGATTAAGGCTTGTTGCTCATGAACCGTTTGAAAATACTTATAAGGCGATTATTAATGAAACTGATATTCGTTCCGATACGACTTTTAATTATCCTCTCATTCAAAGAAAAATGGTTGAAGATACGGATAACGGCAGAAAAATTGCGGGCACGATAAAGGACTTGGAAAAGCTTGTAGAGGCTTACAGAGAAGGGTTGCTTAAGGAAAATAAGTGATTATGCTTGAAGTATTGTGCGTTTTATGATATAGATAATTTATTTAATTATAAAAGAGTGAAACTTAATGTCAAAACAAATTCAAAATAATAAAGAGAGATCTCGTGAACGTATAATCTATAAAACCGGACTTATAGGGATTGTCACAAATATTTTACTTGCCGGTTTTAAAGCTGCAGTGGGAATATTTTCAAATTCGATTGCTATAGTACTTGATGCGGTAAATAATTTATCAGATGTAATATCATCTGTCGTTACCATTTTAGGAGTTAAAATTGCTAAAAAGTCCCCTGATAAAAAGCACCCTTTAGGACATGGCAGAATAGAATATTTGAGTGCCATGTTGGTTTCGGCTATTGTGATTTATGCAGGTGTTGCCGCATTTGCGGAGGCAATAAAAAAAATAATTCATCCTGTAACGCCTAAGCATACGGTTATATCGTTTATATTAATTTCAGTATCTATAGTAGTAAAGCTTTTTTTGGGCTTTTATGTCAAAAAAAAGGGGGAATCTGTAGGGTCTGTTGCACTGATTGCGTCAGGTAAAGATGCTCTTTTTGATGCAGCTGTTTCCGTTTCGGTTTTAATTTCCATTATAGTTTTATTTGCAACCGAAAAGTCAATAGAGGCTTATGTAGGACTTTTGATTTCTGTTTTTATCGTTAAGTCCGGCATGGAAATGCTTTTAGAAACACTTGATGATGTGCTTGGCAAAAGAGCGGAGGCAAGCCTTACAAAAAAGATTAAAGAACTTTTAGTTGAAGAACCTAAGGTGAGAGGAGCCTATGATTTAATGGTTTATAATTATGGACACAATAAAAATTATGCATCTGTGCATTTGGAGCTTCCGGACTATATGACGGTTGAAGAAGTTGATGTGTTGACAAGACATGTTCAGGAAAAGGTTTTAAAAGAAACAGGAGTTATTCTTATCGGTGTTGGCGTATATTCTTATAATACAAGAAATGATAAAGCTGCAGAACTGCGCAATTTAGCACTTGATACAGTGTTGGCTTTTGATTGGGCACTTCAGCTTCACGGTTTTTATGTTGATACGATAAAAAAGGATATGCGTTTTGATGTCGTTTTAAGTTTTGATATAGAACAGGAAAAGGGGATAGATATTTTGACAAAAGTGTTTAAAGAAAAACTTCCTGAATATACTGTTAAAATATCTCCCGATATTGATATTTCTGATTAGGAGGATTTATGAAAAAGGTAGGAGTATGCTACATCATTATTTGTATTTTAATATTTTCTATTTCAACTTCAAATGTTTGTGCGCTTAAAGCTGCGGAAAATTCAATAAAAGCGGATAGTCTTAATTTGAAAGCTGAATTCAGCTTAAACGGTAAAAATATTAATAAACAACGCAGTTTTAAGGGAAAGACTAATGATTGTATAAGTATTAAATTTAAAGAAACTGAAACGGTTGATACGGTAGTTTTATATGAAAAAAAAGAAAATGTAAACGGTTTTGAAATTTTTGCAATGCAAAATGGCAGTTTTCAGAAAATTTATCAACAGGACAGGATAGGGAAAATAAGATATTGTGCTTTTTCAGATTTGAAAACAGATGAAATTCAGATAAAAATAATCGGTACGGATAAAGGAAAATTCCATTTTAAAAATATAGAAGTTCTTAATACCAAACCGATTAAAAAGGATTTCAGAATAACATCCTATTTTATTTCAGACAGAATATATAAAAATGAAAGTCTTGATAAGAATTTGGTGTCTGTAATTTCCGATGCAGTACTTTTCGGCGTGGTAAGTTTTGATGAAAACGGCAAACTTAATCTTGCGGATTTTGAAATTGACGGCGAAAAGATAAATGGTATCAATATATTAAAAAAGAATGTTGAAGATATAAGAAGAATAAAGCCTGAAATAAAAATTTATGTTAATGTTCTCGGTCCGTCAGATGATGATTATAAAAAGAAAGAATTGAAACATACACTTGTTTTTAAAGAACATAAAGCCGAACTTTGTAAAGATTTAAAAGATTTGATTTTAAAGCTTGGGGTTGACGGAATTTATTTTGATTATGAATATCCGTATTCCAAAAAGGCTTGGCGAGCGTATTCGGATTTTCTTGTTTCTTTAAGAAACACACTTGAAAGTAAGTTTAAAATTGGTGTTGCATTGGGTCCTTGGGGAAAGGCACTTAATAAAAAAGCGAAAAATTCTGTGGATTATTATGAAACTATGGCGTACGATATGTTTGATAAATACGGTAATCACTCTGCATTTTCCACAAACGGCGGTGTGTTGGCATTGGATTTTATGAGTAAAAGAAAATATGATCTCTCAAAAACCGATTTGGGATTACCTTTTTATTCAAGACCTGTAAATAAAGACCCGATATGGCTCGATTATGCCTCAGCATATAAAAGCTTGGGACGTTTTAAAAATTCCGATAAATCGGAAATTATTGTTGAAAATAAACCGTATAGTGTGGAACGATATTATAATTCATATCAGATGATATTTGATAAAACCGCTTATGCTTATGATGTTGGAGCAGGCGGAGTTATGGTTTGGCATTATTCTTGTGATGTGCCGTTTGAAACGGGATTTTCTCTTTTTGAGGCGATTTCAAAAGCTGTTAATTCAAGAGCGAATTAAAAACAACCCTGAAGTTTTCTACGGGGTTGTTTTATGCAAGAGTAAAGCCTAAATAAACATTTTTTAGTGATGGAATAGAGTTTGTAAGAGCAAGAGCCATCCCCTTGTATATTTCTTTGATTGAAAAATCTGCAGTCTGATTTTTTAATTCATAGGGAATATCTGCAATTATTTCTTTGGCGCCGCTTATATTTTGAATCAGTGAGAATCCTTCTTTTAAGGAATATTCGTTTATCATAAGGTCGGTAAGGATAAGTTTGTTTGAATTTAATATTCCGGTTGTCCATATATTTTTGTTTGAAAAATGAAAGTTGGAATATTCTTTTGAAAGCTCTATTTCTTCATTGCTCCATAAAACTGCATTTAATGATGTTGAAAAGCTGTTACGTGTTATAATTTCTTTATTTAGTGAATATTTTAAAGGTTTTATTTCTTTTGATTTGTATTCAATGTTTAATTCTTTAAATGCAGAATAAAATCCTCTTTTTTTATAATATTTTTCAAGAGTTTTGTTTGCAGGTACTAAAAATAAGTAGTGAAAACCTTTTTCTTTTCCGATTTTTTCGGCGTGTTTTAAAAGCTTTGTCATATAACCCTTGTGTTCTGCACTTTTTTTAGTTGCGGCGGCATAAATATAAAGTGCGTTAAACCTGATTTTATGTATAGTTATTTTTTCTGGAATTGCATATAATACTGATACAGGCATATCATTTTCAAAAACGGCAAGCGTAAAAGCATTTTGGTGAGATAAATTGAAGAATTTATCAATTGTTTCGGTCTTATCGTAAAAGCGCTCTTGCCATATTTCATATAGTGCGGTTTTATTTGTGCAAGGTTTAATTTCAAACATTTTATTTATCCTTATAAACGGCTCTGAATTTAGGATAAAGTATATCAGGGAGATAAGAAAGCTTTGATTTTCTTAAACCTTCTGTTCCCGTATCGTCTTCACGGTTTATATACTCAACTTCTTTTGGCATACAGTTGGCAAGTTGTCTATTTATAATTTGATAAGCTCCACGTAAATCGGTCCTTGCTTTTTCAACATGAGTTACAAAAACATTTAAATTTAAAAATTCTCCAAAGCTGTAGCCTGCGATTTTATCGTCAACATAAAGAACAAGTCCGCATAGGGATAATTCTTCAAAGTTTTTAAGTGCACGCATAATTGCCTCAAACTCTTTTGAAAGACCGCATTGATCTTTGCTATTGTTTTCTATTTCCCATTTTTCCGTAAAAGCTGTTATTGACGGGATTTTATCTACTGTAAGTTCTTTAAACCGAAAATTGTTATTTTTTTCAAAAAAAGCGATGTGATTTCGCTTGCTATGTAACTTTCTCCCTGAAAGTTCTGCGAGTTTTTCTCTTTTGTATATATAATCAAAACTGTTTCTTGTTTCTGTAATTTCAAATTTATCTGAAAAGTTTTTGTTAAGTAAATTTTTATCAGTTTCTGAAAGTCCTAAAAATTTAAGTGTTATTTTATTTTCGTTGCAATATTTTATAAGTGCATTTATTGCTCTTTTTTTGTCTTTAATACCATAAGGAAAATAAAAAAAAGGTAAGTTTTCATATTTTCCTTTGATTAAAAGAAGTTCGTCATATTCACAGTATGCAATATCAAAAATTGGTCCCCACATAAAAAGTGTTCCAAAGCAACTTTCACAGGATATTTTACCGTCGATTTTCAGATACGGTGTGATTATATTTTTATCGTCAACAGTTATTTTTTTAAATGTTAGTTGATTACTCAAATTATACTCCAAATATAGTGTTTAATATATTATACTCTATCAGTAACATTTTGTCGATTGCAAAATTAAATTACAAGCAATTTATTTTATGCATTGGCATTTTTATAGTTATATTTGACTAAATGTTTAAAAAATCGTAAAATATTAACAAAGAAAAAGGCGGTGTGTCAATACGCTGAGGCTTCTTAAATATGCGAAAAAATATATCTGGCAGTCCCTGCTCAGTCCTGTGCTTTTAGTTGGCGAGGTTGTGCTTGGGCTTCTTATTCCGTTTTATATGGCGGATGTAATAGATAAAGGCATTGTCGGCGGTGATAAATCTTATATTTTTTTAATGGGATTTAAAATGATTCTTATGTCTCTTGGGTCAGCTCTTTGCGGAGTTGTTGCAGCGAGACTTTCTGCCGTTGCCACAATGGGTCTTGGCGCAAGTCTAAGAAAAGAAATGTATGACAGAATTCAAGACTATTCTTTTTCTAATATTGATAAATTTTCGACAGCATCTCTTGTTACCAGAATGACAACTGATATAACGACTGTTCAGAATGCCTATCTTATGCTTATAAGGCAGCTTTTCAGAGCACCTGTTGAGCTTGCGTTGGCGTTTTTTTTAACAATTAAAATTTCAAAACAGGTTGCGGGAACTTTTCTTGTGATAATCCCTGTACTACTTTTATTTTTGGTGATGTTAGCGCCTATGGCAGTGCGCAAGTTTAAAAAGGTTTTTAAAATGTTTGACGGGCTGAATTCATCTATTCAGGAAAATTTAATAGGAATAAGAGTTGTTAAATCTTTTGTTAGAGGCAAATTTGAAAAAGACAAGTTTGCCGTTGCAAATGACGGACTTACCAATGCTTCCATTGATAGTAATATGATTGTTGTTTCTGCAATGCCGTTTATGATGGGTGTATTTTATTTTGCGATTTTAGCTGTAAATCTAATCGGTTCAAAGCTTATTTTGAATGGACAAATGGAAATAGGAAAGCTTACTACAATAACCACATATGTTGTGCAGATTTTAGTGGCGCTTGTAAATGTTGCCGTAATTGCTGTGTCTTATTTTATGAGTCGTGCTTCTACTGTAAGAATTTTAGAAGTTATAAAAGAACAACCGGATATAAACGATAGCGATGCTGATGATGCTGTTGATATTACAACAGGAAGTGTAAGTTTTAATAAGGTTTCATTTAAATATGATAAAAATTCAAAAGGATATGATCTTGAGAATTTAAATTTTGAGATTAAAGCCGGTGAAACTATAGGAATAATAGGTGCAACAGGCTGTGGAAAGACTACTCTTGTTAGTCTTATTCCTCGACTGTATGATGTTAGTGAAGGCGAAATTTTGATTGACGGAATTGAACTTTCAAAATATAAATTGAAAACCTTGAGGGATAAAATATCCGTAGTTCTTCAGAAAAGCACGCTTTTTTCTAAGAGTGTAAGAGAAAATCTTTTATGGGGAAATGAAATTGCAACTGAAGAGGATATAAAAGAGGCAATGGATATAGCATGTGCTACTGAATTTATAAAGGAACTTCCAAACGGTCTTGAAACTGAACTTGGACAGGATGGCACTAATTTATCTGGCGGACAGAAGCAGCGTATTTGTATTGCACGAGCAATTCTTAAAAAACCGAAGATTTTGATTTTGGATGATGCAACTTCGGCAGTTGATACTCATACCGATAAGCTTATAAAAAACAGATTAAGAAATTATCTTCCTGAAACAACAAAAATAATTATTTCGCAGCGAATAAGTTCAATAAAAGAAGCGGACAGAATAATTGTTATGGATGGAGGCAGAATAAACGGCATAGGTTCTTCGGAAGAGTTGCTTAAAAGTAATGTGATTTATTCTGAAATATATAACGAGCAGATGAAAAATAAGCTTATGCTTTCAGAGGATTAACTTGAGATATGAAAAGCCTAAAAATATAAGAAGTACTGTAAGACATCTTGTGCGATATCTCCATGCGGATTTATTTTCACTTGGGCTTATTTTCGTGTCTGTTTTAATTGTTATTTTAGGAATTTTGTCTGTAATTTATCTTATAAAGATAATAACGGACGATTTTCTTTTGCCGATGATTTCGGGGCAGATGGAAAAAAGTATGTTGCCCATTGTAAGAACATTTTCATATACGATTATAATTTTTGTGATTGCGGCGTTTTCAACATATATGCTTGAAAAGATGATAATAAAAATATCTGAGCGTGTAATAAACCGTATACGAGCGGATATGTTTGATTCTATGGAGGATTTGCCGATAAGCTTTTTCGACAGACACAGGCATGGAGAACTTATGTCACGGTTTACAAATGATGTGGATTCCGTTAGAGCTTTTTTGGCACATGGACTTGTACTTACAGTTCTTTGTATCGGTGGAATTGTAATTATGCTTTTGATTTTGATTTATATGAGCGGTTGGCTTACGCTTATTCTTTTGGTATCGGCTGCTGCTATGGTTGCTGTCATGTTTACATTGGGAGAACGCTCCGCTGTTTGGTTTAAGACTCAACAAAAGGATTTGGGAAAAGCAAATGCTTATATTGAAGAGATGATTGAGGGACAGAAGCTTGTAAAGCTTTTTAATCGTGAACAGGCGGTTAAAGATGAATTTGCCGTTATAAATGACGGACTGAAGGAATCTGCCACAAAAGCCAATACTTATTCAATGGCGATGTATCCTATAATGTATAATATAGGAAATATTGACTATGCTTTAACAGCTGTTGTTGGTGGACTTATGTGTATTAGCGGTTTTATTACAATAGGTACCATAAGTTCTTATCTTCAGTTTACAAAGGTGTTTTTTGTTCCTGTTGCAAACCTTACAAATATAATGCATGCAACTCTTGCCTGTCTTGCGGGAGCTGAAAGAGTTTTTGAAATAATAGATGAACCGAAGGAATTTGATGCAGGAACTGTAACTCTTGTAAATGCTGAAATAAGGCAAGGTAGAATATCAGAAACAAATGATCATACGGGAATGTGGGCGTGGAAACTTTCAGATGGAGGTAGAGTAGAATATAAGAGGCTTTGTGGAGATGTTGTTTTTGAAAATGTGAGTTTTTCATATGATGGTAAAAAGACTGTGCTTAAAAATATAAATCTTCATGCGGCACCCGGACAAAAAATTGCTTTTGTCGGTTCTACTGGAGCGGGTAAAACAACAATAACCAATCTTCTTAACAGGTTTTATGAAATAGACAGTGGAAGAATTTTATATGATGGTATAAATATAAAAAATATAAAAAAGGATGACCTGCGTCGTTCTCTTTCCATGGTACTTCAGGATACTCATATGTTTACTGGAACTATAGCTGAAAATATAAAATATGGAAATCTCTGCGCAGATGAAAAAGCTGTGCAGAGTGCTGCAAGACTTTCAAACGCAGAGGACTTTATTGAAAAACTTGATGATAAATATGAAACGGAACTTCATAATGATGCTGTGAATTTATCTCAAGGTCAAAGACAACTTCTTTCAATAGCAAGGGCTGCGGTTGCCGATCCTCCTGTTCTTGTTCTTGATGAGGCAACTTCTTCGATAGACACAAGGACGGAATCTCAGATAGAAAATGGAATGGATCGACTTATGCAAGGTAGAACTACTTTTGTTATAGCTCATAGGCTTTCAACGGTGCGCAATGCTGATAAAATCATTGTTATGGAAAACGGAGAAATCATAGAGAGCGGCACACATGATGATTTACTTGAAAAACAAGGCAGATACTATGCGCTTTATACAGGTAAATTTGAGCTGAAATAAAAATATGATTGACTTTCAATTATGTTAATAAATTTAAGAATACTAAATTTAATTTTTAATAGGGCACTGACCACAAAATCGGTCAGTGTTTTTTAGTAAATATTACAAATATATAAAATAACAATTGTTAATAAGGTAATTTTGTTGAATTATTAAATATTGGATGGTAAAATATATAGAATTTATTTTTAATTTTTAGGAGAACGGAATGACAGCTATAAACAAGGCGAAAAATACTTTTAGCAATGTTAAAGCTTATTGGAACAGAGCGCCGCAGGGCAGATATATGAGCTTTAGAGAAATTGCGGCATATTCAGTCGGAGGAATAGGTGCGAATTTTATTATATATATGGGGCTGAATCTTATTGTTTCTGCGCAGAATATGATAGTTGGTGGTGCTATTGGAGTTGCGCCGACTGATATGTACATCCTTTATGTTATTGCCACGCTTGCAAATATTCCTCTTACCGGAATAAGGGCGAATATGATTGATAATACAAGACTTCGAGCGGGTAAATATAGACCGTATCTTTTATCAATGGGAATACCGACGGCAATTATTTCACTTGTTTATGTGTGGTTTCCGTATGATACCATTGAAAGCATTCTTACAAAGCCGTTTATGGGAAGAACACAGGGATATATAATAACTTGTGCTGTGGTACTGTTTTTTAATCTTCTGCTTCAGTTTTTCTACAATTTCTTTAACGACGCATACACAAACCTTGTTCACGTGCTTTCACCCAATACGCAGGAAAGAACGGATGTTCTTGCTATAAAATCGGTAGCATACTCTATTGCACCGTCAATTATGAATGTTGTTTATCCCTTGGTTGCGCAGGCGCTCACAAATAACAATATGTATGACATTAAAGTTTATAGGGTGACATATCCCGTATTTGCAATTATCGGTGTAATCTTGACTGTTGTGGTTTTTGCAAATACTAAGGAAAAAATCATTCAGGCAAAAACTCATACCGTTCAGATAAGTTTTATAGATTCTTTAAAAGCTGTTGCAAGAAATAAATATTTCTGGATAATTTCACTTGCAGGCTGGATGGGATTTCTGGAAGCGTCATATGGAAATGTTATCAATTGGTCTTATAATTACGGTCACACTACAAACGGAGCAACTTATGCACTTATGTTAACACTTACTGGAAATGCATCTCTTTGGGGAATGCTTCTTGCACCGTTCTGCATTCGCAAATGGGGCAAGAAAAAAGTCCTTGTAGGTGTAAATATGTTTAATATATTTTTTATATTTGCTATGATGTTTTATGTTAGAAACATTTGGTGGCTTTTCATTTGTGTTTATCTTAACTGGTTAGTAGGTGCTTTTGAACAGATTACGGCTCCTGCCATTCAGGCAGATATAAGAGATTATCAGCAATATAAAACAGGGGAAAGAATTGACGGCATGTTTGCGGCTGTACTTACAATAGGTAATGTTGTTACACTTTTTACATCTGCTATTGTTCCCGCAATTCAAAAACGTTACGGAATCTTTGAAGGTAACGGTTATGAAAAACCCTATGACATTTTGGATATAAATAACAGCGGTCCAGATCTTCTTTACAGTCTTTTAAAGGTACTTATTGTAATGGCGGGCGTTGGTGCGATTATGAATCTTATTCCATATCTATTTTATGATTTTACAGAAAAAAAGCAAAAATCCGTTGTCCGTGTACTTAAAGTTAGAGCCTTGTTTGAAGATTTTAAAAACGGTGCACTTAAAGATGAAGCACTGGTAGAAGCTATTGATATTGTGAATTATGCAAAGGAAATGGCTGTTGAGGAGTATAGAAGTACGAATAAGAATGATTATAAAATAACCGACGCCTCAAAGAATAAATTTAAACTGAAAAAAGAAAGCAAAAAAGCGTATAAAGAGGCTCTTGTATTTAATGAAGAAATCGACATTTCAAAATTTGTTTGTCGTGAACTTGATAAATTCTCACTTGAACATATGAAAAAAGAGCTTGCATCGGCAAAAGAGGTTTATGAACTTGGGCTTGACGGAGTAAAAAATCTTAATCAAACGGATATAAAAAAAGATTTGGCAGCCGCAAAGGCTCTTCCGAAGAGCAATCTTGATGAAAAAGAATATCGTGAATTCATGATAGATCTTGCAAATAAAAAGCTTTCTTCTCTTAAAGCTTATACCAAATATTACGGTGATGGAAAAACGTTGGAAGAACCGGATTATAAGATTTTGGAAAAACTTATTGAGAATGAAGATGAGTGTGAGAAGAAAATAAATGAATTATATGATGAACTGAAAGTCCTCAAAAAGAAAAAACAGCCTGTTGCGGAAATCAGAAAAAAAATAAAACTTACAATTACAGAGTTCAGAAACGCACAAAATGAGACCAAATCCGAAATGGACAGACACGCTAAATTTAATCGTGTCGCAAAGGCATATAAGGATTGTGAAAAGCTTATTCAGCAAGAAGACAGTTATGATCATTATGATGAAATAGCTCTTATGTATGAAACCTCTAAGGAAAATGCTCGCATTGAAAGAGAAAGAGTGGCAGCAGAGGTTAAACGTCTTGAAGAGGAAAATAAAGCATTTAAGGAAAAGCTTAAAGCTGAAAAAGCGGCAAAGAAAAAAAATAAATAAGGGTTTATTACTTATTACAAAACGGACTTTTTAAGAAGTCCGTTTTGTTTAAATGTTTAGAACAAATGTATAAAAAACTGTAATATATTTAGTCAAAAAGTTTATAGATTTAGGAAAAAGGCAAAAAAAGACTTGAATTTTTGGTGCAGATTGTGTAATATTACTTCATACATAGAATTTATTTATATAATAACGGAGGTAAATAATGTCAAATAGACTTTTTCAAGGTATAGTTCATCAGCTTGAAGGATCGGTTGACAGAATGATAGGTGTTATTGATGACACCTGTACAATCATTTCCTGCTCAGAACTTGGAAAAATCGGAGAGGTTCTTTCTGAACAGGTTGCTCCTGTTTTTATTAAGGATGAACCGATGTTGTTTAACGGCATAACATATCGTAGTTTTGGCACTCCTATGCATCCGGAATATGCGGTATTTGTTGAGGGTGAAGATGATATTGCACTTAAATATTTAGGAATTTTAGCAGTATCTTTTTCAAATATAAAACAGTTTTATGATGAAAAATATGATAGAGCGACATTTATAAAAAATATCCTTCTTGAAAATATTCTGCCCGGTGATATTTATTTAAAAGCAAGAGAACTTCAAATAGATAACGATGTTTTAAGAGTTGCTATGCTCTTCCGTTCAAACGAACGTATTGATGTTGAAGTTTATGATATTATTCAGAGTATTTTTCCTGAAAAGAATAAAGATTTTGTTATAAATATAAACGGCAAGGATATAGTACTTGTTAAGGAAGTAAGGGAAGAAGATTACAGCGATGAAAATCTTGAAAAGCTTGCACGGTCAGTTGCCGACAGCCTCGGTGCTGAATATTACAGTCATATAACGGTGGGCATAGGCAATGTAGTAGACAATATAAAGGGACTTGCAAGGTCATTTAGAGAGGCTCAGATTGCACTTGAAGTAGGCAAAGTATTTGATACGGAAAAAACTATAATAAGTTATGATAATTTAGGTATTGCAAGGCTTGTTTATCAGTTGCCTACAACTCTTTGTAAGGCGTTTTTGGATGAGGTGTTCAGATGTGGTACGGTAGAGGCACTTGACCCTGATACACTGTTTACAATCCAGAAATTTTTTGAAAATAACCTCAATGTTTCTGAAACTTCCAGAAGACTTTTTGTTCATAGGAATACGTTGGTTTATAGACTTGAAAAAATCAGAAAACTTACGGGGCTTGATTTAAGAAGTTTTGATGATGCGATAGTTTTCAAAGTGGCACTTATGGTTAAGAAATATCTTGATGCCGATCCGATTAAATATTAAAAATAAAAAAACAAGGGCTATGTGTCCTTGTTTTTTTATTTAACAATCTGTAAATTTTTATTTAGTTAAAACTATGTAGCTTACAAATTTTGAGAAATGTGATATAATACAACAATAAAATAGGCGAATAATTTTTGCTCTTTACAGGAGGAAGAATAATGATAGTATTTGATCATGTGTCAAAAACCTATGACAATGGTATAAAGGCTTTAAGAGACGTTAATATAAAAATAAATGATGGAGAGTTTGTGTTTGTGGTTGGTGCTTCAGGTGCTGGCAAATCAACCTTTTTAAAGATAATGATGCGAGAGCAGGTAGCAAATTCAGGGAATGTTATAATAAATGGGTATAACTTAAATGCTGTAAAGAAAAAAGATATACCATATTTTAGGAGAACTCTTGGCATAGTATTTCAGGATTTTAGGCTTATCCCTACGATGAGTATTTTTGATAATGTTGCATTTGCTATGCGTTGTATCGGAAAAAAAGAAAAAGAAGTAAGAAAACGTGTTCCATATGTATTGTCTCTTGTCGGTCTTGCCTCTAAGGCAAAGGCTTTTCCGACGGAGCTTTCGGGAGGAGAGCAACAGAGAGTTGCTCTTGCGAGAGCTCTTGTAAACGATGCGGGAATTATAATTGCAGATGAACCGACGGGAAATGTTGATCCGGAAATGAGTTATGAAATAGTAGATCTTTTAAATCATATAAATGCACTTGGAACAACTGTTATTATGGTAACGCATGAGCATAATCTTGTAAGGCACTTTCATCACCGTGTAATTACAATTGACGGCGGAACTGTTGTTTCGGATACAAGTGATACAAATGAGCTTCCCGAAGATTATGAAAAAATAGAAGAACGTTATCCTACAGAAATGAATGAGATGGCAAAGGCGGTTGTTTCACATGAGGCAAAGCAAGGTGTTAAAGCGATAAATGAAGGTGTAACAATTGAAGATGTTGTTGCAGCTAAAAAGCAACGTGAAATTTCAACTTTTTATGTGGAACCGTCGGCAAATGCTGAAATTGAGCATTTTATGGCAACTTATGGTATAGATAATTCCGAGGCTAAAGATGTTGGAGCGGAAGATAATTTTGACTATAAAGATGAAGAAGATGTTGAAGGAGGCGAAATATGAAAGGCGGTAATTCTAAATATCTTATTCGTCAAGGCTTCAGAAATGTATGGGTAAACAGACTTATGTCAATTGCTTCAATAGCAGTACTTTTGGCCTCTCTTCTTATTATGGGTGCAGGACTCATGGTTTATCATAATATCAACGCTCTTTTAAATTATATTGAAGGGCAGAATGTAATTATGGTATATATTAAGGAGAATGCTGATGATTTTGAAACGTCAAAGGTTGGCGTTGAAATTAAAAATCTGAAAAATATTGATACTTGTGAATTCATTCCTAAAGAGCAGGCATTTAAAGAACAAGTGAAAAAACTGGGGACAGACAGTGCCATATTTGAGGGTTTATCTGAAAGTCCTCT
This sequence comes from Candidatus Fimenecus sp., assembly GCA_052169395.1. Classification (GTDB taxonomy): domain Bacteria; phylum Bacillota; class Clostridia; order Oscillospirales; family Acutalibacteraceae; genus Fimenecus. The sequence goes on along the minus strand of JBQNCN010000001.1, from coordinate 645,243 downwards.
TCCAAACGCATATAAGGTAACGGTTAAAGATTTGAATTTGTTTTCAGATACGGTTAATAAAATAAAATCAATTTCAAATGTTGATAGTATTAGAGAAAATAGTAATCTTGCGACAAAACTTGCATCACTTCAGAATGCGATTTCGATAATTTCAATTGTGCTTGTGTCAATTTTATTTCTTGTTGCGTTGTTTATAATTTCAAATACAATCAGAATTACAATGTATACAAGGCGTCTTGAAATTCAGATAATGAAAGGTGTGGGCGCTACAAATTGGTTTATTCGTTGGCCGTTTATTATTGAGGGTGTTTTACTTGGTGCAATAGCAGGAAGCATTGGAACGTTTACACTTTGGGGTGTTTATGCGGGAGCGGGAAAGGTCTTTTCAGATACTCTTACACTGTTTAATTTTAAGCTTGTTTCGTTTGGATCATATTGGGGTGAAATTTTAGGACTTTTTCTTTGCCTTGGTGTTGCTGCGGGTGCATTCGGTTCGGCTATTTCAATGAATAAATATCTGAAGGAACAGGAGAGCATAGTAGATGATGAATAATTTGAGTGTATCAAGAAAAAAACTTGCGGGTATTTTAGCGTTTGTTTTAAGTATATCATTTTTATTATCCATGGTATCATTTGCACAAACATCAGATGAAATAAGGGCGCAAGCACAGAAAAAAATAGAAAGACTCCAAAAGGAAATCGATGCCAACAGAACAAAAATAGCAAATACCGAAGGTGATATAGAAAAGGTTCAGGCAGAGATAAATTCAAGACAAGCACAGCTTGACGCATATAAGAGTGAGTATGATAGGCTAAACGAGCAGGTTCGTGATTTAGATGCTAAAATTGCACAGCTTGAGAGTGAAATAAACAATCTTGAAAATAAAATAGTTGAATTGAACCAGCAGATGGAAAAATCACAAAGAACAATAAATGCCACCTATAATGTACTTGGGGGACGTATGCGTGCAGCTTATATGGCTGGAGAGGGCAGTACGCTTGAAGTGCTTTTGACGGCAACGGATTTTAGTGATTTTTTAACAAGACTTGAGCTTTTGTCAAGAACCTCAAAGCATGATAAGGCTCTTGTGAAAGATTTGGAGAAAGAGGTCAAAGAGCTTAATGCACAGAAGAATGCTCTTAAAGAAAGTCAAAATAAAATAAATGATGATAAAAAGAGTGTTGAAGAAAATCGTGCAACAGTTGCGACACAAAGAGCAGAAGCTGAAAAAATTTATCGTTCGTACAAGGAAAAATCAGATTTGCTTCAAAATCAGGTGAATTCACTGAATAATTTTATTCAAAGCTTAGATGATGCAAATGAATCAAAAAGACGTGCGCAGCTTAAAGCACAGCAGGCGGCAGAAGATTATATTAACAATATGGCGAATGCCAATAAGAAATATGCGGAATCTAAAAATGTAAATTATAAAGGAAACTGGAGATGTCCTATAAGAGATTCCTATTATGTTTCACAGGAATATAAGGGAAGAGCACATGGAGGCATAGATATTGCCGGTTGTAGGGGAGCTGCAATATATTCTGCTGCAGACGGTGTAGTGGTTGAAGAACGCTTTTCATCTTCTTGGGGAAATACTGTGGTTGTTTATCACGGAAATGGAATTTATACAAGATATGCGCATATGGCATATATAAATGTTTCAAAGGGACAAGAAGTCAATACTAACACTGTTCTTGGTGCAGTTGGAAATACAGGACAGGTGTATGGAGCAAATGGCGGATATCATTTGCATTTAGAGGTTACCGTCGGAGGTAATTCAACCTCTAATAGAAGAAATCCTAGAGAATATATAGCGATTTAGCTTATTAAGAGGAAAGTATGATAGTTGTTAAGGAATATAGAGGACATATCCGAAATTGGAAAGATCTTTGCAAAGAACTTGAAATAGATGGCATGATTTCAAGAAATGAAAGAGAAAAAAAGATAATTGTCAAAGCCTATGAAAAATGGGGTTGCGATATGGCAAATCATATTTACGGAATGTTTGCCTTTGCACTCTGGGACGATATTGAATCACAACTTTTTTGTTTAAGAGACCAATTTGGAACAAAACCGTTTTATTATTATGAAACAAAAGATGGTGAACTTCTTTTTGGAACAACAATAAAACAAATTATGGAAAAACCCGGCTTTGTAAAAGAACTTAATGAACACATGCTCCAGATTTATTTGAGTTTAACTTATGTTGCCGGTGAAGAAACGTTTTTTAAGGGTGTTAAAAAGCTTTTGCCCGGTCGTTATCTTATTTGGAAAAATAAGAATTTGGAGATTGTTCGTTATTGGACACCTTCATTTAAACCTGATAAGAGTAAAAACTTACAGGAATGGGCAGATGAAATTCATACCACGCTAAAGCATATTATGACAGAGATTAAGGAACCTGATGAAACGGCAACTTCATTTTTATCTGGTGGTGTGGACTCTTCTTATGTTCTTGCAATGTCTGATGTTGCAAGTGCCGGAGGCTGCGGTTATGATAATCCTAAATTTGATGAGAGTATTCTTGCAGCTGAAACGGCAAAGTTTTTAAATAAAGGTTTCAGAAGAAAGATTATTTCTCCTGAGGAATATTTTTCAAATATTTCTTATGTTATGAAAAATATGGAACAGCCTTTAGGAGATGCTTCTGCAGTAGCTTTTGCAATTGCTTGTAAAGAAACGGCAAAAAATTTTAAGCTTTGTTATTCCGGAGAAGGCTCTGATGAGTTTTTTGGCGGTTATAATATGTATCGTAATGCTGAGAGATATGGTGATAATCTTAAAACGTTCTATGTTGGAAATACTAATATAATGAAGGAGGATGAGAAAAAACTTCTGCTCAAAAATTATGATGAAAATATTTTACCTATAAATATCGTAAAGGATATTTATGATGAGATTGAAGGACTTGACCCTTTAAGTAAAATGTCGGATATTGATATTCAGATATGGCTTGAGGGTGATATTTATCTTAATGTTGATAAAATGAGTATGGCTGCGGATCTTGAAATTCGTATGCCTCTTACAGATATGAGAATATTTGATATTGCTTCAAGAATGCCGTCTGAATATAAGGTAAATGATGAACAGAATAAGCTTGCTTTAAGGGTGGCGGCAGCTAAAGTGCTTCCTGAAGAAATCGCTTTTCGTAAAAAGCTTGGATTTATTGTGCCTATAAGAATTTGGCTTGCGGATGAAAAATATAATCAGGATGTAATAAAAAAGTTTAATGGTGAAATTGCCGATAAATTTTTTAATGTTGAAGAGATAAATAATATATTTAAAGAATATATTGGTGGAAATTCTGATCTTTGGCGTAAGGTATGGGTGATTTATACTTTTCTTGTATGGTATGATGAATATTTTAATTAAATAATTGCAGGTAAAAAAATTCCCCGTTATATAACGGGGAATTTTTTATTCTGAATTTTTCAATGCTTTTTCAAGAGGTATTTTTTTGATTTGAATAAGGTCAAATATCATTGCAAATATATATGATAAAAATACGAAAAACAGCATTTTTATAACGCAATTTGCTGAAAATACAAAATCAAAGTATCCTTCCATATCTTGCATCATAGCCCACCATATATAATGCATAAGCTTTAATGCTGCAAATGCCGTTATCAATTCCGATGTAATTACAACGAAAAAGGTTGGGATGAGATATAGTGAGTTGATTTCGGAATTTTTATAACCTAAAATTTTTACCATTGAAATTGAATTTTCATTTTTTTCTATAATTATTTTAGTGAGCAGAAACATAAGTGCGGCTGAAAGTAAAATGCACAGTACTTGAAAATATTTCATATAGTTGCCCATTGAATGATCCAGCTGTTTTACCATTTTAGAAAGATCCTCTTTGGTTATTTGGCTTATTGTTATGTTATCAGGAAAATCTGAAATTTCATTTTCTGAAAAATATCCTGTAAAGGAATTGGGTTTTTCATTAAAAGTGTTTTTGTAATTATCATCACTTGTGAATGCCGCCATTCTTTCACATATAATTATATTTTTTACTGTGAATTCATAGTTTTTATTTTCATATTTTTCCGAAAGTGTAATTTTATCTCCCGTTTTAATATTTGCTTTTTTTGCATAGATATCCGATATTACAACCTCGCCCTTTGAAATTTCAGTAATTCCCTTTATATATTTGCTGTTTTTTTCTATGCCGTAAACAGGAATATCTTCATCGCGTTTATCTGATTTTTTCAAAAGAGTTTTCATTGAATATTTTTCCGCATCAGGATTATTTGTTTCAATGGGATTTCCGTCTTTATCACGGTAATCCGACAAAATATATTGATGTGGAGCAAGCATGGTCTTGTCAATGTTATTCTGATAATGAGAAAGGGTATATGGAAGCCCTAAACCCATTGAAAGTATTAGCATTATAAAGAAAATTCCGAGTGTGAGTACAATATAGTTGGCAAAATTTTGTGTTAAAATTCTCATTCTGAAGCGAGCAAAGAATTTCATGTCGGGAAGTTTTGTAGTTTTGACTTTCTGTTTTCCGGATTTTAAGTCATGCCTTAAAAATTTCAGAGGAGGGAGTCGTAATTTATATGAAATAAAAATAATGTTTATAAGCATAAGCATAATTATTGGTATAAGAGTAGTATAGGAGAAGGCTTCAAGACTGAAACGTGTTTTAAATGTTGGAAGACTGTAACTGTTGTAATAAAGTTTTATTACTATTTTTTTAAAAACTGTGTATCCTAAAGTATTTCCTACTATATCTGAAAAAAATGTCAGGAGTACAGGAACTGCCATATAATGCTTTAAAATTTCATATTTAGTATATCCTGAAGCACGGAGTGTTCCTATAACTGAAGCATCCTTTGTGATGTTATTGCTTATATTTATTGAAAAGATAAAAGCCAGAATAAACATAATTATTAAAAAAAGATATTTGACCATGGCAAGATCCGATCCGAAATCCTTAAAGGAAAATTGTATTCCCTGATTTGCATATTCGGGAATATAATCTTTTATTTCATTATCGGTTATATAGTTTTGCGTAATTAAAGCCTTCAAAAAATTATCTGCATATTTTTTTTCTGTAGTTATATCAGATGGCGAGTTTTTATATTTCCAGGAATAACAAAATACAGTTTCTTCGTTTATGCTGTCAAAGCCTTCAGGTGTAAGTATTCCTAAATTAAAGGTGAGTGCATCAAACATTGTGTCGCTGTTCTTTTTATAAAGAGTACTATAATCCGGCAGTGCAACAAAACCTACAACTGTAAAGTTTTTGTTGCCGACTTTAAGTGTTGAATTGAGTTTTATTTTATTATTGTCGGCATGCATTCTGTCTATTGCGATTTCGTTTGCACTTTCTGGAAGTCTTCCGCACATTATGCAGGCTGTGTTTATATCAGTTCTTATTTTATAAACTCTTATATCGGCATTTTTTTTACCGTCCGCTCCTATATCTTCATCGACATTTTTATAAAAATTTTGATAAAGAGTGACTGGAGTTTTCTCAAAACTCTTGTCATCAAGACTGAAGCGTTCTGAAATTTCAGAATATTTTTCATTTATCTTATCATTAACCTCTTTATGTGCTTTTTCAAGAGCTTCATTAAGCTTATTTTTAAAGTCCTTTGAATCTTTTGCGATATTTAATGCACTTTTATAATTTTCTTTTACTGTTTTATCAAGATTTTCGTCAACTGCTTTTTTAGCGGCGCTTTCCGCCATAACTTCCGGAAGACCCATAGAAAGAGCTTTAAGCTTTGCAGTATTATATATTTTTGCCTTTGCGGTTTCTCTTACGGTTTTCTTTACTTGTATTTGCAGTTCTCGTTCCGCTTTTTTATGAACCTCTTCGTCCGCTTCTTTATAGGCTTTGTCAAGAAAATGCGTTTTAACATCTGCTTTTTCACCTTTTTCAATAGCGCTTATAAGCTCTTTGTCCGCTTCTTTTTTCAGTTCAAAGTGTCCGTCCTCACGATTGTATTTTGTTTTGGTTTCTTTGAATTCAGCCATCATACTTGTATTTGATATGTATATGCCTGAAATAAACGAAACCATAAGAATAATAAACAGGACTATGGTCAAGTTCTTTATGCCGTTGGTTCCTATATCACGCAGTATTGCTTTGCGTAAAGGATTTCTGTATTTTTTGTTTTTTTGCTTCATTTTACCAGGTCAATTCCTCTGCCATTATTTTTTTGACATTTAATTTATCAGTTTTTATTTTTCCGTCATGAAGTTTTAAAACTCTGTCTGAAATATTTTTAATAGCTTCGTTATGTGTTACCATAATTATTGTATTACCATATTTTTGGTTGATTTCTTCAATAAGCTTTAATATTTCTTTTGAGGTCTTGAAATCAAGCGACCCCGTTGGTTCATCGCAAAGCAGCACATCCGGATTTTTGATAATGGCTCTGCCTATTGAAACACGTTGCTGCTGCCCTCCTGAAAGCTGATTAGGTTTTTTATAAATGTGCTCTTTTAAGCCTAAAACCTCAATAAGCTCATCAATATCAAGCGGTTTTTTTGAAAGATATGCCCCAACTTCTATATTTTCCTTTACATTGAGATTGGGAATCAGGTTATAGTTTTGAAAAACATAGCCAAGATGAGTTCGGCGATATTTTGTAAGCTGTTTTTCATTCATTCCGGAAAGCTTATCTCCATTTATTGAAACATATCCGCTGTCTGCAAAATCAATTCCTCCCATTATATTTAAAAGGGTGGACTTACCGGATCCTGATGGACCGAGCATTACGCAGAATTGCCCTCTGGGAACAGAAAATTTTATACCTTTCAAAACTTCTTGAATTGTATCTCCGGATTTAAAGGTTTTTACAAGCGCATTTACCTCTATAAAATTTTTCATTAAACAAACTCCTTAAAATAGATAGAACTAATATAATATAGTTCATACTAACAAATATATACCTATTATTTTATTTGTCAATAGTAAGGAGGTGTTTGACATTTTTTTTCAAAATGCTATAATTTAAAAAAAAGGGGAGCGAAAGCTGAGAGGAAGCGAAAGACTTCGACCCGTAACCTGATCCGGATAATGCCGGCGTAGAGAAATAGGCTTTTTTTCGCTTTCCTATTTTTAGGAAAGTTTTTTATTTTCAGGAGGAAAAAATGTCGGAACAGAAAAAAAATATAGAGCGTGAAAAAACAGTAAGACTTACCGTATCAGCTCTTTTACTTGCATTGGGAGTTGTTATTGAGCTGGTGTCAAAGGCTCTTGGAATTGAACTTCCTTTTGGAGGAACAATTACTCTTGCATCAATGTTTCCTGTTATTTTAATTGCTTATCGATACGGTGTTAAATGGGGACTTTTCTCATCTTTTGTTTATTCACTTATTCAAATGCTCTTAGGAGCAAAGACTATTGCTGCATTTTTTATGCCGGGAGATTCGCATATGAAACTGCCGTTTGCGCTTGCATCAATATTCCTTGATTACCTTTTGGCTTATACTGTACTTGGGTTTGGTGGAGTTTTCAAAGGAAAGTTGAAGATTCCTGCAATAGAGCTTGCCTTAGGTTCGATAATTGCACTTCTTGCCCGCTATGCAATGCATTTTTTATCGGGATATTTACTTTTCGGTTCATGGGCGGAATGGTTCTTTACACAGGATAATTTTTATTCATGGGGAGCGTTAATTCTTTCAAAATATAATGGTAATAGCTTATCTGCAATCTATTCGCTTATTTATAACGGGCTTTACATGGTTCCTGAAATTATAATAACAACTATTGTATCCGTGATTTTAGGCAGTATTCCAATAATAAGCGGAGTTAATAAAAAACTTAAAAATCAACAAAATTTTAAATAAATAAAAATATCGTTGGAGAAATTCCAACGATATTTTTATTTAAATTATTTAAGTCTTATTCCAAGTTCTTCAAGCTGAATATTGGATACGGATGCGGGAGCTTCTGTCATAGGTTCCGTTGCATTTTGAAGTTTTGGATATGCTATAACATCACGAAGTGATGAAAGCCCCATAAGCTGCATACAAAGCCTGTCAAGTCCGATGCCCATTCCCGCATGTGGGGGAGCGCCATATCTAAATGCTTCCAAAAGATATCCGAATTTTTCCTGTGATTCTTCTTTTGAAAGCCCAAGCAGATTAAAAATTCTGCTTTGAAGCGACGGGTCGGTGATACGCACAGAGCCTGAGGCAAGCTCCACTCCGTTTAAAACAAGGTCATAGCAGTCAGCACGAACTTTTGCCTTGTCAGTTTCTAAAAAGTCAAGACATTCGTCAAGCGGCTTTGTAAATGGATGATGCATTGCAACAAAGTTGGTTGTTTCCTCATCAAATTCAAAGAATGGAAATTCCGTTATCCACAAAAGTTCAAATTTATCTTTTGGAATAATGTCGAGCTTTTTTGCAACTTCCTGTCTAAGTTGTCCCATTTGTGAAAGAACCTTGTTTTTTACGGTATCGGCAATTATTAAAATCACATCGTTTGTCTCTGCATCACAAAGATTAAGTATTTTATTAAATTTTTCATCTGTCAAGAACTTTTTGAATGGACAGGAAATATCTTCGCTTCCAATTCTTATAAATGCAAGTCCTTTAGCACCACTGCCTTTTGCAAGTTCTTGAAGTTTGTCTATTTCTTTTCTTGTAAGAACAGAATAGGCATTTTTTGCATTGATTGCACGTACTGTGCCACCTCCATTTACAGCGTTTTCAAAAACACCGAAACCACAGTTTTTAGAAGCTTCCGTTAAATCAATAAGTTCCATTCCGTAGCGAAGATCGGGTTTGTCGGAACCGAAACGATTCATAGCATTATCAAATGTAAGCCTTTTTAACGGGGTTTTAATTTCAACACCTAAAATTTCTTTGAAAAGACGGCTCATATAGTTTTCACTAATTTTAATTATGTCTTCCGCTTGAACAAAGCTCATTTCAAGGTCTATTTGGGTGAATTCAGGCTGCCTGTCCGCTCTTAAATCTTCATCTCTGAAACATCTTGCAATCTGCATATAGCGGTCAAATCCTGCTACCATTGAAAGCTGTTTGTAAAGCTGTGGACTTTGTGGTAATGCATAGAAGGAACCGTTGTGAATTCTTGACGGAACAAGATAATCTCTTGCGCCTTCAGGAGTGGATTTAATAAGCATAGGAGTTTCTATTTCCAAAAAGCCGTTTTCATCAAAGAAATCTCTTGTAAGCTTTGTTATTTTATGCCTTAAAATAATATTATTTTGAAGCTCCGGACGCCTTAAATCAAGATAACGATATTTGAGGCGAAGTGTTTCACCCGTGTCTATACCGTCTTTAATTTCAAAAGGTGGAGTTTCCGATTTACCTAAAATATGAAGCTTATTTACTGCAATTTCAATTTCTCCTGTTGGGATATCCATGTTCTTTGAGGCACGCTCTCTTATTGTACCTGTTGCTGCTAAAACGAATTCGTTTCTTACGGTCTTTGCCTTTCCGAAAATTTCTCTGTCGGTGTCATCATCAAAGGCAAGCTGAACAAGTCCGGATCTGTCTCTTAAATCAATAAAAATAAGTGAACCGAGGTCTCTTGTCTTGCTTGCCCAGCCAAATACCGTAACGGTTTTGTTTAAATCTGAAATATTAAAAGTTGAGCAGTATCCTGTTCTTTTAAGTCCGTTAATATTGTCCATCAGTGTTTGTCTCCCGATAAAAATTTAGAAAGCATATTTGTATCAAGTTTTGTTCCGGCGATATCATCAAGTGTTTCTGAAATCAAAAGGTTGTCAAATTCTTCTGAAAAATTTTCAAGACACAGTTCAGCGGTTTTGCCTGTGTGCATATTTTTTACGGTTGCTTTTCCTTTTTCAAGTTCATCATCACCTAAAACGCAGCTGTAAAGTGCTGAAATTTTATTGGCATATTTCATTTGCGCTTTTACTGCACGACCTATAAGGTCATAGCCTGTTCGTACGCCGTCAAGACGAAGGTCTCTTGCAAGAGCTACCGTTTTAAGCTTTGCTTTTTCGCCTATTGAAATTAAGTAAAGATCAAGTCCGTCAGTTTTAGGGAATTCAAAGCCTTGATTTTCAAGAACTAGCTTAAGTCGTTCCATTCCCATACCGAACCCCAGAGCCGATGTGGGCTTTCCGCCAAGCTCCTCCACAAGTCTGTCATATCTTCCTCCTCCGAGCACGGTGCCCTGAGAACCTATATCCATTGAGACAAATTCAAAAACTGTTCTTGTGTAATAATCAAGTCCACGAACAATTCTGGGATTAACGATATAGTCTATTTCCATTTCATCAAGATAATTTTTCAATTTTTCAAAATGCTCCCTGCAATCTACGCAGAGATAGTCAAGAATGGATGGAGCGTTTTTAATGAAATCCTTGCCTGCATCCGCCTTGCAGTCTATTATGCGCATGGGGTTTTTGTCAATTCTTTCACGGCAGTCGCCGCAAAGAGAATCGAGATAGGGTATGAAATATTCCTTTAAGGCTTCTCTGTATGCCTTTCGGCAGGTCGGGCAGCCTATGGAATTTATGTTGAGTGTAATGTTTTTTACTCCGAAAAAGTCAAAAATATTACAGGCAAGAGCTATTGTTTCTGCATCTGCTGAAGCATCGGAAGCGCCAAAACATTCCACTCCGAATTGATGGAATTCACGCATTCTGCCTGCTTGAGGGCGTTCATATCTATAACATGATGTGAAATAGTAAAGCTTTGTTGGTGCAGGATTATTAAAAAGACCGTTTTCAATATAAGCACGTACTGCTCCTGCCGTGCCTTCCGGTCGAAGAGTAATTGAACGGTTTCCTTTGTCAAAGAATGTGTACATTTCTTTTTCTACTACATCGGTAGTATTACCCACTCCTCTTTCAAAAAGTTCCGTATGTTCAAAAACAGGAGTGCGCAGTTCACCATAACCGTAAGTCTGTGCAATTTCATGTATTGTATTTTCTAAAAATCGTAGCTTTTCTGTATCTTCAGGAAGAAAATCTTGTGTGCCTTTCGGCACTTTTGTTAATAAATTCATATAATTATCAATCACCTTTTTATAAGGGTATTATTTTAATAATATACCATAAAATAAAGCTCAATACAAACGCTTAAATTTGTTGGAATACTTGCAAACGTGAGAATAATATATTAAAATGTATAAAATTATGTTTTTACGGAGGAACCAATGGTTTCAGCAGGAGATTTTAGAAACGGCGTTACTTTTGAAATGGATGGTAATGTTTATCAGATTATAGAATTTCAACATGTAAAACCGGGAAAGGGCGCGGCGTTTGTAAGAACTAAAATCAGGGATGTCATAAACGGTTCAGTTGTTGAAAAAACTTTTAACCCTACTGAAAAATTCCCGACAGCTTTTATTGAGAGAAAAGATATGGAATATAGCTATGCCGATGGTGAGCTTCATTATTTTATGGATCCTGAAAGCTATGAACTTATCCCGATAGGCAAGAATGCTCTTCCAGACAATTTTAAATTTGTAAAAGAAAATATGGTTTGCAAAATTTTGTCATATAAGGGAAATGTTTTTGGTGTTGAGCCGCCAACTTTTGTAACACTTCAGGTAACTAAAACCGATCCGGGTTTTGCGGGAAATACGGCAACGAATGCAACAAAACCGGCTACTCTTGAAACAGGTGCCGAAATAAAGGTACCGCTTTTTATCGATGAAGGTGAACTCATAAATATAGATACAAGAACAGGCGAATATATGTCCAGAGGAAATGCATAATGGATTTAATTAAAAAAGCTGCATATCTTAAGGGAATGGCTGAAATTGCAAAAATTGATTTGTCTGAGGAAAAAAAGAAAATTTTTGATGCAATGCTTGATCTTCTTGAAGAGCTTGCCGAGCAGGTGAACGAAATGCAGCTTCAGCTTGATGAGGTAGATACTGATTTGGCTGATGTTGAAGAACTTTTTTATGAAGAAGATTGCGATTGTTGCTGCGATGATGACTGTGACGGTGATGACGAGGATCTATATGAACTCACATGTAAAAATTGTGGCGAGAATTTTATCATAGATGGCGAAGATCTTGATAACGGTTTTGCAATTTGTCCGAAGTGTGAAAAAGAAACTGATCTTATGGCTCTTTACGAAGAAGCATCGGAAAGATCTGATGATAAAGAAGATTAATGCCTACATTGACATATTATAATTATTGATTTATAATACAAAATACGCTTATCAAGGTGTCGGGTGTATGCCGTATTTACGGAGACCTTTTACCTGAAACTTTGTAAGACGCATATTTTAAAAGAAGGTGTAAAAATGACAGCAGAGAGAAAGGCTGAGCTTATTAAGACTTATGGTAGAAGTGAAGGAGATACAGGTTCTCCGGAAGTTCAGGTTGCTCTTTTAACTGAAAGAATCAACAATCTTACAGAGCATCTTAAAGCTAATAAGAATGACCACCATTCAAGAAGAGGACTTCTTAAAATGGTTGGTCAAAGAAGAAATATGCTTGGCTATCTTCAAAAAAAGGACATTGAGCGTTATCGTGAAATCGTCCGCAAATTAGGGCTTAGAAAGTAAAGTCTTTAGAGCAGACGCTTTTAGCGTCTGCTCTTTGTTAGTTTATAACCGTCATTCCTGGTTTTAGCACGGTCGGAGCTTTTGACAACATATCAAAGGTTGCGATGATGCTATAACAAGGTCGGCGGAAAAATATTATTAAAAGGAGTATCCGATGTTTTTTAAAGATTTTAAAACTTGGGAAACGGAAATTGCCGGCAGAAAATTTGTTCTTGAGCATGGCAAGATGGCAGGACTTGCAGATTCGGCTTTTATGGCAAGATATGGGGAAACAGATGTACTTTGTACGGTTGCGGTTTCAGCTAAACCGAGAGAGGGTCAGGATTTCTTTCCGCTTTCGGTAGACTACATTGAAAAAATGTATTCTGTAGGTAGAATACCTGGTTCATTTACAAGAAGAGAGGGAAAGGCCTCCGATAAAGCAACTCTTGCAGCAAGATGTATCGACAGACCCTTGAGACCGCTTTTCCCTAAGGATTTAAGAAATGATGTTACGGTTACTGCAACTATTATGTCAGTGGATCCTGACTGCAGTCCGCTCATCACTTCAATGATAGGAATTTCTGCAGCTGTGGCATGTTCTTCTGTTCCGTGGGACGGACCGATTTCAAGTGTTTCGGTAGGTCTTGTTGACGGAAAAATCGTTATCAACCCTACTTTTGAGCAAAGAGAAAAGAGTGATTTAGATTTAACTGTTGCTTCAACCGAGGATTTGGTCGCTATGATTGAAGCGGGTGGAAATGAAATTGATGACGATACTATGTTTGACGCAATTATGGCGGGACATGAGGAAAATAAAAAAATTGTTTCATGGATAAAGGCTATTGTTTCAGAAGTAGGTAAGGAAAAATTTGCTTATGAAAGTTCAGATCCTGATGAAACGATAATGAATGAAATTGAAGATTATTGTAGAGAAGCAGTTAAGAAAGCTCTTGATACGGATGATAAGAATGTTCGTGATGAGGCTCTTCTTCCAATTTATAATGATGTTCATGAAAAATTTGATGAGCGTTTTCCAGATCATCCTGAAAAGATAGATGAAATAATGTATCTGGTTCAGAAACATATTGTAAGAGCATGGCTTAAAGATGAACATAAGCGTGTTGATGGAAGAAATATTGATGAGATAAGACCTCTTAATGCAGAACTTGATTTACTTGATAGAGTTCATGGTTCCGCAATGTTTACAAGAGGACAAACCCAGGTACTTTCGGTTACTACGCTTGCTTCAATGAAGGATGCACAGATGCTTGACGGACTTGATGAGGAAACAGAAAAGAGATATATTCATCAGTATAATTTTCCGTCGTTTACCGTCGGTGAAACAAAGCCGCAGAGAGGTCCCGGAAGAAGAGAAGTAGGGCACGGTGCTCTTGCAGAAAAGGCTATTGTTCCAGTACTTCCTACTGTTGAGGAATTTCCATATGCAATTCGTGTTGTTTCAGAAGTTCTCTCTTCAAACGGTTCAACATCACAGGCGTCCGCATGTGCCTCCTCACTTTCTCTTATGGCAGCTGGCGTTCCACTTAAAGCTCCCGTTGCAGGAATTTCCTGTGGACTTATTACTGGAGATGATGGCGTTTACGGTGACTTTATGACAATGGTTGATATTCAGGGTCTTGAAGACTTTTATGGAGATATGGATTTTAAGGTTGCAGGTACAAAAAAAGGCATTACCGCAATTCAGATGGATTTAAAGGTTCACGGACTTACTGCTGCAATTATTAAAGAAGCGATTGAAAAAACTCACAAGGCAAGAAACTATATTCTTGATGATATAATGAATCCTGTAATTTCTGAGGGCAGAGCGGAGCTTTCTAAATGGGCACCTAAGATGCTTACTACAACTATTGATACCGATAAAATTGGAGACGTAATCGGTAAGCAAGGTAAGGTTATTCAGAAAATTCAAGAGGATTGCGATGTTAAAATCGATATTACTGAAGAGGGTCAGGTATTTATTGCAGGTATTGATATTGATAAAGCACAGAGAGCTCTTGAAATTGTAAAGACAATAGCCAACGGTCCTGAAGTAAACGCTATTTACAAGGGAGTAGTTACAAGACTTATGAGCTTTGGTGCGTTTGTTGAAATTGTTCCCGGAGTTGAGGGAATGGTTCATATATCACAACTTGATGTAAAACGTGTTGAAAAGGTTGAAGATGTTGTAAACACGGGTGATGAGGTGGTTGTAAAGGTACTTCCGCTTGATGAACAGGGCAGACTTAACCTTTCAAGGAGAGAGGCGCTTATTGAGATAAATCATTTAACGCCCGATCAGATAGAGCCACTTCCTGAAAGAAAGCCAAGAAGAGATTTGGGCAGGAAAAAATTTGATAGATAGTTAAGATTTAATGAAAACCCTTAAAGCGAACATCGCTTTAAGGGTTTTCTCTTCAATAATTAAAAACAGTTTTAAATAACCGTCATTTATAAATTTTTATTGAATTACAAAAATATTATATTATATATGGTTTGTATGCTGGGTGTTTTTCAAGCCATTTAACAGCATATGAACAAGTTGCTGAAATTTTATTGTTGTTGTTTAAAATATGATTTGCAGCTTCCTCCATAAGCTTTCCGGCCACTCCCTGTCCGCGAAGACTTTCGTCAACAAAGGTGTGATCTATAGTGGAAACTCCGTCTTTTGTGGGAAAGGTGATTTCTGCAATAAGTTTTCCACTTTTGTCATTTATATAAATGCGTTCTTTTTCATGTATAAAATTCATTTAATTCTCCTTAATTTTCAGTATCATATTCCCATGTGTTTATTCCACCGAAGTCCTTTACATTCGTATAGCCTAATTTTATCAGTTTTTCTGCAGCCTGACGGCTTCTGTTGCCGCTACGGCAATATATAAGAATAAGCTGATTTTTGTTTGGAAGTTCTTTGGGTAAAGTGTTTCCTATTTCTTCATTGGGAAGCAATACTGCGTTTTTTATATGGCCTTCGTTATACTCTGATTTTGTACGTACATCAAGTATTATAAGGTTATTTTCGGTATCCATAAGCCTTTTTGCTTCTTTTTGTGATATTTTCGTATAGCCGTTAACAGTTTTTCTTGTTGTTGGTGTAGCGGTAGTAACAAAATGATTTTTTGAACAGGCGGTAAATATCAAAACAACTGAAATGGATATTGCAAAAGTTATAAATGTTATCTTTTTCATTTAATTCCTCCTAATTTAATATACATTATATATTTGAAATGTCAATATCTGTTTTATTACAAAAACTTTAAACCTTTAACTTGCTAAACAGCAAAAGCCGTGGTATAATTAATTAAGTTTGGAGGCATAGCTCAGTTGGTTAGAGCGCACGGTTCACATCCGTGAGGTCGAGGGTTCGAGTCCCACTGTCTCTACCATGGCGCCACGCAGTGAGCGTAGGCGCTTTTGTTTGCTGTATTGTATGAAAACGAAGATGCATTTAATTGTAGTGTGAAAAAATTCGATAAACTTGCATTTATATTCATTTTATATTATTATTTTTACTATATTTAATTTTATATTATATACTATATTGATTTGGGCGAGTTGTTGTTATGAATTCAAAAACAGTATTATACATTTTTAAAAGATTGGGAATGGCAATTTTGACTGTATGGGTTGTTATTACCATTACTTTCTTTGTTATGAGAGCAGTCCCCGGTGGACCTTTCATTGGTGAAAAAGCGGTTTCTCCTGCAGCACAAGCTGCGCTTGAGGCAAAATACGGGCTCGACAAGCCGTTATCTGAGCAGTACACAAATTATTTGAAGGGAATTATAACTAAAGGAGATTTTGGACCGTCATTGAAACAACTTGGAAGAAGTGTTTCGGATATTATTTTTGATGGCCTTCGTACATCTGCCAAGCTTGGAATTATTGCGGCATTTCTTGCACTTGCCGAGGGTATTGTTTTAGGTTCGGCTGCTGCTTTAAACAGAGACAAACTTGTTGATAAGATTATTATGGTTATTACTACGGCGTTTGTTTCTATGCCGTCGTTTATTATGGGCTCACTTTTGCTTTTGATTTTTTCAATAAAATTCGGCTGGTTCCCGGCAAATGGATCTACAGTAGATGGATTGGTGTTGCCTGTTATTACACTTTCGCTTTATCCTATGGCTTATATAACAAGACTTACCCGTTCATCTATGCTTGATGTATTGGGGAGAGATTATATAAGAACGGCAAAAGCGAAAGGTGTTCCTAAAAATAAAATAATTTTTGGACATGCACTTAAGAATTCACTTATTCCCGTTATAACATATTTTGGACCTATGCTTGCATATATTGTTGTTGGATCTCTTGTGGTTGAGCAAATTTTTGCTGTTCCGGGAATAGGAAGAGCTTTTGTAAATTCAATTACCGGTAGAGATTATCCGCTTATTATGGGGACTACCATTGTGCTTGCAACACTTATTGTTATTATGAATTTAGTGTCGGACGTTATGTATAAAATTGCCGACCCGAGAATTGAGCTTGAGTGAGGTTGATTAAATGAAGATGAATACAAAACCTGTGCTTAACACTGATGTTGAGCTTCCGACAATGCATATTAATGTTGATGACTTTTTACCTGCAACAGAAGAAGAAAAAGAATATATCGTTACAATGCGTGATTCCACAACTTTTTTTAAGGATGGTGTAAAAAAACTTGTCAAAAATAAAGTTGCGTTTGTAAGTTTTATTATAATACTCTTAATAGCTCTTTCTTCAATTTTTATTCCTATGTTTTGGCCATATGCTTATGAAACTCAGCTTGGAAATATTCCGGGAAAGCCTGTTGACAGTTCATATAATAATTTAAAACCGTTCGAATATTCCGTTGCGGAGCAAAAGAAGATTGATGCCGGAGAAAAAGTTGTACCGCATGTTTTCGGAACGGATAGTGCGGGACGTGATTATTTTATCCGTGTGGTTTATGGCACCAGAATTTCTCTGGCAGTCGGATTTTTTGCATCAATAATTGTACTTATTATTGGACTTACAATAGGGTCTATTTCAGGATATGTAGGCGGTAAGTTTGATATGATAACAATGCGAGTAGTAGATATAATCTATTCGCTTCCCGATATGCTTATGATAATTCTTTTATCATCGGTACTTAAGGTTTCAATCGCTGATAAAATCGACGGAACGATTCTTGGTAATATCGGAGGAAATATAATAAGTTTATTCATAATTTTTGCACTTCTTTATTGGGTTTCAATGTGTAGGCTTATTCGAGGACAGATTTTATCTTTGAAAGAAGAAGAATATGTGCTTTCGGCTAATGCATCGGGTGCTAAGGCAAGGTGGGTAATAAAAAAACATCTTTTGCCTAATTGTATTTCAGTAATTGTTATTTCAACTGCTCTTCAGATTCCCAGTGCTATTTTTACAGAAAGTTATCTTTCATTTCTTGGACTCGGTGTAAATGCACCGATGCCGTCCTTGGGTTCTCTTGCATCTGATGCTTTGAATGGACTTAATTCTTATGCATATCGACTCATAATTCCCGCAGTAGTGATTTCTCTTATTGTTTTATCGCTAAATCTTTTTGGCGATGGTTTAAGAGATGCGTTTGATCCTAAGTTAAAGAGTTGAGAGGTATATTATGGCATTACTTGAAGTAAAAGACCTTCACACCTCTTTCTTTACGGATTCAGGTGAAGTTAAGGCGGTAAACGGTGTTTCATTTACGCTTGAAAAGGGTAAAGTTTTGGGTATAGTTGGAGAATCGGGTTCGGGTAAATCCGTAACAGCATATTCTATAATGCAAATTCTTGCATCAACAGGAAAAATTGTTTCCGGTTCTGTAAAATTTGATGGAACAGAGCTTGTGGATTCATCTGAAAAGGTAATGAAAACCGTAAGGGGAGATAGAATTTCAATTATATTTCAGGATCCGATGACTTCACTCAACCCTACATATACGGTAGGGCATCAACTTGAAGAGGCTATACTTCTTCACACGGGAAGAACAGAAAAGGAAGCAACTGAAAGGGCACTTGAAATGCTTCGTCTTGTAAATGTGAATGAACCTGAAAAAAGACTTAAGCAATATCCGTTTGAACTTTCAGGTGGTATGCGTCAAAGAGTTATGATAGCTATGGCACTTGCAAGTGAACCTGATATTCTTATTGCAGATGAGCCCACTACGGCACTTGATGTTACAATACAGGCACAGATTCTTGAGCTTATGCAGGCTCTACAGAAAAAGCTTGGAATGTCGATTATTATGATTACTCATGACTTGGGAGTAGTTGCACAAATGTGTGATGAAATAATAATTATGTATGCGGGTTCAATTTGTGAGCAGGGCACGGCAGATGAAATTTTTTATAATCCTCATCATGAATATACAAAAGGACTTTTGAGGTCAATTCCCACTCTTTCTACAAAGGGAAAAAAGCTTCAGCCGATAACTGGAACGCCTATCGATCTTTTAAATATGCCTAAAGGTTGTCCATTTGCGCCGAGATGTGATAATGCAATGAAAATTTGTCTTAAGCAGCCTGCTGAGAGAATATTTTTAAATGAATGTCATGCTTCGGCTTGTTGGATGAATGTGCGTGATAAATATAGCAGTGCAAAAGAAGAGACGGTGAGATAAATGTCGGAAACTCTTATTGAAATTAAAAATTTAAAGCAGTATTTTGATATAAATGTCGGTTGGTTTAAAACAAAACCGCTAAAGGCTGTTGATGATGTTTCCTTTAAAATAAATTCGGGTGAAACTCTTGGTCTTGTAGGTGAATCAGGCTGTGGTAAAACTACCGTCGGAAGAACACTCCTTCATCTTTATAAGCCGACTTCAGGCACTGTTATTTATAAGGGTAAGGAAATTAAATCCAAGTCGGATATAAAGGAATTCAGAAAAAAATCTGCAATGGTATTTCAGGATCCATACTCTTCTCTTAACCCTAGGATGACTGTATCCGATATTATAGGTGAGCCGCTTGATATAAATAAAATGTATGAAAATAAAGCTGAAAGACAGGAAAGAATACTTGAACTTATGTCGAGAGTTGGACTTAACAGCGAGCATGCTGCAAGATATGCACATGAATTTTCAGGCGGGCAAAGGCAACGTATAGGTATTGCAAGGGCTCTTTCAATGCATCCTGATTTTCTTGTGTGTGATGAACCTGTTTCTGCACTTGATGTATCAATTCAGGCACAGGTAATTAATATGTTTAAAGAACTGCAGGATGAAATGGGCTTAACCTATCTTTTTATTTCTCATGATTTGCTTGTAGTACGTCATATAAGCACAAGAATTGCGGTTATGTATTTGGGAAGGCTTGTTGAGCTTGCAGATGCGGAGGAGATTTATTCGCATTCTCTCCACCCTTATTCAAAATCTCTTTTATCTGCAGTACCTGTTCCTGACCCTAAAACTGCAAGAGAGAATAAGAGAATAATATTGAGTGGAGATATTCCAAGTCCGCTTAATGCTCCGTCAGGATGTCCGTTTAGAACACGATGCCCACATGCAAATGAATCATGTGCTTCAGAAATGCCGAAGCTTGAGGAGGTCTCCAAAGGGCATTTTGTTGCATGTCATAGAGTGGCGGAGATAAACAGTTAGTATATATGGTACAGATTTTTCGGTTTCTGTACTGAATATAAATATAAGGAGGATGTTTATGAAAAAACAAACAAAAGCAATCATTGCAGTGGTTTTAGTGCTTGTTTTGGTTGTAGGCGGTGTTCTTTTTTTCAAAAACAGAAAAAAGAGCGGAAATACTGAACAGCTTAATGTATGTCTTGCATCAGAGCCTAAGTCAATTGACCCTGCACGAAACACTACCGTTGACGGAGCTACCTTAATATCACACATGTTTTCAGGTCTTGCTAAATGGGAGCAGAAGGACGGTAAACTTCAGGTTGTTCCTGATGTTGCAAAGGAACTTCCGAAAGGGGAAAAGACTGCTGATGGTAAAATCACTTACACATATAAGCTTGATAAAAACAGTAAGTGGTCTGATGGGACGCCTGTAACAGCTAAGGATTTCGTATATGCTTGGAATCGTGCGGCTTCGGTAGCACTTGCAGCTGATTATGCATATATGTTTGAAATAGTTGACGGCTATGAAAAGATGTGGGAGATGAATGATAACGGAACTCCGGATAATCCTAAGGATGACAAGCCTGTAAATCCGGATGCAAAACTTAATATTGAAGCTCCTGATGATGAGACCTTTAAGGTAACTCTTACAACTGATGTGCCTTATTGGAATGAATTTCTTGCATTCCCGTCATTCTTTCCTGTAAAAGAATCTGCAGTACAAAATGAAAATTGGGCGACGGATCCCGCAACCTATGTTTGCAACGGTGCATATAAGCTTGCATCATGGACTCATGACAGTCTTATTACACTGACAAAGAATGATAATCACCCGAATGCAAAGAATGTTACAATGAAGACTTTGAATTTCTATTTGAGTGATAAGTCGGATAATATGCTCAATAACTTCAAAAATAAGACATGGCAGTTTATTGATGATGTTCCTACAAACGAAATTAAGAACCTTAAAAAGAACAATAGTGATGAGTTTAAGGTTGTTGGTCAGCTTGGAACATACTATATTAACTGGAATATGAATTTCAATCTTCTTCCTGCTGACAGTGCTCTTAAAGGCGTTGAAAAAGCAAAGGCTGAAAGTGAAATCAGAAGAGCGCTTTCTCTTCTTATTGACAGAACCAATATCTGCGATAATATTGCACAGGCAGGTCAGGTTCCTGCATCTTCATTTGTTGCTATGGGTCTTACAAATCCTGATGGTACTGAATTCTATAAGACCGCAGGCGATAAGGCGAAGAACGGCTATGTTGGATACTATGATGCTTCCAAGGAAGCTGTTGAGGGCAATTTCAATAAAGCTGTTGAGATGCTTAAAAAATATTATAAATATGATGAAGCCTCAAAGAAATTTACTAATTTCCCAACTATTACATACCTTTATAATACGAGTGATGCACATAAGGCTATTGCTGAATATGTTCAGTCTGCATTAGGTAATGTCGGAATTAAGGTGAATCTTGAAAATCAGGAATGGGCGACCTTTGTTGCAACAAGAAAGAAGGGCGACTTCACTCTTGCAAGAAACGGATGGTTAGGAGATTACAACGATCCTATTTCTTTCCTTGATTTATGGGTATCAGTTTCAGGAAATAATGATGTTCAGTTCGGTAAAGGCGAAAAAGCCGGACTTAAAGCTTACAACCTTGATCTTACTCCATTTGGAATAGATAAAAAGGTTGAGAACGGTACATGGGCTGAAACCTATGATGTTCTTATTTCAGAAATCAAAAAGAGTGACAACGCCGAAATCAGAAACAAGATGATGCATCTTGCTGAAGATATGGTTATGGATACGGGATGCATTACCCCTCTTTACTATTATACAGACATTTATATGCTTGATAAGAATGTAGAGGGCTTCTTCTCTTCACCGCTTGGCTATAAATTCTTTATGTACTGTACAGTCAAGAAATAATTTAATAACAAACCGAAACAAACCACTGCCGAAAGGCAGTGGTATTTGTTTGACTTAAATGTTTCTCTGCAATATAATTCCTGTATGGTTATTAAAGGATGTTTTATGTTTGATATTTTTCCTCTTTTTGAAAGAAATACGGAGATGGTATTTGTTGTTTTAGCTGCCACAATATTCGGTGGACTTTTTATTTTTGAGCTTTTAAAAAGGGGGCGCAAATGAGCCTCGTTAAAAATCAGAAAATTGAATTATATATAGAATCACTTGCAAATTCCGGTTCGGGAGTTGCAAGGTTTAATGGACAGACTGTTTTTGTGGATGGTGCAGTTCCAGGGGATAAAGTCTTGGCAATAGTGAAAAAAGCAAAGAAAACTTGGGCACAGGCACAGATAATAAAACTTTTGATGCCGTCTGAGGACAGAATTGAAAGCGAATGCAAATACTTCAGGAAATGCGGGGGCTGTACTTATCAGAATATGAGTTATGCCGCAGAAAAAAGCTATAAGCTTTCATATGTTAATGATTGCCTTAAACATATCGGCGGGATTGATATAACCGTCGATAAAATAATTACTTCCGAAATAAAGAGGTATCGAAATAAAGCTGAATATCCTGTAAGAATGAAAAATGGCAAGATTCAGATAGGATTTTATAAAAAAAGAACACATGAGATTACAGAGATTGATGACTGTTTTTTGGAGCCGGAAATCTTTAAGGAAATAATAAAAATAATAAAAAACTTTTTAGAAGAATTTAAAATAAATGCTTATGATGAAGTTTCAAATAAAGGACTTGTTAGACATATATTTTTAAGAAAAGCGGAAAAGACAGGGGAAATAGCATGTACTCTTGTAATTAACGGAGAAAAACTACCGTTTTCAAATATTCTTGTTAAAAGACTTTCAAAAATTAAAACTATTAAAAGCATTGCGCTTAATATAAATAAAGAAAAAACTAACGTTATTTTAGGATATGATAATGTATTTATTTTTGGCAAGGAATATATTGAAGATGAGCTTTTAGGTATAAAGCTTAAAATTTCTCCTAATACATTCTATCAAGTGAACTATAAAGGCTGTGAAAAACTTTATATGCTGGTGAGAGAATTTTTAAAGCTGAACGGAACCGAAACTTTTTTGGATTTATATTGTGGAGCGGGCTCAATAGGACTTACCCTTGCAGACAAAGTAAAAAAGCTTTATGGCGTGGAGATTGTTGAATCTGCAATTCAAAACGCAAAAGAAAATGCAAATTTGAATGGTATAAATAATACGGAGTTTTTATGTTCGGATGCCGCAGAAGCTGCAAAGTTTTTTGAAAAAAAGAATATAAAAATTGACGTGATAGCTGTTGATCCGCCTCGAAAGGGAATTTCTGAGGAACTTATTGAAACTATTACAAGGTTTAATCCGAAAAAACTTGTCTATGTTTCATGCGATCCTGCCACACTTGCAAGAGATTTAAAGCTTTTTGCCGAAAAAAGCTTTGCTCCATCTAAAATAACTTGTGTCGATATGTTTCCCAGAACAATACATGTGGAAACCGTTTGCTTGCTTTTAAGAAAACCTTGATTTCATGCGGGTTTCAGGGCATTTTCAGAAAATATGTACCTGTGTTTTTAGCAGAAAAATATGTATATAAAACCCTAGGTTTTAAGAGGGGGGATAAAAAATCGTAGTGTCTAAGACGTGCGCGAATAATATAAATAGAGTCCGTTTTTTAGGAAATGCAAGTGTGTAAAATACAGCTCATATAGTAACATGCATTTGGTGAGGAGGTGTGAGTTGTGTCAGAGAATAATGACAGTAGTAGAACCGAATTAGAATTGTCTGGATTTGATCCAGACAAACTAGAATTCATGGATTCGGAAGAAAGAAAAATAGTGCTTTTAGCTGCAGGGTTGGATCCTCAAAAATATGATTTTTAGGACATTTTCTTAAGGATAAAAGATTACTTGAATATATAAAAGCACTATGCTAATATGCGAGTGAAATGGAGGAGATGGCAGTGAATTGCACAGAACTATTAGAACATTTTCTAATCGAAACAGGTATTGATACAAATCTATTAAAAAAGGTCGAGAGTCGAATTGATGAGTTTAACGAAGCGAATAAAGATAAAGCCAATGTGGAATATAGTTCTTCAATTATTTCAAATGTGATTATAGATTCATTTAAGCTCAACTCAGAAAACCTAAAGGCTGTTACAGATTCTTGTATTAAACAACATTTGCAGGTGGGAAGGCGCCATAAAAAGATACTTCTGCGTTACCTTGATTATCGTGATGAAAACGATCTGGAATTATTTTTTAAAGAATTAGACGTGGAAAATCCAAATGTTGATAGAATAGCATTAACAGAACTTATTCGCAGCATTCCGGTAATAGCGTCACAGGAAGCTGTGAACAGATTTTTGGGGCTTTGGAATGAAGCTGTAAAAATAAATGATGAAAGTAAAATATCAGATTATTTATTCGGCATATACTCAAAATTACATGCCATGAACAATAGCGCGACAATGTCGAAATCAGATCTCTTTAGATATAATGAAGGATTTATAGGCGAGGATTTAAGCGAGGCTTCAATCAATGCGTTAAAGGCGTTTTGCGAGGATGATAATGCGGAAGAGACGTTCTATAAGAAGTATGTTGAGTTATTACGACGTGAATTGCAGCAACAATCATTAACCGGTCTTTTGGAGCCTTCTATGAATCAAATTCAAGATGCACCGGAATTACATGAAGCTGAGAAAATTGTTGATAGAAAAGGCGATTTGCATTATTTATTAACGGAAGAATATGATGCGGTGTACTTGAGAATAAACCAGGCGATATTTGATTCTTTCGATAATGAACAGGCCTTTTATAATTATGTTTTAGATTCCATTCAGCAGGCTTTTCGAATATTAGTAAATAATAAAGTATTTGCGGTTGAAATTGATAATATTTATTCAAAAAACAGGAATTTGAAATGGCTTCTTTACGCCTATATTGGAGTGTATGCAGAACGGTTTATTCGTACCGAGGAGAAGAGAAAATTTTATGCAGCAGATAAAATTGCGAAAGAAATGCTCAGGGCCTATGGTATAAGTTTTGCTAATGAAAATGAGGCTGAGATTGATACAGAACTCAAAAGATATTATTCTGCTAAGAAAGAGGAAGCAGCGCTTCTGGCAGAAGAAAAGTTGTATAAAATCGTTAATACTAAGTTTGATCGAATTAAATTTCATGAGTACCTGGAAGAGTGGAAATTTGTATATTATGGATTTTCATTCAACGATTGCTTAGTTATTAGAGGGATACAGGACCAGCACGAACAATATGCTAACATTGTAAAAAATGATAATAAATTACTTTACATTTTTTATAAATACAGGATGGATGAAAGAAAAATACCGTGCCCAGTATGTAATGGTTTGAATGTATCAGGAAATTCATATCCTGAAGTGGGGCATAGAAGTTGGGAGTGTAAGAATGTAATTTGTAAGAGCAGAAGTAAATCTAATAGAGGAAAGAGATATTCCTTTAAGACCAATTACATGCAAGCGGGTACACTTAATTTGGATCCGGAGAATATAATCCCAAAAGAAATGATTGCCAGATGGCGTAAGGATATCTCATTTATTCAGTCTGATAAAGAAATATATGAGATGTTTATAAAATATTTTTCATTCCCAGATGAGCGTGTGCTATTTATAAATGGTGATGGGGATATTATTTCGGAGCTAGATGAACTAGGAAGAAATATCATTAATATTTCATGTATTGAAAACTTTGATGGAATAACAGTCGCGCGAGAAAGAGTTCATATAAGTGATACAATATTTGAAGATTATTTTATAAACGGAAAATACTTGGCTAGATTTATTCGAGATAAAGAGAATGCACCAGCAGATGAGCGTATAAGTGTCGCCTTGGCAGAAAAAAAAGATGCATTTGTATTAAATGGAGACTCGTTTGAAATTTTACATGGAATGCCGGAACACTGTGTATCCGCAGCGGTGACATCACCGCCATACTTCAACGCTAGAGAGTATTCGCAATGGGAAAACATGTATCTGTATTATATAGATATGTATAACATTGTAAAGAACACTTTACCTACATTGGATAATGCAGGAATTTTCCTCTATAACATAGGGGATGTGAATGGAAATGAGATGACTACTACAAAATCCAATATGGGAAATAAACGATTGTTATTGGGCGCCTATTCAATAATTGCTTTTGAAAAAGCAGGATATGAGCTGGTTGAGAATTATATTTGGAATAAGGGAGAACCACAAAGTAAGAGAAGCACAAATGATGGCAATTTTACACCTCACTATCAAAAGCCGGTTAATTGTTATGAGCACATGTTCATTTTCAAGAGACGAGGAGATGAATTGATTGTAAATGCAGATAAGGTCCCAGTTGGATGGGAATCCTATATGGCAGATTTTATGCCAGTGTTTAAAATTAATTCAAAAGGTGAGAATACGGTTGGACATACAGCGCCTTACCCTGAAGATATACCAAACTTTGCAGCTTGTGTTTTTGGAAGACCGGGAAAATACATTTTGGATCCATTTTTAGGAAGCGGTACTTCAATAGTATCAGCAGTGAGAAATGGATATGTTGGTATTGGAATCGAATACTCACGTGAATATGCTGAATTAGCAAAACGTAGGTTTGAAGAGGATTTACCAGGGAAAATAGTAGAATTAGTTTAAACTAAAAGAAGTCGAGAAGCATATCGCTGTTCTCGACTTCTTGCATTTTATGGATTGTCGTGACTTTCTAGTATTCCACGTAGTTCATCGATGGTTTCATCTAAGCTTTTATCGCCTTGAATTAAATTACAGAAATTGTGTCCCCACCCCAAGTTGTATGTGCGATGATTCAACAACCCTGGTTTTAGTGCATTTATATGCATTAATACCATTTCTCGTTGAGTATTGTCAAAAACTTGACGCCCTTCTTCTTGAAGAATTTCTTCAAAAAAATATCCGGTATTTAATACTTTGCAACATAACGGACAAATTGTCTGATGAGTTGGATTTGTTGCTGAAATATTTTGAAGTTGCGCAAAATCAAGCAGATTATGAGAAGCGCAATAAGTTGTAAATTCATCCATAAGTATTCTGAAATTATCAATGTACTGGTCGGGGTCAGCTATAAGATTACGAAAAGTAGCAGTGTCATCTTTGCATAAAATGTTAGCTTGGTTATCTATGACATAAGAAGGGAAATCGCTTCCATCTTCAGATGTGCAGGTTAACAGTAAGTAGGCCATTTGTAATTTGACCATGCTTTGCATTTCTGGTGATGCATAATCGTAATCATAGTTTCCGATGCCACATTGCTTTGGAAGGCTATCTAGTACATCGTTTGTTATTGCAGGATAGTTTGTATGTACATAATTTCTTACATTAGTTACTTTTGCGGCTTTAGCAGCATTTGATTTTGGGTTATCACATATGAATGATATAACGGGTGGAACAGCATTTTTTACGTTAGCAGCGTATTCGCCTTTCCAATTTGGAGCTGTTGGTGTGCTTTGAGTATCCAATTCGATCAATTCATGCCAAGTAGGTAATATAGGGTAATCACGAAGATCGCTAACCGACGAGTAATAAACAAATCCGGTTTCACCTAAAATAAAATCAGGATTAAGATCTGGTGACGGATTTGGATAATTATCTCCAAAATAATCTTTAGGAGAAATCATAACAATAAAACCGCTTTTATAAGAATTTAATATGTTTGGAATCGTTCCGGTTTTCATTTTGTCCCAAGTGATGTACTGCATTAAAACGCGTATGCCGCGGTTGTTTCTCCTTTTATATATTTCTAATCCGCTACGGCCTTCAGCAGTTTTGTTTAATTTCTTTTTTATCTTATACGGTAGGTATTTGGATAAAGTGTTATATACCTGGGCATAAGTTTTTTTTGTTAAGTTAAACACTGTTAGTGCCTCCTTAATTTCCGAGCATTTGTTTACGTCTTGTGAGGATTTCTTCTTCGTGCTGGAAGTATCCATCTAATGAAAAGTTTTGCTGCATCATATTTGATAAATGCTTTGACCAGAAAACGTTAGTAGGTCTTGCAGGTGATAAAATACACTTTTTTGCTCTGTCCCAATAGAATTTTTCGAAGAATACGGCTTCGTCATGTGTAAAATCGAGATTTCTTGGATCTTCTTTGCTGTCCACCGCAAAATCCTCTATATTAATCTCTTCAACCTGAATAGGATCATATAGTTTTCCTTTGACCATTTTCATACTAGGATGATTATGGCAGTAATCTGATAGATTTCCGGAATACGTGTCGTTATCATATATAGAAGACTTTAATGCAGCTTCGATATTTGACATGAGTCTCTTATATTCAGTTAATTTATAGCTAGGAAGATCAGCCTCATTGATGCTGGTTAACGCAAAATATGACATTACTAAATCGAGATCAATGCACACTTCTTCATTAGCAAATTCACAAGCTGGATTGAATACTGTCTGGTTTCCAGAATGACTTTCGATAGTGTCTTGTTGACCGCCCTTAATAGAAACAAAAAGAAAACCTTCCCATTTTTCATTTCCAGTGCCGCCACGATCGGTTTGAGTGATAGCATAGTCTTTATAATTGCTGCGGGTTATAGTGACTTGCTGTCCACGATATGTAACAACGGTGTTGTTAATTAATTTTTTGAATGCATCACGCTGATCCTGTGAAGAAGAACTTCCAGATTCTGAGCGTATTGTAATTACTGAAGAAACTAAATCATCACTTCCGAGTTTGGACTTGAGAGCAATGAAAGTTGGATCGTTTTGATTAGCGGGCTCGAAGAAATCTTCGTTGATAAATTCTACGGCAACGCCGCCAGTGAAGGCGTGTAATTGATTAATAGTAAGACCGTTATTCTTTACAGTTTTCCAAGAAATTAGAACACGATTTTTTCGAGGTGTTCGTTTTTGGAATAATTCGTTTGGTACACTGTACTGACCTGTTTTTGCACAAATATTGGAAAATTTAGTTCTTACCTTAGGATCATATTCCCCTAAGAAGTTGAAAGCACTAAGTCGAATTTGGTTTTTATTCATGAGTATTACCCCCTCAAATGTATTTATAGGCTTATAAAAAGGGTGCAATATGCTATAATAAACCCATAATATTATATCAAAAAATTGTCGAAATGTACATAAAAATAGAAGGGTGTGTCGAAATGAAGAAAATGCTGTTAAGCATGAAGCCATACTGGAGAGATAAAGTAATGTCTGGTGAAAAAATATATGAATATAGAACTCGTTTTACTGACGAGGAGGTAATTGCTTTTCTGTATGTTAGTAAGCCTGTATATGCAGTTACAGGGATATTGTAATTGTGAAATATCTCTTAAAGAATTAAGGGATAATATTGAAGGGTTTGTTGCACCGCAATTTTACAATTATATTCGAGAAGGCTCGGAGTTAGAAAAATACTTGAATGCACATTTGATAATGTGACAAAAGAAATAGAATGATATAGAAGGAAGAGGTATAGATGAAATCTGCAGAAATTACCACTAAGGAGAAAATTTGGACTCATACCGGGATTTTTGTAGGTGAAGATACATTTAGATTTCATTGTCGTGTTCTTGTGTATGGAGTAGAAAGACTATGTTATATGCCATCGAATTGTAAATTGGGGAAAATTGTATCATTAGTTGGAAGAGAAGTATATTTGAAAAAATATGAAGGAAATTCTGATAAGTTTGAATTTGTTGTACAGGATGTAAGGTATAAAAACACGGTTGTATTAATTAATCTTAATTACTTAAATAGGGTGGTTGAAAAACAGCTTCACCGTAAGATTTTTGATTTTTTAGGTGATAGAGAAGCTATTAGACGGGAGGTTGCGTTTGGAAATTATAAAAGCGATTTTTTGATTGATGATTCTGATACAATAATTGAAGTTAAGTCATTGTTGTCTTGGGAGAGTAAAGCGGATTATCCCATAAAATCAGTAGATCGTGCGGTGGATCAACTAGATAATATTCTTAAAATAATAAACGAAAAATATACATTTTATTATTTGTTGTTTAGCTTGTCACCATACGTAAAAGAAGTATTTATTAATAATAGGGATACAAAGTATGGAGAAAGACTTCTTAAATGTCAAAAAGCGGGACTAAAACTAAGGGCTTTTTCTATTGGTTATAAAGATGATGAATTTTATGTAAAAAAAGAAATACCGATTACTTATAGATAGGAGTAAAGATACAAAATGAATAGACGCGCTGAGATTGAGCTTAACAATATGTGTTTAATATATGACGAAGATCGTATTTTAGTTGAAGAGAAAAAAGGAACAATCTTGCAGGCGGTTTGGTTTTTCCAGGTGGACATGTTGAACCGGGAGAAAGTCTAGTACAGTCAGTAATAAGGGAAATGTAAGGGAAATGAAAGAAGAAACAGGGCTTGATATCGCGAATCCTCAACCTTGCGGATTTAAGGATTGGATACAAGAAGACGGAACAAGATACTTAGTTCTCTTATATAAAACTAATCAATTTACGGGAGAGATTAAATCTTCTGAAGAAGGTAAAGTATTTTGGCCTGATAGAAAAGATGTTCCTGATGCTAACCTTATATGGAATATGAGAGAGTTATTAGAAATATTTGAAGGTGACCAGTATTCAGAGTTCTTTTTTGAATACAAGAATGGTTCTCATGAGCTTGGTAAGTTATTAGGATAGGAGTTGATTTAATTGAAACAAAAGATGCTTAATACATATCAACTGGCTTGCACTTATCTTGTTAATATGCTGCCGGAAGAATTATCGGAGACAGACCTGCAGAAGTATTTTATTGGTGATAGACGTAATTTTGCTTCGGTTCAGGATATATATGAGCAGTTGATTCATTCAGCGCAGAATTATCAGCGAATGCCAAATGTAATAAAGTATGATCAGCGTAGAACGCAGATAAAAGATATCCTGGCAGGTTTTGATGTCCAGGCAATAAAAGACATGGATGTGGATGAGCTTTATTATAAATTCAGGGAAGCATTCAATGTAACGAGTAATGATACAAAACAAAATAGCTGGAGAAAGTGTAGCCGTTCTGATGTTGATGCTGCTAGGTTTATGAGCAATTTTAAGGATGCAGATGATTTTAGAGGATTCGTAGCTTAGTTTGATTATAACAGGCCAACAAGGATGGCTATACCACTTTTGATTTCCACAAAGATAAGTGGTATAGGTTTTGCACTTGCCTGCGATACATTAAAGGAATTAGGATTCCTTAGTTATACAAAGCCAGATGTTCATTTGATTTAAGTTTTTAGTAAACTTGGGCTATCTGAGGAGGTCCCAATATCTGTATTTGAAGCTATTGTTGAAATGGCAGATGTGTGCAAGGAAGTAGATCCGGAATCATCGCCATACAAGCTGGATAAGATAATTTGTTTCATATGCTCTGGAAGATTTTATCTTGATGATATAAGTGTTGGAAGGCATAAAGATGATTTCATTCAGTATGTAAAAGAGCAGGATTAGAATTGACAAAAGAACAAATGTTCGATATGATGACTCTAGGTTCGCTACCTGGAGTTATTTTTATTTTGTTAAACAGAGCCAGTCAATATGTATCCCGATATTGGAGGTGTAATAAACTATTGGAATTCGAAGAGTATATTAAGGATGGCTTTGATTATTCGTTAAGAGATTATATTCAGTCGGAAGAATATGTCTCTGCTAAGCAGCAGGAGAGAAGGGCGCTGGCTTATTTAGAAAGTTTACTTACCAAGGACCAGCAGCAGGCATTTCATTCATTCCTGGATGCAGCCACAAACTGTAATAGTATGCTTTTATCGGAAAGCTACATGCATGGAGTGGTAGAGGGTGCATTATACTTATAAATGTGTCCACTTTTATAAGTATAATGCAAATTGATGAGATGCTAGAAAAGCATATTAACAAGAATAATATATGTGATGTTAATTATGAAAGAAAAATTTGAAGAAATATCAAATGAAATTGCTCAGATGATATATATAATAAATAGACTAATCAAAAGTGAAATAATTGAAACTATTATTATATAATAAAAGCTATAAAACCAGTGAATTTCAAAGAAGTATCACTTTTTTAGAATTAGCCTAAAAATCACATGTGGAGACTATAGCGTTGATACAAAGAGTGAAATCGTGAAAATCCTGCATTTCAAGCAGTTTTACAAGCATTATGTATTTAATGAAGATGCCGAAGGAGGACGAAAAAACTCCTAAAAAATTATATAGATGTTTATGTTTGTATTGATATGGTGTGTGGAGATACAAAGAATGTTTTTGAAAGTGAGAACGAATAAATGATAAGATTGATAATAAAAATAATCTTGTTTCCAATCAGCTTGCTGCTTAGTGTTCTTACTGCATTTCTGACATTCCTGCTTGGTATTGGAACGGCGTTACTTTATATCGTAATGACAATCTGTGTGTTTGTAGCATTTGGTTCATTCTTTATGCTACACAATCCAAAAGCAGCAATAGAAACACTCATCATCGGATTTTTACTAAGTCCTTATGGACTTCCAATGATAGGAGCGACTGTGATAGAATTTATTGAAGTGATAAATGAAAAGATTAAAGCGGTATAGACAAATACAAATTCACAGATGGAGGGTGATATTGAAATGTGCAAGGAATGTTATGTTGATAACAATAGAATAACACCACTTTTAAACCCATTTGATTGTTTAGAAAATCATACACAATATATCTGTGGAACTTGTGGCAGATGCATTTGTATTGAGCATGATCAAAATCGAGGCTTACAGCGATGGAATTTTCCTTTTAAGTCATTAGAAATTGCTAAGTTATATTTGAGAATTGCTGATTATACAACGAAAAAATCTTGTGGAATCTATGAGATTAAGAGTAAGAATGGCAGATTATCATACAAGATCTTTGTAGATTGTGAAGACTTGCGAGTATATCTAAGAAAGAATAAAGATAAAATATGTGATAAGATGGCTCCTGTTTTTCGAGTAGAAGAATATAAAGAGTATACCAATACGCAGATAAGAAAATTAACGGCTGACGAAATACAAAAATATATGTCGGAAAGAGAAATTTGAGTTTGAGGGGGTGTTTTTATGTCGGCAATTAAAATTGAAAACCTCACTTTCTCATATTATGGATACGTAAAACTTATATTTGAAAATGTATCGTTTTCCTTTGATACAAACTGGAAAATAGGATTGATAGGAAGAAACGGAATTGGTAAATCAACTCTATTTAAGTTATTTTTAAATCAAGAAACTTATCAAGGTAAAATAAGCAAGGATGTTGAATTTATTAAATTTCCACCAAATATAATTGATACTTCAAAATTAGGGATTGAGTTATATAAAGAACTAATATCAGATGAGGAAGAATGGAAATTATTTAGAGAACTTAATTTGCTAAATGTAGATGAGAACCTTATTTACAGAAAGTTTGAAACGCTTTCTAAAGGAGAACAAACAAAAATCCTTTTAGCTATTTTGTTTACAAGAGAAGATGGTTTTTTACTTATTGATGAACCAACAAACCATTTAGATATGGATGGAAGAAAAATTGTAAGTGAATATCTGAAAAGTAAAAAAGTTTTTTTGCTTATATTCCATGATAGAGATTTTCTAGATGGCTGTATCAATCATGTGATTTCTATTAACAGGAATTCTATTGATGTTCAATCAGGAAATTTTACATCATGGTATGAAAACAAATTGATGAAAGACCAATTTGAAATCAGTAAAAATGAGAAATTAAGAAAAGATATTAAACGATTAAAAGAAGCTGCAAGACAGAGTAAAATTTGGTCTGATAAAATTGAGAATACTAAAAATGGTGTGAAAATGTCAGGTGTAAAACCAGACAAAGGACATATAGGTCATCAGTCAGCCAAGATGATGAAAAAATCTAAGAATTTGGAGAATAGACAAAATAAGGCAATAGAAGAAAAACAGAATTTACTAAAAGATATTGAAACAAAGGAAAGTCTATTATTGCATCCATTACATCATCATAAAAATACTCTAATATCAGCTGGTGATTTATCATCATACTATGGAGAAAAACATATATTAAATAACCTAAGCTTTGAGATAAAACAAGGCGATATAGTAGCTATATATGGCAGTAATGGAAGCGGAAAATCGACCTTGATTAAAATTTTATTAGGTTTAAATCACGAGTATACAGGTGATATAAAATTAGCAAGTAATTTGAAAATATCTTATATTCTTCAAGATACATCTGATTTAACATGTAGCCTAAATGAGTATATTCATAAGCAAAATGTTGATGAAACATTGTATAAAACAATTCTTAGAAAATTAGATTTTCCAAGAGAATTATTTGAAATGGATATGAAGAATTATAGTGATGGACAAAAAAAGAAAGTTTTAATTGCCATAAGTTTGTCAAAGCCAGCTCATTTATTTGTTTGGGACGAACCATTAAATTATATAGATGTAATATCGAGAATACAGATTGAGGAAATCATAAAAGAAACAAAGCCTACACTTATCTTTGTGGAACACGATAAGCGATTTGTAGAAGATATAGCCAATAAAATAATACGATTATAAACTAAATAACAAATCCCAGTTTATCGAGATCAGCAAAGTATAGGTTTAGATGTTTTGGAAGTGGAAGAAGCAGGGTACGCTGTTGTAGAGTTAACAGGAAGTGTTCCTAATTGCATTCATAAAGAGTGGAAATATGCGATGGAAGTATTCTTCCCTGAGATGTCTATGTCCATTCAGGAAAACCTGACTTTGAATATTATTATGAGGGTGATATGGATATCAAAGACTACAAAATGGAACTTTGGATTCCGATAACTAAAGCTTAAAAACAATTTTCCGAGCCGAATAAAATTAAGTATTGAAGATACAAGGTGATTAAGAAATAGAAATCTTAGTTGCTTTTTTTTGCAAAAAATTAAAAAGAGAGGGGGTGTGAGAAGTGGAATTTGATTCTTTTGCTAAAGGATTTTTAAAAATAAAAAAGTAGTTTCCTGCAACTGATTTTTATTTATTCTGAAAATTCAAGTTTTACAGGCTTTCTTTTAACTATCAAAAATCTGTTTTCCCCAAGCTCAAATATAGGTCTGTCCGATTTTAATGAATCGGAATATACATTTATTACTTTTGCATTTGGATAAAGTTCTCTGAAACGACGGACTTTTTCAATATCGTGACAGTTTTTTCCGATTATTTCACCTGTTTCTCTATTATGCCGTGTACAAATAAGCATATCAAATTTTAATCTTTTTGAAATTTCTGTTAAAAGAAATTCAGGACTTGCAGAAATTATGATTTTTGGTCTATCATAGGATTTAAAACACCATTTGTTTATTTTGCTTTCATGTCTGTTCCAAAACTGTTCTACTGCCGTTTCTAAAGGAATTTCACGTATAAAAGAAAAAACATGCCACTTTAATTCCTGCAATGTAATTTTATGTAAAATATATTTGATTCCGAAATAACAAATTTTATGTAAATGCTTAAGTGTTTTAGGATATTTAAAAAAACATTCAATGGCAAAAAGTGAACTGCTGTCATGAGGAAAAATAGTTTTATCAAAATCGTATATATCAACTTCTGTTTTTTCTATTGTTATTGGCTGAATATTCATTTCTTTTTCCTTTTTATATTTTTATAAAAGTTTGTTTCTGATAGAGAAAGCTATTTGTCATGTTTTTATAATTTTTGTTATAAATGTCTTTTTATTGACTTTCTTTTGTCGGTATAATAGTATAAATATCTTAAATGGTATGGTTTATGAAAATATAATAAAGTATAGGAATAGAATTTATTTTAGAAATTAGTGTGGAATGCGAATGAATAATATCGTCTAAATAAAATAGAAGTTATATGTGTAAAATATATTGTATTTAAACCGTTTGCAATAATTATTCAAGAATAATTCAGTTGTTTATGTATAAATAATTGTGATTTGTCGGACATAATTTATTTTAACACATCATATATTTTTTTTGAATAATAGACTTGATTTTAACAAACTTGATGAGGAATAAATGAATTTTAAAGAAACACAAAAGAAATTTGAAGAACTTTCAAAATTTGGGATTCATCTGGGACTTTCCGCAACAAAAAAAATATTAAAAAGGCTTGGGAATCCGCAAGAGAAAATTAAATATATTCATGTTGCAGGAACAAACGGTAAAGGTTCTGTTTCAACTGAGATTTCAAATGTATTGATTGATGCAGGCTTTAAAACAGGACTTTTTACTTCTCCGTATATTGTAAGTCCTCTTGAAAAAATAAGGCTAAATGGGCTTAATATTTTAGAAAATGAATGGTGTAAGGCTTTTGATACGGTTTATTTTGCAATTATGAATGAAAGAGAATGTGATCCAAGCTTTTCGTTGACTCAATTTGAAATTGAAACCTGTATGGCATTTCTATATTTTTTTGAAAAGGAATGTGATTATATCGTTCTTGAAGTCGGTCTTGGTGGAAGGCTGGATTCTACAAATGTAATAGAAACAGCGGAAGTTTGTGTTATTACCTCAATTTCTTTTGATCATACGGAAATTCTTGGGAATACTTTAAAAGAAATTGCCAATGAGAAATTTGGAATTATAAAAGAAAATTCGAAGGTTGTAGTTAATAATAAATTGCCGAAAGAAGCTTTTGAAGTAGGTGAAAAAAATGTGAAAAAACAAAATGCACAGCTTTTTGTTTGTGATCTTGCAAATATAAAAATTCTGAATAAAAATCTCTATGGCAGCAAGTTTGAATATCCTCTGAAAGACGGTGCAAAGCTTGAAGTTGAATTAAAGCTTGGAGGACAACATCAAATTGAAAACGCGGTGTTGTCAATAAAAGCGTGTGAACTTTTGGGAATACCGTATTGTGCAATAAAAAGCGGATTGGAAAGAACCGTAATGCATGGTAGGATGGAGCAAGTAGATGAATCACCTATTGTTATTTTGGATGGAGGACATAATCCTGCTTGTGCAGAGGCACTTTCAGAATTTATTAAAAACTCGTTTATTGGTAAAAATATTGTTTTTGTGCTTGCAATGATGAATGATAAGGATAAGGAAAGTTATATTAAACTTATTATTGAAAATTCTTTTGCCGTTATTTGTTGTGATTTAAAGTATGAGCGTGCTGAAAAAGGAAAGGTGCTTTTGAAATTAGTTTCAAAATATCAGGATAAATCATATTATGAAAGCAATCCCAAACAAGCTCTGAAAAAAGCGAAAAAGATAGCAGGTAAAGACGGTGTTGTTGTTGTATGCGGTTCATTTTATCTTTTGGGAGAAATTTTGGATAAATAATAAATGTGATATAAAAAAGATATAACTTTAATATAACCTTTGCTATGTCTATAACAATAAACGGTACCATAAATAATATGGCGGTTGTTGTTCGTATAGAGGGTAAGAAATATTACAAGGTACATAGTGTTGTGCTTCCTGACGGCTCACAGCTTACTTTTGAGCAAAACAAAAAAGACATTGCTCAAAGGGCGGGTCGCAATGATGAACATTACGGCTTGTCGCCAACAGCGAATGTCTTTTCTAAAAATAATATAATCTTGAATTCTGATAATGTCAAGCCCGATTTATTTTCTACAAAGGAAATCCCCACCGATATTGATATAGATATAGCGGAGGAGTATATAATAAAAAGTAAAAAGAGCCGTACGGCTCTTTTTATTCACCAAGCTTTTGATTTAAAATTTTTAAAAACTCTATAGCTTCTTCTTCTGTAAGAGTAATACCTTTGGACATTTTTTCTCTTTCAGGTGCCCAATCTCGTATATCATACTTCGGTTTTGCTCCATTCCAGGAAATGAGGTTTACTTGTTTTTCCCACCCTTTGGAATTTTCTGAAAGTGTACCGAGTTCTTCGATTATATCATATGTGATATTTGGCATATTTATGCTCCTTCGTAAATTTTTGAGTTGATGATAACATATAAATAAAAAAAAGTAAAATATTTATATTATAGTTTTATTGACTTTTATAAATTTAATAACTATACTTTAAAAAATGCTGTGGGAGGATGGAAATGGCTTGTGAAATAAGAATGATGGGGACTCTTTCAGACGGAAGAAAAATTCATTTGATAAAAATAATTACAGAAAACGGCACATATGCCGAATTTTCCGATTTTGGTGCTATGATTGTATCTGTTTTTGTAAAAGATGGTTTTGGAAATATTTCTGATGTTATAGCCGGTTTTGATACTGTCAAAGGACTTGAAGAGGATACAGCATCTATGGGCAAAACAGTTGGAAGGGTTGCCAATAGAATTTCTGACAAGGGGATTAACTTTGATGGTAAACATTTTGATATCACTAAAAATATAAACGGAGAATTTACACTTCACGGAAATCACGAATACTCTAAGGCTGTTTGGAATTTTAAAACGGGGAATGATTTTGTTGAGTTTTCTTATGACAGTCCGAATGGAGCTGAGGGATTTCCCGGAAAAGTAGAAAATAAGGTTAAATTTACTTTTGACGGAAAAAAACTTGAAATTAAATATTTTGCAAAGCCAAGCGAAAAATCACCGCTTAATCTTACGAATCATAGTTATTTTAATTTAGGTGAGGAAAGTGCGGAAGAACATATTCTTTCAATAAATGCGGATAAGATAACACCGTTGGATAAAAGACTTATTCCAACAGGTGAATTTATGTATGTAAGAGGAACTCCACTTGATTTCAGAATGCCTAAAAAAATAGGTGAAGGAATAAGTTCGAGCTTTGAACAGATAAGACTTGCAAACGGATATGACTTCAACTATGTTATAAATGATTATAACGGTGAGTTAAGACCGTTTGCATATGTTATAAGTTCGTCATCCAAAAGATCGATGAGAGTATATACTGATCTTCCGGGAGTACAACTTTATACAGGTAATTTTTTAGATGGTTGTATAGGAAAGGGTGGTAAACCGATTGAAAGAAGATTTGCGTTTTGTCTTGAAACACAGTTTTTTCCCGATACGCTTAATCATATTGAGTTTAAGCCGCAAAATCTTTTTACTCCTGAAAATCCGCTTGAAACAACTACAATATTTGAGTTTGATGTAATATAGGAGATAATGATGGAAGAAAATAAAAATACGATTGAAAGAATTTTTTTGTCCTGTCTTGTATATAATCGTGTAGGCGTACTTTTGAGAGTTGCTTCGCTTTTTGCAAGAAGAGGTTATAATGTTGTGTCTTTAACTGTTGCTGAAACTGAAAATCCTGAACATTCAAGAATCACAGCAGTTGCGGAAGTTGAAGAGGGAAAGGTGGATCTTGTTGAGACACAACTCCAGAAATTGGAGGATGTGATAAAGGTTATTGAACTCACTGAATCTCG
The DNA here is from genome assembly GCA_052169395.1 of Candidatus Fimenecus sp. Lineage (GTDB taxonomy): Bacteria > Bacillota > Clostridia > Oscillospirales > Acutalibacteraceae > Fimenecus. The sequence goes on along the minus strand of JBQNCN010000001.1, from coordinate 605,916 downwards.
TATAATTTCATCGGAACTTTGCCTTGTTAAAGTATATATTTCATCTGAAACTATAAAAGACGTATTAAAGACTATTAACGGCGTGGGAGCAACTGTTCGGGATATAGGGATAAATACTCTTACTTCAGAACTTGCGGGAATACCCGGTCATATAGATAAGTTCATAAGAAAAATGAGGAAACACGGAATTATTGAGCTTTCCAGGTCAGGTCTTACAGCACTTGAAAGCGGAGATAAAAATATAAACGGAATTGTAAGTGGTGGAAGATAATAAAATATTAATTATGAATTCATAAACAGTTTTTATTTAGCGTTTATAATTTAACAAAAGGAGGTTTAAAATGTCGGATAATAAAATTATGGTAGTAGATGATGATAAAAATATATGCGAACTTTTAAAACTGTATCTTGAAAAGGATGGATATAAGGTTTCAACAGTGAATGACGGTCAAACGGCAGTTAAAATGCAGGAAATTGAAAATCCCGATTTGATATTGCTTGATATTATGTTGCCTAAGCTTGACGGTTGGCAGGTTATAAGGGAAATAAGAAAGAACAGTAATGTGCCGGTTATAATGCTTACGGCAAAGGGCGAAACTTATGATAAGGTGCTTGGGCTTGAGCTTGGTGCAGATGATTATATTACAAAACCTTTTGAAACAAGAGAGGTGATTGCAAGGGTTAAGGCTGTTTTAAGAAGAATCGATGCACCATTGGACGGTAAAGTTCAGAAAGAAGTTCGTTTTGAAAATTTAAGCATAAATGTTGTAAATTATGAAATGATAGTGAACGGTGTTAAAATAGATACGCCGCCAAAAGAACTTGAACTCATTTATCACCTTGCTTCTCATCCCAATAGAGTTTATACAAGAGATCAACTTTTGGATGAGGTTTGGGGTTTTGATTATTATGGAGATTCCAGAACCGTAGATGTTCATGTTAAAAGACTTCGTGAAAAACTTGAGGGTGTTTCGGATAAATGGGAGCTTAAAACGGTCTGGTCGGTAGGATATAAGTTTGAAACTAAGGAATAAACAGTTTTAATGACTAAAAGGTCAAAAAAATATAATAAGCAGTTTAATAAAATAAGGTATAGATTTTCAAATCATAGTATATTTTTTCAGTATTTTTTTGTTTTTGTTTCTATAATACTTATTTGCTTTATTGTGCTTGGCACAATTTTGTATTACTTTTTATCAAGTTATTGGCAAAAACAGAAGAAACAAAATCTTGTAAGCAATGCCACAAGAGTTGCCAATATATCAACCATGGCACTTTCAGATAATGTTGCGTTTGAAGAAAATAAAAAAGATGGTAATGATAAAAATCAAAATAACGGTACGAGAACAGAACAGTCGGGAGATGCAAATTTAAGGCTCATATCATCTAATCTTGCACTTATTTCAGAAGCGACGAATACCGATATGTTTATAACTAATACAGATGGAAAAGTAGTACTTTGCAAAGAGATGGTTGCGAGAGATTATCGTGTGAAAACATATCATTGTGCGGAACATGATGATTATAACATTGATATAAATGTTATTTCTGCGGCTTCAAAAGATGGATTTTATGCTGTGATGAAAATAGGCGGAAAGTATAAACATAAGCAGCTTGTGGCAGCTGAGCCTATAATTGTTAATGGAAAAACGGTTGCTGTTGTATTTGCAGTTGCTCCAAATTTATACGATGATGGTACATTTTTGAAAACAGTTTTAAAAATGTTTGTTTTGGCATCTATCTTATCTTTTTTGATAGGGTTTGTAATTATCAATGCGTTTTCAAGAAAATCTATAGGCATATTGAATCAGATGAGCAGAGCATCAAAATCTTATGCAAAAGGTGATTTTACGCAAAGAGTTGAAATATCCGGTCATAATGAACTCAGTATTTTAGCAGAAAACTTTAACTCTATGGCTAATGCTCTTGAGTTGATTGAAAAGTCAAGAGCTAGTTTTATAGCTAATGTTTCTCATGAGTTAAAAACACCAATGACTACAATAGGTGGATTTATAGATGGGATTTTAGATGGTACCATTGAGAAGAAAGATCAATCACATTATCTTAATATAGTATCGGATGAAACACGGAGATTGGCAAGACTTGTAACCGCAATGCTTAATATTTCAAAAATGGAAGCGGGTGAAATAAATCTTAATCCGGTTAATTTTGATATATCTGCTGAAATTTTAAATGTTATGCTTTCATTTGAAAGAAAAATAAACAGTAAAAATATAGAAGTTAAGGGTCTTGACAGAATAAAGCCGACCAAGGTTAATGCTGACCGTGATATGATACATGAGGTTATTTATAATTTGATTGATAATGCCGTTAAATTTACCGAGAATGGAAGTCTTATTGTCGGTGTAAATAAAGAACGAGGATATGTAAGCGTTTCGATAAGGAATACGGGAGCGGGTATATCAAAAGAAGAGTGTGCAATGATTTTTGACAGATTTTATAAAGTGGATAAATCACGTTCTTATGATAAAAAAGGCGCGGGGATTGGACTTTTTATTTGTAAAACAATGATTGATATGCATGGCGGAAAGATAGAGTGCAATTCAGAACAGGGAAGATATACTGAATTCACATTTACAATTCCGGATATTTAACAAAATATTCAATTCTTTAATTTATATGTAATATTTTATTAACAAAATTATAGTATGATAAAAGCATAAATTATGGAGGCAATATTATGGATGATATGAATAAAGGATATGAAAGTAAAAATCCTTATATTCCACATGACAGTGAAGAAAAGAATATGCCGAACGGCGCCAATGCAACGGAAAATAACGGATATCCTTATAATAATGTGGGAGCATCTCAGAATAATGGAACTGGGTATGTGTGGAATGGAGGAGCTTATAGTTATTCAAATACAGAAAATGTTAATGCTTCGAGAATAAACGGAAATGGATATTATGGTGCGTCAAATAATCCGTATAATCCCAACGGAGAAAACTCTGTAAATTCAATTGATGTAAAAATCAAGCCGTCAAAGCATAAAAAGACCGGTATTTTTATTGCTGTTATATCAGGCATTTTATGTATTTCAATTTTATCGGCAGGTCTTTTTGTTTCAACGAAAAAAACACATGCTAAAACAGGAGAAAATCCTTCGGGAAGCAAACTTACTTTAAATGAAGCACCGAAGTCTGAAACAACAAATACACAAGGAACGGCTAAAGGTGCGCTGTCTGCTGAACAAGTTTATGAAACTGTTAAGGATGCAAGTGTTGGTGTTTTGGTGTATGACAGTAAGGGAACAAGAAGTATGGGTGAAGGCTCTGGAGTGCTTGTTTCTGGAGATGCAACGGGAGCTTATGTTTTGACTTGTGCGCATGTTGTTACAGTGGATTCAAAATATGAACCTTCAAATCTTAAAATTAAAATTCAACTTCACAATGGCACACAATATGATGTTTCAGTAGTAGGTTATGATGTAAGAACGGATCTTGCAGTTTTAAGAGTGAATAAGTCAGGACTTAAAACTGCTGAGATGGGAAATTCGGAAAATTTGAGCGTGGGTGAAACGGTATATGCAATTGGAAATCCGGGAGGAACTGAATTTGCAGGTTCATTTACTTCAGGTATGATTTCATCACTTGCAAGACCGGTAAGTTCAAAGATAGGATATGAGAAAGTTTGTATTCAGCATACTGCAGCGATAAATCCGGGAAATTCAGGTGGAGCGCTTGTGAATAAATATGGACAAATAGTAGGGATTAATTCCTCTAAAATCGTATCTACGGATTATGAGGGAATGGCGTTCGCAGTACCTTCAAAAACGGTTAAGTCTGTTTTTGACAGTATATCTGAAAAAGGCTATGTTACAGGAAGACCGAAACTTGGTATAACTTATATTGCAGCTGAAAAAAATAAAAGTTATTCTATGCTTGTAAATATCAAAGGGCTTCCAAAGGGTTCTATTGTTGTTGATTCGGTAGACGCTACAAGTTCTCTTTCAGATAAGGATGTTCAAAAGGGCGATATAATTACAAAAGTGAACGGTAAAGAGCTTGTAAACTCCGATATGTTACCATCTATAATTGAAAAATCAAAGGTTGGAGATAAGCTTACGCTTACAATTGTTCGCTTTGATACAAGCTATAATGCAAAAGAGTTTGAGGTAGAAGCAACTCTTGTTGAAGATGTGGGAAAGAAAATTTCTACAGAAAAAGAACCTGAAAAAGAACCTGAAAAACAGAAAAAAGAAAATTCTGATTTCTGGTCGCAGTTTGGGTATTAAATATTAACAATAGATAGCCTGTATGGGCTATCTTTTTTGTAAGCTCAATATTTGCAAGAAATTCCGCTATGTTGTATAATCTTATAAATTGTGAGGAAAATATGACAGAAAGCAAATTGAGAACAAAAATTATAACTCATATCGGAGCAAAGTTTGATGAAAATTATCGCTGGCCCGTTTCTTTTGGAAAGATAGATAAAAAAGCTGATCCGCGTCTTGAAAATATTAAAAGTGATGGTGTTTTTATTTTAGACGCTCCGCAGTCATCAGAGAATTTTTATGGAAAACTTCAGGCAGAGTTGCTTCTTGGCGGTAAAACCTATCAGGTGATTTCAAAGCTTGATTATGTTTATATTCAGCCTGAAATTGAAGAAAAATTGAAGTTTTTTACAAAGGATAAGAAATTTCAACTGCATTGTAGATTTGAACGCTCTGCAGGTTCAATTATTTATAGAATGGATAACGGAAAACGTTTTTATCTTTTAATAAAAAATAAATGTTCTGAAAATTGGGGATTTCCAAAGGGTCATCTTGAAAAGGGTGAAGACGATGTTGATGCTGCAATAAGAGAGGTCTCTGAGGAAACGGGATTGGACATAGTTCCGGAAGAGAATTTTGCTGAATATTCAAAATATTCAATGCGGAATGGTGTTGAAAAAACAGTGGCAGTATTTATTTCTGAAATTTCATTGAATCAAGATGTGATACTTCAGGCAGAAGAGGTTTCAGATAGTGTATTCCTTCCTTTTGAAAGTGCACTCGAGAAACTTACATTTGATAATGATGTTAAAATTCTTCGTGAAGCGGAAAAATATTTAAAAGAAGTAAAAAGATGATGGAGTGATTATGGCAGAAACGTTAGCGCAATGGCTTGTGCAAACCTTTGGAGAAAAAATTCCTTCATGGCTTACTGTTTTTATAATATCAATGTTTCCTATTTTAGAGAATCGTGGTGGAATGATTGCAGCAAGACTTCTCGGTATGAATATGGGTAAAGCTTTCCTTATTTCATATATAGGAAATGTTATTCCAATCCCATTTATAATGATGTTTATAACAAAAATCTTCAAATTTTTAAGGCGTTCAAAAGGGTTTGACAGATTTATTGTAAAAATGGAACAAAAAGCTGAAAAGAATAAGGAAAAAATCTTAAATTATAAAATGTGGGGTTTGTTGCTTTTTGTTGCAATTCCAATTCCGGGAACAGGTGGATGGACAGGGGCTTTAATGGCAGCTCTTTTAGAACTGCCAAAGAAAAAATCTATACCGATAACTTTTTTGGGAGTACTTATTGCAGGATTAATTATGACTACTATAACATACGGTATTGGATGGATTATTACAGGACATTGATATGAATGATGAAAATAAAAATTCGATAGAAGGTCTTTTTTCTGATGAATTTCATTATAAAGATATATCTTCAGAGCCTATAAATAATTTGAACAGTGATTTAGATGTGCAAAATGACAAACCGTTTAAGGTAAACGCTGATTTTAATAGAAAAATTATTTCTGAGCAGGAAAAGAATACGCAGCATAGACTTTTTGACATAAGTACTGATTATGACAATCCTGATGAAAGACAGCAGGCAATAAAAAGACGTGAACAAATTAAGCGTGAAATAAACACATCTCCTGATGCACTTCCTTATGCATATAACTATAAAAAAACTGTAAATGAAAATGCTGTACGTGTTGCGCAGCGCAATGGATTTGAAAATATTGAGACAGGAAAGGAAAAAGGACAACGCAAATATTTTGGGCATGGCAAAAGAGTTTTTGTGTTTTTTTTAGTTTTGTTATTGATTTTTGGCGGAATAGGTGCTTTTGGGATTAATGCAATAAAAAAAGTATATTCTAAGGTCAAATATGAGCCGCTTTCAGAAAATAAGTATATAAACATAGCGGAATTAAAAAGAAAAGAGGGCGTGAAAAATATACTTTTTGTCGGTGTGGATGCAAGACCTGGAGAAAATGATGAAAATTCACGTTCAGATACAATGATGCTTATTACTATAGATGAAAATAATAAGCAGATAAAAATGACATCTTTTTTAAGAGATACATATATTGAAATTCCGGGCTTTGGTATGCATAAACTTAATGCAGCAGAGGCGAAAGGCGGAAGACAGCTTCTTGTAGACACACTTGAATATAACTATAAAATTGATATAGATAATTATGCTCTTGTAAATTTTGAAATGTTTAAGGGTGTTATAGACGGCTTGGGAGGTATTGATGTTGAGGTCAGTGAAAAAGAAGCCGAATATATAAATGACAAAAAAATGATGACGGCCACAGAGAGAGAAGCTTTTCCTTCTCCGATTTCTGCAGGAAAAAATCATTTCAGCGGCGGACAAGCACTGTGGTTTTCAAGGATACGTTACCTTGACGATGACTATCATAGAACCGCAAGACAAAGGCAGGTAATTTCGCAGATTATATTAAAGGCGAAATCAGCAAACCCGTCTGAGCTTTATAAGCTTGCAGATGCGGTAATGCCACAGGTTAAAACTGATCTTACAGAAAACGATCTTATAAAATTTACACTTAAAGCACTTATATATCTTAAATACGATACTGCACAACAGCAAATTCCTGCACCCGACACGTTTAAGAGTGAAAGAAAAAGAGCGGGAGCGGTGCTTACTCCGGACCTTCCTAAAAATATAAGTATACTTGAGAAATTTGTTTTTGAAAAAGCGGAGTCGGAAAAAGAACGCAAGGTAAAAAAATAAAGGATTGGACGGCGGAAACGCCGTTTTTTGTTGTCTTTATTTGAATGTATAATTGTGATATACTTCAAAAGTAAAAAACTTATAATAAGAGGGAAATATGAAGAAAATATCGTATATAGTTGATTGTGATGGGAAAATCGACTGTGGAGTACCGAATGAGCTTTTAAAAATAAATATGAAACCTTGTATAGATTATGTTTTGAATGCAATTCCAAAAAATGCAAAGGTTTATATAACTAATGCATCAGAGCAGGTAAAGGAATATTTAGGCAATAAATATAATTATGCTTATGATTTTTCGGATGTTGTAAAATTTGAAATAGAAAAAAATGGAAAAGTAGTTTTAATAGAAGCAAAAAGACCTTTGATAACTGAAGATTTAATTAATTTTATTGAGAAACATCCGTTTAATCTAAAAGCATCGGCACTTGCAATTTTTTATGCCGCTAAAGGATATATAAGTGAAAATACTAATGATACTGATTATATATTTTGTGGGCTTTGTATATTAAAGGATGCATCATTTAAAAAAGCGGAAAACATTGCAGATTTGTTAGGACAGCTTGAGGATATAGGCAAAGAGGTGGAAAAGATTGATCTTTCATTGGAGGAATTGTCATTTCCATGTGAAAACGGTACAATGCTTATGATGCTTAATTCGATAATTAAAAATAATCTTATTATTGAGTATTCTCAAAATGGTATATGTTTTCCGTGTGCGGATGGTATAATAATTTCCCCTGATGTTAAAATAGGAGCGGGTACGACGATTTATCCGAATACAATTTTAGAGGGTAATACGGTTATAGGAGAAAATTGCATTATAGGACCTAATTCACATATAATAAGTTCAGTTATAGGTGCAGGATCCGTTCTTGATAACACTGTTTGTGAAAATTCCAGAGTGGGTAAGAATAATAAGATAGGACCGTTTACACATATAAGACCAAATACAGTTTTGGAGGATAACGTGCATATGGGAAATTTCACTGAGGCAAAAAATTCAAATATAGGAAACGGAACAAAGGTTTCACATTTGACTTATATAGGAGATTCTGATGTTGGAGAGCGTGTAAATTTCGGTTGCGGAACAGTTACTTCAAATTATACGGGAGTTCAGAAATTCAGAACGAAAATAGGAAATGATGCTTTTATAGGATGTAATACAAATCTTGTAGCTCCTGTAAAAGTGGGTGATAGAGCTTATACTGCGGCAGGATCTACAATTACCGATGATGTGCCTGATGACAGCCTTGCACTTGCAAGAAACAGACAAATTAATAAAGAAAATTGGCATATAAAGAAAAAATAATGTTTTTTACAAAAAGTGGAGGGGTAGAGTATCTTATTATAGGACTTGGTAACCCCGGTTTAAAATATGAAATGACAAGGCATAATACGGGATTTTTATGTGTTGACAGGCTTGCTGACGAATATGGTATAAGTATAAACAGACTTAAAAATCACGCACTGTTTGGTCGTGGAAAAATAGAAGGTTGTGACTGCCTTCTGATAAAACCAAATACATTTATGAATGAATCCGGCAAAGCAGTGGTATGTTTTGCGAATTTTTATAAAATTCCTCCTGAAAAAATTATTGTTATATGTGATGATATTTATCAGGATGTCGGGAAGTTGCGTATTCGTACAAAAGGTTCAGCAGGTGGACATAATGGACTTAAAAGCATTATTTCTTCAATTTCTTCAGAAAATTTTTTAAGAGTAAGAATAGGTTGTGGGCAAAAACCTGATAAACGCTTTGATCTTGCCGATTTTGTGCTTTCAAAATATAAAAAAGAAGAATATGATGATTTGAACAAATCGCTTGATAATGCCTGTGAGGCGATAAAGCTTATTGTTTCGGGAAAAATACAAACAGCAATGGAACTATATAATCGGAGGTAGTCTTTTGGGCAATGCTTTTGCGGAACTTTTTGATAATGTTCCGGATTATTCAAAGCTCCTTGAAAATATTAAACAGAAAAATCTGCCTATAGGGGTAGTTGGTCTTTCAGCTTCAGCAAAGGTTAATATGATATATTCAGTTTGCCAAAAAAATGATTGCGGAGGGATTTTGATATTCCCGACAGAATCTGAGGCGGCAAAAGCATGTGATGATTTAAGTTTTTATGGGGCTGCGGCAATGCTGTATCCTGCAAAAGATTTTATTTTTTTTAAAAGTGAAGGACGATCAAAAGAGTATCAGCACAAAAGATTGAAAGTTTTGTCAAATATTTTAGTCAATAAAAAACTTTTCATCACCTGTTCAATTGAGGCTTTTTCTCAGCTTACACTTTCACCGGAACTTTTAAAGGGAAATACATTAGTAATCAAAAAAGATGATGAGCTTGATTTGCAGCAGATTCAAAAGAATCTGCTATCACTTTCGTATGAAAAAAGTGATATTGTAGATGGTATTGGGCAATTTTCAGTAAGAGGTGGAATATTAGATATTTTCAGTCCTGGTTATGATAACCCGATAAGAATAGATTTGTTTGGAGATACTATAGAGGGAATTTCTTTTTTTGATGTAGTTACACAACGTCGATTGGTATCAATTTCAGAAGCAATACTTTTGCCATCAAGTGAAAATGTGTTTAAATCCAAAGAAGATTTTATAAAAAAAGCTGTCAATTATAAAAAAAATATTTTTGGAAAAGGCTCAAGACAGGCTAAAGCTCTGATAGAAAATGCTATTGAAAAAGTAGAAAGCGGAATAAATATATATGGTGAAGATGTTTTTTTACCGCTTTCTTATGATTTTAAATTTAATTGTTTGTCAAGTTATATACTTGGCAGAACGCTTTTTGTTTGCGAAACAGGAAATGTAATAAGAAAATTCAAGTCGGTTAATAAGCTTTTAGAAGAAGATGTTAAGACAGCATTTTCAGATGGAAGGCTTTGCAAAGGTTTTGATAAATTTATATTAAACGAGTCTGAGTTATTATCGATTTATGAAAATAATGCGGTTTATTTGGATGAGTTTATACGAGGTTCATTTGATACAGCTGTTCAAGCTCTTTACAACATAAAAGCTGAATCGGGAATTAAGTGGAAGGGGTCCTTTAAAGAACTGTCAAACGAAATACTTGTCAGAAACTATAAAGATTCTGTCAGTATTGTATTTGCAGGCACCGAAAAAGCAGCGGAAAATCTAACATCTATATTTAAGGAAGAAGGACTTAATGCTGTTTATGTGAAAAAAACACCTGAAAAATTTAAAAAAGGTATTGTTTATATTTTTTCAGGTTCTATTTTTCATGGTTTTTCTATTTTATCGGAACAAATTTTTGTATATTCAATAGGAGGAATGACATCAGGATTATCGGATGTAAATAAAAGGACGGCTAAATATAGAAAAGGAAAAGCTTACGGTTCTCTGGATGAGCTGAAAAAAGGTGATTATGTAGTCCATAAAATGTATGGAATAGGTATTTTTACGGGAATAAAGAAAATAGAAATTGAAAATGTGAAAAAAGATTATATTACTCTTAAATATAAAAAAGGTGATTTGCTTTATGTTCCTATAACGCAGCTTGATTTAGTTTCAAAATATATAGGAGGTACAGAGGAAGCAAAGATTCCAATAAAACTTAACAGTCTTAGTGCAATGGATTTTAATACTGCAAAAAAAAGAGTGAGTGCTGCAGTTATGGATATGGCGGATGAGCTCATTGCACTTTATAGTAAAAGGCGTAGTGAGACGGGCTTTGCTTTTTCGAAAGATTCCGACTTGCAAAACAATTTTGAAACACGTTTTGAATATGAAGAAACGGCGGATCAATTAAGAGCTTCAGATGAAATAAAATCTGATATGGAAAAATCTTATCCTATGGATAGACTTCTTTGCGGAGATGTAGGATTTGGAAAAACAGAGGTTGCTCTTCGTGCGGCGTTCAAATGTATAAGTGATGGTAAGCAGTGTGCAGTTTTAGTTCCTACAACGCTTTTGGCGCTTCAGCATTTCAACACAATAAAAAAGCGTTTTGAAAGCTTTCCGGTATTTGCCGAAGTGCTTACACGCTTTAAAACCCCAAAGGAACAAAGAGAAATAAAGCAAAGGCTTTTGCAAGGAAAAATAGATATTATTGTTGGGACTCATAAACTTTTTTCAGAAAGCTTGAAATTTAAAGATTTAGGACTTCTAATTGTTGATGAAGAGCAACGCTTTGGAGTAAAGCAGAAAGAACTTTTAAAGAGTCGTTTTCCAAGCGTCGATGTACTTACGCTGTCAGCTACGCCTATTCCGCGAACTCTTAATATGGCACTTTCAGGTATTCGTGATATGTCGGTGATTGAAGAGCCTCCCGGAGAAAGACATCCGGTTGAAACTTATGTTCTTGAGCATAATGATTCAGTTTTGGCAGAGGCTATGGAGCGTGAGTTGCGTCGTGGTGGGCAGGTATATTATTTGCATAACAAAATAGATGACATTGAAAGTGTTGCTGCAAAAATACAAAAAGAAATACCTGATGCTAAGGTTTCAGTAGGAAACGGAAAAATGACAGAAGAACAGCTATCTGAGGTATGGGGAGATATGACAGATGGTAATACTGATATTCTTGTTTGCACCACAATAATTGAAACGGGAGTAGATATTCCAAATGCAAACACTCTTATTATAGAAAATGCTGATAAAATGGGACTTGCACAACTTCATCAAATAAGAGGTAGAGTTGGCAGAAGTGCTCGTAGAGCATCGGCATATCTTACATATAAGCCGCAGAGAGAACTTTCCGAGTCTGCACATTCTCGTCTTTCCGCTATAAGAGAATATACTGAATTCGGTTCAGGATATAAAATAGCAATGCGTGATTTACAGATAAGGGGCGCAGGCGACCTTTTGGGAGCAAGACAGCATGGACACATAGCAGCAGTTGGATATGATTTGTATATAGAACTTTTAAATGAGGCGGTTGCAAAGAAAAAAGGTGAGAAAATAACAAAAAAAATAGAGGATGGTTGCAAAATAGAAATAAATACAGATGCTTTTATACCGGATTATTATATTGAAAATTTGCAGCAGAGGATTGATGCTTATAAAAAAATTGCAGACATAAAGACAACAGAAGATGCTTCAGATGTGATTGCAGAACTAACGGATAGGTATGGAAAGCCACCGAGACAGGCAAAAGAGCTTATTGAAATTTCACTTTTAAAGAGTTTTGCAGAAAAAATGGGAGTTTTAGAGATAAAGGATTTTGACGGAAAAATAAAACTTTTCGTTGAAAATATAAATCCTGATAAGGCGATAAATCTTATAACATCTTTGAAAGAGCGTGTTTCGTTTAAAGATACAGGAAAAAAATTTATTTCAGTATCATATCTTCCAAATCAAAAGCCCCTTTCTCTTCTTAAAGAGATATTTGAGTACTTTTAAGATGTGTTGAAAATATTTTTATATAATTATTAAATAAATTTTTAATTTGTAAAATTAAGTATGATTAACTGAGAATTTATATTTTTCTATAATATAAATATTATAAAAAATCAAATGGAATTAAAATAAGCCCTTCAAAAGAAAGGCTTATTTTTTATTTTAATTGCTACTGCTAATGTGTCAGTGTGTTTTTGAGCAATCCTTGCAAAGACCGTGAACAGTAAATTCAAATGAGCTTGCAAGAACTCCGTTTGGCAATGTGATATGATTGTTTAACATATTGATACTGTCTAATGGGAGATCTATGATTTTACAGCAGGAGGAACAGATAAAATGTGCATGATTACTTAAATCCGCCTCATAGCGTTCGGTACTTTCAGGTGTCATAACTGTTTTTATTTTTCCGAGTTGAATAAGCTGTTTTAAATTTCTGTAAACTGTACCTAGACTTAAATCCGGAATATTGGATTTTAATACAGTGTAAATTGCTTCTGCTGATGGATGAGTTTTTGTATTTTTTATGTAATTGTAAATACTGTCTCTCTGATAAGAATGTCTAAGCTTTTTTTCTTTCATTTTTTAAAACCTAAGCCTGAGAACTTAATAAATTAAAAGTCATCAGGCTTTTTCCTTATTTGTGATTTGGATTTAATAGATTATATATCTAAATCACAAATATTCCAAGTTTTCCATACCTTACCGACTAAATGAACACCGGGTTTCAGTGTTTTTTTACCGGGTTGCCAACCGGCAGGAGTTACTTCGGTATTACCACTTTTTCTTACATGTTGATATGCTTTAATTTGACGAATGGCTTCGGAAACGTTTCTGCCTACAGAAGGTGTTAAAACTTCCATGGCTTGAATAATTCCATCAGGATCAATTAAAAATCGCCCTCTTACATCAACACCGCTTTCTTCATCATAAACACCGTAAAGTTTGCCCAATTCACCTGTTGAATCTGATAACATAGGAAATGGGATGTTTCTATTAGCAATTTTTAAAAGCTCTTCGTTATCCCAAATTTTATGGACATATTGACTATCTACAGAAACCGATAAAACTTCTACATCAAGTTTTTGAAATTCCTCATATTTAGATGCTACCGCCGAAACTTCTGTGCCACAGACAAAAGTGAAATCTCCTGGATAAAAGCAAAGCATTACCCATTTTCCTTTAAAATCAGATAAGTTTATTTCTTTAAATTCTCCATTATGATAAGCCGGTACTGTAAATTCAGGTGCCTTCTTTCCTATTAAAACCATTGTTTTCTCCTTTTTGATCTCATTTAATGTTTTTTTGTTTTCTATAACGTCTATTTCCGCTTTTTTTACTTTGACAATAGGACGATCGCAATATCCCATAAAAAGCCTCCTTGAGTTAATGTTTTTAAATTTCATTTGAAACAATTGAATTATATACAATGCAAATAAAATTGTCAATAACAATAATTGTTATTATTTATTTTTTGATGAAATTCTTGAAATTATACTTTTTAATGTTAAAATAGTATTGATAATTACGAATTTAAGCATGAAGAGAGCAAAATGCCAAGTTTTGAATATAAAATGCAAGCTTTTTTAATAAGGCTTTTACCAATTAAAAGATATTTTTCTTTACCTTATGAAAAGCTTGAAAGTGTTTCAAGAAAAAAGAATGCTAAAAGATTTAAAGCCTTTCATATTCCTAAAATAAAGGGCTTTAAATTTTCAGATTGCGGTTTTGAACTTGAAAATAAAAAGTGGCATTGTCTTAAAGTTTCACCCGAGACGAAATGTACTGAAAATGCTATTTTATTTATTTATGGTGGAGGGATGATAACAGCTCCTGATGACAGCGATATACTTCCCGCATTGATGTTTTCAAAACTTGCAAGGAGCGATTTGTTTTTTCCTTATTATCCGCTTTGTTTGGATTATAATGCAAAATACAGCATAAATATGATATATACATGTTATAAAAATATGTTAAAGGAATATAAAGCTGAAAATATAAGAGTAGTGGCATATTCTTCAGGTGGATGGCTTGCTTTTGGACTTTGTGATATGCTTTTAAAAGAAGAAACAAAACTGCCTATGTTTCATAAAATGATTTTGTCATCTCCGGGGGGAGTTCCGTCAAATGATAAAATGGAAGAGTATATGAAAGCGTTGTCAAAAAAGGATATAATACTTGATATCAAATTTATGAAGAATATAAAATTGTTTATGGATCACGGAGAAAATTTACCACAGGAAATTTTCTCTCCATGGCTTTTGAATTTTAGAGGATTCCCGCATATAGATTTTTATTTTTCAGACAGTGAATGTCTTTATGCCTGTAAGGAAGCTTTTGAAAATGCTTGCAAACAGGCAGAAGTTTCATATACTATGACAATTGGAAAAGGACTTTGCCATTGCTGGCCTTTTTCTGCAATTTTTCCTTTTAAAGAACAGCGACAGGCGCATAAAAAGATTTTGAAACAACTTGAAGAATAATGCGATAACATTTTGCAAAATTCTATTGCACACAATCTAATTGTGTGGTACAATACAAATGCTGAAAATTAATTGGTATAAAAGGAGATTATTATGTCAATAAAAGAAATGAACGAGCAAGAAGTGAGAGAAGCTTTTACACAGACTACGCCGATTTTAGTGAAATATTCGGCTCCTTGGTGTGTGCATTGCAGAAGAATTGCCCCTACCTATAAAGCACTTGCGGAAGAGAATAAAAGAGATCTTATTTTTGCAGAGGTAAATACCGATGAAAATATGTCTCTTGCTGAAAGTGAAATGATAGAAGTGATTCCGACTTTTGTGCTTTATAAGAACGGAAAAGCGGTTGATAAGGTTGTGAATCCCGGGTCTAAAGCTCAGCTTGAAGAATTTATCTCAAAAAATCTTGACTGATATGGAACACATTTATGATGTAATTATAATTGGTGGTGGTCCTGCGGGATATACGGCAGCAATTTATGCATCAAGGTCAGGACTTGACACAGTTGTACTTGAAAAGCTTTCAGCAGGTGGACAGATGGCTCTTACCACGCAGATAGAAAATTATCCGGGGTTTCCTGACGGAATTGACGGATTCACCTTGGGTGAGTATATGCAGAAGTCTGCAGAGCGTTTTGGTGCAAAAACGGTAATTGCAGAAGTCTTTCAGCTTTTTCTTAAGGATAAAATAAAAAAAGCTGAAACAAGTGAAGGCTCTTTTTTAGGAAAAACAGTTGTTTTTGCTGCAGGAGCTGATCCGAGACCTTTGGGACTTCCAAATGAAAAATTTCTTATCGGCAAGGGTATAAATTATTGTGCTGCCTGTGACGGAATGGCTTTTAAAAATAAAGATGTTGCAGTTGTTGGAGGTGGAAACACTGCAGTTGAGGATGCTCTTTTGCTTTCCAGAATTTGTCGTAAGGTGGTTTTGATTCATAGAAGAGATAGCCTTCGAGCAACAAAGGTATATTCGGATAAGCTTTTGAGTACTGAAAATATAGAAGTTGTGTGGAATAGTACTGTTAAAGAACTTTTAGCGGGAGAAAGGCTGAACGGTATTAAGCTTTTAAATTTGAAAACAGGTGAAGAAAGTGAACTTACAGTTGACGGAGTTTTTGTAAGCATAGGAAGACTTCCTCTTACTGAGCTTGTAAAAGATGAACTTGAGCTTGATAGTATGGGATATATACAAGCGAATGAAAGTACGAAAACAAATATTGATGGTGTTTTTGCCGTAGGTGATGTTCGTACTAAGATTCTCAGACAGGTTATAACTGCAGCGGCGGACGGTGCGGTAGCTGTGCATTATATAGAAGAGTATCTTGCTGAAAATAAATAGTGTGTTTAAATAAAAGGGCTATGTGCCCTTTTATTTTTATTTATTTTATTTTATAATCAAATAATCATTATGTTTTTTTATTTGGGAAAATAAATATGGAAGAAAAAAATGATGAGATGATTTTAGAAAGATTTTTTTATGATGTTAATATGTAAATGTTTTAATAAATGGAGAATGCTTTAATTTAAGGAAAAATGATGCTGGCTATTATGAATTAAAAGCACCCAAGGATAAGCTGTCTGCAATTTCTTCAGTGTCTGTTTATATGGAAGATGAAAGTGAAAAAATGGTCTATATTTCTGTTGTTATAATATAGATTTTTTAACTGATAAAAATAATTGTAAAGGATTTTGTGTTTTATGAAAATAAGGAAATATCAACCGAATGATAAGCAGTACTTAAGGGAAATATGTAAAAAAACGGCAGGTGATTTTTTTACAAAAAATAAAAGTCGACTTGAAGGTTGTGCAATTATTTATAATGATTATTTTACAGAGCAGGAGCCTGAAAATATTTTTGTTCTTGCAGATGAAGCGAATATTCCCAAAGGGTATATAATTTGTGCAGAAAATTATGACAAATTTAAACATCTTATGATGACTGAATATTTTAAAAAAGTTTTTAAAATTTCTTTTGTATTGGCGGCAGCTCTTTTTGGATATTTGATAAGGCTTTCTGAATTAAAAGGAAAAGAAGTGCATTTGCATATTGATATTTTACCGGAGTATCAGGGACAGGGTTATGGAACGCTTCTTATCAACACTCTTTGTAAAAAGCTGAAAGAAGACGGAATTTTATTTGTTTCTGTTTGTTCCATATCAAAAAAATCTATAGGGTATAAATTTTATAAAAAACTTGGGTTTTATGAAATACATAACCATTTAGGAAATATGATTTCGTTAACTAAAAAAATATAAAATAAGCTCCGTTTTAACGGAGCTTATTTTATATTTTAAATGATATGGTTTTATTTAATGTAAAAAACATTTCATAAAGATTTCATAAAACAATTGTAAAATACATTTTGTAAGGACAATTATAGTTATTAAGTGCGTAATTCAATATACGGGGTGCTGATTATGTGAAAATTGTTTTTAAGTAATTAAATTATATGAGGAAGTGAAATTTAAAAGTGGTAAAAAATGCGACAGCATATGTTTTGAGGAAGAAAAACAGAACGTTTATAGTTTTTATTATTCTTACTTTGGTGCTTTCATGTTTATTTTCATGCTTAAGTGTTCTTAAATCAAGTGATAATTTAGAAAAATCTTTATATAAATCATCTAATTCATCACTTGCCTTAACCAGAAAGGATAATCAGGGATACTTTGAAACAAATGAGTTTAAAGAAATAAACAATATAAAAGAAATAGAAGAGGTTATTCCACAATATGACGGATTGGCAAAACTTGTAAGCGGGAATGTGGTGGAAAACGGACAAAAAGTAAATAGGGAAGATTTGTCCGATGATTTTAAAAACATTGTATCGGTACAGGGTTCATACAATATAAAAAGAAACGTTTTATTCAATAGTGGCGTTTTTATGATGAAAGAAGGTAGAAATATTGAAAAGAACGATACCGATAAAATAATTGTTCATAGTGATTTTGCCGAAAAGAATAATTTGAAGTTAAATGATAAAGTAAAACTTAAATTCCTTAATATGAATAATAATGATGATAGTAATATTAAGGAATATGAATTCGAAATCGTAGGGATTTTCACTGGAAAGAAGCAAGAAAGATATACGGGACTTTCTTCAGATTTGAGTGAAAATATGATGTTTGTTGATTATGATTCTGCACAGAGAGCATTAAATATCCCTAAAGGAAAAGAAATTGCAAATAAATTAACATTGTTTACTGACACTCCTGAAAAAATGGATGAGGCAATAAAAAAAGTTAAAGAACTTAATGCGGATTGGTCAAAATATAGTCTTGATAAAGATGCGAATGCTTTTAAAGAAGCTTTAGAGTCCTTAAACGGAATTAAACATATTATTAAAATAATGACATATTCCATTATGGCTGCAGGAGCGATTGTTTTATCATTAATATTGGTTTTATGGTTAAGAGAACGAATTTATGAAATAGGTATATTATTATCAATAGGAATTAATAAAATCAAAATTATAGGACAATTTATATTGGAATTAATTTTCACATCTCTTCCCGCATTGGCAGCATCTTTAATATTTGGAAATTTAGCATTGAAACAAATGATTAGCGGACTTGTTAATTCTGATGAAAATGCATCCGTTGCATCAAGTTTTTTAAATACGGGATTTAATGCAGGCAGTTTGGTAACCTTTATTCAAAGTTATGGGATTTTAATAATAATTATTACGGTTTCGGTAATAGTTGCATCTGGAATGATTTTAATTAAAAAACCGAAAGAAATTTTATCAAAAATAAGTTAGGAGAACATAATGGATATTTTAGAAATTAAAAATGTAACATATAGTTACGCAAATTCAAAAGAAAAAGTTTTAGCGATGATAAATCAGGGTTTTGAACCGGGGCAGTTTTATGCAATTATTGGTAAATCAGGAACGGGTAAGTCTACATTACTTTCTTTATTAGCGGGATTGGATAAACCGAATAGTGGTGAAATATTATTTAATGGTGAAAATATAGAGAAAAAAGGATATAGTAATCACAGAAAAAACAATATATCTCTTGTATTTCAAAATTATAACCTGATAGATTATTTATCACCGTTAGAAAATATTAGATTGGTGAACAGCAAGGCATCAGAAGATATATTATTAGAGTTGGGACTTGATAGAAGTCAAATAAAAAGAAATGTTATGAAACTTTCGGGAGGACAGCAACAAAGAGTTGCTATAGCTAGAGCTTTGGTTTCTGAAGCACCGGTTATTTTAGCTGATGAACCTACCGGAAATTTAGATGAATCTACAGCAGGAGAAATAATAGATATATTAAAGAAGTTGGCAAAAGAACGTAATAAATGTGTTATCGTTGTAACCCACAGTAAAGAAGTTGCAGGTGCGGCAGATACAATATTAGTACTTGATAATAAGAAATTGAAAAAAGTTAATAAGCATATTTAGGAGGATGTGTAATGTTGAAAAATGCTTTTGCGTATGTAACAAGAAAAAGCTTGAAATCATTGATAATATTGTTGATTGTTTTGTCTATGTCTGCACTCAGTTTAATTGGGTTGGCTATAAAAGATGCTACAAATAAAGCTTCTGAAGAGACTTTCAGCAACATAAACAATAGTTTTTCTATGGAGATAAATAGGCAAGTGAATCCGGGAACTCCAAGAGGCGGCGGAAATATAAAAGGACAGGATATTAAAAAAATATCAGAGTCCGATAATATAGATCATTATATTAAAAGAATTATCAGTGTGGCTGATTTGGACGGATATGATATTATAGAAACGTCTCAAACGTTGGCAAATCAATCTCCCGAGAGAGCTAAAAATTTTAAAAGAACGGTTATGTTAACAGGTGTTAACGATTCCTCTAAAGAAACAAAATTTGTTTCAGGCGCATATAAATTAGTTGAAGGCGAGCACCTGAATGATAAAGATAAAAATAAAATTTTAATGCATAAAGACTTGGCGGCAAAAAATAATCTGAAAATTGGGGATAAAATAAAACTGAATTCCAATTTATTTGATGCAGATAATGAAAAAATGGCAAATGCAACTGTAGAAGTGGAAATAAAAGGTCTTTTTGACGGACATAATAGTGGTGGAGTAAGTGCAGCACAGGAACTTTATGAAAATACTTTAATAACTGATATTGATACTGCAGCGAAAGTTTATGGAAATACAGAGGAAACTGCCGTATATCAAGATGCGACATTTTTTGTTAAAGGAAATAAAAACTTGGATCAGGTAATAAAAGATGTTAGAAAATTAAGTATAAATTGGCAACAATATAGTTTGATTAAGAGTTCATCAAATTATCCTGCACTTCAAAAATCCATTTCTGGAATTTATTCTATCGCAAATAATTTGTTTGTAGGATCTATAGTTTTTGCAGGATTGGTTGTATCGTTATTATTGTTCTTATGGATGAATGCAAGGAAAAAAGAAATTGCAGTTTTGTTGTCATTGGGACTTTCCAAAGCTAAAATATTTGGACAATTTGCGTCAGAACTTATGTTTATTTCAATTCCAGCTTTTGTTGGCTCATATTTTTTGGCGAATTATACAGGGAAAGCTATAGGAAACAGTATATTAAAGAAGGTTACGGGAAATATAGCGGCACAAATAGCTAAGCAATCAGCATCTACCGGTTTAGGCGGTGGAGCAGAAGCGGAAGGGTTTAATAAAACTCTTACGAGTTTGGATATAAGTATTAGCTCGAAAGCATTTCTTTATGTTGTATTGTTTATGGTGATTGTACTTGCGATTTCACTATTGATTTCATCTTTAAATGTATTGAAAAAAAATCCGAAGGATTTATTGACGGATAACAAATAAAAAATATAGGTGCTTTAAAGCACCTATATTTTTTATTTGTTATTATGATAAAATTCACGATATAATTTTAGTGGAATATTTATATGCAATTGAGTTATAATTATAAAGAAGTTGATTATTGATTTTGAATGAAGATGAGGAAAATTTATGAAAATACTGGTTGTTGAAGACGATCAAATAATAAGAGAGGGTGTATGTGAATATCTATCTGAATTTGGCTATGATATAGTTGAAGCCGATAATGGAAAAGACGCTTTATCAATATTTAATATGGAAGAAATCAATTTGGTTATACTTGATATTCAAATTCCGATAATAAATGGACTTGAAGTATTAAAAAAAATAAGAGATAAAAGTAAATTGCCGGTTCTTATGCTTACGGCATTTAACGATGAGGAATATAAAATAAACGCTTTTTCAAATTTGGCTGACGGGTATATAGAAAAACCTTTTTCTTTGCCGTTGTTAAAAGTTAGAATTGATTCTTTAATAGAAAGATATTTTGGAGAGTTTGAAAAATTTAAATATAAAAATGTAGAAGTGAATTTTACAAGTTATACGGCAAAAATTAACAATGAAACAATAGATATAAATGCAAAAGAAATAGAAATATTAAAGTTTTTATTAAAAAATGAAGGTCGAGCGTTAACAAGAATGCAGATAATAGATAATGTGTGGAAAGAAACGGAAGAAATACCATTTGATAGAGTTATAGATGTGTATATAAAAGAACTTAGAAAGAAATTGAATTTAGATTGTATAGTAACTATACGAAATGTAGGATATAAGTTGGAGAGAAAATGAAAAAAATAAAAATATTCCCGAAAATGTTTTTGCAGATATTTGCAATTATGGCGACTTTGATTGTTTTGATACATGTATTGGTATTTTTTATCTTTCCGCAATCATATTTAGAAACCAGAAAACGCGAAATATATTCAAAAGCTAATGAAATTTCACGAAATATACAAGGTAAAGATATGAAGTTTGTGGAGCAAGCGTTAGACTTTTATTCTAAAAGCAGTGAAATAAAGGCGTTTGTAAAAGGTGAAAATAGTGATGGAGAGATACAAATTAAAAAGAATATAAATCATGATTTAAATAGTGATAATAATTCTTTGATAATTGAAGAGAGAGAAATACAATTGAACTCCGGTGAAAAAATATATGTTCAGTTTGTTTCAGCTACGGATATGAAAAAAGATGCTATTAATTTAAGTTTTAAATTTTTGCCTTTCTCATTAATTGTATCGATAGTGTTTTCTGTTATTATTTCATTTATATATGCTAAATTAATTACAAATAATATAAATGAAATAAAAGATGCAACTGGAAAAATGATAATGCTTGATAGAGATGTTCGTTTAAAGGTTACTTCTATGGATGAAGTGGGAGAATTAAAGGCTCAGATTAATAATTTGTATTCCACATTATTAAATCTTATAGATGATTTAGAGGTTAAAAATAAAGATATATTAAAATTGGAAAAATTAAAATATGATTTTTTTAGAGGTGCTTCTCACGAGCTTAAAACACCGCTTGCAAGTCTTAAAATAATATTGGAAAATATGAAATATAATATAGGTAAATATAAGAATAAAGAAAAATATATTGATGATTGCATTGTGATAGTCAACGGGCTAACTCAAAATATCTCACAAATTTTAACATTATCTTCTTTTGAACGTTTTAAGAATGATGAGGAAATAATAATTATTAATGATGTTTTAAATGATGTTTTAACAAAATATAGTTTGTTATTGAATAAAAAAAATATTTCATTAAATAATTATTTAAAAAATGAGACAATATATATGGGGAAAACAGCAATTGAAATGGTTTTATCCAATTTGATTAGTAATGCTGTAAAATATTCGGATGAAAATGGCGTAATCAACATTGGTGTAAATGATGGATGGTTTTATATTGAAAATTCATATAAAGAAAAGGATGAATTAGATGTCAATAAAATTTTTGAAATTCATTTTGATTTAAATAAAGAAAATCAAAATGGATTAGGGTTATATATTGTTAGAAATATTTTATCAAATTATGGTGCTAAATATAAATTTGTAAAAAACGAAATAGGTGTTGCTTTTTATATTGAAATTATAGAAGATGAAAATAAATTATATGATTAACAGTGGGTTTTTAATTAGAATTGGATTTTAATTTTTGATTTATTAATTTTATAATTTAGTATTTGACAATATTGAATCTTTATAATATAATATATAAGCTGTTTTGAGCAAATGGCGGAGTAGCTTAGTTGGCTAGAGCGTCCGGTTCATACCCGGAAGGTCACCGGTTCGACCCCGGTCCCCGCTACCAAAATGGCCCGGTGGTCAAGCGGTTAAGACACCGCCCTTTCACGGCGGTAACACGGGTTCGATTCCCGTCCGGGTCACCAAATAATAAAAGCCGAACTAAGATGTTCGGCTTTTATATTTTATTTTTTAAAATAAGGAGAAATAATTGAAAATTCTTGTTTTGTCTGATTCTCATGGAAGGGTGGGGAATCTTTTTGATATTGTTTCACTTTTCCCCGAAGCTTCCACCATAATATTTTTAGGTGATGGCTTAAGAGATTTTGAGGAACTTAAAGAGATGGAGGTATTAAATAATAAGCAGATATTTTATGTTTCTGGAAATTGTGATTTTGATATTTATGCAGAAAATGAAAAGCTTTTTGAACTTGGCGGTAAGCGATTTTATATTTTACACGGTCATACGCAAGGTGTTAAGTTCGGGAAGGAAAAACTTTTAAAAGCTGCAAAGCAAAGAAATGCTGATATTTGTATTTTCGGTCATACTCATACTTCGTATAAGGACTATAAAGACGGTATATATTTTTTTAATGTAGGTGCAGTTAAAGACGGCTGTTATGGTTTGATTAATATTTCAAAAAAAGAAATAGTTTTAAGTTTTGGTAAATTATAAACAAAATGATTGTTGAAATTGTAAAAAATATGTATTATAATTTTTGAAAGATAGAATAGGGTATTTTTTATTATGGGGGTGGCGAAATGAAAAAAAATATAGCTGTTGATGTAGGGGTATCAAAGCTTATTGTAGGTCTTGTTGAGGAGGATGGCACTGTTAGAAAAACTCTGAGCAAAGAATATGACTGTCCTTATACAAAACAGCAGTTGGTATCAGATATTAAAAAGTTTGCAGAGATATTTAAAAATTCCGGAGCGGAAGCAATAGGTATTGTGGTTCCGGGACTGGCTGATAATATAAACGGTATATGGCTTTCGTCACCGTTTGTAGGCATTACAAATTGGAGCATTACAAAGGAACTTGGAGATTTTTTAGGACTACCCTCTTTTATTGAAAATGATGTAAATGCTCTTGCACTTGCGGAGCTTTGTATAGGAGCTGCAAAAGGACTGGAGAATTTTATGTGGATAGCACTTTCCACAGGTGTTGGAGGTGCGGTATTTCTCGATGGACGTCTTCTTCACGGAAAACGTTTCGGGGTTGGAGAAATAGGGCATATTGTAATTGAAGAAAATGGTTTTCCATGCTCCTGTGGCAACAGGGGATGCCTTGAAACTGCTTGTTCAGGAAGAGCAATTTCAAAGTATTATAATATGCTTACGGGTAGGAGTGCGGATGCTAAAACAGTTGCGGTTCTTGCAAAACAAGGCGATATGGATGCTCTTGAAACATATGATAGAGTTGGGAAATCACTCGGTAGAGCAATTGCACAGGCTGTTAATCTTTTAAATATTGATACTGTAATTTTAGGTGGTGGAGTTTCAAGAGATTGTGATTTATTTATAGAAACCGCTGAAAAAGAAATCTTATACAGAGTGCTTAAAACAGCAAATCCTAAAATATCAATAATACCGACTAAGCTTGGATATTACGCAACTTTAAAGGGTGCGGCGGCAGTAGCAGGACAATACGGAAATAAATAAAAACGGATTAATTGTTTCGCTTTTAAAATATATTTTTAATTGAAAAAGTATACATATTACAAGTTGTAATATGATTATTATAGGAAGACATATCATAAATTTTTTATGTTTTGTTTTGTGTCTAATTATAAGCATTGTAAAATATTCAGCAAATGCACCGCCTGAAATTGCAAGTAAAAATAATGTTTTTTCTGATATTCGCTGTTTTTTTAAAACGGCTTTTCTTTTATCAGCAGAAGTAATTAATGCGGTTATTGTTGAAATAACAATAATATATATAATAAAAAATGGGATTTTCATAAATAAAATTATAACAGAAACGGTTGACGGATAAAAGATTTATAGAGGTTTAAATTGTTTGAACAATATGGTAATATTATAATATATGATTTGTGAGGTTAAATTATGAATTGTAAAAGATATATTGCAATATTATTTTTAACGATAAGCATATTGTCGTTGAATTTTTTTTGTATAAAATCTTTTGCATTGAAAAATGAGAATGAAATTCATGTTCATAGATTGTATAATCCTAATAGCGGGGAACATTTTTATACCACTGATGCCACAGAAAAGAATTATCTTGTAAGTTTAGGTTGGAACTATGAGAATATCGGGTGGATATCACCTGTTAAATCAAATTCACCAATATATAGACTTTATAATCCGAATGCAGGTGATCACCACTATACAAAAGACGAAAATGAAAAAAATCATCTTGTATCTTTAGGTTGGCGGTTTGAGGGAATAGGCTGGTATGGAAGTGAACAAAAAACTGTGCCTATTTATAGACAATATAATCCCAATGCAATAGCGGGAGCACATAATTTTACGGGAAATAAAAATGAAGATGATTATCTTGGAAGTGTGGGTTGGCATCGTGAGGGCATAGCATGGTACGCTTTAGAATATGATTATGTATCTGAAATATATGAAAAAGCACCTGCAGAATATGCTGAACAATTGAAAGTAATTAAGGCAAATCATCCGAATTTCGTGTTTGAATTTAAAGAGGTTGAGCCTGATTTTTCATCTGTTTTAGCAGGTGAAAGTGTTCATGGACGATCTTTGATTTGGCAAAATCCTCCATCATCAATTTTTTGTTCTACTAATGATTCAAGTTATAATCCTTATACAAACACATGGTCTCCAATTGACGGATTAAGATGGTATCAGGCAAATGAGAAGACTATTGCATATTATTTGGATCCGAGAAATTATTTGACAGAAAACAGGATCTATGCATTTTTAAAAATCAGTGATGTTCAAAATGCTACGCTTGAGGGCTGTGAAGATATGCTTAAAGGAACATTTATGGATAATGTCAGAACAAATCTTCCTGATGGCAGTTATAAAAGTTATGCTGAAATATTTTATCAGACAGGTAAAGAAATAGGGGTTAGTCCGTATTTTCTTATTTCAAAGGTAATACAGGAAGTTGGAAGAGGTGGATCACGCAGCACAAGTGGAAGCGATTCTATGTATCCAGGAATATATAATTTTTATAATATTCATGCATATTCGGGTTCTGATCCTGTAACAACAGGTCTTTCTTGGGCGGCTGGAAGCGGAAGTGTTGAAAGACCGTGGGATTCTCAGTATAAATCAATTCATGGTGGTGCATTATGGATTGCAAAGGGCTATATAGATAGAGCACAGGATACGATTTATTTTATGAAGTTTGATGTTGTTGATAATCCGTTAAATAAAAACGGCTTTTATGCACATCAGTATATGACTAATATTAAAGGTGCTGTATCTGAAGGAAACCTTTTAAAAAGAGGCTATGAAAATTCGGGTGCGGATAAAAAAGATATAACATTTTTAATTCCTGTTTATAAGAACCTTCCGTCATCGGTTTGCGAATATCCTGGCTGATGATTTGTACTTCATGTCCGAGAGAATGCGGAGTTTTAAGAATTGAAAATTCTTTTTCAGATGGATTTTGTAAAATGCCATATAATGCCGTTTTGGCAAGGGCTGCATTACATTTTTGGGAAGAACCGGTAATAAGCGGTGAAAACGGTTCAGGTGCAATATTTTTTTCAGGATGTTCGCTTAAATGCGTTTTTTGTCAAAATGAAAAAATAAGCAAGAAAAATTATGGAAAATCGGTTTCAAAGAATGACTTTATTGAAATAATTAAGGGACTGGAAAAACAGGGTGCTGAAAATATAAATCTTGTAAATCCGACACATTTTATTGATTTTATTTATGATGCTTTATCTTTATATAAACCAAGTATTCCTGTTATTTATAATACAGGTGGATATGATAGAGTTGAAAGTCTTAAAAAATTAGAAGGACTAGTTGATGTTTATCTTCCGGATTTTAAGTATAAAAGTTCAGAATTATCTAAAAAATATAGTGGAGCAGAGAATTATTCGTCAGTTGCAGAAAGAGCAATAGCTGAAATGAAACGGCAACAACCGTCTGATATATTTGAAAAAGGTCTTTTGAAAAAAGGCGTTATTATACGGCATTTGGCGCTTCCTTCGAATAGCTTTGATACGAAAGAGGTTTTAAAAACTCTTTCAAATATTATTCCGAAGGATAGTTATATAAGTCTTATGAGGCAGTATGTACCAATGGGAAGTGCCGTTAAATATCCTGAAATAAACAGGAAACTTTTCAGTTTAGAATATGATAAAGCTATTGAAGCTTTTTTTGAATATGGATTTTCAAACGGTTTTATGCAAGAAAAGACTTCTTCAAAGGTTAAGTTTGTGCCGGTCTTTGATTTAACAGGAATAAAATAATTTTTAGGAGATATATATGAGCAGCGGAAATAAAAATTTAAAAAAACTTCTTATTGGGGGTGCATTGGCTGGAGCAACGTATTATGCACTTGGAGCGATTGCTGCAAAGATGGCTCTTACAAGGTCAGGACTTATGGGGAAAATTGCAACAAATCTTCAGGAAAAATCTATTTGGTCAAGAGATGACTATAGAAAATCCCTTGACAGATCGATAGATGAGGGAATGTATTGGTTTGAGCTTCAAGATACTAAAATATTAAAAATTAAGGATGATAAGGGAAATCCCCAATATGCTCATCTTTTGGAAAACAAAGATTCTCATAATTATGCATTTGTTATTCATGGATATACATCTTCTCCGCAAGCTATGGGCGTTTATGCAAAACATTGGTATGAGGAACGTGGTTTTAATGTTGTTTTGCCTTCTCTTGGAGGACATGGCTTATCTGAGGATGAATTTATCTCAATGGGATGGGTAGATAGGCTTAATATTTTAAAATGGATAAATTTTATTGTTGAAAAAGATAAAAATGCAAAGATATTTTTACATGGAGTATCAATGGGAGCTGCAACTGTTATGATGACAACAGGTGAGGAACTTCCTGAAAATGTAAAGTGTGCCGTTGAGGACTGCGGATATACTTCTGTATGGGATATTTTAAGTAGAAATATTGAAGAGGAGTATCATTTGCCTAAATTCCCGTTTCTTTATAGCGGTGCAGATATTATAAAGCTTAAGGAACATGTGGATTTAAGAAAGGCTTCATCAGTTGAACAACTTAAAAAATCGAAAACGCCGACACTTTTTATTCATGGTGCAGATGATACGTTTGTGCCATATGAAATGCTTGATAAGGTATATGAAGCTGCGGCTTGTGAAAAAGAAAAAATTACAATTCCAGATGCACCGCATGCAAGGTCAGCCGTAGCTCATCCTGAGCTTTATTGGGCAAAGACGGATGCTTTTGTTGATAAATATCTTAAATAATTAAAATAAAAACCTTTGATCTTTCAAAGGTTTTTAATTATTTATATATAAATAATTAATTAATTTTAAATTGTTATAAAATAGGTTGCATTTTTTTTGAATTGACTATAATATTATCATAGGAGGGATATTATGAGAGGGAATTTTATTTCTGCGAATTTGTCTTATTTATTTATGATTGTACCTGTGATTATTTTTTCTCTTCTTGCACAAGCAGGTGTTAAGTCGGCATTTAAAAAATATTCAAAAGTAAATAATAAATTTGGGCTTACAGGAGAACAGGCGGCAAGGCGTGTACTTCAACATTATGGAATAAATGATGTTTGCATTGTTCAGATTGACGGTAAGCTTACAGATAATTACAATTCTGAAACAAAAACAATAAGTTTAAGTTCAGATGTTTATAATGGAATTTCAGTTGCGGCGGTAGGAATCGCATGCCATGAAGCGGGACATGCTGTGCAGTATGCAAAAGGATATACGCCGATAAAAATTAGAAATACATTTGTTAAACCTGCAAATATAGGATGTCAAATTGCATGGCCGCTTGCAATTGCCGGATATTTTTTAAGCTTCAATCTACTTATATATATTGGAATTTTTCTTTATCTTGCTGTTATGTTTTTTCAGCTTGTAACTCTTCCTGTTGAGTTTAATGCTTCTGCAAGAGCTTTAAAGGTTATAAAAGAAACTGAAATGCTTGATAAAACTGAAGTATCTGGTGCGAGAAAGGTTTTATCCGCTGCAGCGATGACATATATTGCCGCGTTTGCAATGACAACAATAAACCTTTTAAGACTTATTTTATTATCTAGAAGAAGATGATGACAGAAAGGCAGCTTGCTTTTAATTCACTGAAAAAAGTTTTTGTAAACGGTGCTTATTCATCTTTTGCATTTGATTATGAAACCGTGGAGCGTAATAACTTCACGGCTTTTTCAGCAGCTCTTTTTTATGGAACGATTGAA
This sequence comes from Candidatus Fimenecus sp., assembly GCA_052169395.1. Taxonomy (GTDB): domain Bacteria; phylum Bacillota; class Clostridia; order Oscillospirales; family Acutalibacteraceae; genus Fimenecus. The sequence goes on along the minus strand of JBQNCN010000001.1, from coordinate 576,620 downwards.
AGAAAAATAACATTGGACTTTATTATTTTAAAATATCTTAAAAACGGTATTGAAAATGTAAAAAAAGAGGCACTTATTATTTTAGAAATGGGAGCTTATCAGATTTTGTATATGGATAAAGTGCCTGTTTATTCTGCAGTTAATGAGAGCGTTAAGCTTATGAAAAACAATAAGCTATTTAGATTTTCAGGACTTTGCAATGCTGTTTTGAGAAAAATATCAAAAGATGATTTGGAATTGGAAAACTATAAATTTAATTGTGATAAGGATAAATATTCATTTTTATACTCTGTACCTGAAAGTCTTGCGGAAAGTTTTATAAAAGATTACGGAACAAAAAATGCGGAAAATATTTTAAAAAAATCATTGGGTAAAAAGCCCATGTATGCAGTTGTGAATAATATGAAAATTACTGCTTTAGAATTGCAAGAAAAACTGCTTGAGGACGGATTTAAAACGGAAGAAACAAAAGTTTGTGAAAATTTTTTGAAAGTTATAACTGTCGGAAATATTATTGAAACGAAAGCGTTTAAAAAAGGGTTATTTCATATTCAGGATATTCCATCATATCTTGTGACTGAAAGGCTTGGTGCAAAAAGTGGTGAAGTCATTTTGGATTTGTGTGCTGCACCCGGAGGAAAAAGTTTTACGATAGCAGAAAGAATGCATAATAATGGTGAGATTAAAGCTTTTGATATTCATGAAAACAGAATAAGACTCATAAAAAGCGGTGTAAAGCGTCTTTCTCTTGATATTGTGAAAACTGATTGTATGGATGCATCTGTTTATAATAAAAGGTTAAAAAATACTGCCGATAAAGTGATTTGTGATGTTCCTTGTTCAGGTTATGGAGTGCTTGCAGGAAAGCCTGAGATACGATTTAAAGAACCTATAATGTTTGACAAGCTTATGGGCATTCAGTATAATATTTTAAATAATGCTTATTTGTATTTGAAAGAAAAAGGCAGAATTGTTTATTCAACATGTACTTTAAGAAAATGTGAAAATGAAGAAATTTGCGATAGATTTTTAAAAGAACATAAGGATATGAAAAAAGACGGTGAATATGAAACGATATTTCCAAATGATGAACATAACGGATTTTTTCATGCAGCATTTATTAAGAAATGATAAGAAAGGATATAACTGAAAAAAGTTTTATAGAGCTTTCGGAAGAATTTAAAGCACTTGGACTTCCACGATTTAATGTTGTTCAGGTGTGGCAATGGCTTTGGGAAAAAAGAGTTTTTGATTTTTCTGAAATGAGTAATCTTTCTAAAAAAACTAGAGAGCTTTTAAAAAATGAATATAATATAACGTCATTAAAAATTTTGGAAAGACAGGTTTCAAGTATTGATGAAACCGTAAAGTATTTATACTTGACCAATGATGGAAATCTTATAGAATGTGTAGTTATGAAATATAAATATGGATATTCTATATGTATTTCAACAGAAGTGGGCTGTAAAATGGGTTGTACTTTTTGTGCTTCTGCAATAGGTGGGTTTAAGAGAACTTTAACGGTTGCGGAAATGCTTTCTGAAATAATTACTGCAGAAAAAGATCTGGATATTAAAATATCCAATTGTGTTCTTATGGGAACCGGAGAACCTCTTGATAATTTTGAAAATGTACTTAAATTTATTGAAATAATAACTGATAAAAAAGGTTTTAATATGGCGAATCGCCATATTACTCTTTCTACTTGCGGAATAGTGCCTAAAATATATGAACTTGCTGAAAAAAAACTTCAGATAACGCTTGCTGTTTCTCTTCATGCACCAAATGATGAAATAAGAAAAAAATCTATGCCGATAGCGAATATATATGGTATGGAAGAGCTTTTGACCGCATGTAGAGTTTATGAAGAAAAGACCGGAAGACGAGTGTCATTTGAATATGCACTTATTGATGGTCTTAATTCAAGTCGTGAAAATGCGGAAGAACTTGGAAGAAAAATTAAAGGAACACTTTGTCACATAAATCTTATACCTGTAAATAATGTTCGTGAAAGAAATTATAAAAGTCCAAATAAAAATAAAGTTGGGGTATTTAAGCAAACACTTGAAAAATACGGCATAAGTGTTACCGTTAGAAGAACACTTGGTTTCGATATTGATGCTTCATGTGGGCAACTTCGTGCAAAAGCTTTAAATAAAGAGGAAAGAAAATGATAATAACGTCAAAAACAGATGTTGGAAAATGCCGCGAAAATAATGAAGATGCTTTTTTTTGTGGAGAAACCGATTTTGGTGCGTGGGCAGTGGTTTGTGACGGAATGGCAGGTCGAGAGGGCGGTGAAATTGCTTCAGAGAATACCGCAAGGCTTCTTGCAGATAGAATAACCGCAAACATGCGACCGAAAATGAAGGTGCCTTCAATCAAAAATATGCTTAAATCTGCAATAGCTTATGCAAACATTGAAGTATTGAATTTTGCAAAAAAATATTCTAATTTAAACGGAATGGGGACCACTGTGGTATGCGCAGTGGTTGTGAACGATACAATTGTTATTGCTTATGTTGGTGATAGTAGAGCTTATCTTATAGGAAATAACAGTATAAGGCTTTTAACGCATGATCATTCTGTGGTGCAAGAACTTTTAGATAGGGGAAGTCTTACAAAAGAGCAGGCGCAAAGTTATCCTAAAAAAAGTTGGATAACAAGAGCTGTAGGCGTTTCAGAAACAGGAGGAAGAGCAGATTTTGTTGTTGAAGATTTTGAAAATGGTCAAACTTTACTGCTTTGCACTGATGGACTTACCAATTTCGTATCTGAAGAAAAAATTTTGGAACTTTCTAAAAACAATGATGAGGAGTTTTCAGAACTGCTTATAAAGGCGGCAAATGAAAACGGCGGCGGAGATAATATTACAGCCGTATCTATAAAAAATATTTGAGGGTTTGTATGGAAAATTATGTTGGAACAAGGCTTGATTTACGCTATGAAATCAGAGAAATGCTTGGAATTGGCGGAATGGCGGTTGTTTATAAGGCGTATGATACAATTGATGACAGAATTGTCGCTATTAAAATTTTAAAAAGTGAATATTTAGGAGATAATAATTTTCTTGACAGGTTTAAAAATGAAAGTCGAGCGATTGCAACATTAAATCATAAAAATATTGTGAAGGTTTATGATGTTTCGTTTGGAGCAAAACTTCAGTATATTGTTGAAGAATATATTGACGGAATAACTTTAAAAGAATACATAAATCAGGAAAAGGTTCTTTCAGCTAAAGAGGCTGTATATTATACAGAACAAATTTTAATGGCTCTTCAGCATGCACATGATAAAGGAATTGTTCATCGTGATGTTAAACCACAGAATATAATGCTTATTTCTGACGGAACGATTAAAATTACTGATTTCGGAATTGCAAAGTTTTCAAGAAATGATACAGGTACTTTAACTGAGAATGCTATAGGTACAGTGCATTATATGAGTCCGGAGCAAGCCAGAGGAGAAGATGCTGATGCAAGATCTGATCTTTATTCAGTAGGTGTGGTACTTTATGAAATGCTTACAGGTACTTTGCCGTTTGATTCAGATTCTTTGGTTGGTGTTGCTATAAAGCAGTTGTCAGAGGAGGCGGAAAGACCGTCAAAGCTTAATCCTCAGGTTCCGTTAGGACTTGAACAGATCACTCTTCGTGCAATGCGTAAAAAACCTATGGAACGCTATCAGACCTGTGCGGAGATGATAAACGATATTGATGAATTCAGAAGAAATCCGTCAATTAAATTTGATTATAATACTTTTGTTGATGACAGTCCTACAAGATACGTTGAAGGTGGCAGAAAAGAAATATCAGAGGAGTTGCCGATAAAAAGAGTACCTCAGGTAAGGCAAGTTGTTCCGCTTTCAAATGAGCAGCCTGAAGAGCCTCAGGTAAATACTAAAACTATGCCGATTATTTTGGGTATCATATCAGCACTGGCTATTTTAACGATAATTTTTACTTCATTTATTTATGTAAAAAATTATAGAAATATAAAAGTTCCTGATTTTATAGGAAAGAATTATGAAAAAGATATAAAGGGCAACAGTAAATACAAGGATTTTAATATAGAAAAACTGGATGTATATTCAACGGATAAAGAACCTGGCGAGATTCTTTCTCAGACACCTGAAAAGGATACAAAAATTAAAGTGAAAGATAAAATAACACTTCAGGTTTCATACAATGACACAAGTGTGCTTTTAAAAGGTGTTTTAGGACTTGCAGAGGCGGATGCAAAGGCAAAACTTCAGGCAATGGGAGTGTCTGTTACCGTTTCTAAAAATTACAGAAAGGATTTGGATGATGGCATAGTTTATGATATAACACCGTCTGAAGGCTCTTATGTTCAGAAAGGGTCTACCGTTACAATTTATGTTTCGACATCTAAAAATACACAAACTGTAAAAGTACCGAGTGTAAGAGGACTTTTAGAAACTGATGCAAAGAGTTATCTTGAAAATAGCGGATTTAAGGTATCTGTTGTTATTGCGAATAGTGAAAAACCTAAAGGTACCGTAATTGAACAGGATCCAAGGGAAGACAGAGATGCAGCAACGGGCTCGACCGTTACGCTTACAATAAGTTCAGGACCTAAAGAAACAACCACTGAAAATACAACGGCAAAAACCACCGCTTCACAGACGACGAAAAAGGAAGATAAGACTGAAGTTTCTTCGACTAAAAAATCTAAAGAAAAATCTTCTGAAAAAGAAACGGTAAAGTCCGAATAATTTGATGAAAGAACTTAAAGGAATAATAATAAAGGGAATCGGCGGCTTCTATTATGTGGAGGCCCCCGATTTTGTATATGAATGCAGAGCAAAGGGCAGATTTAGGAAAGAAAAAATTACGCCGCTTTGCGGAGATTTTGTAAAAATAACAGTTGATGAAATAAATGGAAATTTAATTGATAAAATATATCCTAGAAAAAATGTCTTTAATCGACCTCCTGTTGCTAATGTTGATATAATGGTTATAGTTATCAGTACGGTAGAACCTTCGCCTAATTTTAAGCTTGCTGATTTAATGACTGCCATTTGCATAAATAAAAATATTGAACCTGTAATTGTGATTACAAAAAATGATTTGAAGGCTGCAGATGAAATTTTTAAAATTTACACTAAAGCAGGTTTCAGAACTTTTGAGGTGAATAATAAAACGGGTGAAGGTGTTGATAATATTAAGTCTATAATTAAAAATAATATAGTATGCTTTTGCGGTAATTCTGGTGTTGGTAAAAGTACTTTGCTCAATAAAATTGATAAAAGACTAGCGCTTAAGACATCTGAAACATCAAAAAAATTAGGAAGAGGAAAACATACAACAAGAGAAGCTACACTTTTGAATGTGTGTGGAGGTAGAGCTATGGATACTGCAGGCTTTTCTTCCTTTACCGCATCTGTGAATTTTGATATAAAAAAAGAAGATTTAAAGAATTGTTTTCCGGATTTTGAAAAGTTTTCTTCTGAATGTAGTTTTAAAACTTGTGTACATATAAATGAAAAAAAATGCGGAGTAAAAAATGCATTGTTAAATGGTGAAATTGAGAGTAGCAGATATAAAAGTTATTTGGAGATTTGGAACGAATTAAAGGTAGGAGAGAGATGGTGAAAAAAGCTCTTATTATTGGAGCTGGCAAAGTGAAGAATTTTTCTGAAATTAAGTGTTTTTCTGAAAATTGTTATGTTATTGCTGCAGATGCAGGTTATTATAATGCATTAAGAGCAAACATTAAGCCGGATTTAATTGTTGGTGACTTTGATTCAGGTGATGAACCCGAAACAGATATAAAAAAACTTTGTTTAAATCCTGTTAAAGATAAAACGGATATGGAAGTTTCCATTGAAGAAGCTGTAAAAAACGGTGCAAAAAATATTGTGATTTTTGGTGGTCTTGGTGGAAGATTTTCACATACAATGGCAAATATGGAAATGTGCGTTAAATATAAAGAATTGGGGATATCAATATTTCTTTATGATGAAAACAGTAAAATTCAGATTTTAAAAAATGAAAAAGTTGAATTTACGAAAGGGTTATATAAATATATTTCTGTGTTTTCATTAACTGATTTTTGTGTTTTGAGTATGAACGGTTTTTTTTATGAGCTTGATCACTTTTTTTTAAAAAATAAAACAACGCTTGGGACTTCAAATGAAATTATTGAGGAAAAAGGTTTTATAGAGGTGTTTGAAGGAGTTTTACTTGTAATTGAAGAAAAGAGATGAGTTATTATTTCTTGTAAGATAAATATATTTATATTATAATAATTTAATAAAATTTAAAATAGTTTTAACTTTTATGGGAGTTTATGGGAGAATTTAATTGAATAATATAAGTGATATTGCTATAAAAAAAGCAAATACAGAAAAAATACTGAAGGGAATATTTATAGCTATTTTGGATATTATTTCACTTTTTTGTGCTTTTGGAATTGCACTTATTGCAAGATTTGATTTTTCCATAAAAACTGTAGAAAATAAATATCTTAATCCGTTTTTACAGATTATGCCAGTGTTTATAATATGTGCCATTTTAAGTTTCTTTTTGCTTAAGCTTTACCATTCCGTTTGGAGTTTTGTTTCTATAAATGAAATGCAAAGAATTGTGGCAGCTTGGGTGGTTCTTATAGTTCCGGCTATGGGAATTCAGATTTTTTGGTTTAAAATGCCGCGTTCTTTTTGGTTTTTCGGTTTTATATTGGGATTTATAGCAACGAGCGGTATTAGAATTTCATATAGGCTTTTAAGAATTCTTTATACAAAATTTTTTGAGGGTAAAGTTAAAGAAAATATCATGATAATTGGTGCAGGCTCTGCAGGAAGAATGCTTTTAAGAGATATTAAAAGCGGTACACAGATGAGAGTTATGTGCTTTATTGATGATAATCCGTCAAAAAAAAATCATTATCTTGAAGGAATTAAAATTGTAGGTGGACGTGAAGAAATAGAGCGTTCAGTTGAAAGATACAACATAGATAAAATAATTTTTGCTATACCATCAGCAGATGCTAGTGTTCGAAAGGAAATTTTGGAAATGTGCAAGGATACAGGCGTGAAAACACAGACTGTGCCCGGAATATATCAACTTTTAGATGGAGAGGTTAAAGTATCTAAACTTCGTGATATTGATTTAAATGACCTTTTAGGTAGAGAACAGATTCATATAAATAATGAAGAAGTTCATAAAATGATTGAAAAAAAGGTTGTCATGGTAACAGGTGGCGGAGGGTCTATCGGTTCCGAACTTTGTTATCAAATAGGTAAAGAAAGTCCGTCACTTTTAATTATTTTTGATATTTATGAAAATAATGCTTATGAAATTCAGCAAAAATTAAGAAGAGAACTTCCCGGGCTTAATTTTGTAACACTTATAGGTTCTGTTAGGAATAAAAGTAGAATAAATGATGTTATATCATGCTATAAACCTGATATAATATTTCATGCGGCAGCACATAAACATGTGCCGCTTATGGAGGATAGCCCTAATGAAGCTATAAAGAATAATGTTATGGGAACACTTAAAACGGCTGAAGCCGCAGTTAAATATGGTGTAAAAAAATTTGTCCTTATAAGTACTGATAAGGCGGTAAATCCGACAAATATTATGGGAGCATCAAAAAAGCTTTGTGAAATGATAATAGAACTTATGGATGCTGAAGCGGATACTGAATTTGTTGCTGTGAGATTTGGTAATGTTCTTGGATCGAACGGCTCTGTAATACCGCTTTTTAGGAAACAGATTCGAGAAGGAGGACCTGTTACCGTAACAGATGAAAGGATCACGAGATTTTTTATGACAATACCGGAAGCGGTATCTTTGGTACTTCAGGCCGGAACTTTTGCCAAGGGTGGAGAAATCTTTGTACTTGATATGGGAAGCCCTGTTAAAATTGTTGATATGGCAAGAAACCTTATAAAGCTTTCAGGATTTATTCCTGATGAAGATATAAAAATAGTTTTTACAGGATTGAGACCGGGAGAGAAACTTTATGAAGTGCCTTTGATGAAGGAAGAGGGTTTGTCGGATACTATAAACAATCTTATTCATATAGGAAAGCCGCTTGAATTTGACCATGAAGAATTTAAGAAGCAACTTAAAGAGCTTGATGAAGCGGCAAAATGTGAAAATCGTGATATAAAGCAGTTGGTTGAAAAAATTGTTCCAGGATACATTCCTGAGATAAGACCTACGGCAAGGCAGATTTTTGAAAAGCGTAATCTTAATGATTTGCCTATAGATGAGGATTGATTTTTATTAAATTGGGAGTTAAAAAATGAAAATATGTGTGTTTGCATCTTCTTCACCTGTTGATAAGCTTTATTTTGATGAGGTAAAGAAACTTGGTAGAATGCTTTCAAAAAATAACAATAGTCTTGTTTTTGGTGGATATAATGCAGGTCTTATGGGTGCTGCTGCAGACGGCTTTGCAGAAAATGGAGCGGAAATTATAGGTGTTGTTCCAAAGGTTTTCGGAAATACTCAAACAACACATCCTAAATGTACCAGTCTTATTTCTACGGAGGATTTAGCAGGCCGAAAAACCGAGATGGAAAAGATTTCAGATGCTTTTATTGCTGTTCCTGGTGGAATAGGTACTTTTGATGAACTGTTTGATGTGGTTGCGTTAAAACAGATTGGAATTATAAGGAAACCTATAATACTTTTTAATATAGATGGATTTTATGATAATTTACATAAAAGTATTTGTGAAATGCATGAGAAACGCTTTGTAAAGACAAAGCCCGATAGATTGCTTTTTATCTCAAGCAGTGCAGAGGAAATATCAGAATACATAGAAGAAAGTAAAAAAAGGGCTTAAGCCCTTTTTTATATAGTTGAATAATATGATGATATATTTTTGATTAAATGAATTTTTAGCTTGAATAAATTTCAAAAACAAAATATAATCGATACTATAAATTTGATTTTGGAGAAAATAATGAAATATTCTGAAATGAGTAAAGCAAAGCTGATGGAATTAAAAAAAATCACCGAAGAAAAAATTGAAACTTTAAAGGATGAAAAACTATCTCTTAATATAGCAAGGGGAAAACCTGCTCCTGCACAGATTGAACTTTCATATGGAATGCTTGGGATACTTGAAAAGGATGATCTTGTTTCTGAGGACGGCACAGATCTTGCAAATTATGGCGGCCTTTTGGGAACTGCAGAATGCAAAAAATTTTTTGCGGACTATCTTTCTATTGATGAAAAAAATATTATTGTAGGCGGTTCTTCAAGTCTTAACTTGATGTTTGATTTTATATCACAATGCTATAATAATGGTATAGGTGGTGAAAAGCCATGGAGAGAGCAGGGGAGAGTTAAGTATATTGCAAATGTTCCAGGCTATGATAGGCATTTTGGAATCTGTGAATATTTTGGGATAGAAATGATAAATGTTCCACTCTTAAAGGATGGACCCGATGTAAAAAAAATAGAGGAGCTTATAAAAGATCCTTTAGTTAAGGGAATGTTTTGTGTTCCTAAATATTCAAATCCTACTGGGCAGACTTATTCTGATGAAACAGTAATAGAAATTTCAAAGCTTTTTCCTGCGGCTAAAGATTTTAGGGTTGTTTGGGATAATGCTTATCTTGTTCATGATTTTAATGATAATTCGAACACGCTACTGAATATTTTTGATGTGGCAAAAGAAAATGGTACGGAAGATTTTTTTGTTGAGTTTTGTTCAACTTCAAAAATAACATTTCCGGGTGCAGGAGTTTCGGCAATAGGAGCTTCAGAAAATAATATTAAGGATATAATTTTTAGAATGCAAAACCAAACGATAGGCTTTGATAAAATAAATATGCAGCGACACATTAAGTTTTTTAAGAATATGAATGGCGTTAAGGCACACATGAAAAAACATTCTGAAATAATAAGACCTAAATTTGAAGCGGTTTTAAAAGGTTTTGAAAGAGAACTCTCAGGACTTGGAATTGCTGAATGGACAAAGCCCAATGGCGGATATTTTATAAGTCTTGATGTTGTTGTTGGTTCTGCAAAAAGAGTTGGAGAAATATGCAAGGCACTTGGAGTTGTACTTACCACTGTTGGTGCAACCTTTCCGTATGGAAACGACCCTAAAGATATGAATATAAGAATTGCTCCGACTTATCCGACTGCTGAAGAAATGGCAAAGGCTACAGAAGTTCTTTGCATGGCTGTTAAGCTTGCTGCACTGGAAGAGCTTTTAAAATGAGCCCTTTTGTTTCGGTTATAATTGCTGCAGGTGGCAGTGCGTTAAGAATGGGCGGTGTCGATAAGCAATATTTACAACTTTGTGGCAAAGAGGTTTTGGCACATTCTATTTCAGTTTATGATGATTGTGATTTTGTAAGTGAAATAATTGTTGTTATTAAAGATGGAACTCAGGAAAGATTTTCAGAGCTTCTATCAAAATATAAATTTAAACATAAAATAAAAGCTGTAATAGGCGGTAAAACCCGTGCAGAATCTGTAAAGCTTGGAGCTTTACAGATTGATAAAGTTTCTAAATATATAATGATTGCAGACGGCGCAAGACCCCTTGTTTCAAAAGTTGAAATAGAAGCTGTATTAAATAACGCAAAGCTTTTTAAAGCGTCAGCGGTAGGAACTTTTGTTAAGGATACGATAAAGCTGGTGAATGATGACGGCTTTATAATGAAAACACCTAAGCGCGAAAATCTTTTTGCTGTTGCAACTCCGCAAGTTTTTAAGACAGATTTATATTTAAATGCTCTTAAAAGGGTTACACTAGGAAAAGAAATAACGGATGACTGTATGATTGTTGAAAAGTTTGGTTGTAAGGTTAAAATAACAAGAGGTTCTTATGAAAATATAAAAATTACAACGTATGAGGATCTTATGATAGCAGAAGCGATTTTAAAAGGAAGAAGTAATAATGTTTAGAATAGGTTATGGTTATGATGTTCATAAATTGGTTAAGAATCGAAAGTTGATACTTGGTGGAGTTGAAATAGAAAACAATGGTATAGGGCTTTTAGGACATAGTGATGCCGATGTTCTTTGTCATGCAATAACAGATGCTGTTTTAGGTGCAGCTGCTCTCGGTGATATAGGAAAGTATTTTCCTGATAATGATAAAAGTTTTAAGGATGCTGACAGTTTAGTTTTGCTAAATAAATCAATTGAAATTTTAAAAAAAAATGGTTATAAAGTAATAAATGTTGATGCTTCAATTCTTTTGCAAAGTCCAAAGATTGCACCGTATATAATATCTATGCGTAAAAATTTGGCTGAAGCAATTGGAATTGAAGTTGACTTTATATCAGTAAAGGCTACTACTGAAGAAGGACTGGGATTTACAGGCAGAAAAGAAGGTATAGCTGTAAACTCAGTTGTACTTATAGAAAAAATATAAATTATATATATAATAAAAAACAGGCTTAATGCCTGTTTTTTATTTGTGCTGGTGCCGATGACCGGACTCGAACCGGTACAGTGTTTCCACCGAGGGATTTTAAGTCCCTTGCGTCTGCCAATTTCGCCACATCGGCATACCGTGCTATGAATTATATATCTAACTTTGAAAAAAGTCAATTATATAAATAATTGCAGATAAAATAATTTATATAAATATTTTAAATAAAATTTTTAAAATTTTTAAAAATAAAATTAAAAAATATAATTGATTTTTTAAAAAAATATAATATAATTATAAAAACTTTATGATATGTTTGTTTGGAGAGTAATATGCAGCTTAATGGATCGGACATTGTTTGTGAAGTTCTTCTTGAGCAGGGTGTTGATACGGTTTTTGGTTATCCGGGTGGAGCGGCGCTTAATATTTATGATGCTCTTTATAAATATCAAAATAAGATAAGACATATTATGACAGCCCATGAACAGGGTGCGGCACATGCTGCGGACGGTTATGCAAGGTCAACAGGAAAAGTAGGTGTTTGCCTGTCAACATCAGGTCCGGGTGCTACAAATCTTGTTACGGGAATTGCTACTGCTTACATGGATTCTGTACCCATGGTAGCCATAACAAGTAATGTGGGAACAACACAGATAGGAAATGATGCTTTTCAGGAAATTTATATTACAGGAATAACGATGCCGATAACAAAGCACAACTACCTTGTTAAAAGTGTTGAAGAGTTGGCGCCTACTTTAAGAGAGGCATTTAAAATTGCAAATAGCGGGCGTAAAGGTCCTGTTCTTGTGGATATACCTAAAGATATCTCTGCGGCGGTTTGTGAATTCACAACTTATAGAATGCAAAATATTTCTGAACACAATGTAATAAATGAGGAAAAGGTAATTAAAGTTGCCGCAATTTTAAATAAAGCCAAAAGACCGCTTATTGAAATTGGCGGAGGAGTAGAAAGTTCTGATGCTTCAGAGCTTGTGAAAAAACTTATAAAAAAAACAGGTTCGCCTTGTTGTCATACTCTTATGGCTTCAGGTATTATAGGATATAACGAAGAACTTAATCTTGGACTTATAGGAATGCATGGAAATTTTGTGACAAATAGAGCGGCTGCAGAATGTGATGTTTTGCTTGCTATAGGGACAAGATTTTCAGATAGGGTAGCTTTAAATCCAAAGCATTTTGCAAAAAAAGCAAAGATTATTCAAATTGATATCGATCCTTCAGAAATCAATAAAAATATTATGGTTGATGAATATTTGATAGGTGATGTTAAAGAAATTGTTCTTGCACTACTTCACTATGCAAAGCTTAATACACATAAGGAATGGATTGAAAAACTTAATGAATTTGATAAAAATAAATATATTTCGAATAAAAAGGAAAAAAAGCTTTTGCCAAGTGAAATAATTCATGAAATGTGCAGTCAGCTTCCGAGTGATGCTATTTATGCAACAGATGTAGGTCAGCATCAAATGTGGGCTGCGCAGTATATTGAAAAAATAACACCGAGAAGTTTTTTAACTTCCGGAGGCCTTGGGACAATGGGATATGGTTATGGAGCTGCTATTGGTGCGCAGGCGGCATTTCCTGAAAGAAAAGTAATTCATATAACTTCTGACGGAAGCTTACATATGAATATGAATGAGGCCTGTACTGCTGTTTCGTATAATTTGCCTATTATTACAGTTATTTTTGATAATACAGTGTTGGGAATGGTTCGTCAGTGGCAAAAGCTTATTTATTCAGAACGTTATTCATCAACGGACCCTCAAAGAAAGACTGATTATTTAAAAATAATAGAGGCGTTTGGTGGAAAAGGATATGAAGCAAAAACGCTTGAAGAATTTAAGATAGTTTTTAAAAAAGCATTAAAGGATGATGTTCCGGTTTGGATACGTTGTGAAATTGATAAGGATGAAAAGGTTCTTCCTATGATTCCTGCAGGTAAAACCGTAAACGATATTATTATGACAGATAATTAAAATATAGGAGAAAAACATGGCTATTACAAAGTATTACGACAAGGATTGCAATCTTGAGCTTTTAAAGGAAAAAACCGTTGCTATTATAGGATTCGGATCACAGGGACATGCACATGCGATGAATCTTTGTGAAAGTGGAATCAATGTTGTTGTTGGACTTCGTGAAAGTTCAGCGCGTATAAAAAAAGCAAAGACTTTTGAAAAGGAACATAGTAATTTTAAGGTTATGAGTATAGAGGGTGCTGCTCAAATTGGTGATGTGGTTATGCTTCTTGTGCCGGATGAGCTTGCTGCTGATATTTATAAAAATTACATTGAAAAATATATGACAGAGGGAAAAGCTCTTGCATTTGCACACGGGTTTAATATTCATTTTAAAACGATTAAACCGGCTGATAACATTGATGTTATTATGATTGCACCTAAAGGTCCCGGGCATACCGTAAGGCGTCAATATGTTGAGGGGCATGGGGTACCGTCACTTATTTGTATTGAACAGGATTATACTGGAAAAGCGAAAGATATTGCTTTGGCGTATGCATGTGGAATAGGTGCGGGAAGAGCAGGTATAATTCAAACTACTTTTAGAGAAGAAACAGAAACAGATTTATTTGGTGAGCAGGCTGTGCTTTGCGGTGGCGTTTGCGAACTTATTCATGCGGGATTTGATACACTTGTGGAAGCAGGATATGCTCCTGAAATGGCATATTTTGAAACTTGTCATGAAATGAAACTGATTATAGATTTGATAAATGAGGGCGGTTTTGGAAAAATGCGTTATTCCATAAGCAATACCGCTGAATATGGTGATTATAGGACAGGAAAAAGACTTATTACCGATGATACCAGAAAAGAGATGAAAAAGGTACTTACAGAGATTCAAGACGGTACTTTTGCATCTGAATTTTTACAGGAAATGAGTGATAACGGTGGTAGACAGGTACGCTTCCTTGCTACAAGAAGATTGGAGGCGGAGCACCCTATCGAAAAGATAGGTGAAGAATTGCGCGGAATGATGAGTTGGCTTAAGCCTTTATCTGATAAAGATGCAGACTAATGGTAAAGTTAAAAAGCTTTACACATGAAACGCATATAAAAATTTTAAGAGGCGTTTAACGCCTCTTTTTATAAAAAGAGGAAAATTATGATATCTGACAGAGTCAAAAAAGGTATAGAAAGAGCTCCCAATCGTTCACTTTTTTATGCTTTGGGATATACAAAAGAAGAACTTGAAAGACCGCTTATTGGTGTTTGTTCAGCTTTTTCCGAAATTGTTCCCGGGCATGCAATGCTTGATAAGGTATCGGAAGCTGTAAAAGCGGGAATAAGACTTGCAGGCGGAACGCCTATTATGTTTCCTTCAATAGGTGTATGTGACGGTATTGCAATGGGACATATCGGTATGAGATATTCTCTTCCTTCGAGAGAACTTATTGCGGATTCAGTTGAAAGTATGGCTGTTGCACATGCTTTTGATGGTCTTGTTCTTGTGCCTAATTGTGATAAAATTGTTCCGGGTATGCTCATGGGAGCTCTTCGTGTAAACATTCCCACAATAGTTTGTTCAGGAGGACCTATGCTTCCGGGTCTTGTAGACGGAGAAGAAACTTCACTTTCTAAAATGTTTGAGGCGGTTGGTGCAAAAAAAGCGGGTCTTATTTCGGATGAAAAACTTGAAGAATTTGAAAATAATGCTTGTCCTGGTTGCGGTTCATGTTCAGGAATGTATACTGCAAATTCTATGAACTGTCTTTGTGAGGCGGTTGGAATTTCACTTCCTTATAACGGAAGTACTCCCGCTGTTTCAAGTGCAAGGCTTCAGCTGGCCAAAAGATCGGGAATAGCAATAATGGAGCTTGTAAAAAGAAATATAAAATCTCGTGACATAATAAATAAAAAATCTCTTGATAATGCTTTGGCATGTGATATGGCTCTTGGATGTTCTACAAATACCGTGCTCCATCTTCTTGCAATTGCAAATGAAGCGGAGGTGGAATTTGATTTAAATAATTTTAATAAAATGAGTGCAGTAGTACCTAATCTTTGTCATATTGCACCTGCAGGGTCAACTCATATGAATGATTTTCATAATGCTGGTGGACTTCCTGCTGTTGAAAGTGAACTTGCAAAGAAGAATCTTTTGAATCTTGATTGTATAACGGCTTCAGGTAAAACAGTCTTTGAAAATATTTCAGGTAAGTACATAAAAAATAAAAATTTTATAAGAACAGTTGAGAATCCGTTTATGAAAAGTGGAGGTCTTGCAGTTCTTTGGGGAAATATTGCAAAAAAGGGATGTGTTGTAAAAAAATCTGCAGTTGCAGAGGAAATGCTTGTTCATAGTGGACCTGCAAGAGTTTTTGATTCTGAAGAGGATGCTATTAATGCTATTTATAGCGGAAAAATTATAAGTGGAGATGTTGTGGTGATTCGTTATGAGGGACCTGTAGGAGGACCCGGTATGCGAGAAATGCTTAATCCAACATCTGCACTTGTGGGGATGGGACTTGATAAAACAGTTGCTCTTATTACGGACGGAAGATTTTCTGGTGCTTCAAGAGGTGCAGCAATAGGACATATATCCCCTGAAGCTGCTGCTTATGGAGAAATTGCATTTATAAATGAAGGTGATATTATTGATATTGATATTCCGAATTATTCAATAAATGTAAGACTTTCAGAGGAAGAATTATTAAAACGAAGTAATAAATATATTATTAAAGAACCTAATGTTAAAACAGGTTGGCTTGGAAGATATGCAAAGCTTGTAGATACATCTGATAAAGGTGCTGTAATGAAAAAATAAAAAAACACCTGCTTAGTAAGCAGGTATTTTTTTATTTTTAGTTTTTCAAAGATTGAAGCGGTGCGGGAATTCTTCCTCCACGGCTTATAAATTTTTTGGGAGAAAAGGTTGAAACCTTCATAATAGGTGCAGAGCCGAAAAGTCCTCCAAATGAAAGTTCTTCATCATCTTTTAAGTTTATTGCAGGTATTATTCTTACGGCGGTTGTTTTTGAATTCACCATTCCTATAGCGGCTTCATCTGCAATAATTGCTGATATTACGGAAGCATCTGTATTTCCGGGAATTGCTATCATATCAAGTCCTACAGAACATACCGCTGTCATTGCTTCAAGTTTTTCTATTTTTAAGGCTCCGTTTCGTACGGCATCTATCATTCCCGCATCTTCAGAAACAGGAATAAATGCGCCTGAAAGACCGCCTACATGACTTGATGCCATAACACCGCCTTTTTTAACTGCATCGTTTAAGAGTGCAAGGCAAGCAGTAGTACCGCAAGCTCCGCATTTTTCAAGGCCCATTTCTTCCAAAATATGTGCAACACTGTCGCCGATTGCAGGTGTAGGAGCCAAAGATAAGTCTACAATTCCAAATGGAACACCAAGTCTTTGAGATGCTTCTTTTGCGACAAGTTGCCCCACTCTTGTAATTTTAAACGCAGTGCGTTTAACCATATCTGATACTTCGGTTATATCGGCATCAGGTATTTTTTTTATAGCCGCTCTTACAACTCCGGGACCTGAAACACCTACATTTATAACGCAGTCAGGTTCTCCAACCCCGTGAAAAGCACCTGCCATAAACGGATTATCTTCGGGAGCATTGCAAAATACTACAAGTTTTGCAGGTCCCCAAAGCCCGTCGTTTTTTGTTTTTTCGGCACATTCGAGTACGATTTCACCCATAAGTTTTACAGCATCCATATTTATTCCTGCTTTTGTTGAGCCGATATTTACGGAACTGCAAATTCTTTTGGTAGAGGCAAGAGCTTCGGGAATAGAGCGAATAAATTTTTCATCTCCTGCACCAAATCCCTTTTGAACAAGCGCTGAATAACCGCCTATAAAGTTTACGCCAACCTTTTCAGCAGCCCTATCAAGCGTTTTGGCATAAAGAACGGGGTCATCACCGCTTGCACAGGCTATCATTGAAATTGGTGTAACGGAAATTCTTTTGTTGATAATAGGAATTCCGTATTCTCTTTCAATACTTTGACATACTGATACAAGGTTTTGTGCTTTTTTACAGATTTTGTCATAAATTCTTTGTCTTGCTTTTTCTCCGTTGCTGTCGGCACAATCCAAAAGAGAAATGCCCATTGTAACTGTTCTTATATCAAGGCATTCTTCACGAATCATATTTATTGTTTCTAAAATATCGCCGGTATTTAATACAGTATTATTCATTTTATATCCTATGCATTGAATTGAAAATATCTTCGTGAACTGCTGAAATTCTTAAATTATTTTCAACTCCAAGATTTTCCATAGCTACAGAAAATTCTGCAAAGCCTATGCTTAATTCTGAAATATCAACAAGCATTATCATACAGAACATATCTGAAAGAATACTTTGTGTAACCTCAAGTACATTTGCGTTTTTTTCAGCACAAAGAGATGAAACCTTTGCTAAAATTCCGACCGTATCTTTTCCTACAACGGTAATTATAGAACGCATTTCTTCCTCCGATTATTTAATAATAGACATAGTTTAACATAAAAGTAAAAAAAATTATAGATTTAATATTTATCGTTTTTTATAATTATTTTTTGAAAAAGTTTTCATATGTTTAATTATAGATTTTATGGTATAATATAAAAGTTAAAAAGGAGGCGTAATTGAATAGACTTGTAGATACTCATTTGCATACAGATAATTCTCCGGACGGTACACATACCGCCATGTATCTTTGCGAACAGGCAGAGCTTATGGGTGTTCGTTCAATTTGTATAACAGATCATTGCGAATGTGACAGCTATGAAAAATATGATTATGCAAGACGCGTAAGAAATTCCTTTTTTGAAGCGACAAAAGCAAAACAATCTTTTGAAGGAGAAGTTTTAGTGCTTCGTGGAATTGAGCTTGGTCAGCCTCATTATATGTCTGAAATTGCCGAAAAAATCATTTCAACCTATGAGTATGATGAGATAATAGGTTCTATACATAATTTAAGAAATCAAAAGGATTTCGGTTTATTTGAGAACTTTACTCAAAAAGAAGCGGAAGAGCTTTTTGATGAATATTTAAATGAGGAAATGAATCTAATCCATTTTGGCGATTTTGATATTTTGGCGCATTTGACCTATCCTATGCGTTATTTTTATTCTAAATCAAATATTGATATAGATCTTAATAAATTTAAAGAAAAAGTTGACAGAATACTTTTTTCTCTTGTAAAAAATGATAAGGCACTTGAGGTGAACACGGGGGGATTGCGTCAGCCTTTAAAAAAAATTTCACCTGAGTTTCCTGTTATATCACGTTTTAGAGAGTTGGGAGGGAAATATATAACTTTCGGTTCGGATGCTCATCGAGCAGAGGATATTTGTTTTGGATTTACAGATGTTATATCTGCAATCAGGGCTGCAGGATTTTCTGAAATCACAATTTTTGAACATCGCACACCACTTACTTTGCCTATTTTTTAAGGAGTTTTAATGAAGGTAAAAGCTGCTGCAAAAATAAATTATGTTTTGGATATAACCGGTAAACTTAGTGACGGATATCATAGTCTTTTTATGATAAATACCTCTGTTTCTCTTTTTGATGAAATTGAGGTTTTAAGAACTGGTGGAACTGAAATTAAACTTTTCTGTGATGGGAATATCCCTTCTGATAAAACCAATATTGCTTATAAATGTGCCGAAAGATTTTTTAAATATGCACATGTTCCGATTTCTGAGCAAGGAATAAAAATAACAATTAAGAAGAACATTCCAAGTGGTGCAGGTCTTGCAGGTGGTTCTGCAGATGGTGCAGGTGTATTATATTGTCTCAACAAACTGTATGGTAATTTACTTGACAGTATAATGCTTTCAGAAGTCGGTCTTTCTGTCGGAGCGGATATTCCATTTTCATTAATTGGAGGAAAGGCGTTTTGCCTTAATAAAGGTGAAATTATAGCGCCTATAAAGCAATATGAGGATTGTTTTATTGTTCTTGTAAAACCTGACATAAGTACTGAAACTGGCACTGCATATCAAATGATTGATAGTGCCGTCGGTCTTAAGCATACTGATATTAAGCGTTGCTTTGAGGCTCATATAAGAAATGATTTGCCACGTATGTGTATGAATATGTTTAATGTTTTTGAACAGGTAATATCATTTAGTGACAGACCGCTTATTAAATCCGTTTTAAGAAAATATGGTGCACAGGGTACGGTAATGAGTGGTTCAGGCTCATCTGTTTATGGAGTATATAAACTTGAAGAAAATGCAAAGTCTGCATATTCGGAATTAAAAAAGAATTTTAAAAATACATATCTTTTAACTCCGACAAAAAAATCTATATATGAGATATAGTTAAGTAAATAATTTTTATATAAGGATAACTTAATGTTTTTAAAACCGTGGGAAGAATTACCATATGAACTTAGACTGAATGATGTTAAAAAATATTATGATGTTTTATATAAAAAAAGACATCAACTTTTTTTAAAAAGATTATTTGATATTGTGGCATCATTTTTATTGATTGTGGTTTTTTCACCGCTTATTTTAATTTTATCAATAGTTATTAAACTTGATTCAAAAGGTCCTGTATTTTTTAGACAAGTTAGAATTACTGCAAATGGCAGAGAATTTAAAATTTTCAAATTTCGTTCAATGATTATAAATGCTGAAAATATAGGAACACAGATAACACATAAAGACGATAAAAGAATTACGAAGGTTGGCAAATTTATTAGAAAATATCGTTTTGACGAAATTGTTCAGATTTTTAATGTTTTAACAGGAGATATGAGCTTTGTCGGAACAAGACCGGAAGTTCCTAAATATGTTAATAAATATTCAAATGAGATGCTTGCAACTCTTCTTTTGCCAGCAGGTATAACATCTAATGCTAGTATAAAATATAAGGATGAAGAAAAATTATTGGAAAATGCAGATGATGTAGATAGTGTTTATATAAATGTTATACTTCCCGAAAAAATGAAATATAATCTCGAATATCTTAAAAATTTTAGTCTTATAAATGATTTTAAAATAATGATTAAGACATTTATAGAGGTTATAAAATAATTTTATGGAGTTTTTATGCAATATAATTGGAAGGATATAAGTGAATATAGGGGAGAACTTTATGCTTTTTCTATATTATGGATTATAATATTTCATATAGAAGAATCTTTATTTGATGCAAGTCCTTATACAGGTTTGACTAGAGCAATTATAAATAGAGGAAATATAGGTGTAGATATATTTTTATTTATCTCAGGAATATCTCTTTATTATTCATTGAAAAAATATGAAAAAATAAATGTTATTAATTTTTATAAAAGACGATTCAGCAAACTTTTTCCTGTATATGTTTTTTTATGTATTCCGTTTTTTTGTCTATTTTCATTTAATTTTATCACAAAATTTATCAAAGTTTATAAAACAACTTATATTTATTGATGATAATCATTCGAGTTTTTGGTTTTTGATTTGTATAGCTGTTTGCTATTTATTTTATCCTTTGTTATTTTTATTAATTAAAAATAAATGTTCTTATATAGTATGGATGATTTTAGGTTCATATATTTTAATGTTTGCTATATTTGCGATTAAACAACCGGACATAATGATTAAATATAATATTTCTATAGGTCGTTTTCCTGTATTTATTTTAGGTTCTTTAATAGGTCCATTTGTCTATAATAAAAAGAAAATCCATATTTATTTTTTACTTATAATGATAGTGTTAGCTTTTGTATCTGATGATATTTTTACAATATTTAGAAAATATTTTGATATTTACAAACCGCTATGTGTTTATTTAATTAGATTAAAGCTTTTAGTTCAAACAATTGGAACGATATTTATTCTGCTTCCTTTTGCTAAAATCTTATCTTTTGGGAAATATGGTAAAATTTTAAGATATATTGGGTCAATTACACTTGAATTATATGTAGTTCATATAATAGTTCGAAATGTTTTAAATGAAGTGTTTAGCTTTAAGCATACAAAGATAATACATTATTTTATATATTCAATTTTATTGATATCAATTACTTTTCCTTTTGCTATGATTTTTAATAAAATTATAAATACAATAAGTAAAAAAGAAAAATAAAAAACGCTTAAAAATAAAAAGCGTTTTTTATTTTTATATTTTCATTTTTGTAAGTGCTTTTAGCAATGGCTTTATTTGTGTACAAAGTATACATAGTATAATAAAAATTAATATATATCTAATATAAGTAAATTTATAGAGTAAATTGCATGATAAACAACTTGCAGATAATATAATTGTTATAATAATTGCTGTTTTTATATCATAAATCTTTTCTTTTTCAATATAACACATGTTAAAGTAATGAATTATAGTCATGATAAAGTATGATATTAGAGTAGTATATCCTGCAATTATAAAGCCGAAAATATGAATAAATATCCAGTTTAAAATTAAATTGCTCAGTGCGGCAATAACTGTAGCCATCATAATTTTAATTGATTTTTTATGAAAAAATGAAATTGCTGAAAAATTATCATAAAGAATATGAATGAATATTCCAATTGAAATAGGCGGTATCACATAAATGCCTTCTAAATATTCTTTTGTAGCAAATATCCTTATAAATTCAGGAGCAATGAGAGAAGTGATAAGACAAATAAGAGCAGTAACATACCAGAGCGGTTTTATAAGTTCTCTTATAGATTTGAAATCTCTTTCACCTAATTTTTCATTTATAAAAGGATTGAAAGTTACTCCAAGAGCTCGCCATAAAAGTACTCCTACTGCGGAAAGAACTGCTGCAAGACCATAGATTCCAGCTTTATTATTACCTATCATTTTACCTATCATAATTTTATCCGTATCACTTAAAATGACAGAACCCAAATAATGAGGAATAAGCGGAATTGCAACCAATACAGTAGATTTCCATAATTTTAGGTTTATTATACTTTTTCCTTTTTTACATATATATACATATATAAATAGAGCTAAAAGTATAGTTATTATTGAAGCACTCCAAAGTCGTATTTCAGCCAGATTTTCAAATCCTTTTTTCTTGAAATATAATGTTGTAAAGATTGACACGATTTGTGAAAATATAGCAGAACCTACGGATAGAACAAAAGCTATTTTATAATCATATTCATAACGCTTTTTAAAAGTCCAAAAAGTTATAGCTGGTTGAAGAGCACAAATAACAAGCATTAAAATATTAAGAGATGTCGGTAATGTTGTGATTTTATTTATAATATTATGGAAAATAATATAGACTATACTTAAAGATATGCTGGATAATGTTGTAATGCCCAAAATATTTGAAAGATATTTCCAACGATTTTCTTTATGTTCATAAAGACCGACGTTTAATATTCCGGGAAAAATAAGCGTCATTGAAGCAATGACTTGGATTATTTGCAACCAAGAATTATAAACAGATATAATTCCATATTGTTCTTGAGTTAAAAGCCTTGTAAATATAGGTGTGGTAATATAATTTATTCCGCTTGTTGCAAAAGATGAAATAGCGAAGAAGAAAGTTGCTTTTAAATTTTTTGGTATTTTTTTATATTTTGTTAGAATATACATATTATTATTTTTGATTTATATTTTTTTCTTTTTTAAAATAGAGTGAATAAATTTGTTTATAAAATTTGGATATTCATAGTTTGAAAGTTCAATTGATATAGAAATAAATTTAGAGGAAATAACATACATGCAACAAAATATAAGTTTATATGTACATGGATCAAAAAAACTTAATATCATAAAAAAAGTCTGAGTTAAAAAAGAAACAATTGCCAGTTTTTTTATTTTTATAATATGAACATTATCTTCAAATTTATAATTAAAAATATTTTTTATATGCTTTATTGTCAGCACATAAATATAGATAAGAGGTATGACAATAAAAACAAATCCGATAATACCTGTTTCGGCAAGAATTTGAAGGAAATTATTGTGTGCATCTTTTACAATTCCGCCGTGTGAACCGTGAATTAGTTGATATTCTGGTGATACAACATTTGCAAAGCTTCCCCATCCATTTCCCCAAAGCGGACTTTTTGAAAACATATTTAATGCCCATATATAAAGTTCTCCTCTGCCCGAAGAAAAGTCTTTGCCTGCCATTATTTGTTTTAATGTGAAGATATATCGTTTAAAAAAACTTATTTTTTCAAGTTGTTTTATAAAAATTAAAAACAATAAAGTTGCCAATAAAACAAAAATAAATAAAAATAATAATTCTTTATTTCGTTTTTTCTTATTTCTTTTAATAATATACAGAAAAAAAAGACTTAAAATACATGCTAAGAATTCTCCGCGTCGTCCAATTATAAAAATTGTACAAATGATTATAGTTATTATTGCAGATAAAATATATTTGATTGTTTTGTTTTTGTTTGTGATAAAAATAGCGATAGAAGAAGCTATTCCAAAAAAAAGAATATAGTCGGTGTATGTAAATCCTCCAATTGATACTGTATAGCCACGTTTTAAATAATAAGCTGAATATTGTGCCGCTTCTTTTGAAAGATAAGGATTTATAACTGTATAAAAAAACTTTGGAAAAGCAGTGAAAAATAATATATATATAGTAAATAATGATGCTATTATAATGAAAGATATCAAAATTCCGTTTTCATTTAATTGCTTTTTATTTGAAAATAACATATAAAGAAAACTTATTAAAATAACTATGATATATGATAGTGTATCTTCGTCTTTTCTGGAATTTGGAAAAATAAAAAAAATAATAATACTTGATATTGTAATAAATAAAAGTATCTCGATTGCGGTAATCTTCGGTTTTTCTTTTTTTATAAATATATGATTTATAAAATAGAATATTAGGATTATTGATAAAGCTGCAAATCCATAAATCATTCTGAAACCAAAGTCTCTATATATAAAGAATGTCAATGTGAAAAGAGTTAAAATAAAAATAAGACAATTTGAAATATTGAATTTTGAAATATCTTTTAAAGATTTGATTTTCATATTTATTTAGTCCTTAATTTATTTTTTTGATATTTGAGATTCAAAACTTTTTTTTAGTCTTATAAACATCTCGGGTAAGTCGAAATGTGAGTTCCAACCTAAAGCTTTCAATTTTTCTGATGAAAGATGAAGAGAAGTATCCGGAGCATAACCAAATGTAAAAGCACTTTTTGGGATGTTGAATATGATTTTAGATTTATTGTTATTTAGCTTTGCGGAACATAGAGCTGCAACATCTTTTATCATCATCGTAGTATTTTCATTAACAATATTATAAGCTTCTGAATTTTTTCCTTTTAAAAGAATTTTTAAAATTCCTAAAACGGCATCGGCAGTATAACAGTAATTTCCAAACGAAAGACCTTTAGTATGAAGAACAATATCTTCATTTTTTATACAACTCTTTGTTAATTGTGCAAAAAGCCTGTTGTCAGAAATGTTTGTTCCTGCACCGAATGTTTGTGCCAGTCTTGCGATTTTTCCTGGGACATAATATTCGGAATTATATGAAACAACAAGACATTCTGCAAGTCTTTTTCCTTCTGAATATGAACTTCTAATGTTTAAGTTATCAATATATCCAAGATTTTCTTCTGTTATTTTTTTGTAAGAGGATACAAATCCGTAAATTTCCATTGAAGACAAATATACAAAACTTTTTACTTTCTTTTGTATGGCAAGTTCCAAGACATTTTTAGTTAAATTTATAGTTGATAAAATCGTTTCAACAGGTTGTTCAACAAAAATTTTTGATGTAGTAATATTGGCAGAATGAATTATAAAATCTATATGTTCATCTATTTCTAAGTTTTGGTCTAAATTACTTTTGAATAAAGAAAAGTGATTTAGATTTAATAAATTTGAGAAAACTTTTTTTGCTTTTTCTTCATTTCTAATCTGAGCAATTATTTTAATATTTAATGAATATTTACGATTCATACAAAGAAGGGCTTTGATTAGTGTTGAACCGATAAGGCCGGTTGCACCTGTTATGAAAAATGTTTTGTTTTTTAAATCTTCTTTATCTGAAAAATTGTCGGCAATGAATTCTAAATCTTCTTGAAAAATTTTATCGTCCGGACTTTCTGGAAAAAACATCATGCACCCCAAATATCAATGTTTTCTTGAAGTTCTATCATAGCTTTAAAAATATAGAAATCGGACGGATTGGTTATTTTTATGTTTTCAACAGGACCTTGTACCATATGCAGTTTTTTTCCGTAATGAAGCATAAGTGATGCGGAATCAATCATTTTAGTATAATTTTCGGACAGAGCTTTTTGGTGAGCAGACATAATATCAGATAGATAAAAGCTTTGTGGTGCCCTTGCAAGGTAACAATCATCTCTATTTATAATATTATCAATATTTTTTTTGTCTTTTGATGTAATTATTGTTTCAATTGCGGAAACAACAGTAATTGCATTTCCATATGTTAATACAGAATTTATGTTATCTTTTATAAGTTTGTCGTTTATTAGGGGGCGTACGCCATCATGGATTAAAACAATAGTTTTTTCAGGATTTTGAGAACCGGCAATTGCATTTATACCATTTAGTGTAGACTCTTGAGAAGTTGTTCCGCCTTTAACAATATATTTCACTTTTTTTATTTCAAATTTTTTGAGTAGTTTTTTTAGGTGTGGTATCCAATCTTCAATACAAACGACTGCTATATTATCTATATGATCACATTGTTCAAATTTTTCCAGTGTATATATTATTATAGGCTTACCATGTAATTCTAAAAATTGTTTTGGAGTTCCGCTGGTTTTCATTCTTGTGCCAGTTCCTCCGGCAAAAATGAGTGCTGTTTTAGTATACATTTTTTATCTCCTGCATATATGATACTATTCTTTCGGAAATAATTTTTGTGGCATTTCCCGATTCGCAGTTTCCAAGTTTATTTTGGTAACTGTTAATATCATTTAAATATTTCTTATAATCAAATTCAAGTATTTTTCTTCCTAAATCCATGTTTGTTTTTGCGTATGGAACTCCCCAGCTTTCAATTGGCGTATAAAAATTTCTTTCGTTATAGTAATCATCAATGTCAGGTGTATACAAAAAGCAAGGCTTTTTTAAAAGACACATATCCCATATAGAAGAAGAATAGTCTGTTATAAGAATATTTGAAATTTTAAGCAAATCTTGCATATCAGGATAATTTGTTACATCTATAATATTTGTGTTATTTTTTATTTTTGATATGTCTTGCATATAGTAATGAAATCTGAATAATATTATCCATTCTCCGCCAAATTTTTTCGTTAAAGTTTTTGTTAAATATGAAAAGTTTAAATCATAAATATTTTCATTTAAATTATTTCTGAATGTAGGGGCATATAAAACAATATTTGATGATGATGGAATATTTAGCGTTTTTTTTATCTCATTGATTTTTGTTAAATTTTCATTTAATAGAGTGTCATTTCTTGGGAGTCCACATTCTAAGATTTCTCCGGAATAGTTATAAGCACCTTTAAGTACAAATTGTGTAAAAGCTTTACTGCTGGATAAAAAAATATTTATTTTATTCATTTTTTTTATAATATGTTGTTTTTCAGCTTTTTTTATATCAAGTCTATCTTGACCAACTCTTTTATAGGCTCCTCCACCGTGCCATGTTTCAATTACAATTTGTTTTTTTGAAAAATTCAAGATAGACCAAAACTCGACATTATCAACATAGATTCTACAGGATAGAACGGCAAGTATAAATTTTAAAGATTTAAAGCGTACAATAGAGATGTCTTTATTTAGTATCTCTTTGAATTTCATAGGATTTTTGAATGCCCAGATTTGCTTTAAATCAGGATGGTATTTTGAAAGATATTCTGAAATATATTTAGGACTGTCAGAATATTGTCTTCCGCTAAAGGATGAAAAAACAACAGTGTTTTTTTGAGGAATAAAAATTCTTAAAATATGGAGAA
Organism: Candidatus Fimenecus sp.; assembly: GCA_052169395.1. Taxonomy (GTDB): domain Bacteria; phylum Bacillota; class Clostridia; order Oscillospirales; family Acutalibacteraceae; genus Fimenecus. The sequence goes on along the minus strand of JBQNCN010000001.1, from coordinate 549,341 downwards.
AAACTCCTATTATATTTTCAATGATATATTTAATATAAATCAAATTTAATTCCCCTATTCTTATTTGCAATAATAAATGCCTTTAAATTTTGTGAACGGTTCATTTAAGTTTATATATTCTACATTATGTTTTGCTTTTCTGCTATTTTCTGGGGGTAATTCTTTATAGTTACCGAAAATACGGGTTAAATATTCATCTGCATTTTTAGGAATGTTAATTTTGATGTCTTCAAAATTAACTGAAACAGTATCAAAATAGTTGCGATTATAAGGATAAAATAAAGCTTTGAATGATGTTATTGTTTCTTTTACAAAATTTGATTTGTCATAATCATATTTTGTCATTGCCTTTTCATGTTTTTTCCAAAGTTTATATCTTGTTTTTGGGTTTTTTATGATTGTGTATATTAATTTGGTTAGGCTTCTGATAAGTTTTCCTTGATTGTCAGGAAGTCTTTGTACATTAAAAATACAATACATAATGGAATGATAAATTTGTATGCCTCTTAAAATTTTAGAATTTGGACAACCTTCGAATGGCATAATATCAATAGAAACCCCATGCGGAATATCTTCATTAGCACTGTGTTTGTTTATAAATGTGGTATTTAAATCAACAAGTTGCATATCAGATTGATGAATATTTATATTTTCAGATGTTCTTGCAAGAGTATATTTATTTGTTTCTGCAATTTTGTCCCATATTTTATAAAGTTTTTCATAGTCTGGTCGTGGCATGAAAACATCGATGTCATCATCCCACGGTATAAATCCTTTATGCCTTAAAGCACCTATGCAAGTGCCTCCCCCACACCAATATCTTAAATTGTTGTCTTTACATAATTTAATAAAATATTTTAAAATTTCAAGAGATTTTTTTTGCAATTCAAAAGTTGTTACTCCATTGGCAATGATTTGAGATTGATATATGTTTTTTTGTTCTTTTGAAAGTTTATCATTAAACATAGATATAATTTTTAACCTTTAAATATATTAATTTGAATTTAGTAGAAAATAAGAATATTTTACCAAATATTACATACACGTTCGCAAAAAGCATATGTATTTTTTATGTGTACGGTTCTAATATCATCAAGTTTTACGGTGCCGGAAAACAGTCCATGTACCTGATGTACATCCTGTTTTGCGAGTCCGGGAAGATTTATTAAAGTTCGGTTGTCATAATAAGGGTTCATAACAAAATCCAGTCTCCCGTCATCTGAAACAAAATGCCATGGTTTCATAAAGCCTAATTTTTCAGGAGGATAAACAAGGCGTATAGGTCCCAATTTGTAGCAGATTCCGTCATAGAAAATAGCAGTTTCTGTGGCATGACTCTCATTTCCAAATCCCCATGTAAATTCCCAACCGAAAGGTTTACCCTGTACTTCTGTTGAACCGTTAGACCAGTACCAATCAGCTTTGTGAGGCCATACACCTCTGCCCCAATCCATAACGGCATGCGTATATTCTTTTTTGAAAACATATTTTTCTTTTCCTATTTCGATGAATCCTTCAGCATTCATGCAGTTGAATTTATTCGTAAGGAAAAATTCTTCGGGTTTATCAAACGGCGTACAAATAGTTATGCTCTCTTGATTTTTTTTATTATAGCAATATATATCGGCTTTTACTATTTTTCCTGAATTTGTTTTGCCCTCATAGGTTAAATGTCTTTTTGTCTTTTCAACTTCATAGGAAAGTGTTGTTCCATTTTCACTGAAATAAAAAATATTAGGAATATCACCGTTTTTATTCATTCGAAAGCTGTGAGGTGTGTATAGTTTAAGTCCCATTGCATCGGCACGAGCACCTGTGCGCAGATTTACGGCGGCAAATGTTGCTGCTGCACCATATGAAATATTGGCGAAATTCAATTGTAGCATCATATTGCCGTCGGATATTTGATAGAAATCCCATTCTTTAAGGCGCATAAACGAACATTTTATATTTTCCGGATTATATATATAATTATTCCTTCTGCACCAACCCGGTTCTCTTACACTGCCATCAGAATTTAAAAGAAGCGTAGGTTCTTTTATTTCATGCTGTAAACTCATTTTTACCTCCACTAATATTTATCAATATAATTATATAGCTTAAAAAAATAATAATCAAATATATTATATATAAATAATAGAAAAAATCTTTTTATGATTGATTGACTTTTAAGATACACTATGTTTTAATTAAAATATAATATAAATAAGGTGGGTGTAATATATGCAAAATTTTAAAAAAATAATTGCGATATGTATTTCGCTTGTTTTAATTGTAACTGTATTTTCCTCTTGTGGAAAAAAGAAAAAGAAAGATGATAACAAGAATATGCTTCAAAATAATGGAACACCTATAACGATAAATTCAAAATCTCAAGATGATTTTTCATCTACTTCAACAACAATGCCAAAGGATAATGTAACAACAACTAAAAAAACAGAAATAGGAACGAAAAAGAACTTTAATTTTAAAAGTTCAAAATCATCTTCAGACGGGGAGTCAAATTCATCTCAACTTATGCCGAATAATACAGCTCAAGGGAACAGTGAAAATACTGATAATAATGAAAAACCTACCTTAAGCAGTTTTCTTCAGGCAATAGATAAGTTTCAGATGGATTTAGGTTATGGATATGATGCGGAACAGGGAATATATTATTCACTTAAAGATGCATGGCAAAGAGAAGCTCTGTTTATGACACTTTATGACGATTATGCACCCATAGGGAATATGATTTATAGAACTGTAAAAGCTGATTTTACAAATAACGCGGAAGAGCTTGATTACAGAATACAGATGTGGAAAGGTAATTATGGTGTTTTTCGTGGTGCGGAAATAGGTGTTTACACAAAGTCAAGAGCAAATAACGAAGTTTATCAGTGTGCAGATCCTGATCATGAGCTTCAGATGCATTTTGATTTATATGATAGCGAAGCCGATTGGCGTAGCGGAAACAGAATTTTTTATAGGGATGAAAAAACCTGGTGGTTGACGGGATTTAAATTCGGTGTGGGAAACCCTGCACAGATGGTTTTAGACGGAAAAATTGTCGCAAATTCTTTCAGAATGGTACTTGCAATGGAAAAGGCATTTAAGGATTGCGGTTTTAGACAAACATATGGAACCCTAAAAGACCTTGATACTTTTGTAAGAAACGGGAATGAAATTCATTTTGTATGGCGTGATACAGGTTCATTAAATTATTAATAAATTAAGGCGGGGTATCCCGCCTTTTATAAAGGATAGATATGGAAAACGGATTTTTTGCATTTGTTTCAAGAACAAAATATATAAATAGATGGGCACTTATGCGCAATACCTCATATGAAAATTTGGCACAACACAGCTTTGAGGTTTCAATGTTGGCACATTCGCTTGCGGTGATAGGCAATAAACGACTTGGCAAAGTTTATAATTCAGAAAGAGTTGCGCTTTTAGGACTTTATCACGATACACCTGAAATAATTACTGGGGATATGCCAACCCCGATAAAATATAAATCTGAAGAAATGCGTAATATTTTCGGAACTATTGAAAGAGAAGCATCAAAAACTCTTTTAGAAATGTTACCTGAAGATATGAGAAATAATTATAAAAGCCTTTTAACCGAAACTGAGAGTGAAAAAGAACTTTGGAAACTTGTTAAAGCTGCAGATAAAATTTCTGCTCTTATCAAATGCATAGAGGAACGAAAGGCTGGAAATAGTGAATTTTCAGAGGCTGAAAAGGCTACAATGCTTGCTATTCAAAAACTTTGTTGTAAAGAAGCGGATATTTTTTTAGAAGAATTTATATTCGCTTATGAAATGCCGTTGGATAAAATTTCAAAATCTAATGAGAGGTAAAAATGATAACTGATTTTTATAAAGTTTCTGCAGTTTCTCCTGAAATTGTAGTGGCCGATATTCAATATAATTTAAGAAATGCAAAATTATTTTTTGCAAAAGAAGTTGAATATGGGTCAAGTATCGTTGTTTTTCCTGAACTTTATTTGACGGGTTATACCTGTGGAGATTTATTCCTTCAACAAACACTTTTACTTGAAGCTGAAAAAGCACTTATAGATTTTGCTGACTTTACAAAGGAATATTCGGCAGTTGCGGTTATAGGCTTGCCGCTAAAAATAGGTGCAGCTCTTTATAACTGTGCTGCAGTAATTAAAAGAGGAAGAATTTTAGGAATAGTTCCAAAGAAATATATACCGAATTATAATGAATGTTATCAAAAACGATGGTTTCGTTCAGGGTTTGATATATCTGATACAAGTATAGGAATAAAAGGTAGAACTGTACCTTTTGGAAATTTACTTTTTGCTCTTTCCGAAGATGCTGTTTTAGGAATTGAAATTTGTGAAGATTTATGGGCTCCGCTTTCTTCTTCAACAGAACTATGTCTCAAAGGTGCAAATATAATTGCGAATCTTTCTGCTTCAAATGAAACGCTTACAAAAAACGAATATCGAAAAAAACTTATAGAAATTACTTCCGCCAAAAATTATTGTGCGTATATATATGCAAATGCTGGGATAGGAGAGTCCACTCAGGATTTGGTGTTTTCAGGCGGTTGTTTGATTGCTGATAACGGAAGTATTATTTCGGAAAGTAAGAGGTTTGAAGTTGGCGGTAGTATAGCAAGAGGAATAGTTGATGTTCAAAGAACGCAAAGTGAGAGAATGAGGAACGGAATTTTTTCTGATAATGAAATTGCTGTAAATCAAGAGTATAGGGTTGTTTCTATCCCTACTGCACCGGTTTCAGATGAATATAATGATAAGGATTTTTATCCCTATCCATTTATTCCTACAGATTTTGAAGAACGAGAAAAGCGCTGTGAAGAGATACTTTTAATGCAAAGTTATGCAATTATTAAAAGAATGAGGCATATTCATTGTGAAAAGATTATATTGGGACTTTCCGGTGGACTTGATTCCACGCTTGCGTTTATTGCGGCAATAAGAGCGCTTGATGAACTTAACCTTTCACACGAAAATCTGATTGCTGTTACGATGCCCGGTTTTGGAACAACCGGAAGAACTTATACTAATGCGGTATCTCTTATAAAAGCATTTTCTGCAAGTTTCAGAGAAATAAGTATAAAAAAATCATGCCTAATGCATTTTAATGATATCGGTCAAGATGAAAACGTTTATGATATAACCTATGAAAATTCACAAGCAAGGGAACGCACGCAAATTTTAATGGATTTGGCAAATAAAGAGAATGCTCTTCTTATCGGTACAGGTGATTTGTCCGAACTTGCACTTGGATGGTGTACTTTTAATGCGGATCATATGAGTATGTATGGTATTAATTGTTCTGTTCCGAAAACGCTTATTCGTTATATTATTTCATATGAAGAAAAGAAAAGTGATAGTGTAATTTCAGCAATTTTAAAGGATATTTTAGAAACCCCGGTATCACCGGAACTTTTACCGCCTGATGAAAACGGGGATATAATGCAAAAGACTGAAGAAAAGCTTGGACCGTATGAGTTGTTTGATTTTTTCATATATTGGTTTATACGTTTTGGAAAGACAAGAGAAACACTTATTTTTATGGCAAGCAGAGCTTTTTCTGTTAAATATTCAAAGACGGAAATTGAACGATATATTGATATATTTTTCAAACGTTTTTTTGTTAATCAATTTAAGCGATCTTGTCTTCCTGACGGACCTAAAATAGGCTCTGTAAGTCTTTCTCCGAGAGGCGATTTGCGAATGCCCAGCGATGCCTCCTATAATTGTTTTGTATAAAATAACAAAAAAGAGCCGTGAGGCTCTTTTTTTGTTGAAAAGTTAATGGATAAGGTATATAGTTAGTTTAAACTAACAAATGGAGTTGATGTAGATGAAGGCGGATTATAAAAATTGGGTACCTAAAAATATGTTGATTGGCAGTATTTCAGGTTCAATAATATGCTTTGGTATTTTTGTTGCGGCTTTTTTTGGAAGCTTTTCAAGCTTAAAGCTTAAAATTTTTGTCAGTGTAATATTGTTTTCTGTATTTTTAGCAGTCGGCTATATGGCTGTTTGGAGCGTGCTTGCTTATAGAGCGTTCTCATATAAAGGGAAAAGACAGTTGTCAAGACGAATAGTTGACGGAACTGCAGGATATGTGAAGCTTAAAGCAGGGCAGAAATGTCTTGATATAGGCTGCGGTTCAGGTGCATTGTCTATTGCGATTGCAAAGAAAAATCCGAATGGGCATATCATCGGAGTAGACCGTTGGGGGAAGGAATATGCGTCATTTTCAAAGCAGCTTTGTGAAAATAATGCCAAGGCGGAGGGTGTGTTAAATACCGAATTTAAAAATGGAAATGCAATAAAGCTTGATTTTCCCGATGAAAGCTTTGATGCGATAACAAGCAATTATGTTTATCATAATATTATGGGAAAAGATAAACAGGAGCTTTTGCTTGAATCTCTTCGCGTACTTAAAAAGGGCGGGTGCTTTGCCATACATGATTTAATGAGCAAATCACGCTACGGAGATATGGAGAACTTCGTAAAATGCCTTAAGGAAGCAGGCTATGAAAAGGTTGAGTTTATAGAAACTTCCAAGGGACTTTTTATGAGTGAAAAAGAAGGCAGATTATTTAAGCTTAGCGGCTCTGCAATTTTAACGGGTATAAAATAAATTTTCTTAAATAAAAAATATCGGACGATAAGTCCGATATTTTTTATTTATTTATATTCTACAAATTCTGAAATTTCTTTGCTTGCAAAATGGCGTGGAGTTGGGAGACTTCCCTCTCCTTTATAGCCGAAATCAAGCAGCATAACGGGAATTTCATTTTTCGGAAGCTCGAAAATCTCTTTTGCTTCATCCGGGTTAAAACGGTTTATAAAGCAGCTGCTTATTCCTTCCGATTCTGCTGCAAGCATCATATGAGTTGCAACAATGGTGGCATCTTCAATGCCTGAATTATAGTTTTCGTTCGGATAAGTAAATACCTTGGTCTTATCATAGGTTATAAGAGCAATAACAGGTGCGCCGTAGGTGCAAGCGGTAAGCTTTGCCGCATTTTGAAGAGCTTTTTCACTTTTTAGAAGATAAATCTTTTGCGGCTGATTGTTGAGTGCGGTCGGTGCAAGCTTTGCGGCTTCTAAAATAATATTCAGCTTTTCGTCTTCTATTGCGGTACTGTCAAATTTCCTGCAGGAAAATCTTGCTCTTGCAAGCTTTAAAAACTTATTTTTATTTGCAATATCCTTTGCTTTTAAATATTCGTCAATGCCGTTTGCTGCAGCTTTTCCTGCACCCATTGCGAGAATGACTGTTGCAGCTCCGGTTACCGCATCACCGCCTGCATAAACTCCTTTTTTTGATGTTTCTCCATTTTCCTCTTTTGCAACAATACAACCCCATTGGTCTGATTCCAGTCCGACGGTTGTTGATGAAATAAGAGGATTTGGAGAAGTTCCGAGAGACATAATGACCGTATCACATTCAAGTTCATATATATCTCCGGGGATTGCTACGGGGCGTCTTCTTCCAGTTGCATCAGCCTCCCCAAGCTGCATTCTTTGTATTTTAATTCCACATACATTATCGTTTTTGTCGGTAAGAATTTCAATTGGATTTTGAAGCAGATCAAAAATTATGCCCTCTTGCTTTGCATGATGGATTTCTTCACGTCTTGCAGGAAGTTCGTTCTCCGAACGTCTGTATACTATGTGTGTTTCTGCACCGAGTCTTAAAGCGGTTCTTGCGGCATCCATGGCAACATTGCCACCGCCTACGACAACAACTCTTTTACCGCATTTTATAGGTGTGTCAGAATCGTGTTCAAAAGCTTTCATAAGATTGTTTCTAGTTAAAAATTCATTTGCTGAATACACACCGTTTGCAGATTCTCCCGGAATATTCATGAATTTTGGAAGTCCTGCACCTGTGCCTAAGAATACGGCATCATAGCCTTCATCATATAAGAGTTCATCAACTGTGATTGAACGTCCTACAACCACATTCATTTCAAATTTAACGCCAAGTTTTTTTACATTTTCAATTTCAGGAATTACAACGCCGTCTTTCGGAAGTCTGAATTCCGGGATTCCGTAAATTAAAACTCCTCCTGGTTTGTGGAAAGCTTCAAATATTGTTACATCATATCCTAATTTTGCCAAATCTCCTGCACATGTAAGACCTGATGGTCCTGAGCCGATAACAGCAATTTTTTTTCCGTTAGGTTTACTTACTTTTGAAGCGTTGTAATTATGTGCTCTTGCCCAGTCAGCAACGTATCTTTCGAGTTTTCCTATAGCAACGCTTTCACCTTTTATACCTCTTATGCACATGCCCTCACACTGTGTTTCTTGTGGGCAGACTCTTCCACAAACTGCTGGCAGAGAAGAGGTTAGTGCAATTTCGTCTGCTGCACCTTTAAGGTCGTTTTCCTTAATTTTCTGAATAAACTGTGGAATATGTATGCCTACAGGACATCCTTTTACACAACGTGGATTTTTACAGTTTAAGCATCTGTCAGCTTCAAGTATGGCCTCACTGTCTGTATATCCCATACAAACTTCTTCAAAGTTGGTTGCTCTTATTTTTGGATTTTGTTCTTTAACAGGCGTTTTAGTAAGTGATTTATTCATAATTAACCCCTATGCCATTTCCTTATTTATTGCGTCAAGTGCCGTTTTTTCTTCATCAGGATATTGTCTTTGTCTTTTCATGGCAAGATCGAAATTTACAAGATGACCGTCAAATTCCGGACCGTCAACACAGGCGAATTTGATATTTCCGTCAACCATAAGTCTACATGCTCCACACATTCCGGTACCGTCAATCATAATAGGATTCATGGAAACAACTGTAGGAATACCCATTGCTTTTGTTGTAAGCGCTACAAATTTCATCATTATTACAGGACCTATTGCAATACATTTTGTGTATTTTTTACCCTCTTCATTTACAAGTCTTTTTAAAACATCGGTTACAACGCCTTTCTCTCCATAAGATCCGTCATCGGTAGTGATATATACATTTTTTGCAATCTTGCGCATTTCTTCTTCCAAAATTATAAGATCTTTATTTCGTGCACCTATTATTACATCACATTCTATGCCGTTTTCATATAACCATTTGACTTGAGGATAAACCGGTGCGGCACCAACGCCTCCTGCTATAAAAATAATTTTTTCATTTCTCAGGCGTGGAAGAGGAGTATCAACTAAATCTGAAGGTTTTCCTAAAGGACCTACAATATCCGTGAAGCAGTCACCAGCTTTTAATGTGGTCATTTTTTTTGTGGAGGCGCCTACAACCTGAAATACAATTGTAACAGTATCGTTTTCACGATCATAGTCGCATATTGTCAGGGGTATTCGTTCTCCTTTTTCTCCGTTTATAGTGATTAAAAACTGCCCGGGTTCACATTTTCTGGCAATATACGGTGCTTTAATTACCATAAGATAATCGTCTCCTACAAGGTGTTCGGCTTTTAGGATTTTATACATATTTTTCCTCCGTAAGTACACGACATAATTTTTATATATTAATATATAAAAATTATAGCATTTATAACATTATAGTCAAATCAAAATGGACTAATCTTAGTAAAAGTATACTAACTATTATTAGACTATTGGAAATTTTAATGATGCGGTGTTGTATTATGCAATATAATATTATAAAATTATCTTGAATAAATTTATACGGGTGAATTATGATCAGTGAATTTGAAAAGAAAAAATATTTTTTAGTAAGTTTTACATATATTGCAACAGTTTTGCTGATTTTTTATATATTTTTAAAGTTTTTTTTCTGGACCTTATCACCATTTATTATAGCACTTTTTATAGCAATGCTTTTACAGAAACCCGTAGAGAAATTAACTGAAAAAACAAGAGTTGGAAGGGGATTATGGTCAATGCTTTTAGTATTGATTGTAGTAGGTGTTATAGGTTTATTTATAGGCTTTTTAGTAAATGAAATTGCGACTACAATAAAAGAATTTATTATCAATATAAAATCACAATTTACAAACTCCACGCAGATAAAGGATACTATGGTGGCGTTTATAAATACAAAACTTCATATGCTTCCACTTAATATCAAAGATAATTTTATTTCTAATATAAATAAAATGTATGATGTTCTTACAGGTGCGGCTTCAGATAACAGTGGATTTTCGTGGACAGGAATGTTTTTTAATTCTTCAATTTTTAAAAACATAACGAATAATACGGATGGGATTTTAAGTTCTATAAAGCGTGTTCCGGTGATACTTGTAGGTATTTTGGTATCAATTATTTGTTGTTGCTTTATGACATCGGATTACAAAACGGTAAGAACACTTATTTTAAAGCTTTCACGTTCTCATGCTGAAAATCTTATACGAACAAAGCGTATTGTTTTTTCCACACTTAAAAAGCTTTTTAAAGCATATGGACTTATTATGTTGATTACTTTTGCAGAACTTTCACTATTTTTGTATATGTTTAAATTTGCAAAAATTTATACTGGAGGATATATTTTTGTTATAGCGGGTCTTACCGCCATTATTGATATTGTTCCGGTTTTGGGAACAGGCACAGTGCTTTGGCCTTGGGCAATTTGGGAATTTATTCTTGGAAATTATAAGCTGGGTATTGCTATAATTGTTATGTATATAGTAATTACTATAATAAGACAGGTTATAGAGCCTAAGCTTATTGCCGGACAGCTTGGAATACCCGCATTTTTAGAGCTTATGGCGATGTATATTGGTTCGCAACTTTTCGGATTTATCGGAATTTTTATTATGCCTGTGTTCATTATGATTATCAAGGTACTTAATGATGATGGTATTATACATCTTTTTGGAAGAAAAACTGTTGAAAAGGAATTTGTTGTAGAGGAAAAATATAAAAATGACTGATATACATTGCCATATCGTGTATGCGATTGATGATGGTTGTGAAAATCTTGATGATTCATTAAAGCTTGGATATATAGGTAAAGAAAATGGAATAGATAGAATTTGTGCCACACCACATTTTATAGATTACAGAAGATATGATGAATTTATTGCAATAAGAAATTCCCATATTGAAATGATAAATTCTGAACTTTCAGATAGTGGATTGGATTTATCCGTTTGTGCAGGTGCTGAAATTTTTTTGTCGGAATGGATATATTCGGTAGGAAATTTGGATGGTCTTACACTTAATGGTTCAAACTATACGCTTTGCGAATATTCTCTTAAAAGTATGAATCCTGAAAAATGTATAGAATATGCCGAAGAAGTGCTTTCAATGGGTTATAAGCTTATTATTGCACATCCGGAACGTTATAAAACTTTTTATGAATATCCGTTTGTTCCAGAAACGCTTTTAAAAATGGGAGTTTATTTTCAGGTTAATTCAATGTCGCTTGCAGGTTATGGCGGAGAAGAAGAGCGTCTGTCTGCTGAAAAATATGTGTTGGATGGAAGTGCTGTTGTGATTGGAACGGATTCTCATCGTCCGTATTGGCGTGCTAATGATTTTAAAAACCAAAAAAAAGAGTTCAGTGCTTCTATTACAGATGATATGATTGAAAAGCTTACTGTAATAAATCCTGAAAAAATATTGTCTGATCAAATTATTTAGTCAGTGTATTATGCACTGATTTTTAACTGAATATTAGTTAAATGTAAACAATAGTTGAAATTCTAATTTTCACTATATACGCATAACAATTTTGATGATATTATAGATGATATAAAATCCGGAAGATATAAGGGGTGTTTTTTATGACTGCGATTAAAACTGTAAAGAATACAAATAAAAAGCAAGAAAAAGAAATTACTTATGAAAAAGTTTTTTGGTTATTTATAATCGGCAGTGTAATGGGAGTTGTTATTGAGGGATTTTACTGTATATATGCCTATGGTAGATGGGAAACTCATGTGAATACGGTTTTTGGACCATATTGTCTTATATACGGGATTGGAACTGCAGGACTTTACATAGGTGCAGTCAAGTTGAGAGGCAAAAGCATTTTTGTTAAATTCGCAGTATTTGCTATAACTGCAACCATTATAGAGTATTTATGCGGTTTGTTGCTTCTTTATGGGCTTAATATGCGAGCATGGGATTACAGTGAAAATAAATTTAATATTCAAGGACTTATTTGCCCGAGTATGTTGGTGGCGTGGGGTATTTTTGGAATTATTTTTTCAGCGTTTCTTCCTAAATTAGAAAATCTTTTTAAAAAGACAAAGGGAACAAGAAAAATTGGGAAAGTGGTATGTGTAGTATTTTCCGTTTTTATGGCAGTGAATATATTGTTTACAACTGCTTGTATAATTCGTTGGAGTAAACGTCATCAAAATATTCCGCCGAAGAATAAATTTGAAACGATGATGGATTCTGTATATAATGATGCTGTTATGGAAAAGAAATTTTGTGAATGGCGTTTTTTAGATAGTATTAAATAAAAAAAGAAGGTTTAAAAACCTTCTTTTTTTATAACTAAAAGTTGCTATCAATTAAATCTTCAAAATTCTTATTATTTAAATAGTCGAGTTTTTGTGCTTGTATTCGTGATGCTATTAAAAATACGGGGAAATGATCAATGAATGAATTATACTTACTTACGGCTTTATTATATGCATTTTTTGCATCGTTTAAATCTCTACTTGCACGTTCAATTTGATGTTCATAAATGGTAATGATTGAGGTTAGATTTACATTTTCTGTTTTTGAGCTTTTAACAATACCCTTGGCACCTTCAATAATATCTTTTCTTTTTTTTATTTCATTATTTAAAAAAGCTTTTTGTTTTTCGACTTTGTTTTCCAAAGTTTTTATAAGATTGTATATTAGAATATAAAGTGTTGATATGAGAATAAAAATTAAAAATATCGTCAGTAAAAACTTATACAACTTGAGCCTCCTTATAACAATAAAATTATAAACAAATAATTTCTGAATTTCAATAGTATAAAAATTGTGATATTGCATTATGTTGTCAAAATAACCTAAAATTAAATAAAAACAATAAAAAAATTATGCTTTGCTATTGCGTGCGTTGTATAACTGTGCTAAAATTATATCGAATATTTTAATAAAAAAAGTATATTCTGCAAGGAGGAATAAAATGAAGGTTTTTGAAACCGCAGATATCAGAAATATTGCTTTGATGGGACATGGTGGAAAGGGAAAAACAACTCTTGCCGAAGGGTTGCTTTTTTGTTCAGGTTCTATCGAAAGACTTGGGAAGATTGTGGATGGCAATACTGTAATGGATTTTGACAGTGAAGAAAAAATGAGAAAATCATCAGTATCCATGGCTGTTGCAGCTACTGAATGGCAAGGAAAAAAAATAAATCTGATAGATGCTCCCGGTCTTTTTGATTTTGAAGCGGGAAGTGCTGAGGCTTTAAGAGCGGCTGATACAATTCTTGTTGTAACTTCCGCAGGTTCAGGTGTTGATGTAGGAACGGAAAAGGCGCTTCGTGCGGCAGGCAGAGCGGGAATTTCAAAAATGCTTGCTATAACAAAAACCGTTTCGGATCATAGAAGCTTTTTTAAGACATTTGATTCATTGCGAGAAAAGTATGGGAATGTAATGTGTCCAGTTTTTGTTCCGCATATTGTGAACAATATGCCTGAAAGTTTTGTAAGCTTTATAACTGATAAGGCTTATATATACGATGGGAAGGGCGGTGTTAAGGAAACGGAAATTCCTAAAGACCCGGAAATAGAAAGATTAAGAGAAATATATATAGAGTCTGTTGCATCATCAGAGGATTCTTTGATGGAGAAGTTTTTTAACGGTGAAAAGCTTTCAACAGATGAGATGAGGCGTGGACTTCGAATAGGAATAAGGCTTGGAACTGTTTGTCCCGTATATGCGGTTTCAGGGCTCAATCTTGCAGGACTAGATCAACTTTTAAACGGCTTTGTAAATCTTGCGCCTGCACCGTCCGATTTTGATGGCGAAATGGCCATTGATGAAAATAAAAACGATTTTATAATACCGTTCGATAAAAAAGAAAAGACATCGGCACTTTGCTTTAAGACAATAGCCGATCCGTTTGTTGGAAAAATGTCGTTTTTTAAGGTTGCATCGGGAAGTCTTAAGTCGGGTACGGTTCTTATAAATTCACGTACCGGAGAAGAAGTTAAAATCGGCAAACTTGTTATTGTTAAGGGTGTGAAGCAGGAAGAGGTAACGGAAATTCCCGCAGGAGATATAGGAGTTATAACAAAGCTTTCAGCTGTTAAAACGGGAGATACGGTTCGCGAAGCAACATTTAATGTTAAAATAAAAGGGATTAAGTATCCTCATGCAAGTCTTTCAATGTCGGTTGTTGTTGATAAAAAAGGTGATGAAGAAAAAGCTGCAAGTGCAATTTTAAGGCTTGCAGAAGAGGATCCGACTATTGAATTTACAATAAATAAAGAAACAGGACAGCAGATTTTATCAGGACTTGGCGAACAGCATCTTGAGGTTATTTTGTCAAAACTTAAAAATAAATTCAGTGTGGGAATAAGCTATGAAAAACCAAAAGTAGCTTATAGAGAAGCTATAAGAAAAGAAATATCTGTTCAGGGAAAATATAAAAAGCAGTCAGGTGGACATGGACAGTATGGCGATGTTTGGATAAAATTTGAGCCGTGTGAGAGTGAAGATCTTATTTTTGAAACAGCGGTAGTTGGAGGCGCAGTTCCGAAAAACTATTTTCCTGCAGTTGAAAAGGGCTTAAAGGAGGCTGTTTTAAAGGGAACTCTTGCAGGTTTCCCCGTTGTTAATCTTAAGGCTACACTATATGATGGTTCATATCATCCTGTTGACAGTTCTGAAATGGCATTTAAAACGGCGGCGAGTATAGCGTTTAAAAATGCAATGCCACAGGGTTCACCTGTAATTTTAGAACCTATAGGCGATCTTAAGGTGCTTCTTCCAGATGAAAATCTTGGAGATATTATGGGAGAGATAACCAAAAGAAGAGGAAGAGTTTTAGGAATGGGTCCTGCACAAGATACTGGAACTCAAGAAATTGAAGCTGAGGTTCCTATGGCTGAAATGGCGGATTTTTCAACTTATCTTCGTTCGGTGACGGCGGGCAGAGCATCATTTACATTTGATTTTGTACGTTATGAGCAAGCACCTGTAGTGATTCAGGAAAAGATTGTTGAAGAAAATAAGAAAACTGAAGAATAAATAAAAAATAAAAGCTTATCAAAATGCGATAAGCTTTTATTTTTTAATATCTGTTCAGTCCACACCAGTCAGACATAAGCTCTTTCAGTGTTACTGTTTTTTGTTTTTTAAAATCCATCATAATTTTCATATTTTCATTTCTTTTATTAAGCTTATATAAAAATTTCCGACAAGCTCCGTACGGTTTCACTTTCTATTACACATACTACAGTATGTGCATAAATAAAGGGTGTAAGCTCTTTGGGTGAATATTCTTTTTTGCTTTTTCGTAAAGTTTTTACCATATATCCATAGTCTTATTTATCCTTTAATATTTAATTATTTTTCAAAGCTGCTTTCATAAAGCTTTTTATAAAGACCGTTTTGCTTTAAAAGTTCGTTATGCCTTCCTTTTTCAACAACCTTTCCGTCATTCATGACAAGTATTATGTCGGCATTTTTTATTGTTGAAAGCCTATGAGCTACAACAAAGCTTGTTTTATTCTTCATAAGCTCCGAAAAAGCTTTTTGAATTAAAATTTCAGTTCTTGTATCAATAGAAGAGGTTGCTTCGTCTAAAATTAGGATAGACGGATTTAAAAGCATTATTCTTGTTATGCATATAAGCTGCCTTTCTCCAACCGATAAAGAGTTTTCTGAAAGCATTGTATCAAGACCTTGAGGAAGCTTTTTTATTATATTGTAGCTTTTGGATTTTTTTGCTGCGGCGATTATGTCATAATCGTTTAGCAAAAGTCCTCCTATATTTATGTTATCTCTTACAGAAGCATTTTTTATCCAAGTATCCTGAAGTACCATACCGATGTTGTTTCTCAAGCTTTTTCGTGAAACCGAATAAATGCTTTGACCGTCAATTTTAATGTCTCCACTGTTAATATCATAAAAACGCATAAGAAGATTTATAAGGGTTGTTTTGCCTGCACCTGTCTGACCTATTATAGCTACGCTTTGACCTGCTTTGACTGTAAGATTAAAGTTTTTAATAAGAGGTTTATGTTTTGTGTATGAGAAAGTTACATTGTTAAATTCGATATTTCCTATTGCATCTTTAAGCTCTTTAGAACTATTTGAGAGTTCCGTTTTTTCATCAATAAATTCAAAAAGTCTTTTTGCACATGCAAGAGAATTTTGAAACTCGGAAATAACATCCGTAATATCATTGAAAGGTTTCATATATTGATTAGAATAAGCTAAAAGTGCAGATAGTCCGCCGACTGAAAGTTTGCCATTAAGAATTAGAAATGCACCGAAAAGTGTTATCATAGCGAATACTATACCGTTTATAAAACGAGTTGAAGGATTTGATAGAGCGGAATAAAAGAAAGCATTTTTAGTTGTGCTTTTTAGATTTTCATTAAGTTCTTTAAATCGTTTGATGCTTCTTTCATTATATCCGTTTGCAAATACTGTTTTTGCATTTTTTATCATTTCGTTTACAAGAGTAGTTTCAGCGCCTCTTATAGCTGTTTGATTTTCAAACATTTTAAAAGTCTTTTTTGAAATAAAGCTTGCAGTAAAAAATGGTAGAGGTGTGGTCAAGATAATACATAGGCTTATAATAGCGGATGTTCGAAACATAAAAATAACAGTTAGAATAATAGTGATGATTCCTGAAAATATTTGTGAAAATCCAATTAACAGCCCATCACTCAAGGTATCTGCATCTGAAATTATTCTTGAAACCAAGTCTCCTATACTGTGCCTATCAATAAAATCAAGAGGTAGTTTTTTCACTTTTTTTATGGATTCGTTTCTGATTTCTTTAACTATTTTAAGTGATATGTCATTGTTTGCAAGTCCGGTAAGATATGAGAAAATAATCGACAGAACAATTGTAATTGAGGTGAATATCAGTTTTTTTATAAGCATTGGAAGATTTACTTCTCCTTTGCCCACTATTTCGTCGATTGCTTTACCAAATAGATATGGTGCGGAAAGCATAAAAATAGATGAAAATGTACTTGATATAAGACCGGATATAAAGATTACCTTATGTTTGTGTATATATTTTAATAACTTTTTTAATATTTCTTTTTTATTCATCGTGTACCTCAATTGGTTTTTGTGATAAATAAATTTCCTTATATATTTTACATTTTTTTAAAAGTTCGTTGTGTGTACCATATCCGACAGTCTTCCCGTCATCTAAAACTAAAATCATATTGCAGTCCATAACATCGGTTATTCGTTGAGATACAATAATAAGCACCAATGATTTTGATATTTTATTTAAAGCATTGTGTATTTTAAGGTTTGTAGCTGTGTCAATTGCGGATGAACTGTCGTCGAGTATTAAAATTTCAGGATTTTTTGCCAATGCTCTTGCAATGCAAAGCCGTTGTTTTTGTCCGCCTGAAAAATTTCTTCCATCTTGTTCTACAATTGAATTTAACCCATCTGGTTTGGCTTTTATAAATTCTTCAGATTGTGAAATTGAAATGGCTGTATTTATAGTTGCTTTGTCTGCATTTTCATTGCCGAAAATTATGTTATCTTTTATTGTACCTTCAAAAAGTACAGCGTTTTGGGGAACAATACTTATAAGTTTATTAAGGTCATTTTTAGAATAGGACTTAATATCGTTTCCATTTATAATTATTTTTCCGGATTTTACGTCATAAAAACGAGAAATTAGGTTTATAAGAGTGCTTTTTCCGGCACCTGTTCCACCTATTATGCCGAGCTTTTGACCTTTTTTTATATTGAAACTTATATTTTCTAAAATTGAAGACTTACTTTCTGAATATGAAAAGCTTACATTTTTAAATTCAAGTATAATATCAGCATTTATATTTGATGATTTTGAAATATATGGATATTGTACGGACGGTGTAATTTTTAAAATTTCGGCAATTCTGCTGCTACAGGAAAACGACTTATTTATAGTAATGATAAGTGAAGCAAGTTTAATCAGTTCTATTGCCATTTGTGCCATATAGTTATAAATGGCGACTACATTACCTTGCGTAATAGCTCCGTTTGATACGCTTATGCCGCCGTACTTTATAAGTATTATAGTTGCAATATTTATTATTCCGAAGGTTAAGGGATTAAGTGCGGAAGAAATTTTACCTATAAGATTTAAAAGCTCTGTAAGTTCTTGGTTTTTAGTATTGAAAATTTTTTCTTCTGAATTTTCCGCATTAAAAGCTCTTATAACTCTTGCCCCATAAAAATGTTCTTTTGTAATTGTTGTCAAAGTATCGAGCTTTTTTCTGCTTTTTGTGATAAGTGGCAGAGAAATTTTTGTTATTATGAAAACGGTGATAAATAAAACAGGAATAGTTAAAAGTATTATATTTCCTGAATGTGTATCTATAAAATAAGTCATGACAACCGCACCGAGTACAACAAGAGGGGAACGCAAAAGAAGTCTTAAAAACATATTATAACCGGTTTGCACAGTATCCACATCGGATATAATCCTTGTTATAAGGGTGTTTTCTTGAAATTTATCAAGGTCTAAATAAGAAAATGTGTTTATTTTTTTAAAAAGTGCAAAGCGTAGGTCTCCTGCAAAACCTGATGCAGCTTTTGCAGCAAAATATTGTGCTGTAATTGCTGTTATAAATCCGAGAAGTGAAAGTAATAGCATGATGAGAAATTGAAGAAAAATATTCTTTTTGTCAGATGCGGTTTTAATATTATCAATAATATTGGATACCATAATTGGTATAAGCAATGAGAAAAGTACTTCAAGCGCTTTAAAAAACGGTGCTAAAATACTTTCTTTCCTATATTTTTTTGTATAGGATAAAAGTTCCTTCAAATACAGCCTCACAAATACTATTTAACATATACAATTTATATTATAAATCAATTTGTATAGTTTTCAATAAAAATACATAAGAAGATTTTTATGCTTTGAAATTTGATTATATAGTGATATAATACACCTAATTGATTTTGTGTTTATTTACATAAATTTGTATTTTTGAGGTGTTAGCCTTTTTGGATAAATTTATTATAACCGGCGGTACCGCTCTTAAGGGGGAAGTTACCGTTTCAGGCGCAAAAAATGCAGTTGTTGCAATTCTTCCGGCTACAATTCTTTGCGAAGATAAATGCGTAATTGAAAATGTCCCTGATATTTCAGATGTTCATGCTATGATAGAAATTCTTGAGAGTATGGGTGCGAAAATTCGCTATCTTGCTCCTGCAACATTAGAAATTGATACAAGTACAATTGCTTCATTTAGGGTGGAGCATGATTACACATATAAGCTTCGTGCTTCATATTATTTAATAGGTGCACTTTTGGGTAGGTTTAAGCGAGCCAAGGTGGCGATGCCCGGTGGGTGTTATCTTGGCGTAAGACCAATCGACCAACATATAAAGGGATTTGAGGCACTCGGCGCTGATGTTACTATGGAAGAAAATGCCATGGTAAACGCTTATGCCGAAGAGCTTATAGGAAATTCTATTTATTTTGATATTGTTTCGGTCGGTGCTACTATAAATCTGATGCTTGCATCGGTTAAAGCACAAGGACTTACCGTTATAGAGAATGCGGCTAAAGAGCCGCATATTGTAGATCTTGCGAATTTTCTAAATATTATGGGCGCAGATATAAGAGGCGCAGGTACTGATATAATAAGAATACACGGTGTAAAGCAGCTTCATGGTTGTGAGTATTCCATAATTCCCGATCAGATTGAAGCTGGAACTTTTATGGTTGCCGCTGCTGCGACTCATGGCGATATTCTTATAAAAAATGTTATTCCTAAACACCTTGAAAGTATTTCAAGAAAATTGATTGAAAGCGGTGCAACGGTAATTGATTTTGATGATAAAATAAGAGTGAAAATGGACGGGCGTGCAAGGCATGCAAATATAAAAACGATGCCTCATCCGGGTTTTCCGACTGATATGCAGCCGCAGTTTACAACTCTTCTTGCTATGGCATCAGGACGTTCTATTGTATCCGAATCAATTTGGGATAATCGTTTCAGATATGTTGAGCAGCTTATAAGAATGGGGGCAAACATAAGAGTTGACGGTAAAACCGCAGTTGTAGAGGGTGTTGAAAGACTCAGAGGTGCTTCCGTTCACGCAGACGATCTTCGTGCAGGAGCAGCTATGATAATAGCGGGAATGTCGGCAATCGGAAAAACCGAAATTACGGAAATATCCCATATTGAACGCGGATATTCACATGTTGTGGAAAAATTCAGATCACTTGGTGCGATTATTGAAAAGAAAAATGATGATGAACCGCAATATAGTGAAAACATTGAAGCGGTTTGAATAAATTTAAGAGCCGCATAAGCGGCTTATTTTTTAAAGTGAGATTATGAAAGAAAACGAAAGAATTGAACTTGCAAGACTCCTTTTTCCTGAAATTACCAAAACGCCTGAAGATATTGAAGCGCTATATCCTGAAAGAATACTTGATGAAGGAGCGAAAATAACACGTTTTGCACCAAGCCCTACAGGGTATTTGCATTTTGGAGGACTTTTTGGCGCAACAGCAGATATGTATGCGGCAAAGAGAACAAACGGTGTTTTTATTTTAAGAATTGAAGATACTGATAAAAAACGCGAGGTTGAGGACGGCATAAAGACTGTTATCAATGGTCTTGCAGATTTTGGTATTACAGCAGATGAGGGCGTTATTTCTGAAACGGAGGAAAGAGGTTCCTATGGACCTTATGTTCAAAGCAAAAGAAAGGAAATATATGGGGTGTTTGCAAAAAGTCTTGTTGAAAAGGGATTTGCATATCCATGTTTTTGCAGTGCAGAGGAACTTGATTCTATAAGAGAAGAACAGGAAAACAAGGGAATTACCAAGGGTTATTACGGAGATTGGGCAAAAGGCAGAGAACTTACCCTTGATGACATTAAGAAAAAAATTAAAGACGGTATTCCATTTGTAATAAGACTTAAATCAAGCGGAAGCGAAAGCGGTAAAATTCGTTTTACGGATATTATCAGAGGAAACATTGAAATGTCACAAAATTATCTTGATATTGTTCTGCTTAAGACTGATAAAATTCCTACCTATCATTTTGCTCATGTTGTTGATGATCATCTTATGAGAGTTACTAATGTTATAAGGGGAGATGAATGGATAGCTTCCACACCCATACATTTGGAACTTTTTCATGTTTTAGACTTTAAACCGGTTAAATATGCACATACCTCTGCAGTTTTAAAGGAAGAAAACGGAGGAAAAAGAAAACTTTCAAAAAGAAAAGATCCCGAAGCGGCAGTTTCATTTTTTATAGAGCAGGGCTATCCTAAAGAAGCTGTAAATGAGTATGTGCTTACTCTTTTAAATTCAAATTTTGAAGATTGGCGTAGAGCAAATAAAACTGCCGAACTTAGCAGTTTTCCGTTTGATTTGAAAAAAATGGGAATATCGGGAGCACTTTTTGACTTAGTAAAACTTAACGATGTTTCTAAAAATATTATTGGCGATTTTTCTGCAGAAAAGCTTTACAATGAAGCTGTTTTGTGGACTGAGCGATATGATAAAGAATATTTTAAAATTTTAAGTAATGAAAAAGAAAAATGTCTTGAATATTTAGGCATAGGTAGGGGCGGTAAAAAACCCAGAAAAGATATAGGAAAGCTTTCTGAGCTTAAAGATTTTTGGGCTTTTATGCATAATGACCTTTATGA
This sequence comes from Candidatus Fimenecus sp., assembly GCA_052169395.1. Lineage (GTDB taxonomy): Bacteria > Bacillota > Clostridia > Oscillospirales > Acutalibacteraceae > Fimenecus. The sequence continues at coordinate 527,580 of JBQNCN010000001.1, read as the reverse complement.
TGAAAATTTATTTTTGCCTGAAAAAATATGCTCTTTTGATGCATGCTCAATACTTGAAAGGTATATAGGTCTTTATAACGAAGAGGATGATAATACCGAATGGTTTGAAAAGGTAAAATCTCTTTGTGAACCGTTTGGATATGCTTCAAATATGAAGGAATACAAGGCAAATCCCGAAAGTTTTAAGGGTCATGTAGGAGATGTTTCAACCGTTATAAGAATAGCAATAACGGGAAGGTGTGATACGCCGGATCTTTGTTCTATAATGAAAATATTAGGTAAAGACGAGGTTTTATCAAGACTTTCAAGAGCTGTTAAATTTTATGGAGGTATAAATGATTGAGAAATATTCAACCACATCAAATTTTATTCATGATTTTATAGATGAAGATCTTAAAAATGGTGTTTATTCAAAGGTGCAAACGCGTTTTCCGCCCGAACCGAATGGCTATCTTCATATAGGACATGCAAAAGCAATTTGCATAAATTTTTCTACAGCTGAAAAATATAACGGGGTTTGTAATTTACGAATGGACGATACCAATCCGCAGAAAGAAGATGAAGAATATGTAAATTCCATTATGGAAGATATAAAATGGTTGGGTTTTTCGTGGGGTAAAATGTGCTTTGCTTCTGAATATTTCGATTTTATTTATGACTGTGCAGAAATTCTTATAAATAAAGGGTTTGCTTATGTTGACGATTTGACGGCGGATGAAATAAGACAATATCGCGGAACTTTGACTGAAGGCGGAAAGAATTCTCCATATAGAGAAAGAAATGTTGAAGAAAATCTGAAAATTTTTAGAGCAATGAAAAATGGGAAATACCCCGACGGCTCAAAAGTGCTTCGTGCTAAAATTGATATGAATTCTCCTAATATAAATATGAGGGATCCTGTAATTTACAGAATTGCACATATTACTCACCATAGAACAGGGGATAAGTGGTGTATTTATCCGCTTTATGATTTTGCACATCCTCTTTCTGATTATAAAGAAGGTGTGAGTTTTTCTCTTTGTTCTCTTGAGTTTGAAAATCACAGACCTCTTTATAATTGGTTTTTAGAAAAACTTGAATTTAAAGAGCCTCCAAGGCAGATAGAATTTGCAAGGCTTAACCTCAACTATGCTCTTACCTCAAAAAGAAAAAATCTTAAATTGGTTGAAGAACATATTGTTGACGGTTGGGATGATCCTCGTATGATGACAATATCAGGAATGCGTAGGAGAGGTTATCCTGCAAAAGCAATAAGGGATTTTTGCGAAAAAATTGGAGTTTCAAAAGCATATTCACTTGTTGATCCGGAACTTTTGGAATCTTGTGTAAGAGATGAGCTTAATGAGAGTTCTAAAAGAGTGATGGCAATTTTAAATCCTTTAAAATTGATAATTGATAATTATGATGATGAAAAAACTGAAGAAATCGAGTGTGAAAATCATCCTAATAATGAAAAATTTGGAAAAAGGCTTTTGCCGTTTTCAAAAATACTCTATATTGAACGAGATGACTTTGCTGAAATTCCTCCCAAAAAATATAAACGTCTTTATATAGGAAATGAGGTAAGACTTAAATCTGCTTATTATATAACCTGTGTGGGTGTTGATAAGGATATAAACGGCAATATCACAGCGGTACATTGTACTTATGATCCTGAAAGTCGAGGAGGACAGACTTCAGACGGCAGAAAAGTGAGAGGAACAATTCATTGGGTAGATGCAAAAAATTCAGAGAAAGCAGATATAAGGCTTTATGATAGACTTTTTAACGTTAAAAATCCTTCGGATGAAACTGACGGAAACTTTTTAAATAATATAAATCCTAATTCTCTTATAGAAATTAAAGATTGTATTGTTGAAAAAAGCCTTATAAATGCAAAGCCTGAGGAAAATTTTCAATTTATAAGAAACGGATATTTTTGTCTTGATAAGAGCAGTACAAGTGAAAAACTTGTTTTTAACAGAACAGTGGAATTAAATTCTTCATATAAGCCTGAAAAATAAGGTGAGAGAAATGAAAAAAGAAATGAAAAAAATAACGACAAAAAATTATGATAAACCGTCAAATATTTTTTATATGATAACTGAGACTGTATTGGCAGCTCTTGTTCCGGTGATGTTATGGGCAGTAAATATTGTTTATTTTGTGACATATTCTTCTCTTCTTGAAAAGATAGATAAGGCAAAAAAAACAGGTGCAGGTGGTTATACGCACGACTGGCTTTCTATAAAAAAGTTGTTTGAATATTTAAGTCTGATTAAAGGCAATAAAGAGAACGGTTTGATTGATAAAATAAATGTTTTTATGAACGGTGTTGCCCCGGTAAGATATGCTGTAATTTTTTGTGGAGTATTTATTTTTATTGCTCTTATAGCTGTTATAGGTATTATTATTACCGCATTTGCAACCAAACGTAAAGTTCCTATGATGATTATTTCAGGAATTGGAATAATTTCCATGATTTCTTTTGCGGTTTCGTTTCAAAAAATTTCAGCAGCTGTTGTTTCGGAAACAATAGGCATTGCATCATTTGTGAATATTGAATTGATTTCACCTCTTTTAAAGGGACTTGTTGATGTGGTTATCTTTAGATTAAGTTCAGCATATTGGCTTATACTTTTTGATTTTTTTGCAATATTTGCTCTTGCCGGAACTTTCTTTCTTATTGATGGCGGAGACGATAAATTTAAAAAGAATAAGAAAATTAAAAAAGAAAAGAAAGTATGAAAAAAAAAGCTTTTAAAATTTGTGCCATTATAGTTTCACTTTCAATTGTTTTACTACTGGCTTCCTGTACTAAAAAACAGTTTGTTAAGAATGATGAACCTTCTTCAAAGGCGATGTTATCAGGAAAATCAGTTGATGAAAATATACTTTCAATTACTATTCCTGAGGGATATACACTCTTGAAAATGGCGTGGCTTTTGGAGGAAAAAGGACTTTGTAAGGCGTCGGATTTTATAACGGCGGCTCAAAATTATGATGTTTCAAAATATTCTTTATTATCTTCATTAAACGGAAGTGATACTTGTTTTAAACTGGAGGGATATCTTTATCCGGCAACCTATAAATTTAAAAAAGGCATATCTCCGGATGATATAATAAAAGCTATGCTTGATGCTTTTACAAAGAATTTTAGTGCGGAATTTGAAGCAAGAGCAAAAGAACTTGGAAAAACCGTACACGAAATAATAACAATAGCTTCTCTTATTGAAAAAGAGGCTAAAACAGATGAACAACGACCTATGGTATCGTCTATTTTATATAATAGATTGAAAATAAATATGCCGTTGCAGCTTGACTGCACTGTTTCATATTGTACGGGCGTTATAAAGGAATATTATCCGGATAAATTGGAACACTATAAATATGTTTATAATACCTATCGATGCAAGGCGCTTCCTAACGGAGCTATAGGAAATCCGGGGCTTGCATCGATTAAGGCGGCTTTAAATCCCACACAAACCGACTATATTTATTTTGTAATTGGAACTAAACCTCCTTATGAAGCGGCGTATACCAAGGATTATAATGAACACATTGCCAATTATAAAAGAATTGAAAAGCCGAATACATAATTTTAAATGATTGAAAATCAAAAAAATAGAGAGGTTTTAAGAAGAGAGCTTTCACATGGAGATTTTTTTAAATCTTTATTGTGCAGGCTCTGTCTGTTATTAGCGGCAATTTTGTTGACATTTTTTTCTTATTTTGGCGTTATAGAACAACCTCCATTTCGTTTTAACGGCAGGAATTTTGAAAATTCTTATTGTTATATTGAAGTAAATGAAATAAGTAAGCCATTTGCACAGTTTAAGAATAATGACAGTAGTTTAGTCGATAAAGCTTATATAGTAAGAAGTATACAAAATCAGTATTTTATTATAGTAGTGTCGGACAAGGTTTATTCTGAATACGGATTAAATAATTTAACGACTGGCTCAATTAAAATAAAAGGGATATCTGAAAAATTAAGTGATGAATTTTTACTGATTTCTAAAGAGGCTTTTAAAATTATTAAACAAACTGAATGTAGCAGTAAGACATATCTTTCAATTGAAAATAAAAGTTTTGATGCAGTAAGACTTTTAGGTTTGTTTGGGATTGTTTTAGGATTTGTATTGCTTTTTAAAAAGCTTTATGATTTTTTTAAGATGAAAGTTTTAAAAAATCGGTTTGAAAACACTTTATCTGAATTTTTTGGTGATTTTAAAAAGATAAAAAATAAGATACTTGTTTTTGAAAATTTTATAGCATTTGAAAAATCAGGTGTTATTTTATGTTTGAGAAAAGAACAAATATATTGGATTTATTCAAAAAAAATATATCGTAGATTTTCACCTAAAGAAATTGTAAGCAAAAGAATAATATCAGTGGTTTTAAAAGATGGTACGGCTTTTAACATATATGAAGTGAGTGGAAGAAAGTCATTAAAAAAAGATTTTGAAAATATTACGGAAAAACTTTATTCTTTTTTTCCTTATGCACTTAAAGGTTTTACTTTAGAAAATTTAAAAGCTGCCAAAAATACTATTTTTATAAATAAAAAAACGCACCTTTAGGGTGCGTGGAGCTACTAGGCAGACTCGAACTGCCGACCTGCTGATTACGAATCAGCTGCTCTACCAACTGAGCCATAGTAGCATAAAATATATTATATAAAAAAAAATCGAGGTTTTCAAGTAATAGTTATGGAAAAATCAATTATAATTACAGGAGCTTCCGGAGAAATAGGTGAAGTGATTGCAAAGAGCCTTTCAGAAAAAGGGTTTATCATATTTGCACTGTATAATAGAAATAAAGAAAAAGCTGAGATACTTAAAACCAGAATTGAAAATCAAGGCGGGAAATGTGAAATTTTCAAATGTAACCTTGAAAATTTCACTGAAATAAAAGAAACGATAAATTTTATAGAACTTAATATTGCGCCTATTTATGCACTTGTTAATTGTGCAGGTGTTGAACATTATGGAGTTTTTCAGAATATATCTGAAGAAGAACTTGAGCGTGTTTTAAAGATAAATCTTTCAGCTGCAATGTTGGCATCAAAATATGTATTACGTTTTATGCTTGATCGAAAGAACGGAAAAATAATTAATATATCAAGTGTATGGGGAGAAAGAGGTGCTGCATTTGAGGTTGCATACAGTACAGCTAAGGCCGGACTTATAGGTTTTACAAAGGCTCTTGCAAAGGAAGTCGCTCCGTCAAATATTCTGGTAAATTGCATATCACCGGGTGCGGTAAATACGAAAATGACAACTAAATTAGGTGAAAATACGATAAAAGAGCTGAAAATGGAAATACCGCAGAGGCGGCTTGCAACGCCAATGGATATTTCAAATGCGGTGGATTTTTTAATATCTGATAAATCAAATTATTTCAGCGGTGCCAATTTATCATTGAATGGTGGATGGGGAATATAAAAGCAAGGCTTAAGCCTTGCTTTTATTTATCTTTTGAAAAATTGAATTTGTTATCAGACAGTTCGCTTTGATCAATAGTATCTTCTTCATATTTGGGATGTTTGGTTTTTAAAGCTTTTCTTTTTGAAACTTTTTTATTAACAGGTTCGTTATGTTCGAATTCGCTTATATCTATTCCCGCTTTAGTTGCTAAAGCATTCAACGTATTTTTTATTGTTTCAAGTTCGTTTTCCATCTGACTCTGTTTTTCATAATCTTTAAAGTTTATCCAAAGCATAGAAATAAAGTAAATTATAGCTGTAAGTCCTATAAGTTCAGAACCCCAACCCTGTAGAAGTAGAATAAGAGCAAATACAGTTGTTAAAATTGCGGAAGTAAGTTTTCTTCTGTCTTTTATAAGAATGGAACATGCAATAATTGTTCCTATTGCAATAGCAGGACCTATATACGGTAAAATTTTCATATTAACCTCCAAATTATAAGTATATTATATTGGTTAACGGATATTAAAACAAGTGTAAAGTGTTTATTTTTTATATGCTTTGTGATAAAATTTAATTATAAAATTTATATTGTATTTTTATAAAATAGAGGTGTGTTATGGAAGAGGTAAAGCTTAATAAAGCCACAGCTTTTATAGGCAAGACATTTTATCCTGTTGTTGGAGATGCTATTTATAGAAAAACCAGAGCAAAAAAGATTGAGCCTAAAGAGCCGATAAAGCTCAGTCTAATTTCTGAAAAATATATCGGAAAAATAAATATTGTAGCACATCGCGGATTTTCAGGTCAATTTCCTGAAAACAGTATTCCGGCTTTTAAAGCGGCTATCGATAAGGGCGGCTATGCAGGTATTGAATGTGATACACATATGAGTGCGGATGGTGTTTGGATGGTTGCACATGATGCCGATGTTTCTACAATTTTTAACGGTAAAGGGCTTATTCACGAACTTAATTCACAGGATATGCTTAAAATGACAATGAAAAATGGTGCAAATATTGAAAAAATGCCTAATACCACAATGTGTACACTTCAGCAATATATTGATGTTTTAAAGTTGGACAGGAATGTGATGCCGGTTATTGAGATTAAGGATAAGCGTCCTGAAACAATGAAAAGTTTTTATGAACTTTTAAAGAAAAATGATCTTACGGGTAAGGGAAAGTGTATTATAATCTCATTTATTATAGAAGATTTAATTGAGTTGAAAAAAATGGATAAGGATTTAACTCTTTGGGCACTTGCCGATTATCTTACAGATAAAAATATTGAAGAAACTGTAGCAAATGGTTTTGATGGGATTGATTTTTCTTGTGAATATAATGCGCCTAGAACTGAATATATAAAAAAAATTGTTGATAAAGGTCTTGCCTGTGCTTGTTGGACTTGTGATACACCTGAGATGGCAAAAAAAATGGTTGATGCAGGTGTAAGCTATCTTACCTCAAATTGTATAATTCCTGAATAATATGCCGAAATTTTGTCCGCTTTTTTCAAGCTCAAAGGGAAATTGCGAGTATATTTCAACAAAGAAAACAGGAATTTTAATTGATGCAGGGGTTTCGGCAAAGCGCATTGATAAGGCACTTTCATCAATAGATGCAGATACTGATAATTTAAAAGCGATTTTTATAACCCATGAGCATATCGATCATATTGCAGGACTTCGTGTTTTTGCTAAAAAACATAAATTGCCTGTTTATGCAACGAAGGGAACTTGTGAAGAAATTTATAGAAAGGGTTTTAATAACGGAGACTATGAATTGAGAGAGATGTCATATGAAGGTGTTTATATGGATGATATCTTTATAAAGCCGTTTAAAATATCTCATGATGCAAGTGAACCTGTCGGCTATACCGTAACTTTTGAAGATGACAGAAAGCTTGCAGTAGCAACTGATACAGGCATTATAACCGAGGAGATGAAAAATGCACTTTTAGGTGTTGAAACTGTACTTTTGGAATCAAATTATGATGTATCAATGTTGAAATGTGGACCGTATCCATATAATCTTGTGTTAAGGATTTTAGGTGAAAGAGGGCATCTTTCAAATGAGGTATCGTCAAGTTTTTCAAGTGAACTTCTTGAAAACGGCTGTCAAAGGTTTATTTTAGGTCATTTAAGTCAACAGAATAATTTGCCTCAAATTGCATTTTTAGAAACTAAAAATACTCTTGAAAATTTAGGAGCGACTGAAAATTCTGATTTTATTTTAAAAGTGGCAAAACCGGAATGGGATGAAAAAGCTATGGTATTTTAAATGCGTAATATAACGTTGATAGCTCTTGATAAAATCAAAAAAATCGAAATAAGAGAACTTTGCAATGAATATATAAAAAGACTTTCCGCATTTTGTAATTTTAAAGAACTTGAAATAAAGCCTGAAAGACTTTCTAAAAATCCGTCAAGGATTGAAATAGAAAAAGCGCTTTTAAAAGAAGGTGCAGAAATTAAAAAGGCTATTCCTAAAGGAGCATATGTTGTTGCGTTTTGTGTTGAAGGTAAGGAGTTTTCAAGTGAAAAATTTTCAAAAATGCTTGCAGATACAGCACTTTTAGGTAAAAGTTCCGTTTGTTTTATTATTGGAAGTTCCTTCGGATTATCTTCAGAAATAAAACAATATGTAGATGTTAAGATTTCGTTTTCAAAAATGACTTTTCCACATGAGCTTTTTAGGGCGATGTTTTTTGAACAACTTTATAGAGCTTATGAAATTCAAAATGGTGGAAAATATCATAAATAAAGAGGTGAAGAAAATTCTTTCACCTCTTTATTTTGTTATTTCAATAAGCATTTGCTGAGGATTTTCTGCAGCTTTTACTTTGTCCATTGCTTTGATTATGATTCCTTTTTCATCAATTAAATATGTGGTTCTTACAATACCCATATAGGTTTTGCCGTAATTTTTCTTTTCTTTCCACACATCATAGTCTTTAATTACGGAAAGCTCCGTATCCGATAAAAGAGTGAATGGAAGCTCATATTTTTCTTCAAATTTTTTATGCGATGAAATACTGTCTTTGCTTATACCTAAAATCACTGAATTTTGTTCAGTTATCTGCGGATATAGGTCTGCAAATCCGCATGCTTGTTTTGTACAACCCGATGTCATATCTTTAGGATAAAAATAGAGTATTACTTTTTTACCAATGAAATTTGAAAGTTTTACAGTTTCACCGTTTTGATTTGGAAGCGAGAAGTCAGGGGCTTTGATTCCGATTTCCAACATTTATTTCTCCTTTGAATTTATATTATTTTTTAATATAAATAGCCTCTTGTTTACTATTGAAGAAAAAAGGTTATTCTTTTAATATATGATTATAATTTTAAAAGTAAGCTAATACACAGATTAATGTGCCGAAAATTAAACATAATAAATATATTTTAATTGCTCATTACGAGTTAATTTTTGCAACCGCTATGAGTAATTCATTTAAAGTAGGTTGAAAAAGTGTTAGAAAATGATGGTTTTTAAGTAAAAAATAAAAACCTCAACATACAGCAATAAGTCTATAAACCGCTATATATCAAGGTTTTTTGAATGGTTGCGGGGGAAGGACTTGAACCAACGACCTTCGGGTTATGAGCCCGACGAGCTACCAACTGCTCCACCCCGCGATGTGTAAAGTATTATACTGTGTTATATGTTGGTTGTCAAGTGTTGCCTTTAAAATTTTTAAAATTGGTTGCCTTAAAAATTTAATTAATAAAATAGAATAAGATATATGCTATATATTTTTTAATTTAATATATAACATGTTAAATTGGAACTAAAAAATCAACTGCAACCCATTTATTGTTGATTTTTTTCAACTTTGCACAGGCGAGAAAATCGGAACAGCCCACTTCCCTGCCGTCTGTATATGCGAAGTAAGAATAGCTGAACCACAGGTATCCGCTGTTTAAAATTTTACTAAATTTTATCACCTTTAAGTCACTGAATACGGAATAAAAATCTTTGTTGGGAGAATAATTTATCAGCTTGTCTCTGTAAATATCGGGTCTATTAAAGTCGGACATATTTCCATGAAATCCGAGAGTGTATTCTATATTTGAAATTGTTTCGTTAACCTCATTAAGCTCCGAAGGCGTTGAGTATTTTCCACGCAGAGTTTCATAGGTAAACGGTGAAAACCACTGTTTTTTATAATTCATTTTCAAATTTTGTTTATAAACTTCATTTGCAGGGAAAAAATGAAAATAAAACAAAAATATGGAAATAATACAAACAACAACAATTAATATATTAGTAATATGTTTTTTCATATATGGTAAATTTAGAATTGTCGTTTGCAAAAGAAATTACTGTTAATTGGCAGAAAAATATTATAGACAATAGTATTGATATTGCTTTCTTCATAAAAATTCTCCTTTTAAATCAATTATTTACTTTTGAAAAAATATTTTATTTTACATAATTTTTAATTGTACATGGGACTCACCTCCGGTAAGAAATAAATAATGATTAAATTGTATAATATTTTTTTGAAAATTTAAATTATTTACATTAATAATATAACATGAAAAATCTAAATTATCCAGGCAAACATTAGTTTGCAAGACTTTACATAAGAACATTTGTTTGCTTATTTTTTATAAGTATGTTATTATACATTTAAATAAAAGAACAAATGTTTGGAGAACACTATGCAGGAAATAACAGAGGTTCAAAAAAAAATTTATGATTTTTTAGTTGAGCGACAAGGCAGCGTGCCGCCGACCGTTCGTGAAATCGGTGCGAGGGTAGGGCTTCGCTCCACTTCGTCCGTTCAGGCAAACCTTGCTGCGCTTGAAAAAGCGGGATATATAGAAAAAGACCCCAACAAGAAACGCACGATTCGTGTTTCAACAGATTCCGAAAATATGAAGACAATTCCGCTTGTCGGTACCGTTGCCGCAGGCGAGCCTATTTTGGCGGTACAAAATATTGAAGGGTATGTTCCGTTTTCAAGCCATTCGGGTGCTGAAAAAACTCTTTTTGCATTAAGAGTAAAGGGCGAAAGTATGAAAAATGCGGGGATTTTGCCAAAAGATATTGTAGTTGTTGAGCAGACTCCTACGGCATCAAACGGTGAAATTGTCGTTGCACTTTTAGATGACAGTGCAACTGTTAAGCGTTTTTTTGATGAGGGTACTCATATACGGCTTCAGCCTGAAAATGATGCCTTTGAGCCTATCATTTCAACCGATGTTGAAATTTTAGGTCGTGTAATAGGTTTAATGCGCTATTATTGAAGCTTAAGGCTTGATTTTAAATAATAACTGTGTTATTATACGATTGTAGATGAACTTTTCTTGTGAGAGCGGTTTCCGCTCTCACAATTTTTTAAGTAAGAGGTGTTGAATGTCGCTAAAAAAAAGCGTTAATGAAAGTGTATGGGAAATAGCCGAGCCTATTGCTGCAGATCTTGGGTTGCTTTTATGGGATGTTCGTTTTGTTAAAGAGGGCGGAAGCTACTATTTAAGACTTTTTATTGACAGGGAGAACGACAGTATCGGGATTGAGGATTGCGTTAAAATGAGTGAGGCAATTGATAAGCCGCTTGATGAGCTTGACCCGATTGATGTTCAATACAGTCTTCAGGTAAGCTCTCCGGGTGCTGAAAGAGAACTTACAAGAGATTTCCAGTTTAAAAAATATATTGACAATAAAATATTGGTTAAGCTGATAAGACCTTATGAAAACAAAAGGACTCATGAATGCGTTTTAAAGGATTATGACAGGGGAATGGTAACGGTTTTGCTTGAAGACGGGTCATCTTTATGTTTTGAAAGAAAAGAGGCGTCAAAAATAACAACAGTATTTGATTTTGAGAACGCTTTAAGAAATAACTTGAAACAAGGAGAAACTAATAATGAATAATGCGGAATTTTTTGAGGCTGCGGAGCTTCTTGAGAAGGCAAAGGGCATTCCGACGGATGTGCTTTTTGATAAAATTGCCACGGCTGTAAGCACGGCGGTAGGTAAGGAATATGGAGGGAAAACCGCTATAACCTGTGAAATTGATCCGGAAAAGAAATCTGTCAAGGTTCTTTTGCGTAAAAATGTTGTGCGTGATGGAGAAATAACTGATTCTGAAACGGAAATTGATGTATCGGAAGCTAAAAAATTCAATAAAAATATAAAAGCGGGCGAAATTTTAGAGGTTGAGCTTGATACGGATTCTTTTGGGCGAATTGCCGCAACAACTTGTAAGCATGTTTTAAGACAGGGAATTAACGACGCTGAAAAGGGCAGAGTTTTAGAGGAATTTGAATCTAAAAAAGATGAGCTTGTAACTGCAAAGGTTATAAGTGTTGATGATACAACTGGAAATGCGACGGTTTCAATAGGACATGGTGAGGCGTTTTTGCCTGAAAAAGAGCAGATTCCGGGTGAAAGACTTTATGCAGGTCAGCTTATAAAGGTTTATATTTCAGAGGTTACCGCAACTGAAAAAGGACCTAGGATAAGAATTTCAAGAACTCATTCAGGACTTGTTAAAAGACTGTTTGAGGCTGAAGTACCTGAAATTTTTGATGGAGATGTAATTATCGAATCAGTTTCTCGTGAGGCAGGTCAACGTGCAAAAATTGCCGTTTCTTCAAAGAATGAAGATGTTGATCCGATAGGTGCCTGTATAGGACCGAGAGGGACAAGAGTGAATAAGATTGTAGATATTTTAGGCGGAGAAAAAATAGATGTGATTTTATATTCGGAAACACCTGAGGATTTTATAGCGGCTGCACTTGCTCCTGCAGATGTTTCAAGTGTTGAAATTACGGACGATATGGTGCATGCATGCAAGGTGCTTGTTCCTGACGGGCAGCTGTCGCTTGCCATAGGAAATAAGGGTATAAATGCAAGGCTTGCGGCAAGGCTTACAGGTTGGAAGATAGATATTCAGCCTGAAAGCGGATATTTTGAGGGCTGAAATGAAAACCCGTAAAATTCCATTGCGTAAGTGTCTCGGTTGTATGGAACAGTTTCCTAAAAAGGAACTTGCTCGTGTGGTAAGAAGTCCTGAAGGAGAAACGTTTTTAGACCTTACCGGTAAGGCAAACGGAAGAGGCGCTTATATTTGCAAAAATTCGGATTGTCTTAAAAAAGCGGTAAAGAGCGGAAGACTTGATAAAGTGTTTGAAGTAAAAGTGCCGAAAATTGTTTATGAGCAGATAGAAAAAGAAATTTTCTGTTATAATCAGGATAATAATGAATAAGTTTTTGAATGAGATAGGACTTTGCCGAAAGGCACAAAGACTTTCTGTAGGACACGATGCGGTGAAACAAAGCTTGAAAAATAAAAAAGCTTGTATGGTGATTTTTTCATCAGATGCATCAAATAGGCTTTTAGACGAAATAAGCGGAATTGCGGATGTAGATATTAAAATTATAATAGCTGAATATGATGGTACGGATTTGGGACTTGCATTGGGAAAAAGAGCTGTATCGGTTATTTCAGTAAATGACTTGGGATTTTCAAAAAAACTTGATGTATTGCTTTCGGAGGGAAATATATGATAAAAGAAAAGAAACTTAAGGTTTCGGAATTCAGTAGAAATTTTGGAGATAGATTTGGTGCAAAGGATGTTTTGGATGTGTATGCAAAACATTTTGATAAGAAAATAAGCTCTACAACGGCTTCACTTGACCATGATGATCTTGATTTATTGTTTGACATTGTATCAAAAAAATATAAACCTGAAAGTATGACACGTTATTTTAATATGATGAATAACAAATCTGAAAAAAAGATTGAAGAAAAGCCTAAATCTGAATCAAAGCAAAAAACTTCAGAAAAGGTGGGGACTGCACCTTTTAAAAAGAAAGAAAAAAATGCGAATCCTACACAACAGCCTAAAACCAAGGGTGAAATTCATCTTATTGATACAAGAGGTAGTGCTATTGATCTTGATAAATATAATGAAAAGTATGAGAATTTAGGACCCAGTTCAGGTAAAACTTATGATACAACTCTTAAAAAGCAAAAGCTTAATCAAAAGAGTAAGCAATACAGAAATACCAAGGGAATGCGCAGCAAAAAGCGTGAAACTGAGGCTGATAGACTTAAAAGAATTCAGGCACAGCGCAAGAACAAGCCTATAACAGTTGAAATTCCGGATGAAATTTCAGTAGGTGCATTTGCTTCAAGACTTAAAATGACAGCGGCAGAGGTAATTAAAAAGCTTATGTCAGAAGGCGTTATGGCAGGTGTTAATGACAATATAGATTTTGATACTGCTGCAATAGTGGCGGAGGAACTTGGTGCAAAGGTTAAGAAAGAAATTCATATTACTATTGAGGAACAAATTATAGACAGCACTGAGGATACTGATGAAAATCTTGAAACAAGAGACCCCGTTGTTGTTGTTATGGGTCATGTTGACCATGGAAAAACTTCAATTCTTGATGCAATAAGAAATACTGATGTTACCTCAACCGAAGCAGGGGGAATAACTCAGGCAATTGGCGCTTATCGTGTTAATGTGGGAGATAGACAGGTAACATTTTTGGATACTCCCGGCCATTCCGCTTTTACTGCAATGAGAGCAAGAGGAGCTATGGCAACGGATATTGCAGTGCTTGTTGTTGCTGCAGATGATGGTATTATGCCGCAGACTGTAGAAGCGATAAATCATGCAAAAGCGGCAAATGTTCAGGTGATTGTTGCAATAAATAAGATGGATAAGCCAGGAGCAAATCCGCAGAAAATTTTGCAGGAACTTACGAATTATGAACTTGTCCCTGAAGAATGGGGCGGTGATGTTATATGTGTGCCTGTTTCCGCAAAGACTAAGGATGGAATAGATAAGCTGCTTGAAAATATTTTGCTTGTTGCGGATATGCTTGAGATGAAGGCGAATCCTGCAAGAGCGGCAAAAGGTGTTGTAATTGAAGCAAAGCTTGATAAGGGTAGGGGACCTATTGCAACTCTTTTAGTTCAGAATGGAACTCTTCATCTGAGCGATATTGTAGTTGCAGGAACTTCAGTAGGTAGAGTTCGCACAATGCACAATGAAAGAGGATTTAATCTTAAAGAAGCGGGACCATCGGTTCCTGTTGAAATTATGGGTTTAAGTGATGTCCCGCAAGCAGGTGATATATTTGATGCGGTTTCAGATGAAAAACTTGCAAGAGAGCTTGTTGAACAGAGAAAGCAGGAACAAAAGGAAGAAGAATTCAATCGTTGTCATAAAGTAACACTTGACAATCTTTTTGATTCTATAAACGAGGGAGAGCTTAAGGAACTTAATTTAATTGTTAAGGCAGATGTTCAGGGTTCTGTTGAGGCGGTTTCACAAAATCTTGAAAAACTTTCAAATGAAGAAGTCAAGGTAAAAGTTATGCATGGAGGCGTTGGTGCAATATCTGAAAGTGATGTTATGCTTGCAAATGCTTCAAATGCAATTATTGTAGGTTTTGATGTAAGACCTGATAGTGTGGCAAAAACACTTGCTGAAAGAGACGGTGTTGATATAAGAACATATAGAATTATTTATGATTGTATTGATGAAATGCAGGCAGCGATAAAAGGTATGCTTGCACCTGAATTTACAGAGGTTCAACTTGGCAGAGCAGAGGTACGTTCCGTATTTAAGCTTTCAAGTTCCGGCGTTATTGCAGGTTCTTATGTTCTTGAAGGTAAAATTACAAGAAATGCACAGATAAGACTTGTAAGAGACGGCATTGTAATAACAGAGGATTTAATTTCTTCACTCAGAAGATTTAAAGATGATGTTAAAGATGTGGCGTCAGGTTATGAGTGTGGGATCGGTCTTGAAAAATATCAAGATATTAAAGAGGGAGATATTTTTGAAGCTTTCATAATGCAGGAGAATAAAAAGTAAATGGTTTCTCATAAAAAAGAAAGAAGTGGAGAAGATTTAAAGCGTGAGATAACAGCTCTTATAAGAGAATTGAAAGATCCTCGAGTAAGAGAGCGTTTTATCACTGTTTCAAAAATCAATATGGCGCAAGATTTAAGTTATTGCAGAATATATATAAGTTCTATTTCAGGCATTGATGAAGCAAAAATTGCCGTTAAGGGCCTTGAAAGTGCACAGGGATTTATAAGGCGTGAGCTTGGTAAAAGACTGCATTTTAAGAAAGCTCCTGAATTAAGCTTTGTAGCAGATGATTCCATTGAACAGGGAATGAAAATAATAGAAGATATTAACAATATTGAAAAAAGAGAAAAAGAAAGAGATGAATGAAATAACAGTTTTTGAGGCTTCAAAAATTTTAACGAAAAAAAACAATATTTTAATTCTTACGCACCGCAATCCCGATGGTGATACGCTGGGATGCGGTTTTGCGCTTTTAAGAGCTCTTAAAAAACTTGGGAAAACTGTTGATTTGCTTTGCCCGGATATTATACCTAAAAAGTATTCATATATGTGGCAAGATACGGGATATGATCCCGAAACTGCAAGGAGCTTTAAGGCTGATTTTGTTGTGGCAGTGGATATTGCCAGTCCACAGCTGTTGGGGGATTTATCAAAAACAATTAAAAGAATTGATATTTGTATAGATCATCATATCACGAATACAAAATATGCCGAGAGAGTATTGCTTCAGCCAACTGCGGCTGCGTGTGAAATAGTGTTTGATGTAGTTTCGGCACTTGGTGTTTTTATTGATAAAAAAATTGCAGATTGTCTTTATACAGGGATTTCCACTGATACGGGCTGCTTCAGATATGGTAATACAACGCCTCAAACACATATAAAAAGTGCAGAACTTATAAAACTTGGTGCAGATTACGAAACTATAAATAGAATAATGTTCGAAACAAAGACACTGTCATATTTAAAACTTGAACAGAAGGCCCTTGAGGGTATGGAGATGTATTATGATAATAAATGCGCTCTTATCGTGATTACACAACAAATGCTTAAGGATACTGGTACTGATGAAAGTGATTGCGACGGAATTACCGTACTTTCAAGAAAGATAGAAGGTGTACTTTGCGGAATTACTCTTAGGCAAAGAACCGACATGACATACAAGTGCAGTCTTAGGAGTTATTCGCCTATAAACGCATCTGAAATTTGTAAAACTTTTGGCGGCGGCGGACATGTTTTGGCGGCTGGTTGTGAATTTTTATATAATATTGATATAGCTAAGGAAAGCATATTAAAAGCGGTTAAGAAAGAATTTGCGGAAAAATTAAAATGAATGGATTTTTAATTTTGGATAAACCTGCGGGTATTACTTCTTTTTCAGCGGCAAATGCTTGTAAAAAAATATTTAATGCAAAAAAAACGGGACATACGGGAACGCTGGATCCTGATGCGACAGGAGTTTTACCGATTGCGTTAAATTATGCTACGGGTTTTATAAGCTATATTCCCACATATAAAAAAATATATAGAGCAAAAGCACTTTTAGGTATGTCAACAAAAACGCTTGACACATCTGGAGAAGTCGTTAAGATAGCTGAAATACCATGTATTACAAGGATTGACATAGAAAATGCATTGAAGAAATTTCTTGGTAAATCGATGCAAATTCCTCCGATGTATTCCGCAATTAAAAAGAATGGAAAACATCTTTATGAACTTGCAAGGAAAAACCTTTACATAGAAAGAGAAGCAAAAGAAATAGAAATTTTTGATATTTCTTTAGATGATTTTGATTTACCTTATTTTACATTTACCGTAAGTTGTTCAAAAGGAACCTATATTCGTTCTTTAATTGATGATTTAGGAAAATCTTTAGGTACAATTTCCTGTATGGCAGAGCTTCGTCGTCTTTCAACTGATGGTTTTAATATTGATGAAACTGTAAATCTTTATGAACTTTCAGAAATGGAAGAATCTGAAAAGTTTGAAAGAATTGTTCCTATAGAAAGTGTGTTTTCATTTTTAAAAAAAATTATTATAACCGACAATCAGGTTGTGAGAATTCAAAATGGCGGAGAGCTTTCAGCGGAAAGATTGAAGTATAGTATAAATAATGACGAAATTTATAGTGTGTTTGATAATAAAGCAACTTTTTTGGGGCTTGCCAAAGCAAAGAAAAATGCTTTGTATCCTGAAAAAATTATTCCGAAAATATATTTATAGGTAAAATATGACAAATAAAAAAAAATCTATTGCCCTTGGAACATTTGACGGTATTCATATTGGACATTTAAGAGTTTTGGATTATGTGGCGAAAAGCGGTTTTTTACCATGTGCTATGCTTTTTTCAGAACATCCTGAAAAATATATAACCGGAAAAAGTCCATTTAAGCTTTTAGCAGATTCAGATCGAAATAAAATACTTTATGATTTGGGTATAAAACCTTTGATTGTTGATTTTAAAGAACTTATGGAGCTTTCTCCTGAAACTTTTTTTTATGATGTTTTGTTAAAAAAATATAATGCAGGGGAGCTTTCTTGTGGTGAAAATTATACGTTTGGTAAAAATGGAGCTGGAAATACGGATTATTTAAAAATTCTTTGCAAAAAGTCAGGAATCAAGCTTAATGTTTCAAAGATGAAAACTTTTGAAGGGAAAACCGTAAGTTCAACAGCTATAAGAGAACTTATTTTGGACGGTAATATGGAAAATGCAGCAAAGTTTTTAGGTAGAACGTTTTCATATAATTTTCCTGTAGAAAAGGGTGACGGCAGAGGACATGAAATAGGTTTTCCTACTGCTAATCAAAATATTCCGAAAGATTTTATAAAGGCTAAATTCGGTGCATATATTTCGGAGACAAGAATTGACGGGAAACTGTATCCGTCTATAACCAATGTAGGCATTATTCCAACTTTTGAGGTTGGTAGAATTCGAGCGGAAACTCATGTAATAGGTTTTAATAAAGATATTTATGGAAAAAATATTGAAGTTTTTTTAATTCATTATGAAAGACCTGAAAAAAATTTTAAAAATCTTGAGGATTTAAAAAAATCAATAAATGCGGTAAATATACGTTCGTCAGAACTTTTTAATAAAAAATACAATTAATAATTGAATTTAATATAAAAAGTATAAAATATATTGAATATGAGTAATGTAGTATGATATAATTTATATTAGATATTTAAAAGAGGAGCTTAAATATGTGGCAATTAAAAAAAGCTTGTTATCGTGTATTTCAAAGAGTTGTAAATCTTATTATTTATATTCCCGGGTGGAAAGAACCACAGCTTTTGTCAGGTCCAGGAGCAGTAAAAAAACTCCCTGCTTTTATTAAGGAAAAAGGTATTTCAAAGGTACTTGTGGTTACAGATAAAGGTCTTATGGGACTTCATATCCCTGACGGAATGTTTGATGAATTGAATATTGCAGGTGTAGAGTTTAAAGTATATGACGGTGTTCAGCCAAATCCGACAATTGATAATATTGAAGAAGCCAGACAAATGTATGTTGATTTTGGTGCTGAAGCAATTATAGCTTTTGGCGGCGGTTCGTCGATGGATTGTGCCAAGGCTGCAGCTGCAAGAGTTGTAAGGCCTAATAGAACGGTTCCTCAACTTAAAGGCTATTTTAAAGTAATGCGTAAACTGCCTCCTTTTTTTGCAGTCCCTACCACTGCAGGAACAGGTTCAGAAACTACCGTTGCAGCTGTTGTATCTGATCCTGTAACGCACGAAAAATATGCTATAAATGATCTTTCTTTAAGACCTAAATATGCAGTGCTTGATCCTGAACTTACAATAGGGCTTCCAAAGAAAATAACCTCTACAACAGGACTTGATGCTTTAACTCATGCTGTTGAAGCCTATATCGGTATACACTGCGCAAAGGCAACTAAGGAATATTCTGAAAAAGCGATTTCACTTATATTTTCAAATCTTGAGAAATGTTATGAAAACGGTAAGGATTTAGATGCAAGAAATCAAATGCTTTTAGCATCTTTTTATGCAGGAATGGCTTTTACTAGAGGATTTGTAGGTTATGTTCATGCTATTGGTCATAATTTAGGCGGTGTTTACGGAATACCACATGGTCTTGCAATGTCCGTTATCCTTCCTAAAATGCTTGAACAGTATGGTGATAAAATTTATCCTCAGCTTGCAAGACTTGCAGATATAACAGGTGTTTCAACTTCAGATTTTGAGATAACCAAAGCAAAAGATTTTATTAATGCAATATATGCAATGGAAGAACGTATGGAAATTCCAAAAGGGTTTAAAGAAATAAAAGATGAGGATATTCCACTTATTGCGCAAAGAGCGGCAAAAGAGGCAAATCCGTGGTATCCTTGCCCGGTTATTTTATCAGAAGAAGAAATTGCAAAATTTATTAAGGATAAGCTTCAAATAAAAGAATAAAAAATAATCTAACAACGTCCCCATTATAAGAAATGAGGGCGTTGATTTTTGTTTTAAAATAAAAATGTTTATTTTTTAATTATGTTATTTGACTTTTATTTTTTTTAGTGCTATATTCTATACGCTTAAAAAGCCGTCGGTTCGTAACCATCCCGACGAAAATAAAAACTAAGGAGAAAATTTAATATGAAAAAAAGTGGAAATCGTATTCGATTTATTACAGAGGCAGCAGTTATTGCTGCAATTTATACGGCGCTTACCTATCTTGCGTCGGCAATGAACCTTGCTTATGGTGCCGTGCAGTTTCGTTTTTCGGAGGCATTGACAGTTTTACCGGTGCTTACGCCTGCGGCAATTCCGGGCCTTACACTTGGCTGTATTCTTTCAAATCTTGCATCGCCATTCGGCATTTGGGATATTGTTTTCGGGTCCTTGGCAACGCTTTTGGCATGTGTTATAACTTATTTTACGAGGAAGATAACAATTAAAGGGCTTCCGGTTTTATCTCCTATAATAACAAGTCTTGTAAACGGTTTGATTATAGGAATTGAGATATCGGCTTTTATGCCGCAAGGTTTTACATTTAAAGCAATGTTGATTGAAGGCTCTTATGTATTTTTAGGAGAAATTGTTATTACTTTTGCATTAGGACTTCCGCTGTTTTCCGCACTTAAAAGAACAAAAATTTTTAAAATAAAATAAAGCATCTCCCGCATTAAAGCGGGAGATTTTTTATCATTTTTTTATTTTCATACTTATGTCAAAGGCTTTTACAGAGTGTGTAAGTGCACCCAGTGAAATAATATTTACACCGCATTGTGCGACATAGGTTATATTTTCAAGGGTTATACCACCTGATGCTTCTGTTTTTGCTCTTCCGTTAATGATTTCAACAGCTTTTTTCATTGTGGCATAGTCCATATTATCTAACATAATAATATCTACATCTGCAGCAGCTGCCTCTGAAACTTCATCAAGAGTGCTGGTTTCAACTTCTATTTTAACCGTATGACCTATTTTATTTTTTATTGTCGAAACGGCTTCTGTTATTCCGCCTGCAGCTTCAATGTGGTTGTCTTTAAGCATTATGCAATCTGAAAGATTATATCGATGATTTTTTCCACCTCCTGCAGTTACGGCATATTTTTCCAAAGCTCTAAGTCCGGGAAGGGTTTTTCTGGTATCACATACAATGGCCTTTGTTCCGCTAACAAGTTCTACCGCTTTTTTTGTTGCTGTAGAAATTCCGCTCATATGCTGAATTATATTGAGGGCCGTTCTTTCACCTTTTAAAAGTGCAGAGGTATGCCCTTCAAATTCACATATAACATCTCCTTTTTTTATTTCATCACCGTCATTAAATTCTTTTTTATATTCAAAATCTTTATCTAAAAGCTCAAATACACGCATTGCTATGTCTATGCCGCAAAGCACACCGTCAGACTTCGCTATAAAATATGCTTTGTTTTTTTGTTTTTCAGGAATTAAAAAATCGGTTGATATATCAATATAATTTATATCTTCATTTAAAGCTCTTTTAATAATGTCATCAATATAAAATTTTAATAATTTCATTCTGATACCTCCTTAAGTATTATATGTGCTATTGTTGCAAGACTTATTGTTTCTTCGTATTCTCTTGTTATGGCAAATTTTCCGCTTTGAAGTCTTTTTAAAATTTCATCCACTCTTTTAAGTCCTGGAGAAATTGCTTCTTCTGTTGGAATAACAAAATATGCATTTTGCATTATTTTCTGAATCTCCTGTTTAATGCCGTTATTTATAGGTGCACCGGATAAATCAAATTCTGTTGTTTCAACTTCTATATGTTCTGCTAGAGTTTTTGCTTTTTCATAAATATCATCGGCAGCTCTTTTTCCAAATACCAAAGCTTCTAAAAGTGAGTTTGATGCAAGTCTATTTTTCCCGTGAACGCCTGTGTTTGAACATTCTCCAACGGCATAAAGCCGTGAAACAGAGGTTCTTGATTTCAGATCAACTGCAATTCCGCCCATTAAATAGTGTTGACAGGGAAAAACGGGAATTAATGATTTGGTTATATCTACACCATGTTTTAGACAGCCTGCAAAAATTCCTGGAAAACGTGATTTTATATAGTTTTCACCTTTATAACGAATGTCAAGCCAGAATTCATCAGAACCTGTAACTCTGCTTTCAAGAATTTCAGAGCGGGAAACCACATCCCTTGGTGCAAGTTCCAGCCGTTCGTCATAGCGGTGCATAAAACGCTCTTTATTAGAATTTAAAAGATATGCACCTTCACCCCTAACAGATTCTGAAATTAAAAACTGTTCTTCATCATTGCCGTTAAAAGCTGTAGGGTGAAACTGTATATAGGAGAGATTTTTTATTGTTGCGCCGAGGTTGTAAGCAAGACGAATTCCGTCTCCTGTATTTGTTATAGGATTTGTTGTGTGTTGATAAATTCTTCCTATACCGCCTGTTGCAAGTACTACGAAATCTGAAAATGCTGAAAATGCTCCATCTTTTTGTAAAATATCTGTCCGAAAGCCATTCATAAGTTTTTTAAGATTGATTATTGTTGAATTTGTAATAAATTCAATGTTGGTTTTGGATTTTATCGCCTTAAGCAGTTTTGATTCAAGTTCTGCACCGGTTTTGTCGGCATGGTGTAAGATACGTCTTCTACAATGTCCACCTTCAAGCGTTTTTTCAAGATTTCCATCGTATTCTCTATCAAAGATTATAGAATAATTATCAATTAAATCGTTTATCCTATCAGCACCTTCTTCTACAAGCACTTTAACCGCATTTTTATCGTTGGCAAAGCGTCCGGCTTTCATAGTATCATCAAAATGAAGTTGATAAGAATCACTTTGAAGTTCCATAACGGCAGCAACTCCACCTTGTGCAAGGCTGGTAGAACAAATATCTTCATTGTCTTTTGCTATTATAAGAACTTTCAAGGTTTCAGGTAATTTTAAAGCGGTATAAAGTCCTGCGATACCTGCACCTGCAATTAGAACATCATATTTTTTATTGATACCCGTCAAATATAAACTCCAAATTTAATATTCCATTATAATTATACTATAATTTGAGCTTGAAGTAAAAGGAAAAAGACTCTAATATATTAAAAATGTGGAACTTTGTATTAGTCTATTTAATTAAAGTTTATTGAGAATTTTTATTTGATTTTGAAAAAATATTAGATTTTTTTGAATTTTTGTTGACAAGCGATTGTATTTGTGATATTCTATGCAAGCCGTTGAAGAAATGAGGGAGCATAGCTCAGCTGGGAGAGCATCTGCCTTACAAGCAGGGGGTCACAGGTTCGAGCCCTGTTGTTCCCACCACAAACGGCCCGGTAGTTCAGTTGGTTAGAACGCTTGCCTGTCACGCAAGAGGTCGTCGGTTCGAGTCCGATTCGGGTCGCCACCTTTGCCTCTGTAGCTCAGTTGGTAGAGCAGAGGACTGAAAATCCTCGTGTCATTGGTTCGATTCCGATCGGAGGCACCAGCAATTGCGGACATAGCTCATCTGGTAGAGCGCCACCTTGCCAAGGTGGAGGTAGCGGGTTCGAGCCCCGTTGTCCGCTCCATAGAAAGGGGCGTTTATACGCCCTGTTTTTTAGAAGTTAATATGGCGACATAGCCAAGTGGTAAGGCGCGGGTCTGCAAAACCTTGATCCCCAGTTCAAATCTGGGTGTCGCCTCCAAGGAAGATGAAAATCATCTTCCTTTATTTTTTAAAAATTATTAAATAAAAGGCGGAATAACCGCCTTTTATTTTGTTTTTTTTCCATTTTCCCAAGTGAAATTAAATTTTTGTTTATTTGTTGCATAAATTCCTTTTATACTTCCGTTTTTCCATTCTTTTGGTAATGCAGGTAAAAATTCAATGTTATTTTTTCCATTATATAAAATCATTTCACAGGCGGATTTTGTAAGTCCACAGTTACCGTCTAATTGAAATGGCGGATGAAAATCTTTCATATTAATATAAATATTATGTTTGATTAGACTGGAAAATTCTTTGTATGCATTATCACCATTTTTAAGTCTTGCCCAAAGACAAGACTTAAAAGCTTTTGACCATCCGGGACCTCTTATTCCTATGCCTCTGTCATATAAGGATTTTTCAGCTGCAAGTAAAAGTGTTTCGTTATTTTCAAATAATTTCCCGGGATAAAGACCTAAAAGATGAGAGACATGTCTATGATGTTTTTGTCTTTTTGTTGATTTCATAAATTTCCATGAAAAACTTCCGCTAAACCAATCATCTTCATTATACCATTCTTTTATCATACCAATTTTATTTATTTCTAGCGGTTTAAGTTTGCTTTTTATTTTTTTGATTTTTGCTAAAAATTCAAAGTCATTGATTATATCTGCAGCTTTTTCGGCTATATCAAAAAGCATATATATAAGACTCTGTTCATAAGTATTTCCGTTGGTTATAGGTCCTTGTTCAGGTGAATATGTGGGAGTACTTAAAAGCCTGTCATTTTTTTCATCATATATAAGGTTTTTCATGTAAAATGTGCAGCTTTCTTTTATTAGCGGATAAATTTCATTTTTTAAGGTATTATAATCGTTTGTATATTCATAATATTCATAACATTTATAAACCGCCCAAGCGGCTGCTGCTGTGGACCAGCCCCAATAAAAATTCCAACCGGGACATGTCCATCCGAATGGTGTTAATTGTGTGTGACATATAAATCCGTTTTCTTCATTTTTCTTTGACTTTATGCCATGGTAAAGCTCTGCGGTAATTCGTCCTGGAGCTCTTTGTGCATTCATAAAGCGAAGCATAGGCTGCATTTCATCAAAAAGTCCTGTGCAGGCACAATGTGAATATATCATTTGAAAATTTATATTTAGATGATAGTCTGAACTCCATATAGGTGTATTGCTGTCATTCCAAACTCCTTGTAAATTTGCAGGTAGAACCTCATCTTTATATGAAGATCCGATGATACAAGCTCTGCCATATTGGATAAGCAGTTCTTCAAGATATCTTTTTAAAGATTTATTTTTTCCGTATCTATAATTTCTTAAAAGCTCTTTTGATGTTTCTCCATTATATTTTCCGCCAAGTTCAATATCAAATTTGTTTATACGGCTTTTATAATATTTTGAGGCGTTTTTGATTATTTTTTCAATACTATTTTTTTCAAAGGTTTGTATTGTTTTTTTGATTTTTTCTTTCGGATTTCCGTTTCTGTAAATCGGATAGTTGTCTGAATAGTTTGTTTCAGCAGTAAAAGCAATATATGAATTTGTTGAATTTTCAATAACAAGCTTGTCGCCAATATTATGTGCCTTTCCGTTTCCATATATTTTAATAAATGCTCCAAACTGTAAATTGTTGTCTTCAAGAGCTCCAAATCCGTATATTGAATTTTCACAAAAAATATATTCTGCTTTATGTGCAAGCTTTAAATCAACTGTAAAATTAATGGGTTTCATACTTGTTATTTGCGTTAAAATAACATTATGTGAAAAACATGCAAGGTGTTTTCTTGTTATATTATTATTATCAAGTTTGAATTTTGTTACGATTTCACCACAACTTATATTGTGAAATCGTTCGTATGATTTAATTTTACCGTTATTTTTTATTGATAA
This sequence comes from Candidatus Fimenecus sp., assembly GCA_052169395.1. Taxonomy (GTDB): domain Bacteria; phylum Bacillota; class Clostridia; order Oscillospirales; family Acutalibacteraceae; genus Fimenecus. The sequence continues at coordinate 502,289 of JBQNCN010000001.1, read as the reverse complement.
ATTTATATTGCCTAAATTTTGATATGCTCCATATCCGTTTTTTTCACCTGTAAGAGCTGATATATTATTATTGCTTTTTAAAATATCTTTTTCTTTTACTGCTTTTTGAACAGCTAAAAGCGTTTTATATCCGTTGTTTTTATTTCCTCCGTTATAATCAGGTCTTTTTTTTGAAGGCCCTCCCGTCCAAAGAGATTTTTCATTTATTTGAATGAGTTCGGATAACGGATCTCCAAAAACACTTATACCAAGAAAGCCGTTTCCAATGGAAAGGGCTTCTCTTTGAAATCCGCTGTGATTTTTTGCAGCAGGTTTATTAAATTTGATTATATAATCCTTCAATTATTTAAATTTCCCATGTGTTTAACTTCTGTTGCGGGGATAAAGGCTTCGGCGGCAATAACGCCGTTTTCTATTGCAAGTTTTTTAAGATTTTCATAGTACATTGCTTTTGTTATTTCAAAATATGGATATATGTATATTGAAATAATACCGAATGTAAGTGGGATAAGTAAATACCAGCCTATAAAACTTACATACATTTCTAAAAGTTGCCATTTATATCCTTTTGTCATAAGTTGTGACATTTTCATTACTTGTGTCGGAGTAAGATCGGGATTGTCGTGAATTATATAATTTATCTGACTTAAAATCATAGAGGCAATAATTCCCGGAATAATAAAAACCATAGATGATGCAAATATTATTATTCCGCTTATTATTGAAATTGTAAAGTAATTACCGAAATTTTTAAATGTTTCTTTATAAAGACTTGTAAAATTTGGATTTTTTTGCCTTAAAATATTAAGAAAATATCCTGAAATGGAAATAAAAAACGGAATGCTTAAAAAGGTTAAAGCGTATAAAAGATTTGCAAGATAAATTGTACTTGTTTTAGGAAGGTTTTGTAAGAAAAAATTTTTTCCATATTTATGTATAAGATAAATATATCTGTAAATTTGAAATTGGGATGAAAAATTTGCAAAAATTAAGACGGGAAATATAGTGAAAAATGCCTTAAACCAAAGTGAATTGTTTTGTAGAAGCTGTTTGGCCTCACTTTTTATACCTATTCGGTTGAATGTATAATATATCATACTAACCTCCTATATAAACTATAATTATAATTATAAGCATTGTAATACAAATTTCAACTTACTTTTATATATTTTGAGAAAGAGATTTAACGGTAAAAAAAGCCGAAAACAACAGAAAAAACGATTTAATATAAAAAATAAAACAAATTTATTAAAATTAAGGTTGACAAAAGTCTTTTTCAGTTGTAATATATGCAAGCAATTTAAAAACGGAGGAATGATTATGTCAACTTTCATGCCGAAGGCAGCGGAAATTGAACGCAAATGGTATGTTCTTGACGCTGAGGGAAGAACTCTTGGTGAAGTTGCAGTTGCTGCAGCTGATCTTTTAAGAGGAAAGGGAAAGCCGATTTTTGTACCGCATGTTGATTGCGGTGATAACATAATTGTAATCAATGCGGAAAAGGTTGTTCTCACAGGCGCAAAAGCAGAAAAGAAAATGTACTATCATCACACAGGTTATATCGGAAATATGAAAAAAGTGCAGTACGGCACTCTTCTTAAGGAAAAGCCGGAGTTTGTTATAACAAAGGCGGTTAAGGGAATGGTTCCTGCAAACTCTCTTGGAAGAAAGCAGCTCACAAGACTTCATGTATTTAAGGGTGCAGAGCACACACACGCTGCTCAGAAACCCGAAGTGAAAGAATTTTAAGGGAGGGAATTAAATGTACGAATCAAATCCTTTCTATTACGGAACAGGCAGAAGGAAAAAATCTGTTGCTAGAGTAAGACTTTATGCAGGTGATGGTAAAATTACTATCAATGGAAGAGATATTGAAGAATATTTTGGTCTTGATACATTAAAAACTGTTGCTCGTCAGCCACTTGTTTTGACGGATACGGCTTCAAAGTTTGATGTTGTTGTCAATGTTTCCGGTGGTGGTGTAACCGGTCAGGCGGGTGCAATTCGTCACGGAATTTCAAGAGCTCTTTGTGAGTTCGATGAAACTCTTCGTCATGATTTAAAAGCGGCAGGATTTTTAACCAGAGACCCGAGAATGAAAGAAAGAAAGAAGTACGGTCTCAAGGGCGCAAGAAGAGCACCTCAGTTCTCAAAGAGATAATTTTTCAAAATCTAACGCAGGCGTTGCCTGCGTTTTTTGCTTTTTATCAAAATATCTTGACAAGTTTATTTTGCAATGCTATCATACCTATGACAAGTAAACTTGTCATAAGAGGATTAAAAATGGATAAAAAAGAAATTTTGGAAAAGATTAAGAATGAAGATAAGGGATTAGACGAAATGGAGCGTGTCGTTATCGGAACGGCATCAAAGTATGCAAAAGCTGTAGGTGGCGTAGTATGTATGCTTTTTGCTCTTATAAGTTTGTTGTTATATAATAAGGCTAATATTGAAATTTGGTGTGTATATACTTCGATAATGGCAGTTGAAAATTTATATTTATATTCAAGGCTGAAAAATAAGAGATATATATGGATTGGTATTATGGAAATAATACTTTTAGTAGGTTGGATTGTATTATATATTTTGCGTATTGTTGGTGAAAAGATAGGAAAATAATGGACAATAAACTTATTTTAAAAAATAATCTAAAAAAATTCAGAGAGGAACAAAACCTTTCTCAGCAGGCTCTTGCAGATATGGTATGCGTATCGAGAAATACAATATCCTCTATTGAAAGGGGAGAGTTTGTTCCCACGGCAAAGCTTGCACTTCTTCTTTGCGTTGCTTTAGATAAGCAATTTGAAGAAATGTTTTATTTTTAAGTATATAAAGAAAAAAGACAGGTCTTTTCTTGACAAATTCTGATATTACATTTATAATATCAATTCGTTGAAGACACTGTCTTTAAATATGGTGGAATTAGCTTAGCTGGTTAAAGCGCCGGTCTGTGGAACCGGAGACCGTCGGTTCGAACCCGATATTCCACCCCACATTAAAAACCTCGATATATAGCGGATTTTAGAAATTTTGCTGTATATTGAGGTTTTTGCTTTTTACTAAAAAACAGAAACCTCTAACATTTTTTCAACCTAATTGTAATAAATTGCCCATAGCAGTTATTATATTTTCTTTTTACCCAACATTAAAAATCATTTTTTAGTTCTTTTTGCCTTTCAAAGTAGTCCGGCATATATTTAAGCACCGTATCATAAAAAGCTTTTTGATGGTTCATATTGTTTATGTGCGCAAGCTCGTGTACTACAACTGATGAAATTGCTGTTTCCGAATATCTTATAAGATAAACAGAAAAACAAATTCCTTTTTTGTAATTGCATGATCCGTAGCGTGATTTAGCTTTAGTAAAATGTACATAAGATGGTTTTACGTTCATAAGTTTTGAATATTTTTCTACAAGCGGAAGTATTATTTCTTTTGCTTGTTTTTTTAATTCTTCATTTGAAAATTTTTCGAAAAATATATTTTCTTCGATGATTCTATTTTTTTGGGTTTCAATAAAATTTAGATGAGAATTTATAAAAGTTTCAACTTTTTTCAAGTTGTAAGATTTCGGCATCTTAACAACAACCTTCAGCTGTTTATTAACAGTTAAAGATAGAGTTTTTCGGTCTTCTTTTATAATAATGCAATCTTTTATATTCATATTTTTTATTTGAAAAAATTATAATGTTATGATAAAATTTTTAAAGTGATTATATAATAAAAAGGCGTTTAATGAAAGGGTATCTTTTGTTTGAAGACGGCACAGTATTCAAAGGTGAATGCCGTGGTGATTTTAAAGAAACGGTATGTGAGGTTGTGTTTAATACCTCTATGACCGGCTACATTGAAATTTTAACAGATCCGTCATATGCAGGGCAAGGTGTTGTAATGACCTATCCGATGATAGGCAATTATGGGGTTGAGCGTGAGGACTTTGAGTCCGAAAAGCTTCAACCTCTTTGTTTTATTATAAGAGAAATGTCAGATACTCCGTCAAATTTCAGAAATGAGGGGATGTTGCATGAACTTTTGAAGGAATATCATATTCCCTGTCTTTGTGATGTTGATACAAGAGCTCTTACTAAAAAATTGCGGAGTTCCGGCACAATGATAGGAATAATTACTGATGATATTTCAGATAAGGATAGGCTTTATAAAAAAATAAGAGAATTTAGTCAGGAAAAACTTGTTGAAAGTGTTTCTACAAAGATAAAAACAGTTTATGGAGCGGCAAACAACGGATTTAAAATAGCTCTTATAGATTATGGTACAAAATATAATATTATAAATTCTCTTGTGGAAAGAAACTGTATTGTAGATGTTTATCCCGCGGGATCTTCTGCCAAAGAAATTCTTTTGGGAAATTATGATGGAATTATGCTTTCAAACGGACCGGGTGATCCTGCAAAATGCACATTTCAAATTGAACAGATAAAAAAGCTTTGCTTTTCAAAGATTCCGATTTTTGCTATTTGTTTGGGACATCAACTTACAGCGCTTGCGAATGGTGGTAAAACTGAAAAAATGAAATTCGGACATAGAGGAGCGAACCATCCTGTTAAATTTTCTGATATTGATAGAACTTTTATTTCAACACAGAATCACGGATATATGGTTTGTGCCGAGCCTCTTCCAAAAAATTCCGAAATAGCCTGTATAAATGTGAATGATAAGACTGTGGAAGGTATTAAATATAATGATTTCCCGGTTTATACGGTACAGTTTCATCCAGAGGCGAACGCAGGTCCAAGAGATACTTCGTTTTTATTTGATAAATTTTTAAGAGCAGTCAAAGGTGGAAGATACGAATGAGAGACCTTTCTATAAAAAAGGTAATGGTAATAGGTTCAGGACCTATTATAATCGGACAGGCGGCAGAATTTGACTATGCAGGTACTCAGGCATGTCGAAGCCTTCGAGAAGAGGGCTGTGAGGTTGTGCTTGTAAATTCAAATCCTGCAACAATAATGACTGATGGAGATATTGCCGATAAAGTATATATTGAGCCTCTGACAATTCCTACCCTAACAAAAATTATTGAAAAAGAAAAACCGGACAGCCTTTTACCGTCTTTAGGCGGTCAGACTGGGCTTAATCTTGCGATGGAACTTGCTGAGCTTGGAGTGCTTGAAAAAAATAATGTTCGTTTAATAGGTATTAAGGCGGAATCTATAAAAAAGGCTGAGGATAGACAGGAATTTAAAGATACAATGGAAAAAATCGGAGAACCGGTTATCGAATCTCTTGTGGTTCATGATGTATCTTCGGCGGTAGATTTTTCTTCAAAAATAGGGTATCCCGTTATTGTGCGTCCGGCATATACACTTGGAGGAACAGGCGGTGGAATTGCGTACGATGAAAAAGAGCTTATAGATATTTGCACAAACGGTTTGCGTCTTTCAAGAGTAAATGAGGTGCTTATTGAAAAATGTATAAGCGGATGGAAAGAAATCGAATATGAGGTTATTCGAGACAGTGCAGGCTCATGTATAACAGTATGCAATATGGAAAATTTTGATCCCGTAGGTGTTCATACGGGAGATTCAATTGTTGTTGCACCTTCTCAAACGCTTACAGATAAAGATTATCAAATGCTGCGTTCTTCCGCTCTTAATATAATTACAGAACTTGGTATAGAGGGTGGTTGTAATGTACAATTTGCACTTCACCCTAACAGCTTTAAATATGCAGTTATTGAAGTTAATCCGAGAGTTTCTCGGTCTTCAGCACTTGCTTCAAAAGCAACGGGATATCCTATTGCAAGGGTTGCAGCAAAAATTGCTTTGGGACTTACACTTGATGAAATTCCCAATGCCGTAACGGGAAAAACATTTGCAAGTTTTGAGCCTGCACTTGATTACTGCGTTGTTAAAATTCCTAAATGGCCATTTGATAAATTTGTAAATTCAGACAGAAGCCTAGGCACTCAAATGAAAGCAACGGGTGAGGTTATGGCTATTTCACGTTCCTTTGAGTGTGCACTTCAAAAGGCATTTCATTCGCTTGAGTGTAATATAAAATCTATGCTTTTACCTGAACTTGTTTTACTTTCTTCTGATGAAATAATGGAAAAGCTTTCAAATATAGATGATATGAGAGCGTTTATGGTTGCCGCTGCAATTTTCAAAGATATTCCGCTTTCAAAAATTTATGAAATCACTAAAATTGATATGTGGTTTTTAAACAGGATTAAAACTATTGTGGATATGGAAAAGCATCTTATGAAAGGTGCTATTGATAAAGAAACTATTTTGAAAGCAAAAAAACTTGGTTTTACAGATGATGTTATAGGAAATAATACGGGGATTTCCGAAAAGGCGGTAAAGCATTTAAGAGAACTTTACGGTATCATTCCGTCCTTTTCTATTGTTGATACCTGTGCGGCGGAATTTGAATCACAAACACCTTATTATTATTCCGACTATGATGTTGAGAATGAAGTTGAAACAAAGACAGATAAGCGTAAAATTATTGTTTTAGGTTCAGGACCGATAAGGATAGGACAGGGTGTGGAGTTTGATTATTGTTCTGTTCATTCTGTTTGGGCATTAAAAAAAGTAGGTTGTGAAGCAATTATAGTAAATAATAATCCTGAAACAGTATCTACCGATTTTGATGTGTCGGATAAACTATATTTTGAGCCTCTTACGGCAGAATATATTACAAATATTGTTGAACTTGAAAAGCCGGACGGAGCAATTGTTCAATTTGGAGGTCAAACCGCTATTAAGCTTACAAAAACGCTTAATGATTTGGGCGTGAGGATTTTAGGAACGGATGCAGACCATGTAGATGCAGCTGAAGATCGTGAACGTTTTGATGAAATTCTTGAATATTGTGATATTACACGACCAAAGGGGCATACGGTATTTACGACAGATGAAGCCATTTCTGCGGCGCATGAGCTTGGTTATCCAGTACTTGTAAGACCTTCATATGTTTTAGGTGGTCAGGGAATGCAGATAGCGGCATCGGATGATGATATTGTAGAGTTTATGGGCGTTATTGAAAAGATTATTCCCGATTTATCGGAACATCCCGTACTTGTAGATAAATATATAATGGGAAAAGAGGTAGAAATTGATGCGATTTCTGACGGTAGAGATATTTTGATACCGGGTATAATGGAACATATTGACCGAACGGGAATCCATTCCGGAGATTCTATTTCAGTTTATCCGGCATCAACACTTTCTGAAAAGGTAATTAAAACTGTAATTGATTATACGGGAAGACTTGCCGCTGCACTTCATGTTGTAGGAATGATGAACATACAGTTTATCGTGAAAAATGAAAGGGTTTATATAATTGAGGTGAATCCACGTTCTTCAAGAACTGTTCCTTATATAAGTAAGGTAACGGGTGTGCCTGCAATTTCTATTGCGACAAGATGTATGCTTGGTGAAAAGCTTAAGAATTTAGGCTATGGAATTGGACTTTATAAAAATTCAGGTTATTATGCAATTAAAATGCCCGTATTTTCATTTGAAAAAATTAAGGGTGCAGATGTTTCACTGGGGCCTGAAATGAAATCTACGGGAGAGGTTTTAGGTATTTCAAAAAACTATAATGAAGCACTTTTAAAAGCTTTTGAAGGAGCAGGAACAAAGCTTAAAAAGAATAGTAAAATCATTGTGACAGTTCGTGATAAGGATAAAAAAGAAGTTGCGGAGCTTCTATCAGAATTTAAAAATTCCGATTTTAAATTTTATGCAACTAAAGGAACAAAAAAAGCTCTTGAAGAAAAGGGGATTTCAGTTGAACTTGTAAATCCGCTTACGGGACAAAGTCCGAATATTGCGGATATGCTTAAAACTAAAGAGGTTTCACTTATTATAAATACGCCTACTCATGGTAGGATTCCGTCAAGAGATGGATTTAAATTAAGGCGTATTTCTGTGGAGGACGGAACATCTTGTCTTACTTCCATAGATGCGGCACTTGCAATAATGAAAAGTGCATTTATAGAGCCTGAATATCAAATGAGTCTCACAGATATTGCGGAAATTAAAGTTGAATATTAAAAGAATAAAACCGTTCCTTAAATGGAGCGGTTTTATGTTAAAATGTAATAGGTGATTTTATGAGAATGTATGATATTATTGATAAAAAGAAAAAATGCGGTGAATTAACAGAAGAAGAAATATCATTTTTTATAAACGGATATGTAAAAGATGAAATTCCGGATTATCAGGTATCTGCTCTTCTTATGGCGATAAGGCTTAACGGTATGACAGATTATGAAACATCATGTCTTACAATTGCAATGGCAAAGTCGGGGGATGTTTATGATTTATCAGATATACCGTTTGTTTGTTGTGATAAGCACAGTTCAGGTGGTGTAGGCGATAAAACATCACTTATAGTTTCTCCTATGGTGGCAGCACTTAACATAGGTGTTGCAAAAATGAGCGGAAGAGGGCTCGGTTTTACCGGTGGAACCATAGATAAACTTGAAAGTATACCGCATTTTAAGACTGAAATGTCAAATTCGGATTTTATAAGACAGGTAAATATACATAAAATTGCGATTGTTTCACAAACAAAAAATATTGCTCCGGCAGATAAAAAACTGTATGCACTTCGTGATGTTAGCGCCACTGTAGACTCAATTCCATTGATTGCCTCTTCAATAATGAGCAAAAAGCTTGCTGCAGGTGATAAGAATATTTTGCTTGATGTAAAATGCGGTTCTGGTGCATTTATGAAAACATTTGAAAATGCAAAGGCGCTTGCTGAAACTATGGTTTCAATAGGTAAAAGAAACGGAAGAAACATTTGTGCATTAATTACGAATATGAATGAGCCGCTTGGAAATGCAATTGGTAATAATTTAGAGATTATTGAGGCGGTAGAAATTTTAAAAGGAAATAAAAAAGGTAAATTATATGAACTTTGTGTTGAACTTTGTGCAGAGATGCAGATTTTGTGTCTAGATATTGAAAAAAATACAGCGATTGTTAATTCAAAACAAATAATTGAAAGCGGAAGAGCTTTTAAAAAGTTTAAAGAATTCGTTTTGGCACAGGGAGGTGATTTAAGTTTTATTGAGAACGGTGATAAATTTGAAAAAGCAAAATTTAAAATTGAAATTTATGCAAAAGAAAAAGGCTTTATAGCTGATTTTGATACAGAAAAAATAGGTGTATGCAGTATGCTTTTGGGTGCAGGAAGGAATTCTTTGAGTGATAAAATAGATATGGGTGCTGGGATTGTTTTAAATAAAAAACTTGGAGACAGTGTAGAAAAGGGTGAAAAAATAGCAACTTTATATACGAGTTTTTCACAAAAAGTCGAAATGGCAGTTCAACTTTTTAATACGGCATATATTATTTCGGAATATCAACCTGAAGATGAAGATATTGTTTTGGATATTATAAAATAAAAAGGTCTATTTTACAGACCTTTTTATTCTTCAATATGTTTTATCATTTTATAAAGCAGCTTATAAAGTGTATTTGCTTCTTCTTTTGAAACACTGACACAGGCTCCGAGATGTTTAGGTATGCTTAAAGCGCTGTCTCTTAAAGAAAGCCCCTTATCAGTAATTTCTATTATGAGAACTCTTTCATCTGCTTTGCTGCGGCAGCGACTTAATAAACCTTTTTGTTCAAGTTTTTTTAAAAGCGGAGTAAGAGTTCCGGAGTCAAGATAGAGCTTTTTGCCGAGTTCTTTTACATTTATTTTAGGTTCTTCCCAAAGCACCATCATTGTAATATATTGTGTATAGGTGAGACCGATTTTATCGAGATATGGTTTATATGCCTTTACAATTTCTCTTGCACAGGCATAAAGCGGAAAGCAAAGCTGGTTTTCCAATTTCAATGCATCGTATTTCCCCATTATCTATTACTCTCTATAAAATTTTTAAGTTCTGATTTAGGTTTAAAACCTACTGTCATTGCCTTTACTTTGCCGTTTTTGAAAAGTATTACAGTTGGAACGCTGCTTATTCCAAAACTTGATGCAAGAGTGTTGTTTTCATCAATATCACAGGTGAAAAAATCAACATCTGAAAGTTCTTCGGAAAGCTCATCTATTACAGGTGCAAGCATTTTGCAAGGACCGCACCAGCTTGCAGAAAAATCCACTGCTGCAAAAGGACTTTTAAGAACAGCTGAAAAATCGTTGTTTTTTAATTTTGAAATCATTTTAAACTCCTTATTTATTTTTGTCTGTCAAGAAAACTTACTGCGGAAAGTGCTGCTGAATTTCCTTGACCTGCCGCCTTTACATATTGAAAAGGTTTTCCCGTAATATCACCACAGGCAAAAAGTCCATTTATATTTGTTCTCATATCAATATCTACTAGAACTTTAGAGTTATACGTTTTAAGTCCGGGGACAAGATTTTGCGGAGATATGCTTTCTCTAAAAATAAAAATTCCATCTGCTGTTATTTTACCGTTTTTAGTTTTTATACCATTAGCATTTAAATTTCCAATAATTTCAAGAGGAATTTCTTTTTTTACTTCTATATTATTATTGAGTTTTGATTCTCCTTTATAAACGGGAATGTATATTACCTTTTTACTAATTTCAGATAAAAAATTTGCATCTTCTTCTCCATTTTTTGAAAAACTTATAACTATAACAGTTTTCCCCTTGTAAAGAGGAGCATCGCAAGTTGCACAATATGAAACGCCTTTACCTAAATATTTTTCTTCATTAGGAAGTGTTTTTGACATTGTCATTCCTGTTGCTAAAATTACGGTTTTACTTTCATAGAGGTTATTTTCGGCTTGTATGACAAAATAATTGCCCATAGCATAAATTGTGGAAACTCTGTCAGCAGTGACTGGAATATTCATAGTATCTAAATGTTCTTTAAGTTTTGCCGAAAATTCTTTTCCGGAAATTTTTGGAAGCCCTGGATAATTATTTATTTTTTCTGCAATTTTTACTTTTTTTGAAATATCGGAATTTCCAATCAGCAGTATTTTTTTATTTCGTATTTTAGCAGTTATTGCAGCGGAAATTCCTGCAGGTCCTGTGCCTATTATGGCAATATCAAATCGTTCCATTACAAAAGACTTTCCACAAGAGCATAAAGCTCTTTCATAGGTGTTGTCGGTTCAAGGCGTGCGACAACTTGTCCGTTTCTATCAACTACAAATTTTGTGAAATTCCATTTTATATTTGAGTTATTTTTATAGTCCTTGTCAATTTTTTTGAGCATTATATTCATTGCAAATGCCTTTGCACCTGTTCCGAAGCCTTCAAAACCTTTTTGTTTTTTTAGATAGGTGTAAAGCGGAAGTTCATTTTCACCGTTTACATCAGATTTTTTGAATTGCGGAAACTGTGTATGATATTTAAGAGTACAAAAGTTGTGTATTTCTTCATCACTTTCAGGAGCTTGTCCTGCAAATTGGTTGCAGGGAATATCTATTATTTCAAGTCCTTTATCGTGAAATTTTTCATACATTTTTTCAAGCTCTTTATATTGAGGAGTAAATCCGCAGCCTGTTGCAGTATTTACAATAATCATTACCTTGCCGGTATTTTTTGAAATAGGAAATTCGGTTCCGTCAATTTTTTTAACATTAAAATTATAGATGGACATAATATTTCTCCAATCACACCAATTTATTACAATTTGATTATACGCAATTGAATTTTATTGTCAATAGTTTTTTAATTTTCGTCGCATAAAACCGCTTCTGCAACTTTAATGCCGTCACAAGCTGCGGAAATTATACCTCCTGCATAGCCTGCACCCTCTCCACAAGGATATAGTCCCCTTATGTTTGTTTGAAAAAATTCATCTCTTAAAATTCTTACAGGTGAAGATGAACGTGTTTCCGGAGCTGTTAAAACAGCATCATCCATATCAAACCCTGTAAGTTTTTTTGCCATTTGTGGGATAGCATATTTTAGAGTTTCAGAAATTTTTTTGGGCAAGATTCGATGTAAATTACAAAGGCTTATTCCTAAAGGATAACTGGGTTTTACAGAACCTAAGTGTGAAGGAGCATTGTTTTCTGTTAGGAAATCCTTTACTGTCTCTGCAGGTGCAGTGTAATTTGAACCTGCAAGTAAAAATGCTTTTTTTTCAATTTCCCTTTGAAGTGAAAAGCCGGTGAGTTCATTACCGTCTGGAAAAAATTCAGGGTCAATGCCGACTAAAATTGCAGAGTTTGAATTTTCATCGTCCCGTTTATATCTGCTCATACCGTTTACAATAACTGTATTTTTTTCACTTTGTGCTGCAACTACCGTACCGCCGGGACACATACAAAAAGTATATGCACCTCTGCTATTTTTGGGATGACACGCCATTTTATATGAGGCTGTTGGCAGCTTAGGATTTAAATATTGAGCGCCGTATTGAGCTTTATTTATAAATTCACGTTTATGCTCAATTCTTACCCCTACCGAAAACGGTTTGCGTTCCATTTTAACTCCGCTTTGGTGAAGAACTTTTATCGTATCGTCTGCGGAATGACCTGTGCATAAAAGTAGACAGTCGGTTTCAATATCTTTAAGGCTACCATCAGAATTTTTTATGGTTATTCCCTGTATAGTTTTATTATAGGTTATAATATTTGTAAGTGCGGTATTGAAATGAAAGATTGCACCGCAATTTTCAAGATATTCTCTTAACTTTTTTACGGTTTTAGGTAAAAGATCTGTCCCTATGTGAGGATTTCCAGAATATAAAATATCTTTTGGCGCATCAAAGCGTACAAGCTGTTCGTATACATATTTAATTCGCTTGTCTTTTATGCCGGTTGTTAGCTTACCGTCTGAAAAAGCACCTGCACCGCCTTCTCCGAATTGAATATTGCTTTCAGTATTTAAATCTGCATTTTTAAAAAAGTTTAAAACAGTTCTTTCCCTTTCTTCAACTTTTTCTCCGCGTTCTAAAATTATAGGTTTTATTCCTGCTGCTACAAGTATAAGCGCAGCGAACATACCGGAAGGACCGAAGCCTGCTATAACAGGTGGAAGTATACTTGTTCTTTTGTTTTCGGGAATTTCATATCTGTATTCTTTACAAGTAAAAATCCCGCTATTGTTTAATTTTTTTACAATGTGTTCTTCATCTCCGTCAAGGCTTATATTGAGAGAATAGACAATTTTAATATCGTTTTTATCTCTGGAGTCTATTGACTTTTTAAAAATACTGTATTCTTTTATAGCGGAAACAGGTATGTGCAGTTTTTTTGCTGCACGATTTTTAAGTATGTTTTCATCATCATTTAGAGTTAATTTAATTTCGTTTATTCTAATCATTCAATTTTTTGCATATATTGTCAGCGGCAAGATATGCACTTGCAAATGCAAAATGCAAGTTAAAACCTCCGCAAGCGCCGTCAACATTAAGTGCTTCTCCTATACAATAAAAATTTTCATCTTTTTTTGAACTTAAAGAATCTTTATTAAATTCGTTAAGGTCAAGCCCACCTCTACTTACCTGTGAAAATTCAAAATCTCGTACACCTTGAAGTTTAAATTTTAAGTTTTCCGTCAGAATTGAGATTTCATGTAAATTTTTTTTTGAAAGCTTGAAAAGAGGTGTATCTTTTCTTATTCCGGTTTTTTTCAATATGTAGTTTCCTAGAGGTCTTTTTAAAATACCAAGCATGGCATCGCCTATGGTAAGTTGTAAAGGGCATTGTTTTAAAAATGCAAAAACTTCTTTTTTTTCTTTAAAGTTAAGTGATATATAATAGTTATCATCAATGCCATTAATAAATCTTGATAAATTCATAATTGCAATTCCGGAAAGAACTCCTTCATTGAATTGAATTTGACCATATTCTTCTGCTATTAAATTATTACTTTTATAAAGCTTTGCTTTTGCATTTTGTCTTATTCCAACAAGTGATTTTTCGCAGTCGGATGATTTTATCCCGGATAAAGACGGCATAAGATTAACAGTTTTATATCCTAAAAGTTTGCCTAAAGAAATGCAGTCTCCACTACATCCGAGTTTTTCTGTTGAGGCTCCGCCAACGGAAAGAATTAAAACATCAAAATATTCATTATTTATAAAAAAAACGCCGTTTTGTTTTTTTATTTTTTTTATAGGGGTATTTGTTCGTAAATTGACTTTTCCTAAAACAGCATTGGTAAGACAGCAAACAACCGACTTTGCATCGTCGGAAGCGGGATAATATCTACCTTCACTATCTTTAATGATAGCCATTCCAAGTTTTAAAAATTCATTTGAAATAAATTTATCGTTATATTTTCGTGTTATCGGCAGAACAAAATCATCATTATTATAAAATCCGTGGCTTGAAACTCTTTCGTTTGAAATATTGCATCTGCCATTTCCCGTTATATTTATTTTTTTTAAAATTCGATTATTTTTTTCGAAGATGGTAATATCCGCTATGCATTTTTTTGTAATGAGTCTTGCGGCACACATGATTCCACTTGCACCGCCGCCTATTATTGCGATTTTTATTTTTTTTTGCATTTTTTAATACTCTTTATTATCTTTATTATAAAATATAATATAAATATTCCGAATATGCTACCCAGTAAATCTATAGTGACATCTTCAATTGTTGCGGCTCTGCTTGATATAAAATATTGGTGTATTTCGTCAAGTGAAGCGCAAAATCCCGCGGCATAAATAGGAAGTTTGATTTTTACTGTTTCAAAGGTGTTTAAAAAGGCATTGTAAAAGGCTATACCTAAAAATGTATATTCACTGAAATGCGCAAACTTTCGTATTATAAAATTTGCGTTTGGAGAAAATTCAATTTTCAAAAAATTGAGAAAGAAATTTGTTATGCTGCTTGAGTGTAATGTGCTTTTTTCACCGTTTTCATTTGAAAATATAAATATTATTGAAAGAATTAATAAAACGGCAATCCAGCTTATGAAAAAATTTATGTTAAGCTTTTTTATTTTCATTTTTTTATACCGTCAAAGAAGATTATTTCACCGTCTTTACTTATCCAAAGACCGGCAGTATTTTTATTTTGAAGAAGTCTTTCTGATTCGAAATAAACAGGAATTATAAGGGCATTTGTAATAATGTGCTTTTCCAAGAGCAAAGTGTTTTCTATGCTTTCAGAGTTTTCCAGATTTTTGACAAGGCTTTTAAATTGATTATCAAAACCTGAAGAGTATGATGCCGTATCTATTCTTTTTATAAATTCTGCAGCGTTTCCGGTTTGAGAAATTATTGGAATAAAAGCTATATCAAAATTACCGTCTTTAACTGATGCAAAAAGTTCGTTCCAAGAAACGCTTTTTACACTTACAAGGCACTTTACTCCAAGAGCTTTTTCAACGGATTGAATTTCTGATTTTATAAAGTTGTCATCGTTTTTTGAACAAAGTATAGTGATTTCAGTAGAATTTTTATTTATTTCATTAAGCGCATTTTTGAATAGTTCATTTGCATTTCGTATATCATATGGAATTGAATTTACAGATTCTACTTTGTTACGGTAATTTATACCGTTTAAAGATAAGTATGGTGGAATTATACCGTTTGCAGGATTGTGTTTATTTTCGTCTGCTAATATTTTTTTTGTGTTAAGAGCTTTTGCAAATGCCATTCTAAAGTTTGGATTTGCTGTAAGTTCATTTTGATAATTGAAAATATAAGACATTGTAGTATTTTTAATTTCTGAAATACTGAAATTGTAAGTCTTTTTAATTTCTGAAAATTGTTGTAAATTTAAAATTCCGGCATCATATATTTCATCATTCAGTTTATTTGGAATACGTGAGGCATCTGTATTTATATAAAAATTGACAGCAGTCGGTTTTGAAACGAATTTTCCGTCATAGCTTTCATTTTTTCTTATTCTTATGGTTTCGCCTTGTGACCATCTTGTCATTGTCATAGGACCGTTTGAAAGTAAATATTTTGCATCCAGTCCGTATCTGCCTCCTGTTTTTTCAAAAAAATCCTTATTGCAAGGGAAGGCTCCTGGAGTTGCAAGTGAATTTAAAAGATTCTCATCAGGTACACTAAGTTTTATAACAAGTGTATGTTTATCAATAGTGTAGATTTCTTGTATTTTTTTAAATAATGATTTGTATGGAGATTTTGTAATTTGAAGCATAGAACGTTCAATGCCGAATTTAAAGTCGTCAGCATATACAGCTTTGTTAAATGTTTCGTTGTAGTTATCACCTAAAAGATCTTTATGTGAAGAAATAAGCTCCCATTTCAAACTTTTTTTCAACTTAAATGTATATGTAAGTCCATCATCGCTTTTTTCAATTTTTTCTGCAGCAGCTGGAACGATAGTTCCTTCTTTTGTTTCTCTTAAAAGTCCTTCGAAAATATTTTGTACTATTGTTTTTTCACATCTGCTGTTTGAAATCTGAGGGTCAAGTGAAACAGGTTCTTCAGAAATGGGAAAGGCAAATACCTTTCCCTCTTTTTTCTGTATTATACTGCAGCTTGAAAAGGAAAGCATGGTAAATATAAGTGCTATAAGCATTGAAATGATTTTTAAAAAAAGTTTTTTCATGTTCTTCTGTTTTGATAATATTTATTCTATTTTATCATATAAATAATTTGTTTTCTATACTTTTAAAAATAGGATTTTATTGCATATATATTATGTTATAATTATGTATATATAAAAATTCAAGGAGATAAAAATGGATTATATGATTGTTATATTTTTATTGTTGATAGTTCTGGTTCTTTTAATTTTTTTTGGGATTTCAATTTTGAAAAAGAAAAACAGTACAAGTGAGTTTGATAAGTTGAAAAATGAATTTTTAGATATATCAAGAGGAATTGAAAAAAGTCTTGCTGAGGAAGAACGTGCCTCCAGAATGGAACAGGTTAAAAGTCTTAATTTTATTTCAAGCACTCAAAATGAAAGACTTGAAGCACTTAACAAAAAACTTTCAGAAATGACTGAAAAAAATTATGAACAGAGTATAAAAATAAATGAAACTGTTACAAAATCTCTTGATAAAATTCGTGAGGAAAATTCAAAAAAGCTTGATGAAATAAGGAGAACGGTGAATGAAAAGCTTGATAAAACTCTTTCAGAAAGGCTGGATTCTTCCTTTAAAACTGTTTCGGCTCAGCTTAATAATCTATATAAGTCTTTGGGTGAAATGCAGAAGCTTTCGACGGATGTTAATAATCTTAATCGTGTTCTTACAAATGTTAAATCAAGAGGAACCTGGGCTGAAATTCAGCTGAAAGGTATTTTGGATGATGTTATTCCGTCAATGTATGATGAAAATGTAAAGTGTGGAGAAAAGGACGGCTCCGTAGTTGAATTCGGAGTGCGTATACCTACAGGACAGGGAGATGATTTTTATTATCTTCCAATAGATTCTAAATTTCCTAAAGAAGATTGGGAAAGACTTCTTGCTGCAAGAGAGTCCGGTGATTTTGAAACGGCAAAGGCTGCTAAAAAATCTCTTGAATCGAGAGTGAAAAGCGAGTCTAAAGATATTAAAACAAAGTATATAAATCCCCCGATAACAACTCCTTATGCAATACTATATCTTGCAACGGAAGGTCTTTATGCTGAAATTTTAAGTACCGGTTCCGGGCTTGTTTCCGAAATGCGTGAAAATGGAATAATGCTTGCAGGACCTTCTACTATGGCGGCACTTTTAAATTCTCTTGCGCTTGGATTTAAAACAGTTGCAATTAATAAAAAAGCTGGGGAGGTTATGGATACTCTTTCTGCAGTAAAATCGCAATATGACAAGTTTGCGGATATTCTTGAAAAAACAAAGAACAGTATTAATACAGCAGGGAATAATATCGATAAGGCGATTAAGAGAAATAACATAATCACTAAAAAACTCAAATCTGTTTCTACAATGGAAACTTTAAAGGCGAAAGATGTGCTTGAACTTGATGGCATTGATGAAGAATGACATTAAAACGATACATAAAGTATCGCTTTTACTTGTCAAATATATATTGTTTTGTGTATAATACTATATTATATCAAATAAAGGAATATTTATGCTTGAATATGAAGAATTAAACCAAAGGCTTAAATCTAATGAACAGGAACTTTTAGATTTATCTGAAGCTCTTGGACTTTCAAAAATGAAGAATGAAATAAAAGAACTTGAAGAAAAGGAAACTGAAAACGGATTTTGGGATGACCTTGAAGGTTCTCAGAAAGTGCTGAAAAGAGTTGCTACATTAAAAAATCTTGTAGAAAAATATGAAAAACTGAAGATGGAATATGATGATGCAAGCGTTATGATTGAACTTTCTGATGAAGAGGGTGATGAAAGTCTTGTAGGCGAATGCACCGAAGCAGTTGATGTATTCGAAAAGCATCTTGAAAATATGTCTCTTACAACACTTTTATCGGGAGAATATGATGGAAGTAATGCGATTTTAACTTTTCATGCAGGTGCAGGCGGTACTGAAGCGATGGATTGGACTGAAATGCTTTTTCGTATGTATACAAGATGGGCTGAGCGTAATGGATTTTCTGTCAAAACACTTGATACACTTGATGGTGATGGGGCGGGACTTAAATCCGCATCAATTCTTATAGAGGGCGAAAATGCATACGGATTTTTAAAGGGGGAAAATGGAATTCATCGTCTTGTAAGGGTTTCTCCTTTTGACAGTGCAGGTAGGCGTCATACAAGCTTTGCAGCGGTTGAGGTAATGCCGGAAATAAATAATGATATTGAAATTGAAATAGACCCTGCTGAAATCAAAATGGATGTTTATAGAAGTTCCGGAGCGGGAGGACAAAAGGTTAATAAAACATCTTCCGCTGTAAGGCTTACACATATTCCTACCGGCATAGTTGTAGCCTGTCAGGTAGAGCGTTCGCAACACCAGAATAGAGAGGTTGCAATGAGAATGCTTAAATCAAAACTTTTTGAAATTAAAGAAAGAGAACATCTTGATAAAATTTCAGATATAAAGGGTGATCAAAAAGAAATAGGATGGGGTTCTCAAATAAGGTCTTATGTATTTATGCCATATACTCTTGCTAAGGATAACCGAACAGGTTTTGAAATGGGTAATATAAATGCTGTTATGGACGGAGATATTGATGGATTCATAACCGCTTACCTTAAAATGGAATCGCAAAAAAATCTTAAAGCTTGATAAAAAGGACCTGACAGGTCCTTTTTGTTTTCTTGTAATTTCTTCTGTTCAATGTTAAAATAAAAATTCAATATATTGTGGAGAAGTGTAGATGAATAACGAAAATAAAGAAAATCTATCAATGTCGGAAGGCTATATTGAAAGCCATGAGGATATAATAGATTTAAAACATCGCCCTGTATCTCTTGATGATGGCCTTTTGAGAATGCCGGCCGTTGCTCTTCGTGGAACGGTTATGTTCCCTGGCAGTGTGCTTCATTTTGATGCAGGACGTACAATTTCCGTACTTGCACTAAGGCAGGCAATGAAGGGTAGTCGAAAAATATTTTTAATAACACAAAAAAGTGTATTTGAAAGAAATATTTCTATAGATACTGTTTGTGAAACAGGTGTTGTTTGTGAAATAAAGCAGCTCTCCAAAAGCCCTGAAGACACGGTAATAAGAGCTGTAGTAGAGGGTAAATATAGAGCGAATCTTAAAAGTATTGACAGCTTTTCTCCATACCTCACTGTAAGTATAAACAAACTTTGGGATGAAGAGGATTTAAGTGTAAACGAAATTGACCGTCTTGCACTTTTGCGTGCAACTAAAAAGGTGGCGGAGGATTATTCGTATGAAGCACCACGTTTGCCTGCAGAATTTTTATCAAGAATATTAGATATTAAAACTTGTGGAGAGTTGGCGGATTACATAGCGTCAAATATTCAGATTGAATATTCTGAAAAACAGAAAATTTTAGACGAACTTGATGTTATAAAACGACTTGAACTTTTAAAAGATATTCTTTTGAAGGAAATAAAGGTTATAAAGGTAGAAAAAGAAATTCACGATAAGGTTCAGAGTCGTCTTGATCAGAATCAGAGAGATTATTATCTTCGTGAACAGATGAAGGAAATTTCTGCAGAACTTGGAGAGGGAGAAGATGATGATGAAGAAGATTATGCAACGAGAATAAAGGCGTTAAAGCTTAATGAAGAGAGCGAAGAAAAGCTTTTAAAAGATTGTAAAAGACTTTCAGAAATTCCTACATCAAATCCTGACGGAATGGTGTTAAGGTCATACCTTGACAAGGTTTTGGAGCTTCCATGGAATAAATTTACAAAGGATAATTTGAAAATTGATATGGTGCGAAAAGCTCTTGATCATGACCATTACGGAATGCAAGAGGTTAAGAACAGAATAATAGAACTTGTAGCCGTGAGAAATTTAACCGAAAATGTAAAGGGACAGATTATTTGTCTTGTAGGACCTCCAGGTGTAGGTAAAACCTCAATAGCCAAATCTCTTGCAAAGGCACTTAATAGGAAATATGAACGCCTTTCCCTTGGAGGTGTTTCAGATGAGGCGGAAATAAGAGGACACAGAAAAACCTATATCGGTTCAATGCCTGGTGCAATAATTGAAGCAATGATAAGGGCAAAAAGTAAAAATCCGCTTATTCTTCTTGATGAGGTAGATAAGTTGGGTTCCGATTACAAGGGAGATCCGTCTTCCGCACTTCTTGAAGCACTTGATCCCGAACAGAACACAACCTTTAGAGACCACTATCTTGAAATTCCGTTTGATTTATCAAAGGTGCTCTTTATTACAACTGCAAATGATGCATCCTTAATACCGGCACCTCTTTTTGACAGGATGGATGTTATTGAGCTTCCGTCATATACTGCGGAGGAAAAGTTCAATATTGCAAAAAAACATCTCATAAAAAAACAGCTGGAAGAAAATGGGCTTACTGCTGCAAAACTTAAAATAACAGATTCTGCTATTAGAGCTATAATAGAAAATTATACAAGAGAGGCAGGAGTAAGGTGTCTTGAGCGTACTTTTGCAAAAATTATGCGAAAAGAGGCTGTTAAGTTTGTTTCAGGCGAAAGTGAAAAAATCACAGTGAAGTCCGCTGATTTAGAAAAGCTTTTAGGTGCGGCAAAATATAAATCTGAGGATCTGAAGCGAAAGGATTCGGTAGGCATTGTAAATGGACTTGCATGGACCTCTGTCGGCGGAGATATGCTTAAGGTTGAAGCAGTCACGATGAAAGGCACGGGAAAACTTGAGCTTACAGGTTCTCTTGGCAGCGTTATGAAAGAGTCTGCACAGCTTGCCTATTCATATATAAGGTCGATTTCAGATAAACTCCCGATTGATGAGAATTTTTATAAAACATTTGATCTTCATGTTCATTTTCCTGAGGGCGCAGTTCCTAAGGACGGTCCCTCTGCGGGAATTACAATTACAACGGCAATCGTCTCAGCACTTACAGGCAAAAAGGTTAGAAGCAATATTGCAATGACGGGTGAGATAACTCTTACGGGAAATGTTCTTGCAATTGGAGGACTTAGAGAAAAAGCTATGGCGGCTTATACGCATAAGATTGATATGGTAATAATTCCCGCCGAAAATCTTCCCGATCTTGATAAAGTTGATGAGGTTGTTAAGAAGAATATTAAATTTATACCTGTGAAAAAAGCCTTCGAGGTACTTGATTTAGTTCTTGTAAAATAATAGGTGAGATTGTTAGGATTTTTATAATATTATAAATATTATATTTAGATTATTTAAAAGATATAATAATCTAAATAATTTATTAACTGTTATAATGTTTTTTGCGGCATATATTATGCTGATTTTAATAATATAAGATAGGTCGATATAAAAAATGGCGATAAAATATCAAAGCTTTGAATTTGAACGGGCAATAGGCTTAAAAAAAGACCTCGACAGATTTATGGATAACTTGCCGGAAGTAGTAATAAGCGGTAAATCCAATGTCGGAAAAAGTACGCTTATAAATATGCTTGGCGGCTCAAAAAAACTTGCAAAGGTCAGTTCAACTCCGGGGAAAACTGCAACTGTGAATTTTTTTAAGGTAAATGATGGTAAAAAAAGTTTTAGACTTGTGGATTTGCCGGGTTACGGATTTGCCGCAGGATCTAAAGCTAAACGAGAAAGATTTTCAGAAATAACCGAAAGCTATTTGATTTCCGGCAGGGCTATAAAAGGCGTTTTTTGTCTTTTGGATGTGCGTCGTGATATTACGGAGCTTGACCGTCTTATGCTTTCTTTTGCGGCAAATTTTACACAGTCATTTGTAGTGCTTACCAAGTGTGATAAGCTTAATAAAACTGAGGATAGGCAACGGACTGAATATTTTGAAGAGGCGCTAGCGGAATATGATATTAAGTTTATAAAAAATGATGTTAAGGGCAACGGAATTTCAGAAATAAAAAATACAATAAAAAAGATTATTATATAGGGGAAATATATGGCGTTATCAGAAAGTTACGGAATAAATGAAAAGGGTAATTTTACTATAGGCGGTGCAGATACGGTTGAGCTTGCAAAGAAATACGGGACTCCGTTTGTGTGCTATGATGAAAACGGAATTAGAGAAAATGCAAGGCAGTTTGTAAAATCTTTTAAGGATAACTATAACGGAAACGGTATGGTATGCTATGCACAGAAAGCTTTTTCGTGTCTTGAAATATGCAGAATAGCAAATCAGGAAGGATTGGGACTTGACTGTGTCTCCGAGGGGGAAATATATACTGCACTTAAGGCGGGATTTCCTGCAGCTAAAATAGTTTTTCACGGAAATAATAAGACTCCTGAGGAACTTAGATTTGCTATAAATAATGACATAGGCAGAATTGTTGCCGATAATATGGAAGAATTGTATGAAATTTCAAAAACAGGTAAGTCTCTTTCAAAATGTGTTAATGTAATGCTGCGTATAAAACCCGGTGTTGAAGCTCATACACACGAATTTATAAAAACAGGTCAGATTGATTCAAAATTTGGATTTGCGCTTTCAACAGGTGAGGCCGAGGAGGCGGTTGCTCTTTGTACAAAGCTTTATTATATCTCTCTTACAGGGGTTCATTGTCATATAGGTTCTCAAATTATGGATGTTGAGCCATTTGAGCTGGCAGGAAAAATAATGATTGATTTTATATCTGATATGAATTTAAAGTATAACTGTAATATTAAAGATTTGAATTTAGGCGGTGGATTTGCTATTAAATATCGTGAAAGCGATAATCCTCTTCCTTTTTATGAATATGTGAAACGAGTTTCAGAGTCGGTTAAAGCGGAATGTAAAAAAAGAGATATGGAATTACCTTTCATTATGATTGAGCCGGGAAGGTCTTTGATTGGAACGAGGGCTATAACGGTTTATACGGTAGGTTCAAGAAAAGAAATTCCGGAAGTAAGAACTTATATTTCAGTTGATGGAGGCATGACGGATAATCCGAGGTATATTTTATATAAGGCTGATTATGAGCTGGTGTGTTGCAATAAGGCTAAAGAAGAAAGAAATGATATTATAACCCTTGCGGGAAGAAACTGCGAAAGTGGAGATTTAATTCAGGAAAATGCAAGACTTCAAAGAGTTGAAAGGGGAGATTTGGTTGGAGTTTTATCAACAGGAGCATATTGTTACAGTATGGCATCTAATTATAACAGAACAAGAAGACCTATTGTAATTTTAACTGATGGTAAATCTGAAAAAGTTATTATTAACAGAGAAAGTTTGGATGATATTATAAGGAATGATATGTAAAGGATATGGGCTTTACACATTTACATCTTCATACTCAATACAGTCTCCTTGACGGCTGCTGTCGTTTTGGAGATTTGTTTGAGGCAGTGAAAAAATCAGGGCAAAGCGCCGTAGCAATTACCGATCATGGTAATATGTTCGGCGCTGTTGATTTTTATGATACAGCAAAAAAAAATGGCATTAAGGCTATAATAGGCTGTGAATGTTATGTTGCAGTCCGTTCAAGATTTTTAAAGGAACACGGTATAGATAGTGAACGCTATCATTTGATTTTACTTTGTGAAAATAATATCGGTTATCAAAATTTGATAAAAATAGTATCTGAATCGTGGACGACAGGCTTTTATACAAAGCCGAGGATTGACCGTGAACTTTTAGAAAAATATCATGAAGGAATAATTTGTCTGACAGGATGTCTTGCGGGAGAAGTTCCAAAACTTCTTCTTGCGGGAGAATATGAAAAGGCAAAAGAAACGGCTTTTTGGTATGAAAAAACTTTTGGTAAAGATAATTATTTTCTTGAAATTCAAAATCACGGAATAGAGGAAGAAATAAGGCTTATTCCAGAAATGAACAGATTATCTCAGGATACGGGTATTCCTCTTGTTGTAACAAATGATGTTCATTATGTTGAAAAAAATGATTCAGAAGTTCAAAAGGTTTTAATTTCTATAGGAACCGGAAGAACAGTAAATGATTCATCAGGTATTGAATTTACTTCTAATGATTTTTATCTTAAAACGGAAGAGGAAATGAAAAGGCTTTTTTTATCATATCCTGAGGCGATAGAGAATACCGAGAAGATTGCAAATCGATGTAACGTATCTTTTGAATATGGTAATACAAAACTTCCCTTCTTTAAAATTGAAGGTAATCCTAATCATTTTAAATATTTTAGAGATAAGTGTTATGAGGGATTGAAACGACATTATGGTGAAAATCCGGATAATATATATATCGAAAGACTTGAATATGAACTTTCAGTTATAAAAGAAATGGGATATATAGATTATTTTCTTATAGTTGCCGATTATATTGCCTATGCTAAGAAGAACAGAATTCCAGTAGGACCTGGGCGTGGCTCTGGTGCAGGTTCCATAGCTGCTTATTGTATGGGTATAACAGGTGTCGATCCGATAAGATACGGACTTATCTTTGAACGCTTTTTAAATCCTGAAAGAGTTTCAATGCCTGATCTTGATATAGATTTTGATTATGTTAGGCGTCAAGAGGTCATAGATTATGTTGTTAGAAGATATGGTAAAGATTATGTTGCACAGATAATAACATTTGGAACGATGGCAGCAAGAGCTGCCGTTAAGGATGTAGGAAGAGCAATGGGATATTCATATTCGTTTGTGGATTCCATTTCTAAAAAAATTCCGAGGGAATTGAATATTACCATAAAAGATGCTCTTTTAAAAACTCCTGAATTAAGAGAGCTTGTTAAATCGGATGAACGGGCTAAAAAAATAATATCTGTTGCTGAAAGGGTAGAGGGAATGCCTAGACATACATCAACTCATGCAGCCGGAGTGGTAATTACTGATAAGCCTGTTTATAACTATGTTCCGCTTGCTGTAAATGACGGAAACCCGGTAACTCAGTTTACAATGACAATTGATGAAAAGCTTGGACTTTTAAAAATGGATTTTCTCGGGCTTCGTACACTTACGGTTATTTCAGATGCCGAAAAGGAAATACAAAGAAAAAATCCGAATTTTAATATTGAAAAAATTCCGTTTAATGATAAATTGACTTTTGAAATGCTGTCACGTGGTGAAACTGATGGTGTGTTTCAGTGTGAAAGTGCAGGTATTACACGTGTTATTACTCGTCTTAAGCCGCAGAATATTGAAGATATTATTGCGGTTATTTCGCTTTATCGTCCAGGACCTATGGATGAAATTGATTCTTATATAAAAAATCGACACAATCCGGAAAATATAACTTATAAAACTGAGAAACTTAAAGATATTCTAAGTGTTACCTATGGGTGTCTTGTTTATCAGGAACAGGTTATGGAAGTATTCAGAAAACTTGCCGGTTATTCTCTCGGAAGAGCTGATATTGTAAGACGTGCAATGTCAAAGAAAAAGCACGATGTTATGGAAGAAAACAGAGAATATTTTGTAAACGGTCTTAAGAATAAAAATGGGAAATATGAAATTTTAGGTTGCGTAAATAACGGAATATCAAAAGATATTGCAAATTCTATTTTTGATGATATGAGTTCATTTGCTTCATATGCCTTTAATAAATCGCATAGTGCTGCGTATGCAATAATTACCTATCGTACTGCTTATTTAAAGTGTAATTATCCGTCTGAATTTATGGCGGCACTTTTGTCATCTGTAATGGATAATTTGGATAAGATTGCTGAATATACGGATGAACTGTCAAAGATGAAAATAAAACTTTTGCCGCCTGATATAAATCGTTCTTTTTTAAGCTTTTCAGTTGATAAAGGTTCAGTTCGTTTTGGACTTTCCGCACTTAAAACGCTTGGTGCAGGCTTTGTAAATTCTTTTATTGCAGAGCGTGAACAAAACGGTGATTTTAAAGATATTTATGATTTTTGTAATCGTTGTTATAATGGCGAATTTAATAAGCGTGCTGTTGAATCCTTGATTAAGGTAGGTGCATTTGATTCTCTTGGACTTAACCGAAGAGAATGTCTCGTTAATTTATCTAAAATTTTAGAAATTTTAGATGGAGAAAAAAGAAGAAATATTGAAGGACAACTTGGACTTTTTGAAATATCTGAAGGAAATTCACCTCAGCTTTTTGAGCCTGAAAGGATGGCTGAATTTAATGAAGCGGATATTCTTTTTATGGAAAAGGATATATCGGGACTTTATATTTCAGGACATCCGCTAAAAGCTTATAGGGAAAGATTCAAAAAACTTGGCTGTAAACCCGTATATCTTGCTGCAAAGGCTGGAACGGCAGATTCCCCAATAAAAGATAATGAAATCATCAGTGTTCTTGCAATAATTTCAAATGTTAGAAGACGAACAACGAAGAAAAATGAAAATATGGCATTTCTTGAGATTGAAGATGAAAGATCTTCCTTAAAGGTTTTGGTATTTCCTAAAAAGCTTTTGGAATATTATAAGTATTTGGAAATAGGAAATATTGTGGTTATAAAGGGAAGAATTTCAACTGATTTTGAAAACGGTGCAGAACTTCTTTTAGAAAGTATCACATCTGTTGAAGAATACGAGCGTGAATTTAAAATAAATCCACAAAGAAAAAAGAAAAAGGGCGTTTTTGTAAAATTTAAAACGGAAAATGAAGATATATCAATGCTTAATAATATAATTGAAAAGTTTAATTCTGAAAATGGATTGCCGGTTTATATTTATTTTGAAAATACAAAGCAATATAAAACTTTAGGTAAATATGTAAAATCTTGTTCAGAACTTAAAACGGAACTTTTAATGTGTTTTTCAGATAATGCGGTTGTAGTTGAATAGGAGGTAATATGAGCAAGTTTGAAATAATGCTTTTGATTCTTGTAGGGTTAGTTTCGGTAGCAATAATATGTACTTTTATAAAGGCGGCATTGTTTAAACCTAAAAAGAAAAATATAAAACCGTTTCCTGATGAAAATGTTGATGTGGAGCACTTTAGAAAGGCACTTAGTGGTGCAATTAAATGTAGAACAGTGTCATATTCAGATGAAACAAAAATAGATTTTACCGAGTTTTATAAAATGCATGATTTTTTTGAGAAAACATTTCCTGAAATTCATAAAAACTTAAAAAAAGAGATTATAGGTAAAGCGGGACTTTTATATACTTGGCAGGGTAGTGATGAAACGCTTGACGGAATTGCACTTTTATCTCATCAGGATGTTGTCCCTGTCGCTGAAACCGATGAAGCGGCATGGGAATATCCTGCATTTTCCGGATTTGATGACGGTAAACATATTTTCGGTCGTGGTGCCATTGATATGAAAGCTCATCTAATAGGTGTACTTGAAAGCGTGGAAACGCTTTTGAAAGAGGGATTTCAGCCTAAAAGAACGGTATATCTATGTTTTGGATATAATGAAGAGATTGTAGCCGGTGAGAGCAACGGTGCGCAGATGATTGCCGATATTTTAAAAGCACGGGGCATTCACCTTGACAGCATAATTGATGAGGGTGGAGCCGTTATTGATGTTAAATATAAAAAGTTTCTGAATACAAAACTCTGCGGAATAGGTATTGCTGAAAAGGGTTATGCCGATTATAAAATAATATTTAAAACAAAGGGTGGGCATTCTTCTGCTCCGCCAAAGCACAGTGGAATATATGAGCTTACAAAAGCGGTAAGAGCCCTGGAAAAACATCAGTTTAAGGCAAAACTTCCTGATTATGTTGTATACCTGTTCTCTGAAATAGGAAAAAGAATGTCGTATTTTGGAAGATTATTGTTTTGCAATCTTAATATCCTAAAACCGATTCTTCTTGCCGTTATGAAAAAAATAGGGCCTGCGGCATCTTTGGTAAGAACCACAACAGCCGTTACTATGGTAAGTGGTGCCCCTGCGGCAAATGCTCTTCCGCAGACGCCTTCAATCACGGTTAACTTCAGAACGCTTCAGGGCACATCAATTTCAGATGTGAAAAAGCATATTGAAAAATATGTGAAATATGAAGATAAGGAAATTGAATTTTTAAAGGGAAAAGAGGCGTCTGAAATTTCAAAAACGGACAGCCGTGCATTTAAGGTGTTGTCGGGTATCTGCGAAAGACAGTTTAAAGGCTCCGTTGTTTGTCCTTATCTTGTAATGGGCGGTACAGACGCATATCATTATGAAGAAATATGCGACAGTATTTATCGTTTTTCACCCTATGTTTATGAAATAAAATATCTTATGCTCAATCACGCAAATAACGAAAGAATGCCGATTTCCGCAATTTCCGATGGTCTTAAATTCTTTAAACGATATATAAAGCTTATGAGTGAAAAATAGAAGTAATAACTAAATTGTTTAGGAGAAAATATAATATGCACAAAAAAATATACTTATATCTATAGTTAAAAGAAGATAGTATCAGTAACAAAAAAATGTAAAATGATAAAGTTATGCTTCCAATAAAAGATGTAGTTATTTATGCAGATAGAAAGATAGAAGTAACCAAAAAAGCTGTGAACAAAAATTAAATCTAAGGTTTTAAAAGAAAAAAGACTTCGACATTTTGTCAAAGTCTTTTTATTTTATAATTTATTAGTCTTCAAACGGGAATTTTACATCTACATTGTAAAGGTCTCTTATATTCATAAAGTCTTTCTGAACGGCTTCACCCATTGGAACACCCTTATCCTTTCTGTACTCCCAGGTCGCCCATTCCTTATCGCCTGCAACATAAATTACTTCTTCGCCTGGAGCCTTTCTTGAGTTGCGGAGTGCTCTGCAGATTTCACCTGTAGTCTTTCTGAAGGTTTTTTCACCCATAAAGAATTCGGGATTTATAACCATAAAGAAATGCCCAAGATGGTATGGTCTCTTTGAACCGTCAGGATTTTTGTCAATAAGATCCTTCATAAATAAGCCGCCTGTAAGCGCTGATGAAAGAATTTCAACAACCGCAGCATAGCCGTAACCCTTATAGCCTGCAAGTTCTTCGCCTATGCCTCCAAGCGGGGCAAGAGCAGCTTTACCTTTTACAAGAGCATCAAGAATTTCGGGAGAGCTTGTCATTGCGTTACCGTCATTTCCTATAACCATTCCTGCAGGAGTATCTTTGCCGTCTCTTGCATAGTATTCAATTCTTCCTCTTTGAACAATTGAAGTTGCACAGTCAAGACAGAACGGATATTTTTCATCTGTCGGGAAAGCGAATGTAAGTGGATTCGTACCCATCATATTGTCAATTCCGAAGGTAGGAGCGATTGAAGGTCTTGCATTTGTACCTGTAATTCCTATCATTCCCTCGTCAGATGCCATAGTGGTCCAGTATCCTGCAATACCGTAGTGAGATGAATTTGTAATTGCACCCATTGCAAGACCGTTTTTCTTTGCTTTTTCAATGAGCATTTTCATCATTTTGTGAGATGCAACCATACCCATACCGTCATGTGCGTCCATAACAACGGTTGTCGGAGTTTCCTTCAAAATTTCAATTTCAGTAACCGGGTTTAAAATACCTGCATTTATGCGGTCAAGATAGATAGGCTTAAATCTGTTTGTTCCGTGGCTTTCAATACCTCTGCGATCAGATTCCATAAGAACATCGGTACAGATTTTTGCATCTTCTTCCGGAAGTCCCGCTTTAACAAAAGCCTTTACCATAAATTCCCCTATAATATCCCAATGAACATAGGGTCTGGTTTCCTTTGAGAAATCCATTTTTGCCATAATTTCCTCCATATATTTTCCGTTTTTACGGATTATTTTGTACTTGTTAAGTATATCACAATCTATTGAAAGGTTAAAGCGGTTAAATTAAAAACTTTCTCTTTTTTTTCAAATTTGGCTTACTGTCAATAATTATGCTTTCAGCATTTGAACCGTCCAAATCCAAAATAATGATTTCGTTGGTGCTTTTTAAAATACAACCGGGGATATAAAGAGCTTCCTGCGGTCCTATTTTCCTGTATCTTCCCAGATTAAAGCCGTTTATAAAGATTATACCGTTTGAAAGGTTATCTGTATGAATAAAGCATGAGGCGTTGCTTTCGGTTTTAAAACTGCCTTTTAAAAATTTGGGCATATTTTTTTTAGCATTATTTTTAAAATTAAGTCCGTCAAGATTTTCAAGAGGAAGAGTGAAAATTTCATAATTAAAGAGAGTTTGCTGCCCTATTCGTATGGTTTTAATCCCTTTTCTGTCTGGCATTTTATAGCCGTAATTTATTCTTCCCATTGCTTCAACTAGAACATCAAGAGTATTTTCTCCTGAAATTTTATGCAATTTAACACTTTGTTTTTTATCATTTCTTGAAATTTTACTTAGAAGTTTTCCATTCAAAAATATATATGCGTTATCATGAAGCCCTTCTAAAAATATATTTCCGTGATATGTTCCGCAGAGTTTTGTGCGGTAATTTATAAAGCCGAAACTCTGATTAAAAAATTCCATATAATCGGAAGATATGCTTGAATATTTTTTTCCGAGCATATCAAAATTTAAATAAAAATCGGCTGTGTCGGTAAGTGCAATTTCTCCTATGTTTTGTCTTGAAGGTTCAGGTGGAAGTTCGGGTATTACTTCCATGTTTTTAGTTAAAACTTTTCTTATGGCGTGGTATTTTGCGGTGTATCCGCCCCATTCATTTAAAAGTGCATCGTAATCATAGCTTGTGCATATTGGTGAATATTTGTCTAAATCTGTGGCACCTGCTGTAAATCCGAAATTTGTACCGCCGATGAACATATAAAGATTAAAAGATGCTCCGTCATTAAGCATTTTTTCAACATCTTTTGCAACTGCCAGTGATCTTGCAGGTTTTTC
Source organism: Candidatus Fimenecus sp. (assembly GCA_052169395.1). GTDB lineage: Bacteria > Bacillota > Clostridia > Oscillospirales > Acutalibacteraceae > Fimenecus. The sequence goes on along the minus strand of JBQNCN010000001.1, from coordinate 471,229 downwards.
TTTGCGATATGTTCCCCATGAGTCAAACCATCCGTCCCAATATTCTGCACAAAAGTCGGGACACGGCATAGGTTTGTGCTTTTTTACAGTTCTGAATGCAAAATTTGGCATAGATCCGAAATTTACGGCAGGCATAAGGCTTTTTAAAGTGCCTCCGGAAAGCATATTGTCGTCAGGACCGTCAGAGGTGAAGAGCATATCTATGATTCCTTCTTTTCTGAATAAATCCTCAATATAATTTAAATAGTTTTTATCGTTACCGAAAGAACCATATTCGTTTTCAACCTGAAGTGCAATAACGTTACCGCCGTTTGTGTGCATATAAGGTTTTATAACGGATGATATTTTTTTTAGATAGTTATCAACAGCGTCAAGATAAGGTTTATACATACAGCGGATTTTCATGTTGGGGTCTTTTAAAAGCCAAGAGGGAAGCCCCCCGAAATCTAATTCTGCACAAATATAAGGACCCGGTCGAATGATTGCGTAAAGTCCTTCCTTTTTTGCAAGGTCTAAAAAATGTGTGATATTAAGTATGCCTGAGAAATCAAATTGTCCTTGGATTTTTTCCGTTAAATTCCATGGGATATAAGTTTCAACTGTATTAAGACCGCATGCTTTAAGCTTTTTTAAAGTATCTGCCCAGTATTCCGGCATTATTCTAAAATAATGAATTGCTCCCGATTTTATCTGAAAATCTTTTCCGTCCAAGCGAAATTGTTTGCCTTCAAATGTAAGCATGATATTTTCTCCGTCAATTTATAGTAATATCGGCGTAATTTGGTAGGATTGCCTTATTAATCCATTTCGGTGCAAGTTCAATTTGTATACCGTTCTTGCCGCCGGAAATGAAAATTGTTTCAAAATTTAATGCACTTTTGTCAAATGTTGTTTTAAAGTTTCTTTTTGTACCTATGGGTGAGCAGCCTCCTCTGATATAGCCTGTTAGCTTAAAAAGACTTTTTGGAGATACAATTTCAATGCTTTTTTCATTTACAGATTCAGCAGCTTTTTTCATATCAAGCTTTTTACAAACGGGAATATCGAAAATATAAAATGTTCCTGATTTTCCTTTTGTAATCAAGGTTTTAAAAACCTGATATTTGTTTTGATTTAAAGTTTCCGCTATTTTTTCTCCGTCAAAATCATTATCTGGAATATCATATGTATGAATTAAAAATTCGGCGTTCAGCTTTTCTAAAATTCTTACAACGTTTGTTTTAGTTTCTTTTTTTGACATAAGCTCACTTCCTTAAAAAGTTTAACATAAAGATGTTGTAAAAACAATTTTGAAAGACTCTTATTAATATTGTTTTTATGTAATTTATGGTATATTATTTAAAGCATGAACGATATAAAAAAACAATTTTACATTTCTACATATAGTGGAAAATATTTTGATCCAGAAAAACCGGGCATGGAAGATATTGATATAAATGATATTGCTCATGCTTTATCTATGCTTGCCCGTGCAAACGGACATTTTGAAGATTTTTTCAGTGTTGGTGCACACAGTGTAAACTGTGCACTTGAAAGTATGGCACGCGGCAATTCACCGAAGATTTCTCTTGCTTGTCTTTTGCACGATGGTGCGGAGGCATATATAGGTGATATGACAAGACCGCTTAAAATTCGTTTTCCAAAGTTTAAAGAAATTGAGGTTGCGTTACAAAATGTGATATTTCAAAAATATGCGAATGTTGAAACTTTTCCTCCTCCATATTGGAATGAGGTTATGGATATTGATAATTCGATGCTTTTTTTTGAATTTAAGGAATTTCATCCTACCCTCAATATTCAAAAAGAAGTAAGTGAAATACATATTGATATTAAACAAATGAAAAAAGAAAGTGCAATTGTAGAAATGGAATTTTTAAACCTTTTTTATGAATTGAAAAAATAGTTTTTTTCTATTGCATAATTAAATGCTTTATGATAAAATATCTGAACTTGCGTTGGCACTTCCCAACGGCAGTTGATATGATTGACCCGGCGGTCCTCTGGCAATGGTTTTGATGTTTATGAACGCCGATAAAAAATGGAGGAAAAAATGGATTTAATCAAAACAGTTGTAGAGCCTTGCTTAAAAAAAGAAATTACACCTTTTAATGTTGGTGACGTTATTCGAGTTCAGGTTAAAATTCGTGAGGGAGACAAATCTCGTGAACAGGCTTTTGAGGGTACCGTTATCGCAATTAGAGGCGAAGGTGTTGCGAAGACATTTACTGTCAGACGTTTGACTTACGGTGTAGGTGTCGAAAGAGTATTTCCTTATAATTCACCTAATGTCGGAGATATTAAGGTGATAAGAAAAGGTAGAGTTAGAAGAGCAAAATTATATTATCTTAGAGATCGTGTCGGTAAGGCTGCTAAGGTAAAAGAAGTTATCGGATCGGATAAGTAAAATTTTATAAATAAAACCGCCTTTATGGCGGTTTTATTTGCGTTTTAATCGTATTTATAGTAAAATTTAAATATTAAATATAACTACGGATAGTGTATAAATGAGAAAAATAGAACAATTTAATTTAGATTGGGGAAGTGTTTCACCTGTAAAGAAAGAAACAAGACAGGCAATGAGAAAACTGTATGAGTGGATTTCCGCAGTTGTCAGCGCTCTTATAATAATTCTTTTAATATTTACATTCTTAATAAGAATAGTAGGTGTTTCGGGTTCATCTATGGAGCCGACACTCAAAGATGGTAATGTTCTTGCGATAACCACTTTGAAATTCAATATAAAACGTGGAAATATTGTTGTAGTAAAGCCGACCAAGCAGGATGAACCGCTGATAAAAAGAGTTATTGCTGTTGCAGGAGATACGGTTGATATAAATTTTGCAGATGGCTCAGTTTCTGTTAACGGTCAGATTTTAAATGAACCTTATATAGCTGCACCGACAAACCGCTCTTTTGATTTGGCGTTTCCTTTAAAAGTTCCTGAGGGATGTGTGTTTGTTATGGGAGATAATAGAAATCATTCTTTTGATTCCCGAAGCTCTGCAGTAGGTTTTATTGATGAAAGAGAAATTTTAGGCGTTGTGCGTTTTCGCATTTTTCCCATTGGAAAATGGTCGGTGAACTATGTCAAAAAATAGAGAAAAAATTAAAAATAAAAAATTGCCGTTTATTTCACATTTTTATGATTTTGCATCAGTTATATCTACATCTGTAATTGTCGTATGTTTTGTTTTTATGTTTATAGGTAAAATAACTGTGGTAAACGGAAGTTCAATGCGAAACACTCTTTATTCAGGTGAAAGATTGTTTTTGACTGCAGCGAATCCTAATGCAAAGTATGGTGATATAGTAGTTATTTCACAGCCTAACGCTTTTAATGAAATATTGATAAAGCGTGTTGTTGCGGTCGGTGGACAGACTGTGGATATTGATAGAGCAAATGGTGATATTATAGTTGACGGTAAACGTCTAAACGAACCGTATATTAAAGAAAAAAATGAGGAATTCGGCAACGTACAGTTTCCGCTTAAGGTTCCTTATGGAAAGCTTTTTGTAATGGGAGATAATCGAAATAATTCAACCGACAGTCGTTTTAAATCAGTTGGATTGATTGATAAACGGTATATAGTCGGTAAGGCGATTTTCAGCCTGTCAAGATTTAAACCAATAGTTAGATTATAAGGCGCATTATGCGCCTTTTTTATAGGTGAAATATGGAAAACAAAGAAAACATAAAGGGACACATACAATGGTTTCCTGGTCATATGGCAAAAACTTTAAAGGAAATGAAAAAACTTTCATCGTCTTTTGACGGTATTTTAGAAATCCTTGATTGTCGTGCTCCTCTTTCATCACATAATAAGGATATAACTGAAATTGCGGTAAATAAGCCGATTATTAAAGTCCTTAATAAGAGAGATTTGGCTGATCCTGAAAAGACAAAAAGATTTTTGTCATATTTTAGAGAACACGGTATCTATGCTTTTTCACTTGATACAAAAAGCGGATCGGGAATTGACGGATTTAAAAAGATTGTTGCTCAGGCATTCTCGGAAAAACTAAAAAAAGATGAAGAAAATGGTATGAATCGCGGCATAAAGCTTATAGTAACGGGAATTCCCAATACGGGTAAATCCTCATTTATCAATAAAATGAGCGGTGCAAAAAAGAAAAAGGTTGAAAACAGAGCGGGTGTAACAAGGGATATAAGCTTTGCCGATGTAGGCGGTGGAATTCTGCTTGCGGATACACCCGGAGTACTGATGCCTAAAATTGAAAATAAAATAGACGGCTTTAAGCTGGCTTTTATAGGTTCGGTAAAAGATGAAGTTTTTGACATTGAAACAGCAGCTTATGAGTTTATAAAATTTATAAACTGTAAATATCCAAATGCCCTTTCTGCACGCTATGGAGTATCAAAAGAAAATGCCGACGACCCGCTTGACTACTTTACCGAAATTGCAAAAAAACGGGGTATGATGCTTCGTGGAGGTGAGCCTGATTATGAAAGGGTTTCAAAAATGCTTTTGACGGAATTCAGAAAGGGACTTTTAGGAAGAATAACGTTGGATGATATAAATGACTGATTTTAGTTTAGAAAAAGAATATATAAATAAGGGCTATGCTTTTGTTGCAGGTGTCGATGAAGCGGGCAGAGGTCCGCTTGCAGGCGATGTTTATGCTGCATGTGTGATTTTGGATGAAAATAATTTGCCGGAAGGGCTTGATGACAGTAAAAAGCTTACGCAAAAAAAGCGTGAGACGCTTTTTGATGAAATAAAGGAAAAGGCTGTTTGTTTTTCAATAGGAACGGCAAGTGTTTCAGAAATTGATGAAATAAATATTTTGCAGGCGACCTTTCTTGCAATGAAAAGAGCCGTGCAGGGTATGAAAATAAAACCTTCACTGCTTTTAATTGACGGAAACCGTGAACCGAAAACGGGTATTACTGAAATTACCGTTATAAAGGGTGATGCAAAAAGCAAAAGTATTGCCGCCGCATCAATTCTTGCAAAGGTGGCAAGAGACAGGTATATGCTTGAGCTTTCTGAAAAATATCCTGAATATGCCTTTGAAAAGCATAAGGGCTATGGAACAAAGCTTCACTATGAAAAAATAAAGCAATTCGGCATAAGTGAAATTCATAGAAAAAGCTTTTTAAAAAATTTGGGTGAAAAGCATTGAATAAAACCGAAAAAATAGGAAAGCTCGGTGAGCTTGAGACTGCAAGGGCACTTCGGGATATGGGCTATAAAATTATAGCTTCAAATTTCAGGGTGCGTGTCGGTGAAATAGATATAGTTGCAGAGGATGGGGAGTTTATTCGGTTTGTTGAAGTAAAAACAAGACAAAACGGTACTCTTTTGCCTGCAAAAGAAAATGTCGGCGTTGAAAAACAGCGTCGGGTAAAAGCGGCTGCGAGCGTGTTTTTGGCGGCTTTTAAAACATCTAAATCCTCCGCTTTTGATATAAGTGAAGTATATGCCGACGGTGAAAAAATCGTCAGTATAAATTATATTAAAAATGCGTTTTAGGAGACCCAGATGAAAAAGGTTGAATTTGTAAGAGTTGAATCTCAGCTTTCGGGATATGGCTATTTAAAGGGGATAAAATCTTCCTTTGAGCCGGCAGAAGATGTGATTGAGGAATATCTTTTGAACGGTTGGGACTATCTCGGGTATATTCCCGTTGAAACAAGGGCAACGGGAGAAGAGCAGATAATATCACTGATTTTTTCAAAAGAAGACAATTGAGCAAATTAAACAAAAATAAATAATTCTTATTGACAAAATAGTTAATAAAAGTTATTCTTGTTATAAAGTAAATTGAAAATGGAAGGTGGTATTATGAAAATTTTAAGGAAATCATTATCCGTTTTTTGACATTGAATATTTTGTTTGGTGTTATACAGGTAGGATTTTTATCAAACGCAACAACAATTATTGGAAAATCAGAAAAAGAAATTTCTATTATTTCATTAAAAAAAGAAGATAAGTATAAGACGAACGAGGAACTGGCTACCGTTGTTTTAAAAGAAGCGGGAATGAGTGAAGATGAAATTTTGATTATTCCTAAAGAGAAACTTGAGCTTATAGCACATTCGTCAGTGCTTTATGTGTATTCAAATCTTAATAATGATTTTGATAATACTATGTATGTATATAAGTTGGGGGATAAACAAAAAGATAAATATGGTGTTATTAATGTTTTTAAATGGAAAAATATGAGATTTGCTTATAGAGGAAAAGATCAGATTTCTTTATATGGAGATGCTCTTTCTGCAAATAATAATTCATTTAATCTGATAACAAGTTTTAAAGAAACTCAAAAAGTTTTATGGAAAACTCAGTCTCAAAAGGATATTGTTAATAAATATTCTTTTGATGATTTGAAAAAACAAGAATTGATTTCCTCGGCAGAGAATATGTCTGTTTTGTGTGATTTGCCCAATGATATAAATTTATTGTTATATTCAAAAAGATATTCGTTGCCCAAAATTTTGATTATGGGAGAATTTATTATGAAAAATCCTGATATAGAAAGTAATTTTTTGGTACATTCGGAGTATACACATTTTAATTTTTTTCATAGTCAATCGGCTCATCGAATAAGCAAAGGTAAGACAATAAGTGATAATGTTTCAGGCATTATAAATTACAAACCATAATATCAATGTATGAATTAAAAACAAAGGGCTTTAAGCCCTTTGTTTTTTTACGGCATTTATAAAGTGTGATATAATTATTATAAAATAATATTAAAATAGCGGTATAATTATGAAGAAAAAGGTTATAAAAAATTTAAATTACATAGCTGCAGCTTGTTATTTTATAGCGGCTATAATATGCTTTACAAGAAAAGAGCATAGAACAATGGGAATAATATTTTTTTCATTATTTACAGTATTTATTTCACTTGGAGCTGCATATGCTAAAAATAATAATAAAAATTCAAAGGATGGGGAATAGTTTTGAAGCTTTTGGTAATTGACGGAAATTCCATAGTAAATAGAGCTTTTTTCGGAATTAAGCTGCTGACGACAAAGGACGGTAAATTTACAAATGCTATTTACGGCTTTTTAAATATATTTTTAAAGTTGCAAGAAGATTTAAAACCCGATGCGGTAGCCTTTGCCTTTGATTTGAAGTCTCCTACCTTTAGGCATAAGCTTTATGACGGCTATAAGGCAGGCAGAAAATCAATGCCGCCTGAGCTTTCGCAGCAAATGCCTGTGCTGAAAGAACTTTTACAGGCACTGGGATATAAAACGCTGTCCGTTGAGGGTTTTGAAGCGGATGACATTCTAGGCACATTGGCTAAAGCGGGAAAGTCTGATGATATATGCTATATTGCAACCGGCGACAGGGACAGCCTTCAGCTTGTTGATGATAAAATTACTGTCTGCCTTGCTTCAACAAAGGAAACAATACTTTATACACCTGAAAGGGTAAAAGAGGATTATTCCCTTACTCCCGAACTTTTAAAAGATTTGAAGGCTCTTCAGGGCGACAGCTCAGATAAAATTCCGGGGGTTCCGGGTGTCGGACCTAAAACCGCTACCGATCTGATTTTGAAATTCGGTACGCTCAATGAGATTTATGAAAAGCTCGAAAAAATTGATATTAAAGAAAATCTGCGTAAAAAGCTTAAGGAAAATGAAGAACTTGCAAGGCTTTCCTATACATTGGGTGTAATAGATACCGCCGTTCCGATAAATACGGATTACTCCGAATATGAAAAAAGCGGAGCCGACAACGAAAAAGCGGCGGCTATTTTGCGTTCACTTGAAATGTATAAGTTCATTGAACGCTTAGGACTTTCAAATGCGGCAAATGTTGAAACTTTTAAAGAACTCGATAAACCTTTGGAAGTTAAAGAGGATTTTAAAGAAACGGCAAAAACTATAAATGAACTTTATCTTAATTGTGTTTTTAAAGATGGTGAGTTGAAAAAAGCCTTTGCAGTTGTAGAAAATGTTATTTCAAAAATAAATTGTGATTCAAAAGAAGAAATGAATTTATTGAAAAATCTGCTTGAGAATAATGATATTCCAAAATATTTAAGCGACTCAAAGGAGCTTTTTAAATATGCTGAAAAAAATGGTTTTGAAATTTTAAATGTCCGCTTTGATATTCTTCTTGCTGCATATCTTATAAATCCTAATGGAAAAAATTATACGCTTGAAAGACTTGCCGAGGAATATGAAATTACTGCTTCAAGTGAAAGGGAATGCTTGTTTACAGAGGCTTTAAAACCGCTTTGTGAAGTGTTTTATAAAATTTTAGACAGTCGAAATCAGCTTGAGCTTTTGGAAAAAATTGAGATTCCCCTTGCACGGGTGCTTTCTTCAATGGAGCTTGCGGGAGTTGGGATAAATGTTGAAGGAATAAAAGAGTTTTCAGAAATGCTTTCTGAAAAAATTTATGAATGTCAGAAAAAAATATATGAGCTTTCAGGAGAGAAATTTAATATAAATTCACCTAAACAGCTTGGAAATATTCTTTATGATAAGCTCGGGATTGAAAAAAAAGGAAAAAAGGCGTCTACTGCTGCCGATGTTTTGGAAAGTCTTAAGGATGAGTATGAAATAGTACAATATATTTTAGACTATCGCTCTTATACAAAGCTTAAATCCACATATTGCGACGGACTTTTGTCCTGTGTTTGCAGTGACGGAAGAATTCATACCACATTTAATCAGACTGAAACAAGAACGGGCAGGATAAGCTCTCTTGAACCGAATCTTCAGAATATCCCCGTTCGCACGGCTCTTGGTGCTGAAATGCGAAAGTTTTTTGTAGCTGCAGAAAACAGTATACTTATTGATGCAGATTACAGCCAGATAGAGTTGCGTGTGCTTGCCGATCTTTCAGATGATGAAAATATGCAGTATGCTTTTAATGAAAATGTGGATATTCATACGCACACGGCATCACAGGTTTTTAATCTTCCTGAAAATATGATAACTCCTGAAATGCGCAGAAATGCAAAGGCTGTCAATTTCGGTATTGTATATGGAATAGGCGCTTTTTCACTTGGAAAGGATATAGGCGTTCCTACAAGGGTTGCGGGAAAGTATATAAATGACTATTTGCATAACTTTTCGGGCGTTGAAAGCTTTATGAAAAGAACTATTGAAAATGCGAAAAAAGACGGCTATGTAAAAACGATGTTTCAAAGACGACGATATCTTCCCGAGCTTTCATCATCAAATGCAATGATAAGAGGTTTTGGAGAAAGGGTGGCAAGAAATATGCCTATTCAGGGTACTGCCGCCGATATAATTAAAATTGCAATGATAAGGGTGTATGATAGATTGAGAAGAGAGGGTCTTACAACAAGACTTATTTTGCAAGTTCATGATGAACTTATTTTGGAGGCGCCTATTGATGAAAAGGAGCAAGCTGAAAAAATTGTAAAGGAAGAAATGGAAAGTGCTGTAAAACTTAAGGTTGAGCTTGTTTCAGATGAGGGTACGGGAAAAACCTGGTATGATGCAAAATCTTAAAATATCTTTGGTGAATACTTCAGATTTTTCATTTTTTGAAAATGCGGAGCGACTTGAGTTTGAATGTTTTTCCTGTCCGCGTTCAAAAAAACAGCTTATGGAAGAACTTTCAAATGGTGTTTCCGTTTATTTTAAGGCGGAAATAGAAAATGAGCTTGCAGGCTATATAGGTTCATATATGGCGGCGGATGAGGTATTTATTTATGATATTGCTGTTTTTAAAAAATATAGAAGAAAAGGAATTGGAAAAAAACTTCTTACGGAGATTTTGAATTATTATAAACAATATAAGGTAAAAACTGTTTCTCTTGAGGTACGCATTTCGAATTTGGAGGCAATAGGACTTTATGAGGTTATGGGATTTAAACGTATTTGTAAAAGACCTCATTTTTATGAAAATCCGGTTGAGGATGCTTATATTTATACTATTGAGATAAGCTAATATGAACAAAAAAATATTTGAGTGCTGTAATCTGTTCTATATTGAATATTTTTATATGCAGTGATAGAATAATATTTTATAAAATGAGAGGTATGATGTGAAGTTAAGAGAAGATATAAGAAATATAGCTATAATTGCCCATGTTGATCATGGTAAAACAACTCTTGTTGATGCATTACTCAGACAGAGCGGTACTTTCCGTGCCAACGAAGAGGTTGCCGAAAGAGTTATGGATTCCAATGATATAGAAAAAGAAAGAGGAATTACAATTCTCTCTAAAAATACGTCGGTATTTCACAATGGAATAAAAATAAATATTGTAGATACTCCGGGACACGCTGATTTTGGTGGAGAGGTTGAGCGTATTCTTACAATGGTTGACGGTGTTTTGCTGCTTGTGGATGCTTTTGAAGGTACAATGCCACAAACAAGGTTTGTTTTGAAAAAAGCTCTTGGTTTAAATAAAAAGGTAATAGTTGTTGTAAATAAGATTGATAGAAACGGCGCAAGACCTGCTGAAGTTATAGATGAGGTGCTTGATTTATTTATAGAGCTTGGTGCAAATGACGAGCAGATTGAATTTCCCGTGATTTATGCATCTGCAAGGGACGGTTATGCTTCAAAGGATCCGGATTTAAGAGAGGGAAATATGGAACCGCTCTTTGAAGAAATAATTAAAGAAATTGAGGCACCTAAGGGTGAAATTGAAGAACCGCTTCAGTGTATTTTTTCAAGCCTTGATTATGATGATTATGTTGGAAGAATAGGCGTTGGAAGAATTGAACGTGGAAAGCTTTCTGTAAATGATAAGGTAGTACTTTGTCGTACAGATGGAACACAGGAAAATGTTAAGATTTCAAGAATTTATCAGTTTGAGGGTCTTAAAAGAGTGGATGCAAAAGAGGGTGTTGCAGGGGATATTATTTGTGTTTCTGGTATTTCAGATCTTAATATAGGTGAAACAATATGCGATCCGAGTTGTATTGAGCCTCTTCCTTTTGTAAAAATTGATGAGCCGACTCTTTCAATGAATTTTCTTGTGAATAACAGTCCTTTTGCAGGAAGAGAAGGAAAATATGTAACTTCAAGAAATGTCAGAGATCGACTTTTTAAAGAAATTGAAACCAATGTATCGATGAAGGTTGAGGAAACGGAAACAACGGAGGCGTTTAAAGTATCCGGCAGAGGAGAGCTGCATTTATCAATTCTTATTGAAACAATGCGCCGTGAAGGATATGAATTTCAGGTTTCAAGACCTGAAGCGATTTTGAAAAAAAATAAAGACGGCAAACTTATGGAACCTATGGAACTTTTAATAGTTGAGGTTCCCGAAACCTATGTCGGTGCGGTTATGGAAAAAATCGGTGCAAGAAAAGGCGAACTTCAGAATATGGGAACAAGAGATGGCGGAGCTACTCATCTTGAATTCAGAATTCCCGCAAGAGGACTTATCGGTTATCGTTCAGAATTTATGACGGATACAAACGGAAACGGTATAATGAATAATTTGTTTGACGGATATGAAGAATATAAAGGTGATATAAAAACAAGAGAAAGGGGTTCTCTTGTAGCATCTGAAACAGGTGAAAGTACAGGTTACGGACTGTTCAATACCCAGGATAGAGGTAGGATGTTCATAGGTCCAGGTGTTAAGGTTTATGAAGGTATGATAGTTGGTGAATGTTCAAAGGATGAGGATATTACACTTAATGTTTGTAAGAAAAAACAGATGACAAATACCCGTGCCGCAGGCTCTGATGAGGCTTTAAGGCTTGTTCCGCACGATGTTTTATCGCTTGAGCAGTGCATGGAATTTATAAAAGAGGATGAGCTTTTGGAGGTAACTCCCGAAAATCTTAGACTTCGCAAAAAGATTCTTTCACACGAACTTCGTATGAAGAGTCAGTTTAGAAATAAGAAAAAATAATATAAGAGCTATGTTTGCAGAAAATAAGCGGATTTCAACTAAAATGTGCTTGAAATCTTGCAATCATATGTGTATAATAATTTCATATATTAGTGTGTATAAGGGGTGAGGTATATGCATAGGCATAAAAAACAACCGCGTAAGCATAGCCTCATTGTTGCCGTATCTATATTTTTGGTATCAAGCTTTTTTATTACTGGTGCAATAACTAAAAGTACTTCCAATCGCGAAAAACGCAGACGTATTGAGGAGTTACGCAAGCAGATTGCTATTGTAAATCAGAAGAGTGCCGAGCTTAAAAAGGTTGCAAGTTCGGGTGGAACTGAGGAAAGAGAGTATATGGAAAAGCTTGCAAGGGAAAGGCTTGGCTATGCAATGCCCGATGAAAAAATATATCGAAACGGCAATCCTGAAAACTCCTGATACAAATAATTTTCCTTTGGGGGATATGTTAATGTTTAATGTCGGCGATATAGTTGACGGTAAAGTTTCTGGAATAACAAATTTCGGTGCATTTATCGAGCTTCCCGAGTCTAAGACGGGTCTTGTTCACATTTCTGAAATTTCATCTGCTTATGTTGAGGATGTACATGATTTTCTTACACTTGATCAAGAGGTAAAGGTAAAGGTACTTGATATTACAGAGGACGGCAAAATCAGCCTCTCCGTAAAAAAAGCACAGTCTGAAGAGGACGAACAGAGTGCAAAGCCCGTTAAGCGTTCTACTTTCAGAACAGGGCCTGCAAATGTCTGGCATGGCAAGCCCGAGAAAAAATCGGATGAACCTGAAACTTTTGAAGAAATGATGTCAAAGTTTAAGAAAATCAGTGAGGATAAGCTTGTTGATTTAAAAAGAAATACGGACGGACATAAATCTTCTTATTCAAGGCATAGATAAAAAGTACGGCGTTTAACGCCGTCTTATTTTTATGGGTGATTTTGTGAGAGAAATAAATGTGAATAAAATAACAGAAGTTGTTGCGAAGCTTTGTATTGAAACAAATAAAATTCTTCCAAATGACTTATGTGCTCTTATTTTAAAGGCTGAAAAAGAAGAGGAAAAAGAACTTCCCAAAAGGATAATGGGAATAATATGTGATAATTTATCAGCGGCAAAAAAGTTGGACATACCAATATGTCAGGATACCGGACTTGTAGTTGTGTTTGCAGAAATTGGACAGGAGATTCATTTTACGGGTGGACTTTTTGAGGATGCTGTTAATAAAGGTGTGAAAAAAGGATATGAAGAGGGTCTTTTAAGAAAATCTATTGTAAAAGATCCGCTTAAAAATCGTGAAAATACAGATGATAATACCCCTGCGGTAATTCATACAAGGCTTGTTTCGGGTGATAAAATAAAACTTACCGTAAGTCCAAAGGGTTTCGGCTCTGAAAATATGAGTGCTTTAAAAATGTTTTTGCCGAGTGCATCAAAAGAAGATATTATAGAATTTGTAGTTGAACAGGTGATTAAAGCGGGCGGAAACCCCTGTCCGCCGATTGTTTTGGGTATAGGTATAGGATCTGATTTTGAGGGTTGTGCAATTCTTGCAAAAAAAGCACTTGTAAGAAGTGTCAGTATTAGAAATTCAGATACTTACTATGCTGAAATGGAAAATGAAATTTTAAAGCGTGTAAATGAAACTGATATAGGGCCACAGGGCTTTTCCGGAAAATGTACGGCGCTTTGTGTAAATATTGAAACTGCACCAACTCATATAGCGGGACTTCCTGTTGCAATCAATATTGGATGTCATATAACAAGACATAAATTTGTTATAATATAGAAAAGAAATGCTCTGCATTTTGCAGAGCATTTTTACATCTTTTCAGGAACGGTAATTTTAAACATTTCAAGGTTTGTTTTTATTAAGTCTTGAACCGTTTTAATTAAAAGAGTTCTGGCATTTCTTAAAGAATTGTTTTCCACTGCGATTCTTTGTGCATTGTAAAATTTATGAAACAAAGCCGAAAGCTCTATTAAGTATTTGGTTATTACTGCAGGGTCAAGTGTTTCAGCTGAAAATTCAATTTCTTCAGGATATTTTGCAATAAGGCTTATGAGCTCTCTTTCTTCATCTGATATTAAAAGCTCAAGATCTTTTTTATCTGGCATTTGAAATTTAAAATCTTCATTATTCAGTTTTTGTAATACCGAATTTATTCTGGCATTTGCGTATTGACAGTAGTAAACGGGATTGTCAGAATCTTCTTTTAAGGCTAAATCTAAATCAAAATCTATGGTTGAACCGGGTTCTCTTAAATTAAAGAAAAATCTTGCAGAATCAATCGGAACTTCATCAAGCAAATCATTAAGAGTTATTGCATTTCCTGTTCTTTTACTCATTCTTACGGGTATACCGTCACGCTTTAAATTTACAAGCTGCATAAGAACTACCGTAAGTCTGTTTTCATCAATTCCAAGGCAAGACAAAGCGCCCTTAAGTCGTGCAATATGACCGTAGTGGTCTGCACCCCATATATCAATAGATTTATCAAAACCCCTTGTTATCAGTTTATTTTTATGATATGCAATATCCGCTGCAAAGTAGGTGGGATTTCCGTTTTGTCTTATTAAGACATCATCTTTGAGCCCCAGTTTTTCAATATATTTGTCGCTTTTGCCCTGTGTTTTTAAAGCTTTTTCTTGAACTTCTGTATTTTTGTACCAAAGTGCACCATCTTTTTCATAGGTGAAGCCGTTTTCAATGAGTTCGTCAATAACTTCTTTAACTGCACCTTTGTGAAGTTCACTTTCGTGGAACCATACATCATAGTCTATTCTGTATTTTGCAAGGCATTTTTTTATTCCGTCAATATTTTTAGGAAGTGAAAAATCAACAAGTCTCTTTCTTCTTTCATCTTCTGAAACGGACATAAGCCTATCTCCGTTGATTTCAATATATTCTTTTGCACGTTCAATAATATCCTGACCGTGATAAGAATCTTCAGGAAGTTCAGGTGTGTTTCCTTTATTAATAAGTTGCTGATAACGGATTGAAAGTGAAAGTCCGAATTTTTCTATCTGATTTCCTGCATCGTTTATATAAAATTCCTTTGAAACCTCATATCCTGCTTTTTGAAGTACTGCCGAAAGGCAATCTCCTAAAGCTCCGCCTCTGGCATTTCCCATATGCATAGGTCCTGTTGGATTTGCAGATACGAATTCAACATTTATTTTTTTGCCTTTTCCTAAATCGCTTTTTCCGTAATTTTTATTTTTGTTAAAGGCGGTGAGAAGCACATCAGCATAATATGACGGTGCAAGAGTAAAGTTTATAAAGCCGCCTGCGGTTTCCGCTTTTTCAAAATATGTTCCGGTCAAGTCGATTTTTTTGTAGATTTGTTCTGCTGCAAACGCTGGATTTTTTTTAAAAAGTCTAGTGCATATAAATGCGGCATTAGTGCTGAAATCACCATTGCTTTTATCGTTGGGAATCTCCACTTTAAAAGCGGGAATAGGCGCAGCCTCTATTATGTTTTCTGAAATACACCTTGCAAGTGCATTTAAGATAATTTCTTGTATTTGATTTTCGGCAGTTTTTTTAATAGTCATTTTTTTCCCCAATAGTTTTGTAGCTTATATCAATTATGTTTTGCAATTCTTGACCGCTGTCAAAAACAAGCGTATAATCTGCTCTTATATTACCGCTTTTATCATAAATATTTATACTCACATTATCTGTAAAAACAGTTATATGAATATTGCCGAATGGCGTCGCATATACTGTGGCACAGGTAGTGTCTTTTTTTAGTTCCAAATCATGAATAAATGTCTTATCACGGGAAATTATAACTGTTGAATCATTTTTACAAGCTGAAATTTTTGAATGAAGCAGTAGAGCTTTATTTGAACCTCTTGAAAGTTGGTCTACTTCGTCATATTCGATGATAATATTGTTTTCGGTAAAGTCAATAGTTCCCGGAACGGTAAGTTCGAATGATTCATCCGTTTCAAGTGGAGATATATCATTTCCGGTTTTTTGGATAGACTTTATTGTAAGTAAAACATTTTTCATTTTGCGTCCTTGTTTTTATTTTCCACAGCAAGATTTATAAGATTTTCCAGAAGCTTTGAGTATGGCAATCCGCTTGATTCAAAAAGCTTCGGATACATTGAGATGGTAGTGAATCCCGGAATTGTATTTATTTCGTTGAGTAGAATTTCGTTATTTTTTGTTATGAAAAAATCACAACGTGAAAGTCCTCTGCATGAAAGTGATTTAAATGCATGTATGGCAGCTTTTTGCACTTTTTTAGAAGTTTCTCCATCAAGTTCTGCAGGAATTACAAGATTTGAGTCTATAAGATATTTGGCTTCATAATCATAAAATTCATTGGCGGATTTTATTTCTCCGGGACAAGAGGCGATGGGATTTTCATTTCCGAGTACGGCACATTCAACCTCTTTACCTAAAATTTCCTGCTCCAAAACAACCTTATTATCAAACTGAAATGCGTATTCAATACCTTTTTGTAATTCATCTTTGTTTTTGACTTTTGAAATACCTACGGATGAACCGGCATTTGCAGGTTTTACAAAAATAGGAAAGGTTAAATATTTTTCAGCTTTTTTTAAAAAATCTTTGCATTCTTTTGAAAAAATGGATTTTTCTATGGAGAGCCATTTGGCTTGTGGTATTTTATTTATATCGGCTATTGCATTTGTGAACGCTTTGTCCATTGTACAGGCAGAGGATAATACTCCACAGCCGACATAGGCTATTCCTGAAAGTTCTAAAAGACCTTGCACGGTTCCGTCTTCTCCGTTTTTTCCGTGAAGCACAGGAAAACACACATCAATATATTTTTTTTCAATGCTGTCTTTCTTAAAAATTATTATACCGTGGTCATTTTTATCAGGTGAAATTATTGCTTTCGGCAAAGTGTCATTATGCCAGCCGTCATTTTGCATTTTTGAATAAACACCGTCATATAAATACCATTCGCCGTTTTTTGTTATTCCTATGGTGGTTATTTCATATTTGTCTTTTGGCAGATTTTCGCAAATATATCTTGCAGAAATACAGGAAACATCGTGTTCGGAGCTTTCTCCGCCGAAAAGTATAAGAATTTGTTTCATATTTTGCCTTTATTTTTATTTTTAATAGAATGTAGTTTAACATAAAATTATCTCTTATTCAATTTTGGCTTGCGTAATCTTTTGTATATGGTAAAATAAAATTCAATTAAAATATGAGAGGTTATGATGGATTTAGAAAAATCAATACAATTACTTGTGAATTATCTTGAAGAACAAAATAAACGGTTGGGCTTTTCTGTTAAAAGACCGTCTGATATTTCAAAAGATAAACTTCCGCTTATAAGTTCAGGAGAACATAAATATATAGATTTTTGCGGAAGTTTGGGCAGCTATCGTCTGGAGGTAAATGGCAGACAGCTTGCCTTATTTTTGGCAAAGGGTGCAGATACAAAGGAAGAGGATCTTGAAAAAAAACAGACAATGTATTTTGATGTTGAATCGATAGATGAAAAAGAACTTAAAAGTCTTTCAAATGAAATAAATCAGTGTATAGAAAAGGTGTTTTCTGTAAATACTAAAAAAACAGGTTCTGAAAAAATTCCTGAACCCGTTTCAAAATCAGCGGTACGTTCTGGAGCATCTGTTTATGATGGAAACACTCTTGCAATAAGACTTACGGCAATATATCCGGAACTTAAAGAGGCATATAAAGAAAATATTTCAATATATGGAGAATTTTTACCGGAGGAATTTTTTAGAAAGCATTGTAATGAAAAAGTTTTGGGAACAATAAAAAATAATGATGTTAAAGAAATGAAAAAACTTTTTAAAATTCTTCAGGATGTTTATGACAATGGCTCAAACGATACGCAGTCAATCGTTGCGGTTACAGTTTTGGGAGAACTTAAAAACGATGAAACGCTTTTGAAAAATGCGAGCGATTATATGGATGATGATTTGATAAAGACGGTTTTACTTGTAAATAAATATTTGTGGAGTAGTTCGGGTGATAAACTTCGTAAAAAAATTGAAAATCCACCAACATATAAACCGAAAAAGAAAAAAACTTCATTTTTACAAAATCTTATGGGTGGCGGTCAGAACGGAGGCCTTCAATAAATTAAAAGATGGGAATACACATTGTGTATTCCTTTTTATTTGTCGATTTGATATAATAAATAAGGTGTTGTTTATGGATAAAGGTAAACTTATTGTACTTGAAGGACTTGACGGTTCGGGAAAAAGTACACAGATAAAATTGTTAAAAGAAAAACTTTTAGTATTTTCAAAAAAAATAGTGCAGATAAAGCTCCCGGATTATGAAAGTGACAGCTCTGCACTTGTTAAAATGTATTTGAACGGAGATTTTGGGAATAAGCCGGAGAATGTAAATGTTTATGCGGCATCTGTATTTTATGCATCAGACAGATATGCAAATTATAATTTGAAATGGAAACAAGATTATCTTAATGGTGCAGTTATTCTTGCAGACAGATATACAACTTCAAATATGGTTCATCAAAGCGTTAAGCTTCCGCAAAATGAATGGGACGACTATATTGAATGGCTTAATAATTTGGAATATGCAAAACTTAAAATTCCAAAACCGGATCTTGTTATTTATCTTGATATGCCGATTTCAATTTCACAAAAACTTATGACGAAAAGATACGGTGATGAAAATAAAAAAGATGTTCACGAAAGAGATTTAAACTATCTTTTTAAATGCCGAAATGCTGCTGAATATGTCAGAAAAAAAGAGGGGTGGAAAAAAGTGGACTGTGCGAGCGGAGAAATTCCGAGGACCCCCGATGAAATTTCAAAGGATGTTTTTAACTATGTTCTTGAATTTTTAAAATCTGAAAATGCTTAAATTTAAACTTTATTCGAAAGAAAATGAAGCGTTTTTTGAAGATGCTTTTGAAAATGTATTTTCAGATAAGTTGTCACTTGATTTTTTTTATAAAAATTGTTTTTCTTCAGAACATACCTATGTTGCAGAAGAAAATGGAAAAATATATTCTATAATATCTCTTATTCCGGAAACGATTTTTTATGAAAATATGGAATATTCCGCACTATATCTTTTTCATATAGAAACTGTAAAAGGTTTTAGAAAGATGGGGATTATGAAAAAGCTTTTTTCCGAAATGCTTAATTCAGAAAAGAAAAACGGTATTTCATACATCTTTGCCTGTCCTAAGGGTGAAGGTAAAGAATATCTTGAGAAACAGGGATTTACTGCATCTTTTGCTGAAAATTATTTTGGATTTTCAAAAAACCATAAGGAATACAGCAAAGGTAAAGAATGTATGGAAGATGATTATATTAAAATAAGAAATAAATTTATTGAAGGAAAAAACAGGGTTTTATGGCGTGAAAGTGAGCTTGTACTTGCAAGGCTTTTAAGTGATAAAATGGAGTTTGATGAAAAGCTTTTTTCAAACTATAAAATAAATGAAGAATATGGTGTAGCTTTTGAATTTTTGTGTGATATTGAAAATTTGGAAAGGTTTTCAGATGATGCTATGAAAAGACTTTCTCTTTTGGAAATGAAAGTGCTTTATCCCGATGTAAATATTCCTACATATATGGCGCATTTGAATCCTACGATAAAAAAGATAGGGTCGTATAAAAAACTTTCGGAAAATGTTCCCGATTTAGTAAAAGCGGTATATTTAGGATTTCCAATTTAAAGAGGTGCAAAATGATTTATTTATTTTTGGCGGACGGTTTTGAAATTTGTGAAGCGATGGCACCTTATGATATTTTAACGAGGGCAGGCAAAGAAGTTATAACCGTCGGAATAGGGAAAAAGAAAATTGTCTGTTCTCATAAAATAACGATAATTACGGAATTAGAAGATAGTGAAATAGAACTTTCGGAAACTCTTGAGGGTATTATTTTACCTGGAGGTATGCCGGGAACATTAAATCTTGAAAAAAGTGAATTTGTAATAAATGCGGTGAAATATTGTGCTGAAAATAAAAAAATGCTATCAGCTATTTGTGCTGCACCGTCAATTTTAGGGCATTTGAATTTGTTAAATGGAAAAAATGCGACTTGTTTTCCGGGCTTTGAAAAGGAACTTTATGGAGCAAATTTGAGTAAGGATTTAGTAGTAGTAGATGAAAATATGATTACTGCAAAGGGAATGGGTGTTGCAACGGAATTCGGACTTGTTATTTGTGAATATTTGTGCGGTAAAGCTGTTTCTGAAAAAATAAGTGCACAAATACAAAAACCGTAATGAATTATGATAAAATTTCTCTTAGAAAATATGAAAAAAGTAGAAGGAAAAAGCTTTTGGATATTGAAAAGAGACAGCTTGACAAAAAAATTTGTGAGAAATTATTAAAGTCAGAGGCTTTTGAACAAGCCGAGATAATTTTTGCTTTCTCACCGCTTGAAATTGAGATTGATATAACATCTGTTTTAGAAGCTTCACTTAGAGAAAAGAAACTTGCACTTCCCAAATGTTATTCTAAAAACAAAAAAATGGCGTTTTATTTAATAAAAAGTTTGTCAGAATTGAAAATATCAGAATATAATATACTTGAACCGCTTGAAGATAAGGATAATGAGATAATGCCGAATGAAAATACTTTAATTATTGTTCCGGGTCTTGTATTTTCAAAAAACGGAGAAAGGGTTGGTTTCGGAGCGGGATATTATGACAGGTATCTTGCGGATAATAAAGCGAAAACGATATCAATATGTTATGAAAAGTCTCTTGTTGACAGAATTGAAACTAACATTTATGATATAAGAATTGATGAGATAATTACTGAAAATAATATTTATAAAATAAGGCGGAGGTGATACTTTGAAAGATGATTCATATAAAGATGATTCATATAAAGATCTATTAAATGTTTATACAAAAAAGGCTAATGAAATTAATGATGATGACGAAAGAGCGTTTTCTCCGATTATACGCAAAAGGTCAAAAGAAAAGTCTGATTCAGTGTCATCAGGCTTTAAAGTAAATATTAAGAATATAGATGATAACTTTGGCAAAACTTCAAATACAAGAGTAGTGCAGCCAAAGAGAGAAACTGTTTCAAGAAGTAAAAAAGCGCTTGAATCTGATGTTAAGATATATAAACCGGGTGCGATTAGTACAGCTGCTTCGCAGAACAGAGCAGTTGTTTATAAAAAAAATGGTACTGCTGTAAGAAGGAAAGGAAAGAGAAAAAGCTTTATAATTTCATCCATGAGTTTTTCTCAGCTTATAAAAAATCATAAAAAAGGGTTTTCATTTTTTGCGATTTGTATAGCAATAAGTGTTGTGCTTTCAATTTTTACAATTTCTTGTATGAATGATGTTCTTGCAATTGGAAGAAAAGCGGATAAAACTGTTGAGGTAAATGTGCCTGCAAATATGAACACGAGAACAGCGATTAAGCTTTTATCAAAAAAGAAGCTTATAAAGCATCGGCTTTTCTGTACTGCATATGCAAAAGCGCGTAAAATAAAAGACGGCAACTATATGACCGGAATTTATTATCTTAATAAATCTATGGGCGTTGAAAAAATGCTATATACGATAAAACAGCCGCCGAAATCCGGTGAAACGGTAACGATAACCTTCCCTGAAGGTTTTACCATAGATCAGATTGTGCAGAAACTTGCTGCAAATGGAGTATGCGATGCCAATTCTCTTTATGCGGCGATAAATGATGTTGATTTCTCAAATGAATACGCCTTCCTTAAAGGTATAAATAATAGAGCTGACAGATATAGGGTTCTTGAAGGCTTTTTCTATCCCGATACTTATGAGTTTTTTAAGGAAGAAAATGCTTCAGCAGTTGTAAGAGTATTTTTATCAAACTTTAAAAATAAATGGACAGCGGATATGCAAAAACAAGCAGACGCCCTTGGTCTTACGGCAGATCAGGCAGTAAGGCTTGCCTCTATAATTCAAAAGGAAGCCGGGGATAAAGGACAGATGAATGCCATATCCGGAGTTCTTGTGAATCGTCTTAAAAATCAGGGGCTTTATCCGACTCTTCAATGTGATTCAACCACACATTATATTGAGGATTTTATAAAAACTAATCTTACCGATAAAACTAAAATTGATAAGTTTGTAAACGCTTACAGCACATATAAGTGTGAGGGTCTTCCTGCAGGTGCAATAGGTAACCCCGGTATAGACGCTCTAAAAGCAGCGGTAAATCCTGATAAATCAAATTACTTTTTCTTTGCACATGATGTTAACGGTAAAATTTATCTTGCGTCAACAGATGCACAGCGTCAAAGTAATGCTATTGAGATTTTAAGAGTTAATAAGGCGGCTGAAAAAAATAAGAACAATGAGTGATTTAGAAGCCTATAAATTTAAAAAACCGGAAGTACTAGCGCCCGCAGGAGACCGCGAGCGCTTTGATTCTGTTATCAGATTCGGTGCAGATGCAGTTTATGTCGGTCTTAATAGATTTGGAATGAGAAACAGCGCTGAAAACTTCACTCCTGAAGAACTTGCAAATGCAGTGGAATTTGCACATAAAAACAATGTAAAGGTGTATACTGTCTTAAATGTAATGCCGAAGGATAAGGATATAAAAGCTTTATCGGAGCTTCTTTCAGAGGTGAAAAATATACCGATAGATGCTTTTATTATAACCGATCCTGGTGTTTTTATGCTTTGTAAGGAGATTTGTCCGAATATCTCTATTCATATTTCAACCCAAAGTGGGATAATAAATTCAAGAACGGCAAATTTTTGGGTTCAAATGGGAGCTGAAAGAATAGTTCTTGCAAGAGAACTTTCACTTGAGGAAATAAAAGAAATTAGAAGCAATACACCGGAGACGCTGGAAATTGAATGTTTTGTTCATGGTGCGATGTGTATGTCTTTTTCAGGTCGTTGTCTTATTTCAGATTATCTGACTGGAAGAAGAGCAAATGATGGAAAATGTGCACAGCCTTGTAGGTGGAAATATTCAGTTGTTGAAAAGACAAGACCGAATGAAGATTTTCCAATGCTTCAAAATGAAGAAGGAACTTATATTTTTAATTCAAAAGACCTTAATATGATTGAACATATTGCTGAACTTTATTATGCGGGTGTAAGTTCATTTAAAATTGAAGGGAGAGCGAAAAGCGCTTACTATTCCGCTGTAATTACAAGTGCATATAAAAATGCTGTTAATGAATTTATGAAAAATCCTTCAAAAGAATTTGAAACGCCTAAATGGATAGTTGATGAAACAAAAAAAATTTCATATAGACGATATGATACTGGATTTTATTATGATAAGCCTATTGATGATGCGAAAATAGCCTATGAGGGAGGTTATATACGGCATTGTGAATTTGTTGGAATTGTTGAAAAATGTGAAAACGGATATATTTATTGTGAACAGCGCAATAAATTTTTTAAGGGAGATACTTTAGATATTCTTGTACCAAAAAGCAAAAATTTTGAACTTAAAGCGGAAGAAATTTTTGATATAAATAAAAATCCTATTGAAAGTACCCCTATTGCATGTATGAAGTTTTTAATCAAATCGGATTTAGTACTTCCTTATGGGACACTTTTGAGGAAACAGTTAAATGGCTAATAGTGATAATGAAAAAATAAAGATAACAGTTGAGGATGCACTGTCAGATTCTGCGACATCGGCGGATGTCCAAAATGTGAAAGAAAACAACTCTGAACGAAGAAAAAAGACGGCAATATTTGCTTTTCTTTCGCTTTTTTGTTTGTTATTGCTTTTTTTATCATTGTTTTTTGCATATAAAAATTCTGAAATAAAAAGAGAGAAAAATCTTAAGAGTTTTAAAGAAAACAGTTCTAATTGGACTAAAATTTCAGAAAAAGAACATACGACTGAAAATAATATGGAAAAAAATGGTTATACAGAAAATATACAAAGCTATGATGAGTATAGATCTTCTTTAACTAAAAAAGAAATGACTTCATCCGTTTATAAAAATTCATATGAAAAAGAAAAAAATAAAGACTATGAACCTGAATTGAAAGAGAAAAATACAAGGCGAACAGGGGATAGGTTTAATATAAATTTAAGTCCTAAAATAAGCTTTGGGTCAAAGAATAAAGGATACACACAAAGACAAAATTTAACGGAAAAGACGACTAATACCGAAACAAATAGAAATATTGAAAATCAAAAAGGGTTTTTCTCAAATGAAATTTCTGAAAATCTTGTTTCAGATAGAAAAACAATGCTTATACATTCTATAAGTTGTCCAAAGGCTAAAGATATTTCAGAAACAAGACGTATGGAGTTTTCAAAGGATGAAATTGATGATTACACCTCACACGGATATAATTTTTGTTCTTATTGTAAATGTAGGGAGTATAAGGGTGAATAATGAAATTCACAAAAAATGAACAAACTTGTATCAGTAT
Organism: Candidatus Fimenecus sp.; assembly: GCA_052169395.1. Taxonomy (GTDB): domain Bacteria; phylum Bacillota; class Clostridia; order Oscillospirales; family Acutalibacteraceae; genus Fimenecus. The sequence goes on along the minus strand of JBQNCN010000001.1, from coordinate 447,026 downwards.
TTTAAGTGTATGTATTATTATTTCTTCGTTTATTTTAGTGTATGAGATATTTGAAAACAGAAGTATGTATAAAAATTCTGAAAATGGCGAAACAACGGTAGGAATATCTTATTATAATGAAATAACTGCAGATTCAACTACAGCGAAAGAGAAAATAAAATATGAAGAAAAGATATATGTGATAAATACGGAAACAAAAAAGATACATTCGCCGGATTGTAAATATGCAAAAAAACTTTCAGATGATAAAAAATCTGTTGTTAGGACAGATACTCTTGGACAAATTTTAAAGGACGGATATACGGTGTGTGGAAGTTGCAATATAAAAGATAAAAAATAAAGTGGTGATATTGTGGATATAAGCAAAAGCATTTCGATTTTAACTGATTATGCGGTTAAAAAGGGCTTAATAGGTGAGTTTGACAAGATATGGGCAAGGAATACGTTGATTGGAATTTTGGGTGTTGAAGATTTTGATGAAAGATTCAATAATGAAAGCTCAGAAGGACTTGAAATACAGGAGATTTTAGATGAGATTTTGGATTATGCCGTAAAAAATAAAATCATTGAGGACAGCATAGTATATAAAGACCTTTTGGACACAAGATTAATGGGTGTTATAACTCCGAGACCGTCAGAGGTTGTTTCAGGAATTTTTTCAGCATATAAAGCTTATGGAGCTAAGATTGCTGCAGATATGTTTTATAAATTTTGTCAGACTGTAAATTATATAAGAACGGACAGAATAAAAAAGGATTTAAAATGGATTACCAAAACGGAATATGGTGATATTGATATTACTATAAATTTATCAAAACCTGAAAAAGATCCGAAGGCAATAGCGGCAGCTTTGAAAATGAAAAATTCTTCATATCCTAAATGTCAGCTTTGTTCTGAAAACACAGGATATTTTGGAAGATTAAATCATCCTGCAAGAGAAAATATAAGGATAATTCCTATAACGCTTAATGAGGAAAATTGGTATGTGCAGTACAGTCCCTATTCTTATTATAATGAGCATTGCATAGTGTTTAATGAGACACATACACCTATGGTTATAAACAAATCCACTTTTTTAAAACTTTTTGATTTTGTTTCGTTTGTACCACATTATTTTGTCGGTTCAAATGCCGACCTTCCAATAGTCGGGGGTTCAATTTTGACGCATGAACATTTTCAAGGCGGAAATTACAGTTTTGCTATGGCAAATTCTCCCATTGAAACGGAACTTTATTTTAATGGATTTGAGGATATACAGGCAGGAATTGTAAAATGGCCTATGAGCGTTATAAGGCTTACTGCTGAAAACCCGGAAAAACTCGCCTCTCTTTCGGATAAGATTTTAACAAAGTGGCGCAGTTATACTGATGAAGAGGCAAATATATATGCTTATACCGACAATATGCCACATAATACAATAACGCCTATTGTAAGAATGCTGAATGGAAATTATCAGATTGATCTTGTCCTTCGCAACAATAGAACAACAAAAGAATATCCTGATGGAATTTATCATCCACATAAGGAATATCATCATTTGAAAAAAGAAAATATCGGACTTATTGAGGTTATGGGACTTGCGGTTTTACCGTCAAGGTTGAAAAATGAGATAAAACTTTTGAAAGATGCGATGTTATCTGGTGAATGTATTGATGAAATTCCGGAAATTTCAAAGCATAGTGATTGGGCAAAGGAAATTTTAGAAAATCATAGCGACTTTAATTTTGAAACGGCGGAAGATATAATTAAAGAAGAAATAGGAATTGTATTTCTGAAAATTCTTGAACAGTGTGGAGTTTTTGAAAGAACGGAATTGGGAAAAAAACAATTCTTACGTTTTGTAAAAGAAGTAAACGAGGTAACAAATTAAATGAAAAAAATAATATTAACTGCAGATAGACCCACAGGAAGACTACATATAGGACATTATGTAGGCTCCTTGAGAAATAGAGTTGAACTTCAAAACAGTGGAAAATTTGAAAAAATAAACATTATGATTGCTGATGACCAAGCACTTACCGATAATTTTGGAAATCCTCAGAAAGTTAGGGATAATGTGAAGGAAGTTGCTCTTGATTATTTTGCGTGTGGAATTGATCCTGAAAAATCAAGAGTTTTTATACAGTCGCAAATTCCTGAACTTAAAGAACTTACATTTTATTTTATGAATTTGGTAACTCTTTCAAGACTTGAGAGAAATCCGACTGTTAAAGCTGAACTGAAACTTCGTAAATTTGAGAATTCAATTCCAATGGGTTTTCTTACATATCCTGTAAGTCAGACTGCTGATATTGTTGCGTTTGATGCAGATACTGTTCCTGTAGGAGAGGATCAGCTTCCTATGCTTGAGCAAGCAAGAGAAATTGTAAGGTCGTTCAATTTACTTTATGGTGAAACTCTTGTAGAACCTAAGGCACTTCTTCCTGAAAATGAGGCATCAAAAAGACTTCCGGGAACTGATGGTAAAGAGAAAATGAGTAAATCAATAGGAAACTGCATTTATCTTTCCGACAGTGAAGATGATATAAGAAAAAAGATAATGTCTATGTTTACAGATCCGAACCATTTAAGAGTAGAGGATCCGGGAAAGACAGGTGGCAACCCTGTTTTTATATATCTTGATGCTTTTTGTAGAGATGAATTTTTTGATGAGTTTTTATCTGATTATAAAAATCTTGAGGAGCTTAAGGAGCATTATCGACGGGGCGGACTTGGCGATGTTAAAGTTAAGAAATTTCTTAACAATGTAATGCAGGAAACATTAAGGCCGATAAGAGAAAAGAGAGAAGAGCTTTCAAAGGATATTCCCGAAATTATGAATATATTGAAAAAAGGCTCAATCGAGGCTGAGCAGGATGCAGCTAAAACGCTTGACCGAATGGTTAAGGCTATGAATATAGATTATTTTGGATGAAATAAAAAGAGTGCATTAAATTTGCACTCTTTTTATTTTTTATTTTACTTTGTAATATTTAATTGCCGCCTGCATAACATCGTTTGAAACGGGAATCGCTTTTTTTGAGGCGGAACCTGCATTTTCACATACTACAACAATTGCAAGGGGAAGATCATCTCTTTGTGAATATCCTACAAACCATGAGTGTGGTGCTGCACCGTTTTTTTCAGATGAAACTTCTGCAGTTCCTGTTTTACCTGCCATTTTAAGATTAGGAAATCTATGTTCTCCATAATTATTCAATACATCAGAACGTAAAAGTTCATCAGTTTTTTTAGCAATGTCCGCACTCATATAAGGTTTCATATTTTTTTGTGAAAGTGTATATATTTTATTGCCTGACGGTGAGGATATATTTTGTATAATATGTGGTTCCGGGGAACTTCCTCCGTTTGCAACAGCACAGACAACGGTAAGCATTCTTAGTGGATTTACTATAGTTGTATGTTGACCTATACCTGCCCAGCCTAAAGCCAAATTATCATCTGTATCTTTAAATGTGAAATTTCCCGATTTACATCTAATTCCGTCTACATAGAGATTTTCGTTTATACCGAATTTATTTGCTGTATTTTGAAGTTTGTCTTTGCCAAGTTCAATAGCAATTTGTCCAAATGCTGAGTTACAGGAGTTGTTAAGTGCATTTTTAAGATTGGTACTTCCATGAGTTCCCGCACAAATTATCTTTCCTCCATCGACTTCATAATATCCTTTGCATTTAAATTTTTGAGACTCTATATCAGGAATATTTTCAAGCGCCGAAACGGTTGTAATAATTTTAAAAGTTGAACCCGGAACATAAACTCCTGTAAAAAGTTTGTTTATATAAACGCCGTTCCATTTACCTGTGGTATCATTATTTATTTCCTGTGAGGGTTTATTCGCAATGTCATATGATGGAGCGGAAACTACACATAAAAGTTCACCTGTTTTATAGTTCATAACGCCTACCGTACCGTGATTTCCGTTGAGTGCTTTATATGCTGCGGCATTAAGTTCTGAATCTATGGTAAGAGATATATCATTTCCTTTTCCATATTTTTTAAGGTTATATACACCGTCTATTATATTATATCCTACAAGACTGTTTCCGTAAGAGTTTTGAACACCTGTTGAAATATAACCCTGTGAATCTCCGACTATGTGCATTGTTGATGTTCTTATATTTTTATCATCATTGTAGATACGCTTTTCGTCAACGGTTGAAGCAAGCATTTTACCGTTTCTGTCAGTTATATTTCCTGCAACCGTAAGATTTCCGGATTTATATAAATGTGTATTCATCCGACTCATTGCCCATTTATTTGCATTTTTTGAAAATGTAAAAGCAAGATAAATAGCACCGGAAAGGAAAACTAAAATGAAAATATAGAGCATGGAGGCTCTTAGTGCCATTCTTTTCATTTCGTATCTCCTTTGTATTCAGTAATAACTGGAATATTTCTGAATTTGTCATATCTTTTATATGTTCGTATATCTACAGATTTTATAAGTGCTGCAAGTCCCCAACAACAGATTATTGATGAACCCCCACGACTTATAAACGGAAGAGTTACGCCTGTCCATGGCAACAAATCAGTTATACCGAAAATATGTAGTGATGCCTGGAAAAGCATAAGAGATGCTGCAGATACAGCAGCAATAGAGTAAAATGCCGATCTTGTACCTTTTGTATATCTTATGGAATAGACAAGAAGCGCAACATATGTAAGAATTATTGAAAAGGCTATTATAAGACCGAATTCTTCTGCAACCATTCCGAATGCAAGATCTTCCGTTGCGGCAAAAATATGTCTTAGTTTTCCGTTGCCGAGACCGACTCCGAAAAGGCCACCTGAAACTGAAAAAATAAGAACCCTGACTTGTTGATATCCTTTTCCGTCTGCAAATTCCCAAATATGTCTGTATGTTTTAAATCGCCTTAAAACATAAGGTTTGAAGGTTAAAACAAGCCCTCCGCCTACTGTCGCACCTGCACATACAAGTAAAAGAGTTCTTATGTCGCCCGAACGCATAAAAGCAAGAACTATAAAGGTGAAAAAGAAAATAAGTGCTGTGCCGAAATCACGCATAATGAAAAGACCGCCTATACATGAAAGTGCAAATGCAAGATAAATTGTGAGTGAACGTGTTGTTTGTAAGTATTCAAGTGTTGCCGCACCTACAAAAATAAATGCTATTTTAATAATTTCAGAAGGTTGTATTGAAAAATTTCCTATAAAAATCCAGTTTCTTGCACCGTGTATATCTTTTGCAAGGATTAGTGTTATTACTAAAACAATAAGAGCAACTATTGCAACAGGACGTCTGAGCTTTATGACTCTTTCAATATCTGCAAGAATCCATAAAAGTAAGATAAAAGTTATTATTCCGGCAAGAATTGCAATGAATTGAACAATGGCTTTGTCAGGATATACGGATGTGGTTATGGCAAGTCCAAGTCCTGTAAGATAAAATGCAATAAGCTCAATTTCAAAACTTTTTCTTTTTAATATAATTCCATAAAAAATAAAGTATATCCATTCTATAAAAAGATAGGCTCCAAAAACTGTTGCAATTGTCACAGAGGGAATATCTTTTGAATTAAGCTTGATTGAAATTGCGCAGGATAGCTGAAATGCTGTGAGCAGTACAAGCATTATAAGCCAATTTACAGGTTTTCTTAATTTGCCTACCCTACGGCTTTTTTTAATATTTTGTGCCATAAAGTCCTCCTATTCTTTGAACATAAAGCTGTAATCGCCGATATTTATGATGTCTCCATCATAAAGCGGAAGACTTCCGAAAACTTCATTTCCGTTTAGGTATGTGCCGTCTTCAGAATTTAAATCACTTATCATCCAACCTTCTTTTGTAGGATAAATTTCTGCATGGTATGAATTTATATTTTTCATCGGAAGACAAATTCCACAGCGTTTGTCTCTACCGAAAATGACAGGACCGTCCGGATAAAATGTAGAATTGTCGGAAAGATTTATAAGTCTTGTGGCGTTTGTGAAGTCATTTATGCAATTATCTTCTCCGTAGCCATTTGAAACAAATTTCATAGCAGCGGCTCCAAATGAAATTGTATCTCCGTTTTCAATTTTTGCGGAGCTTTTTACTTGCTGACCATTTATAAAAAGTCCTGTTTTGGAACCTGTATCAAAAATATGCCATCCGTCTTTGCGAAGAGCCAAAACAGCATGAAAACGGGAAACGTTTTTATATGCTCTGAGGCTTATATCACATGAACGAGATCTTCCGATTGAGGTTTCCCAGCAATCTATTTCTATTATGCTGTCATCTGCAAGGTTTGTGAGTGTTGCCATAACTTCACGACGAGGCTTTAATCTGAAAAGAGAAAAAACACAGCGGAATAATATTAAAATAGAAAAAACTGCAAGAATATATCTTTGTAGTGCTCCAAAATTTAAAAGAAAAGCATCCATAATAACACCTACCTGTTAATCAAATTAATTCTAACATAAATTATCATTTATATAAATATATAAAAAAGCATATACTTGACAAGCTTTTGTAAAATTATTATAATTTATATAGATTTGCAGGAGGTATATTATGAATTTTAAAAAACTTTTAAAAATACTTGCGATTGTTTGTGTAGTTGCCGGAGCTTGTTTTGGTGCATACCTTTTAATTAAAAGATATATTGACAGTAAAAGAGTTGTAATTGGCAATGATGCGGAAAATTATGTTTCCTGCCAGTGTGTAGATGACAATTTTGTTTCTGAAACAGTAGCTTAAGGTTTTATGTGCCCGCTATTTGCGGGCTTTTTTATTTATGTATGAATAATATAATTTTAACAGTTCTTTGTTATATTGAAAAAGATGACGAAGTATTATTTTTACTTCGCAATAAAAAGTTTAATGATATAAATAAAAATAAATATATAGGTGTTGGCGGTCATATTGAATGCGATGAAACGCCTGAAGAATGTGTAATAAGAGAAATAAGAGAAGAGACCGGATTCGTTGTAGAAAATATAAGACGAAGAGGCCTTATTACTTTTGTAAATACAAAATATCCAACTGAATATATATTCCTGTTTACTTGTAATGAATTTATCGGAAAATTAAGTGAAAATTGTGATGAAGGTGAACTTCATTGGATTAAAAAATCTGAAATTCAAAAGTTAAAACTTTGGGAAGGAGATAGAATTTTTTTACAAAAGTTGTTTTCTTCAAATGAATATTTTTCATTAAAACTTATTTATGAAGGAGATAATTTGTTGGAGTATAAGTTTTTATAAATAATAAAATAAATAAAAGCTGTTAAACTTAACGGCTTTTATTTATTTTAAAATGTAAATTTTTTATGAATGAAATTGATTAATATTGATTGATGATAATTGTTATGGTAATATGATTTCAGGTATTTTGTAAAGGAGGCTTTGTTTGATAGAAGTAAAAAATATTACAAAATGTTTTGGCGATTTTGTAGCTATAGACGGTATAAGTTTTAATGTTGAAAACGGTTCAATTTATGGTTTGATTGGTTATAACGGTGCGGGAAAAACCACACTTTTAAAAACAATAAGTGGAGTGTATCAGTCAGATGGCGGTGAAGTTCTATTGGACGGTGAAGTTGCCTTTGAAAATGAAGTGGCAAAGCAAAGTCTTTTTTATGTTCCTGATGATATATTTTTTAAACCTTATGCAACAATGAAAAAAATGGCTGAATTTTATAACGGGTTTTATCCGAGATTTAATTACAGTACTTTTGAGAAACTTGCATCGGTATTTAATCTTGATATAAATGCAAGATTGAACAGTTTTTCTAAAGGGATGCAAAGACAGGCGGAAATTGTTTTGGGTATTTCAACTACGCCTCTGTTTTTAATGTTTGATGAAACATTTGATGGATTAGATCCTGCTAAAAGAGCGTTAGTTAAAGAATTGTTGCGAGAGTACATAAAAAATAATGATGCATCCGTAATTGTTTCTTCTCATGATTTACATGAACTTGAGGGTATTTGTGATCGTTTCGGCATGATAGATGGTAAGCATCTGATTTTGGATATGGAGGTATCCGAAATGTCTAAGGGAAGAGTTAAAGTGCGTGTTGTGTTTAATAGAGAGATAACCGAACATGAACTAAAAGATGTCGGAATTGATGTCAAATCATTTTATCCGGACGGAAAAATTATTATTTTTACGGCAGAAGGAACAAAGGAAGAAACTGAAGAAAAGCTTAAGCCGCTTAATCCCATTTTAACGGAATTTATGAAGCATGAGCTTGATGATATATTTATGGATACGGCAACGGGGGTAAAGTATGACTTCTCGCAGATTTTATAAGAATAATTTTGGATATGCTTTTAAATCCGGATTTGGTGCGAATGTTTCGACTGCACTTATTCAATTTTTTATTATAAGTATTTTATTTGTATTGATTCCTTCCAAATTTATTCTTTCATCTTCAAATATTGAAGGAATTAAAAATTTATCATTCTTTTTAACAGGAGATATGACAGTGTTTTATGCACCGCTTATCTTTGGTGTTGTGTTGTCATCGGTGCTTACGGGAATATTTACATTTTCATTTATTTCAGATAAGAAAAGAGTAAACATTTATTACAGTCTTGGCATTAAAAGGGAAAAGCTTTTTGCGGCAAGGTTTTTATCCGGATTATCGCTTCTTGTTTGCTCTGTCGTGATTCCTATTGTATATGATTTTATTTTAAATATATATAAATTTGGTAAATCTAAAAACCTTACAGGTTCATTTGTTTTCTATTTATTGGGACTATTATCTCTCAGTCTTTTATCATATAGTATTTCAGCTTTTGTTTTTACAAATGTAGGAACAGTATTTGAAGGTATATTTTTTTCTGCGACACTTATGATTCTACCTGAAATATTTTTAGATATAGCAAATCTTTTTGTAAAATACCTTACTTTTGGAACTGCATATGGTCAGCAGAAAGCGAATAAGACTATAAGTCTTGCAGATTCTGCAGCAAATTTTAATCCGCTCAGGTATTTGATAAATGGTCTTAAAAGTTCTGCTCAGGCAGATAAAAAAGGCTATATAATTTCATCTCAATATGGAGAAAGAATGACTTCACAACCGGAGCTGTTTAAAATTGCATCAATTAAGTTTGTTATTATGTTTCTTATAATTTCTGTTGCGGTATTTTTTGTTTCATTGTATTTGTTTAAAAGACGGAAAACAGAGATTGCAGGATTTATAGGAAAAAGCAAAATTTTTAATTTTATTTCCACATTTATAATTTCGCTATCAACATTTGGAATTCTTTTTGGTATTTTGATAAAACAATATAAATTTTTTGATAAGTATTTTGCTGTTGTACTTATTTCATCTGTGGCTTTTATTGTAACTTATATTGTGCTGTCACTTATTATTTATCGTTCCGGAAAAGTTTTTATTAAAAAATTATATAATCTTGCAATTCAACTTTTAATTTGTTTTATTATGATTGCGTTTTTTAAAACAGGTTTTTTTGGATATATGAATAAAACTCCAAAAGTAAAAAATATAGATAGTGTGAGTATTTCAAATGATTATAAGGATTATGCATTTAATGTTAATTCTTTAGGTTATGGTATTACAAATTTATTTACAGCGGGTGGAACTTTGGAAAAATCCGGCGCTGTAGGTGATTATAAAACGGAAAATGATTTGAAAAAAATTGTTGAAATACATAAATCTTTGATTGAAAATAGAAAGATAAGTAAAAAAACATTGATAAAAGATTCGGATAAATTATTTCCGTCAGCAGTTGAAATTACATATACTTTAAAAAATGGCAAGAAAATATACAGACATTATTATGGAGTTACTCCAGAACAAAGAGAACTTATGTTTTCTCTTGAAGACAGCGATTATATTAAAGAAAGACTAAATAATGTTTTTAATAAACCTTATGATAAAAGTTTGATTGATCGTGCACAGAAAGACAGGTCAAAACTTAATGATGAAGAAAAAGAACGTTTATCATTTGAAAAATACAAAATGTATCTTCAGGATAATTTGTATGCCGTAAACTCTTTTGATAAATGTATGAATAAAACTGATGTTGATTTGACGGATTTGGAAAGAAAAGAATTGTTAAATGCGCTTTATAAGGATATAAGTTCACTTAGTGCGAAAGAATTATATTTTCCTGAAAAAACACTTGGCATGATTCAATTTACTTCAAGTGAAAAGAATGCCAATGATAATTTACATCAAAATATTAAAGATAAAATGTATGATGATTTTGATGATTTTGGCAAAAAAAAATATGCAGAAATTATTGTTTCGGAAAAAATGACTAATACCTTGGAATTTTTCAAAAGAATTGGTGTAAGTACATTTACTGATGAGGTGAAATTACCGAAAGAGATAAAGCTTATAAAGCCTAGAAGTCTTGATAATAAATTTTATACTTATAGAGGAATTCATAATGGAAAATCTGAAGTTTTAAGCAGAGAATATGTATATGTTGATACTGAGATTGTTTCAAATGAAAAAACGGAAAACAATGAATATTCTATATATACAGATGAAAAAATTTCAGATTTGCAGAGTATAAAAAATGTGATGAAACATGAACAATTATTCGCAAATATAAGTGTGGATAATGGATATATTTTAAATTATAAAAATAGCGATGGAAATTTAGTATATGCTTATGTTGATGGAAATAAACTTACTGAAAATATCAAAGCTAAGGCTGCATCTATTAAGCAGGATAAAGATTTTTAACTTAAAAAGGAAGTTCGTATCGAACTTCCTTTTTATATAAAAAATTTTATTTATATATAAGATTTAGAAGAAAATTTTAAAATAAATAGTATCATAGGGGAGTTGATAAAGTCTTTTCATGGTATTCTTATAAAGAAAAAACTGATAAAATATTATAAACACTTAGCTGTTTATAAAGAAAGGTAAATGATTTTATTGCTAAGAGCGAAGTGTATTCATAAATATATTAACTTTGCATTTAATTTGAATAAGAAAATAATTATGATGTTTTAATGGTTTTTACGTAAAACAAAAACCTCGATATATAGAAAAACGCCTGTAAGCAGCTATCTATCAAGGTTTTTAAATGGCACGCCGGAAGGGATTCGAACCCCCGACCTTTTGGTTCGTAGCCAAACACTCTATCCAACTGAGCTACCGGCGCATTTATTTGTGGTGGACCCGGAGAGATTCGAACTCTTGACCTCTCGGATGCGAACCGAACGCTCTACCAACTGAGCTACGGGCCCTTAACAATATTGAATTATAAGGGGTTAAGACTTCTTTGTCAAGTTTTCTTAGAAATTTTTGCGCTTGACAAATTTATGATATAAGCTTATAATTTTAAAGCTTTATAAAAGCAGATTCATTGGGGAATTGTGTAACGGTAGCACGACAGACTCTGACTCTGTTTGTTGGGGTTCGAATCCCTATTCCCCAGCCATAATAAAAAAGTCCGAATATTATATTCGGACTTTTTTATTTGTGAAAATATTTAAATTGCAATAAAAATATTGAAAAAAAATGTATATATGGTATAATTTAAACAAATAATTATTTAAAGGGGTTATCATGGATGCAGGATTATTTGTGATTGCACTTACTTTCGGTATAGTGGCAGTTTGCGTATTTTTAATTTTGAGAGTTCGTAGAGGTGGTATTGCAGGAACGGTTTCAAAGGCTGTTGCAAGTTTCTTTTTTGTTTTAACTTGTGTATCGGCATCAATAGTTTCTCCAAAATATCTTGGTATTAAAGCGATGATTTTATTGGGTCTTGTTTTAGGAATGCTTGGTGATATTTGGCTTGATTTAAAATGGACCTATCCTAAAGATATAAAGCCGTGGCTTTATTCGGGATTTATTTCATTTATGCTTGGCCATTTGTTTTTTATTCCTGCCATTATGTTTCAGAGTAAAATGAAGCCTTTATTCATAATGTTATCAATTTTAATTGCAATTATTATAGGTGGTATTGCAACTGCACTTGAAAAGGTGATGAAACTTAATTATGGTTCGTATAAACTTATTGTTTTTCTTTATGCTTCCGTTTTAATGTGTACGGCCGTTACGGCTCTTTTCGCTTGTATTCAGACAGGATTTAAGGTGTCTGTTTTTATTGTAATTTTAATAGGCAGCGTATTTTTTGCGATTTCGGATTTGATTTTATCCGGAACTTATTTTGGGGATAAAAGCAAAAACACACCTACATCTGTAATTTTAAATCATGTCACATATTATATAGCACAGTATGCGATAGCTTCATCGGTTTTATTTTTGAAATAAAAAATTCATTTTTGAAAGAGTTCGTATTTTAAAACGGACTCTTTTATTTATTTATTGTCATTTTTACTATATATACCTACCTCAAAACTATGAATTTGTATAAACAATAAATAAAAAAAAATTACTTGCAGATTCGGCTATATCGTGTATAATATGTATTGCAAACACAACATATTGTGTAATCACACACAATATGTTGTGCATTGCAAGATTTCTTACACAATTTTTAGTTATAAACAAATGGAGGACATATATGAGAGAAGAATGGAAAGGCTTTTCAGCAGGCCATTGGGTTGATGATGTAAATGTTCGTGATTTCATTCAGGAAAATTATACTGAATATATTGGAGACGGCGCATTTTTGGCAGGCCCTACCGATGCGACAAATGAGCTTTGGAAAGAAGTTCAAATGCTGCAGAAAGCAGAACGTGCTAACGGCGGCGTGCTTGATATGGAAACTGATATTGTTTCTTCAATAAATGCATATCCGCCTGCATACATTTCGGAGGGCAGCAAGGATAAGGAAACCGTTGTGGGTCTTCAGACGGATAAACCTCTTAAGAGAGCGTTTATGCCTTACGGAGGAATCAATATGGCGGAGCAGGCATGTAAAACATACGGCTATGAGCCTAATGCAGAACTTCATAAGATTTTTAATGATTATCATAAAACTCATAATCAGGGAGTTTTTGATGCATATACTCCGGAAATGAAAAAAGTTCGTCATGCACACATCATTACAGGTCTTCCAGATACCTATGGTAGAGGAAGAATTGTTGGTGACTACAGAAGAGTTGCTCTTTATGGAATTGATTTTTTGATTGAGCATAAGAAGGATGACTTTGCACACTGCGGCGATGGTACTATGACAGAAGATGTTATCAGACTTCGTGAAGAGATTACAAGCCAGATAAGAGCACTTAATGAGATGAAAAAGCTTGCAGAAAGTTATGGCTATGATATTTCTAAACCTGCAAAAAATGCAAAGGAAGCAGTTCAGTGGCTATACTTTGGATATCTTGCCGCAATAAAAACACAGAACGGTGCAGCAATGAGTGTTGGCAGAGTTTCTACCTTCCTTGATATTTATATTGAAAGAGATCTTAAAAACGGTATTATTACAGAGAGTGAGGCACAGGAACTTGTAGACCATTTTGTAATGAAACTCCGTATGGTAAAATTTGCGAGAATCCCGTCATATAATGAGCTGTTTTCGGGCGATCCTGTTTGGGCAACTCTTGAGGTTGCAGGTATGAGTCTTGACGGAAGATCAATGGTTACAAAGAGTGACTTTAGACTTCTTCATACGCTTATAAATATGGGACCTGCTCCTGAACCTAATCTTACTGTTTTATATTCAAGCAAACTTCCGGAAAACTTTAAGCGTTTTGCAGCAATGATTTCAATTAAAACATCATCAATCCAGTATGAAAATGATGATGTTATGAAGCCTGTTTGGGGTGATGATTATTCCATATGCTGCTGTGTATCCGCCACTCAAACCGGTAAAGAAATGCAATTTTTCGGCGCAAGAGCAAACCTTGCAAAATGTCTCCTTTATGCTATAAACGGTGGTGTTGATGAAAAGAGCGGGGAGCAGGTTGCACCTGAATATAGACCTATAACATCTGAAATTCTTGATTATGATGAGGTCGTAAAAAGATATGACACTATGATGGATTGGCTTGCGGGAGTTTATGTAAATACTCTTAATCTTATTCATTATATGCATGACAAATATTACTATGAAGCTGCAGAGATGGCACTTATTGATACTGATGTTAGACGTACATTCGCAACTGGCATTGCAGGTTTTTCACATGTTGTAGATTCACTTTGTGCTATCAAATATGCAAAAGTAAAGACAATTCGCAATGAAAATGGATTGGTTATTGATTATAAAATTGATGGCGACTTCCCAAGATATGGTAACGATGATGAAAGAGCAGATGAAATTGCTGTAAATCTTCTTAAAACTTTCCTTAAAAAGATTAAGAAATATCATACTTATAGAGATTCCGAGCCTACAACCTCAATTCTTACAATTACCTCAAATGTTGTTTATGGTAAAGCTACGGGTGCAATGCCTGACGGAAGACCTGCTGGAGCACCACTTTCACCCGGTGCAAATCCAAGCTATGGTGCTGAAAAGAACGGACTTTTGGCTTCACTTAATTCTGTTGCAAAGCTTCCATATGAATATGCTCTTGACGGAATTTCAAATACGCAGACTATAAATCCCTCTGCTATTGGTCATAATGATAATGAAAGAGAGGAAACTCTTGTAAGAGTTATGGATGGATACTTCAATAAGGGTGCACATCATCTTAATGTTAATGTATTCGGTATTGAAAAGCTTAAGGATGCGATGGAGCATCCTGAGAGAGAGGAATATCAGAACTTCACTATAAGAGTTTCAGGTTATGCCGTTAAATTTATCGATTTAACAAGAGAGCAGCAGCTTGATGTTATTGCAAGATCTGCACATATGTCAATCTAAATAAAAAGGACTGATTGAAATGACGGAACAGATAAAGCTGAATGTTAATGCATTTGAAAGCTTTGGGTCGGTTGATGGACCCGGGATTCGTTTCGTCATTTTTTTGCAAGGATGCAGACTTCGTTGTAAGTATTGCCACAATCCTGAAACATGGACTATGAATGGTGGAACGCCGTATTCGATTTATGAGATTCTCGATAAAGCGGAGAGATATAAGGAATATTGGGGTAAGGACGGCGGCATTACTGTTTCAGGAGGAGAACCTCTACTTCAACTTGATGCTCTTACAGAGCTTTTTAAAGAGGCTAAAAAGCGAGGGATAAATACTTGTATTGATAGTGCAGGGGAACCTTACACAACTTCTGAACCATTTTATGGTAAACTTTTGGAACTTATAAAATATACCGATCTTGTGCTTTTTGATTTAAAAGAAATCAATGATGAAAAGCATATTGATTTAACTGGAAAAAGGAATGGAAATATTTTAAAGTTTGCACAGTTTTTATCTGATAACGGTATTGATATGTGGATAAGACATGTTCTTGTGCCAGGTTATACCGATAGTACATCGGAACTTTTAAGGTCAAAGCAGTTTATTGACGGTTTAAAAACCGTTAAAAAAGTGGAAATTTTGCCATATCACGCTTTGGGTGTTGCAAAATATGATAAGCTAAAAATTCCTTATTTGCTTAAGGATTTGGAAAGTCCATCGTGGGAAAAAGTGAAATGGGCTGAAAACCTTATTGGTGCAGGAGAAAAAGTATAGTTTGAGCTAAATAATGTAGTTATAAATTAATGAATATCAAAATTTTATAATTTATTTTTATAATTAAAAAATCTCCCTTTAAAAAGGGAGATTTTTATTAAATTTTTAAATTGATTTAAGTTTTCCGATATTTTTAATTATATGGGGAATTGCACCTACCATTTTCCAAGCCATTTTCCCAAATTTTTTCTTTCCGTTAAGAGCATCAAGAAGATTTGCAGCCATTTTATCATCAAAAATTCCGAATGACATTGAGATAAAGTTTTTAATAGGTGTGCCAAGTACAACACCTGCAAAGAAATCAGCTTGTTCAGGAGCAAATTTTTTTAGGGAATTGCGTATGATCTTCTCGAGTTTTTTTCCTGCTTGACTCTCATCTCCGTCTTCAATAGTATTTGTAAGTCCAAGAGGTATGCTTTTATCGCGAACTTTTGAAGGAAGTTTTTCTTCTAATATTTCTTCGAATTGTTTGTCTGTTATATTTTTTACATCAGCGGTATAGTATGTGGGAGCGGTTTGTCTATAGTCCATAACAAGTTCTTCTTTTTCAGGTATTACATTAAGTTTTGCTTCAAGGCGAATATCTCTGGAAGATGCACCTACAAGAATACTGAATGAACCGCCTTCAACATACCAATCATTTGAGTTTGTATTCCAGAATGCAAAAGCACGTTTTGAAAGTTCAAGTTTAATTTCAGCTTCTTCACCTGCTTTTAAGAATACTTTTTTAAATGCACGCAATTCTTTTTCTGGTCTGAATATTGTGCTTTCATCATCTTTTACATAAAGTTCGGCAATTTCTGCTCCGTCAACTTTTCCGGTATTCTTAATTTTAAAACTTACTGTTACAGTTTCACTGTCTTTTATACTGTCCTTTGAAAGCTTAATATCGGAGTATTCAAAGTTGGTATATGAAAGACCGAATCCGAAGGGGAATAGGACATCCTTTTTTGCAGTATCATAATATCTATATCCAATATAAACACTTTCTTTGTGTGCAGCAATAACTCTTGAATTAGATGGAAAATCACCTGCAGTTGGAGTATCTTCAAGTGAAATAGGATATGTTTCAGCAAGCTTTCCTGAGGGGTTTACAATACCGTAAAGTACATTGGCAATAGCTGCACCTGTGGCTTCTCCTGTTAAGTATCCGTTTACAAGAGCTTTACAATTTGAAATCCACGGCATTTCAATAGGTGCGCCGCCTGAAATTACAACAACAACATTCTGATTTACTGCGGAGACTCTTTCTAAAAGTTTTATATGACTTTCCGGAATTTTAAGTGTGTTTCTGTCAAAGCCTTCACTTTCAAAGTTATCTGTAAGTCCGATGAAAACTACTGCTACATCGGCGGATTTTGCGATTTCAACAGCTTCAGAAATAAGCTTTTCATTTGGAACTGCCTTTTTGCTTTTATAACCTTTTGCATAGCTTACCTTTTTTGCGATTGCGGTAATGCTTGCAAGACCGCTGTCGATAATTCTTGCATTTACTTCAGAAGAACCTGCTCCCTGATAGCGTGGAATTTCAGCCATTTCACCTATTACAGCAATGCTTTGTTCTTTGTTCAGGGGAAGTATATTTTCTTCATTCTTTAAAAGAACAATGCATTCTTCTGCAATTTTTCTTGCGAAATCGTGGTGCTCTTTCATGTCATATGAATATTTTTGACCTAAAACTTTTTTGGCTTTCATTTCAAGTTCAATTATTTGATCTACACTTTCATCCAGTACTTTTTCATCAAGTCTTCCTTCCTGAACGGCTTTTACAAGCTTTTCAGCACCAAGACCGTTTGATGTAGGCATTTCAAGATTTTGTCCTGCTTTAATACCCTCAACAATATCATTTTCTGCACCCCAGTCGGTAACTACAATTCCTTCATAGCCCCATTCGGTCCTTAAAACATCGGTTAAAAGTCGTCTGTTTTCAGACATATAGGTTCCATTGAGACGGTTGTAAGAATTCATTATTGTCCATGGTTGAGATTTTTTTACAGCAATTTCAAAAGCGGTAAGATAAATTTCCCTTAGTGTTCTTTCGTCTACAACTTCATTTATCGTCATTCTTCGTGCTTCCTGTGAATTTGCACAGAAATGCTTAAGTGAGGTACCTACACCTTGCGACTGAACACCGTTTATAAATGCTGCTGCAATTTCTCCTGATAGATATGGGTCTTCTGAAAAATACTCAAAATTTCTTCCTCCCAGAGGACTTCTTTTCATATTTATTCCAGGACCTAAAATAACAGAGATTTCTTCTTTAAGACATTCTTTGCCGAGTTGTTTACCCATTTCTTCAATGAGATCAGGATTCCAAGATGCGGCAGTTGCAGAAGCGGTAGGATAGCAAATGGCGGGAACGCCTTTTAAAGATGTGCGCTCCTCTTTGGTTGTCTTTTCTTTTGAACGCTTACGAATGCCGTTTGGACCGTCTGTAAGCATTATTGATGGACAGCCTAAATTTTCAGCGCCGACAGTGTGCCAATAATCAAGACCGGAACACATTGCCGCTTTTTCTTCAAGCGTCAGTTTTTTTACTATATCTTCGTGTAGCATAAACTCCTCCAACTATAAAAATATATATGCTTTAATTATTTTAACAAAAAGGATTATTAAAGACAAGAAAAAAAGTGAAATATTATTGTGTTTTTTGAATTTTTATTAACAAATTATCAAATGAAATTTTAGTATTTTTATATAAAAAATAGTCGTGTTTAACGACTATTAATTGAATTATAAATTTTCTTTTATTGCATTTAATAAATCACTATATTTGTCAAAGGCTTTTAAATCGGGGTTGTCATTTTTTATTTGTTCTGTTGAGCGGAACAGAAAACCTGCACTTGAAGCTCTTATCATTTCCAAATCGTTATATGAGTCTCCGGCAGCTATAGTTTCAAATCCTATTCCTTGAAGTGCTTTTACGGTTTGTAACTTTGATCCGTCTTTTCTCATTTTATGGCGTAATATTTTGCCGTCTTCTGCAACTTCAAGTTCATTGCAGAAAAGTGTAGGATATCCGAGCTTTTTGATTAATGGACCGGCAAATTGAGTGAAGGTATCGGAAAGTACTATAACCTGAGTAAGTGTGCGGAGCTCATCTAAAAATTCCCTTGCTTTTTCCAAAGGTTCAATCTGTGCAATGCAATCTTGTATTTCTTTAAGCTTAAAGCCATTGGAATTTAGTGTTTCAATTCTCCATTCCATAAGTTTGTTGTAGTCAGGCTCGTCTCTTGTCGTTTTTTTCAGTTCAGTTATTCCAGAAACCTTTGAAAATTCAATCCAGATTTCAGGCACAAGTGGCCCTTCCATATCAAGACAAACGATTTTCATATAAATCCTCCAAGGTCATAATGCAGTAATTATATCAGAAATGGAAAATCTTTCAAAATACTTATTAAAAAAGTTGAATTTTAAAAAGATTGTTCTATAATACTGACATGGATAAGTTGATGAAATTATATTTTATAAGACACGGAAAAACTGATTGGAACGAAAAGGGACTTCTTCAGGGAATTTCAGATATACCGCTTAATGAAAATGGAATAAAAGATGCATCTTTGGCAAAGGAGTTTTTAAAGGAAATTCCTTTTGATTTTTGTGTTTCAAGTCCTTTGAAGCGCGCTTTAAAAACGGCTGAAATAATTATAGATGATAGAAATATTCCCATAATTATAGATGAACGCATTAAAGAAATAAGTTTTGGAGATTTAGAGCAAAAATGTGTTATAGGCGATGAAGTTTCACCTTATATAAAAAAACGTTTCAATATATTTCATAAAAATGCATATGCTTATAAAGGTCTTAACGGCGGAGAAGGTATATCAGATGTTGTGAAAAGAGGAACTGCATTTTTGAATGATTTGATTAATAACGAAAATAATATAGGGAAAACAATTCTTATTTCAACTCATGGTTGCTTATTGAGAGCGATTTTAAATTCTGTATATAAAAATAATAATGATTTTTGGCAAGGACAGATACCGCCGAATTGTTCAATTACAAAAGTTATTGTTGAGGATAGAGAACCGAAAATAATTTATTCGGATTTTATTGATTATAGATTTAATGAAGACAATAGATAGTATGAAAAAAACAGGCAGAGCAATAATTTTAATAATGATTTCGGCATTTTTCTTTTCTCTTATGGCGGTATTTACACATAAGTCGGGTGAATTGCCTACTGTTCAGAAGGCATTTTTTAGAAATTTTATAGCAATGTTTGTGGCTGTGGTTCCAATTGCCGTAAAAAAACCTGTAATTAAAAAACTTGATAAAAAAGACTGGATTTTTATGACTTTACGTTCTATATCGGGTTTAATTGGTATAATTTGTAATTTTTACGCAGTTGATAAAATAGCTATTTCAGATGCGGCAATACTGAATAAGATGTCTCCATTTTTTGCCATTATTTCAAGTTATTTTATATTAAAGGAAAAATTAAGTTTTAAAAAAGCATTACTTGTAGGAATTGCTTTTATAGGTGCAGTTTTTGTAATAAAGCCAACTTTCAATAACCCTGATATAACTTCATATTTTATAGGCTTTTTAGGAGGAATAGGTGCAGGTGTTGCTTATACATTTGTGCATAGACTTGGTAGAGATAATGTGCCAAGTGAGCTTATTGTGTTATTTTTTTCTGTTTTTTCATCGATTGTACTTTTTCCGTTTATGCTTTTAGCTTATGTACCTATGACAAAAAGTCAATGGATATATCTGATTTTAACAGGGATTTGTGCGGCAACGGGACAATTTGCAATCACAGGTGCATATCTTTTAGCGCCTGCGAGAGATATTTCGATTTTTGATTATTCTCAAATTATATTTGCAAGTATGATGGGCTTTTTTGTATTTGGTCAAGTTGCGGACAAATATTCTATAATAGGATATATTATTATAATTGCTGCAGCTATAATTATGTTTGTAATAAATAAAAAGGAGTTTAAAAATAAAGAAAAATTAAAGTTGAAGGTGCAGAATGCAAAATGATTTTTTATATAGGCTTAAGGGGCATGGAAAAACAATTTTAAATCATAAAAAACAGGTCTTAAAAAACTGCATTCGTGCCGGAATTATAAAACGAGGACTTCTCCATGATTTATCAAAGTTTTCTCCGGAAGAATTTTTAAATGGTGTTAAATATTATGCCGGAGATCACAGTCCGAATGAAAATGAACGATGTGATAAAGGCTATTCAAATGCATGGATGCATCATAAGGGACGAAACAAACATCATTTTGAGTATTGGATGGACTATAATCCATATACAAAAAATAATGAGCCTATTAAAATGCCTCTTATATATGTGATTGAAATGTTTTGTGATAGAGTGGCAGCATCAAAGGTTTATATGAAAGAAAATTATACTGATGCTGCACCTTTGGAATATTTTTTAAAGGCAAAGCACCGTAGGATTATTCATAAGGAAACATCAAAACTTTTGGAGTCTCTTTTGGTTATGCTTAAGGAAAATGGCGAAGAAAAAACCTTTGACTTTATAAAAAATAATTTATTAAAACATAAGGATTATTAAACAAGTTTATTTAAAGTAAATTTAAAAAGTGAAAAAATATTAAAGACCCCTTGATTATATATATATAAGAATAGAACTTGTTTAAGGAGTAAAACAATGAAATGTAAAAATTTCGGACGGTAAAGGAGAATTGCTTTTTACTAAAATAGATTGATAAAATACTTGTTAAAAAAGGAAGTAGGAGATATCCTACTTCCTTTTTGGTCGGAGTGACTGGACTCGAACCAGCGGCATCTTGCTCCCAAAGCAAGCGCGCTACCAACTGCGCTACACCCCGATATGTTGATAGAATTATACCTAAAAAAAAATAGTTTGTCAAACTAAGGCCAAAGATATTTTTTTAAGTCAATTTTTCCGTTTTCTATTTCAATACCGTCCTGCTTAAGTTTTTGTTCCTGTATTTCTTTTCCGCCGAAAGCGAAAGAAGCGGAACATTCTCCAAAACGATTTACAACTCTGAAGCAAGGTATAGAGTTTTCATCAGGGTTTGCGTGAAGTGCATAACCGACAACCCTTGACATTTTTGGATTTCCGCATAGTGTTGCAATAGTTCCATATGTACTTACGCGTCCCTTGGGAATTTGTTTTACAATATTGTAAATTTTTTCAAATTTATTCATTTGTTTGAAAATTCTCTTATTTTGCGTAAGGCATAGTTTATTTTTGAACGGGAAATAGGTGGAGAAAAGCATTCTCCGAGTTCAGTAAGAGATAAATCAGGATTTTTTAGTCTAAGATTTCCGATTTTTTTAACATCTTCAGGTAAAATTTCAAAACGGTTCTCGCTTTTTAGTTTGCGGATAATACTTATATCAAGTGAAACAGCTTTAGCCATTCTTTTGATGTTTGCATGCTCAAAATTTGTTCGTCTATTTGTATCATTCTTTATTGTTTTTAAAATACCGATTTGAAAAATTTTAACGGAAGCGTTTTGTGCGCCTATATAAGTCAAAAAATTTGTTATGCTTTCTGAATCGGATAAATATAAAATGTTTTTTCCGTTTCTTTTTATGATTTTAGGAAAAAATCCTGCGTTTAAATCATTTATAAAATTTAATAAATCTTTTGCAAGTGGTGTTCCTAAAACGGAAAGCTCTAAATGATAGTTTTTATAAGGATCAGTCATATTACCGCAAGCTAAAAATACTCCGCGTAAAAAATCTTTTTCTGTATCTTTAAAAATATTTTCTTTAGTTATTCGCCGTGCAGTTTCATTTCCGTTATAATAATAGGCTTTTAAAATATTTTTTCGTGCTTGTTCACTTTCAACTGTAACAGTATAAAGTCCGTTTTTTGTATTTTTTATGGATGGATTGTATCCGCTTATTCTGAAAATTAAGTATTTATAATAATCCGCTGCATTTTTATTTTCAGTGGAAAAACTCATTTCTTTACTTGAAAAATAATTTGCAAAAAGTAAAAACCCCAAAGTTTCAGAAAGAAGCTTTGAAGGGGATGGTGTTTTTACAGCGATTAGTGCATCTTTTACTTCAGTAGAAAAAGACATTATTTTCTAATATCCCTATGAAATACTGAACAAGTATGACCGTTTTCTATAAGATGTTTATTTATTAGCTCCGAAAAAAGCACAGATCTATGTCTGCCTCCTGTACAGCCAATTGAGATTGTGAGTTGTGATTTACCTTCTGTAATATAAAGTGGAATTAAAAAATCTATTAAATCAAAAAGTTTATTTTTTAGTTCTATTGCCTGTGAAAAGTTCATCACAAAATCCTTAACCCCTTTATCAAGCCCTGTTTGATGTTTTAATTCAGGAATATAAAAAGGATTTGGTAAGCAACGAACATCAAAAACGAGATCTGATTCATTAGGAATACCATATTTAAATCCAAATGATGTAGCATAAATTTTTAATGAAGATTCCACATTATTCATGAATAAATTTATAATTCTTTCTTTGAATTGAGAACTCATTACATTTGAAGTGTCAATTACAAAGTCTGCCTTTTCACGAAGCGGGAGCATTATTTTGCGCTCTGCTTCAATAGCAGCGGTGATATTTGATGTGTTGAAACTTTCTGCAAGAGGATGTTTTCGTCTTGTTTCTTGAAAGCGTCTTTCCAAAATTTCCGTATCGGCATCAATGAATAGTATTTGGTAGTTTATATATTCGTGTTTTAAATTTTCAATAACGCCTATTACATCTTTAAAAGAACTTCCAAGTCTTATATCAAGAACTACTGCAATTTTACCACGCTTTTCTTTTGAATCCATAATTAGTTTTGTAAATGTAAAAAGCAGTTGTGGAGGAAGATTATCCACACAAAAAAACCCTATATCCTCAAGTGCATTTACGGCTTTTGATTTTCCGGCACCTGAAAGACCTGTTACTATTAAAAACTCCTGTTTATCATAATTATTCATAATAGCGAACCTCTGGAGTAAGTGCGATTCCTTTTTTTTCTAAAACTGTTTTTTGAATATATTCTATAAGCTGCTTTATATCTTCTGTAGTTGCGTTATCTTTGTTAATTATAAAACCGGCGTGTTTTTTTGATACTTCCGCTCCGCCTATTTTAAAACCTTTTAAACCGCATTCTTCAATAGCAGTTCCGGCAAAGTATCCTGTAGGTCTTTTAAATATTGAGCCTGCAGACGGATATTCAAGAGGTTGTTTATCTTTTCTTTTTTTTAAATTTTCATCCATTTTGGATTTTATTTGCTCTTTTGAGCAAGGCGTAAGCTTTAAGTAAAGTCCGGTTATTATATAATTATTTTCTGAATATATACTGTGCCTGTAAGAAAGCTTAAGCTCATCGTTTTCAAAAGAACCTTTTTCACCGGTTCTTTTAAGGTGAGTACATTTATATAAAACATCCTTTATTTCACCACCGTAAGCACCTGCATTCATAAACGCTGCACCACCCGCAGTTCCGGGAATTCCATAGGCAAATTCAAGTCCTGAAAGACCGTGTTCAAGTGCGAAAAGGCAAAGCTTTTTCATTGATATTCCACTTTGACAAAAGATAATACCGTTTCCTAAATATTTGATATCTGAAAAATCAGAAGCTATTTTTATTGCAACTCCAAAAAGTCCTTTATCGGAAATTAAAATGTTTGAGCAATTGCCGAATATATAAAGAGGGATATCTTTATTTTGTAGGAATCTTAAAAAATCCGAAAGAGAATTTTCGTCTTTCGGAAAATAAATAAAAGGAATATTCCCTCCGGTTTTAAAAGAGGTGATTGTTTTGAGTGGAAAATTTTCTTTAAATTTAAGCTTGTTCAATAAAGCGTATTGTTTTAATTCTTCGTACAATTTTTTATCCAAGTAATGCTGCACCTATAATACCTGCGTCATTTCCAAGTCTTGCTTTGCAAATTTTTGTTTGGTGTTCACAGTGTATGCTGTAATGAGCTTTTTCTACAAGCTCACGTAGCGGTTCTAAAAGACTTTCTCCTTCATTGGCAACTCCTCCGCCAAGACAAATAATATCAGGCTGAAAAATATTTACCAAATTTGTTATTCCTATTGCAAGATATCCTATATATTCATTTACAACCATAGCAGCGGTTTTATCACCTTTGCGCATTGCATCAAAGGAAGTTCTGCCGTTTACGTTTCTTTTATCGTCGCCAGAAAGCATCCACATAAGAGATTTTTTATCTTTATCCATTGCTTCTTTTGTCATGCGTATAAGACCTGTGGCAGAGGAATATGCTTCCCAACATCCGCGTCTTCCACAGGTGCAAGGCTCGCCATTTGCAACTATTACCATATGACCCATTTCTCCTGCGGCACCGTTTATGCCTTCAAGGATTTTGCCGTTTAATACAATTCCAGAACCGACTCCTGTTCCAAGTGTTATGGCTACAAAGTTGTTTACGCCTTCTCCTGCACCGGCCTTTGCTTCGCCGAGAGCAGCGCAATTTGCATCATTTTCTAAATAAATAGGTTTGTCAAAGTGATTTGACAGCATATTTTTCATAGGATAGTTATCAAATCCTAAATTATTTGCGTATTCAATAACTCCATATTTTTTGTCAACTGTTCCGGGTGTACCGATACCAATTGAAATAATATCATTTAAAGAAATGCTCGCTTTTTCAAGAGCTTTGTTAATAACTTCTTTTATACCGAGCATTATTTCGTCAGCAGGCTTTGGTAGTAATGTTGGCAGTGATTCTTTGCTTATGATATTGTTGTGTTCGTCAACAACACCGGCAACAATATTGGTGCCGCCCAAGTCAACGCCGATTCTATACATATAAACCCCCAAAGGAAAATATATTATTCATCACCCCAAGGGTGAATTTCTTGACCATGTGATGTTATTTCTCCCATGCCAAGTTTTTCAAGCAATTCTTCCGCAGCATTATAGCCCATATATTTTTGGCGACTGTTCATTGCTGCAGTTTCAATTATTATAGCCATATTGCGACCGGGATTTACAGGGATTATAGCTGATTGTACTTTTACACCTAAAATATCCGTGTAATCTTCATCAAGTCCCAATCTGTCATATACCTTTGAACTTTCCCAAGGTTCAAGCTGAACAACAAGATCAAGTTCAGTGCTGATTTTTACAGATCCTGCGCCGAAAAGTCTTGCAGCATTGATTACACCGACCCCTCGAAGTTCAATAAAATGTCGTATATTTTGTGGTGAAAATCCCATTATAGTATTTGAGTCAATTCTTCTGAGTTCAACGGCATCATCTGCAATAAGTCTATGACCTCTTTTTATAAGTTCTACCGCTGTTTCAGATTTTCCTATGCCTGATTCACCAACAATTAAAACGCCTACGCCATAAACTTCGACAAAAACACCGTGCCTTGTTATTCTTTCGGCAAGTTCGTTATTAAGATATGTTATAAGGGCATTCATAATATCTGATGTGCTTTCGTCAGTGCGAAGCACCGGCACACTGTATTCATTAGCAAGTTCCAATAAGCAGGGTGGAACATCAAGATTGCGTGTGATAAGAATAAGTGGTGGTTGCTTTTCAGTTAGAGTGCGAAGTGCTGTTTTTTTTTTGTTTTTAGAAAGTTTATTTAAATAGCCTATCTCGGCAAGCCCTAAAAACTGTACTCTGGAGGCATCAAAATAATCATCTCCAACGGAAAGTAAAAGACCTGGTCGGTTTACCTGTTTGGAGGTGATTTTTAAATTTGATGCATCTTTTGGAAGATAAAGTGCTTCAAATGAAAAATCCGCTATCATTCTGTCAAGGGTTACCGAATATTTAGTTATCATATTTCACCCCAATTATAATATCTATTATTATATACTATTTTTATTTGCTTTTAAAGTGATAGTTATTCTGAATATAATGATTTTATTTTTTCAGAAAGTGCAGTAGCATTTTGTCCTATGGATCCGTCACAAAATTCTACAGTTATATCTGCATATTTTTCATAAAACGGTGTTCGTTGGTTATATACATCTCTTATAGTTTGATTTTTATTCATAGCGACACCTCTGTTTTTTAGATTGGATAATCTTTTTTCCAAAACATGTAGAGGAACTTTAATGTATACTATTATACCGTCTTTTTTAAGCTTTTCCATTGTAGAACTTCTTAAAACTGCAGAACCGCCTGTTGCTACAACTTGATTTTTAAATGTAGAATTTATTATTGATTCGGCTTCTTTGTCCAGAAAATATTCAACTCCAAATTTATCTATCAGTTCTTGCAAAAGCATTTTTTCTTGATTTTGAATTATTAAATCTGTATCAATAAAATCCATTCCGAGAGTTTTTGCAAGTATAATTCCTATTGTAGATTTTCCTGAAGCAGGCATTCCTGTTAAAATTATATTTTTCATAATTATATCCTTAAAAATAGGGGAGCTAAGCTCCCCTTTTGTATTTTAGATGCTTATATCGTTTGCAAGTTTGTAAATGTGTAAATCCAAATGCTTTTCCATGTTTAAAGCTTCAAAAATATCATAATCTGCAATTTTATCTTGTTTCATTGCTATAACACGGTTTCCGATTCCCTTTTTTAAAAGTTCAACTGCGTGGTACCCGAGTTCTGAAGCGACAACTCTGTCGCGTACAGTAGGAGAGCCACCTCTTTGAACATGACCTAACACGGTTGCACGTGATTCAACACCGGTTTCAGCCTGAACTTTTTCTGCTATTTCATAAACTCCGCCTATACCTTCAGCAACAATAATAACAAAGTTTTTTTTGCCTGTAGCTTGAGTTTCGCGCATTTTCTCTATTATATCTTTTTGAAAATCGTAGTTTACCTCCGGAACGAGTATTGATGTTGCGCCTGCAGCAATTCCGACATCAAGAGCTATATATCCGGCAGATCTTCCCATAACCTCAACAACTGAACATCTATCATGAGACTCTGTGGTATCGCGAAGATTGTCTATCATTTCCATTGCCGTGTTCATTGCCGTATCGTAACCTATTGTATAATCACAGCAAGCAATATCATTATCTATTGTGCACGGTACACCGACACATGGAACTCCCTTAAGGGATAAATCTCTTGCACCTCTGAAGGAGCCGTCTCCACCCAAGACAACAAGACCGTCAATTCCGACTTCTTTACATACACTGATAGCTTTATTAATGCCCTCTTCGGTTTTGAATTCCGGTGAGCGTGCGGAATATAGCATTGTACCGCCACAATTGATTATATTTGAAACTGAACGAAGATTCATATCGAACATATCTCCGTTCATAAGACCGTTATAGCCGCGTCTTATGCCAAGCACACGCATACCGCTTTTAATACCGTATCTTGTAGCAGCTCTTATTGCTGCATTCATTCCTGGTGCATCTCCGCCTGATGTTAGTATTCCTATTGTTTTCATTTTAATTCCTTCCAAAT
The DNA here is from genome assembly GCA_052169395.1 of Candidatus Fimenecus sp. Lineage (GTDB taxonomy): Bacteria > Bacillota > Clostridia > Oscillospirales > Acutalibacteraceae > Fimenecus. The sequence continues at coordinate 419,200 of JBQNCN010000001.1, read as the reverse complement.
ATATCAAAGTTTAAAATTAACATTATTATAGAAGAATAACGAGATAAAATGTGTTTGTCAATAAATTAAAAAGGAATATATTTATTTATGTGCAAATTATGATATTTCTATTTTATTTTGAATATATTTTGTTGATTTTTTATTTAAAATAAGTTAACAATAAATTATTTAAGTATTTTAAAGTGACTTATATTAAAAATATTTTATAAATATTAAAATAATATAAAAAAATGATACTTGAATTTAATTATCTTTTTGATACAATTATATTTGAAATAAATTATTATTTTTAGGGGGCTTTTATGGCAACAAAAATTGTAGCGTTTGTATTCGCTGTTATTATGTTCCTTTCACCTGCATCAAATCATCCCAATTATAAAACGGATTTAAAAAACTTCAAAACAAATTATACCTGTGTTTATGTTCACGGTATTGGTGGTTGGGGTGAGTATGATCTTCAGAACAATGCTGTGGCATATTGGGGTACTTTAGGCGGCAATTTAATGGAATATCTTAATGCAAGAGGATTTAATTGTGTTGCTGCGTCAGTTTCACCTGTTGCAAGTTGTTGGGATAGAGCTTGTGAACTTTATGCACAACTTACAGGAACAAGGACTGATTACGGAAAACATCATTCTGAAAAGTATAAACATGCAAGATACGGTCCTGATTATACCGGTAGACCGCTTATTGAAAAATTTAGTGAAAAAGATAAAATTAATCTTTTAGGTCATTCTTTCGGTGGAGCAACCATACTTCAATTTTTAGATTTGATGGCAGATGGCAGTGCAGAAGAAATAGCGGCAACTCCGAAATCTGAAATTTCTTCGTTTTTCACAGGAGGTAAAGCTGATTGGGTTTATTCAATTACAACCCTTGCATCACCGCTTAATGGTTCAACAGCATATTATTTAAAAGATGAGATTTCACAAGATAAAAATGCTACTCTTGAAGAATGGCTTGTAGCAAAAGTGGTGGGTAATTTAACTGAACCGCTTAAAGATGGAAGAGATCCCAGAGACTGCGCAGGATATGATATGGAGGTAGATAGAGCCAGAGAACTTTGCAGAAGTTGGGAAACACAGAAAAATGTTTATTATTTTTCACTTCCTTGTAATGTGACAAAGCTTGATGAAAATAATGAACGATATTTTGAAAATAAAGATGTAGAGTTTTTGTTTAGAGGTTCTGCAAATAGAATAATGAAGTGGACAGGAAAAACTCCGTCAGGTTTTGTTTTAGATGAGAGTTGGCAGGCAAATGACGGACTTGTAAATACTGTTTCTGCAATCGCTCCTTATAATGCACCGAGAAAGGCATATAACCCGAATAATATAAGCTCAGGTATATGGAACGTGTTGCCTACTTATCATGGAGATCATTTAGCTATTACAGGCGGTCTTTTAAATACAAATAATGTTAGATTATTCTATGCGGAACATTTAAGCATGATTAACAGTCTATAATTTTATTATTAAAGTAAAGCTTTGTCGAAATATTCGACAAAGCTTTTTTATGCTTGTTTAATTGACTTTAAACCCTATTAAATGTATAATTTTAAATATTTTATTTTATAATAAGGTGAAGCAAATGGAATGGACAGGACTTAATGAACTTCGTGAAAAATATTTAAGTTTTTTTGAAAATAAGGGGCATTTGAGACTTCCGAGCTTTTCTTTGATACCTAAAAACGATTCAAGTCTTTTAATTATAAATTCTGGTATGGCTCCGATGAAAAAATGGTTTACTGGTGAAGAGGAGCCACCGCGTCGTCGTGTTACAACTTGCCAAAAATGTATAAGAACACCTGACATAGAAAATGTTGGAAAAACTGCAAGGCATGGAACATATTTTGAAATGCTCGGTAATTTTTCTTTTGGTGATTATTTTAAGAATGAGATAATCCCATGGGCGTGGGAATTTTGTACTGATATTATAAAGCTTGACCCACAAAAGCTTTATATAACTGTTTATGAAGAAGATGACGAAGCTTATAACATTTGGACAAAGGATGTGGGTGTAGACAATTCACATGTTATCAAACTTGGTAAGGCGGATAATTTTTGGGAACACGGACAGGGACCTTGTGGACCATGCTCAGAAATTCATTATGATCGTGGAGAAAAATACGGTTGCGGTAAGCCATCCTGTAAGGTCGGGTGTGATTGTGACAGATATATTGAATTTTGGAATCTGGTATTTACCCAGTTTGAAAATGACGGAAATAACAATTATTCTAAACTTGATCATCCAAATATTGATACTGGAATGGGTCTTGAAAGGCTTGCTTGCATAAGTCAGAATGTAGACAATCTTTTTGAAGTTGATACTGTTCAGAACATAATTAAGGCAATATCTGATATAGCTAATGTGAAATATAATGAAGATGAAAAAACGGATATTTCTTTACGTGTAATTACCGATCATGTGCGTTCTGTTACAATGATGATCGGTGATGGAATTATGCCGTCAAATGAGGGTAGGGGTTATGTTTTAAGGAGACTTTTGAGAAGAGCTGCAAGGCATGGAAGGCTTTTGGGAATAGATAGAGCTTTTCTCTATGAAATAGCTGAAACTGTAATTTCAGATAATGAGAATATTTATTCTAATCTTCGTGAAAAGCATGATTTTATTATAAATGTTATAAAGGCGGAAGAAGAGGCTTTTTCAAAAACGATTGAACAGGGCCTTTCAATTTTAAATGATTTTATTGCAAATAACGACTCAAAAGTTATGAGTGGTGCGGATGCTTTCTTGTTATCCGATACATTCGGCTTTCCTTTGGATTTAACTAAAGATATTTTGGCTGAAAGTGATATGACAGTTAATGAGGAAGAATATTTTAAGCTGTTAAAACATGCAAAGGATAAAGCAAGAGCTGCATACAAAGATGCAGGTGCAGAAGCGTGGAAAAGTGCCGGAAATGCCGCTTCAGGTCTTGTTAAAACTGAATTTACAGGTTACTTTGAACTTGAGACGGATTCAAAAATTACAGCTGTTATTTCAAACGGTGAAAAAAAAGAATTTGCCTCTGCAGAGGATGATATAACTATTGTGCTTGACAAAACACCATTTTATGCTGAATCCGGAGGTCAGGTAGGCGATAAGGGTATTATAGTCGGTGAAAGTTTTGAATTTGAAGTTGAAATAACTGAAAAGACGGGTGAGGGAGTATATCTTCATCAAGGCAAACTTATAAATGGAGAAAGTATTGCTTTGGGTGAAAGTGTAAAATCTTTCGTAAATAAAGAAAAACGTCATGCAACTGAAAGAAATCATACGGCGGCACATCTTTTACAGGCGGCATTAAGAAAAGTACTTGGAACTCATGTGGAGCAGGCGGGACAACTTGTTAATGAAAATACGGTAAGATTTGATTTTACACATTTTTCTGCTTTAACCGCCAATGAACTTTCTCAGGTGGAACATATAGTAAATGAAGAAATAATGAATGCTGAAATAGTTTCTTGTAATGAAATGCCTGTTGAAGAGGCAAAGAAACTTGGTGCTATGGCACTTTTTGGAGAAAAGTATGGAAATATTGTAAGAGTTGTACAGGCAGGTGATTTTTCACTTGAATTTTGCGGCGGAACGCATGTTAAGAATACAGGAAATATTGGCAGCTTCAGAATTCTTTCAGAGTCAAGTATTGCTTCTGGTGTTCGCAGAATTGAGGCTGTAACAGGTTTTAATACGCTTAGATTTATTGATGAAAGAATGAATGATTTAAGGAAAACTGCTGAAAATCTTAAAATTGCAAATATTTATGATCTTGCAAGTAGAGCGGCAGCAGTACAAAACGAGCTTAAAGAAAAGAGCAAAGAAATAGAAAAACTTGAAAGCAAGATTGCTCAAATAAAGGTTAAAGATTTAAAAGATAGTGCGATATCTTTAGGAATGATAAAGCTTATAAAATCAGACTTCGGGAATGCTTCGGCGGATGATCTGAAAACTGCGGCTGAAAAAGCAGTAGAGGATATGACAGATACTATTGTGGTTTTTGCAGGACGAAATATTGAAAAAGGTACGGCAAGCTTTGTGTGTGCGGTAGGTAAGCAGGCATTAAAGAGCGGTATTAAAGCAGGAGATGTTGTAAGAGAGGTTTCAAAGTTTGCAGGTGGTTCAGGTGGAGGGCGACCGAATATTGCACAAGCAGGAGCAAAGGATATTTCAAAGATTTCAGAGGCACTTGAAAGATCAGAAGAAATAATTAAACAAATGCTTTAATGATTTTAAAGAGCGGAATTACCGCTCTTTTTTATGCATATTTACAGTAATATTGAATTTTATCCGTTTTTAAATTGAATAAAAATACAAATAACTGCATAAAATTTATATTTATACAAAAAACTATTGCATAAATATAAATTTATGATATAATACACTCACATTGAAAAACAAAGGAGTTCACAAATGAAAAAATCAACTAAAATTTTATCTGCTGTTCTTGCACTTGTAATTGTCTTATCGGCAGCAACAATTTTTGTAGTAAAAAAGAAAAAGTCAAATAGTGGTGAAAAACCGACTAAATCTCAAAAAACGGTTGTTAAACTTATAGACATTGATCTTACAGATGAGCAGTATGCGTTCGGCGTTGCACAGAATGAACCTGAGCTTTTGGCAAAGCTTAATGAGTATATTGCTAAAATAAAAGCAGACGGTACTTTTGAAAAAATCTGCAACAATAATTTTGGAGATGGAAAACCGGTTGCAGTAGCTTCAGCTAACGAAGATAACTCAAAGCAGCAGCTTGTAGTTGCTACAAGTGCAAACTTCCCTCCGTTTGAGAGTCTTGAGGGAAATAATTATTATGGGATTGATATGGAAATTGCAAAAGGTTTTGCCGATTATATTGGTCAGGAGCTTGTAATTAAAAATATGGATTTTGATGCGGTTTGTTCTTCAGTAGGTAAAAATAATGTTGATTGTGCAATGGCGGCACTTACGGTAACTGATGAGCGTGCAAAGCTTTTTAATTTTACCGATAGCTACTATAAAGCATCGCAGAAGCTTATTGTAAAGTCTGGTGACACAACATTTGACGGTTGCAAAACTAAAGATGATATTGTTGCAATTTTAGATGGGTTTGATGCAAGCACTAAAATAGGTGGTCAGAGCGGAACAACAGCGGAAAGCTATGTTAAAGGTTCAACGGATTTTGATTTTAAGGGATTAAAGGCAAGTTGGGCAGGCTATAATAATGCTGGGCTTGCGGTAAATGATATGCTCAATGGAAACATTAAATATGTAATGGTTGATGCGGCACCTGCAAAAGTTATTGTTGAAAAAATTAACGCAGTTGCTTAAAATATAAAGACTGCCCTTATAGTAGGGCAGTCGATTTGAGTTTTATCGAAGGAAGGTTATGGGTAATTTCGGAACAAAAATAGAGGCGTTCAATAAAATTTTTATAGGTGCAGATGGATATAAGACTGTTATTGAGGGTTTAAAAAATACGCTGCTTATTGCAGTAATCGGTCTTATTATGGGTATATTGATAGGTACTCTTTTAGCATCAATGAAAACAATGCCTCAATATACAAAAATGGCAAAGTTTTTAAATGGTTTTTCAAGTTTTTATGTGGCTCTTTTCAGAGGCACGCCTATAGTGGTCCAATTATTAATTTTTTACTATGTGATTTTGCCGCTTATGAATCAGAATATGACATCTTTAAATGTGGCGTGTATTGTATTCGGACTTAATTCCGCAGCTTATGTATGTGAAATTATGCGTGCAGGTATTCAATCTGTTGATATTGGTCAGATGGAAGGTGGTAGAGCGGTCGGACTTCCATATTCGGTTGCAATGCGTAAAATTATAATTCCGCAGGCTATTAAGAATATTTTGCCAACCTTAGGTAATGAATTTATAACGCTTATAAAAAATACTTCGGTAGTTTCATTTGTCGGTGCAATGGATTTATATGTGGCATTTAGAAATATAGGTTCTTCAAATTATGAATTTATGGTACCGTATATTGTAATGGCCGGTGTTTATATTATTGTTGTGCTTATTATTACCGCATTTATAAGGCTCGTTGAAAATAAACTCAAGAAAAGCGACAGGAGCTCAAAATGAACGAAATTGAATATAAAATAAGAGCGATTGACCTTTGTAAAAGCTTCGGTGAAAACAAGGTTCTTAATGGAGTAAGTCTTGATGTTAAGGATGGGGAAAAGGTTGTTATTATAGGACCGTCAGGTTCGGGGAAATCCACTTTTTTAAGATGTCTTAATTGTATGGAAGATCCTACTTCAGGTAAGATTATTTATCACGGTAAGGATATTGCCGATATGAGCGTAAATATAAATGATATGCGTCGTTCAATAGGTATGGTATTTCAAAAATTCAATCTTTTTAATAATAAAACCGTGCTTGAAAATATTACAATGGCACCTGTTTATTATGCAAAAAAGGATGCAAGAAAATCTAAAGAAAAAAAGACCAATAAGCAAATACTGGAAGAACAGAATGAAAAAGCTATGATTTTACTTAAGCGAATAGGGCTTGAAGATAAAGCTGATGCATATCCCGCAAGTCTTTCTGGCGGTCAGCAGCAAAGAGCTGCAATTGTTCGTTCTCTTGCAATGGAACCAGATATTATGCTTTTTGATGAGCCGACCTCCGCACTTGATCCCGAAATGGTAGGGGAGGTTCTGGAGGTTATGAAGGAGCTTGCAACTTCAGGAATGACGATGATTTGTGTAACTCATGAAATGGGTTTTGCAAGAGAGGTTGGTGACAGAGTATGTTTTATTGACAATGGCATAATTGTAGAGGAGAATACTCCGGACAAGCTTTTTGGTAATCCTCAAAATCCGCGGCTTCAGGAATTCTTATCTAAGGTGTTAAAATAGAAAAACAAAAAGGACTGGAATCAGTCCTTTTTTATAAAGATTTAAGATTTGAATAAATTTAAAATTATATATATAAGAAATACTGCTGCAATAAATATAAGCCATACTAACCATTTCCGTTTGTTGCGTTTTGGTTGCGATTTTTTATAGTTGTTGTTTTGCTGAATAATTTCAGTAGTATTTTCAACGATTGGTGTTTCTATCGGCTTTGAAAAATGATGAATTCTGTTCATTGGCAGAGTCTTTAATGTTTCTTCTATTTTATTTTTTATATAATCGTTGTTAATTCCGTATGAGGTCCATAGTTTAATTATCGGAATACCTGCTTCTTCACATATGTTTTGTATTTTTTCATCGCGTTGTTTTCTCTCTCGGTTAAGGTGGCTTTGATCCTGTATTTCTATAACGATTTTAGGATTAAATTCATCGTCCGTAATAAGAAAATCCACAATTCTGAACATTTCATTTCTAAACATACTATTATCGGTTTTGTCTATAAAGGCGGTTAAGCTTTGTTGTGGAAAAATGCAGTATCCATCAGGAAGTGCTACTTTTATAGCATAAAAGTATGACTGTTCGGATTTTGTCAAAACTGAAGGCTTTAATTCATAGAGAAAGTTGTCAGAAGATAAATTTATCACAGCACATTCGGAATTTATGTAGTGCCATTTATTGCACTTTGTGCATTTTATTATTTCACCGGCATCTTTTTTTGCATTACAGGCTTTGCATAATGGATATTTACCGCTTTCATTTCCGCAAACTTGACATTTCATATTTTTCTCCAAACTTTAGAATAACATAAATTATATATATATATTGTCAAGTATAAAAATAAAAAGGACTATGTCAGTCCTTTTTATTTTTATTTTAGGGGTAATTTATGAATCTCAGGGAAGGGATTCCCTTTGATTAAATTATTATATAAAAGCTTTATTAAATAAGCGTAGTTATATAATGAACGAATTGTAAATTATATAATTTCAGAATACGAGCCTAAGTAATTAAAGCCGTTTACAGATGATTCAAGTTCATTTAAAAGACATAAAAATGTTTCGGAATAAACTGAACACTGAATATCAAAGTAAAACATAAATTCAAAATCGGTATTTGGGATTGGTCTTGATTCCAGCTTTAAGATGTTTATATTGTGTGCATTGAATATGGACATAATGTTGAATAGAGAGCCGTGTGAATGTGGCAGTGTAAACATAAGTGTGGTTTTTTCCGCACCGGGATATATTTCTATATTTTTAGAAATGCAGATGAAGCGGGTATAGTTGTTGTCATTATCCTGAACAGAACGCTTTAAGATTTTAAGGGAATAAAGCTCTGCACAAAATGGACTTGAAAGTGCCGCTACATCACTTCTGCCGCTTTCAAAAACTTTTTTTGCTGCAATTGCCGTGTTTTCACATATCGTTATTTTTACATTAAGACTTTTTAAAAAAATTCTGCATTGATTTATTGCTTGTTCATGTGAAAAAACTTCTTTTATTTCTTCAAGACAGGTTGTTTTGTTGGCAAGCAATGAATGTTCAATTTTCAGTCTGGCACTTTTTATAATGCTGAATTTATTCTGGCTCATAAGGTCATAAACTCTGTTTACAGAGCCTGCAGTAGAGTTTTCTATAGGTAAAATACCGTATTTGCAAAGTCCATTTTTTACTGCAGAAAAAACATCTTCAAAATCTCTGAAATACATAATATCAGGATTTACAAAAAGCTTGTTTGCAGCAAGATTGGAATAGGCGCCTTCAATACCCTGGCAGGCAACAACGGCATCGCTTGGAAAAAGCTTAGGAGTGTTTTTTATAGCATCATATATTTTATCGGTTAAATCTGATTTTTCATCAAAAAGGCTGTGCTGATAGGCCTTTGAAATGCTCATAATTGAAGACCATAAATTTTTATTATAGTCTTTAAATTTGTATTGTGAATTTTCGGAGATTTTTTTAAGAAGTGTTTGTTCTCTTTTGATATCCAAAACAGGTTTGTTGTTCTCAAGCTTATATCTTCCTATTTTTGCCGCTATCTCAAGACGCTCTTCTATAAGTTTTAAAAGCTTATCATCAATATAATTTATTCTTTTTCTGTATTTTTCTAAATTATCCATTTTATTTGCCTAAATAAATATCCGCTAAAGTAATTGCTGCGACTGCTTCAATAACTGGAACAGCCCTTGGAACAATGCATGGATCATGTCGTCCGTGTATCTCAAGAACAGTATTTTTTTTTGTAGTGAGATTAACCGAAGCCTGTTTTTTGCTTATCGATGGAGTGGGTTTTATTGCAGTATTAAAAACTATCGGCATACCGTTTGTAATACCGCCGTTAACACCGCCATCATTGTTGGTTTTTGTTTGTACAATTCCATTTTTAATAAAAAATTCATCGTTATTTTGAGAACCTGAAAGATTTGCACATTCAAATCCGGATCCGAATTCTATTCCTTTTACGGCAGGTATTCCGAAAATGTTTTTTGCAATAAGATTTTCTATGCCGTCAAACATCGGGTTTCCCAAACCACTTGGAAATCCCGTAATCATACATTCAACAATGCCTCCTACTGAATCCCCTTTGAGTTTTGAATTTTTTATTGCGTCATACATAAGTTTTTCTTTTGTATCATCTATTACGGGAAGTCTTTTTTCAAATAAATCAATATTTTTAATATTTACTTCCGAAAATGTCTTATCGTCTATTTTTGCAAGTCTTTTAATATGCGCATAGATATTTATATTATTTCTTTTTAAAAGCTGAAGGCAAAGTGCACCGGCATATACAATCGGTGCTGTAAGTCGTCCTGAAAAGTGTCCGCCTCCGGAAGTATCATTAAATCCGTTATATTTTAAAAGTCCAGTATAATCGGCATGAGACGGTCGTGGTATATTTTTCAGATTATCATAATCAGAACTTTTTGTATTTGTATTTTTTATAAGTGCGCATATTGGTGTACCGCATGTTATGTTATTTTTTACACCTGATACCGTATGCACAAGGTCAGGTTCTGTTCTTGCGGTTGAAATTGTGGGGTTTTTTGCTGCACGCCTTGCAAGCATTTTTTCTATAACGATATTTTCAAGTTCAACTCCTGAAGGAAATCCGTCAATAACACAGCCTATCATTTCGCTGTGGCTTTCCCCGAATATTGAAATTTTAATTTTATTACCGTTTATTAGTGAAGACATAATAAATCCTTGATTTTAATATTTTAAATTATTGAAAATTTTCCGCCTATTGCTTTAAAATCTTCAAAGAAATGCGGATAGCTTTTATTTACAGAGAATATATCAGAAACGGATATATTCTCTTCTGCAGCAGTTCCAAGAATAAATGCGCTCATAACTATTCTATGGTCGTTAAAACCTTGAATTTCACCGTGAGAAATATTCTCATTCGGAAACACAATAAATCCGTCATCTGTTTCAGCGGTAATTCCGCCAACACTTTCAAGCATTGTAGTTGAGCTTTTTATTCTGTCAGATTCTTTAGTGCGAAGTCTTGAAGCATTTATAAAACTTGTTATTCCTGTTTTTGTAAACGCACCGGCTATACTTAAAATAGGAACAAGGTCGGGAATATGTTTTGCATCAATTTCAATTCCTTTAAGAATACTTTTTTTAGTTCGTACAAAATCTTTTCCTATTTCAATTTCTGCACCCATTTCTGAAAGAATTTCAATAATTTTTTTATCACCTTGTTTTGAGTTTAAATTAAGTCCTGAAACAGTAACATCTCCAGATATTGCACCGCCTGTCAAAAAGAAAGCGGCACTGGAAAAATCTCCGTCTGCGGATATTTTTTTCGGACTTTTATATTTTTGATTACCTTTGATATGAATTATATTATTAACAAAATTTATTTTAATTCCAAATTTTGAAAGTACACTTATGGTAAGATCAATATATGGCTTTGAATTTATAGGAGGTAAAATCTCTATTTTACTGTCTTTTGGAAGTAGGGGAAGTGAAAATAAAAGTCCTGTAATAAATTGACTGGAAATAGAACCGTCTATTTTAAATTCTGCAGCATTCAGTTTACCGCTTAATGTAAGAGGTAAAAAATCATTTGAAGAATATACACCATTTTTCTTTAAAAGCTCTAAAATTGTATCAATAGGTCGTTCCGGTAATCTTCCACTGCCATTAAAATTGGCATTTATGCCGAGTACTGCACATAAAGGTAGTAAAAAACGGAGTGTTGATCCTGATTCACCGCAAAATATATTAACGCTTTTAGGAATTTTTTTTATGGGTGTTATAAGTATATATTCATTTTTTATTTCTATTTTTGCAGATAGTGCTTCCAAAGCTTCTACAGTTCTTTTAATATCATCACAAAGTCCATGATATAAAATTTTTGTCACCTCATCTGCAAATGCAGCACATATTAAAAGTCTGTGAAGATGTGATTTTGATGATGGAGCTTTTATTGTTCCATTTAAAGAATGCGGTGTTATGAAAGCTTTCATTTTAAAAGTCCTTTTTCAGCAATTTCTTTTAGAATATCGGTACTTTTTTTAATTAATATAGCTTTTCCCAATTTTTCGGGAATTGCAAGTGTTATGGTATTTGCACTTCTTTTTTTATCTAAAAGTGCTGTTTTTGCAAGGACTTCGGCTGAAAAATCAGTGCATGACGGCAAATTATATTTATTGTTTAGAGCAGATATATCTTCAGAAATATTTCTATTTGAAAAACCGCACTTATATGCTCCATTTGCAATAATAACCATTCCTATTGCAACGGCTTTTCCATGAGAAATTCTATAATTTGAAAGTTTTTCAATAGAATGTGCAAATGTATGACCGAAATTTAAAATTGCTCTTATACCGCTTTCTTTTTCATCGGCTTCAACCACATCTCTTTTGATTTCAACACATCTTTTAATAATATATTCCATATTATCTTTAGCATTTTCTTTATCTAAAAATAAGAAAAAGTTATTATCAAAAGCAGCTCCATATTTAATTACTTCCGCCATTCCGTCTGAAAAAATTTCTTCGGGGAGAGTTTTTATTATTGCACAATCGCAAAATACAAGTGATGGCTGATAAAAAGTACCGGCAAGATTTTTACCCGCTTTTAAATCAATTGCGGTTTTTCCGCCTACAGATGAATCTACTGCAGCTAAAAGTGTTGTAGGAATTTGGATATAGTCTATTCCTCTCATATATGTGCTTGCGGCAAAGCCTGAAATATCTCCTACAACACCTCCGCCGAGTGCTATTATTAAATCTTTTCTTGAAAGAGCATTATCTGCTAAAAATTCTAAAATCTTTGAGAAAGTTTGAATGTTTTTGCTTTTTTCACCGTTTTCAAAACTGAATGAAACACAGTTAAAACCTTCATTTTCAAGAGAGTTTTTAACAATATCAAGATAAAGCTCTTCCACAATATTATCTGTTATAATAGCGATTTTTTCGGCTTTGCTTATATTTTTTACGGCAAAGCCTATGTCAGATATTATATTTTCACCTATTATAATATCATAGGTTTTTGAAGTATTTACTCTTACTTTTTCCATCAGCTGCGATAAAACCCGTCAATTTGTTCTTTTCTTAATCTTCCTTCACGTAAAAGTTCTGTCATTTTTTTTATATCATCATTTTCAAGGGCAAATTTATATTCGGAAAGTCTTTCTATGAGACCGTTTAATTCATCAAGCAGAAAATCCTTGTTTTCACTGAAAATTTCTGCCCACATTTTTTCATTAAGTTTTGCAACGCGTGTAAGATCTTTATATGAGCCTGCTGAAAATCCGCTATGCACCTTTGCTTCAGGAGATTTTACATAAGCATTTGAAACAATATGAGCAAGTTCTGATGTATAGGCTACTATTTTGTCATGTTCTTCAGGATTTGAAATGGTAATTTTTGAAAATCCGACTGATTTAAAAAATATTTCAAGTTCCATTAAAATTGCGTCGGATTTTTCATTTTCAGGAGGTATAATTATCATTGCGGAATTATAAAACATATTAACTTCCGAATAGTCAAATCCGTTAAAATGAAGTCCGGCCATAGGATGTCCTCCTACAAAGGTGAATCCGTTTTTAGCTGCAGCTTCGGTACAGGGTTTAAAAACATATCTTTTAACGCCGCAAGTATCAATTACAACAGCATCTTTTTTGAAAAGTTCAGCTTTTTCTTCAATATATTTTATTGTATCATTAGGATAAAGCGCCAGCAAGACAATATCACATTCTTTTAATTTTTCATCGGTAAGCTCAGCATCTAAAGCGCCTAAAAGTTTTGCTTTTAAAACAACGCTTAAATCCTTGTCTGTACCATATACAGTATTTGCCGTTTTGTATTTAATTGCCTTTGCAAATGAGCCGCCTATAAGACCTAAACCAACTATTCCAACTTGCATAATAATCTCCTTAAATATTTCCTGAAATTGCTTTTCTTATTTTAGCAACGCCGTCTACAATTTCTTTGAATGCATCCGGCTTTATTGCTTGAGGACCATCAGACCATGCATGTGCAGGATCGTTATGAACTTCAATCATAAGTCCGTCAGCACCACAGGCTGCAGCGGCAAAAGACATTGTCTTTACAAATCTTGCATAACCTGTTGCGTGAGACGGGTCAATAACTACAGGTAGATGGGATTTTTCATGAAGAACAGGAACAGCCGAAATGTCAAGAGTATTTCTTGTGGCGGTTTCATAAGTTCTTATGCCCCTTTCACAAAGGATAACTCTTTGATTTCCCTCACTCATAATATATTCGGCACTCATTAAAAATTCTTCAATAGTTGCTGCAAGTCCTCTTTTAAGAAAAATTACTTTATCGGTTTTTCCGAGAGCTTTTAAAAGTTCAAAGTTTTGCATATTTCTTGCACCCACTTGAATTATATCGACTTCATCAAAGAGTGGTAGTTGATTTGCATCCATAATTTCAGTTACTATTGGCATACCTGTTTGTTTTTTTGCCTCAAGCATAAGTTCCAGACCTTGTCCACGAAGACCTTGAAAAGAGTAGGGTGAGGTTCTTGGTTTGAAGGCACCGCCTCTTAAAAAGTTTGCACCTGCATCCTTGCATTCTTTGGCAATAGTTGTAATCTGTTCTGGAGTTTCAATTGAGCAGGGACCTGCAAAGAATTGAAAATTGCCGCCGCCAATCTTAAAACCGCCGACTTCAATTATAGTGTCATCAGGGTGGAATTTGCGATTTGCCTGTTTAAAAGGCTCTGAAATTCTTTTCACCTTTTCAACAATGTCAAGACCTTCAATTAAATCTATATCAACTTTTGAGGTATCGCCGATAAGACCTAAAACGGTTTGAAATGAGCCTTCAACTTTTGATACGGTGATTTTTTGAGTTTCAAGCCATTCTGTTAAATTTGACACTTTTTTCTGGTCGGCACCGTTTTTTAAAATTACTATCATTTTTTTCTCCTGAAAATACTTTATTATATAAAAATCCCTGCGGTATTACCGCAGGGATTAAAAGTTAACACCCGTTTAAATTTCGGCAACACCAAACTTAACTTTAGCATAATAATAGCCAAAGTTAAAGTAATAATTACAATTTTGTATTGCGAAATTTTTCATATATAACCTCAATACTTGTATTTTATCGCTTTAAAGCGATAATGTCAACAACTTTTTGTATTGATTTTTAATTTATCTATATTTTTAAACGCAAGCTTTAGTGCTTTTCCTATTGCAGAACCTAAAACAGCACATACTACTGCTTCAATCGGAGCATTTATTCCTGTTGCAATAGCAATTACAGTTGGAATGATTGAATTACCACCACCAAAAGCCGCACTTTGTTCAGCGGTAAAGTTTGTTTTGAAGAATAGTAGTGCAAGTGTTCCTAAAAATAAAATTGTATTTAGTAGTGAACCTGAAATGGCACTAATAGTAAAACTTAGAGCATCTTTCTTTGTTTTTTTTGAAATCGCTTTAAAGATTAATCCGGTAAAAAAACCTGCTAAAAATCTTGTCGGCACACATACCAAAAAGGTTTTCCAAATACTTGATGAAACAAGAGCTGCACCAAAAGGGTCTCCTGTAAAACATTGAATGAATGAGCAGATTCCGAAGACTAAACCGAGTCCTCCTGCTGCAAGAGGGGTTAAAGTAAGTGCAGCAACTATAACTGGTACCATTAAAAGTGTAATAGTAAGAGGTCCCGCTTTAATAAAGCCTACCGGTGTAAAAGCCATTACGATAATAATGGCAAGGAGAATTGAAAACTCAATACCTGAAAGAGTTTTTCCGAAGTTTGTTTTTTTTGACATATTATTACCTCCGCTGTCGTTCCCTTTCGGGATACGGCGCTTATTTTGGCAAATTAAATATTTTTATTATAGATATATTTTAGTCCTTTTAATACTAAGTACGGATCATTTATCATTTTATGGCGACATTCTTTTATAATAAAATTTGAAAGTCCACCTGTTGCAACAATTGTTTTAGGCTTAGGAGCTTCTTTTAAAAATCTGTCAATTGTTCCATCTATCATATCTGCAGTTCCAAAAACAACACCTGATTGAATAGACCCGACAGTATCGGTGCCTATGGATTTTTTTGGTGCATGTAGCGGAATTGCCGATAATAATGAAGCTCCGTTTGCAAGGGCATCCATTGAAATTTTAATGCCTGGTGCAATCATACCGCCCAGATAGCTTTTGTTTTTATCAATCACATAAACCTTTGTGGCAGTGCCTAAATCTACCACAAAAGCAGGAAGGGGATAATGTGCTACAATACCTGCTGCACCTGCGGCAAGGTCAGCACCAAGCTCTGACGGATCGTCAATTTTAATATTGATACCTGTTTTTATTCCGGGTGCAACTTCAATAGGTTCTATTTTGAAAAGCTTTATAATGGCATTTTTTAAAGAATGTGTGCATTCGGGAACTACAGAACACATAATTGCACCGTCAATACTTTTTTTGTTAATATCATTTAGCTTTAAAAGATTTAAAAAACTATATGCGAATTGGTCTGAAGTACTGTTTCTTTCGGTTGTAAGTCTTGCAATATTTATTAAATTATCTTCATCAAAAATACCAATAGTTATATTGGTATTTCCTACATCAATTGCAAATAACATTTTAACACCTCTTTGTTAAAAATATTATCATATTAAATTATTTTTTGCAAATAAAAAGAGTTCGACTTTAATCGAACTCTTTTTATTGTTACTCTGATTTATTCTTCTTCTTTTTTCTTTTTAGTAGCAACAAGACCGATTCCTGCTATAACTGCTGTTGCTGCTACTGCATAAAGACCGATATCACCGGTTTTTGGACTGTTTTCTGTTTTTTTAACATTTTTATTATTGTTTGAATTTGCTTTGGATACATTGGCATTTTGTGTAGAGGATGGGGTATTTCCACCTTTTCCCGTAATTTTATTTAAAATGCCTTCAAAAAAACCTTTAACACCGTCAAGACCTGATGGAAGTGTTACATTTGGAAGTGTTATACTTGGAAGTTCCAATTTTTTTGTAGTTGATACGGAAGAATTATCATCTGCTTCAGCGGCATCAATTGCTCTTTGAATTTGTTGATTTGCTTTTGGTGAAAGAATACCTTGGTCTTGAAGTTCTTGAAAAGCACTTCTTGCTTCGTCATATGTACGACCCTGAGCCAAAAAAGCTTGAACAATAGCTCTAGGTAAAGAACCCGATTTATCGGCTTCAAAAGCTTTATCAACTGCATCTCTTATGTTTTTTACATGTTTTGAAACATCTATTCCTGTTTTTGTTGATGAATTGTTGTTTTCAGCTGAAGTGGTAGATGGAGATTTAAAATCAGGAAGAGCATTTTCTATAGCTTTTTTTATTTCATCAATAGTTAATCCACCCGGAAGTTTTCCTTCTTTTATAAGATCTGTAAGGGTATTCTTAACTGCATTTAATGCATCTTGTACACTGGCGATTGTTGCTTTTTTAGTAGTTTCAGGATCGCCTGCAAAAGCACTTATACAAAATGACATAACGAGAAATACAGAAAGCATTATAGCTAAAGTCTTTTTGAATTTCATAATTTACCTCACTAATTTTGAGATATAACATCTCTTATTTATCAAATAGATTTTACAATACCTATTGCTGTTTGTCAACAAAATTATACAGAATATATAAAGAAAAGTATTTAGAAGATAAGTTTTAAAAATAGTCATAATTAATAATTTATTATTTTTATTTTAAATTAAAAGGATTTATTCTTTTACCGTTAAGCTTGATTTCAGGAAATGTATCAGCGTTTACATTATGTGCCGCAGCAAAAATGCGAGAACATATTTCAGGGTTGATTTTTTCAAGATTTTTAATAATAGCTTTTATCTCTTTTCTTTTGCTATCTTTTTTTATACTCTGTGAGAAAGAACATGCACAGTCAAGAAAGGAAAGATTATTGTAATTTTTAAAACGGATTATATCTTTTTCTCTAACTTTATACAGCGGACGAATAAGGCTTATGTTTTCAAAATTTTCTGATTTGGCCTTTGGAGTCATGCACTGCAGTTGTGCACCATAAAACATTGAAATAAGTATGGTTTCGCATACATCGTCCATGTGGTGACCAAGGGCGATTTTGTTGCATCCGAGTTCTTTGGCACTTTTATATAGAATGCCTCTTCTTAACCTTGCACACATGTAACACGGATTTTTGATTTTTCCGTTTACGGTACTTTCTTTTTCTGCAACAGAAAAAATATTCTTGTCAATAATCTTTAGAGGAATATCCAATATTTTTGCATTTTTCTTTATGAGTGATATGTATTTTTTTTCATATCCGGGATTTATCACTATATATTTGACTTTTATGGGAAAATCGGAACGAGAGGATAAAAGCTTAAACAAAAGTGCCAACAGAAATGAGTCCTTTCCGCCTGAAATACATACTGCAACACAGTCGTTAGGCTGCAATAAATTATAATCTTTAAGCGATGCTATAAAAGGATTCCAAATTTCTTTTCGGTATGTTTTAAAAATTGAACGTTCGGCGAGTTCGGCTATTGTAAGCTCTCTCATTATTTAAGCTCCAATATATTTTTTATTACATAGCTTGCAATTAAAAGTCCGGCTACGGAAGGACAGAAAGATATTGAACCGGGCACAGTTTTTTTACCTTCTGTAATTTTTATTTCCGGCTGTATTGGTTTTTCATCAGAATATAAAACCGGGAGATGTAAGATGTTTCTTTTTTTTAATTCTCTGCGCATAACTCTTGCAAGGGGACAGGTTTCAGTTTTTTGAATATCTGTAATTTTAAAAAATTCGGGATGAATTTTATTTCCGGTTCCCATTGAGGATATTATATTTATATTATTTTTTTTACAATTGCAAATCAAGTCGATTTTTGATGTTACGGTATCAATGGCATCAATAACAAAATCATAATCAGAAAAATTGAATAATGTTTCAGAATTTTTATCAAAGAAAATATTATATGTTTTAATTTCTATACTTTTATTTATATCTAAAAATCTTTCTTTAGCAGCTTCGGTTTTGAGTTTTCCTATAGTGGAATGAAGAGCTATAAGTTGTCTGTTTATATTACTTTCAGAAACAATATCTTTGTCTACCAGTGTAAGTTTTCCCACACCGGATCTTACTAATGCTTCTGCAGTAAAACTTCCTACTCCTCCTATTCCGAAAAGTGCAATATTTGCGTTTTTTATTTTTTTTATGTTTTTTGAACCTAAGATCATCTCAGTTCTTTCATAAATGCTCACTTGATACCTCTCATCAAAACTTATGAATAATATAATATATTTATTTTAATTTAAAATCAATTTTATTTTCAACTTTTTAATAAAAAATTTGACAAAACGATAATGCTTTGCTATACTTATCAAACCTCAAAAGAGGTTTATTTTTTGCATTTACCTTTTGAGGCAGGCAAAATTTTTAAAATAAAGGAGCCGAAAATGAGAGTAAAGATTACACTTGCTTGCACTGAATGTAAGCAGAGAAACTACGACACAATGAAGGACAAGAAAAATAATCCGGATAGACTTGAAATGAATAAGTATTGTCCTTTCTGCAAGAAACATACGCTTCACAAAGAAACAAAGTAAGCAGGGAGAAAAAAGTTGGCTGAAAAGAAAGTTAAGACAGCAGAAAGTGCTGCATCAAAGTCTGATACTAAAGCCGTAAAAAAAACTAATAAAAAGGAAAGTACGGGCAAAAAGCCCAATCCTTTTGTAAGGTTTGGCAAAAATCTTAAAAACTGGTTTAAAGAGCTTAGGAGAGAGTCTAAAAAGGTTGTTTGGCCGGATAAGAAAACTGTTCTAAAAAGCTCGGCTGTTGTTCTTGTTACAGTTGTTATTTTAGGTATTGTAATTTGGGGTATAGATCAGGGTCTTGCCGCTTTAGTTAAGCTTATGACAAATCTTGCTGCAAAATCAAATGCAAAAGAAGCGACAACTGCGGCAGCGCAAAGAATTTTTGCAGGCTTTTTTGGGCTTTAATCGGAGGCACTGATGGCAGGCGAAGCAAGATGGTTTATAGTTCATACTTATTCAGGGTATGAAGATAAGGTTGAAAGTAACATTAAAACTGTTGTAAAAAATAGGGGTATTGAGGACCAGATTCAGCAGGTAATAGTTCCTAAAGAGGAAGTTACCGAGGTTAAGGATGACGGTTCAACTAAAATTGTTATAAGAAAGAAATATCCTTCTTATGTATTCATTAGAGCCGCCGTTCATGAAAAAGAGGATTCCAATCAGACCGAATGGGTTATGGATGATCAAATTTGGTATATAATTCGCAATACTCGTGGTGTTACAGGTTTTGTAGGACCTGAAAGCAAGGCAACTCCCGTACCAGATTATGAGGTTAAAAAGTACGGAATCGAAACAAAGAGCATAGAAGTAAATTATGATGTCGGTGATGATGTTACAATCACTGCAGGTGCTTTTGAGGGAATGAACGGTCCTGTTGAAAGTATCGACAAAAAAGCGGGAACGCTTGTTGTGAAAGTTTCAATGTTCGGTAAAGAAACGCCGGTAACGCTTGCACTTACAGAAGTAGCAAAATCGGCAAATATTTAATTGTTGTAAAGCGAATTTTCGCATTGCATATAGTGGGAGGAGCTTTAGGCCTCCGCTAAACCACATTTTTGGAGGAAAAAAATGGCACAGAAAGTAATCGGTTTGATTAAGCTTCAAATTCCCGCAGGAAAGGCAACTCCTGCACCGCCGGTAGGTCCTGCATTGGGACAGCACGGTGTTAACATTGTTGCTTTTACAAAGGAATTTAATGAACGCACCAAGAATCAGGGTGATATGATTATCCCTGTTGTTATTACGGTTTTTGCAGACCACAGTTTCACATTTATCACAAAGACACCGCCCGCAGCTGTTCTTATTAAAAAGGCTATAGGTCTTGACAAGGCGTCAGGTGCGCCAAAGAGAACTGCTGACGGTAAAATTTCAAATCCTGCAGGCAAGATTACAAGTGAGCAGATTAGAAAGATTGCGGAAACAAAGCTGCCGGACCTTAATGCTTCATCAGTAGAAACTGCGATGAGCATGGTTGCAGGTACCGCTCGTTCAATGGGTATTGAGGTTGTTGACTGAGCCTTAGGCATGGTCTGACTTCATTTGGAGGTAAAAGATGAAACACGGAAAAAAATATCAGGAGAGTGCAAAGCTCTTTTCAAAGAGCGAGCTTTTTGAGGTAAAGGAAGCCCTTGAGCTTGCAGTTAAGACGGCAACGGCAAAGTTTGATGAAACTGTTGAACTTCATATAAGACTTGGTGTTGACTCAAGACATGCTGATCAGCAAGTAAGAGGAGCGGTTGTTCTTCCTAACGGAACAGGTAAGGATGTCAGAGTTGCGGTTTTTGCAAAGGATGACAAAGCACAGGCAGCTAAGGATGCAGGTGCGGATGTTGTTGGTGCGGATGACCTTGTAGCACAGATTCAAGGTGGAAACATTGATTTTGATGTTGCTATCGCATCACCCGATATGATGGGACTTGTAGGTCGTTTAGGTAAGGTTTTGGGACCTAAAGGTCTTATGCCGACACCTAAGGCTGGTACTGTAACACCGGATGTTGCAAAGGCGGTTAAAGAGGCAAAAGCTGGTAAGATTGAATATAGACTTGATAAATCAAATATTATTCACTGCCCGATAGGAAAAGTATCTTTCGGATCTGAAAAGCTTGTTCAAAACTTTGAAGCTTTGGCAGAGGCTGTTATCAAGGCTAAGCCTGCAGCTGTAAAAGGACAATATGTTAAATCCTGTGTTGTTGCCACAACTATGGGACCAGGCATAAAAGTTAATCCATCAAAGCTTGGATTAGGTGCAGTATAAAAATACTATAAATTTTTAAGAGACCTTTTAATAGGTCTCTTTTTTGATTCAATTGAAAAAAAAGGTGGTTTATGATATTATTTCAATATATTATATTGAGTTAATGGGTGAAAATGTTTTATTTGAATTTTGCTTCATGGTTTAACAAGGTGAAAAATGGAATATTAAGTTTTAACAGTGTTAAAGATATTCTTGATATTTTGTTTGTTGCACTTTTGATTTTTGCAATTGTAAGAATAGTTAGAGAAACAAGAGCTATTCAGCTTGCGGGCGGAGTTGTACTTCTGTCTATTGTTTATATACTAATACGACAGTTTAAAATGCAGGCGAGTTCCTATATTTTTTCTTTTATTTTTAATAATCTGCTTATTCTTATGGTTGTTATTTTTGCACCTGAAATTCGACATGCACTTGAAAGTGTGGGTAGGAATTATTCAAGAGGAGCAAGACTTTTTAATTTTGGTAAAGGTTCGGCGGAGCAGTATTTTGAACTTATGAATAATATGGTTAATACAGTTTGCCGTGCGGCAGAGGATTTCAGCAATAAGCGGATAGGCGCTTTACTTGTATTTGAAAGAGATATTGCACTTGGAGATATAGCTTCAACAGGGACTGTAGTTGATGCAGAGATTTCCACAAATTTAATAGGAAATATTTTTTATCCGAAATCTCCACTTCATGATGGTGCAGCAATAATAAGGAATGGAAGAGTTTTTGCTGCAGGATGTATTCTTCCTCTTACCGAAAAAAACAATTCTGTCAGTTCAGAACTTGGCACAAGACACCGTGCAGCTATTGGAATGAGTGAAAAAAGCGATGCATTGGTAGTTGTTGTAAGCGAAGAAACAGGGGCTGTTTCAGTAGCGCAAAATGGAAGATTAAGGCGCAATATTTCAAATGAAGAATTGCGTGAAATTCTTGATGAGTATTTTATAGATAATATATTTACTAAAAAAAGTAGGAGGAAACTAAAAAAGGATGAAAAATAAACATGAAAAGATCCTTGATTATGTGAGTTCTCCTGAAGAAACATTGGATAAACAGCCTAATAGAGTGAAAAAAGATGGTAGAAGAGGACTTAAAGCGGTACTGTATAATGATAAGGTGATATTTGCCTTCTCGTTTATTCTTGCGTTTGTTATATGGCTTTATGTTGCGGTTGAAAAAAGCCCTGAGGTAGAGCGAACAATAACTGGTGTTCCAATTAATGTTTCAACTGAACACTCAGTTCCTGAACAGCTTGGTCTGCAGGCATTTACTGATGGAACACCTGATATGGTTGATATAAAAATAAAAGGCAGAAAATTTGTTATAGATCAGCTTAAAGCTACTGATTTTATTATATCGGCACAAACCAATCTTGTAGATTCCGTAGGTTATAAAAGTTTAATGTTAAAGGCGGAAACAACTTCAAAACTGGATTTTTCTATATTGTCGCTTTCTAAAAATTCAATAAATGTATATTTTGATAAATTTGCTGAAGTGGAACTTCCTCTGAAAGCAAAGCTTACAACTGAAAACGGAGGAGCTCTTGTTGCAGAAGGGCTTATGCTTGGTGATGCGGTATTTTCAAATAAAACAGTATCTGTTTCCGGAGCAAAGACATATATAAACGGAATTAAAACAGTGTTTGCAAATTATATGGTTAAAGAACCACTTTCGGCGACAAGTACTGTTAATCCTACGCTTTCGCTTGAAAGTACTGTAGAAAATAAGTTTATTAAAATAAATACGGGAGAAACTGCACTGACAATGACGCTTCCCGTTTTAAAAGCAGTAAATCTTCCAACTTCAGTAATCTTAAAGAATGCACCCACAGGCTTTATAAATAATTCTTCAGTTTATTCTGTAAGCCCTGCAAGTGTTAATGTAGGTATTCCTGTTGAAAATGTCGGTAAAATTACTTCACTTTCAGTTGGAACACTTGATTTTATGGAAATTGATGAAAACAAAACACAACGTAGTTTTGATGCAAGTCAAATAACCGATGTAAAAATTTTAGATAATATAAAAATTTTTAAGGTAAATACCAATTTTGGAAAGATTGTTTCAAGAACCTTTGACATTCCCGCCGAAAATATATCAATAACCGCTCAAAAAGAGGGCTTTACTTCTATTATTACATCAAACGGAATTACAGGAGTAAGAATAGTCGGTAGTGAACATGCAATTTCAGGAATTACTGAAAAAGCAATTACTGTGTCTTTAGATTTGTCAAATTATTCGGTTATTGAGGGTACTCAAAATGTTCCTGTTAAAATTCAAATAAATGGTGTAGATTCAGTTTGGGCTTATGGTAAATACACAGTAAGTATAAGTTCTAAAGCAGGTTGATATGTCAAAAAATAAAGAATTAAATAACTATCATAAAACCTCAGTAGGCGGTGAAGCGCTGATTGAAGGTATTATGATGAGAGGTCCTAAAGGCGATGCGCTTGCAGTGCGTATGCCCGATAAGACAATAAAAATAGAAAAAAATGAAAGAAAGCTTTGGCGTGAAAAAAATAAGCTGCTTGGGTTGCCTTTGATAAGAGGTATTGTTGGTTTTGTTGAATCTTTAACCACGGGATATAAGTATCTGCTTCGTTCTGCAGAACTCTCAACAGAAGGTCTGGAAGATGATTCGCAGGATATGAACAAGTTTGAGAAATGGCTTACAGAGCATTTAGGCGATAAGATAATGAGTATAGTCGGTATTTTAGGGACAATAATAGGCTTTGCTCTTGCGTTTTTTCTTTTTATGTGGTTGCCAAGTTTTTTAATCGATTTGTTAAGAAAAGGTGCTATACCTCAGTTTAAGCCGCTTTTTGAGGGGCTTATAAGAATGGTGATTTTTATCAGTTATTTGTATATAGTTTCATTAAAAAAAGATATAAAAAGAGTTTTTCAGTATCACGGTGCGGAACATAAAACGATAGCTTGCTATGAATACGGTCTTCCGCTTACGGTTGAAAATGTGAAAAAACAAATTCGTTTCCATCCGCGTTGCGGAACAAGTTTTACAATAGTAATGATTTTTTTGAGTATTCTCATATCTTCAGTTCTTGTTTTGATTTTTCCGAGTCTTGCAAATATAAACAGAGCGTTATGGATTCTTATAAAGCTTTTGATTTTGCCGTTTGTTATGGGTCTTGGATATGAATTTATAAGATATGCCGGTAGGCATAATAACCTATTTTCCAAAATTTTATCGGCTCCCGGTCTTTGGCTGCAAAGAATTACAACAAAAGAGCCTACGGATGACATAATTGAATGCGGAATTGCTTCTTTAAAGGCTGTTATTACGGATAATCCCGAGGATGATGCTCTTTAATGATTAACACGCTTCAAGCTGTATATGCTGATATAAAAGAAAAACTAAGGCTTGGCGGGATTGAATTTTATGAATTCGAAGCCCGTTGTCTTTTAGAAAATATAGGTTATAAAAAAGAAACAGTGTTAACATATCCGGATAAAAAAATATCGGATAAAATGTTTATAGAACTGAAAAAAAAGGTTGAAAGAAGAATTTCTGGAGAGCCTCTTCAATATATTCTTGGGAAATGGGATTTTTGTGATTATAGCTTTTTTGTAGGAAACGGAGTTCATATTCCGCGTGCTGAAACTGAAAAAATAGTTGAAATAGCGGATGAATTTTTGCACGATAAGGAAAAATCGGTTGTCTATGATTTATGTGCAGGAACGGGTGCGTTAGGTCTTACATTGGCAGGGCATAATGAAAATATAGATTGTTATTTGTTTGAAAAATATAATGAGGCAATAGGTTATATAAAAAAAAATAATGATAACTTCAACTTAAAAAATACTCACATAATTAAGGCGGATGTTTTTGAGTCTTTGAATGAGAAGATTCCGAAAGCGGATTTGATTGTATGTAATCCACCATATATACCGAGGAGTGAAGTTAAAACACTTCAAAAAGAGGTTTTGTTTGAACCTCTTCAAAGCCTTGACGGTGGTGTATCGGGTCTTGATTTTTATTTTGCTGTAAAAGAAAATTGGCTTTTAAAATTGAATGAAAACGGAAGAATAATTTTTGAATGCGGTAATAATCAGGCAAAAGATATAATTAATATATTTAAAGATAAGAGTTCTGAAAGTAAAATTATATATGATTTTTCAGAAGTTGACAGAACCGTAATATTGGATTTTTGATGGTGAAATATGCTTATACAAATTATTAAAGGAAATTTATCGGGAATACAGATTATAACGGCACTTTTTGCAATGGCTTTTGTAGTTTTTTGCACACTTCCTATTCATGAATGGGCTCATGCCTTTGCAGCGCATAAGCTTGGAGATGATACTGCTAAAAATCAGGGTCGTCTTACAATAAATCCTGTAGCGCATATAGATTGGCTTGGTGCAATTTTAATTTTTCTTGTCGGATTTGGATATGCAAAGCCTGTGCCGATTAATTCGGATAATTTTAAAAAGAAAAAATTAGGGATGTTTATAACCGCTTTTGCAGGACCTTTTTCAAATCTTGTTATGGGTTTTGTTTTTGTGTTTTTGCAAATGCTTTTCACAAAACTTGGAACTTCCATTGTATTTAACGCATTTTCATTGTTTTTTCGTTTTGCAGCAACTGTCAATATCGGGCTTGCCGTATTCAATCTTTTGCCTATTCCTCCGCTTGACGGCTCAAGGCTTTGGCAAGCGATTTTACCTGAAAAATGGGTTATTAAAATGTCTCAATATGAAAGTTTTATAATGATTGGTGTTTTTATTTTAATTTTTTTCGGTATTTTGGATAAGCCGCTTTCATTTCTTAGAAATGCGGTATATTATCTTTTTGTGACATTTTTTAATTTGTTTATGTGATATGTCTGAAATAAATTATAAGTTTGAAAATTTTGAGGGTCCGTTAGATCTGCTTCTGCATTTAATATCAAAGCACAAGCTTGATATCAATGATATAGAAATAGTAAGTCTTGTTGATCAATATGTAGCATACGTAAGAAAATTCAAAGAACATGATATGTATGTTGCTTCGGAATTTCTTGAAATGGCGGCAAGGCTTGTATATATGAAAACAGTCTCACTTTTGCCAAAAAGCGAAGAGGCGGAGGAACTGAAAAAAGAGCTTACAGGTGAACTTGTTGAATATAAACTTTTAAAAGAAACGTCTGAGAAATTAAGTAAAATGGCAACAGGTTTTGATCTTTTTACAAGAAAGGCATCAGATCCTATAATTGATAAAACTTATACTGTTAAGCACAATCTTTCGGAACTTATGTCGGCATATATTTCGGCTGCAGGTAGGAAATTTCGCAATCTGCCACCAAAACTTGATACTTTTAAAAGTCTTGTTTCTGTAAAAATAGTATCCGTATCAAGTAGATTTTCAGGGATAATTTCCGGATTTAAAAAAATAGGAAATAAAAAGAAATTCTCAGAACTTTTTTCAGATGCATGTGATAAGTCTGAAGTTGTAGCTGTTTTTTTAGCTGTTTTAGAGCTTTGTAAGAATAAAAACCTTTTTGTTGATGGAATTGGTGAAAATGCATCGGTAGAGCTTTTAAATGATGAAGTAAATATGGAAATAGCTGAAGATTGGGAGTAATATGAGTGAAGGATTAAAAAAAATAAATTTATTTGCGGCACTTGAGGCTGTCTTGTTTTTATCAGGAGAGCCTGTTGAATTTCAAAAGCTCTGTGAAATTTTAATGGCGGATTCTCAAGATGTGGAGCAAGCGATACAAAATCTTTCAGAAAAACTTGAACAAGAAGATTCAGGGCTTAAACTCTTGAAACTTGGAAATAAATATCAGCTTTCCACAAAAAAAGATTTTGCGATTTATTGCAGAAGAGCACTTGAAGTTAAGCGTAGTGTACCGCTTTCACAGGCGGCATTTGAAGTACTTGCGGTTATTGCTTACAATCAGCCTGTTACAAAAACTTTTATTGAAAATGTGAGAGGTGTAGATTGTTCAGGTGTCGTAAATACTCTTGTTGAAAAAGGGCTTGTTGAAGAAAAGGGTAGGCTTGATTTACCTGGAAGACCTTTAATTTATGGAACTACAGAGCTTTTTATGAAAGATTTTGAAATTTCAGATTTATCTGAGCTTCCACAAATTCCTAAAGGTGATGATATAATTTCAGTTAAAGAGGATGAAAATCAGGTAGATTTCTTCTCTTTAACTCAGATTGAAAATAATTAGAGGCAGTTTTGATAGGACCAAATATTGCCGTGGATTTCGGCTCTACATCAACCGCAATATATATTGAAAAAAAAGGACTTGTAATGCATGCGCCTACTCTTTTGGCGGTTGACAGGCAGTCTGGTGAGCCTGTTTACTGTGGTGAAGATACCTATAATATAAATGGTAGAGTGGACGAGCAAACCGATATTATCCGTCCGGTAAAAAATGGAGTTGTTTCAGATTATAAATATGCGGAATTTCTGCTTACATATTATATTGAAACTGTTTTAAAAAACAGTTTGTTAAGACCCAATGTTATGATGGTGGTACCGTCGGAAACAACAAGTCTTGACAGAAGAACCTTTTTTGATATTCTTTTTAAAAGCTCTGCAGGAAGAGTCTGTCTTATGGAAGAACCGATTGCAGCGGCAAGAGGAATGGGAATAAAAAAAAGTATAAAAGGCAGAATGCTTATAAATATGGGTGGAGGAACTGTTGACATAGCGGTTATTACAATGGGTGATGTAGCCGTGAGCAAAACTCTTAAAATCGGTGGAATTGATTTAGATAACGCTATTACTGAATACCTTTTGAAAACACACGATATAGAAATAGGCCCCAAAACAGCTGAACAGCTTAAAATTGTGCTTGGGTCCGCTCAATTGAGAACTGAGGAACTTGCTTATCCGGTAAGCGGAAAATCTGTGCTGGATAACATGCCTATTTCTTTTGAAATGACATCAACAGAAATTTATGAATGTATAAAGGATAGAGTAGATTCTATTGTCAATGGTATAATAGAAGTGCTTGAAATAACGCCGCCAGAGCTTTTGGGAGATATTGCAGAAACAGGTATAATAATAACAGGAGGAACTTCACTTCTGCACGGGATAAAAGAATATATTGAAAAAAATACGGGGATAAAAACTTTTAGGTCAAAAGATGCTTTTTATACTACTGTAAGTGGTGCGGCAAAATCATTTGCAAGTATGGACGAGGTCAATGCAAACGGAATATATTTCCTTGAAAGAAAATATAGATAGCGGAGAATAAAATGAGAAATAAAATACCGAAGCCTGAAAAGAATATAAGAATTTTAACAAATTCAGAGGTTCTTATTGTTTCTATATTGCTCTTAATTGTTTTTTTATTCGGGATGTTTATAACAGGTAAAGTTATGCTTTCAAAACAGAAAAAAATGACTGGTGCAGCGGTTTCAAATGCAAATGCTTCAGATGTGAAGACGAAAACTGTAAAAGAGGCTGAAGCAACTATTATGTCAACGGGAGATGTTCTTATACACGACCCTATATATAATTCTGTCAAAAATAGTGATGGAACATTTGACTTTTCAAGCTGCTTTAGGCATTTGAAAACTGTTGTTTCCTCTGCGGATTATTCTGTTTTTAATATGGAATGTACTCTGGCGGACGGAAGCACAGGATATTCCGGATTTCCGATTTTTAAAACGCCGGATTCTCTTGTTCCGAGTCTTAAGGATGTCGGATTTGATATGGCGATTACTGCAAACAATCATTCCGCAGATTCAGGCTCTGAAGGTGTTATCCGTACGGCGAAGGTGATAAGAGCTGCAGGTCTTGATCAAACCGGTACAAAAACCTCATCAAGTGAAAAGAATTATAAAATTATTACGGTAAACGGTATAAATATTGGAATGATAAATTATACTTACGGAGTGATAAACCAAAACGGAAGGGTATCATTAAATGGAAATGCAGCCTTAACTTCTGAAGTTTCAAAGTGCATAAATGTTTTTGATTATTCAAAACTAAATGATTTTTATCAATCTGCAGAAAAGGATATTGTCGCAATGAAAAATGACGGTGCTGATGCAGTGATTTTTTATTTACATTGGGGAACTGAATATAATATAAAACAAAGTGAAATACAGGAAACAATCGCAAAAAAGCTTGCCGAGCTTGGAGTGGATGCTATAATAGGAGGACATCCACATGTAATTCAACCTTTTAAGACGATAAAAGGAAAGGATGGAAAAAGAGTACCTTGCATATATTCAATGGGAAATTTTATCTCAAATCAGCGAAAGAATATAATGGATGATTCCAGAGGTTATACCGAGGACGGAATTTTATTTAATCTTACTTTTCACAGAAATTCCGATGGTAAGGTTTTTGTTAAATCGTGCAGTTATATTCCGCTTTGGGTAAATCTTTATACTGCAGACTCTAAAAGACATTATGAGGTTGTGCCGCTTCATGATTTATCAAATCCAGATGCGCTTGGACTTAATAAAATCTCAAACGGTCTTAAACAGGCAACTGCAAGTAAGGAAAGAACAGATTCTCTTGTTAAATCGGGAATAGATGAATTTAATGCGGGTCTTGGCGGTCAAGCGGAAGAATCAACTACACCAAAAATTAAGCCTAATGAAAGGACAACGGGACTTATGACCACTACTGATTATGTGGAACTTACTACGGAACCGACAAGTGTAGAAACGACTGCGGAAAAGAGCAGTTCTTCACAAAGTGATAAACGGATAAAAACAAATTAAAACAAATTAAAACGATATGAGTTATTTGTACAAATTTAATTGATAAAACAATAAAAAAAATGCAATATTGCTGATTCTATGTTAAAATATTATCAGCAATATTTTATTATATAAAAAGGAGTTAATTATGAAAGGTTTTGCAATGCTTGGAATAGGTAAAACGGGTTGGATAGAAAAGGAAAAGCCTGTTTGCGGTCCGCTTGATGCTCTTATAAGACCTTTGGCATTATCACCTTGTACCTCCGATGTTCATACGGTTTGGGAGGGTGCTCTCGGTGAAAGAACAGATATGATTTTAGGTCATGAGGGCTGCGGTGTTGTTGAAGAGGTAGGCTCAATGGTTAAGGACTTTAAACCTGGCGACAGAATTATGGTTGCAGCAATAACACCTGATTAGAGTTCTCTTGAGGCTCAGGCTGGATATCCTATGCATTCGGGCGGAATGCTTGCAGGGTGGAAATTTTCAAACTTTAAAGATGGTGTTTTCGGTGAATTGTTCCACGTTAATGATGCGGATGCAAACCTTGCACTTCTTCCTGATTCTATTTCTCCTGAAGAGGCATGTATGCTTTCAGATATGGTTCCAACAGGTTTTCATGGCGTTGAGCTTGCTGATGTTCAGTTTGGCGATACCGTTTTGGTTGTAGGCATAGGACCTGTAGGTCTTATGGCAGTTGCCGGAGCAAATCTTCGTGGAGCATCCAGAATTATCTGTGTAGGCACAAGACAGATTTGCCGTTATGTTGCAAAAGGTTATGGTGCAACTGATTTTATAGGATATAAAGACGGTCCTATTGATGAACAGGTTATGGCGCTTACAGGCGGTAAGGGAGTTGATAAGGCGATTGTTGCCGGCGGTGGTGTTGAAACCTTTGAACCTGTTGTAAAATGTCTCAAAGCAGGCGGAAAGATAGGTAACGTGAATTATTTAGGCAGTGGCACATATATAAATATACCAAGAGTTGAATGGGGCGTAGGTATGGGTCATAAGCAGATTTTAGGTGGACTTATGCCGGGCGGCAGACTTCGTCTTGAAAAGCTTGCTTCTCTTGTAGAGTGTGGAAAACTTGATGTTAAGCCTATGCTTACTCATAAGTTTAATGGCTTTGAGCATGTTGAAGACGCTTTAAATCTTATGAAAGAAAAGCCGAGTGACCTTATTAAGCCGGTTGTTGTTCTTTAATTTGAAAAAGTGAGAGGTCTTAAATGGAAGACCTCTCTTTTAATATTATGAAAATACTAATTATATCTGGCTTTTTGGGTGCGGGTAAAACGAGTTTTATAAAAGCGATGTCAAAGGCGGTCGGCAGACAGTTTGTTATTGTTGAAAATGAATTTTCAGAGCTTGATATCGATGCACAGTTTTTAAAAAATAATAATGAAATGGAAAATTCCTCCGATATGAAGGTCTGGGAGCTTTCGGAGGGCTGTATTTGCTGTTCATTAAAGTTGGATTTTTCAAATTCTGTTTTAACAATTGCAAATACTCTTGACCCTGATTTTTTAATTGTGGAGCCGAGCGGAATCGCACAACTTTCAAATATTTTGTCGCAACTAAAAAAATATGTTATGAAAGGATAGAACTTTTGCCGCCGATAACCATAATCGATGCGGAAAATTATATAAAAAGCAAAGAAGAATTTTCAGATTATTTTTCCGATCAGATTAATGCTGCAAGTACAATAGTCGTAAGTAAATCGGAAAATTTGTCTTCTGAGGCTTTTATTGAAATAAAAAAAGCACTTAACATTAAAGAAAATATTAAGTTTTTTGACTGTCATTATTCAAAGTGGAAACTTGATGATTGGAAACTACTTTTAAATAATCAAAAAGAAATTGAAGCACAGTCTATAGAGATAAAGATAAGTGATGAACAAAGACTTGAAAATATTTCCTTTAAAAAAATATGCTTAAAAAATGTAGGTGAGCTTTGTACGGTACTTGATATTTTAACAACAGGAATTTGCGGAAAAATTGTTCGTGCAAAGGGATATTTTAAAGCGGGAAAAGAATTTTTAAAATTTGATTTGGTTCAGGGGAGTTATGTTATAACGGGAAGTTCAGAGATGTATGATGAACGTGTTGTAATTATAGGACATAAGCTGAAAAAAGAGCTGATTAAAACATTGTTTTCAGAATAAATTTAATTGACATATAAGTGATTTTTTGCTAAAATACAAAATACCGTTTGTGTGCGGCAGGTTTTTTGTGCCTGTAATTTCTTTTGAAAGCCGTACGGCAGCGAGTCTATATAAAAAGAAGGGTTTTTATGTACGCAGTATTTAACGCATGCGGAAGGCAGTTCAAGGCTGAAAAAGGTGATGTTATTTATCTTGAAAAGCTTGCCGCTAAAGAAAATGAAATTGTAACATTTGATGATGTTGCATTAGTAGGAACAGATGATGGGGTAAAAGTTGGAACACCTAAGCTTTCTGGTGCAAAGGTTTCAGCAAAAGTCCTTAAGAATGGTAAAAGCAAAAAGATAAAGGTCTTTACTTATAAGCCTAAGAAAAATGAAAAAAGACTTCAGGGTCATCGTCAGGCTTATACCAAGGTAGAGATTACTGACATCACTCTTTAATGATTGATGTTAATTTTTTTGAAAATGGCGGCTTAATTACGGGTTTTTCGGTAAAGGGTCATTCAGAATATGATGAGGCAGGCAAGGATATAGTTTGTTCGGCAGTTTCCTCTGCAGCCATTATGACTGCAAATACAATTACCGAGATAATGAACTTGAAAGCTGATATTTCAGAGAAAGACGGATTTCTTGAATTCAGTCTTAATCAGGGAAATGCAATTAAGACACAGGATGTTTTAAAAGGTTTTCGTTTTCATATAAAAAATTTGTCAAAAGAATATAAATCTTATTTGAGCGTTAATAAGGAGAAATACAATGATTAAAATTAATATTCAGTTATTCGCACATAAAAAGGGCGGCGGATCTACTAAAAACGGAAGAGACAGTAACAGCAAAAGACTTGGAGTTAAAAGAGGCGACGGTCAATTTGTTTTAGCAGGTAATATTCTTGTTCGTCAGCGTGGCACTCACATCCATCCCGGCAAAAATGTAGGCAAGGGTTCTGATGATACACTTTTTGCAATGGTAGACGGAAATGTAAAGTTTGAGCGCTATCATGGTGATAAGAAACAGGTAAGTGTTTACGAGAGCGAGGCTTAAATTAAATTTTAGGGGCGCATATGCGTCCCATTTTTATTTCTTGGAGATTTTTATGATTTATGTAGCACCTTGTATATTCGGGCTTGAGAGTCTTGTTGCCCATGAGCTTAAAGAAATGGGAGCTGAAAATGTTCGCTCTGAAAACGGTAGAGTTTATTTTGAAGGGGATGAACGAATTCTTATTCGTGCCAATGTACGCTCACGTTTTGCAGAACGCATTTTAATTGTGGTTTCAAGCTTTGAGGCTCATTCGTTTACAGAACTTTTCGATGGCACAAAAAACGCCGCTTGGGAGGATTTCATCGGCAAGTATGATGCTTTTCCTGTTAAGGGCAGTACAATAAGCTCTGATTTATTTTCAATTTCGGATTGTCAGTCCATAATAAAAAAAGCAATTGTAGAAAGACTTAGGCAAACATATAATATAAACTTTTTTGATGAAACAGGTGTTAAATATCAGATAGAATTTGCAATAATAAAAAATATAGCTTATTTAATGATTGATACCACCGGACAGGGACTTCATAAAAGAGGTTATCGTGAGAATGCAAATGCAGCACCGCTCAAAGAAACTTTAGCAGCTGCACTTTGTGCTTTTTCTCATTTAAGAGGTTACCATACGCTTTATGATCCTATGTGTGGTTCCGGAACAATTTTAATTGAGGGTGCAATGCTTGCAAATAATATATATCCGGGAATTAATAGGTTTTTTGCCGCTGACAGATTTCCTCAGTTTTCTGAAAATCTTTGGATTGAAGAAAAGGAAATTGCCAAGAGTCTTAAATCAGAAAAAAGTTCATTTAAAGCTTATGGTAGCGATATAGATAATGTCTCTTTAAATATAGCCAAAGAAAATGCTGTAAAAGCAAATGTTTCAGAGTTTATAGAGTTTAAAAGGAATGATGTGGATTCATTCAGGCTTAAAACAGAAAAAGGTACTGTAATAACAAATCCGCCCTATGGTGAAAGGCTCGGTGATAAAAAAGAGGCGGAGCGAATAATTAAAATTCTTGGCAGAGTATTTGAAAAAAAACACGGCGTATCCTATACGATTATAAGTCCTGATGAAAATTTTGAAAAGCTTTTCGGTAGAAAGGCGGATAAACGCAGAAAGCTTTATAACGGAATGATAAAATGTCAGATGTATTCATATTTTAAATAAAAAACCTTGTTGTAAATTACAACAAGGTTTTTTATTAAGGAGTTTTTCCACTTACGCCTGATTCTGAGTTGAAGTAAATAATTAAAGGAGCTTTTTGGCCATCGTTTGTTTTTATCTCTAAATCCTCTCTTGTGCAATGAACTTCAACGCAATCGTTTTGTGCTTTTTTACCATTTGACATAGTATTTTCTTTTTTTATATATGTAAGATAAATGCAATATTTATATGTATCACTATGAGGCATTCTTACAAGGTCTTGTGTATTTTCTATTATTGCATTTTCATTTTTAGGGAATGATGATGTTGATATTCTTGTATCTGAAGGATTGTCGTTTCTACCGAAAGAATAAAGTAAAAATTGATTTCCATATGCCTGGTTATCTTTTGGTAAATTCCACTCAATATGTTGTTTATTTCCATTTTTTTGTGCACGAGTAAAAGTAAGTGTGTTATCAGGAATTTTTCCATCTTTCCAGGTTCCTTTACCGGTATATTTTCCTTTAATAATTTCAGGTTCAAAGGAGCCGGCATACCAAACAAAATTAGGCTTTTCCATGTATGGATAATGTCCTGTTCTGAACATCTCTAAATTTGCACGCACAATATTCATATCACGAATTGCCGAACGTTTTGCGAGATATTTGTTAATTCCTTTTGTTGTAGGTATGGAAATACCTAAGAGAACTGCTAAAAGAGCAACTACGGTTAGTAATTCTACAATTGTAAAACCTTTGTTATTTTTTAATTTGTTTTTTACAATATTAAACATAAATCACCTGCAAAGAAGCTTTGAAACAGCAGCGGCAGGGTAAGCCACCGTCTTACCGAGATTTTTATAAAACAATGGATGTTTTTCCATTTTTTTGTTAAAAAATGGAGAGATAATATTATAATAATCTGAAATAATCAGTTTGCCGAAAGAAGAGTTTGAAAGAACGTTGTCCCTGAAATTTCTTAAATTATTAAGAACAGGTTTTTCAAATATTGATCCTTTTATGGAATTTGTAAGGAAACAATTTGAACCTTGTGAGAGTATATCACTTTCAAGTTTATGAATACGATCACTTTGCATAAATGATTGAATAGAAATAAATCTTATAACTGAACCATATTTATTATAACTGATATTTATATCTTTGTGTATTTTTGATTCAATATCCTCTTTTTTATTGGCTTCAGTATCAGTATAACCGGCTAAAGAAATTTTTGAATCAAGACTTTTTTCTTTTGCCTTATCATCTGTAGGATTTCCATTCTCGTCACATTGTGTAAAAGCCGAGGTTTTCATAACGCCTTCATATGTAACATTATCTTTATATTCTCCAACTAATTTTGTTTCTTGATGATTAATGATATTATTACGAAGAACCATATTAGCTAAGTGGAATGAAGATGTTAGTGAATAGTTTGCATATTTTGATGAACTGTAAACAGTTATATCAATAGTACTTTTAGAATAAGAGTTTGCAGGGTCTCCTGTTGGATCAAGAACAATTTTTGTTTGTGAGACTCCATTTTCATCAGTAACATATTCAGTCTTTTCTCCATAATTACCGGTAACATATTTTTGAGGATTATCTTTATTTGAGTCTAATGTAACAGTGCCGTTTTCTTTATCAACTAAAAGGGGATTAAGCGTTGTTGAAATATTAAATTTAATACCTACCTTTGTACTTTCAGAATTAAGCTTAATGTTTTCAGTAGTTCCACGACCCCTATAAAAAATTTCAAATCCTTCGTTATAATTGTTGGGATTTGCCTTATAAGAATCCATATTTATAGGTTTAGCCCAAAAGTATGAATATTTGACATCCATTTGTGTATTTTCTTTCGGCAACATGTCACCGTTAGGATCGTCAAAGATTGCACATTCCGTAGTTGTTAAAAGTGTTTCGGTATTTCCCGTAAACATACTCATAATATACTGAACTTCTTGCTGAATTTCCCAGCGCATTTCAACTTTTTTATAATCTTTATAAATATAATTAATTAGTTGTGATGCCATTGTGCCGACAATAGAAACTAGAATAACAACAACCAAAAGTTCTATTAGGGTAAATCCTTTTTTTGATTGCGGAATCTTAAAAATGTTTTTATAAAATATCTTCATAACTTTACTTTTGCGTTGCAAGCGCATTTATTGCGGCAATTTCTTTAGGAGTTACCTTATTTTTACCGTGAATTATTGCAGCTTCAGTATGGTCTTTTGATTTCTGTCCTGTTGTTTTAACCATTTTCCAACCACCTTGTTCATCGCAAGATTTTGTAGGATCATTTGTGTAATAAGCCACGCCTAAATCACCCTCACTTTGTTTTCCGTCGCCATCTTTGTCTATATAACCCATAATAAACCAAATATCGTTCGCATATGTAACGCCCACAATATTAACACCTTTTGTATTGGTGAATTTAACTGCCTGCCAACGGAAGAAGAAGTTGTTTGTTCCTGCTTTTTCATCTTTGTTAGGTCCATAATCTTTTCCGTTTGATAAATCAATCCAAGAACGTACATTTACATATGATCCTTTATAGTTCATGCTGTTGCCGTTGTTTATGGTTTTATTATTTTTTGAAGCATAGTGTTTTTTTGAATCCTTCATATTAAGCGGATCATCTAAATAGGTTTCATCGTTGGATTTGCCCATTTTATTTTCGTGATAGGCCTGTGTTCCTACTGCAACCCAAGTATTCATTCCGTTATTTTCAATTCCTGTAATAGAATTTAAAGGTGATACGAATCCGTAATCTTCACAACTTTTATTTGTATGTCTGTCAAGATCCAGTGAGCACTTATCTAAGTATGAGTTTTCTATTAAAGGACTTGAAGAGCCACTTGCATTTGTGTGCAAAGGATCGGTATATAATGATCCCTTTGTTGCAAATTCACACATTTGTTTCCAAGTTCTCGGTATTGTATAAAGTTTTCTTATAGAGGCACTGGCAAAATTCCATGAAATAGGTATATGTGTACTATATTGATATTCTGTGCCTTTGAAGCGGTCATAATATGCTTCTGAATTTTCACGAAGAATAGGATAACTGCGGTTAAATGCATCATGGACACGTTTCCAGTTTTGAAATTCTGCCATTACAGCGCCGGAACCGTATTTTGCATCTTGATCAGTTTTATTTGCATGTGCTTCACGATGCGTTCCGTCCATATAACGATAATAGTTTTCGCCCCAAGACATAAGTGTTCCGTCTGAAGCACCCCACATTGCAGAATGTCCTCCTGCCCAGGTTTTTCCCCATTTTACGCAGTTGATTTTTTTATCATACAATATATGACCTGTAATATAACTGTTTTCAGGGGCATAATAATATGGCCAGTATGATTTTCCATTTTGAACATCAGGAGTAAATCTTTCACCGAAGATTGAGTAGTATAGCGGATGAAGAATATCTCTCCAATAACCTGCACTTGCAAATTGATCTATAGAGTCTTTGGTATTATATGATTTTCCACCTTTTTGCATTAATGCCGGTTCCATAGCATATGTATTTGAAGAATAGAATTCATGGAAGGTATTTTCTTCAATTTGAAGTTCGTATCCGGTTCCATAAACAAAATTGAGTGGACGATCCGGATTTTTATTGTCCGGACTTTTTTCTTTATCGCCTGAACGTATATAAACAACTCCTGTATTCATTATAGTGGGTACAGTTGTGTAGTTTATATTATTTGCTTTTTGTTTATATGAAATACCTGAAAGAACATAGCCAACTGCAAGTGAAAATGTTTTTTGATCAGGTGTTCCTTCATTTACCGTAATTGAATCCGAATCAAGAAAAGTAGTTGTTCTGTTTATATTAAATTGATACACATCATTTCTTTGATATGAGTTATAGTTTTTATTCCATTTCGGACCTTGTCCTACTGAAGTTGAATCAGTTTCTGTTACTTGTTGATTATGAGTAGTGGAAGTATTCTCTAAATTTCCGAAAGCACCGGGAATGCTCATATATGCGACTGAAACTTCTGAATTGTTTTGTTTTTGGATATATTTTTGACCTACGGGCTCATTTAAAGGACCATAATGATAACCTTGAGTTAACTTAGTTGCAAGGTCCTTGTCATAAAGTGTTTCCGGTAAAAGTCCACTTGAAATTTTATCAGCCTGTTGTTCCAAAAGTTCAGCTTCGCGTATAAGCCAACTTGCTTCTTTTTTCTTTTTTTCAAAATATGCGTTTATTTCAAGTTGCGTTGTTTCATGTTCATCATCATATTTTTTACAATTATCTTTATACTTCTTTTTTGCAGCATCATAACTGTTTTTTCTTTCATTTTCAGCTGCAGTTTTTGCATCGGAAAGCTCTTTGTTTATAAGCTTTTGTGCCATATTATGATTTAACGCAGCTTGAGCCAAAGCTTGAGTCTTTGTATCTTCAGCATCTTTAAGTTCTTTCGATTTTGCTTCATCGGCTGATTTCTTTGAATCTTCCTTTGATTTTAAGGCGTTTTCATCTGCCGTAACTTTATCTTTTTGAGCTTGTGTTTTATCGGCATCAAGTTGGTTATCTGCAGCAACATTTGCGTTTTTATGTTCTATAACTGCCTGTTCTTTTAAATCATTGGCCTCTTGTTGAAGTTTGTCTAATATTTTTTTGTGTTCATTCTCCAGTGCTTTTTTAGCATCTTCAAAATCAGCGGGTGATTTAACGCTGGATTGTTCATTTTTTTCATAAGCATCATATTCTGATTTTATTTCATTTAATGCATTTTGTATCATATCTCGATAGGTTTTCATATCTGGACAGGCATTTGTATTTTCTTTAAAACCTATTTTTTCAGTATGCCATTTTGATTTTGCCTGTCTATGTTCTTTTATGACATTTTCATTAGACATCTCTAATTTATCACAACTTTTCCAAGTATAAACTGATGTTTTTATATAGGCATAGCCTTGGAAAAATCCACCATGATCCCATATATCATCCAAGTCTTCGTCTTTGCAAACATCAATATTTTTGTGATTTTCTTCAAAATATTGTTTTAATCCTAAATCTTTACCTTTTCCGTCAACATTATGAGCATCATCTATTTTAATTTCATCTTCATCGCTTAAATTTTCATCAGGAGATGTTTTTGTTTTTGAATGAACAGAAACACCCGCATCAATTTTTGAAAGCAGATTTTCATAATATTCATGATTTGCATTATAGAAGTCGTGATTTGCCTGATATTTAGATTTTTCAGAATTATATGTGTCTAAAAGTGCTTGAAGTCCTTCCGGCGATATTGCGTTTTGATAACGCTCATTTTCAGCGGCTATATCAGCTTGTAATTTTTGTTCAATTTCTATGTTTTTTTGATTATGCACATTTGTAGCTGCCTGATAAGCATCTTTTTTCTTTTGGTAGTAGTGCATATAATCCTTTTCTTCAGAAAGGGTATCATTTAAAATTTTAGTGTTTTCATCAAGCTTATTTGCATAGGTATTATCAGCATCGGCATATGCTTTGTTATGTTTTTCCGTGGCATCTTTACAAGCTTGATTAAAATCGTCCACTATTTTTACATTTACAAGTTCATCATAATTGTCGTTTTCTTTTTGCATATCCTCAGCATGCTTTTTCTCTGCATTGGCTATTGCAAGTTCAAAAATAGCTTTTACCGTTGTGTTGTAAATTGCACTGTTGCCATAATTAGCGGAAGGTTCAAAATTTCCGTTATATTTTTCGAGACGATATCCAGTTTCCCGTTCAAAATCATCCAGAGCTTTTGCCCTTGCTGCTTTTTTACGAGCATCATTTTCTTTTATTTTTCCTGCTTTAAAATCTTCGTTTTCTTTAAGATTTTTGGCGGCAAGCTCTCTTTTTTTCTTAGCTTCGGCACGCATATTTTCAGCTTCTTTTTTTATGCGGTCTCTTGCGGCACCATCTTCACCTGTTTTTAAAGCTTCTACAGTTGTATTGTTTGTTTGTGCATCATTAGTATCGAATTTTGAATCCATATCATCAAAGTTTGTCGGTCCGCACATACCTGTTAAACGGTAATCTGAAGCTGTTGTATTACCATAGGTCCATGCAATTTTAAGTGAATTTTGACTATTTTTAATAGCTTGTTTATATTTGTTATAGCCTTCTTCCGACTTTGCAATTTCTTCAATACATTGTTGATAAATTTTATCTAATTGATTTTTATATTCTAAAAATTGTGATGAACATTCATCGTTCGGATATTCCAAAATCCATTCCCACCTGAATCCCCAGTAGTCTCGTGGAAGACTGTTAGGTAATGAATGTCCCAATTTTGCTTTATCATAGACATCATC
Organism: Candidatus Fimenecus sp.; assembly: GCA_052169395.1. Classification (GTDB taxonomy): domain Bacteria; phylum Bacillota; class Clostridia; order Oscillospirales; family Acutalibacteraceae; genus Fimenecus. Next base: position 378,749 of record JBQNCN010000001.1, on the reverse strand, counting down.
GAAAACTTCACATTTTCCCTTTATATTTGGAACAAAACTATAACCGTATGTATGATATTTTCTATAAATTTCAGAAAGACCTAAGCTTGATTTATCAAAATCAAGTGCATCGTCCATGCGATCAATGGTACCGTCATTATTTGTGTCATAGTTAAGAAAAGGTTTTAAAACTTTTTCAAAATCACTGTCGTTTTTGCCTATTTCAATACCTTTGTGATTTCCTTTTTGATTGATATCGTCATATAAAGTTTGTATGGAATTTTTTAATTTATTGTAAAATTCATATTTTTCAGCTTTTATATACACATCGGGGCTGAATACCGTTTGATCGAAAATGGTTGTACCATAACTGAAATGTGCTCTGGTATTAAAGTTTTTTGTTGTGCCTATACCGAGAGTAGCTCTCCATGGCGTTACTGTTCTAAATCCGTTTTGATCAGGTTCGTTTACATTAAATTTTTTTAATCCTGATAAAGGATTTTGTTCGGTTTTATCATCTGTATATCCGTTATCCCAAATATCAAGCACGGCAGGAATATATCCTAAATATAAATTGTAGGATTTATTTAGACTGTTATTGTTATTATGAAGAGTTGCAGGTTGAACGGATACGGTATCAACAGAAGTTATTCTAATATATTTTTGACTGTTATTTTCAGCATTTGTATATTTTCTGTCTATATCAGTGTCAAAATTTATTTTATTGGCATTTACGGTATGAACTCCGAATCCGTCAGTTTTTGACAATTCAGATGGTCTGTATACATTACTGGACATATCATAGTTTATATTGCCTGTTGTATAAAAATTTAAGTCCCGATTTTTTAAAGCGTTTATTGTAAACATGGTGTTGATGTAAAGATCGTTTTTACCGTTGTCGCTTATGGGCATTCCATTTTTTAGAAGCCTTCCGTCTTGTGAGTATGGTGCAGATATATATGAATATGAATATGGTTTTACTTGCATGTATTCCGCACTTTGAGCAGCTGCTCTACTTGAAGCGATATTATCATTATGAGATTTAACAGCAAGAGTGTCGGACGGAGCTTTGCCACTTTGGCTACCCGGTGTTTCGCCTAAATTATGATCGAATTCATAGGAATCAGAATAATCGCCGCCCCAGAAATAATTTCCGTTTTCATCTCTCCAAAATCTGCGTATTTGTCCTAAATCTCCGCCCATAATGAAATAACCGTATGAGTCGGTATTTGCTTTATTTGTATTTAATCCGTCTCCTGATGTTTTAGAAATCCACTTAACATCGTTCATTGCGGATTTTAAGTTTATATTAGGATTCTTTCCTAATGGATCCATTTCTTTTGCAACAATATCAATGTTTCCGTCACCGTTGTTATCATCTTGTGAAGTGGCATAATAATAATATTTTCCGTCTTTATTTTTATCTCCTACCATTATGGTTTGAGGTGCGGTAACTTCAACTTTTAAAGCTTTTCCCGGATTTTTTCCTCCTACTTGTTCAATATCGTGATCATGATATCCAAAATAAAGGGGAGATGTAGAGAAACTTATAGGGCCGCCTCCATAAAGGGTTACAACAAGCCTATATGTATCAGATCCTCCATAAATACTGTTTGAGGCTTTTACATCATACCACTTGCTGTCAAGCTTTTGTATTGTTCCGTCTGTATCGGTATAATAAACATTTAATCCGTTTGGATCATTAAGTTGCATGTCCTTTGAGTATATTTTTATATCCTTTGTTATAAAGTCATCGGTAATAGTTGAAGGAAATATACCCAAAAAGGTTTCTATATTGTCGGCTTTAAAACTTACAAGGGTTTGTGCAGGTCTACCGGGATCACCCAATATATTATGACCTTCAATTCTTTTTAAGCTTCCATTTCCCTCAGCACTTTTAGTGGAAATTTTTTTAGTTTTGTCATGATTGTTAAGAGTAAGTTTCATATTTCCGGTTGATGTGTAATAACCGAATGAATTTGTTTCACTTCCGACAAGTTTCATAATGGTGGATATGGAATGATACCTATCTTTAGTAAGTTCGCCTGCTTTTATTATATTTTTCAGATATGTTGAGAAAATAGGCATAAAAGCAATTGCGATAAGTGCTAAAAGAATAATTGATACCAAGACTTCCACAAGAGTAAAGCCTTTGTTTGAATTCTTATTTTGTTTAAATAGCTTTTTCATAGTGTTACCTCAAAAGATGGAATAATTATTCCCAAACAAGATATGTGTTTGCATATTCGGAAGGTGGTATTGTATCGGTAATTCTGTCATATTTTGAATTTTTTTGTGGATCAATTTTACGCATTGAAACATTGCAACCGCTATAAAGCATATCATAGTATAAAAATTCGGAAGTTTTATTTGAAGTGTAATAATATGCATCATTTATTTCTTTGAATTTTTTTATCATATCCAATGAATATTTGTTTGTTTTTTCATTATCTTTTATTGCAGTATCCAGAAAATATTTAAGCAAGTCTATTCCGGTTATAGATATATTGTTTGAATTTGTTACACCTGTTCCCGCTTTAAAAGTTTTCCCGCCTGCAAAATAACATACGGTTCCCGCTTTAAATAAAGTGAAAATTTTGTTCCCACCGTGCAAGTCACTTTGTAAAATATGAATTTTGACATCTCCTCCAAAATATACCTTTCCCACAGTGTCGGGGACACCGCCTTTTGCTTTAGGCATAGGATCCTTAATTGAGCCTGATTTATCCGGAATATTTAAAACTACAGTTCCAAGTCGCACATTTCCTATTGTAGAATTGGCAATATTTGAAAACCAGTTGGAAGGGAAATAATAAGCATAAAGATCAATGTCTCCTTCAATAACAATATCGTTTCCCGAAAGATAAAGCGTATTTACGTTTGGCGCTTTTCCATTCCATTGATTGGAGATTTTATTTGCATAATCCATAATTTGATTTGCGGCATCTGCAATTTTTTCAAGATACCAGGGTAGGTGGCTGTTGTCAGGAATATTCTTTCCTATAGGATATGGTTCGGTATCAATTCCGCCTTTTATAAATAAAGATTGTCCTGAAAAAATTGAGTTTGATTGATAATGTGAATAATTATCATGTTGTGAAAAATTTGGAAATTTAAGTGTTTCAGTTTTTCCGTTCTCGTTATTTTTTGTTGGAAGTTTTAAAATCAAGTTTCCTGTAGTTCCAGCTCCATATACTTTGAATTTAACACTTCCCATTGAAATACCGAATTTTGTTGGAAAGGTGAAAGAGCTTTCGCCCATTTCTGATATTCTTGAATCCGCTTTTATGTCAGAAGGATTTATCGTACCGCCACTTTCATCTAAAATGCCCATGTTTTTCATTGCAATAGCAGGAAAAAGCATAACACCATTTTTATCAGTCCATGTTGTTTCAGGTCCTGCAACTTCATTTATAACTAAAGATGCTTTTGAAGTACCTGATTTCCCGTTTACATAAGCAGTACAGTTAAAAGTTTTGTAATTTTCTATTCGATAATGATTTTTGTCCGTACAGTGTTTATTGTTGTGTTCGTCACATTTTGCATAAATATGAATAAGTTTTGGTGTATTGGTTACAGTCACTTTGTAATATCCTATTACTTTTCGATTTGCTACTTTACTTCTGTCCGGTTGTTCTTCATCACCACCATCTAAATATATAATTCTTGGAGTTTTGCCATACTTAGATGAATCTTTATTTTTATCATATACACAGGCAAACATCCAGTTGGTTGTTATAGTTTTTTCAGAATCTTCTTTTCCGTTTTCCCATGTTTCACCGATGTCCCCGTTTTCAGAGATTTCTTTCATTACAACTTTATTTTCCGCATCGTCTTTTACAATAGTGAATTTTCTTTCGGCGGTTGAAACAAATTGTAATGCTTCATCAGTTTCATCTTTTGCTTCATATGCTTTTTTTGCAGCACTTTGATATGCATAGGCAGCTTGTTCAACTCCGCCCCTTGCTAAAAGTTTTGCTCTTGCACTGTCAAATCCCCATTTCATAACATCAATGCTTTGCATAGAATAGGCGTAAAGAGAGGTGCCAAGAACCGAAAGGATGGCAAGAAGAATAAGCACAAAAATTATTGATGCACCTGAATTTCCTTTGATTGTTTTGCTTTTCATAAAGTCCTCTTGTAAATATATCGTCATTTTGTTGAATTTTTTGAGATTAGTGGATACACTTTCATACACTACCCCATATTCCATTATTATATTAACAAATTTTTAACAACTAATCAATAGTATGTTATTATTTAAATAAGATTTTAAATGATAAAAATCTATGTTATAATTATATCATTGATATTTAATTTAAGTCTAAGGTGGATAGAATGGGATTGAGAAAAATAAGAACTGATAATGACCCTGTTTTAAGAAAAAAATGTCGGATTGTTGAAAGTTTTGATGAGCGGCTTTGGAAGTTGCTTGATGATATGAAAGAAACTATGTATGATGCCAACGGTGCAGGTCTTGCGGCATGTCAAGTCGGTATTTTAAAAAGAGTTGTTTTGGTTGATGTGGGAGATGGTCTTGTAGAACTTATAAATCCTGAAATCATTGAAACTGATGGAGAACAGATAGGTCAGGAGGGATGTCTTTCTTTTCCTAATCGTTGGGGAAATACAATCCGTCCGCAATATGTAAAGGTTAAAGCGCAAGACAGATTTGGCAAATGGTGTGAATACGAGGGCAAGGATTTGAAAGCACGGTGTTTCTGCCATGAAATTGATCATTTGAACGGAATTATATATTTCGACAGGCTTGTACCCGGTGAAAAAGCTCAGTTTATAAAAGAAAGTAGCGGTAAACGCTGATGAGAGTTTTATTTTTTGGAACCCCTGATTTTGCAGTGCCATGTCTTGAAATTCTTGTAAAAAACGGATTTGAAGTTGTAGGGGTTATCACAAAGCCTGATGCTAAAAAAAATAGAGGACAAAAGCTTTCACCTTCACCTGTTAAAAAAAAGGCACTTGAAATTGGATTGAAAGTTCTTGAACCTGACAATATGAAAGCACCTGAAACATTAAATTTTATAAAAGAATTGAATCCGGATATAAATGTTGTCGTTGCTTTTGGAAAGATTCTTCCAAAAGAAATTCTTTTTTTGCCAAAATATAATTCAATAAATATTCATGGCTCCGTTCTTCCTGCATATCGCGGTGCGGCACCTGTTCAGAGAGCTGTAATTAACGGAGAAAAGCGTACGGGTATTACATCAATGCTTATGGATGAGGGTCTTGATACTGGTGATATACTTTTAACTGAAACCACTGAAATAGGCGAAAATGAAACGACTGGAGAACTTTTTTCAAGACTTTCTTATATAGGTGCTAAGTTGCTTTTGGATACATTAGATAGTATAATAAATAATAATATACAAAAAATATCGCAAAATAATGCTGAAAGTACTTATGCCAATATGATAAACAAGGATATGTGTCGGCTTGATTTTTCAAATCCGTCATTTAAAATTCATAATCTCGTAAGAGGATTAAATCCTACACCATCCGCTTTTGCAGAACTTTCAGGCATAAGGTATAAAATACATAAAACGCTTAAAACCTCAGAAAAAACAAAACTTTCATGTGGTACTATATGTATTGAAAACAATAGATTTAAGGTAGCTTGTGGAGATGGATTATTTATTGAAATAATAGAAATTCAAGCTCCCGGAAAAAAAAGAATGAAGGTCGCCGATTTTTTGAGAGGGAATAAATTAAAAAGCGGTGCTGTATTTGATTAAATAATTTATAAAAGTAAAGGGAATATCGAATGAAACTGAATAAATATTCAGATGAAAGATTTAAAAATAGGCTTTTGCTTAGAAGCATAAAGCTTGTTAATTTAATTTTAATGACAGCTTCATTCGCTTTTTTGTGGTATTCTTTTCTTGCCGATGTTATAGCGCTTCCGTTTTTCAGAAAAGGAAACTGGTTTGTTGTTTCACTGTTTTTGATTCTTTATTATGTATTTGGCCGTAACTATAATGCATTTAATATTTCCTATCAACGAATTTCGGAGGTTGCTTACAGTCAGGCTTTGGCACTTGCATTTTCCGATTTTTTTATGTATATAATAACTTGGCTTCTAATGCGTCGTTTACCTAATATATTTGTTTTTGCGGCGCTTATAACTATTCAGCTTTGTGTAGCTGTCTTGTGGAGTGTGACTACACATAATTGGTATTTTAAGGTATATCCTCCTAAAAAATCGGTTATTGTTTGGGATATGCGCAAAGGATTCACAGAACTTATAAATGAATATGGTCTTTCAAAGAAATTTAAAGTGATTGCCGATTATAAAATTGATGAATGCCTTAAAGATTTAACCGTTTTGGACGGTGTTGAAGTGGTGTTTTTAAGCGGAATACACAGCAAGGATAGAAATATCATTGCAAAGTATTGTGTTGAACATGATATAACTGCTTATATAAAGCCTCGTATCGGAGATGTGCTTATGAGTGGTGCGGAAAAAATGCATATGTTTCATTTGCCGATACTTACTTTAAGACGATATAATCCTAAACCGGAGTTTTTAATTGCTAAAAGAATGTGTGATATTATCTTTTCTTTTATCGGTATAATATTAACCGCACCTTTTATGCTTATAACTGCAATCTGTATTAAAATTGAAGATAAAGGACCTGTTATTTATAGACAAAGAAGACTCACTAAAGATGGCAGAGAATTTACCATAATAAAGTTTCGCAGTATGTGTGTTGATGCTGAAAAAAACGGTGTTGCAAAGCTTTCATCAGGAGATAAGGATGAACGTATAACACGAACCGGAAGAATAATAAGAAAGGTAAGACTTGATGAGCTTCCTCAACTTTTTAATATTTTAGCTGGAGATATGTCTATTGTCGGGCCGAGACCTGAAAGACCTGAAATTGCCGCAAAGTATGAAGAGAACCTTCCTGAATTTAAATTAAGACTTCAGGCAAAATGCGGCCTTACGGGTTATGCGCAGGTGTATGGTAAATATAATACATCACCGTATGATAAGCTTCAGATGGATCTTATGTATATTGCAAATCCAAGTATAGCACAGGATCTTGCAATTATGTTTGCTACCGTAAAAATTCTCTTTATGTCTGAAAGTACTGAAGGTGTGGAAGAGAATACAAAAATAAGCGATTAAAAAACTAAATAGAAAATATTATGACTACAAAAGTTGAACAATATCGCAATCGCAGAAAATATTCTGTTTTAATGAGCGTTTATAAAAAAGAAAATGCGGATTTTTTTTATTCGGCAATAGAAAGTATATTTAATCAGTCTGTGCCTACGGATGATTTTGTTTTGGTGTGTGATGGCGAATTGACACCCGAATTAAATGCTGTAATTGATAAAATACTCATAATGTATAATGATGTTTTTAATGTTGTCAGACTTGAAAAAAATTCGGGTTTGGGAAGAGCTTTAAATATAGGAATAAAATATTGTAAAAATGAATTGGTTGCCAGAATGGACAGCGATGATATAAGTCGTAAAGACCGTTGTGAAAAGCAACTTGAAATTTTTGATAAATATTCTGAAGTGGATATTTGTTCCGGAACGGTTGAAGAATTTACTGTAAAAAAAGAAGACTCAAATGTAAAGCGGATTTTACCGGAAAAACATAATGACATAATGGAGTTTGCAAAGATGAGAAATCCATTTAACCACCCGTGCGTAATGTATAAAAAAAGTGCAGTAGAAAAAGCTGGTGGATATTTGGACTTTTTTTTGTTGGAAGATTATTATTTATGGATAAGGATGCTTCAAAATGGAGCAATAGGATATAATGTACAGGAGCCTATTTTATGGATGAGAGCAGGTGCAGGTATGTATAAGCGTCGTTCCGGATATAAGTATATAAAAAGTCAAATCAGATTGCTGAAATATATGAATGAGTCGTTATTTATAAATAAATTACAATTTATAAAAGGAATTTTAATAAGAACAATATCTTCTTTGTTGCCGAATGTTATTAGAAAAATGGTTTTTAAGACGGCGTTAAGAGAAAAAAGGTGATAAAGCATATGGATATAGGAATACTTACTTACTATGGTGTGCATAACCACGGCGCCTTGCTTCAAGCTAATGCATTGAAAAATATTATTGCGAAGCAAGGGCATAACTGTTTTTTTCTTAAATTTGAAAGAGACTATTCAAATATTTCTTCAAAGCAGGCGAATAAATATAAGGTTGCAATAGGAAGTATATCTTTTTATGTGAAATATTTGTTTGAAAAAGGCTTTGGAAATATTGTTTATAACATAAAAAAACGTAATGTGTTGAATAAATTTCGTAATGAAAATTTGCCTATGGGAGATAATTTTGATTGTTTTTCTGGTGATTTGGCAATTATAGGAAGCGATGAGGTTTTCAGCCTTGAGATAGGGTTTAATCCGTTTCTTTACGGATACGGACTTTCTGTAAAAAATGTAATAAGTTATGCGGCATCTTTCGGTCCAACTGTTTATGAAGATATTGTTAAAAGCAATAAATATAATATTATATCTGACGGATTGAATAAGATGTCAATGATTTCAGTTAGAGATAAAAATTCTTTTGATACGGTTTATAAAATAACGGAACATGAGCCTTATCTTGTTTGTGATCCTGTAATTTTATATGGTTATAAAAAAGAGATGGAATTATATACACCGTCTGAAGAAAACTATATTCTAATTTATTCATACGATAAAAATATGAATTTTTTTGAAGAATATGATTATATAAAGAAATACGCTGAAAAAAGAAATATGAAGATTTTTTCAGTCGGATACTATCATAAATGGTGCAAAAATATAAATGTTTCTCCGATGGAATTATTAGGGTGGATAAAAAAATCAAAACTTGTTATTACAGATACTTTTCACGGTGCGGTATTGTCTATTATCTGTAATACACAATTTGTTGTTAAATTAAGAGAGAATCGGAATAAACTTGAATTTTTAATGTCGGAATATAATTTATCCGCTCATATCATTGAAGAATTTTCAGAACTTGAGAAAATTGCAGATAAACATATTGATTATTCCGATATTAACGGGATAATTCAGCAGAAGAGAAATATATCAATGAAATTTATTGAAAATGCATTGAAAGAAAGCAATAAGTTATGCTGAATATAGATTTTGAGAAATGTACGGGCTGTGGAGCTTGCGTTTATAGATGTCCGGTTCAATGCATTTCATGGGTTAAAGGAAATTTAGGCTTTAATTATCCTCAAATTGATGTTACAAGTTGTATTGGTTGCGGTTTATGTGATAGGGTGTGTCCAATAGAAAAACAACTTAATGCATCGCCTATACAGAATGCCTACGCTGCTGTAAATAAAGATGAAGAGTCTCTGCTTAAAAGTACAAGCGGCGGAGCTTTTACCGTTTTTGCAAAAAAAATTTTAGAGTGGGGCGGAATTGTTTACGGTGCCGCAATGTCGGATAATTTGCAGGTAAAGCATATTCGTATTTCAGATAAAAATGATATAGAAAAGCTCCAAGGGTCAAAATATTTACAAAGTGATATAAGCAAAACTTATAGAGATGCCGAAATTGATTTAAAGAACGGCTTAAAAGTTTTATATTCCGGAACTCCATGCCAGATTGACGGACTTAAATATTTCTTGGGTAAAAATTATGATAATTTATATACAGTTGATATTATTTGCCATGGTGTTCCGAGCCAAAAGTTATTTAATGAATATATAAAAAATGAAGAAAGTAAAATCAATAAAAAAATAATTTCTTTTTGCGCCAGAGATAAAAGTAAAGGGTGGAGCTACTTTTATTATTATTATTATCAAGATTATATTAATAAAGACGATATAGGCAAAAAAAACGGATTTGCGAGATGTTCTTCATATTATTGGTCGTTTTTAAACGGCTTAACATACAGGCAGTGCTGTTATTCCTGTAAATATGCTTGTGAAAAACGAGTTGGAGATATAACCATAGGAGATTATTGGGGAATTGAAAAAGAACATCCTGAAATTTTAAAAAAAGATGGTTTTGATCTTTATAAAGGTATTTCCTGTGTTATAGTTAATTCAAAAAACGGTGAATTTTTATTTGATAATATAAAAAATGATGTTAAAGTAATAAATACTGAATTTAACAGAATAAAAAATCATAATGCACAACTTTCGCACCCGAGTAAAATGAATGAGCACAGGGAAGAACTCATTTCTGCATATAATAAAAGCGGTTATAATTCGATTGAAGAACTTTATAAAAAATATATCGGAGCAAAGAGAATTATATACATTATATGGGAAAAATTACCGATAAAGGTTAAACGGATACTTCATAAATTTAAATAAGTGTTTAAATCACTTGTTTTGACTGAATATAAAAATAATGTAAGGATATTTAACATATGAAAACTATAAAAGGCAGAAATCAATATGTTGATATATTGCGTGGTATAGCAATGCTTCTTGTTGTTTTGGGACATACTATGACCGGCAGCACTAAAGACTCCGAAAACAGTGTGCTTTTTAATATCGTATGGTCTCTTCAGATGCCTCTTTTTATTTTAATAAGTGGTTATGTCAGCAGGTATAGTCGAAGTTTGATAACGGCTTCGACTTTTTTGAATTATGTAAAACGCAGAACTATAAGTTATATGTTGCCGTGGATTGTATGGAGCTTTGTTATTAGAGGATTTATATTTAAACAGAAATCATTTTTAAATGTAAAATGGTTGTTATGGCATATGGATTCGGGCTATTGGTTTTTAATAACAATTTGGACTATAAGCATTATTTTTGGTGTGTCATTATTTTTCAGTGAAAAAATATTTAAAAATGAAAAATTAAAACAACTTTCCGTTTGTGTTTTTTATTTTATGGGTATGGGTGTTTTGATTTTAATTGGAAAATTTATGGGAATGAATTTTTTTGCCATAAAATTAACTCTTTATTATATGCCTTTTTATTTTGTGGGTTATCTATATGGGCAGTATTATGATAAATTGTCATCCTTAAAAAATTTCAAACTGATTTATGATGTTATTGTTACTGTTTGTTTTGCAATTTGGATTTATGCGGTATTTAATTTTAATTTATACAGTATGGCGGATACAGGCTATAAAATTATTTTGAGAGCTGGTATTTCTGTTGCAGGTTGTGTGTCAGTCAGCGGATTGTTAAAAGGTTTTTTGAATGTTCCATATACCTCAAAAATTATGTGGGGGATAGAGCGCATAGGAACAAATTCAATGGCAATATATCTTGTGCATTATCTTCTGCTGAATCTGATAAAGCTTCAGGATGTTCCACAGTTCATGATGCCGATGGGTAAAATTACCATTCTTTTGAATTTTACGGTAACTGCAAGTCTTTCGTTAATAATAACAGAGATTTTATTGAAAAATCGGATTATGAGCATATTTTTTTATGGGAAAAAATAGTTTCTGATTTTATTTTGTTTATAGGAAAAAACAGTTTGGAAATTTATTTGCTTCATGGATTTTTATTAAATCTTTTAAAATCAAATTGTGATATAAGTTTTAAAAGTGCCATAGGTATTTTAACAGTTTCAGGAAATTATTTAATAACTGTGACACTTTGCTTGATTATAATAGAACTGCTCAATACTAATTGTATATTAAAAAATTTTCTTTGGGCAAAAAAATAAGTTTTAGAGGGTGAATTTTTGCATCGCAGAGTGGTGATTGTAGGTACAGTTCCATATAATAAAAAATCAACTTCAAGAGCGTTTGATGCGTATTTTCATAATTGGGAAAAGGAAAATATTATTCAGGTGTTTTCAAATACAAAAGAACCGTGTAAAGGGCATTGCGGAAGCTTTTATCAAATAACCGATCAAAGAATGCTTAAGCGATGGCTTGGGAAAAAGCTTGAAACGGGTAAAATATTTTATGATGTTGATTTAAAATCAGAGTGGTGCAGCACTGATTTGGAATTGAACAGCAGTGTTGCAGAGAATATTTATAAACTTGGACGCAGGCATTCTCCTTTTACACATTTATTGCGTGGGATTTTATGGAAAAAATCTTTTTGGTGTACTGAAAAGTTTGACTTATGGTTGGATGAATTTAAGCCTGAATGTGTATTTCTTGCATTTTCAAATGATTATTTTATCCTTAAAATTGCCTTGTATATTGCAAAAAAATATAATATTCCCATAGTTTCCTGTATTGGTGATGATTATTATTTTAATGTTGAAAAAACAATAAATCCCTTATATTATATTTATAAATATACATATAGAAGACTTGTTGATAAAATTTTTTCTGTATTTGGCAGTGCCATTTTTATAAGTGATAAGATAAAAAATAAGTACAATTCTGAATTTGGCTTAAACGGTGAAACCGTTTATCTTTCATCAGAAACGGCACGTAAAAGATTTATGCCTGTAAATACGGTGCATCCCGTCATATCATATTTTGGAAATATACAAATGGGTAGAAATAAATCGCTTAATGAAATAGGTTATGCTTTAGGAGAGATAAACAAAAATTATATTCTTGAAGTATATTCAAATGAGCCTGATAAAAAATATTTTAAAATATTTGAAAATAATAAAAATGTGAGTTTTTTAGGCTCAATTCCTTATGAACAGGTAAAGCACAGAATGTTGGAGAGTGATATTACCGTTATTGTTGAGGGTTTTAAGAAAAAAGATATAAATCTTTCACGATATTCTCTTTCTACAAAGGCGGCGGATTCTCTCGCAAGCGGAACAAATATTTTTGTTTACGGTTCAATGGAAAGCGGAATTATAGAATACATGGACTCTACAAATTCTTCTGTAGTTTGCACGGAGAGAGAAAATTTGAAAAAAAGTCTTGAAACTTTAATTTTTGATAAGTCTTTACAAAAAAGACTTTATGATAGTGCAGCTGAAATTTATGAAAATAATCATAATAAAGAAGTGAGCTGTAAAATTGTTGAAAAGCTTATTGAAAAAGTAGTTTTAGAAAATAAGAGAAGATGAATAATGAATAAAGATATAACCTTGCTTATATTATCCTGTGATAAATTTTCAGATTTATGGGATGGAAATATAAAGCTCCTTGAGAAAAACTGGCATGACAGAGATATGAAAACATATATAGTTACCGACTTACCTACGCAAAAAGAATATGATAATGTGAATATTATTTCTGTCGGGGAAAATGTTGAATGGTCAGATCGTCTTTTGGTTGCATTGGATTATGTTAAAACGGAATATGTTTTTATAACTTTTGACGATTATTTTTTAATAAAAAAGGTGGATACTGATAAGATATTAAGCCTTATCAGTATGATGAAACAAGAGAATCTGGATTATGTTCGTCTCTATAAGCACCCTAAAAGAGCCACAAATAAAGAACTTGAGGGACTTAAAAATTGTTTCAGTATAGATACCTCATGTGATTACAGTGTTAATTTATATTCTTGTCTTTGGAGAAAAGACTTTTTAAAAAGTACGATAAGAGAACCGCAGAATGCATGGCAGTTTGAAGTTTCTCTTTCTGAAAAAGCACGGGAATATAATGCACGTTGTGTCGTAAGTTTAAACGATGAGTTTCAGATACTTGATGTTGTGAGAAAGGGAAAGTTGCTCCATAAGGCTGTAAGATATTTTAAGAAAAATCCTGGTGTATATAATGGAAACAGACCTGTTAATTTATTGAGCTATGAAATTAAACTTGGCATTCAGACCTTTTTTTCAAGACATTTGCCGCGTAAAATTTACAGAAGACTCAAACAATTTTTTGTTAAAAAGGGAAGATATTTTTATAGCGACGGGTCAAATTTAAATAAGAGATAAATATGCTGTCGGATAAAACGGCTTTTGTGTTTTTTGGAGGATATGATTGAATATTATATATATAAATTCTGTATATGGTGTTGGAAGTACGGGAAAGATTGTTTATAATCAGGTTTGTAAAGCAAAAGCTGAGGGAAATAATATAAAAGTTGCCTGTTCAACAGTTGAGACGGTTCCTCAGAATTTGAAAACTGATATAATTGCTGTTGGAAACAGAGCTGATTATTTTTTTCATAATATTATGTCAAGAATTACAGACAGTGAGGGTCTTTATTCCAGACATTCAACCAAAAAACTTATATCAAAAATAAAAGAATTTAATCCCGATATAATCTATATTCATAATATTCATGGTCATTGGCTGAATTATGAAATTTTATTTGATTTTTTGGCAAAATCAGATAAACAGATTATCTGGCATTTGCATGACTGTTGGGCGTTTACAGGTCATTGTGCACATTTTTCCATAATAAAATGTTATAAATGGAAAAGAGGTTGCGAAAAATGTCCAAGCCTTAAAAGCTATCCTAAATCTTATGGACTTGATAATTCAAAAAGAAATTATTTTAGAAAGAAAAAAGCTTTTACAAGTGTTAAAAAGCTTAGGATTATAACTCCGTCAAAATGGCTTAAAAATTTAGTTGATGAAAGTTTTCTGAATAAATATCCGGTTGAAGTTATTTATAATAAAATAGACTTTGATGTTTTTAAACCTACACCGAATAATTTTAAAGAAAAATATGGTATATCCGATAAAATTATGGTGCTCGGTGTTTCAAATGTATGGATGAAAGAAAAAGGATATTATGATTTTTTTGAATTGGCGAGACTGCTTGATGATCGTTTTGCTTTGGTAATGGTAGGACTTACCGACAAACAGCTTATGGAAATTCCCAAACGGATAATTGGAATAAAAAGAACAAAGAGTGCTGAGGAATTGGCTGAAATATATACAGCAGCAGATATATTTTTGAATTTAACTTATCAAGATACATATCCAACTGTTAATATAGAGGCGATAGCTTGTGGAACACCAGTAGTATCATATATTACAGGAGGTAGTTGTGAGTCGTTTGATAAATATTCAGGAATAGAAGTTGAACAAGGAAATTTATCAAAGATTATTGCTGCACTTGAAGTATCACATAAAATTAGTAAAGAAAATGTTTTAAACAGAAGAAATATTTTAAAAAATAGAGGTCATTTTAAAATTGATGATAATTGATTTAGATTTTATCTTATAGAGGCTTTATCTATGTTAGTTTATTTTTTACTAATAGGATATGTATTGTTAATTCCTATTATTTTAGCAAGAATTGAAAAAAGTATGAAAAAAAGAAATATCGCCATATTGGTTTTATCCCTATTTGGTGTTTTTTTTGTTATGTCAATGAGAGCTCATACTGTCGGCATAGATACCTCGTCTTATAAAAATATTTATGAATTGATGAGTGTACAGCCTTGGGGACGATATAATATTTCATGGATGGAATCCGGTTATGAAATTTTAATGATGATATTTACTCATATATTTAAAGTTCCGTTTCAGGTTTTTATTGTTTTTGTTTACGCCTTTGTTTTCTTTTCTTATGGGGTATTCTTAAAAAGATATTCTGAAGATTATACGCTTTCATTAATGCTTTATATTTGTTTTACATTTTTTACATTTGATGCCTCTGCCGTAAGAACGGTTATCGGAATTGCGATTTGTTTGTTTGCACTTCCGTTTGCAAAGAAAAAAGGATTTTGGAACTTTGTCGCTTTTCTTCTTATAACATTGCTTGCAGCTCAGATGCATAAATCTGCATATATTTTTTTGTTGATATATTTAATTATTAAAATACCTTTCAATATAAAAACTGCAGGTATTTATATAGGCGTTCCTTTTGTGTTGTTTTTATTTAGAAAAAGACTGATAACATTCGTAAATGCTAATATTAGGGAGGCTGAAGAAAAAAATATTCAGATAGGCGGAAATATCATCTTTTATATATTGGCTGTTGTTTTAACTTCATTAATTTTTATAACATATGCAAGAGAAAACGGATTTTTTAATAGAACACAATATATTAAAGGTAGAGATAATGTTTTAATACAAAATTATTTTGACAATAATTATATTATGATAAGAATTTTATATTTTAATATAATTTTACAGTTGTTGTTCTATGGAACTGTTCTCATACGAACCGCTCAATATGCGCAAATATTTTTAATCGCTTTTGTTCCAAATAATATTAAACGCCTTAATAAAAAAGACAGGATTTTTATCAAATCATTTTTATTTGTGTTTTTGGTTTGGTATTTTTGGAAATATTCCCTCTCGGCTCCTGAACTCAGTATGGTTCCCTATAAATTTTTCTGGAATTTATAAAAATGAATATCAATAATTTTTTAAAAAATCGTTTAATAAAAAATGTGTCATGGATTTTTTTTGGAAATATAATTCATGCCATACTGTCGTTTGTATTAAATATTGTTGTTGCTCGTTTATTATCACTGAATGATAACGGTTTACTTACATATGCGGCTTCGTGGATTGCTTTTTTTACTTCTGTCGGAACACTTGGTTTTCAGGGAATAATAAGCAGAGAATTTTCAAAAGATGAAAAGCATAGCAATGAATATATTTCATCTTGTATATCCGCACGAATTATTTTTTCGATAATTTCAATCATCTTACTTCAGTTGATTATATATTTTTCAAAATCAAATGACCCTAAGCTGAATATTATTGTATTGTGTCAGTCTATGTCCATACTTTTCAGTTCATTTGATATGTTTATTTATTGGTATAGGTATAAAAATCAAGCTAATATTACAGCAATTTACAGATTGGCGGCTTTTGCGATTTCTGCAGTTTGGAAGCTTGTGTCTATTGCGGTTTTTCATAATTTGATTCTATATGTAATTGGTGTAACGATTGAAACTTTTTTATTTTCATTATTCTTATTTTTGTTTTACAGAAAACATTATACGCATAAATTTTCAGTAAAAAAGCAAACAATCTTTAGTATGCTGAAAATGTCATATCCGTTTATTTCTTCTGCGGTTTTGGCAACAATATATGGTCAGGCAGATAAAATAATGCTTAAATCAATGGTTGATAACAGTGCGGTGGCGCTTTATAGTGCCTCAACAACTCTTGCTGGAGTTGTTGTTATTATACCAATGACTTTGATTGAGGGATTCAGACCGGATATAATGGATGCAAAGCTTTCAGATGAAAAGCTTTATGTGAAACGCTTAAAACAGCTTTATTCAATAGTTTTTTGGTTTTGTATGGCTTACGGTATATTTATTACTGTATTTGCAAAATATATAATTTTATTTTCTTATGGAGAAAAATATCTTGGTGCAGTAGGCTCTTTGTCATTGGTTGTTTGGTATACTTCATTTTCATATTTCGGAGCAATCAATAATGTTTATATGGTCGCCGAGGACAAAGTTAAATGGGTGCAGGTTTGTACATTTACAGGAGCTCTTGCCAATATTGTACTCAATTATTTTTTTATTCCGCAAAAAGGTATTGTAGGTGCGGCATTAGCATCTTTAATTACTCAAGTTTTAGCCAATTTCATAATGATGGCGATAATTCCGGATTTAAGAAAGGGCTTTAAAATTATGATAAATGGAATATTATTAAAAGGCTGTTTGCCTAAAATAAAATAGATAGTAGATAGAAAATTTAAATTTAATTATATTGAGGATAAAAAATGGATAAACAAAATTTGGATTGGAAAAATCTTGGGTTTACATATTATAAAACAGATAAACGTTATGTTTCAAAATGGAAAAATAACGTTTGGGATAAAGGTGCGCTTTTAGATGATGAGAATGTTTATTTAAATGAATCTGCCGGAATGTTACAGTATTGTCAGCAGGTTTTTGAGGGCCTTAAAGCGTATACTTGGGAGGACGGAGCGGTTGTTTGCTTCAGACCTGACCTTAATGCTGAGCGAATTATAGATTCTGCAAAACGTATTCAAATGCCGCCGTTTCCTAAGGAACGATTTTTATCCGCAGTTGATGATGTTGTAAAGGCAAATCTTGCATGGGTGCCGCCGTACAATACAGGAGCAAGTCTTTATTTAAGACCGTATGAATATGCATCTGGAATTGTTATAGGAGTTTCTCCGGCGGATGAATATGAATTTCGGATTTTTGCTACGCCTGTAGGACCGTATTATAAGGGTGGAGCAACTCCTGTTTCTTTGGTGGTTTCAGATTTTGACCGTGCTGCACCGTGCGGTACGGGTGCGGTAAAAGCGGGTCTTAATTATGCTATGAGTCTTCATTCTTCTTATCTTGCACATAAAAACGGCTTTGCTGAAAATTTGTATCTTGATCCGAAAGAACGACGTTTTGTTGAGGAAACCGGAGGTTCTAATATTATTTTTATAGATAAGAAAAACACTCTTGTAATCCCGAAATCTTCTTCAATTTTGCCGTCAATAACAAGGCGTTCAGTTGTTTATGTTGCTGAGCATTATTTGAATTTGAAAGTGGAAGAAAGGCCCGTTGAATTTTCAGAGGTTAAGGAATTTAAAGAATGCGGACTTTGCGGAACTGCGGCTGTCATTTCACCGGTTGGTAAAATTGTAAACGGTGTTGAAGAAATAAATTTTCCGTCAGGAATGACTTATGCAGGTGATACTATAACAGCTTTGTACAAAACTCTTACAGGTATTCAGAATGGTAAAATCAAAGCTCCTGACGGATGGATTAGAAAAATAGTTTGATTTAATAATAAATAAAAAAACGGCTTTTAAAGCCGTTTTTTTATGGAGCTGCTAACCGGATTTGAACCGGTGACCTCGTCCTTACCAAGGACGTGCTCTACCTACTGAGCCATAGCAGCGTGATTGATATTATACACATAGCCTCCGCATTTTGTCAAGACTTGATGCTTTTAATTTTTGTTATAGCTGCAGTTAGGCAGTAGATACTTTTTGCACCTGATAGTTTAAGCATTTTTGAACATTCTGAAAGTGTTGAACCTGTCGTTTTTATATCATCTATAAGTAAAATGTTTTTATTATTTATTTTTTCGGGATTTTTTACTTTAAAAACTCCGAATACATTTCCGGAACGTTCAATAGCTTTTAAGGAATGTTGTTTAGGTATTTCATAAAGTTTTTCCAATTCATAAAAAACAGGAATATTTAATTTATATGAAATTTCATTTGCTAAAAGTTCGCTTTGGTTATATCTTCTTGTTTTCGTATCTTTTTCAGAAAACGGAATAAAACATATACAATCAAAATTAAGATTTGAATAATTATTTGAGAAAATTTTCGTCATTTTTTCTGCAAAATATTTTGATATTTCAATTCTGTTGTTGAATTTTAAATTATGAATAGCTTTTTTGATTGCCTTGGAATAGTAAAACGGTGCAATAATTCCGTCATAATCATTTTTTCTTTTGCTGCATTTGCATAATGACTGTTCGATGCCGCAATATATACATATTGGTTCTGATATTTTTTCAATTTCGCTTTCACATTCTTTACAAAATTGCTTTTTGGCAGAAATAACTTCACCGCAAGCATAACAGCGATTCGGGAAAAAGAATATCAAAAGTTTTTGGAAAAATAAATTCATTTAAAAAGTGTTTGGCGGATAGCGGCAAACACTTCCGACGGATTTTCTTCAAAATTGTTTTTAATTTTTGTTGCAGTTAAAGTGTCAGGCATTATAAGCTTGATTTCATCCGTTTTGTTTTCTTTTGAACCGGCAAAAAGAAAAACGGTGCTTGTACCGTCGGAGTTTTTTTTGATTTCGGTACCGTAGTTTTCCTTTGCAATTTTTTTTGCGTTGATTTTTAATACTGCTTCCACTGCATTTTCTCTTGTTGAAACAGGAACATCGGTATAAAGGGCTTCAGCGACTTGCTTGCCTTTTTCCGTTATTTCTATATTTTCATTTTTTTCTTTGAATTCGCCCTTTTCAATTAAATCGTCAATGGCTTCAGACAACTCAAACCAATTTATACTGCCGTTTTCTGAAAAAGTTGATAAAAGCTCATTTTTATTTATTGCAAGCTCCGTTTCTGAAAGAACATAGCAAAGCAGAATTCTTATATTTGTTTTGTTTCTGAGACCGCCGGGAACAACTCCTGCGGTTATCGCATCATAATTCATTGCAATCCTTTTTTATAGTAAAAATATTCGGACGGTACAATCTGTCCGTTTAATTTATAGTATCTCGGAACACGCTTGTTGATATTGCAACAAAGCTCATAATTAAATCTACCTGAAAGTTCCCCTAAAAGTTCCGCAGTGATTTCTTCATTTTTATCTTTGCCTATTAGGGTAACTTTATCTCCTCTCTTTATATTTTTTATATTTGAAACATCAACCATAAACTGATCCATACAAATTCTTCCGATGATATTTGCCTTTTGACCGTTTATAAGTACATAGCCTTTGTTCGATAAAGATCTTGGATAACCGTCGCCATATCCGACGGGAACGGTTGCTATTAAGGTTTCTTTTTTTGTTGTAAAGGTTGCGCCATATGAAACGGGGAAGTCTTTATCGACTCTTTTTATAAAGGAAATACTGCTTGAAAGATTAAGAGCAGGGGATAGTTTTATTTTGTTTTTTATTAATTCGGTACTTGGTAAAAGTCCGTATGTTATAATTCCGGAACGAACCATATCAAGCATATCTCCGTCAAAATCATTTATTGCGGCAGAGTTGCACATATGTTTTAATTCAAAATTTATTCCTGAATTTTCCGCTTTTAAAATAAAATTTAAAAATTTATCTTTTTGAATATTGAAAAAAGTTTTATCTTTTTCATCAGCTTTTGAAAAATGTGTAAAAATACCCTTTATATATATTCCTTCAAGTTTTGAGATTCTTTCTATATCCGACAGACTGTTGTCTGTCGGTTGAAAGCCTATACGACCCATACCCGTATCTATCTTTAGCTGAATGACGGCTTTTTTATTAAGCTTTAAAGCATGATTTGAAATTTCAAGAGCTGTTTCAAAATCAAAAACAGTCAGTTCTAAATTATTTTTTAGAGCTGTTTCAATTTCATCAGGGAAAATATAACCTAAAATTAAAATGTTGTTTGTGATGTTGTTTTCTCTTAATTCAAGCCCTTCACTTACTGTGGCAACGGCAAAATATTCGCAAAGGTGTTTTAGTGAATTTGCTACAGGCACCGCACCGTGTCCATAAGCGTCGGTTTTAATTACGGCACACATTTTAATGTCTGTTCCGATTTTTTTCTTTTCATTTATAATGTTTGACATTATGGCATCGAGGTCAATGAGGGCTGTGATTCTGTTTTTATCAATTTCTCTATTCACGAAAGTTTCACGACCTCTCCTGCAGAAAGCTCAATCGCCTCTGAATTTTTAGAAACTATTAAATGTCCGTTTTTTGCAATATCAAGCACCTTGCCTATAAAATTTTCTTTACCTGTTTGTATCATTACATCATTGTTAATAATGCAGGAACGCTCTTTAAGAAGTTTTATGAATAAATCTGTCTTTTCAATGTTTAAAACATTTTTTCTTAAAATATATCTATCGAGATTATTTATTATATCTATTGCAACTTCATTGTGATCTATTTTACCGTTGTAAAAGTCGGCGACGGATCCTGCCGTTTGATTGAGTTCATCAGGGAATTCCTGTTTTTCCAGATTTATACCTATTCCGACAACTGCATAGGCGGGTTTACCTTTTTTATTATTTACTATTTCACATAAAATTCCGCAAAGTTTTTTGGATTCAAATATAATGTCATTAGGCCACTTTATACTACTTTTTATGTTGAAAAGATAGTACATAGTATCCCATACTGCAAGTGCGGCAAAAGAGGAAAGTAAGTCGAAATTTCTTTCTTGTCCTGAAATTTCATAGGCAATGGAAAAATATACTCCCGTGCCTTTTTGAGAAATAAAGTTTCTACCGTTTCTTCCTTTTCCATTTGTTTGAGAATCTGCAATAACAGCTATTTTTGAATTGTTTTCAGTTTTTAAAAAATCTTTAATTCTTTCATTAGTGGAATCAGTTTCTTGAAATCCTCTTATTTCTCTTTTTAAATTATATCTTTTACAGTGGTAACAAAGTTGTGTTTTATCAAGTGTTAAAATTTCAGGATTTTCTTTTTCCAGTCTGTCTTGATATTGTGCTTTTCCGTGAGTTTTTTTACGTTTTCCTTTATATTTGTAATTGCTTTTATTATCCATAATTCACCTTGCTTTATTTATATATAATATTATCCTTTATAGCTGATAAAAAATCAAGTATCAACAAAATGTCTTTATTTGAATAGTATAGTATGGATTTTAATATGGCAGGTGATATACTTGAAAAAGATAAATATGGATGATAGAATTTTTAAAAAAGAATATTTATTAATATGATTAATGTTTTAATATTTTGAAATATTATGGTAAAATAATAAATTAATTGAGAATTTGTGATTGTTATAGGCAAGGAGCTGAAAATGTTTACGGATAAAGTGCTTTTAATTACAGGAGGAACAGGATCATTTGGAAATGCTGTTTTAAATCGATTTTTAAAAACTGATATTGCTGAAATTCGTATATTTTCTCGAGATGAAAAAAAACAGGATGAGATGAGACATGATTTTCAGGCTAAAATACCTGAATTTGCTGAAAAAATCAAATTTTATATTGGTGATGTAAGAAATTTGGATTCCGTACGAACTGCTATGCGCGGAGTGAACTATGTATATCATGCGGCTGCTTTAAAGCAAGTTCCGTCTTGTGAATTTTTTCCTATGGAAGCTGTATATACAAATGTTATAGGTACGGATAATGTTCTTACTGCAGCAGTGGATGCAGGTGTTGAAAGTGTTATTTGTCTTTCCACCGATAAAGCTGCATATCCTGTAAATGCTATGGGTATTACAAAGGCTTTGGAAGAAAAAGTTGCTATTGCGAAATCAAGAAATTCTGGCAATACCAAAATTTGTTGCACACGCTATGGTAATGTTATGTGCAGTCGAGGTTCTGTAATTCCTCTTTGGATTGATCAGATAAAAAGTGGAAATCAGATAACAATTACCGATCCTTCAATGACACGTTTCATAATGTCTCTTGATGAGGCGGTGGATTTAGTTTTGTTTGCCTTTAAAAATGGAAAGAATGGTGATTTATTTATTCAAAAGGCTCCTGCTTGTACAATAGCAACTCAGGCAGAGGCAATTTGTGAGATTTTTGGAGCGGATAAAAAAAATATAAAGGTTATAGGAATAAGACATGGAGAAAAGCTTTATGAAACACTTTTAACCAATGAAGAATGTGCGAAAGCTATTGACATGGGTGATTTTTATTGTGTGCCTGCCGATAATAGAGGGTTGAATTATGATAAGTATTTCAGTAATGGAGATGAAAAAAGAAATACATTAAAAGAATTTAATTCTTCAAATACAAAACTTTTAAATGTATCCGAAACAAAGGAAACTATTTTAAAGCTTGATTATATTCAAAATGAATTATTAAGGATTAAAGACAATGTTTGAAAATGTTTCATGGAAAAATAACGGAAAGATAAAGCTTTTGATTATTGTAGGTACAAGACCGGAAATAATCAGACTTTCTGCAGTTATAAATAAATGTCGAAAATATTTTGACACGCTTCTGGCTCATACGGGACAAAATTATGATTATAATTTAAACGGTGTGTTTTTTAAGGATTTAAAACTTTCCGAACCTGAAATATATATGAATGCGGTCGGTGAAACGCTTGGATATACTATGGGAAATATCATAGCGTATTCATACAATCTTATGAATGCTATTAAGCCTGACGCCGTTTTGGTTCTGGGCGATACAAATTCGTGTCTTTCCGTAATAGGTGCAAAAAGACTTCATATTCCGATTTTTCATATGGAAGCTGGGAATCGTTGCAAGGATGAATGTTTACCCGAAGAAACTAACAGAAGAATTGTAGATATAATTTCAGATGTAAATCTGGCATATTCAGAGCATGCAAGGCGTTATCTTGCGGATTGCGGACTCCCTAAAGAGCGTACATATGTTACAGGTTCACCTATGGCGGAAGTTTTGAGAAATAATTTTGAAGATATAAATAATAGTAATATTCATAAAAGAACAGGCCTTGAAAAAGGTAATTATATATTGCTTTCAGCGCATCGTGAAGAAAATATTGATACTGAAGAAAATTTTTTAAGTCTTTTCAGTGCTGTTAATAAAATGGCTGAAAAATATGACATGCCTATATTATATTCCTGTCATCCGAGATCAAAAAAAAGATTGGAAGATACGGGATTTAAGCTTGATAAACGTGTAATACAGCACGAACCTTTAGGTTTTCATGATTATAATAGCCTTCAAATGAATGCTTTTTGTGTTGTTTCGGATAGCGGTACGCTTCCTGAAGAGAGCAGTTTTTTTATGTCGGTTGGGAATCCTTTTCCTGCAGTTTGCATAAGAACATCTACGGAACGTCCTGAGGCACTTGACAAGGCATGTTTTATTTTATCTGGAATTGATGAAAAGGGTCTTCTTCAGGCGGTTGACACGGCGGTTGAAATGAATAAATGTTGTGATTTAGGTATAGCGGTACCGGATTATATTGAAGAGAATGTAAGTACTAAGGTTGTAAAAATTATCCAGTCTTATGTCGGTGTAGTTAATAAGATGGTATGGAGAAAGTCGTGAAAACGGTTGATTTTCTATTGGCTTTGATAAAATCTGAAGTTACGGGTGACAGAAACGGTATATCAAAAATTTCAGATTCTGATATCGAAAATCTTATTGAACTTGCTTTAAAACATGATTTAACGGCTATTGTGGCGAATGCTTTAATTGAAAACGATATTGTTGATAAAGAAAGTTCTCTGAGAAAAAAAATAGAAACGATATTGGTGTATTCATCATATCGACATTTGCGAAATAAGAGTCTTTGTGAAAAAACTGAAAATATATTATATGAAAATAATATAGATTATGTTTTGCTGAAGGGTTCCGTTATTCGTGATATGTATCCTGAACCGTGGATGCGCTCAAGCTGTGATACGGATATTCTTATTCATGAAAAGGACATTGAAAAAGCAATTGTAAAGCTTGTTGAAAACGGTTTTAAAACAGAAAATAGAAAAAATTATCACGATGTTGCTCTTTATTATAACAATGCACTTTTAGAATTGCATTTCAGCATTTGTGAAAATATGAGCAATATCGATAAGCTGTTAAAAAGGGTCTGGGATTATGTAAAAAAAGTAAATGTAAATAAATATTTAGAAACAAATGATTTTTTTGTATTCCACCATATTGCCCATATGATGTATCATTTTGTATCAGGTGGTTGCGGTATAAGACCTTTTATAGATTTATGGATACTCAGAAGAAATAACTTTTATAATGAATCTGAAGTTGAAAAACAGTGTGATTATTGCGGAATTTTAAAATTTTATAAATCAATACTTGAGGTTGTTGATGTTTGGTTTGGTGGTGCAGTTCATAATGAGAAAACATTAAGAATACAAAATTATATAGTTTATGGCGGTGTATATGGCAGCTTGGATAATGTAAATGCTGTTGGTGTTGTAAAGAACAGAAGTAAAATAGGATATCTGTTTAAGCTTGTTTTCTTACCGTATACAAATATGAGAGTTCTTTATCCGAATTTGAATAAATATCCATTTTTATTACCGTTTTATTACATAAAAAGAATATTTATAAAAATTTTTGGAACAGATAAAAATCGTGCTAAAAGTAAATTTTCTAATATAAAAAATCAAAATTCCGAATTTGTTGATGAAGTGGCAAGGCTTATGGTTGATATAGGCTTAAAATAGAGGTGTATGTATATGAATGTTTTGATAACCGGTGCAAAAGGGTTTGTGGGCAAGAATCTTTCTGAAAATCTTAAAAATATTCGTGACGGCAAAAACAGAACAAGACCAAATATAAAGATAGATGAAGTTTTTGAATATGATATTGATAATACATATGAAGAACTTGAAGAATATTGCAAAAAAGCGAACTTTATTTTTAATCTTGCAGGTATTAACAGACCTGAAAATATAGATGATTTTAAAAAGGGGAATTTCGGATTTGCATCTGATTTGCTTAATACTCTTAAAAAATTTAAGAATAAAGCTTCTGTAATGCTTTCTTCTTCAGTTCAGGCAAGTCTTTCAGGAAGATTTGGAACTTCCGAATATGGAATTTCAAAAAGAGACGGGGAAACTCTTTTTTTTGAATATGCAAGAGAAACGGGGGCAAAGGTTTTTGTTTACCGGTTTCCTAATATTGCAGGTAAATGGGTTAAGCCTGATTATAACAGTGCAATAGGAACTTTTTGTAATAATATTGCGAATGATTTGCCTGTAACGGTAAATGACCCGTCGGTTGAGCTTGAAATACTTTTTATTGACGATTTGATTGAGGAAATGTTAAATGCACTTGAAAATAAAGAACATCACTGTGAATTTGACGGAGTAAATGCTATTGAAAATCCTGATGGAAAATATTGCTTTGTCAAAGAGACTCATAAAGCTACATTGGGATATATTGTTGAATGCCTTAATAGCTTTCACGATCAACCTAAAACTCTTATAATACCTGAGATTCCAGATGGAAGTTTTGAAAAAAAACTTTATTCAATGTATCTTTCATATTTACCTAAGCACAAAATTGCGTTCTCACTTAAAATGAATATTGATAACAGAGGCAGTTTTACGGAGCTTTTAAAAACGGAAAAATGCGGACAATTCAGTGTTAATATTTCAAAACCTGGAATTACTAAGGGACAGCATTGGCATAATTCAAAATGGGAGTTTTTTATTGTTGTTTCAGGTTCTGGACTTATTCAAGAAAGAAAAATAGGCACTGATGAAATTTTGGAGTTTGAGGTTGATGGAAAGGAAATTAAAGCGGTGCATATGATTCCCGGATATACTCACAATATAATAAATTTATCTCAAACGGAAGATCTTGTTACGCTTATGTGGGCTAATGAAAAATTTGATCCTGAAAAACCTGATACATTTGCAGATCCTGTTTAAATAAAGAGAGCTTTGCAGCTCTTTTTTTATTAGAAAAAATCTTTTTTAGCAACTGTAATATGTGATTGCTAAAAAAATAGAAAATAACACAATTTAATTTGATATAATGAGATTAAAAGATTTATTATGGTATTTTAATGCGAAAATCCGAAAAACATGATTTGATTTAATTTTTTCTTGGAATATAATGCAAGTATAGAAATAATAAAGGAGTGAATATTATGATTTGTCAAAATTGTGGAAAAAATGACGCTTCTATGCATATTAAAAGCGTAATTAACGGTGAAGCGCTTGAGCTTCATCTTTGTCCGGAGTGTGCTAAAGCACTTGGTTATGAGACTGCTTTTTCGGATTTTGGCTTCTCATTTCCCGATATTTTAAGTTCGTTTTTTGCAGGTTCTTTGGCGGAACGTGAGCTGGGCACTTCTGTAAAGCGCTGCTCAAAATGCGGCACTTCATTTGATGAAATTGCAAAAAATGGAAGAACGGGATGCGCAGAATGTTATAGCACTTTTCATGAGGAACTTGAACCTATTATTGAAAGAATTCATGGTAGAACAAAGCATTTAGGAAAAACTGCAAATAAGCAATTTGAAAGATGTGAAAGTGAAGCCGATACTGAAATAGAAAAATTGAAAAAAGAAATGCAAAGTGCTGTTGAAAGACAGGACTAT
The DNA here is from genome assembly GCA_052169395.1 of Candidatus Fimenecus sp. Taxonomy (GTDB): domain Bacteria; phylum Bacillota; class Clostridia; order Oscillospirales; family Acutalibacteraceae; genus Fimenecus. The sequence continues at coordinate 351,296 of JBQNCN010000001.1, read as the reverse complement.
GAGCATGCGGCGACTGTTAGAGATAAAATTAAAAAGCTGGAGGGAAAAAATGAATGATATATATTTAGGTACCGGAGCACAGTCTGATATTGTTATATCTACAGTTCTTACCGTTTCAAGAAATCTTGAGAATTTTCCTTTTCCATATAAACTTGGCAGCCAAGAAAAAACAAGAGTTTGTGAACTTATAAAAAAAGAGGTGTGTAAAGCTGATGATTTTAAATATGTAGATCCAAAGCTGTTAACAAAGTCCCAGCTTATATCAATGGCGGAAAAATGCTTTTGTACACCTGAATTTGTGTCGGATTCAGACGGAAGAGGTCTTTTGATTGATGAAGCGTCAAAAACATTTATTATGATAAATGAAACTGAACATATTTGTATGAGAACCATTGAACAGGGACTTTCTCTTGAAAAAGCTTATGAGCGGATTGATTCACTGGACAGCAAACTTAATAAAAGTTTAAATTTTGCTTTTGATGAAAGACTTGGATATTTGACGTCAAGTCCGTCAAATTTGGGTAATGCAATGAATTCTTGTTTGATTTTACATTTACCTGCGCTTTCGGCAAGCGGAAGACTAAATTCTATTATAAATACTGTACAAAAATTAGGACTTTCATTAAGACCTGCATATTCACAGCTTCGTTCTGAAAATGGAGATATATATATGCTTTCAAACGGTATTACATTGGGGATTTCAGAGCACGCTGCCATTGAAAACCTTGAAGCAACAGCTCTTCAGATAATAACTCAGGAACGAGAGCTTAGAAAACAGCTCATAGTTCAGATAGAAACGGAAGATATGATTTATAGGGCTTTTGGAATTCTTAGTAATTCAAAGATTTTACCATTTAAAGAGTTTTTGGAACTCATTTCACATTTAAGGCTTGGTGCGGTTTCTAAAATTTTGAATATAGATAAGTCGATGATTGATAAATTGATTTTTGAAATGCAACCTGCTGCGATAAATGCAGAATCTGACAGACTTCTTTCAGAAAAAGAAAGAGATATTGCAAGAGCGGAAAAAGTGCGCAGCGCAATTAAATAAAATTTTTATAAAGGAGCAGAACGATGAAATTTGAAGGATTTACAAGAGCGGCGGAAAAAGCGCTTTCTGAAGCGGTTTCTGCTGCTGAGAATTTAGGTCATGGATATATAGGTACAGAGCATATTCTTTTTGGACTTTGTGTTGAAGATGATACAAATGCGGGTAGAGTGCTTTACGATTTTAATATACATAGAGATATTGTTAAGAATATTTTAAAATCAAATATAGGGATCGGTATTCCGACAACTCTTGGTGCAGATGATTTTACTCCGAGAGCAAAGGCTTCTCTTGAAAACGCATTTAGAATATCACGCCAATTTTCAGAAACTGCGGTTGATACAGAACACATTTTGCTTGCCATTGCTAGTGACGGCCGTTGTGCGGGAGCAAGAATTTTAAAAGCAAGCGGTGTTTTGTATGATGACATTGCAGCTGCTGTAGTGTCTAAATTGAAAAATAGTGTTGAAGAAACTGAGCATTTTAATTTGAATAGGGATGATAGTGGTAATGCAGTGGTAGAGAAGTCAAAAGATGATAAAGAACTTTTGAAATATGGTAGAGATTTGACTCAAATGGCAAAGGATGGGAAAATTGATCCCGTTATAGGTAGAGATACTGAAATTGAGAGAGTTATACAGATTTTATCAAGACGCACAAAGAACAATCCGTGTCTTATAGGAGAACCTGGTGTAGGTAAAACCGCTATATCCGAGGGACTTGCTATTAAAATAATTAAGGGTGAAGTGCCGGAGTTTTTAAAAAATAAAAAGCTTGTTTCACTTGATTTAACTTCTATGCTTGCAGGCTCAAAATATCGTGGAGATTTTGAGGAACGCATAAAGAGTGTTATAGATATGGTTATAAAATCTAAGAATATAATACTTTTTATTGATGAGGTTCATCAGCTTGTAGGTGCAGGGTCTACAGAAGGATCAACCGACGCTGCAAATATTTTGAAACCTAGTCTTGCAAGAGGAGAACTTCAGATAATAGGTGCTACCACCATAGATGAATATAGAAAGGATATTGAAAAAGATGCGGCTCTTGAACGGCGTTTTCAGCCTGTTATGGTAAATGAACCGTCTGAGGACGAGGCGGTAATTATTCTTAAAGGTTTACGTGATAAATATGAAGCTCATCATAAGGTGAAAATTACTGATTCCGCTATTGAAAGTGCTGTAAGTCTTTCATCGAGATATATAGGCGATCGTTTTTTGCCTGATAAAGCTATTGATTTAATGGATGAGGCTGCATCAAGAGTAAGACTGCATAAATATACCGAGCCACCTGAAATAAATAAAGTTGAAACGGAGCTTAAAAGCCTTGTTGCTGAAAAGGCTGCTGCTATTAAAAATCAGAATTTTGAAAAAGCTGCAAAGCTTAGAGATGAAGAAAACTCTATGAATGCCAAGTTGCATAAACTTAAGTTGGAATGGAATGAAAAGTCTGAAGAAAAGCATGATGAGGTAAGTGAAAAAGAGATTGCAGAGGTTGTTGCACAGTGGACTGGAATTCCGGTGACAAATTTAACAAAAGATGAAAGCGAGAGACTTTTACATCTTGAGGATGAGTTACACAAAAGGATTATAGGACAAAAACAGGCGGTTAAAGCTGTAAGTCGTGCGATAAGAAGGAGCAGAACAGGTCTTAAGGACCCTAAAAAACCTATAGGTTCATTTATATTTTTGGGACCGACTGGAGTTGGAAAAACAGAACTTTCAAAAGCGCTTGCAGAAGCGATGTTCGGTGATGAAACTGCTCTTGTAAGAATTGATATGAGTGAATACATGGAAAAACATACTGTTTCAAGACTCATAGGAGCTCCTCCTGGATATGTGGGTTATGAAGAGGGCGGACAGCTTACCGATAAAGTGAGGACAAAGCCTTATTCGGTAATCCTTTTTGATGAAATTGAAAAGGCCCATCCGGATGTTTTTAATATTCTTCTTCAGGTACTTGATGATGGAGAATTGACGGACGGTCAGGGAAGAAAGGTTGATTTTAAAAATACTGTAATTATTATGACTTCAAATATCGGAGCAAGGCTTATTACTTCGCCTGATAAAATTTCTTTCGGTTTTGCACAGGATGAAGATAGAGAATGCAGAACCAAGTCTGAAATAAATAATGCGGTTATGGGCGAGCTTAAAAATAATTTCAGACCTGAATTTTTAAATCGTGTTGATGATATTATTGTTTTTGAAAGACTTAAGAAATCGGAAATTGAAAAAATTGCTGAAAATTTGCTTGCAAAGCTTTCTGAAAGAACAAAAGCGTTAGGTATTGAAATAAAATTTTCTCAGTCTGTTATAAAGAGGATTTCTGAGGAGGGCTTTGATGAGGTTTATGGTGCAAGACCTCTTAAAAGAGCAATTCAAAGTAAAATTGAGGATGAACTTTCAGAGCAGATTTTAAACGGCAGTGTTTCAGCAGGCGAGAAATATAGCTGTGTATATCAAAAGAATACTTTTACTTTTAAAAAAATATAACATTCAAAAATTGAATTGTACCGTGCTTTATGCTAATATAAGCAAAATATTGTAATAAGAGAGAAATATGCTTTATACAGGAACAAGAGATAATTCAATAAAAGTAAATGCTTCAGAGGCAATTGCAAAGGGAATTTGTGATGATGGCGGACTTTTTGTACCTATGGAAATACCAAAGCTTTCGCTTTCGGATATAAAGAAAATAGGCAATCTGCCGTATAAAAAGCGTGCGGAAAAAGTTCTAAAGCTTTGGCTTACGGATTTTTCAAAAGAAGAACTTGAAATGTGTATTGAAAGTGCTTATGAGAGTTCAAAATTCAGCTCTGAAAAAATAGCTCCTTTAAAAAAACTTAATGGTAGAGAAAGTGTGCTTGAGCTTTGGAGAGGTCCTACTTGTGCTTTTAAGGATATGGCTCTTCAACTTCTTCCGCATCTTTTAAGTGTATCCGCAAAGAAAAATCTTAGTGGTAAAAAGCTTGTGATTTTAACGGCGACTTCAGGTGATACGGGTAAGGCGGCGCTTGAAGGATTTAAAGATGCGGAAAATATTGATATTATAGTGTTCTATCCTACCGATGGTGTTTCAGCTATGCAAAAAATGCAGATGATAACTCAGGAGGGGTCGAATGTTTCTGTTTGTGCCATAAATGGAAATTTTGATGATTGTCAGAATGGTGTTAAAAAGATTTTTACAAACAGTGAAACTAAAAATAAACTTCTTGAAAACGGATATCTTTTCAGTTCTGCAAATTCGATAAATTGGGGTAGACTTGCACCGCAGATTGTTTATTATGTTTCCGCATATTGTGATTTGGTAAATAACCAAAGCATTGAGCTTGGTGAAAAGGTGAATTTTTGTGTGCCTACAGGTAATTTCGGTGATATATTGGCAGGATATTATGCTCGTGAAATGGGTGTTCCGATAAAAACTCTTATTTGTGCAAGCAATATAAATAATGTTTTAACCGAATTTTTTGCAACGGGTATTTATAATAAAAACAGAAGTTTCTATCAGACAGCTTCTCCGTCTATGGATATTCTTATAAGTTCTAACTTGGAAAGGCTGTTGTGGCATTTATCAGATAAAAATTCAGAACTTGTAAAAGATTATATGGAAAAGCTTAAAACTGGTGAGTATACCGTTTCAAATGAAATTCTTGAAAAGCTAAATAAAATTTTTGCTGCGGGTTTTGCAGATGATGTCGATACTCAAAAACAAATAAAAGAAACTTTTGAAGAGTATGATTATCTTTTAGACACTCACACTGCTGTTGCTCAAAGAGTGTATGAAGAGTATGTGAATGATACAAATGATTTAACAAATACAGTTGTTGTATCAACTGCAAATCCATATAAATTTTCAAGGACTGTTTTATCAAGTTTTACCGAAAATGCCTTGCCTGATGATGATTTTGAATGCGTTGAGAAACTTTCTGCAATTACAGGAATTGAAGCGCCGAAAAATTTGACGGAGCTAAAAAATAAAAGAGTGCGTTTTAAAAGTACTTATGATATTTCAGAAATGCACAGTGCGGTATTTGATTTTTTAGGAATTAAATAATGGCTTTATATGCTCTTGCAGATACGCACTTCAGCTTTGGAGTAAATAAGCCTATGGATATTTTTAATGGCTGGGAAAATTATCAGGAGCGTATAAAACAAAATTGGCAAAATACTGTAAGTGCGGCAGATACTGTTGTGATAAACGGTGATTTTTCATGGGGAATGAATCTTAAACAGGCTAAAGCGGATTTTGCGTTTTGTGAATCTCTGCCGGGTAAAAAAATAATATCAAAAGGCAATCACGATTACTGGTGGAATACAGTTAAAAAAATAAATGAATTTTTGGAAACGAGCGGATTTGGCAGCATAAGCATTTTAAATAATGATGCGATTAGTGTTGACGGATTTTCGGTATGTGCTTCAAAAGGATATATGATAGGTGAAAGCCAGCACGATAAAAAGCTTTTAGCAAGAGAATGCCAAAGACTTTCCCTGTCGCTTGAAAAAGGTCTGTGTTTAGGCGGAGAAATTGTTGCATTTTTGCACTATCCGCCTATAACAAAGGATTTTATAGTAAGTGATTTGATTTCAGTGCTTAAAAAATATGGCGTAAAAAAATGCTTTTATGGACATCTTCATGGAAAAAGTCATAAAAGAGCTTTTACGGGGGAATATGACGGCATATTTTACGATCTTGTTTCAGCAGATTATTTGAATTTTATTCCAAAAATAATTAAATGAAATACGGGTGGAAAAAGCTTGCCAATTTTGATATAATATATTGCAAAAAAAATGTCGGAGGATACTATGTCTCTTAAATCATGTGAGAAAACAGAAAAAAATACCTATGAGCTTACTGTTGAGGTTTCTGAAGAGGTCTTTAAAAAGGCTTTGGATGATACTTACAACAAGCAGAAAAAGAATATTGTAATCCCGGGTTTTCGCAAGGGTAAGGCTCCAAGAGGTTACATTGAAAAATATTATGGTGAAGGTGTATTTTTTGAGGGTGCACTTGATAAGGTCTATCCTGATGCTACATCGGAAGCGATTGAAAATTCAAAACTTGATGTTGTTTCTCAGCCATTTGATGTTGAGGTTTCAAAAATCGGTAAAGACGGTGCTGAATATAAATTTAAGGTAACCGTAAAACCCGAAATCAAGCTTGGTGAATACAAAGGGCTTTCAGCTGAAAAGGAAAGCACAAAGATAAGCGATGATGAACTTGAACATAGACTTACACATATGCGTGAAGACAATGCCGTTTTAGAAGAAAAGAAAAAGAAAGCTGCAAAAGGTGATGTTGTAAATATTGATTTTGAGGGTTTTGTTGATGGTGAAGCTTTTGACGGCGGCAAAGCTGAAAATCAGGAAATCACTATAGGTGAGGGCAAATTTATTCCAGGCTTTGAAGACGGAGTTATAGGTCATAAGGCAGGCGAAGAGTTTGAAATTAAGGTGGTGTTTCCTGAAGATTATGCAGGTAAGTTAGGAGGAAAAGAGGCTGTTTTCAAATCAAAGCTTAATGCTGTTAAAGTAAAAGTGCTTCCGGAGCTTGATGATGAATTTGCAAAGGATGTTTCGGAATTCGACACTCTTAAGGAAATGAAAGATGCTCTTAAAGATGAAATGGAACATGCAAAGAAGCATCAATCTGAGGACAAGTTCCAAAATGATATTTTAACTCAGGTTGTTGACGGATGTGAAGTTGAAATTCCGGATGTTATGATTGAAAATGAAATTGACAGACAGGTTGAAGAATTCAATTATAATCTTTCACAGCAAGGCATGAATTTAAAGACTTATCTTGGATATCTTGGAATGGATGAAAAGGGATATAGAGATACATTAAAACCGTCTGCTGAAAAGCATGTGAAACTATCTCTTGCACTTGAAAAAATTGCTGAAACTGAAAAACTTTCAGTTTCAGATGAAGATGTTGAAAAGAGATATGATGAATATGCTTCTACTTATAAGATGGAAAAAGAACAGCTCAAAAAGATTATCGATGTTGAGCATTTAAAGAAAGAAATTATGCCTCAGAAAGCAATTGATTTCATTTTAAAAAATTCAAAAGAAATTGCGGCAAAGTCTGAAATAAAGAAAAAAACTCCTGCAAAAAAGACAGAAGGTAAAAAGGAATCTGCTGCAAAAAAGACAGAAAGTAAAAAGGAATCTGTTGCAAAAAAGACTACAAAACCTGCTGTAAAAAAGACTGCAACTAAAAAAACTGCAGAAAAAAAAGCAGAGGATAAAGAATAAATTAAGAGGTGTTTTAAATGGCGTTGGTACCTTATGTAATTGAAAGTACAAATCGTGGAGAACGCTCATATGATATTTTTTCAAGATTATTGGAGGACAGAATAATAGTTTTGTCAGATGAAGTCAACTCTACAACGGCATCACTTGTTGTAGCACAGCTTCTGTTTCTTGAAAATCAGGATCCTACAAAAGATATAAGTCTTTATATAAATTCTCCCGGTGGAAGTGTTACGGACGGATATGCAATCTATGACACGATGAATTATATAAAATGTGATGTTTCCACAATTTGTACCGGCATGGCTGCTTCAATGGGTGCGTTTCTTTTATCGTCCGGAACAAAAGGAAAAAGATTTGCCCTTCCAAATTCTGAAATAATGATTCATCAGCCTTCAGGCGGTGCACAGGGACAGGCAACAGACATTGAAATAAATGCAAAACATATTTTAAGAACCAGAGCAAAGCTTAATGAAATTCTTGCTAAAAATACCGGCAAACCGATTGAACAGATTGCACTTGATACCGAGCGTGATAATTGGATGACGGCTGATGAAGCAAAGACTTATGGTCTTGTTGATCAGGTTATAGCACGTAGATAATTTAATTATGTACCCCGAAGGGTTCTTTGCCTTTCGGGGTTTGTCTATAAAAATATGGAGATGTAAATGGCAAAGGATAATGAGGGAAGAAAACCGGTTGCACACTGTTCGTTTTGTGGTCGTTCTGCAAATGAAGTAAACAAGCTTATTGCGGGACCGGGGGTTTATATTTGTGATAACTGTATTGAACAGTGTCTTGAAATTATTGATGACGAAAAAGAAGAAAAGAAATCAACGGATAAAAAAAATGTTCAGAAAAAATTGCCTAAGCCAAAAGAGATCAAAGCAAAGCTTGATGAATATGTAATAGGTCAAAACAGTGCAAAAATTTCGCTTAGTGTTGCAGTTTATAATCATTATAAGAGAATTTATTTCGGCAAGGATTCTGATGTTGAAATTCAGAAGTCTAATGTTCTTATGCTTGGACAAACTGGAGTCGGCAAAACAATGCTTGCACAAACACTTGCAAAAATTCTTGAGGTTCCGTTTGCAATTGCAGATGCCACCACATTGACAGAGGCTGGATATGTCGGTGAAGATGTTGAAAATATTCTTTTAAGGCTTATACAGGCGGCAGATTTTGATATAGAAAAGGCCGAACACGGTATAATTTATATAGATGAAATAGATAAAATTGCAAGAAAATCTGAAAATCCGTCAATTACAAGAGATGTTTCAGGTGAGGGAGTTCAGCAGGCACTTCTTAAAATTCTTGAGGGGACAGTTGCAAATGTGCCTCCATCAGGCGGAAGAAAGCACCCACAGCAACAGTTTTTGCATATAGATACTAAAAACATTCTTTTTATATGCGGCGGAGCTTTTGATGGACTTGATAAAATTATTGAAAATAGAATAGGTCAGTCATCAATCGGATTTAATTCGGAAATAGTTGAAAAACAGGGAAAGGATGAGGATGCAATTTATGATAAGGTTATTCCTCAGGATATTGTAAAATATGGATTGATTCCGGAACTTGTAGGAAGAGTTCCCGTTATTACCACACTTAAAAATTTAGATAGAGAATCGCTTATTAAAATTATCAAAGAACCTAAAAACTCTATTCTGAAACAATACATTGAACTTCTTAAAATGGATGGGGTTAAACTTTCTTTTGAAGAAACTGCACTTGAAAGTATTGCAGATCAGACACTTGAAAAAAAGACTGGTGCAAGAGGACTTCGCTCAATTATGGAAAGTGTTCTTCAGCCAGTAATGTATGATGCTCCTTCTTCAAGCACTGCGGATGAGGTTGTAATTTCAAAGGCGGTTGTTTGTGGTGAAAAAGAGCCTGAGTATAAAAAGAACGGTAAGTCTATAAAAACGAAATAATGTATATTTTAGGTATTGAAAGCTCTTGTGATGAAACTGCCGTTTCGGTAGTTGAGGACGGGAGAAAAATTCTGTCAAATATTGTTGAAACACAAATAGAAAAACATCGTGTATTTGGCGGTGTTGTGCCGGAAATCGCTTCAAGAATGCATACTGAAGCTATTTGTGAGGTTTATGAAAAAGCTCTTTCAGAGGCTCGGTTGAATATTTCTGATATTTCCGCCATTGCGGTAACTTTTGCACCTGGGCTTATCGGTGCGCTTTTGGTTGGAGTAAATTTTGCAAAAGGTCTTTGCCTTGCAAGTGGAAAACCTCTTGTTCCGGTTCATCATATTCGTGCACATATTGCTGCAAATTATATTACACACGATGATCTTGAACCGCCATTTTTGTGTCTTGTTGTGTCAGGCGGTAATACAATGCTTGTAAATGTCAAGACATATACCGAATTTGAAATTATCGGAAGAACATGTGATGATGCCGCAGGGGAGTGTATGGATAAAGTTGCAAGAGCAATGGGTCTTCCCTATCCGGGAGGCGTAAATCTTGATAAATTGTCAAAATCCGGCAATTGTGAAGTTTTTTCTTTTCCGAAACCAAGAGTTGAAAACAGTCCGCTTAACTTCAGCTTCTCAGGTCTTAAGACAAATGCGGTAAACATTCTGAACAGTGCAAAACAAAAGAATGAAATACTTTTAAAGGAGGATTTTGGAGCATCATTTATAGAAGCTGTTTCAAATGCTCTTATTGATAATACCGAAAAGGCACTTTATTTAACGGGTCTTAAAAAACTTGTCTTGGCAGGAGGGGTTTCTGCTAATTCCGTACTTCGTAAAAAAGCAAGGGATTTGGCGGAACGTACGGGAATACATCTTTATTTACCGGATCTTTTCCTTTGCGGAGATAATGCGGCTATGGTTGCATCACAGGGGTTTTATGAATATATGAACGGAATAAGTTCAGATATGAGCCTAAATGCCTATCCTACTATGGATATTGATAAAATTATGTTTTAAAATTTGATTGAAAAAGTCGCCTGATTTTCAGCGACTTTTATTTTTAATAATATATGGAGATTGCTTAATTTTTAGCATAATTCACAATTTATTATGCATTATTTGTATGAATAGTGCTTTGACTAAACAATAGATAAATACTATAATATTTATTAGTGCGTTTACATTATAAATGTGAAAACTCGCGTTAAAAATATAAGTGGAGCTTGATGCAAATGTCAAAAAAGTTAAAGGCCTTAAAGGCGAATACCTATTCTAATAAAGAACTTGGTATGTACCTTACAGGTATGGTCGGTCAAAATATGATTTATAATATAATAACGACAGGCCTTGCCTATTATTTACAGTCGGTAATATTTATTCCGGCATTGGCTATTTCTGTATTGTTTCTTGTTGCAAGAATTTGGGATGCAATAAATGATCCGATGATGGGAACGATAGTTGATAAGACTCATTCAAAATATGGTAAATGCCGTCCTTATCTTATTTATGCTCCTGCTGCCATCGGTCTTATAACAATTTTAACTTTTACAAACGGTATCTATACAAGTGCAACAAGTAAAGGTAAAATTTTCATAGTAGCTTGGGCGTGTTTTTCTTATATTCTCTGGGGTATGTCATTTACTGTTGGAGATATTCCGCTTTGGGGAATTACCGCTCTTATGACAAGTGATGAAAATGATCGTTCAAAGATTTTAGCTTTTGCTCGTATTGCAGCAACTGCAGGAGGAGGAGTAGTTCTTGCTGCAATTATTCCGGTTTCACAGGCAGTTGGCGGAAATGAATCTCTTATATCGAAGCTTGGTGGGAGCAAAGAAAAAGGTCTTCAAATGGGCTTTATTATAGTTACAGTTATTTTAACAATAATAGGTACAATTCTTTTTGAAATGGCTGGTATCGGCACTAAAGAAAGAATCCCACAAACTGAAAAACGACATACAATGAAAGAAAATTTCAGTATTATGTGGAGTAATAAACCATTTAGACAAATTCTTATTTCATCGGTATTGAGAGCGCCTATACAGCTTCTTAATATTGTTGCTATGACCTTGTTATCTTATTATTTCGGTAATAACGGAAATACAAACTATATCATTTATATGGTTATATTAGGCGGAGGTATTATGGGCGGACAGCTTATAATCCAGTATATTATGCCTTTGATTATAGCAAAGAATGAAAAGAGCAAGATATATAATATTTGTTCTTTAGGCTCTGCATTTCCACTTCTTCTTATATATGTTATTTATAAAATTGCACCTCAAAGTCTTGATAAGCCTTTCTGGCTTGCAATTGAATTTATAGTATTTACTTTGGCCGGTGTTGCAATGGGAGCAGTTAATGTTCTTCAGTCTGTTATGATTGCGGATGCAGTTGATTATGAAGAATATCATAATAAGATAAGACCGGATGGAGTGTTTTTCTCAGGTCAGTCTTTTGCAACAAAACTTACTTCTGGAATTTCAGCGGCTCTTCAAGGTGTTGTTTTTGCAATTGTAGGTTTTTCAGGTGCGGGTGTTAAAGCTGTAAATGATGCTCTTGCAAACGGTGCATCTTTTAAGGCGGATTTTCCACAGTATGCTGAGGCAATGTTCTTCCTTTGTTCAATTCTTCCTGCAATAGGAATGGCTCTTTCGGTAATTCCAACTTGGAAATATGCACTTTCAGATAAAGAACATGCAAAAATTCTTGAAGAGCTGAATGTAAGACACGAGGAAATGAAAAAAGAAGAAAGCACAAAGAATGTATAATGGTTACGGCTCTGCTTTGCAGAGCCGATTTTTGCTATGAAAAATAAGTTAAAAGAAAAAATAGAGGTACATATTTTAAAAACTTATGCTGATAATACTGAACATATTTTTGAAAAATATCCTGAAATATCGGTTGTGAGGCATAAAGAAAATAGAAAGTGGTATTGTCTTTTTACAAGCATTGATACAAAGGTGCTTTCAGAAGAACTTTCAGGGAAAGCTGATATTTTAAATCTTAAGGTTGAAAAGATTCTTTCAGGCTCCCTAAGAAAACAAAAAGGAATTTATCCCGCCTATCATATGAACAAAGAACATTGGATTTCAGTTATTCTTGATGAAAGTGTCCCGTTTGATGATATTATTGAACTTATTGATATTTCATATAATTTAACTAAATAAAAAGACGGATTAAACCGTCTTTTTATTATTTATTATTTTCAGTTAGAAGTTATTTGAGAGAAATTTTAAGATAAACTTTCTTACCTTTTTTGATAACAATATTTTTTTCAAGTTCTTCCTTTGTTATTTCAAGAAGTGTATCTGAAATTTTTTCTCCGTTAAGTGAAACGCCGCCTTGTGAGATAAGTCTTCTTGCTTCACCGTTTGATTTTGAAAGGCCCGACTTTGTCATAAGTGAAATGAATGAAATTTTTCCGTTTTCAAGTTCACTTTCTGAAAATTTAAATTCAGGCATATTTTCAATATTATCAGCATTTCCGAAAAGACTCTTTGAAGTAGTTTCCGCTTTTTCCGCTTCCTGCTTTCCATGAACAAGACTTGTAAGTTCAAATGCTAAAATTTCTTTTGCTCGATTAAGCTCTGCACCTTGCCAGTTATCCATTTTATTTATTTCTTCAATTGGAATAAATGTGAGCATACGAATGCATTTTAATACATCGTCATCAGAAACATTTCTCCAATATTGGTAAAATTCATAGGGTGTTGTTTTTTCAGGGTCAAGCCATACTGCACCTGAAGCTGTTTTTCCCATTTTTTTACCCTCACTGTTGAGGAGTAGAGTAATGGTCATTGCAAAGGCATCTTTTCCGAGTTTTTTACGGATCAGTTCAGTTCCTGCAAGCATGTTTGACCATTGGTCATCTCCGCCGAATTCCATATTGCAATCATAATCTGTATAGAGCTTAAAGAAATCATATGCTTGAAGTAACATATAGCTCATCTCAAAGAATGTAAGCCCGCCTTCTCTTGCCATTCTGTTTTCATAGGCTCTGGAGCGAAGCATTGTAGCTACATTAAATTGAGAGCCGATATCTCGCATAAACTCCATAAAGTTTAAATCACGTAGCCAGTCAGCATTATTTACCATGATGGCATCAGATTTTTCATTTCCGAATTTTATAAATTTACCTATTTGTTTTTTAAAGCATTCGCAATTGTGATCAATTATTTCCGTTGTCATAAGCTGGCGCATATCGGTTCTTCCGCTTGGGTCTCCTATCATACCCGTGCCTCCTCCAACAAGCACAACCGGTTTATTGCCTGCCTGCTGAAGTCTTTTCATAAGGCAAAGAGCCATAAAATGTCCTACATGAAGCGAATCTGCGGTAGGGTCGAAGCCGATATAAAATGTTGCTTTGCCGTTATTTATAATATCTCTTATTTCCTCTTCATCAGTTACCTGAGCAATAAGTCCTCTAGCCTGAAGCTCTTCATAAATTTTCATTTTTTCCTCCAAATATAAAAATCCGCCCTCATAAAGAGGGCGGCAATTACCGCGGTTCCACCTCAATTCACTTTTTACTCACGAAAAAAGCCTTAGAAAGTCAATGACTTACGGTTTAACGCACCAAAACGGCAAAATCTACTTGATTTCAATTTTGCGGCTCCCGAATGTAATTCAAATGTTTGCTTTTTCACACCGACCAAAAGCTCTCTGAAAATTCTACTTTATTCGTTCATTGCCTTTTAAATATTATATTGATTATATAAAGCTTTTTATATTTTGTCAATTAGTCAATTTCAGGATGTTTAGTGTACAGCCTTTTTAACAGTATAGGAACCAGAATTGAGCTGCAAAGAATAAGAAGAATAACAGGTGTAAAAAAGTCGGATGTTAAAAGTCCTGCATCAAGACCTTTTTGTGCTGTAATCAGTGCAACCTCTCCTCTGGTCATCATACCGATACCTATTTTAAGAGAGTTTGATGTATTAAAGCCGACAAGCTTTGACACACCGCCACAGCCTGCTATTTTTCCAAGCAACGCAACGACAACAAAGGCGAGAGAAAACCATAAAAGACGCATATTTATATTTTGAAAATTTACTTTAAGTCCTATGCCTGCAAAAAATACAGGAGCAAAAATTAAATAGGCATTTATGTCTACACGGCGTTCTATATATTGTGAATCCTTCAGCTGACAAAGTACAACTCCCGCAACAAAGGCTCCGGTTATATCTGCAATTCCGAAGAATTTTTCAGAAATAAATGCCATTGCAAGACAGTAGACAAAGGCGGCAATGGTAATTCGTCTTGTATGCTCATATCTGTCGTCAAGCCATGAAAACAGTTTGAATGTTATCCAACCGATAATAAAAGCAAGAACAAAGAATGATATGGATTTTAAAATAACAGTCAAGATACTTACGCTTTTATCTTTTAAACTTAAAACAAGCGTTAAAACAATAATTCCAATTACATCGTCAATAATGGCGGCACTGGTAATTGTTGTTCCGACATAACCGTTTAATCTTCCGAGCTCTTTTAATGCGGCGACTGTTATCGATACCGAAGTGGCAGTCATAATTGTGCCGATAAAAAGACCTTTTGCAAGATGTACAGGGTCGTTTGATTTAAAACCGTAAAAACACATGAATAATAATGTGCCTAAAGCAAGTGGAATAAAAACACCGAAACATGCTATAATTGTAGCCTTAGCTCCTGTTTTTTTTAGTTTTTTAATATCTGTTGCAAGACCTGCCTCAAACATAAGCATTATAACGCCGATTTCCGCAAGCACAGATGTAAGCTCTGTGCCTTTCACAAGCTTAAATACAGCTGGACCTATTAAAATTCCTGCAAGAATTTGCCCTACAACTGCAGGTGCGTGCACTTTTCTTGCAAGAACTTCAAAAAATTTCGCCGATATAAGAATTATGGCAAGGTCTTTTAAAAATGAAAAGTTTTCCATTTTCTCCTCCATAAATTACAATTTTATTCTACCGCATAATATGTTACAATTCAAATATGAGGGAACAGAAATATGCGAAGAAAAATTGAAATTTTTGTTGATAATTTTTATAACGGTCAAACCGTTAAAAAGGTATTATTCGATTTAGGAGCTTCAATACGAATAATAAAAAGTATTAAGTTTTCAGATGATGGGATAATGTTGAACGGCAAACGTGTTTTTGTAAATGAACGACTTTCATTTGGAGACAGGCTTGTTTTGAATTTTCCGGAAGATAATGCTGAAACTGCGGAGCCGATTTATATTCCGATAAATATAATTTATGAGGATGAGGATGTTTTAGTAGTAAATAAAAGTCCGAATCTTGCAATGCATGAAACGCATAATCATCAAAATGATACACTTTCAAATGCGGTGGCATATCATTTGATTAACAATGGAAAAAGAGCTGTGTTTCGTTCTTGCGGAAGACTTGATAAGGATACGGACGGACTTTGTGTAATTGCACTTAACAAGCTTTCTTGTGCCGTTTTACAGCATAGAAATAAATTAAAAAATTCTTACCTTGCAATTTCTCATGGTGTAATAGAGAAATCGGGAATTGTTGATGCACCTATTATAAGACCATATCCTGATAATACGATTAGAGCTGTCGGAGATGGAGGACTTAATGCAATTACTGAGTATGAACCGCTTTATACAGATGGTGAAAATACACTTTTAAGAGTTATAACAAAAACAGGAAGAACTCATCAGATAAGACTTCATCTTTCTTATATAGGACATCCGCTTTTAGGAGATGAACTTTATGGTGGAACAAGAGAGAAAATTAAAAGACATGCACTTTGTCGAAATAGAATTGAATTTAAACACCCGATTACAAATAAAAATATGATGTTTAAAATAAAACCTTATGTAGATTTCTGTGAGGCTTTTAGAGATTTTGATTTTAGTAAAATATAAAGGAGAATAATAATGGAAAATTGTATCTTTTGTAAAATTGCAAGAGGGGAACTTGGCACTAACTTTATCTATGAGGATGAATTTTGCGTTGCATTTAAGGATTTATCGCCTCAGGCAAAGGTTCATTTGTTGATTATTCCTAAATTACATATAGAAAATACGAATGAAATAAATGAAGATAATTCGGAGTTTATATCAAAAATATTTGAGGCTATACCGAAACTTACTGAAAAACTTGGGATAAGTGATTACAGAGTTATAAGCAACTGTGGAAAAGATGCATATCAAAGTGTTATGCATCTTCATTTTCATATTCTCTCAGGGCAGGAGCTTTCGGAGAAAATAGTCTGATGAAACGCCCTGCTGCTGTTTGTGGATTTACTTCAGCCGTAGGGCTTTTATTTGTTATACTTTTATTTAATGAAAAACTGAAAATACAATTGTTTTTATCGGTAACTTGTCTTTTTTTATTTTTATTTTCCATATTGATAAAATCTTTCAGAGAGAATAGAACGATACCTGTAATATTTATATCTTTGAGTGTTTCATTTGCAGTTCTGTTTTTGAATTCATATTCAAATTCAAAGATAATAAGTAGATATGAAAATAAAAAAATAGATATCTCAGCTCATTTTGTGAGTTCGGCAAAGTTTTCTGATGGTAGATACCGCTATACTGTAAAAACGGATACGATAAATGGCAAAAATGAAAAACTTATAATAGATTTTTCGCTTGATTATCCCTTAAATGCAAAAATAACCGATGAAATTTATATAAGCTGTACGCCTTCAAAACGATATGACAATACTATGTATTATTTTAACAGGCTTTCAAATGGCACGTTGCTTTCGGTAAATAGAATATATTCTTTCAGTATTTCCGAAAATGCAGCGTTTTCAAGCTCAAAAGATATCAAACTTCTTTTTTTAAGACTTCGTATGTTTCTTGAAAATAATATAATATCAAATCTGAAAGGAGAAAACGGTGCGTTGCTGGTAGGACTCTGTTTTGGTGATAAGGGCAATATTTCAAGGCAAATAATAACTGATTTTCAAACATGTGGAATTTCACATTTGCTTGCGGTTTCAGGATTTCATCTTACAGTGTGGGTCGGCACATTATATCTTATCTTAAATAAAATAAACTTGGATAAAAAAGTGGTTGCCATTATTTGTATGGGTTTTATATTATTTTTTTCTGCACTTACAGGATTCGGCACATCCATTGTTAGAGCCGGTTTTATGCTTGGACTTTTTTATTTCGGGTTTTTGTTTAATAAAGTTCCGGACGCACTTAATTCTATAGGAGCGGCACTTTGTTTTTTGATTTTAAAAAATCCTTTTTATGCGGTGTCTGTGAGTCTTTGGTTTTCGATTCTTTCAACCGTTGGGTTGATAATGCTTTCAAAACCGTTGTTAAATATTATGCTTAAACTTTTTAAAAGAATTAAAAATGAATTTATTTTAAAATTGATATATGTTGTTTTATCAGGAGTGTCGGCAAGTATTTCAACAATTGTTTTTTGCATTCCGATTTATATTTATATTTTTCCCACGATTTCAGTGATTCAAATTATATCAAATCTTGTTTTTGTTTTTATTGCCTCTGTTGCAATGATTTTAGGTGGTGTTTCATCAGTGGCATTTACTTTTAATGTACAAAAGTTGGGGAAAATCCTTATTTCCTGTGCAGGATTTTTGTCAGAGCTTTTGATTAAAGGTACATCAAAGCTTTCCGAATTTAGATATTCGCTTTATCCGATTTCAAATTTGGCAGTTAAAATAAGTCTGCTCATATTGTTTATTTCAGTATTTTTAGTGGTATTTACAAAGCTTAAAAAATCTGTTATATACAAAAGAATTTTGATTGCTTTGAGTGTTTTAATAATTGCATTTAATGTGATTTTTTATATTAACGGATATCGTAACGCCAAACTCTCAATTTTTAATTTTAAAAGCGGAGCGGCAGCAATAGTTTCTTATAAAGGACAAAATATTGTGTTGTCCGCTTCAAATGATTATCATGACGGATTAAAGTTATGTAATTCTCTTTATAGGTACGGAGCGGGGTTTGTGGATTTGGCAATTGTTCAAGGTTATTTTACAAATGCAAAACCTTTACAAAGAGTTAATGAAAATTATCGTATTAAAACAGCCGCTTTTAATGATAAAATAAGTGAAAGTTATATTAGGGCAAATTATAATGTGCTTGTAACGGAAGGTAATGAAAATTTTTATTTTTCAGGACAAAAAGAAAAACTTGAAATGACATCGGATGGAAGAAGTGTAATCCTTTATGTGAATAAAAGAAAAATTGTTCTTGATTTAACCGAAGAGCAAAAGATGAATAATATTGATTCTGATTTATATATACCAATCCAAAGCATAGTGAATATGGGAGATATTGATGTTATAATTAAAAATGACGGAAAAATAAATATTAAAAAGGCAAATTATGGCAATAATTAAAAATTACCAGATGATAAATTTTTTAAAGGGAAACTTAAATTTAGATTTAAAAAAATATTCTTGTTTTATGATTGCAGGGGATGATGATTTTTTAAAGTCTCAGACTCTTCATATTATTCAAAATGAAATTTTAGGACAGGCTTCACGTGAATTTAATTTAAGGAATTTTGATTTCAAAAATGGAGATACGCTGGAGGATATTTTAAGAGCTGCAGATGTGATGCCGTTTATGGCGGATAAAACTGTCATAGTAGCACGAGATTTTTCATACGAAACACTATATGAAAAAAAAGGTGAGCATGGAGGAATTTCAAAGTTTAATGATTTACCTGAAAGTGCCGCAGTTATTTTTTATAACGCAAGTATATCTGCAGATTTTAAAAAAGGTTCTAAGGCTGAAATTGTAAAAAATGAAGTGGATAAATTAGGTATATTTATTGATTGCTCCAAGCTTTCCGAAAGAGAATTAAAAGAAGTGCTAATATCAGGTGCAAAAAATAGAGGACTTTTAATGAGCGGAGAGGTTGTTGAGCATCTTATATATACAAGCGGAACTGAGCTTATGACTCTTCAAAGTGAGCTTGATAAGCTTCAGGCGGTTAAAAATTCGTCTGCAAATAATCTGTTTAAAATAAACATAAATGATATTGATGCAATTTGTCGTAAATGTCCTGAAGCAAATGCTTTTGATTATGCAGGTGCGGTGATTGCTAAAAGGTCAGATGCGGCTTTTGAAATTATTCGTTTTTCCATTGAAAACGGAGAGGATATGCAAAAGCTTTTAGGGTCAATTATATACCAGTTTGCAGAGCTTTATAGAATAACGGTTTATAAAAATTATGGAGCTTCAGATGCAGAAATAGCAAAGGATTTTTATAATGGTAATAAATATCGTTTAAAAAGACCTATGCAGCTCGTTTTTAAAGAAACACTTCAGGGACTGAAAGAAAAAATAAATATACTTGAAAAAACCGATATAGCATTAAAAACGCAGATGTCAAATAAAGAGTCACAAAGACTTATGTTTGAGATTATGACTGCTAAATTACTTAATATCAAATGATTAAATTAAAGGAAGTAGTAATTGTTGAGGGAAAATACGATAAGATTAAATTATCCTCAATTCTTGATGCAAATATAATTACCACTGACGGTTTCGGAATTTTTAAGGACAAAGATAAACAGCGTTATCTAAAAAAACTTGCCGAAAAAAACGGAGCGGTAATTATTACTGATTCCGATAGCGGTGGACTTGTTATAAGAAATTTTCTTAAAAATATTATACCTTCAGATAAAATTAAAAATGTTTATGTGCCTGAAATTTCAGGAAAAGAAAAAAGAAAGAATAAAGCTTCAAGGGAAGGACTTTTAGGTGTTGAGGGTTTGAGCAATAAGGTTCTGTCTGAGGCGCTCAATCGTTTTGGAGTAGTTGAAATAAGAAATGAAAATTCAATTGTTAAAATTACTCAGGAAAATCTGTTTGATGACGGTTTAATAGGAAAAGAAAATTCTTCAGAAAAAAGAAAATCACTTTGCAGGCTTTTAAGGATACCACAGAATTTATCAAAAAACGCTTTGCTTAAAACTCTTAATGATCTTATGGATTATGAAGAATATAAATTAAAGATTGAAGAGCTTGATAGGTAAAATTTTACCTATTTAAAATGGTATGATTATCTGCATGAAATTTTGAGGAGACATATGATTTATTTAGTTTATGGTAAAAACGGAACAGGTAAGTCGGAATTTTTAAGAAACCGTATTATAAGTGCTGTTTCAATAGAACCTTGGTGGAAAAATTTTCCGAGTAGGAAGAAGATATATTTAATTACGCCCGAGCAGTTCACTTTTGAAAGTGAAAAGGCAATTTTTAAAGAACTTTCAGATTGTGCTGCACAGAAAATGCAAAGTATGGAGATAACTTCATTTACAGCACTTTCAAGAAAAATTGTTTCAATGTTATCAGATAATGGCGTAAACTTTATAGATGACAGTACCGCTTGTGCATTTTTTTCACTTGTAATTGATAAAAATATAAATGTATTAAAGCGATTAAAAAAATATAGTAAAACACCCGACTCCGTACTGTTGTTGTATAGTTTTTTAAATGAACTTATTCAGAATAAAATTAAATTGAATGATGTTTTGAGTAAAAAAAATATTAATATGTCAAAGATGCTTGCAGAAAAGCTTCAGGATATAGAGCTTTTATTTAATGCATATAAAGAATTTATGAAAAACGCCGGGATTGATAACGATTTTTCAGTTCAGGATATAGCGGTAAAAACACTTTTATATGGTAATAATGCGGAAAAAATATTTGGCGGTACGGTTGTAGGAATAGATGCTTTTTCGGGATTTACCGCACAGCAACGTAAAATTATTGAAATTATTATGAAAAATGCTGATCAGGTATATATTTCTCTTTGTTGCGATAACGTTAAAATTAACAGTTTTAGTTTTGATAGAAGTGCTGACAGTAGATATTCGGTATTTGATAAAGTTTATGATGAGGCTTTTTATATAAAAAAATTTGCAAAAGAAAATCATATTGAAGTTGTGGAAATATCGAAGTCAGATCGTTTAAAACTTCTTAATAAAGCAGCTTTTGTTTATGATAATAAACCTTTATCGCTTAAAAATATTGATGACTATATTTTTTCTTCAAATAAGTCTTTGGTTAAACCTTTTAATGATGATGCGGTCAAGATTTTTAAAGCCAAAGATAAATATGAAGAAGCGGAGCTTTGTGCAGCCTATATAAAAAATTATATTGTTGAAAATAAGCTGAAGTATTCTGATGTTTTATGTATTCAGGGTGAAATGGGAATTTATGAAAATGAACTTAAAATGGCATTCGATAAGTACAAAATCCCGATATATTTTGATAGAAGAGTAAGAATTGATTCTTCCCCACTTATCGTTTTTGTCGATAGTTTGCTTTTGATGTGCAGTGAGGGTATAAATACTGAAAGACTTATAAGATTTTTACATACAGGTCTTACAAATTTAGATTTTAATGAAATTTCAAAACTTGAAAATTATGCTGATGTTTGGGATATAAATGGCGAAAAACAATGGTTGAAACCTTTTGAGAATGACCCTGACGGACTTGTGTTTTTAGATGATGATTTTGAAAAAATAAAAAATCAAAATGATAGGATTTCAAAAATTGAAGAGATACGAATTAAGGCGATTTCCGATATTTTGGAGTTTAAAAGAATATATAAACTTAAAGAAACTCGTGCTTTTGAGCTTTCAAGATTTTTGTATGATTTTTTGAGTAAAAACATTAAAAATATTAACTGTGATAATGATATGTTGTTTTTTGACAATGAAAAACAAAATATCGGTAAAGCATCAGAGCAGAATGAAATATGGCTTGTACTTGTTAATATACTTGATACTCTTTACAGAATTTTAAAGAATGAAAATGATGTAAATAAAGCGGAATTTTATAAGCTTTTTAAAATTTTAGTGAATCAAAAAAGTCTGGGTGAAATTCCGCAAAATATAAATGCTGTAAGCTTGGGAGATGCTGAAAGAGTACGGACAGGCGGTAAAAAGTTGGTGTTTATTTTAGGTGCTAATTATGGGGTTTTTCCAAAATTGCAGAATAATTCTGGAATACTTACGCCTAAGGAAAAAGCAGAGTTTAATGAGATTTTTTCTGGAAATAATTTGGAAAATAGATTTTGGGATGAGCCGTCATATTTTCAAAGGAATACTCTTTTTAATGTTTATCATGCTGTAAGCACAGCAACGGAACATCTTGTTTTAAGTTATTCTGAAAATGATTATTCTGGTAAAATACTTGAATATTCTGAGCTTGTTTCTGAAATCATGAAAATAACGGCGCAAACAGAGAAAAATATTTTAAGCGCCGTTAATTTTAAAGAACCGTTTTTTACCATTTATCCCGAAACGGCATTTGATTTTTATTCTAAAAATTTTTTGCATAAAACAAGTGCGTTGGAGGCGGTAAAAGAAGCTGTTGAAGAGTACACTAATGAATATACGGTAAGATTTGACGGTCTTGATTTTAAAAAGAAAATGCATGGAGAAAAGCTTGATAAGTCTACTGCTGAGAAGCTTTATTATAATGATAAAATTCTTGATTTAAGTGCATCAAGAGTTGAAAACTATTATACTTGTCCGTTTAAATTTTTTATGAGTTACGGTCTTAAAATTTCAAAAATAAGGAAAGCTACAGAGTTGGACAGTTTTTTTAAAGGCTCAGTTATGCATTTTGTTTTACAAAATCTTCTTGATAAAGATAAGTTCGGTAAGGAAAAGCTACTTTCAGAAGATGAAACCATTTTAAAAAAAGTTATTGTAGATTATTTAAGTGAATATTTGGAAAAATATAAGCTTGATATGACAAGTTTTACTGAAATTTATAAATGGCAATATAAATATTTGATGACAACCTTACTTCTTGCAGCATTAAGGCTTAAAAAGCAGTTGAAGGAATGTAGATTTGAGCCGCTTTTTGAGGAATTTGAGTTAACGGATAAAGGCAAAGCAGGCAGTTTTGTTTTAAATAGAGATAATGATGAAAAAATACGAATAAGCGGTTTTGTTGATAGGGTTGATATAAGCACTGAAACTGAAGAGCAAAGAAGCTTTAAGATAATTGATTATAAAATGGGCGGAAAAAATTTTGATATTGAAAATATCAAAGACGGCTTAAATATGCAAATGCTTATATATATGATTGCTTTGAAGGAAAAAGCAGAGGCTGGTAAGATTTCAGAGCTTTATAAATCAATTCCATATGGGATTGAATACTTTGCTGTTAAATCGGAAAACTTACCTGATATTTTAAGAAATGAAGATATTTTTGATGAAAAATATTTTAATAAGATAAAATTAGCATCCATATCCAAAGAAATTAAAATAGATTCAGAAACTTTTAAAGATGTAAATGAAAAGGTGATGTCAAAGCTTTGGGAAATGTATGATGAACTTTTAAGCGGCAGCATATCTGCAAGTTTTGCCAAAACAGAAGGCTCACAAAGTGCGTATAAGAACAGTTGTACATATTGTGATTTTAAAAATGTTTGCGGTGTTGCGGAAAATTCTGAATTTGCAAGGAAAATAAGTGAGAAAAATGGATAAAATAAATTACTTAAAACAGGAACTGATTGAATCTGAAGAGCTGAAAAGTGCCAATCCTCCGTTTACAGCTGCACAGGCAAATGCTGTTGTTTCAAGAAACAGAAGCTCGGTTTATATAACTGCCGGAGCAGGTTCCGGGAAAAGCACTGTGCTTATTAAGCGTGTAATAAATTCGATTATATATGACAAGAAAAACCTTGATAGGCTTCTTGTTGTAACTTTTACCGAAGCCGCTGCACAGGAGCTTAAAATAAAACTTTCAAAAAGTCTTCAAAATGAAATAGAAAAAACGGATGATATTAACCTAAAAAATTTTCTTCTGCGTCAAAAGGGAAATTTGTCTTCAGCCGATATATGCACCATAGATGCATTTTGCAAAAAGCTTGTATCTGAATATGGCGATTTTTCAAATGATGACGGACTTAATTCGGATTTTAGAATTTTGGACAACGGAGAAATTTATAAATTATCGAATGAGGCTGCAACAGAATCGCTTGAGAGTTATTTGAGAGAAAATCAAGACAATAAGTCGCTTAAAGATTTACTTGAAGTTTTTACCGATTCTTATGGAACAATATCTATAACCGATGAAATTATAAAGCTTTATGAAAGGCTTCAATCTTATTCGGATCCGGATTATGAGAAAAAACTTTTGATGGAAATTTATAAAGAAAAAACACCTTATAATAAATCTTTTTGGTCGGAATTTTTAAAAGCTGAAGTAAAAACTTGTTTATATTTAAATGAAAAAACAAAAGAGCTTTTTGAAAATGAAAAAGTTTTTTATAATGATTTGGATAATAAGATTTTAACGGCTATATCTGATGATGAATATATATTAAGAAAAATACAGAATTGTTTTGATAATTCAGTTTCTGATAAAGAATTGGCGGATTTTTTTGAAAATCTCAGCTTTAAAAGATTACCGTCGGTAAAAGATGAAAAATCAAAAGAAATATGGAATGATATTAAAAAGCTTTTAAATTTAAATAGAGATTATATAAAAAAGAAAGTGCAAAAGGAACTTTCAAGTGCAATAAGACATTTTTCAGAAGATTTTGAAAAGCAAAAGGATATGGTGAATGAGTTTTTTGCTATATATGATTGCTATGATAAAATTTATTCACACAAAAAAGCATTGAAAAATGCTATGACTTTTTCTGATATAGAGCGTAAAACATTGAATATTTTATCTAAAAATATTCATGGCGAAAAGTTTGAAAAAACGGTAATTGCCAAAAATATATCTAAAAATTATGATGCGATTTTTATTGATGAGTATCAGGATACCAATCTTTTGCAAGATATGATTTTTAGAGCGATTTCAAGGGATGAAAAAAATCTGTTTTTAGTAGGAGATATAAAACAAAGTATTTATGGATTCAGAAATGCGATGCCTCAGGTTTTTTCAGATAAAATTGAAAACAGTGCGGATTTTTCAGAAAAAGCTGAAAACAGTACTTCAGCGGAAAGAATATATCTAACAGATAATTTTCGTTCCAGAAAAGAAATACTCTCTTTTGTAAATAAACTTATGGAAAAGTTTTTTACGAAATATAGTGGCGGAACTGATTATATCAATGAAAAACTTACATATGGAAATAAAAGTTTTGATAAGTATGATGTTAAAACTCCTAAAATTGAAATTATACTTAATAATGCTAAACTTAAAGACTTATATGAGTTTCAACCTTATCTTGAAAAGGTTTCTGATCTTGATGTGGATTCCATTTGTATTGCAAACAGAATTAAAACAATTCTTTCATCAGGTGAACAGGTAATAGGTGAAAATGGTTTAAGACCTGCAAAAGCTTCGGATATCGTAATTCTTATGAGGAAAATATCGGATAAAGGCAAAAAGATTAAGAAAGCTCTTGAGCTTCTCGGTATACCCTGTAGTGTTCAGAATAAGGATGGATATTTTGAAAAATATGAAATAATGTTTACGCTAAGCTTTTTGCGAATGATTGAGAATTCACGAAGAGATATTGATTTAACTGCAGTTTTAATGTCTCCGATATTTATGTTTTCAGGTGATGAGGTAGCACGACTTAAACTTGAGGGTGATATTTTTAATTCTCTGCAAATTGCAGAATCAGAAAATCTATTTGATGATGAATTTAATAATAAATGCAAAAGTTTTTGTGTTGAAAGAAAAAAACTTATAAATATTGCAAGAACGTTTTCTGTTTCTGAATTTTTAAGATTTTTATATTCATATCGTTCATATTTGTCAGTTTTAAGTTCAGGTGATGGTGGAGAACAGAAGAAACATAATCTTTTATATCTTTTGAATTTGGCAGAAAGCTATGAAAAAAGCGGTGGAGATGGGATTTCAGGTTTTGTCAGGTATCTAACGTTTCTTTCAGAACGCAATGCAACAGTTGATACAGGTGAAATCAGTTCTGGAGGCGTCAGAATAATGACCATGCATAAATCAAAGGGTTTGCAGTTTCCTATTGTTGTTTTACCATACCTTACAAATGCTTTTAATTCCGAAAATAAGACGAAAGTGATAAATGCTCCAACAGTAAGCCTTAATGAAAATTTAGAGAATATAAAGCTTGGACTTTCTATGCAGGTTCCATATAAATATGGACAAGCATATAAAACGGTTGGATTTCTTGCAGGCATGCAAGCCAAAAAATACAGTTCTACAGCAGAAGAATTGAGGCTTCTTTATGTTGCACTTACAAGGGCTGAAGAAAAGTTGATTTTGATAGGATCAAATTATAGTAATAGTTCTGCGGTTAATGTTTTTGAAAATGCATTTTCTGTTTCAAAATATATGCCCAAAAGCATATTTGCATGTTCAAACTTTATGACTTTGGTTCTCTCTTCTCTTTTAGATGATGAATTCGTTCTGAATAAATTAAGAAAACTTTTTACGAAAGAAGGAGATAGCGGTAGGGAAAGATTTTCTGTAAATTATAATTTTGATGAAAATACTAATGGGGATTTTGAAATTGATATAGTAAGAAATAATGCGGACAGCAAAAATCTTATTTTTAAGATTTTAGAAAAGCCTAAAATAACAGCTCTTACAGCAGATAAGGAATTAAAAGAAAAGATAATTGAAAAAATGAATGATGTAAAAGTTTTTGATGATAATTTTGTGAGTTTTTATTTTGGAAAGGCTGCAGCTACGACTATTAATTCAGCAATTTCCGCATTTAATAAAAATTATCATGAAAGTTTTAAATATTATTTTAAAGATCAACCGTCGTTTAATAATAGAAATGATGAAATATACATTTCATCAGCGGAAAGAGGTACGTCAATACATAAATTTTTTGAAATTTGTGATTTTGCAAAAGCTGCAAATGGAGTTGCAGATGAGTGTGAAAGATTATTTTTAATTCACAAACTTACAGAAAGAGATTTAATAATATATAAGGATGTTTACGGACTGGAAAAGCTGAATGGATTTTTTCAAAGTAAACTTTATAAAACGCTAATTGAAGCTGCCGATACAGGAGAAGATGGAAAGCCTTATATTTTTAAAGAACAATCATTTCTTTTTGAGGCATATACAGGAGATGAAAAAATTTACGGTCCATTAAAAGCCGATACCGATGAAAACGGAATGATACACGGCAAAATGGATTTATGTTTTATAAAGACTGTTGAGGGAGAGCAAAGAGTCTTTGTTGTAGATTATAAAACCGATAAAAAGAAAAAAAATGAAACGGACAATGAACTCCTTTTAAGATTAAAAGAAGAATATAAATATCAGATGAATATTTATTTTAAGGCGGCAAAGAAGATATTCGGCTTAAATTGTGGCGGGGTTTATATTTTTTCTGTTGATATAGGAAAAGAAATTCTTGCATTAAATTAAAATTGTTAGTATATTTATAAAATAAAATATGGGGATTTTTATGGATAATTATGAAAGAAGAAGACATGAAAGGCGAATAAAGCAAAGACAGCAACTTAAAAAACAAAAAATAAACAGGCTGATTATCTTAATAGGCATATGTCTACTTATAGTTTCTCTTTTAATTACGGGAATTGTAAAAGCGATTAAAAACAAGAAGGAAAAGTTGGCAAACATTACAGTGCCTGCTGTTTCGGAAAGTGTTAAAGAATCTACAACGCAAGAAACTACAGTTCAAACATCTAAAACTTCAAGCGCAACAAAGGCAGTTTATGGGAAAGCTGATATATCAGGAATGTTCAATATTCCGCAAGGGTATTCTTCTCAATATTGCATTGCAGTAAATAGAGCTACAAATACTGTAACAGTTTACGGAAAGGGAGATGACGGTGAATTTACGAAACCGATCAAGGCTATGGTTTGCTCTGTGGGACTTAATGGAGCTACTCCGATAGGGCAGTTTAAAACTTATGATTATTTTGGAGAAAAATGGTGTAGAATGGTAGATGCAACCTATGGGCGTTATGCTTTAAGGATTACAGGCAGCATAATGTTCCACAGTGTAACCTATACTATAAATCAGGATAAGTCATCGTTGCAGTATAATGAATACAATAAACTCGGTTCGGCAGCATCGCACGGCTGTGTAAGGCTTTCAGTAGCAGATGCAAAGTGGCTTACGGAAAATACATCAAGCGGTACGATTGTTAAAATTTTTGACGGAACTTTATCATCTGATCCTCTTGGAAAACCCACTCCACAAAAAATAGATGTAAATTCGGCAAATAGAGGCTGGGATCCGACAGATCCTCAAAGACCTAAGACTTAATAACTTTAATAAAAAGACCTTAGGGTCTTTTTATTTTGTTTATATTGTTCAATTGAAAGTTTTATATTTGTGCATTCTTACAAAATATACTTAAAAACCTTATAATGTTAAAAAAATATATTGACATTAACAATAAAATGAATATAATATAATTATAACAAGGGGATGAATCACCGACGGACGACAGGGGATTGCGCAAGTGTCCATAAACCGAGAAAACTCGGTAGGCGGCGGTTATCCGCAGAAGAGACAAAATCTCGACCCCTTGAATAAATGATAAAGAGGGCGAAGCCGATGGGAAATGAAATTGAGCCGATACATTCGGCTCCTGCCAAATAGCATAAAGTCAAATTTAAGCAGTAAAATTTTCTGCAATTCCAAGACGATTAGTTCTAAAGGCAAATGCTTGAGGTAGGCTTAAGAATTACAATTGAATAGGAAAAAATATAGAAGAGACGGAATACCGTCTCTTCATTTTTACATACAAAGCTTTATCGATTTAGCAATTTAATGTGTTGAATTTATTTCGGAATCGTAGTATAATTTATTTTAAGTTTTAAAGGAGGCTCATTATGAAAAGAGTGTTTAATTTTTCAGCAGGTCCTTCAATGCTACCGCTTGAGGTGCTGCAAAAAGCACAGACGGAATTTTTAAGTTTTGAGGATTCGGGACAAAGTGTTTTGGAAATGAGCCATCGATCTAAACTTTTTGAGGGAATAATACGAGATGCTGAAGAAAAAATGCGACAGCTTTTGTATTTACCTGATAATTATAAGGTATTGTTTTTGCAGGGCGGCGCATCAACTCAGTTTTCAGCTATTGCACTTAATTTTATGAACGGTTCAAATAAAGCTGATTATGTTCTTACAGGGCAGTGGAGTACAAAAGCCTTTGAAGAGGGATCACGTTTTGGAAATGTGGCGGTTGCTGCAAGCTCAAAGGATAAAAATTTCACATATATTCCCAAACTTGAGAAATCGATGTTCAGAAAAGATGCGGATTATATCCACATAACATATAACAACACAATTTACGGTACCGCTTATAAGCAAATTCCTGATACTGCAGGAATTCCATTGATAGCTGATGTTTCATCGTGCTTTTTAAGTGAACCGATTGATATTTCAAAATTCGGTATGATTTATGGTGGTGCACAAAAAAATATTGCGCCGGCAGGGTTAACTATTTGTATTATTCGTGAGGACTTACTTGGTAAAGCTCGTGAAGGTACACCGTCAATGCTTAATTATAAACTTCACGCAGATAAAGGCAGTATTTATAATACACCGCCGGTATATCCTATTTATATTTGTAAATTGGTACTTGACTGGCTTTTGTCAATCGGTGGTCTTTCTGAAATACAAAAAAGAAATATAAAAAAAGCGGAACTTTTATATAATTGTCTTGATGAAAGTAGACTTTTCAGAGGTACTGTCGAGAAAGAGTATCGTTCTCTTATGAATGTTACTTTCTTATCAAGTTCTGCAGAACTTGATAAGAAATTTATAGAAGAAGCCGCACAAGAGGGTCTTGTTAATTTAAAGGGATACCGAACCATAGGAGGTATGCGTGCTTCGATTTATAATGCAATGCCTTATGAGGGTGTGGTTAAGCTTGTTGATTTTATTAAAAAATTTGAAAAGGAAAATTTAAAGTGAATAATTATAAAATAAAAACGCTTAATAAAATATCTGAAATAGGACTTGAAGTATTTTCTGAAAAATATGAAATTTCAGATGATTTTTTAGATCCCGATGCGATTATGGTACGTTCTGCTTCAATGCTCGAAATGCAGTTTGGAGAAAATCTTAAGGCAATTGCGAGAGCAGGAGCGGGAACAAATAATATTCCGATTGAGCGTTGCAGTGAAAAGGGTATATGTGTATTTAATACTCCGGGAGCTAATGCAAATGCTGTTAAAGAACTTGTATTATGTGCTTTGTTTTTATCCTCAAGAAAAATTATAAACGGTATAGATTGGGTGAAAACGCTTGATAATGATTCGTTGGTAAATGATGTTGAAAAAGGTAAGAGCCTGTTTTCAGGACCTGAAATAAAAGATAAAACATTAGGTATTATAGGTTTTGGAACAATAGGAAAACTTGTGGCGGAGGCGGCAGCTTTTCTTGGTATGAATGTGATCTATTATGATCCTTATACTGTAGAAGGCGAATCTGCAAATCGTGTTGAACTTCCAGAGCTTTATAATAGAGCTGATTATATAACGATTCATACTCCTTTTAATAAAAAAACAGAAAAAATGATAAATTCAGCTGCAATTTCACAAATGAAAAATGGTATAAGAATTTTAAATTTTGCTAGAGGTGAAATTGTAGATAATAAAGATATAATAAAAGCTGTGGAAAGTGAAAAGGTTTTTTCTTATATAACGGATTTTGCTGTAAAAGAGCTGATAGGAATTAAAGGGATTGTTGTTATTCCTCATCTTGGTGCATCAACTCCTGAAAGTGAAAATAATTGTGCAGTAATGGCAGCTAATGAGATTCGTGATTATATTGAAAACGGCAATATAGTAAATTCCAAAAATTTACCGGATATAAGCCTTGAAAGAAGCGGAAAATTTAGAATAACCGTAATATATGAAAATATTGAGAATATAGGCTCTTATGTTTCAGATATATTAAGAATATCAATAAAGGCTATGACAAAGGGAGAAAAAAATAAAATTTGTTATTCAATAATTGATACGGATAATGAATTTGATAAATCTGATATAGAGTTTTTTAGAAGCAATAAGAAAATAAAAAAAGTAAGAGTTATTTGAAAATTAGTGTCGCTGCATGGTCAGCGACTCTTTATTTTACTGTAATTGTAAAAAATAAGGCTTTGTGATAAAATTTATTTAATATATGGGGGATTGTATGGATTTCAAATCGAATACGTTTATGTATCTGCTTGGACTTTGTGTGGCATTGTTTGTAATTGCACAGTCACTTTTTTTTCTTATTCGTGCAATAAAGCGTGCAAAATCACTTGGCATATCCAAAGAAACAATAAGAAAGACAATTTCTTCTTCAGCAGTTTTCACGCTTGCACCCTCATTTGCAATTGTGGCTACCGTACTTACACTTTCTGCAGCTCTCGGTCTTGTACTGCCATGGATAAGACTTACCGTTATAGGTAATATTTCTTACGAAGTACCTGCGGCACAGGCTGCGATAGAAGCTTTCGGTTCAAGAGCGGGACTTTCACAGGAAATAACCGATCCTAAAATTTTTGCCACTATAGCATGGGTTATGACTTTAGGATCTGTAATGCCTCTTATTCTTGTTCCTTTTATGCTTAAAAAGATAGAAAAGGGTATGGGAAAGGTAGCAAGTAAAGACGCAAGATGGGCGGATCTCATGTCTGCTGCAGCGTTTATAGGTCTTATTTCAGCTTTTATCGGCAGATCTGTTGCAGGAAAGGGTGATACTCTCATAATAGGAGACGGAGCGGGAACGTCAAGCATTATTGCGCTTATATCATCAATGATTTTTATGTTTGTGTTTGAGAAGATTTCTATAAAATTCAATCTTAAATGGCTTAAAACTTTTGCAATGCCGTTTGCCATGATTCTTGCAATGTTAATTCTTGTTTTGTGTGCAAAATTTATCCCTGCCCAAATATTGAACTTTGAGTGGAGAGGATAAGATGAAGATGCGATTATCTTATACGGAAAGCGTTCACAGATACGGTGTTATCTGGAATATAGCAGCTCTTTTGATATTTTTGATGATTCCCGTTTCAATTTGCATTTATTTCGGAATATGGCCTGAAGCAAAGTATGTATTTAAAGGTCTTGGACCGGTTGCTTTAATTTTTTATCCGTCAAGTCTTCTGGAAGTTGTAACTTATACTCCGCTTCTTGGTGCTGCAGGAACCTATCTGTCGTTTGTTACAGGTAATATTACAAATTTGAAGCTTCCATGCGGACTTAATGCAATGGAAAATGCGGGAGTTCGTGCAAATTCTGAAGAGGGTCAGGTGATTTCAACAATAGCTATAGCAACCTCTTCAATTGTAACTACTGTTGTTATTGCTGTTGGTGTTTTGGTGTTTACTCCGGTTCTTCCGTATATAACCGCTGAAGGAAGTCCTTTGGCTCCTGCATTTCGTCAAGTGGTACCTGCTCTATTCGGTGCACTCGGAATGAGTTACTTTACTAAAAATATTAAAATTTCTATAATTCCCGTATTTTTTTCAATATTGATTTTAATATTTATTGGAAGTCTTAAGGTTGGTGCTTTAATACCGATTTGTATGGCAGTATCACTTTTAAGCACTCATATTTTGTATAAAAAAGGAATAGTAAAATGATTAAACAAAAAGAATTGCCAAAGAAGAATGAAGAAATAATAATACTTAAAACTGATTTTGGAGATATTAAAATAAGGCTCTTTCCTGAATATGCACCGAAAGCTGTTGAGAATTTTAAGGAGCATTCAAAAAATAATTATTATAACGGTCTAAAATTTCACAGAGTGATTGACGGCTTTATGATTCAAGGTGGAGATCCTCTTGGAACGGGTATAGGCGGTGAATCTATATGGGGACATTCATTTGAAGATGAATTTACAAAGGAACTTCATAATATAAGAGGTGCCTTATGCATGGCAAATTCAGGTCCAAACACAAACGGATCTCAATTTTTTATTGTTCAGGCAAAAAATGTTTCTGAAGATTTTGTAAGACAAATGAAGGGGCTTTCCGAATATTTTCCTTCTGAATTTTGTGATGAATATGAGAAAAACGGTGGAACGCCATGGCTTGATTATCATCATACTGTATTCGGCCAGGTTTTTGATGGTATGGATATTATAGATAAAATTGCACAGGTTTCTGTTGATGGAAATTCAAAGCCGATTGATGATGTTATTATTAAAAAATGTGAAGTTGTAAACTACTGAAATGCTTTTTGAAAATATTTCATATTTTAATGAGAATTTTGATATTGTAAAAAATAGCTTTATTCTTGTAGATGGTAAATATATAAAATATATAGGAAAAAAAAGACCTGAAAATTATACTGGAGAAAGCTATAACGGTATAGGCAAACTTTTAATACCGGCATTTGTAAATGCACATACGCATTCCGCAATGACCTTGTTGAGAGGATATGGGAGTAACCTTCCTTTGGATAGATGGCTGAATGATAAGGTATTTCCTTTTGAAGATAAAATAAAAGGTAAGGATGCCTATTATGCAACTCTTCTTGCAGAAGCTGAAATGCTGCGCTGCGGAACTGCATCTTTTTCTGATATGTACTTTTTTTGTGACAATGTTTGCAAAGCGGTTTCAGATAGTAAAATGAAATGTAATTTTTCAAGAGGTCTCACAAGTTTTGAATATACATCTCTTGAAAAACATAGGGGATTTAATGAAGCGATATCTGCCTATCAAGCATATCATAATTCAGAAAACGGTAAACTGAAAATAGATTTCTCTATTCATGCTGAATATACAAGCAATGAAAATTTTGTAAGAGCTGTTGCGAATTATATAAGAGAATTTGATACGATAGTTCATATTCATATGAGTGAAACAAAAAAGGAACACGAGGAGTGCAAGTTACGTCATAACGGTAAAACTCCGGCTGAATATTTTTTTGATACAGGCATTTTTGACAA
The DNA here is from genome assembly GCA_052169395.1 of Candidatus Fimenecus sp. Classification (GTDB taxonomy): domain Bacteria; phylum Bacillota; class Clostridia; order Oscillospirales; family Acutalibacteraceae; genus Fimenecus. The sequence goes on along the minus strand of JBQNCN010000001.1, from coordinate 317,259 downwards.
TAAAACTCTTGCGGCACATTGTGTTTGGGTAGAGCCGCAAGATATTGAAATAATGCGAGAAAAAGATGTTTCATGTTCAGCTAACCCCGCTTCAAATATGAAACTTGGGTCAGGAATTGCAAATATTTATGAGCTTAAAAAAGCAGGTATAAATATTGCTATAGGTACCGATTCTGTTTGTTCAAATAACAATCTTAATATTTTTAAAGAACTTTATCTTACAGCACTGCTTCAAAAGGCAATTCATTTTGATGCAACTCTTATATCCGAAAAAGAAGTTATTAAAATGGCAACTGTAAACGGTTATAAAGCACAGGGACGAGAAAACTGCGGTATAATTAAAGAAAACTATTATGCGGATTTGGCGGTTTTTGATATATCTAAGGAAAATATGGTTCCGGATACAGATACTGCTTGTAATTTTATTTATTCTGCAAACGGTTCAGATTGTGTACTCACTATGGTTGATGGTGAAGTGCTTTATAAAGACGGAGAATTTAAAAGTATTGATATTGAAAAAGTTAAATATGAAGTTCAAAAATCCACAAGCAAAATTTTGGGTGAATTAAATGTATAAAAAAGCTGCTGAATATATAAAATCCAAAATTGATTTCAGTACAGATATCGGGTTGATTTTAGGTTCAGGACTTGGCTCATTTGCCGACAGTATAAAAAATCCGATTATTGTTGATTATTCTGAACTTGATGATTTTCCCGTTTCCACCGCACCTGGTCATAAAGGAAGGTTTGTGGCAGGTCGAATAAATGAAAAAAATATTATTTGTATGCAGGGACGCATACATTATTATGAAGGTAGAACAATGTCGGAGGTTACTGCGGGAGTCCGTGTTATGAAGGAACTTGGTGTAAAAACTTTAATCATAACTAATGCTGCCGGCGGTATAAATTTTGATTTTGAAGTTGGTGATATTATGGTGATTACCGACCATATAAATATGATGGGTACCAATCCGTTGATTGATCCAATTTTAGAGGGAGAAAAAAGATTTCCGGATATGAGTTTTGCTTATAGCAAAGAACTGATTTCTCTTGTTGAAAAAATTTTTTTGAAAAATAATATTCGTTTACAGAAAGGTGTTTATATAGGTGTAACCGGACCTTCTTATGAAACACCTGCTGAAATTAAAGCTTATAGAATTTTAGGAGCGGATGCAGTTGGAATGTCTACCGTTCCTGAAGTAATTGTAGCAAATGCTTTAGGAATAAAAGTTCTTGGACTTTCCCTTATAACGAATATGGCGACAGGTGTGCTTGATAAACCGCTTACAGAAGAAGAGGTGCTTTTGATAGGGTGTCAGAAAGCTACGCAGTTTAAAGCGTTAATAACAGATATTATTTCTGAAATCAGGTGAAATATGTATATTGATGAGATTTTAAAAAAAGTTAAACGAGTTCATTTTATAGGTATTGGCGGATCTGGAATGTGTCCTCTGGCTGAAATTCTTTACAGCTTCGGATATGAACTTTCAGGGTCGGATAATAACGAAACGGATACTCTTGAAAGGATAAAAACTCTTGGCATTAGTGTTAAGATGGGACAGAAGGCTGAAAATATAGAAGATGCCGAGATGATAATTTATACAAAGGCTCTTTTACCGGATAATCCTGAGCTTTTAGCTGCAAAAAACAGCGGTATACCTATTTTTTCAAGAGATGAGCTATTGGGAGCAATATCAAGAATGTATAATAATTGTATTGCAGTTTGCGGAACACATGGTAAAACGACCACAAGCTCAATGCTAACACAAACGCTTATGTATGCGAATCTTGACCCGTCCGCTGCGATAGGTGGAGAGCTGCCGCTTATAAAAGCACACGGCAGAGTCGGTAAAACAGAAAATTTTGTTGCGGAGGCGTGTGAATTTAAAGACAGTTTTTTAAGTATTACTCCTAATATTACAATAGTTTTAAATGTTGATAATGACCATATGGATTATTTTAAAACTATGGAAAATCTTATAAATAGCTTTAGTAAATTTGCTGAAAGTACGACATCTACAGTTTTTTATAACGGTGATGATAATAATACGATTAAGGTTGTTTCTGAAATTGACAAAAAACTTGTAAGCTTCGGACTTAATGAAAAAAATGATTATATTGCCAAAGATTTAAAGGAATATAGAGGAGGATTTTTTAAATTTTCCGCATATAAAGATACACAATTTTTATTTAATGTAAAGCTTGGTGTACCTGGAAAACATAATGTGTATAATGCTCTTTCCGTAATTGCTGTCTGCGATCTGTTAAAAGCGGATTATGAACTTGTAAAGAACGGAATAGAAAGCTTTGGTGGAGCTCACAGGAGATTTGAATTTTTAGGTACATATGGCGGAATTACCGTTGCAGATGATTATGCTCATCATCCTACGGAACTTGAAGTAACTATTAACTCAGCACTTAAAATGGGGTATAATAATGTTTGGGCAGTATTTCAGCCTTTTACATATTCAAGAACTTATAATCTTTTAGATGATTTTGCAAAGGTTCTCTCAAAGGCGGATAAAGTTGTTATGACTGAAATCATGGGTTCAAGAGAGGTTAATACCTATGATATTTATACTAAAGACTTAGCTGCAAAAATTCCGAATTCTGTATGGTTTGAAACTAAAAGGGAAGCTGCAGAATATGTAGGAACTAAGGCACAACCGGGAGATTTGATTATCACTCTTGGCTGCGGAGATATAAATAAAGCGGATAAAATAATCATTGATACGCTTGAAAATAGAAAATAACGGTGATTTTTTTGAAAAAGTTTTTAAAAAGAACAATGAGTATAAATTTAATGCTTTTAAAAGCTACTTTGTTTTTTATACTCTTTATAATATTTTTCGGTGTATTCGGTGTAAGCAACGAATGGCTTTTGCGTTTTTCAAGAACAGCTGCGGTAACAATGCTTACTTTTGTTGCCTTTGGAATTCTTATGATGACTGTTTATGGTGGATATGATATCGGAGTACGAAAAAGTAAGCCTATTATTGCTTCAATGAGTCTTTCCGCAATAATTACAGATATTAGTGCACATTTAATGCTTTGTATAATGAATACAAATGAAATAAACGGATCAAAATTTATTTATCAAAGACCTCTTCATCTTATCTTGGTAATGATTTTACAGATTGTTGTGATAGCATTTTATACATATTTAGGCAATGAAATATTCTTTAGAGTTAATGATCCTGAAAAATCATGTGTAATTACAACTTCAAAAGAAGCACTTAATAATATCGTGCCTAAAATCAAACAGTTTTCAAAGCAGTATAAAATTTGTGATGCAGTGCTTTTTACAGAAAATGATGTTTTTGATGTAATAAATCGTAATGATACAGTATTTCTTTATGATCTTCCCGCTTCTCAAAGAGCAATGTTTACAGAATATTGCTATCAGTATAATAAAAATATTTATTATAATTTTGAAATGATGGATATTGTTGCATTGAGGGCTCATTATTCAATGTTTGATGACAAGCCTGTTATGTCTTCTCATGTAAAGAAAATGACGATGGAACAGCGAATTGTAAAAAGGGCAATGGATATTATCATATCGTCTTTTGCACTTTTGTTATTTAGTCCTGTACTTTTTATTTCTTCACTTGCAATTAAGCTGGAGGATGGCGGAAGTATAATTTATAAACAAAAGAGAGCTACGATTCATGGAAGAGTTTTTAATGTTTATAAGTTCCGTTCCATGAAAGAGGACAGGGGTTTTGAACATAAGTCTGTTATTGAGGGCGATGACAGAATAACTAAAGTTGGGCGTATATTAAGAAAATATCGTATTGATGAATTTCCGCAATTTATAAATGTTTTAAGAGGAGAAATGACTATAGTGGGACCCAGACCGGAAATGGTTGAAAATATTGAAAAATATACTCTTAATTTAAAAGAATTTGAATACAGAACAAGAATGAAAGCGGGTATAACGGGACTTGCTCAAATTTCGGGAAAATATAACACCGTTCCTAAGGATAAGCTTGTGCTTGACATGTTATATATTGAAAATTTTAATATTTGGTTTGATATAAAAATAATATTCAGAACACTTATGGTTTTTTTTAGAGCAACAGATGCTACTGAATCATTTTCGGAATTTAAAAGGGTTGAATATGATTTTTGCAGAAAAGAGGTTAAGGATTAGTTTAAATGGAAAGACGAGATAAAATAAATTACTATCTTGATTTGGCGGAGATGGTTTCTCAAAGGAGCACTTGCTTAAGAAGACATTATGGTGCTGTTATAGTAAAGGTTGATCAGGTTATTTCCACAGGCTATTCGGGAGCACCGCGTGGAAGAAAAAATTGCTGTGATTTGGGTTTCTGTATGCGTGAAAAATTAAATGTTCCGAGAGGAGAACGTTATGAACTTTGTCGTTCGGTACATGCGGAGATGAATGCGGTTATAAATGCTTCAAGAGAACAAATGATAGGTGCAACAATGTATCTTGTGGGACTTGAATGTTCTGACGGCTCTTATGTAAAAAAGTCCACTTCATGTGCATTGTGCAAGCGCATGATATTAAATGCGGGAATAACTCATGTTATTGCCCGCGATACAAAGAATGAATTTAGAATAATAAATGTTCAAAAGTGGATTGATGAAGATGATTCTCTTTCAGGAAAATTCGGATATTAAAGAAGGATAAATATGAAAGAATTTAAAAAATCTCATAAACTGGATAATGTTTGCTATGATATAAGAGGACCGATTCTTGATGAAGCAAACCGTATGGAAAAGGCGGGAATCGATATTTTAAAGCTTAATATTGGCAATCCCGCTCCGTTCGGTTTTAGGACACCGGATGAGATAATACACGATATGATGACAAATCTTACCGAATCTGAGGGATATTCAAATTCAAAAGGTTTGTTTTCAGCACGAAAGGCCATAATGCAGTATCATCAGCTTAAAGGTCTTCCCAATATAAAAGTTGATGATATTTATACTGGGAATGGAGTATCTGAACTTATAACTATGAGTATGCAGGGTTTTTTGGATGACGGTGATGAAATGCTTGTGCCTTGTCCTGATTATCCTCTTTGGACTGCGGCAATTACTCTTTCTGGCGGCAAAGCCGTTCATTATATGTGCGATGAGCAAAATGAATGGAATCCTGATATTAATGATATAAAAAAGAAGATAACACCGCATACAAAAGGTATTGTTATCATAAATCCGAATAATCCTACAGGCGCTTTATATAGTACTGAAATATTGAAGGAAATTGTTGAAATAGCTCGTGCTAATGATTTGGTGATTTTTGCTGATGAAATTTATGATCGTCTTGTTATGGACGGATTAAAACATGTTTCTATTGCAAGTCTTGCACCCGATATTCCTTGTATAACTTTTAATGGACTTTCAAAATCGCATAAAATTGCAGGATACCGAATAGGATGGATGATTTTTTCAGGAAATAAACAGAAAATTTCAGATTATATGGATGGTATAAATCTGCTTTCAACTATGAGGTTGTGTTCAAATGTTCCTGCTCAGCAAATTGTTCAGACCGCACTTGGAGGTGTTCAGTCCGGAGATGCCGACTTAATACCGGGAGGCAGAATTTATGATCAGAGAGAAGTTATATATAATGCGATTAACAATATTGACGGTATTACCGCAGTTAAACCTAAAGCTGCTTTTTATATATTTCCGAAAATTGATGTTAAAAAATTCAATATAACTTCCGATGTTCAATTTGCTCTTGATTTTTTGAGAGAAAAAAAGGTTTTGGTTGTTCAGGGAACCGGTTTTAATTATCCTGATAACGATCATTTCAGAATAGTTTATTTGCCAAAATCTCGTACACTTCGTATGGCGGCGCATTGCCTTGAAGATTTTCTGTCTTCATATAGGCAGTGAATCTTGCATATTTTTTAAAATTGATATAAAATAGATAATAAATTAACAAATAATAGGAGACCCAAATGAGTCAGCTAAACAAGCGTACAATTGAAGATCTTGATGTAAGAGGTAAAAGAGTTCTTGCACGCATGGATTTCAATGTGAAAATGGAAGACGGAAAAATTACGAATGATAAAAGAATTCGTGCGTCTCTTCCTACAATCAAATATCTTATGGAAAATGGAGCAAGACTTATTCTTTGTTCACATCTTGGAAGACCGAAGGGTCAGATTGTTCCGGAATTTTCATTAAAGCCTGTTGCAGAAAGGCTTTCAGAACTTTTAGGTGTTCCCGTTAAAATGGCTGATGATGTTGTAGGTGAAAGTGCACAGAAGCTTTCTTCAGAACTTTCTGACGGTGAGGTTATGCTTATTGAGAATGTTCGTTATGAAGCGGGTGAAACTAAAAATGATGAGGAGCTTTCAAAAAAATTTGCATCACTTGCCGATATTTATGTTAATGACGCATTTGGCTCTTGCCATAGAGCACACAGTTCAACTGCAGGAGTTGCAGAATATCTTCCTTCAGCTGTAGGATATCTTATTCAAAAAGAAATTGAATACATAGGCGGAACTCTTGAAAATCCGAAAAGACCTTTAATAGTAATTTTAGGCGGTGCAAAGGTTTCCGATAAAATTGGTGTTATTACAAATCTTCTTGATAAGGCTGATACCCTTATTGTCGGTGGCGGTATGGCATATACGTTTATGAAATATTTAGGTCATAAAATAGGAACATCTCTTCTTGAAGAGGATAAGGTTGAACTTGCAGGACAGATGATGGAAGATGCAAAGAAAAAGGGCGTTAATTTTCTTATTCCGGTTGATAACGTTGTGGGCACTGAATATGATAAGAATACGGAATTTAAAACAGTTAATTCAGATGAAATTCCTGATGGATGGATGGGACTTGATATAGGACCTAAAACAAGAGAAATCTTTACAAATGCCATAAAGGGTGCGGGAACAGTTATCTGGAACGGACCTATGGGTGTTTCTGAATGGGAAAATTTTGCGGCAGGCACGATTGCGGTTGCAAAGGCAATAGCAGAAAGTGGTGCTGTTTCAATTATAGGTGGTGGAGACAGTGCGGCTGCTATTGAAAAACTTGGATTTGCAGATAAAATGAGCCACATAAGTACAGGTGGCGGTGCTTCTCTTGAATTCCTTGAGGGAAAAGAGCTTCCCGGTATTGCTGCTATTGATAATAAGTAATAAATTTAAAGGATTGATATAAAATGGATAAGTCAAAGAGAAAAGCCGTTATTGCGGGAAACTGGAAAATGAATAAAACTCCGGCAGAAGCAAAGGAACTTATATCTGAGCTTAAGCCGCTTGTTGCAGATGCATCTTGTGATGTTGTTATTTGTGTGCCATATATTGATTTGTTTACTGCTCTTGAAGAAACAAAAGGTACAAATATTAAGGTTGGAGCTGAAAATTGCCATTGGGCTGAAAGCGGAGCTTTTACAGGAGAGGTTTCAGCAAAAATGCTTAAAAGTATAGGGGTTGATTATACGGTAATCGGTCATAGTGAGCGTAGGCAGTATTTTGGTGAAACGGATGAAACTGTTCAGAAGAGAGTTCGTGCAGCGCTTGATAACGATATAACCGTTATTCTTTGTGTAGGTGAAACTCTTATACAACGTGAGCAAGGTATTACAAGAGAAACTGTTGCACTTCAGACAAAAGTTGCTCTTCAGGGTGTTTCAGCTGCTGAAATGAAAAAAATAATTATTGCTTATGAGCCGGTATGGGCTATTGGTACCGGTAAAACAGCTACTGCAGAACAGGCGAATGAAGTTAATAAAGCAATTCGTGAGGTTGTTGAGCAGCTTTATTCAAAGGAAATAGCAGAGTCTACAACAATTCAGTATGGTGGCTCTATGAATGCTAAAAATGCAGACGAACTTGTTGCTCAACCTGATGTTGATGGTGGTCTTATAGGCGGCGCTTCATTAAAGGCAGAGGATTTTTCAATAATTGTAAAGGCGGCAAGCAAATAACTTTATATATAAAAAAGAGAGCGTTTTGTCTCTCTTTTTTATTATGTGTAATTTATATTTGTTTTCAGTGAATTTGCGAATTTTTATTGATTTATTTATTAAAGATAAATATAATATATTTGTTTAAAATATGTGTTTTGGAAAATGCTATGAAATGTAATAAATGCAGAAAAATAATTCCTGAAAATTTAATATATTGTCCTTATTGTGGTGCTGAAATAAAAAGTAATACAGAAAATTTTAATAGGGCTGAGGATAGCATAATTTTATACAATAAAAAAGAATTTGATAAAAAAAATAAAACTCATACTTTTGCTATTCTTATTTTTTTCAGTCTATTTGTGATTTTTTTGATGTTGTCTGTTTTTTTATTTCTTTCAGCAAATGGTAAATTGAGAAATAAAGGAGTTAATAATTCAAAATCTGAATTTACCTCTATAACGGTAAATGAAAAGAATATAACAGCAGTGGAAGTACCGACGGATGAAGAAGAAACTGAGAGCGATACAGATTATTACACATATCCTGCGGAATAAAAAATGACGGAAAAAGCCGTCATTTTTCTTGCCAAAGAATAATTTTATTATTTTTTAAAGTTTGTTTCATATCTATAAGTCTTTGATTTGAACTTCCTCTAAATTGAAGACTTAAATTTTTAAGATCCTCCTGAAATTCTCCATCTACCAGAACATCAATAAGAGATAACATTTCATCAGTATATATACAGTGTGAAATAGATTCTTTAAAGCCGCGAAGCTCTTCATATGTATATCCTGAAAAAGCCCATATGGTTTTATTGGGAAAGTTTTTTTTTACTTTTTTTAAAAACGGTAAAAGTGATTTTTGGTTTTCAGGCTCAAATGGTTCTCCGCCTAAAATTGTAAGCCCGTCTATATAATCCTTATCAAGTGATTTTATTATTTCTTTTTCAACTTCTTCTGTGAAGTTTTTTCCAAATGAAAAATTCCATGTTTCAGGTTGAAAGCAGCCTTTGCAGTGATGTCTGCAACCTGAAACAAAGAGTACAGTTCTTATTCCGATACCGTTTGCAATATCGCAGTATTTTATATTTCCGTAATTCATAATATCTTAATAAAGCGCCGTGTGAACGGCGCTTTTAATTAAAGGTGAAGTACCCGTTCTTTGATTTCTTGTGTACGTCCTTGGTTCCAGAACTGAGTTCCGATATATCCACATGTACGTCTTGCTACATTCATTTTATTTTGATCACGGTTTTTGCAGTTAGGACATTCCCATATAAGTTTTCCGTCTTCCTCAATAATTTTAATTTCACCGTCAAATCCGCATTCCTGACAGAAGTCTGATTTTGTGTTAAGTTCAGCATAAGTGATGTTATCATATATAAATTTCATAACCTGGAGTACAGCTTCAATATTGTTCTGCATGTTGGGAACTTCTATATAAGATATTGCACCGCCGGGCGAAAGCTTTTGAAATTTACTTTCAAGTGCAAGTTTGTCAAAAGCATTTATTTCTTCTGTTACATGAACATGATAAGAATTTGTAATATAATTTTTATCTGTTATGCCCTTAATTTTTCCAAAACGTTTTTGTAGAGATTTTGCGAATTTATAGGTGGTGCTTTCAAGAGGAGTTCCATATAAACTGTAATGGATGTTTTCAGCCGCTTTCCAAGAGTTGCAGTAATCGTTAAGTTTCTGCATTATTTCAAGACCTAACTTTTCACCTTCTGGCTCACTTAATTTTTGACCGCAAAGCGCATAAACACATTCCCAAAGTCCTGCATATCCGAGAGAAAGGGTAGAGTAGCCGCCATATAAAAGTTTGTCTATTGTTTCTCCCTTTTCAAGTCTGGCAAGTGCTCCGTATTGCCATAGGATGGGAGCTGCATCGGATATTGTTCCTTTTAATCTGTCGTGGCGACACCTTAAGGCTCTGTGACAAAGTTGCATTCTTTCATCAAAAACTTGCCAGAAATCCTTGTTGTTGTGCTTTGCTGAACAGGCAATATCTACAAGATTTACAGTGACAACGCCCTGATTAAATCTTCCGTAGTATTTTGATTCTCCTTGAACCCAATTTTTTGCTTTTGCAATGTTGTCAAAGCCGTTTGCCGTCGGATCAGGGGTTAAAAAGCTTCTGCAGCCCATACATGTATAAACATTACCTCTGCCTTTGCCGTCCTTTTTAAGCTCAAGCATAATTTTTTCGGATATATAATCTGGAACAAGTCTTTTTGCTGTGCATTTTGCCGCAAGTTCCGTTAAATAATAGTATTCACTGTTTTTTTCTATATTGTCGTTTTCAAGCACATAGATGAGTTTTGGAAATGCAGGTGTAATAAGCACACTGTTTTCGTTTTTTACACCATCAAAACGCTGCTTAAGCATTTCTTCGATACAAAGAGCAAGATCATCTTTTAAAACTTTATTGTTTCCGGCTTCATTTAGATACATAAATACAGTTATGAACGGTGCTTGACCGTTTGTGGTCATAAGTGTTATTACCTGATATTGAAGAGTCTGAATACCTGCACGAATTTCCTTTTTCAAACGGCTTTCTACAATTTTAGATTTTTGTTCTTTATTTAAATTAATTCCCGTTTCTAAAAATTCTTTTTCTACTTCCGCTTTAAGACCCTGTCTTGAGGTATCCACAAACTTTGCAAGGTGCATAAGGCTTATAGATTGTCCTCCATATTGACATGAGGCAACCTGTGCAATAATCTGTGTGGCAATATTACAGGCGGTTATGAAGCGATGTGGCTTTTCAATAAGCGTTCCTGATATAACGGTGCCGTTTTGAAGCATATCATCAAGATTTACAAGATCGCAGTTGTGCATATGCTGTGCAAAGTAATCGCTGTCATGAAAGTGAATAAGCCCTTCATTGTGTGCTTTAACAATATCTTCAGGTAAAAGTACTCTGCTTGCGAGGTCTTTGCTGGTAAGTCCTGCCATATAATCTCTTTGAACAGAAACTACAGTCGGATTTTTATTGGAGTTTTCCTGTTTTACTTCTTCATTTTCATATTCAAGCATTGATAAAATTTTATCATCTGTAGTATTTGCTTTTCTTGCAAGGTTTCTTTGATAACGATATCTTATATATCGTTTTGCTGTTTCAGGTGCATTTTGTTCTATTATATGGGTTTCAACAAGTTCTTGAATTTCTTCAACTGAAAGTGCTCTACCTATTTCATTACAGTGATCTTCAATTACAAGTGCAATATATTCAATTTGTCTTTGGGTAAGTTCGGCTTTACCGTGAGAAGTTATATTCGCTTTTTCAATAGCATTTTCAATTTTTTTTCTGTCAAAATTTTCTTCTGAACCGTCTCTCTTTATAATTTTCATTTATATCCCCCATAGCTGTAATATTTAAATTCTTTGAACATTTCATACTATACCACAATATATTGCATTTTGCAACAATAAAACACAATATATTGGAAATAATTTTTAAATGAATTCAATATATTGTGTAATACTCATCTTTTTTTATCGTGAAACTCTCATGAAATATGTGTTTTTTGATATGTGTTATAACTTGATGAATAACAATATATAGTGTATATGCTGTAAAATAATATTGTTTTTATAAATTATTAATATTAATATACAAATTTATAATGGTTAATTTTACAGAAACTTTTTTTTGATGTAAAATTAATATTAAGTTAACGGAGGTGTTTGTTTGATTAAATTAAGCAAAGGCGGTGCTTATCTTATAAATGGTACTGAGCTTATTGAAGAAAGTGATATTGCACTTGAGAAAATTTTACATGAATACGGCATTAAAACAAGTCGAGAGGATGGGAAAAAAGGTACTATAGCTTATGATATTTTAACAAAGCATAATATCAGTGATGATACTTCTGACTTGAAAATAAAGTTTGATGCTTTAACCTCACACGATATAACCTATGTCGGTATAATTCAGACGGCAAGGGCTTCAGGTCTTACAGAATTTCCGATTCCGTATGTTTTGACGAATTGTCATAATTCTCTTTGTGCTGTCGGCGGTACAATAAATGAAGATGATCATATGTTTGGACTTTCCTGTGCAAAAAAATATGGAGGGGTTTATGTTCCTCCACATGAGGCTGTTATACATCAGTTTGCAAGAGAAATGCTTTCAGGTGCTGGAAAAATGATTTTAGGATCGGATTCTCATACAAGATACGGTGCATTAGGTACAATGGCAATAGGTGAGGGTGGCCCTGAACTTGTAAAGCAACTTTTAGGCAGAACCTATGATGTTAAAATGCCCGGAGTTGTCGCCGTATATTTAAAAGGCAGTGTAATGCCGGGCGTTGGACCGCAGGATGTGGCACTTGCCATAATAGGTGCTGTATTTGCAAACGGCTATGTAAAAAATAAAGTTATGGAATTTGTAGGTCCCGGAGTTTTTGACTTGTCTCCGGATTTCAGAATCGGTATTGATGTAATGACTACCGAAACAACCTGCTTAAGCTCCGTTTGGCAGACAGATGATAAAATTAAAGAGTTTTATGAAATACATAATAGAAAGCACGAGTATAAAACACTTACACCTAAACGTGCGGCATTTTATGACGGTGTGGTGGAGGTAGATTTAAGCACTGTTAAGCCTATGATTGCAATGCCGTTCCATCCGAGCAACACTTATGAAATAGATGAACTTAATGCAAATCTTGAAGATATTCTTTCAGAGGTTGAAAAAAAAGCTGAAATTTCGCTTAACGGAAACGGAAAGCTTGATTTAAGGTCAAAGGTGAAAAACGGAAAATTCTATGTAGACCAGGGTGTAATTGCAGGCTGTGCCGGCGGCGGTTTTGAGAATATTTGTGCTGCGGCGGATATTTTAAACGGTAAAAGTATCGGAAATGATGTTTTTTCGCTTTCTGTATATCCGTCATCAATGCCGGTTTATTCAGAGCTTGTTAAAAACGGAGTTTTTACAACGCTTCTTTCAACCGGTGCAGTGCTTAAAACCTGCTTCTGCGGGCCATGCTTCGGTGCAGGTGACACACCCTCCAACAACGCTTTTTCAATTCGCCACAGTACAAGAAATTTTCCGAATCGTGAGGGCAGTAAAATTCAGGAGGGACAGATTTCTTCGGTTGCGCTTATGGATGCAAGGTCGATTGCTGCAACCGCTGCAAATGGTGGAATTTTAACGCCTGCAACCGAATTTACAGGTGAATATACGCCTCGCAAATATCACTTTGAAGGGAAAATATACGATCATCGCGTATATAACGGTGTAGGAAATCCTCAAAAAGATGTAGATATTCAGTTTGGTCCCAATATAAAGGATTGGCCTGAAATGGCTTCACTTCCTGAAAATCTTCTTATTAAAATTGTTTCTGAAATTCACGATCCCGTAACTACAACAGATGAGCTTATTCCTTCAGGTGAAACCTCATCTTATCGTTCAAATCCGTTAAGACTTGCGCAGTTTGCGCTTTCCAGAAGAGACCCCGCCTATGTCGGCAGAGCCGCCGAGGTTCAAAAGGGTGAAACGGCTCTTCTTGCAGGTAAAAACCCTGTGGAAGTCTTGCCTGAGCTGGAATGCGTTCTTGATATAATTAAGAAAAAACTTTCCGAAGATGCTCTTTCGGATTACGGTATAGGTTCTTCCATTTTTGCGGTAAAGCCGGGTGACGGTTCAGCAAGGGAGCAGGCGGCATCCTGTCAGAGAGTTCTTGGCGGAGTTTCAAATATAGCTAATGAATATGCGACAAAGCGCTATCGTTCAAATCTTATTAACTGGGGTATGTTGCCGTTCATAATTGAAAAGGGTGATTTGCCGTTTAAAAACGGAGATTATATTTTTGTTGAAAATATTAAGGATACAGTTGTCAATAAAAATGATGATATAAAAGCCTATGTGGTAAATGAAGAGTTTAAGGAATTTAAGCTTTCTCTTGGGGATTTAACCAATGATGAAAGAGAAATTATTATTGACGGTTGCTTAATCAATTACTATCGTAATCATTGAGCTGTAAAAATAAAAAAGCTGCTGTTTTAAACAGCGGCTTTTTTATTTTATATCTTTATTTTTTATTTCCTTTTATTATCTTTATACTTGATACTATAAGCGTAAGCAATAATATTGAAACAACAATACAGAAAATGAAAAATATCTTTTTTATTGCACCGAATTCTGTAAAAATGCCGAGCTTATTTGAGTTTTGAAAATGCTTGTAAGCAAGCTGTATAAGCCTGTTTTCTATTGTATTGTTACGGAATTTCATAATGGTATAAGGCATAATTGACAAAACTGATGTTCCGTAAAAGTATGTGCCTTTAAGTATAGTCAATTTTTTTTCAAATAAAATTCGTATAAGTATACTTAAAATTGGAATGCCGATACTTAGCGTTGGCAGTATAAAGCCTTCAATTTCATCTAATTCAATAAAATAACGGATGATGATATATGAAATAAATAATAAACTGAGGAAATCTAAAATAATAAGTGATAAATTATAATGCTTTTTGTTCTTTAACATTTTTAATCTCCGTTTTTAATATATGTATACTTAAAATGAGAAGATAAATGATATGAAAATATGAAAATATGAAAAAATTAAATATAAGAGTGAAAATAATAATGGTATCAATTATAAGTAAAATATAAGTAAAAGTTTAATTTTCATATCTTTATTTATATAGGGTGATTAAGCATAGAGCTAAAATTTTGTTGTAAAATTTCATAATAAACCTCCGCATATTTTATATTTTTTATATTATAACATAAAAAATATATTGTCAAAGTTAGCTCTGTAAAAATAAAGCCTCTGAAAACAGAGACTTTATTTTTACAGATTCTTTATTTATAAATTTTCGTTTGAATGAAAACCGAGCATTAAAAGACTGTCTGAAAGATGAACATTTTCAACGGCTGAATCGGGATAAAGCTTTTTAATATCAAAATGACTGAAATTCCAGTAATTTTTAATCCCTGCTTCATAAAGCTTATTTACAAGCTTTTCCGCCGCTTCATATGGCAGGCATAGCACAGCGACTTCGGGTTTTTCTTTTTTGCAAAAGTCGTCAAGTTGTGAAACAGGCTTTACTTTTAAACCCCTTATAAATTTGCCTGTAAGTGAAGGATTACTGTCAAAAATACCTATTAAATCAAACCCTCTTTTCTCAAAGCTCATATGTGCGGCAATGGCATTTCCAAGGTTTCCCGCACCGATTAAAATAGTTTTTTTCTTATTTTCAACGCCTAAAATTTTACCTATTTCATTATGAAGGTCGGTAATGTTGTATCCATATCCCTGCTGACCGAAATCACCGAAATTATTTAAATCTTGACGAATTTGCGAAGCTGTAAGTCCCATTCTTCTTGAAAGTTCTCCGGAAGAAATTCTTATCATACCGGAATTCTTTATTTCACCTAAAAATCTATAATAGCGAGGTAGTCTTTTAACTACAGAATTACTTACTTTTTTTCTCTCTTTCATTTTAATTCCTTTAAAGTTTCCATTACATAATTGCCGAATTCCTCACAGGTAGCTCCATCAGAGTGGCTTGTCAGCTTTAATTTTCTTTCTTCAAGCATACAGATATCAAGTGCTCTTTCGAGCTTGTCCGCTTCTGTCTGATAGCCTATGTGTGATAAAAGCATAACGGAGGCACGTAGCATTGAGCAGGGATCTGCATACTTTTCTCTGCCCTCCTGCACCATTCTTGGAGCAGAGCCGTGAATAGCCTCAAACATTGCATATTGTTTTCCGATGTTTGCAGAGCCTGCTGTGCCGACTCCACCCTGAAATTGTGCAGCTTCATCGGTGATTATATCTCCATAAAGATTAGGCAGAACAAAAACTTTAAAATCCTTTCTGCGTTTTTCATCAATAAGTTTTGCCGTTGTGATGTCTATATACCATTCATCCGTTGTAATTTCAGGATACTCCTTACCTATGTTTTTACATAGATTTAAGAATTTTCCGTCTGTCGTTTTAATTACATTTGCTTTATTGATTATTGAAACTCTATCTTTGTGGTTTTTCCTTGCATATTCATAAGCAAGTCTTGCTATTCTTTCGGTGCCTTCAGTAGTGGCAACGACAAAGTCAAAAGCTAAATCGTCTGTTATATTTATACCCTTTGAGCCTACCGCATAAGCACCCTCCGTGTTTTCTCTGAAAAATGTCCAATCAATATCTTCTTCAGGTATTTTAACGGGTCTCACATTTGCAAAAAGGTCAAGTTCCTTTCTCATAGCTACATTTGCACTTTCTATATTCGGCATTCCCGATCCTGCTTGCGGGGTTGTCGTAGGCCCCTTTAAAATAACATCACAGGCTTTTATTTCCTCAAGCACATCATCAGGTATTGCTTTGCCTACAGCAATTCGGTTTTCTATGGTAAGACCGTCAATATATTTAAAAGATACCTTTCCATCTTTTACTTCATCCTCTAAAATAAACTGTAAAACTCTTGCCGCCTCTTTTGTGATTATAGGACCAATTCCATCACCGCCGCAAACTCCTATGGTTATTTTTGAACGCTTTGTAAAATCTTTGAATTCCTTTGTTGTTTTTATTCTATCATTTCTTTCGCTTTGCTCTATAATAAGTGCTTTAAACTTTTCAAGAGCAAGTGTCAATTCTTCATTAGTCATAGTTTTCTCCGACTTATTTATTTTTTTAACAATCTTATTTTAGTACAACCTTACTTTATTGTCAATGTTTTCACAATGAAATGGTATAATTTGTTTGACAAATAAATAATAACTTGATATGATAAATTGCCTTGGAAGCGTATCGAAGTGGTCGTAACGAGCCTGACTCGAAATCAGGTAGTCCTAACGGGCTCGTGGGTTCGAATCCCACCGCTTCCGCCAAAAAAGACGAACGGTTTAACCGTTCGTCTTTTTTATGCATTTTTTAAGAAATGTGCTGTCGGCAAAATCAATACTTTTAAAATTATAACCTAAAACGTTCATTTCGCGTAGTTTTATGAGTGTAAGATTTATATCACAGCCTAAAATTGAAGAAATTTCAATAACATCTTTTCCATTTTTTATAAAATCTAAAATATCTTTATCAGAAATTAAAATATGACTTGCATAGGCGTTTGCTTCATATTCCGTAGCAGAACTCATATTGTAAAGGTTGAATTCTTTAAGTCCAGTGTTTTTTGCAAGCTTTCTATGCAGTGCATCGTGCCCAAGCTCGTGTGCAAGTACAATGCGTTCAGTCTGTTCATCAAGATTATTACTTAAAAGTATAATCCGTGATTTAAGCATATAGGCATACATTCCTAAAAGCTTGTTAAATTCATTGCAGTATATAAGTTCAATATTTTTTGATTTTGCAATATCAAACACATTGTTTGAACCGGCTTTTTTTATGTCAGCTAAAGCTTTTTTATATATATAAAGTGAGTTCAAAGAGTTTCCTCTTTGTAACTCTTGAATTTTTTTGGAGTATATTTTTCTTTTGCGGCAAGTTTTCTGTCAAAATAGGCTTTTTGAAGAGCGATCATAACTCCGTCAGCTTCTTCATCACTTAATTGACCGCCTGCAAAAAGTCCTGAAAGTTGTGATACAAGTTGAATTGCTTCTGCTTGACCTCTATATCCGAATTGCTCCGATGCTTCACTTATAAATTCTTCATCTTCTGTAAGTAGGTAATTTTTATTGACTCCAAAAACCTGTGCTATTTTTTCGTATATTGCGTGATTTCTAGGATATCTTCCGTCAAGCTCATAAGAAACATAGGTTCTTTTCGCAATACCTATAGCATTGGCAGCATCTTGCTGTGTCATTTGATTCGATTTTCGTAATTGCTTTAATTTTTGAGCAAAATTCATTTATATCACCACTAATTAATTTATATTATTAAATGATTTGCATTTACAGTTATGGATGCGATTGAATTGCAATAACATTTTATAATTGATGTAATAATTTGTCAAGAAAAATTATAATATACTACAATATATGAGAGTATGTTTGACTTTAAATACTATAAATTGTAAAATATTTATTATTTCACAAAAATATTTGGAGAGATTAATGGCAAAAAAGATTGCTTATGGAGAAGAGAGTATAACACAGCTTAAAGGTGCCGACAGAGTAAGAAAACGCCCTGCTGTTATTTTCGGGTCTGATGGGCTTGAGGGTTGCGAACACGCTGTTTTTGAGATACTTTCAAATTCGGTTGATGAGGCAAGAGAAGGACACGGAAATGAAATTATAATTACAAGATTTTTAGATAATTCTATTGAAATAGAAGACCGCGGAAGAGGAATTCCTATGGATTGGAATGAGAAGGAGCAGAGATATAACTGGGATTTGCTTTTTTGTGAAATGTATGCAGGATCAAAGTATGATACAAACAGTGGCGGAAGTTATACATATTCTTTGGGGTTAAATGGACTTGGGCTTTGTGCAACTCAGTATGCATCTGAATATATGGAAGCGGAAAGTCGCAGAGATGGATATTTATTTAAAATGAATTTTAAAGAAGGTCTTCCACAAGGAGAACTGATAAAAGAATCTTCACATAAAAAGAAGACGGGGACAAGAATTCGCTGGAAACCGGACTTAAAAGTTTTTACCGATATTGTAATTCCTCTTGAATATTTTAAATCAATGTTGAAAAGGCAGTCGGTCGTAAATGCGGGAATAAAGTTTATTCTAAAAAATGAAATAGAAACAAAATCATTTGAGAAGTTTGAATATATTTACGAAAAAGGAATTGAAGATTATTTAAAGGAATATGTGGGAGAAAACGCTCTTACGCCGGTTGTAACATGGGAAGGTTCCGATAGGGGACGGGATAGAGAAGATTTACCCGATTATAAGTTGAAAATGAATGTAAGTTTTTGCTTTTCAAATAAAAATCAGCTTATTGAGTATTATCATAATTCAAGTTTTCTTGAGTATGGAGGCTCTCCGGATAAGGCCGTAAGATCTGCGTTTGTTTCACAGATTGATCAATATTTGAAACAAAACGGTAAATATCTTAAAAGCGACGAAAGAATAGCATTTAAAGATATTGAAGATTGCCTTTGTATTGTAATATCTTCTTTTTCTACAAGTACATCTTATGAAAACCAAACAAAGAAAGCTATAAATAATAAGTTTATAAGAGAAGCTCTTACTGTATTTTTAAGGCATAATCTTGAAGTCTATTTTCTTGAAAACAGAATTGAGGCTGAGAAGATTGCAAATCAGGTACTTATAAATCTTCGTTCAAGAATAAAAGCTGAAAGTACACGGTTGAATATTAAAAAGGTATTGTCTTCGGGAAATTCTATGACGGACCGTATAGAAAAATTTGTGGATTGCCGTTCAAAAGAGGTTTCAGAAAGGGAAATTTTCATAGTTGAGGGTGATTCAGCTCTCGGTGCCTGTAAGCAGGCAAGAGATTCCAATTTTCAAGCTATTATGCCGGTTAGGGGTAAAATTTTAAATTGTCTTAAGGCGGATTATCCTAAAATATTTAAATCGGACATAATAATGGATTTAATAAAGGTGCTTGGGTGTGGCGTTGAGGTAAAATCTTCAGCGAATAAAAAAATATCTCTTTTTAATATGGAAAATTTGCGTTGGAGCAAGATTATTATTTGTACTGATGCCGATGTTGACGGGTATCAGATAAGAACGCTTATTTTAACAATGATATATCGTCTTATGCCGTCACTTATAAAAGCGGGTAAGGTATATATTGCAGAATCGCCTCTTTACGAAATAACAACAAAAGACGGTACATGGTTTTGTTATAATGAGCAGGAACGCAAGAATATTCTTGAGGAAATAGGTGATAAGAAATTTACTGTTCAGCGCTCAAAGGGGCTTGGTGAAAATGAACCTGATATGATGTGGATGACTACAATGAATCCTAAAACCAGGCGTCTTATAAAGGTAGAGCCTAATGAAAGCGCAGAGAGAACAACGGAAAAATTTGATGTTCTTTTAGGTGACGATCTTCAAGGAAGAAAAGATTATATTTCAAGAAACGGTGCCGATTATATTGAATTGGCGGATTTATCGTGAGGTGAAAAATGCCTAAGAAAAAAAATATAATAGAACAGAAAGATACTCTCAATAGCATGAAGGCACATATTGAAGGTGCAGGTAATATTGTAAATCAGGATATTGTAGACACGCTTGAACTTAATTATATGCCGTATGCAATGAGTGTTATTATGTCCCGTGCAATTCCCGAAATAGACGGTTTTAAGCCTTCACATAGAAAACTTCTTTATACAATGTATAAAATGGGGTTATTAACTGGAAATACCATTAAATCCGCAAATATTGTGGGACGTACAATGCAGCTTAATCCACACGGTGATGCCGCTATTTATGAAACAATGGTGAGAATGACAAGGGGTAACGAAAGTCTTTTATATCCTTATATTGAATCTAAAGGAAATTTTGGTAAGTCATACAGTAAAAATATGGCTTATGCCGCATCAAGATATACAGAGGCAAAGCTTTCTGCAATATCAAATGAGCTTTTTCGTGATATTGATAAGGATACAATTGATTTTGTACCGAATTATGATAATTCCACAACCGAACCTACACTTTTTCCCGTAAGTTTTCCGACAATACTTGCAAATTCCAATATGGGTATAGCTGTCGGTATGGCTTCTAATATTTGCAGTTTTAATATTAAAGAGCTTTGTGAAACAACTATAGGACTTATTAAAGATGATGAGTTTGATATTTTTGAAACGCTTAAAGCGCCCGATTTTCCAGGAGGAGCATATCTTCTTTATAACCGTGCACAACTTGAGGATATATATAATATCGGCCGTGGCAGCATTAAGATTCGCAGTAGATATGATTATGAAAAAAATGGAAACAGAATAAATATAACGGAAATACCTCCGACTACAACTTCTGAAGCAATTATTGATAAAGTTATTGAGCTTGTAAAGTCAAATAAAATAAAAGAAATTTCAGATATAAGAGATGAAACCGATAAGAGCGGACTTAAAATAACCATAGACCTTAAGCGAGGTGTAGAGCCTGATACACTTATGTTTAAACTTTTCAATATGACAACATTGGAAGATTCTTTCGGTTGTAATATAAATGTACTTATTTCAGGTTCTCCACGTGTTTTGGGAGTTCGTGAGCTTCTTCTTGAGTGGATAGCTTTCAGAGCTGAATGTGTAAGGCGCAGAGTATATTTTGAATGTAATAAAAATAAAGAAAAACTTCATCTTTTAGAGGGACTTGAAAAAATTCTTTTGGATATTGACAAGGCTGTAAGTATTGTAAGAAATACCTCACAGGAAACTGAGGTTGTACCGAATCTTATGATAGGTTTCGGTATTGATAAAATTCAGGCTGAATATGTTGCTGAAATAAAGTTGCGTCATCTTAACAGAGAATATATAGTCAATAGGACGGCAGATATAGAGAGACTTCGTAAGGAAATAGATGATTTGGAAGATATTTTAAGTAAAAAGTCAAGAATTCTTAAAATAATTGTAGATGAACTTAATGAAGTTATAAAAAAATATGCAAAGCCTAGAAAAACTGAAATTCTTTATGATTTTGAAAGTTCAAAGCAAACTGAAATTCAAGCTGAAATGCCAAATTATGATGTAATACTTTTCTTTACCAAAGAGGGCTATTTTAAGAAAATAACACCACAGTCTCTTCGTATGAGCGGTGCTCAGAAGCTTAAGGACGGAGATAAAATAATTGAAGAAATTGAGGCCACAAACAATACGGAACTTTTATTTTTTAGTAATATGAATAATTGTTATAAGTCAAATGCTTGTGAATTTTCTGATGGAAAAGCGTCAATTTTGGGTGATTATATTGCGACAACACTTCTTATGGAAGCTGATGAAACTGCTGTTTATATGGCGGCAATTAAAGAATATATCGGTTATATGGTATTTTTCTTTGAAAATGGAAAATGTGCCAAAATTGATATAAGTGCATATGAAACAAAAACTAACAGAAAACGTCTTGTAAAAGCATTTTCAGATAAATCTCCACTTGTTTCGGCTTTTTATATTAAAGAGGATTGTGAATTTGTACTTTATAATTCCAACGGAAAGGTTCTTCTTATGAATACGGGTGCTATTGCTTCAAAAACTACAAAGGATTCACAGGGTGTGGCTGTAATGAAACTGAAAAAGAATAGCGTTTTAAATAATGTTAAGCCATATCAAGACGGAATGTTTGAAAATCCGTCAAGGTATAGAACAAAGAGCCTTCCTACCACAGGCACGGTACTTTCTGCAGATGATATAGGCGAACAGATTAAAATGTAATGGAAACGAAAAAGAAAATTCAAAATATCAATAGATCATATGTAATACTAACGGCAATAATATTGTCGTTAGTATTATTTTTTTTATTATTTTTTATATTTTCAGAAAATGGAATTTATAATACGATATTTTCCGATAAAAATACTGCTCCTTTAACAAATTCGGCTAATAAAAATGCTTATCCTTTTAGTGTACATTTTATTGATGTGGGGCAAGGTGATTGTGCTCTGGTGATTTGCAAGGATAAAGCAATGCTTATAGATACAGGTGGGCATGAGGCGTTTGCAAAAGTGGATGCGTATCTTAAAGCACAAGGGATAAGTGAAATAGAGTGGCTTGTAGCAACTCATGCCGATGAAGATCATATCGGAGCAGGAGCCGATATTTTGAAAAAATATAAAGTCAATAATATTATGATGAATAAAATAAATAATGATACAGGTTCTTTTGATCGTTTTGTTTTGGCAGTTTCAAAGGAAAATGCAAGGATTTTTAAACCTGTTGTAAATGATATATACTCATTAGCTGATGCAAGTTTTAAAATTATTGCACCGATAAAAGAATATAAAGACAGTACAAATAATTCATCTATAGTTATAAAAATTTCATATAAAAATAAAAGTGTTCTTTTTCAAGGTGATGCTGAGTTTTTAGAGGAAGAGGATATACTTAAATCGAAAGTTGATATTTCATCAGAGGTTATAAAGCTTGGACATCACGGTAGCAATAATTCGTCTTCATTTGAATATCTTAAAAGGGTAAATCCGAGTTTTGCTGTTATTTCTGTAGGGCTTAATAATTCGTATAATTTGCCGTCGGAAAAGCTTTTAAGAAGACTTGATGAATTAAAAATACAATATAAACGAACAGATACTAATGGAAATATCTGTGTTGGAACCGACGGAGAAGAACTTTTTTTTCATTTGGAGAAAAAATAAGAATTTTAGATTGACATTAAAGGCGTAAATTAGTATAATACAAATCACGGTCGCGAGGGCCATTAGCTCAGTTGGTTAGAGCATCCGGCTCATAACCGGGCGGTCCGGGGTTCGAGTCCCTGATGGCCCACCATCGTACCGTTAGTTAGGGGTATAGCTCAGTTGGTAGAGCAGCGGTCTCCAAAACCGCGTGCCGAGGGTTCAAGTCCTTCTGCCCCTGCCAAATAAAAGCCTTGAAACAGTGTTGTTTCAAGGCTTTTATTATGTTTATAAAATGTAAAAATATATGCTTTTGACTAATACTTGACTAATATAAACAATTTATATATTGTCGAGATAATCATTTAATTTTTCTATTGCTTTTTGTTCTTGGCTATCTCTTAAATGCGTATAGATTTTCATCGTTGTTTGAATATCGGAATGTCCCATATATTTTTTAGCTGTTAACACATCAATCCCGGCTTCAAATAGTAAAGTGCAATAAGTATGCCTTAAACGATGTGCGGAGGTATTGAATTTTACATTATATTTATCGCAAATAATTTTAATATAGTTGTTAAACAAATAATTCCAGCGTTTTTCGCTAATTACAGTATTATCTTCATTTGATAAAATTAAACTTTTTCCACTTAAATTTAATTCGTATAAGTGTTTATATAAAGTGTTAGGTATAGGAATTTTTCTATTTCCTGAAGCAGTTTTAGGACTTTTTATTTTATTTGATTTGAAGTCAAAAGATTTGTTCACTGTCAACAGTTTGTTTTTTAAGTCTATATCTGACCATTCCAATGCTACCATTTCTCCGCGTCTTAAACCGGTATAAATTATTATCAAGCACGCAGTTTGCAATTTATGCGGTGTGTTTAAAAAGTATTTTATTTCATCGTTTGTGATAGGCTCTCTAACGCTGTTTTTAGTGCCTTTCGGTTTAGTAATGTATTTAGCGGGATTAAATGTTAAAACTTGATTTTGTATGCAAAAATCGAATATCCGAGTAATTATATTAGTATAGTATTTAATTGTTCTGTCTGACGGCTTTTTATTGTGAAAGTTAGGGTTATTTTTACTTAGATCAAATAATACATTTTCGCAATCAACAGTTTTAATTTTTGTTATAGGATAGTTATTAAATGCTGATACCCATAATTTTGTACGTTGTTCTAACAGTTTATACCATTCATTAGTTGTATTCATTTTTATTTTTTTAAGCCACATATTTGCCCAAAAATTAAAAGTTGAATTATCTCCGGATAAAATATCAATACCCTTATTATGTTCAACACGCACTAATGCAGCTTTGTTTCTTACTTCAACGGGTGTTTTGCCATACACAGATTTATATTTAGCCCTGCCATTAACAGAGCCTATATAAACATTTATCAAATATCTACCGTCTTTTCTTTTTGTTATTTTTGCCATTATTTAATTGAAAAATCAACCGTTTTTGTCATCTTCCATATCAGGCTCATAACTATATACCATACTCATAAATTGGTGTTTCATTCTGCGTGATAACCCACGATAAACCTTTAAAATATCGTTTTCATCCGGAGTTAAGATTTTACAACATATATCTTGTTCACTTGCAAAAAAATCTTTTACAGAACAATCAAGGGCTTCTGCTAATAATTCTAACATTTCAATTTTAGGTAAAGCACCGTTATACCACGCAGATACTTTTGAAGTGCTTACACCTAACTTTTTTAATAAAGCCGTTGGTGTTGTGCCTCTATCATTACACAACCTTTTTAAATTATCACCAAAGTTCATAAATTCAGCTCATTTACTTACAAATGCGATTTAAGTTATCTTTAAAGGCCGTTTAATCACCTTAAACTATGATTTTTCAGATTTCTTTTTTGAGGTTATTGTTTTTTCTATCTTTGTTATGTCTTTTTTGGCTTTGTCTGCGGCTTCACCTTCTGTTATTTCTCTCTTTAAAACTTCATTTGTTAGCATTTTAATCAAATCATCATTATCTATTCTTATATCAGGAAAGAATTTTTTTGATGTGGATTTTAAACTGCCGATCATTTTATCGGTTAATAATAATCTTCCGATATTATATCGGTTGAATATTTGCTTTTGAGAATATAGCTCGTCAAGCAGAGGCTTTTTATTTTTGGGGAATGCCTCAATACAAAGATAATATAAAAACTCAATATCCTGTGGTTTCCTTGGGCTTAATTCATCAATATTAAATTCATAAACCAATACTTTTTCTACGGGTTTTGTGAATAAAACCTTGTATATTTTCCAATCTAAACCGTTTGTAAGTACAACCCATTCAATACCCGAATTTGCAGAGTAGTTTGTAGCTTGTCTGACATGGTCCTCTTTTAAATCTAATCCAATGGCTTTACATTCAATAAGAATCGGAACGGATCCGTTTAAAGTAACAGCTAAATCACAAAAGGTCTTTTTTATAGCATATTCAGATGTAAGATTTTCGTATTTATCATAGCCTAAAATATCACAAAACATATCTGTAATTATAGTTACAGTATCACTTTCATTTATATCAGCTTCTTTTGCTTTTCGTAAAATGGGCTGATATTTTTTTAAGTTCTTTGATATCCTTTCACTGATTTTCGCGTTAATTTTAATCATCTTAACATCCTCTCTATCATATATTTTTTATAACTTTTTTAACTAATCCTAAAACCTGTATACGCTGCAAATCGGCACCTTCAAAATGCATTGTCTGATACCGCTTGTTAAATGAAATTAAATCAATGCTTTTATGGTCGTAAACAATTTTTTTGACAAGAGATTCTTCATTGTCTATAAGAACTACACCGACAGAGCCACTGTCAACTGTGGTTTGTCTACGGACTTGAATTAAATCCCCGTCATCTATTTTAGGCGACATACTGTCGCCCTGTACGGTAATACAGATAGTATTATCCGCTTCTTCTTTTGTTTCTATATATAAAGGTATGTAGTCTACAATTTCATTTATAGCTGTTGTACCGAAGCCCGCCGACACGCTTTCAAATATCGGAATAGAATACACCTTGTTTTTATCAAGGAAATATAGCTTTTGATTATCGTCTGCCTGTGCTTCCCAGCCCATAAGCTCGGCGGGAGTTGTTTTTAAGATTTTTGCCAAAGGCTCTAATATTGTAGTTGGTAGATTTTCAATCTCATTATTTTCATAGCGATATATAGTTGCTCTGTTTTTATGTAATTTATCCGCAACATAATCGACTGTATATCCGAGCTTTAATCTTCTGTTTTTTATTCTTTCTCCGATTGTCATATGAACCTCCTCACCAATCCTATTATAACAGCGTTTCGCATATTTGCAACAGCTTTTTGTGTTTTTTATAATTTTTTCGCAGATTATGCGAAAAAGTGCTTGACAAATAAGTCGCTGCACAGTATGATTAGTTTATCGCATAAATGCGATAATTCTGTTAAGGAGGAAAACTTTGGTAAATATAAATAGATTAAAAGGAAAAATCGTTGAAAACAGTTTGACTGTCGCAGAGGTTGCAAAGGCAATAGGAATTGACAGTGCGACATTATATAGAAAGCTTAATAATAAGGGTGAAACCTTTACTATTAAAGAGGCAACGACAATATCGGAAATATTAAAGCTCTCAATGGAAGATGTGAATTTAATTTTTTTTGCCTAACAAGTCGCAAATGTGCGATTAAATGTGCGATTAGCAGATAAAATATTTACAGGAGCTGCTTATTTATTCACTTCAGGATTGCCCGTTCTTCCTAACAGATAATCAACAGACACATCAAGATAATCGGCTATTTTGGCGATTGTGGAAAGCATAACATCATTTCCTTTGCTTATTTTAGAAACTGTGTTAATACCTAAATCACAGGCTTTTAAAACTCCACCGAGATTAAAACCCTTTGATTTAGCGGTTGTTTTAATTCTTTCAGCAAGAATAATAGCATTATACATAAATTACCACCACGCTTTTTGTGCAAAATGCAGAATTCACCTTAAAGGGTTAAAAAGTTGTTGCATATCACCTTTAGAGGTGATATTATACAACCATACCGATTAACCAAGTTAATTATAACATGAAAATCTATTTATTCACTTCGGGATTGTCTGTTCTTCCTAACAAGTAATCAACAGACACATCAAGATAATCGGCTATTTTGGCGAGACTGTCAAAGGCAATAGATTTACCGTGTAGCATATGTGAAAAAGTATTAGAGCCTAAATCACAAGCTATCAGGATGTCTTTTAAAGCGATTTTTTTACTTTTTGAAAAGCTTTTAATAGTGTTCGCCACTTTAGGCGAATTATACAATTCTTTATCACTCATTTTGTGCACCCCTACAAATCGCTAAAAATAGCGAAGAAACTGTTGACAATCGCTCTAAATGGCGATATCATACAACCATACCGATTAACCGAGTTAAGTATAACATAAAAAGGAGGTTTTTAGAATGGGTAGAAAAAGAAAAGACGACAACTTCACCTTAACCCTGAAAGTCATCGTCTTTATTACCGCAATACTAAATTTTATCGAAGCGGTATTTAAATTAGTTGAACACCTTATCAACTAAACATTAAGAGGTGAAAACCTCTTAATGTGAAGAATATATTAAAAGCTATAAAAAGTCAAGGAGTTAAAAAATGAAAAAAGGATTAAGTCTTGCAGAGATAGAAAAAGAAATAGCGGAATTGTCAAATTCCGAATATGTGAAACTGGCGAGGAAAGCGCAAAAAGCCTATTACAATATGAGGCAACGACTGTACTGCTTGCGTTGGCTTGATAATCTGGGAAAAAAGTTTGAAGAAAACGGTATAACAAAAGAAAAACTGGATGGATTAAGCGAAAAGGAAATAGCCAGACTTTTAGAGGAAATAAAGAAGCAAGATTGAAATCGGAATAGGTGGAAATCATAAAGGAGTTAAAAAATGGGAAGTAGTGTATTTTTAGCTGATGATGTGGAATATTTGAAAATTTTAGACGGTGAAGATAATGTTGTTGTGTTTTTAGATAATTCCGATGATACGGATACACCAACCACAACCACAGGAGATTATGCTGTGGTTGCGAAGTTTAAAACGGATTAGAGGAGGATTAAAAAATGGAAGCGTTAAACATAATTATGCATGTAATAAACATAGTTTTTAATGCCACTGTAATTATTTACATTTTAAGGAGGTGGAAAGGTTGAATAGTCTGGGAAACAAGATTAAAAGGCTCAGAGAGGAAAGAGGTATGTATCAAAAGGAGCTTGCCGAAAAAATAGGCATTACGGATGCCGCAATTTGCAAGATAGAAAAAGGCATTATGCTGCCGTCGTTGCCGAATGCTCTCGCTATTGCGGAAACTTTTAATATAACGGTTGAGGAGTTGTACAAATGAATATTTGCGAAGAGGGTGCAAGGAACCTTGCAAACGGAATAATTACACAGGCGGCAGAGGATTATAAAGCGGCATTTTTGGGAAACACGGTGGATAAAAAACCTCCGAAGAAAGCAATGAAAAGTATCGAAAGCTTTTTCCATTCCGAATATTACAGAAATCTTACAGATGTTGATGCGGATTGGCTTATTCAAAATCTTAAAAGCAACGCTTTAGAGGATGTAATTACTAAGCTGGATCGTTTTGTTAAATCTGAAAATAAAGCCTCCAGCATTACGCTCAAAATACCGAAAAGCAAGGAACAGGAGCCTATGACGTTTATTATACCTCCAAAATTCAAACCTGAATTTACAGCGTTTATGCGCCGTTTAAAAATGGCGATAGCTGCTGAAAGAGAGGAAATTATAAAGAAAGACTATATGCAAGGTAGTGCCAAAAAATGAAAATTACAAAGCAAAAAATTGATAATGTGTTGATGTGGCTGTCGGCACTTGGAATTGTAGGAGTCTTAACGAGTGCTGCCTTAATGGTGCACTATGACAAGACATTCCACACAGGGTCATTGACGGGACTTTTTGTACTGATGATAGCAAGTAGCATTTGCGGCTTGTCAATGTTAATTTTCGATACAATTTGTGAAATTATAAATTATTTTGTTGAGAGGTAAAAATATGAAAGCGTATAAAGGATTTAACAAAGATATGACTTGCCGAGATTTCCAATATGAAGAGGGTAAGGAATATACAACGGAAAAAGCAAAGCTTTGTGAAGAGGGCTTTCATGCTTGCGAAGACCCGATTGATTGTTTACGTTATTACGACCCTGCCAATAGCGAATTTCACGAAGTTGAAATTCACGATAACGGGGAAAAATCTGATGACAGTAAAATTGTCGGAACAAAAATTAAAATTGGTGCAAAAATTGATGTTCCATTAATTGCAAAGGCACATTTTGAATTTATAAAAGAAAAATGTGTAAGTTCGGATACCAGTGGCGACAGTTCAGCCCTGACGGGTGGCGACAGTTCAGCCCTGACGGGTGGCGACAGTTCAGCCCTGACGGGTGGCGACAGTTCAGCCCTGACAGGTGGCGACAGTTCAGCTCTCACAGGCGGAAACAGGTCAGCTCTCACGGGTGATGACTGTTCAGCTCTCACAGGCGGCTACTGTTCAGCTCTCACAGGCGGAAACAGGTCAGCTCTCACGGGTGATGACTGTTCAGCTCTCACGGGTGGTGACAGGTCAGCTCTCGCAGGCGGAGATAGTTCAGCTCTCACGGGTGGAAACAACAGTGTAGTTTATGGTAATGGTAAGTACGCAAAAGTTCGTGGTGGAATTGGAGCGGTTTTAGTTCTTGCTGAATATGATGAAAATTATAATTTTGTAAAAAATCATGTGCGAAGTGTTGACGGTATTAAAATTAAAGCGAATACCTACTACACATTAAAAAATAGCAGATGGATAGAGGTCAAATAAAATGAATAGCTTTCACGCAGGTTTTTTGACGTGTTTGGGCGTTCAGGTGGGATTGCTCATAATATGGCTTATTATAGCGACTTTCAGGGGGTGGTTAGATTGATTGTAGATAATAAAAAAGCATATAGATGAGGTGGCTCTCAGCTATATGCAATGCAAGGTAGTGTCAAAAAATGAAAACTAACACTACATAAAGTATATAAAACAAAAGCTAAAATGTCAAATAAAGGTATGAAAATGAAATGGAAAAATGAATATACCGACTGGGACGATTTGCCTTTAATTATGAATGTTAATGAGCTTTGTGTGCTTTTGCGAATATCAAAGCCGACAGCACTTAAGCTTTTGGATAGTAATAAAATCAAGGCAAAAAAGACTGAAAACAGATGGTTTATATCAAAAGAAGCTGTAAAAAAATATTTAGGAGATTAAAAATGATAAAAGAAATTGAATTTAAAAATCATGAAGAATGGCTGAAAATCAGAAATCAGTATATAGGCGGTTCGGATGCAGGAGCGGTTGTTGGAATGAATCCATATAAAAGTGCGTATACATTGTGGGCAGAAAAGACGGGTAGAATAGAAGCGTTCAGCGGAAATTTAACAACTGCGACAGGGGCTTATCTTGAAGATTTTGTTGCAAAACTTTTTTCTGAAAAAACCGGTAAAAAAGTCAGAAGGAAAAACTTTACAATGGTAAATGAAAAATATCCTTTTGCTTGTGCAAACGTAGATAGACTTGTTGTCGGTGAAGACGCATTTTTAGAAATTAAAACAACCAACAGCCTTCCGATTATGAAGCAACTCCGAAATTCAGAAGAATTTCCCGAAGCATATTATTGTCAAGTTGTGCATTATTTAGCCGTTACGGGACTTAAAAAGGCTTATCTTGCCGTCTTAATAAATTGTAGAGATTTTAAAATTTATGAACTTGAAAGAGATGAAGCGGAAATCGAAGCTCTTATGACGGCAGAAAAAGATTTTTGGGAATATGTAAAAGAAAATAGAGAGCCTGTCATTGACGGAACGGAAAGCTCAACGGAAACTTTAAAAAGTCTTTACCCTGAAAGCACAAGTGAAAATGAAGTTGATTTAACCGCTTTTGATACAGATATGGAAACATATACTAATATCGGAAAACAGATTAAAGAACTTAAAGGCTTGCAGGACGAAATTTCAAATAAGATTAAACAGCAACTTGGTGAAGCGGGTAGAGGCAGTGGACAGAATTACAGAGTATCGTGGTTATCATCGATCCGCAACACATTTAACAATAAAAAGTTTATGTCAGACCACAAAGAGTTAGATTTTAGCTCATATTTGAGCGAAACTCCCGTAAGAACAATGAGAATTACAGCAATTAAATAATAATAGAGGTTAAAAATGGCTAATACAATTCAAACTAAAATTGCAACAAAACCGCAAAATTCAGAAAAAAAGACAATGACGGCATATATAAAATCAATGGAGGGAGAAATTGCAAAAGCTTTACCGTCTGTAATAACTCCAGAAAGATTTACCAGAATGGTTTTATCGGCAATTTCAACAAATCCGAATCTTGCAAGCTGCACACCCAAGTCCTTTCTTGGCGCAATGATGAACGCTGCACAGCTTGGTCTAGAACCTAATACTCCTCTAGGACAAGCATATCTTATCCCATATAAAAATAAAGGTGTTGATGAGGTCCAATTCCAGATTGGCTATAAAGGTTTAATTGACCTCGCATATCGAAGTGGAGAGGTTGAGCTAGTTCAAGCTCAAATAGTATATGAAAATGATTTTTTTGAGTGTCAGTACGGTCTTGAGCCTAAACTTATACATAAACCTGCTGATAGTAATAGGGGTAATCCGATAAAGGTTTACGCCCTCTTTAAAACAAAGGCGGGCGGCTATGGATTTGAGGTTGCAAGTATGGAGGATATTAGAAATCACGCTCAAAAATACAGTAAGGCTTATAGTACAAACTTTAGCCCGTGGAAAACGAATTTTGAGGAAATGGCGAAAAAAACAGTGCTTAAAAAAGTGCTTAAATATGCTCCGCTTAAATCTGATTTTATCAGAGAGATAGCACAGGATGAAACGATAAAAACGGAAATCGACAAAGAAATGTATATGTCAAAGGATGAAACGGACTATGCCGAGGAAATTGAAGCGACAGAGGTTGAATACAGAAATGTTGATATGGAAACGGGAGAAATTTTAGATAAAGAATAATCAGTAAATGAAAGCGTATGAAAGATTAAAACATGAAAGAATATATCAAGACTTATCGGAACAACAACTTGAAAATATGATTGGTGCGGTTCACGGAACGGTGGAAAGAATCGAAAGCGGTGATGAGCGTGAACTGCACCGTTATCAACGAAGTATTGAGCTTGCTCTTGGGGTATCACATAATTTTTTAAAGGAGTAAAACATGAACAGTATCTTATTAACAGGATATATTGCAACAGAACCTGAACTTAAAACAACAAACAGCGGCATTGAAGTATGCAGCTTTAATATTGCAGTAAAAAGACCGCACACGAAAGAAAAAACAGATTTTTTTAATGTTATATCGTGGAGACAAACCGCTGAATTTGTTTCAAAATACTTTCAAAAAGGCAGCGGAATTGAAGTTTCAGGCTATATTTTAACGGAAGAATGGAAAGATGAGCAAGGAAACAATCATAAAGCTGTCAAAATCAACGCAGAACAGGTTGATTTTGGAAAGAAAAGCGAAAAAGGTAAATCTACATTAGAACAGCCTAAAATCGAAAATAATGGCAATTCTGGCGATTTTACGGCTATATCCGATTTTGCCGATAATGAAGATTTACCGTTTTAGTTTAAATTCGGGCAAGAATTATGGCAACAGGTAAAAAATATTACTGGTTAAAACTGCGTACCGATTTTTTAGATGGGGACACTATTGATTTTCTAATGTCTCAAAAAAATGGCTCTGAATATGTCGTCCTTTATTTAATGCTAGTGGCAATGACGATAAATACAAAGGGGAAGCTTGCAAAGCAAATAGGGGAAATTCTTATTCCGTATGATGTCAATAAAATTCAAAGGGAAACTAAATTTTTTAATGTTGACACTATACGAGTCGCCTTTGAATTATATCAAAAGCTTGGGCTTATCTATGAGGACAACGACCAGATCCTTTGTATAACGCATTATGACGATATGGTGGGAAAATCGAGCAACTGGGCAGAGCAAAAAGCCAGACAAAGATTAAAGCAAGCCGAACAAAAAGCATTGAAAAATAATAATGGTGGGGACAAAGAGGTGGACAAAGAGGTGGACATTGTCCACCTAAATGTCCACCCAGAGTATAAGAGTATAAGAGTAAAAGATATTAGAGATAAAGAGTGTTATAATCAAGAGTATCAATCGTCAGTATGTAAGAAAAAAGATAGAATATTAAAAGAAAACAAAGTAAATATAAAAAATATACAAACAGATAAAACAGATAATATTATTTTAAATAATATAAATAAAGAAGATTTTACAACGGATTTTTACGATACGATTGATACGATTGACCATAACAACGATGATATTTCTTTGTATGCTTACGGCGGATATCAAAATGTAATGTTAACAATGGCACAGGTTGACAGTTTAGAGCTTGATTATGGAGCTAAAACGGCGGAAAAGTATATCGAAAAAGCTTCAAAATTTATTAAATTCAAAGCTCCTAACATAAAAAAATCTCACTATGAAATGATAAAAAAATGGATTGATGAGGACAGAGCTGTATAATTAAAAGGATTTTGTAAAATGAAATACGGAAATAAAAAAACAGTAGTTGACGGTATTAAATTCGACAGCAAAAAAGAAGCACAGCGATATTGCGAGCTCAAGCTTTTAGAAAAATGTAAAAAGATAGAAAGTTTAAAACTACAACAGCCGTTTTTATTGCTGCCAACTCAAAAAAACGCTACAGGAAAGGTGATACACAGGAAGGTCAATTATATAGCTGATTTTACATATACGGAAGACGGAAAATTTATTGTAGAAGATGTCAAAGGCTTTAAAACACCCGTTTATAAACTGAAAAAAGCTATGCTACATCATCTTTATGGGTATGAAATTAGGGAAACTTAACTTTTGAAACTGGGTTAAAGCGATAATAAAAATTAAGGGAGTAAAGAAAACATGACAAAAAAGGAAGAACTGCAAAGCATAAGACGGATTAACTTTGAAATAAAGCATAAGCGGTCAAGAATAACAGCCCTTAAGAGCATATTAACCTCAGTCACTCATAGCTATAACCCTGATGTTGTGCAAGGCGTTTCCGTACAAGATAAAATGGCAAAGTTTGTAGCAGAAATAAACGATTTGGAAACCGAAATAAAAGATCTTGAAAAAACATTGCTTGAAATCAAAAATACGGTCTTCGATAACATCAAACAACTTGAAAGCCCTGAATTTGAGATTTTATACAAGCGATATTTTGAGTTTAAAAGCTTTAAAAAAATAGCAGATGAGCTTTGTTATTCGGAAAGGCAGATTTTTAGGTTTCATAATTCGGGCATGAAAAATTCAGGTGTTGACACATAACCTTATGTACATTATAATGTACATAAAAGAGGTGGTAAAAATGCTTAATACAAATATTACAAATTTCAGAAAGAATATTTTTGAGATTTTAGAGCAGACCATAAAATTTAATGAACCCGTTAATGTAAGCACCAAGGCGGGAAATGCCGTCATTATAAGCGAAGAAGATTATAACGGTCTTATGGAAACAATGTATTTGTCATCAATCCCGAATATGAAGGAGAAAATTACCGAAGGCTTAAATACGCCGATTAGCGAATGCGTGAGCGAAGATGAGGTCAGCTGGTAATGTATTCCATTGTCTATACTAAAAAATCGCTTAATGATATACCGAAATTAAAATCTGCAAAGCTTGACGATAAAGTAAAGGCTTTGATAGAGCTTATAAAAGAAAACCCGTATAAAACACCGCCGCCTTTTGAAAAGCTGCAAGGGGATTTACAGGGCGCTTATTCACGAAGAATTAACATTAAGCATAGATTTGTGTATGAGGTTTTTGAGAAAGAAAAGGTTATAAAAATAATCAGTATGTGGACGCATTATGAAATTTGAGGGCTTAAAATTGTAATCGTCAAGTCCAAAAATTAAAAGATGTCAGTCGATGTCAGTAAATTACTTAATTTTTAACTATAAAATGTGCTTTTGGGACTTGATGTCAGTATCTTGACGTGTATAATGGTATGTAGAGAAATTGGGTAGCAAAAAAGCTATCCTACACAATATCAAAAATCAAAAAGCAACAACGGGTAAAATCGCGGTTGTTTTTTATTTTAGGTGAAAAATGAGGACATATGAACACTTAGAAAAAACAACTTTTATCGGGGACGGATATTTTGATATTCCTAAAATAATACCTGAGAATACTTTGCCAAAAGAATTTATAAGCTTTAATTATTCAAAAACAGTAAAAGACCTAAACGGTAAATGTTGTCATTTCTTTATTGATGATTACCAGTTTGAAAGAGTATGGTCAAAACCGAGTATTTATTTAGAAAGACTTGCAAAATTTAATTGTGTTTGTACTCCCGATTTTTCACTTTACAGCGATTTTCCTAAGGCATTACAAATATATAACCACTATAGAAAGCATTGGTTAGGATGCTATTGGCAGAATAATGGAATTAAGGTTATTCCGACAATAAGTTGGAGTGATGAAAGTAGTTTTGAATGGTGTTTTGACGGCGAGCCTAAAAACTCAACGGTTGCGATATCTTCTGTCGGGGCTTTAAAAGATGAGGCTAAAAAGGATAGATTTATGAGAGGCTACACGGAAATGATTAAAAGGTTAAAGCCGAATAAGATATATTTTTACGGGAAAGTACCTGAAAAATGTGTGGGAGAAATAGTGAGAATACCATCCTTTCAGGAGGAACTTAAGCAAAGGTGTAATAATGGGCGGTAGAGGAGCTTCAAGCGGAATGTCAAATGACGGCAAGCGTTATGGCAGTGAATACACAACCTTGCACACATCGGGAAAAATAAAATTCATTATAAGGAATGAGGGCACCAATAAAAGCCCTATGGAAACAATGACTAAAGGCAGAATTTATGTTACGGTTGATAAAAAACAAAATACTTTAAAAAGCATTACTTTTTTTGATAATAAAAACAAACGCAGTAGACAGATTGATTTAGACCATAAACATAAAGTAGGGGGTAGATATCTTAAACCTCACATCCATAATGGCTATTTGCATAATGAGGGAGGGGATAGCGGATTGACCTCTAAAGATATAAATTTGGTGAATAAAGTCAATCGTATTTGGGAAAAGAAAAAGAAGGAAAAAATTGACTTTTAATAATGTGTAGGGTAAAATTTATTTAAGGCAAGTACATAGCATAGGGGGGTAATGCGCCTATAGCAAATTGAAAAGAGGGGTTAAAGCTTCCTTGTAGGCGGTGGGAATTTCTTTTTTAGAAAAACCTAACAGACGATAAATCTGTCGTATCGTAATTTATTAAGCCGGGCGGAAAAAGTCCGTATAACAAGGGTGAGCGTTTAACAACATTTGCTTCGGGAGAAGCCCGGTTCGAGTCCGACTGATTGCCTAAGCGAGGAATTGGTGTAGAAGTAGCACGCATTTAAGACGAGATGTGGCAGCGGTTAAAATCCGCAGAATCGCTTGAGAAGAGTACAGAAACGTACTCTTTTTCTTTTGTAATTTTTAAAGTGAGGTGAGATATTGAAATGACGGAAAAGCAGAAATTTTTTTGTGAAGAATATTTAAAAGATCTTAATGCAACAAGGGCATATAAGGCGGTTTATAAAAATATAAAAAACGACAATGTAGCAAGAGCGAACAGTAGTAAATTGCTAACAAACCCTAATGTTAAAAGCTACATCGACAAAAAGCTTGAGGAAATGCACAATGAAAAAACGGCAACGGCACAGGAGGTTATGGAGTATCTCACTTCGGTGCTAAGAGGACAAAACGCCTCTTGTATTTGCGTTGTAGAGGGCGCAGGAGAGGGCGTTTCAAAAGCAAGACTTATGAAAAAGCTTCCCGATGAAAAAGAAAGACTAAAGGCAGCGGAGCTTCTTGGTAAGAGGTTTGGAATTTTCACAGAAAAATTAAATGTTGAAAGTACAAATACGGTTGTGGTTGTAGATGACCTCGAAGACGGAAATTAAAAAGATTTCCGATTTTGTCGGTGGAGGATATTCAGAATTTTGGAAATTTAAAGGCAGATACCGGGTGTTAAAGGGCAGCCGAGCCTCAAAAAAATCAAAAACAACAGCTTTGTGGTATGCTTCATGGCTTAATAAGAAAGGATATGAAAAAGCAAATTTAGTTGTATTCAGAAAAACTTATCGGACTTTAAAAGATAGCTGTTATACTGATTTAAAATGGGCTTTTCAGCGATTAGGTGTTATTTCTGATTGGATTTTCACTTTAAATCCGCTGGAGGCAACCAGAAAAAGTACCGGACAAAAGATATTATTTCGTGGTGTTGATGATCCACTTAAAATCACATCTATTACGGTAGAAAACGGCTTTTTATGTTGGGCTTGGCTTGAAGAGGCTTACGAGCTGATGTCTGAGGATGATTTTAATATGCTTGATGAATCTATCAGAGGAGAAGTTGAGGAACCTGTATTCAAGCAATGGACTATAACTTTTAACCCGTGGAATGAACACCACTGGCTTAAAAAGCGGTTTTTTGATGCTGAAAATGAGGAAGTGTTGACTTTAACAACGGATTATCGTTGCAATGAATGGCTTGATAAGAGCGACTTGGCACTTTTTGAGCGGATGAAAACGGAAAATCCACGAAGATATCAGGTAGCCGGACTTGGTGATTGGGGTATAGTAGATGGTCTTGTTTATGAGAATTTCAGAGAAGATGTATTGAATTTTATAACAGAGGAAGAAGCAAAAGAGGGAAAAATCGGAATTGTTAAGGATGATTTAAAAGCTGTTTTTGGTCTGGATTTCGGGTATACAAATGACCCAACGGCGTTGTTCTGCGGTATGCTTGATTTGAAAAATAAAAAAACATATGTTTTTGATGAGCTTTATGAAAAGGGTCTGTCAAATAAAAAAATTGCCGAAAAAATCACGAAAATGAGCTACGGAAAAGAAAGAATAATTGCCGACAGTGCAGAGCCTAAAAGTATTGATGAGCTTTGCGGTCTGGGCTTAAGGGTGAAAGGAGCGAAAAAGGGAGCCGACAGCATTAACAACGGTATTCAGTGGATACAGGATTTTGAAATAATTATAGACAGAAGGTGTAATAATTTTATAACGGAAATATCAAATTATACTTGGGATAAAGATAAATTCGGAAATAAAATAAATAGACCCATTGACGATTTCAATCATTTAATGGATGCGATGAGATATGCCGTTGAGAGCTATGTTAAGAAAAAAGGCTGGATATATTAAAAAGAGGTGTAAAGGTGCTTACAGAAACGGAAATTTTAAAATTTATATCAGAAGATGCTGTCTCTGCAAAAAAGCGAAAAGCGGAGATTGGACAAAAATATTATGATGCAGAGCACGATATCACAAGATATCGTGTTTTTTATTATAATTATGACGGAAAGCTTATTGAGGATACTACGAGAGCAAATATTAAAATAAGCCATCCGTTCTTTACCGAACTTGTCGACCAGACAACGCAGTATATGCTGTCCGGGGAAGGCGGACTTTTTCATTCGGATTTAAGGGATTTGACTGAAAAGCTTGAACTGTACTTTACGGAAGATTTTAAATCTGTTCTTGCAGATGTTATAACAGGATCACAGATTAAAGGCTTTGAATATTTATATGCTTATCGCAATAATAACGGCACTTTAAGCTTTCAATGTGCAGACGGTTCCGGTGTTATTGAAGTAAAGGCAAAAGAAACCGAATATGGAAAAGACTATGTTATTTATTGGTACAACGATTTAAATCGTAGAGATAACAAGATGGTAAAGCGCATTCAAATTTGGGATGACGAACAAACCATTTTTTATGTTCAGGAAAACGGGAAACTTTTACTTGATGAAGAACAGGAATTAAATCCGAGACCTCATGTAATATATAAAAAACCGAATGATACGGCACTATATTATGACGGATTAGGGTTTATTCCTTTTTTCAGGCTTGATAACAATAAAAAGCAACAGTCAAGCTTAAAGCCTATTAAGCCTATCATAGATGATTATGATATGATGTCTTGCGGAATGTCTAATAATCTTGTGGATTTTGACCACCCTTTACACATTGTTAAGGGATTTGCCGGGGATAATTTAGATGAGCTTGAACAAAATATCAAAACAAAAAAGATGATAGGTGTTGGCGATTCGGGCGGAATAGATATTAAAACGGTAGATGTGCCGTATCAGGCAAGACTTACAAAAATGCAGGAGGATGAAAAGAATATCTATCGTTTTGGAATGGGCTTTAATTCTGCACAGGTAGGAGATGGAAATATAACAAATATTGTTATTAAATCACGCTATGCACTGTTAGATATGAAATGTAATAAGCTGGAATTTAAAGTAAGACAATTCTTAAATGAGATTTTAAAGATTGTTATAGACGATATAAACCGTATTAACGGAACAGCGTATAAAATTTCCGATGTTAAAATCAAATTTAAGCGTGAAATTATGACAAATGCCTCTGATAATGCGGAAATTGAGCTTAAAACAGCACAGACAAATCAAACGAAAATAGAAACAATATTAAATGCGGCAAGCCTTATAGGTCAGGAGCAAGCACTTAAAAAGATTTGTGATATTTTGAGCCTTGATTATGATGAGGTTATGGAGAGTGTGGATTTAGACGGAAATACGGATTTACATAAAGCTTCTGAAATATTAAAGGGAATATCACAAAATGAATAAGCGACAGCTTGAGCTTGCAGGACTGAACTTAGAAAATGAAAGAGCAGTGCTTAATAAGCTTGAAAAGAATTATGCTGAGGCTCTTGCGATTGTTAAGTCTAAAATTGAACTGCTTCAAGCCGATAAAGCTTCGGCTTCTAAAATCTATCAGATTCAGTATCAAAAAAGACTTGAAAAGCAAATTGAGGGCAGTCTTAAACGGCTGAAAAATAATAACTATACAACTGTTGATGGGTATTTAAAGGATTGTTATAAAACGGGCTTTATCGGCAATATGTACGACCTGCAAGGACAAGGAGTACCTATGGTTGTACCAATAGACCCTAACAAAGCGATTTCAATAGCAAGAAAGACCGCAGACGGATTTAAGCTTTCTGAAAAGCTCGGCGGCAACACAAAGCTTTTGAAAAAACAGGTGCTTTCTGAAATCTCAAGAGGGATTTCAGCTGAAAAGTCCTATCAAGCCATAGCACGAAATATAAGCAATTACGGACAGGCAAACCTTAACCGAACAATGCGGATTGTAAGAACGGAAAGCGGCAGAATACACTCCGAAGCGACAAGCGACAGCATAAAAGCGGTGAAAGAGAGAGGTGCTGATGTAGTAAAACAGTGGGACAGCACCCTTGACGGAAACACAAGACTGCTGCACAGACAGCTTGACGGAAAATATTGTGAAGTTGATGAGCCGTTTGAGGTTTCTGGTTTAAAGGTTATGTATCCGGGCGGCTTCGGAACGCCTTCAGAAGACTGCAACTGCAGATGTCGGATAGTATCAAGGGCAAGGCTTGCGGTAGAGGGCGAAAAAACTTACTCCAAAATGAACAATATCACAGGTGAGCTGATAAAGTGTTCAGGATATAAAGACTTTGAAAAGAAGTATCTGGAAAGGTTGGAAAAAACAACTGACTTAAAAACTTTCAAAAAGGAGTCTTTAACAGCAATAAAAGCTTTAAAACAAGGTGAAAATGTATCCTCTAAACTTCGATTTGGTAAATATTCTATTGGAAAACTTCCGGATTTAAATGAATTAAAGAATTTTAAAAGCACCGAAGTTATAATTGAACGGCAATCTTTAGAACGAATTATAAAAAAGCACGGAAAAGAAATCGGTGAAAAAGAATGGCTAATGATTGAGGATGTGATAAAAACGCCTGATGTTATTGCTGATAACATCGCGCACCATAAAAACTCAATTCTGTTGTATAAATTTTTAGGGGAGAAGAGTAAAAGTTGTATGGAGTGTGCTATTGTAAAACATAATGCTGGATATGTAATACACTATCAAAAAATAACAAAAAGAAAGGTGAAGAATTTAGACCGAAACAATAAATTATTGTGGAATAATATAAAAGTGCTTGACTAAATAGAATTTAAATGATAATATAATAATGAAATCAGAGGTTGAGAATCTGTCTCCAACGCGCCACTGAAAAGTGGGTCGAGAAATGTGGGAGCCCATTGACAGTCCCACCTGATTTAAAAGCTATACCTTAGGGTGTAGCTTTTTTAATATGTAAAAATAAGTTGTCAAAAGCACTTTGCGAAAGCGGGGTGTTTTTTTATATAAAAAACCCTCTTCAAAAGTCAGAGGTAAAAGAGAGTATTTCAAAATGCAAGATGTAACTTGTAAAAATCATAATTTGAAAAGGAGAAAAGAAATGGACTTACAGGAAATTTTGAAAGCACAGGGCTTAAATGAAGAGGCTCTGAAAAAAGTGGCGGAGGAAATGAAGAAAAACAAAATCTATACATCTTCCGAGGAAAATCTTGATATAAGGTACGGCAAGCTTAAAGCGGATTTTGAAGCACTTGAGAAGAAGCACGGCGAGGCTAACACGCTTATAGAGGAAATGAAGAAGAGCTCTCAAGGCAATGAAACCTTACAAAGCAAGCTTACCGAATATGAAACAAAGGTACAGGCACTTGAAACGGAGCTTGAAAAATCAAAGCTGGAAAATGCAGTAAAGGTTGCTCTTTTGTCGGCAAAGGCAACAGATATTGATTATTTAACATTTAAGCTTAAAGAAGAAGGAGAATTAAAGCTTGATGAAAAGGGAGAAATATCAGGAATTAAGGACAAGCTGGATGAATTAAAAACTAAATTTCCGAATCAATTTGAAAGCTCAACGCAAAAAAAGATTGATGAGAATAAGCTTCCAGACGGAAATCCCGATAAAAAAATCAGTAAAGAGGACTTTGCGAAAATGGGCTATCAAGAGCGACTGAAAGTCTTTGACGAGAGCCCCGAGCTATATAACGAGCTTACGGGGAAGAAAGAAAATTAAAAAAGGAAGGTAAAAACAAATGGCAACAGTAACAAAACTTGAAAAATTGGTAAATCCGCAGGTTATGGCGGATATGATTTCAGCAAAAATTAAAGAAAAAATCGTGGTGACGCCTTTTGCAAAGATAGATACCACATTACAGGGTAGAGCCGGTGATACTATCACCGTTCCGTCTTACAAGTATATAGGCGATGCGGAGGATGTAGCCGAGGGCGTAGCGGTAGGAACGGTAGGGCTTGAAACCTCAACGGAAACCTTTAAGGTTAAAA
The DNA here is from genome assembly GCA_052169395.1 of Candidatus Fimenecus sp. Taxonomy (GTDB): domain Bacteria; phylum Bacillota; class Clostridia; order Oscillospirales; family Acutalibacteraceae; genus Fimenecus. Next base: position 274,889 of record JBQNCN010000001.1, on the reverse strand, counting down.
AGGCTATGAAAGCTGTTTCTCTTACTGATGAAGCTGTGCTTTCAGGATATGGAAATCCTGTCGGCGAAACAAATACACAGCTTGCGAAATCTATTGCCGCAAAGGTGGACAACGATGCAATCACAGCTCTTTCGGCAGCACAGCTTAAATATACAAAAGATGCCTCTAAAGCAGTTTCTTATTCAGGAATTGTGAACGCTTGCGACCTTTTTGATGAAGAGGTGCAATCGGAAAAGGTTATGTTTGTAAATCCGAAGCAGGTTACACAGATAAGGCTTGACAAGGATTTTGTCGATAAGACAAAGTACACGGGTGATGTAATGCTCACAGGTGAAATCGGAATGATTGCCGGAGTTAGAATTGTGCCCTCAAAAAAGATTAAAGCGACAGCGGGAAAATACATGAATCCGATTATAAAGCTTAACGGCGACAATGAAACGGAGGATGAGGCTGCGGCACTTACCGTTTTTATTAAGAGGGATACAAATGTCGAAACCGAAAGACATACTCTTTCGAGAACAACAGATATAAGCGTGGATAAGCTTTACGGTGTCGCAATTACAAATCAGGCAAAGGTTGTTTTGGCGGAATTTGCAGAAACGGTATCTGCTTAAAATCAAAAGGCGGTGAATTGAATGATTATAAGCGCTTTTGAAGTCAGAGATTTGCCGGAGGTGAAAACACACAGTGAATTTAGCGAAAACGAAATACAGTCGAAACTTAATGCTTTAGAGTTGTTGATTCGCTCCTATACAAATAACAACTTTCAAAAGCGTGGCATTAGATTTGCTGCCGACAGCGGTATAAGCTATAAGACTCATATGCTTAACGGGTATCACCCTTTTATTGAAAGGGGTGATACCGTCCAGATATCTGAAAGTGGTGTGAATGATGGGCTTTATATAGTGAAAAATGTTTTTGAATCAGAAAAAAGAACGGAGCTTGATAAAAAACTATATCCCGTAAGGCATAATTTAATTACGAAAATTGAGTATCCTGATGATATAAAAGCAGGGGTTATTAAATTATTGCAGTGGGATTTAGACAGCTTATCAAGAATAGGAGTTAAATCTGAAACCATATCAAGACACTCCGTTACATATTTTGAACAAGATAAAAACAATGAGATTATGGGGTATCCTGCAGCTCTTATGGGCTTTTTAACTCCATATATTAAAGCGAGGTTTGGGCAATGTTAGGCGGAAATGTCGAGGTAAGATTTGAAATAAAAAAAACGGATACGATAAACGAAATTGGAGAAGCTGTTATATCCTGGAACAAGGCGGAACAGACCACAAGAGGTTTTATTGATTATTCAAGCGGTCAAAATGAGCTGTCTAAATATGATGCAAAAGTTCAGGAAAGCACACATGTATTTTTATGTGATTATGGGATGTTACCTCGTGGTTTAACAGCAGAAAACGGCAGACTTATATATAAAGACGGCATTTATCAAATATTATTGATTGATGATCCTATGGAACTGCATAAACATATAGAAATTTATCTTAAATATGTAGGAGGCGGTCAGGGTGTCTGATTTTATTTTTGAAGATTATTCTGTAATCATAAAAAATATTATGCACGATAAAGCGACCGCTTTTTTAGAAGAGGCGGGATCTGAAATTGAAGCACAGGCGGCACGAAACACAAAGGTTAAAACGGGGGCGACGAAACGCTCCTGGCAACATAGTGTAGATGAGGCTGCAGGGGAGTGTTCTATCGGCTCAAATTATGATAATGCTATTTGGGAAGAATTCGGAACGGGAATTTATGCGGTTAACGGAAATGGAAGAAAAACTCCTTGGATATGGACGGATGAAAAAGGAAAAACGCATAAAACTGTGGGAAAAAGACCGAGAAGAATGTTGTTTAGTGCTTTCAAACAGACAAAAAAGACCGTTGAAGCTTTGGCAAAAGCGAAATTCGGAGAAATAAAATGACGATTGAAACTTTAAATTACATAAACAATTTGTTGTCGGGTTTGTCAATTCCGTATGAATATATGGAGTGGACAAAGCCTTTGTCATTTCCGTTTTTTATAGGTGAATATCAGGAGCTGGAAAGCAGAGATGAGGACGGAAAGGAAGAGGGTGCATTTATCCTTACGGGGACAACAGATAAAACATATCTGTCTTTGGAAAAGATAAAAGACCGCATAAAAACACATCTAACAAGCATGGGAATTACTGATATTATAAATAATACGGGTATTGCCGTATCTTATGAAAACGCCTTTATGATACCAACAGGTGAACAAGGGCTTAAAAGAATACAAATAAATTTAAATATTAAAGAATGGAGGACAAACTAATGTTAGAAGGAAGAACAGGCGTTAATACAGATACACCTAAATCTATAATGTTCGGTGCAGGGACAATTCACAAGGGATTAAAATTTGATTCAGGTTCTAAAAAATGGAATTTCAAAGAAAGCTGTATCGGTGCAACCAAAGGTGGCTCTAAATTATCCATTAAACCCGAATTTAAGGATATAGAGGCTGACGGAGCTCTTGTTGCAGTTAAAGGTCTTAAGGTTAAGATCGGTGAAAAAGCGGAAATGGAGCTTAATTTACTTGAGCTCACAAAAGAGCATATTAAGACAGCTTTAATTGCAAAAGAGGGAACTTCCGCAGATGAAAATTTTGAAGTTATAGAGAGCAGGGCGGATTTAACGGAAGGAGATTATTATGAAAATATCGCTTTTGTCGGTAAAAATCTTGCAGGTAAAAATGTAATTGTGATAATGGACAATGCTCTTTGCACAAGTGGATTTGAAGTTGAGGGAAAAAACAAAGAGGAAGGTATCGGTAAATACACCTTTGAATGTCATGCAGAGCTTGACAGTGCTTTAGACACTCTACCTTATCATATTTATTATCCTAAAAACACAGCTTAATGGAGATATCTATGAAAGTTAGAATTATAAAGGAATTTTTTGATAAATATACAGGAAAAAAGTATGAAGTTGACACTGTTATAGATATAACCAAAGAGAGACTCGCTGAAATCGAAACGGTCAGCAAGCTTTTAGTTGAAAAAGTGCCTGAAACAAAAGCAAAAACTAAAAAGGAAGTTTAAAAAATGAATGAAACAAAATTTGAATTTAAAGAACTTACGGCAAATGATATATTTCCGATGGTTGAACTGCTTAAAAAGATAGGCTTTAAACAATTAAAAAATGTTTTTGACCCCTCCGAAATGACAACACTTGTAAAATCGTTGTCGCAAAAAAGTGAAAAAGATAATGATGAGCTTGTTTATTCCGTAGGAGTTTCGATTTTTGCGGATTTGGCAGGAATTGTAATTGAAAATTTAGGAAATTGCAAAAATGAAATATATGCAATTCTTTCAAACGCAAGCGGAAAATCCAAAGAGGAAATCGGAACACTTAATCTTATAGAATTTACGCAAATGTTAATCGCATTTTTCAAAAAAGAGGAATTCAGGGATTTTTTCAAGGTTGTTTCACAATTTTTAAGTTAAACGATATTCAGTTTTGGGACTTGGTATTCAGAGAATATTCAAGTCCCTTTTTGCTTATAAATAATATGCTTAAGATTGGGCATTTTAATTTGTGGATAGAACAGTTTTTAACCGCTCATAAAGAAAAACTTATGTGGGAGCATTGGTTGCACAAGGTTGTAGATTTATCATGGGCGGAATATACGGATTTAACTGAAAGAAAAACATCTGATATTTCACTGTTAAAAGATACAGCCGAATGGGAAGACAGCGAAATTGAAACAACCGTAAAATCTTCCCATAACATTTTAGAAAATTTTAATGCAGAGGAGGTGGAAGATTGAACATTATATTTAAACTTGCGGGAATCGTAGGATTGCACACAAAAGAAGCGGAAGACGGACTTGATAAAGTATCTAAAAAAGGTGAAAAGACAAAGAAAAAAATGTCTAAAGCTTTTTCTAAAATCGGAAAAGGTGCGAAGATTTTAGGTGCGGCAATAGCTACAGGTGTAGGCACAGGAATGACGGCACTTGTAGGTGTCGGTAAAAAAGCGATAGAAAGCTATGCGGATTATGAACAATTGGTTGGGGGAATAGAAACTCTTTTTAAAAGCAGTGCCGGCAAAGTTCAACAATATGCGAATGAAGCATATAAAACAGCAGGATTATCCGCTAATCAGTATATGGAAACCGCAACAGGCTTTTCCGCATCTTTACTTAAATCTTTGGGTGGCGACACAGAGAAGGCTGCTGAAGCGGCTAATATGGCAATTGTCGATATGTCTGATAATGCCAATAAGATGGGTGTGTCAATTGAGCGTATTCAAGTAGCATATCAGGGATTCGCCAAGGAGAATTACACAATGCTGGATAATTTACAACTCGGCTATGGTGGAACAAAAGAGGGAATGCAGCGGCTACTTTTAGATGCTGAAAAATTAAGCGGTATAAAATATGATATTTCATCCTATGCAGATGTTGTAAGTGCAATACATGTGATACAAACTGAACTCGGAATAACAGGAACAACAGCAAAAGAAGCGAGTACAACAATACAAGGTTCGCTTGGAATGGTTAAAGGTGCGTGGGCTAACCTTTTGACCGGAATGACGGATGAAAAACAGGATTTAAGTAAGCTTATACAGAACCTTTTAGATTCTATGATAACCTTTTCTAATAATATTATCCCGAAAATAAAAGATTTGCTCCCAAGAATTGTTATAGCTTTACAAGCTATAGTAATGTCTTTAGCGGAAGAAATACCTAATTTATTATCGATACTGTTATCCCCACTTTTAAATGGGGCAGTGTCACTACTTCAGGCAGTTGTATCAATGTTTCCCGAACTTGTGAATATAATTCTTGGTGTTTTGCCAAGCCTTATAAACGCAGTGATGTCGCTTGTTTTAAGTTTAGTGCAAGCATTACCTCAAATAATGCAGGGCTTAATAAATGCTCTACCCGCTCTTATAATGCTGATTGTAAACGCTATCTTATCTAATCTACCGGAGATTATAAACGGTCTTGTTTCGCTTATAGAAATGATAGTTGTTGCAATGCCGGAAATAATGCAAAGTCTTATGGACTATTGGCCAACGGCAATTGAGCAGATTTTATATGCCATAATTAGTAGCCTGCCCGCACTTTTAAAGGCGTTAGCTTTAATGGTCAAGGCTTCTCTTGATTATTTCATAACCGTTAAGCTTGGAATGATAAAAAGAATACCGAAATTTCTTGAAGGTATATTTTTAGGCATAGGCAACGCCGTTTTGCCTTGGTATGACAAAATAATAGCGTCTATTTCTCAATTTTGGCAAAGAATTAAAAATAAATTTACCGAGGGCTTTTCAGCACTTAAAAACGATGTGATAAACAACCTTGAGAATATAAAAGGAAAATTCGACAATACTTTTAATAAACTAAAAGAAATTGTAAGAAATGCCATAGATAGAATAAGGAGCTTTTTCAATTTCAGTTGGTCGCTACCAAAGCTTAAAATGCCGCATATAAAAATAGATGGAGGTTTCAGTTTATCGCCGCCTAAAGTGCCTAAATTCAATATTGATTGGTACGCAAAGGCTATGGATAGTGGCATGATTATGAACAAACCGACTATTTTCGGCTATAACAATGCCACAGGGCAGCTTATGGCAGGTGGTGAAACAGGTAGTGAAACCGTTGTAGGAACAGGCTCACTCTTAAATATGATAAAATCCGCCGTCCAAAATGAAAATGCTGAACTTACAGCAAAGCTTGAAAGATTGCTTGACCTTATAGAACGGTATTTTCCACAGTTTTTGGAGAGTCTTGGCTTTGATGTGGTGCTTAATACAGGCGAACTTGTAGGACATACTGCAAAAGCTTATGATGAAGCGTTAGGAGATTTATCAAATAGACGGAGGGTGGTTTTTAGATGAGCGTTTTACCTTATTTCATATTTTCCGACCGTTCCTCTCTTGATTTTGACCTCGTAATTACAGGTAAAAACACATATAAAGCGGCGGGTAGAGATCTAACCTTTACGAGTGTTCCGGGACGAAGTGGCGACCTTATCACCGATAACGGCAGATATAAAAATGTAGATATAACATATAAAACCGCAATCTTAAATCGGAGTGATAAGGATTTTGCTGATCTTGCCCATGAAATCACGGCTTGGCTTTCGGCAAGGTCCGGATATTTTAAGCTTTATGACACATATGATAAAAAATATTATCGCATTGCAGCATATAACGGAGATATTGATATCGAACAGGAACTTAAAAATCTTGGAAAAATGTCAATAAGCTTTAATTGCAAGCCCTTTAAATATTCTTTTGATGGCGATGATTTAATTACCTTTGAAACCTCAGGCGAGATTTACAACGCCGAGGTTTATTCCTCAAAGCCGTACATAAAGATATACGGCAGCGGAAATATATCCTTAAATATAAACGATAAAGCGTACAGCTTTACAGGTGTTGAGGAGTATATAGAAATTGACGGCGAAATTATGAATGCTTTTAAGGGCATTGTGCCGCAAAATAATAAAATGACGGGGCTTGATTTCCCTGAATTTTTACCGGGTAAAAACCTTATCTCGTGGACGGGTAATGTGCAAAAAATCGAAGTTAAACCGAGGTGGTGTTGCAGATGATACCGATTTTATATAATAAAAACGAAACGGATTTTATTCATAACGGCATAGGCTTTTTATCCGATATTATTACAGCAAGTGTTCTGGAGGAAAGAAACGGCGAATATGAGCTTACATTTCAATATCCTTTGACCGGGCGATTTTATGATGAGCTTTCAGAGGGAGCTATCATTAAGGCGAAAGCAAACGAAACCTCCGCACCGCAGCTTTTCCGCATTTACAAATCAAGTAAACCGCTTGGAGGATATATAACATATAATGCAGAGCATATATCATATGACCTTAATGGGCTGCCATCTACAGGCTGGAGCGTAAAAAACGCAACACCTCAAACGGCGATAAATAAGGCTTTTGAGAGCGCAGGCTTGCCCTGCGCTTTTACTTGTATCAGCGATATCTCAACGCTTAACAGCACGGAAATAAAAGAGCCTTGCAGCTTGAGAGCTCTTTTAGGCGGACAAAGAGGCTCTGCCCTTGACACTTGGGGCGGTGAATTTGAATTTGATAATTTCACCGTTAAGCTTCACGCACATAGAGGAGCTGACAGAGGCGTAAGCATTGTATATGGTAAAAATTTAAAAGATTTAAACCAAGAGGCGAATATAGCCGATTGCTATACGCATATTTTGCCCTTTGTTAAATATCAAAATACCGCCAATGAGGAAATATATTTATATCTTCCTGAAAAACTTATACCCATAACTAACGCCGAAAATGTCGGACATAATAAGGTCTTTATTCTTGATTTGTCCGAAAAATTCAGCGATGGCGAATCGAAAACCGAGGAAGCACTCCGAAGTAAAGCACTTTCATATATAAACGCAAATAATTTGGGAAGTCTAAAGATAAATATCAAGGTGTCGTTTGTTCAGCTCTGGCAGACAGAAGAATACAAAAACATAGCACCGCTTGAAAGGGTATGCCTTTGCGATACGGTAGAGGTGCGTTTTTCCGCCCTTGGCGTAAAAACAAAGGCAAAGGTCATAAAAACTGAATATGACTGCTTAAATGAAAGGTATATATCAATAACCCTCGGCGATAGCAAAAGTAGCTTTGCCGATACGATAAACAAGCAAACGGCGGAGCTTTCCGAACTTAAAGGGAATGTTAAAACGGGATTTGCAAACGCAACAAAAGAGCTTTCCGAGGCAATAGCCAATGCAACAGCCCTTATCACAGGGCATAAAGGCGGTTATGTAATTTTACACCCTGCCGAAAGTCCGCAGGAGATCCTCATACTTGATAAACCAAACATTGACGAGGCTGTAAATGTGTGGAGGTGGAACTCCGCAGGCTTAGGGTTTTCTAAAACAGGATATAACGGAAATTATGACCTTGCAATAACAATGGACGGAACTATTGTTGCAGACTTTATAAGAGCAGGCGTTATAAACGGTGCACTCATAAAAGCCGACAGTATTCAAAGCACAGCCATATCACAATCATATAAAACGGAAGTAAAAAACGAAATAGGAAATACCGCACAAAGTCTTGAACAGGCTTTTTCAGCTGCAGATGAGCAACTTTTAAGTCTTATAAAATCAGTGCAAACTGTTGTAAACGGAAATGCTGAAACGCTTGAAACGAGAATATCGGAGCTTCGGCAGACGATAGACGGCTTAAACCTTAAATTCACAGACAAAACAAGCGGCGGTATTAACTATGTGCAAAATTCAAGCGCACTCGGCGGCTTATCTGATGACTGGGAAACAGATGGCAGCATAACCGCCATGCGTGAGGGCGAGGCACTGGATAAAACCACAGCTAAAGCAATGTTTAGGGTGCGTGAGGGGCATTTAACGCAGAAAATAACCGTACAAAGCGGAAGCCCCTATACCCTTACCTTTAAGGCAAAATGCGACACAAGCAATATTTGCACTGTAAGCATAAAAAACGGCGAAGAAACCTTAAAGGCTCTTGATACGATAACTGAAACCGACTGGACGGAATATACATTAACTTTTACTGCAACGGACAGTGAGGTTATTTTTACCGCCTCTTGCACAGGCGACAGTCTGTATATAGCTGACATTATGCTTGCGGAGGGAAGCGATAAAAGGTACTGGACTCCCGCACCTAATGAAATTTATACAACAAATGTAAAGGTCGACCGTAAAGGTATAAATATATCAAACTCCGAAAGTCAGACCGAAACTATTATTGATAATACACAATTTGCCGTCAAGCACGAAAATAAAACGGTTTTGACAGTTAACAAAGATCGTACTGAACTTCAAAAAACCGATATTGTAAAAGAACTTACCATAGGCGATAAAGGGCGGTTTGTACCACGCTCCGACGGCGTGGATTTTGTACTTTTAGATTAAAAGGCGGGTGAAAAAATGGGAATAATAAGATTTTATCCGAATGAAAGCGGAATACAGATAAGCAGCTATACAAAAGCTCGCATAGTATGTGATGAAAGCAGTTTAAACGATACGGCAAACACCTCATATATAAATGTTTATGTGCAGATGTGTCGAACAAATAGCGGCTATACCACCTACGGCGAGGGAACGCTTACCCTCACAATAGGCGGTACAGCATATAACCACGCAATAACTACAGGTCAGAAGCTTAAGTATGCAAATCAATGGGAGCTTGTCGGAGGTATAACGGGTGTTAGTATCGGACACTCTGCAGACGGCAGCTTTAATATACTACTTAAAGCAAAAAGCACGATAAATAACAGTTCTATGCGGTTTGACTTCGGCGGATATGTACCGCTTACCACGCTTGACCGTGCCGCTCCTACCGTGTATGTTTCGACTTCAAATATTAAGGCTAATAGTGTTGACATCAGAGCTACCGCCTCGGTAGCTTGTGATATATGGCAATATTCCATAAATGGCGGCGGTAGCTGGACAATCTTTAAGACCTCCGCAGCAACCGACACGGGAATATACACTATATCCGGATTAACTCCGAATGTGTCATACAGCATTAAGATTAAAGCAAGAAAACAGAAAAATGGGGTTTACGGCGAAAGCGGAAGCACAACCGTTAAAACGCTTGGCGGTTCTTTGTGGCAGTCGATAGACACGCTGAACATAGACAACGCAACGGTTAATTTAACTTTTAATACTATCGTTTACGATACAAGCTATACCCATAGCATAGATATTGCTAACGGCAGTCAAAACTTATTAACTCTTACAAATTTAAAACTTAATAACGGTCCTAATACAATAAAGCTGACGGCGGCACAACGGGCGCAAGTGTTAAATTGTATGTCAAATGTCAAGAGCTTAACCGCTACATACGGGCTTAATACATACAGAGGAAATACTCATATAGGCGAAAGCTCAAAAAAGATCGCAAATATTCAGACCTCCGCTGCAAATTCAGCACCGACCTTTACCGATTTTTCATTTTCCGATACAAACGGCACAACGGCGGAACTTACAGGAAACAATCAAATATTGGTTGCGGATATAAGTACGCTTAAGGCGGTTATATTGCCCGCAATACCTAAAAACGGAGCTTCAATATCAAGTTATACGGCAACTGTCGGTGATAAGTCTATCAGCTCAAGCGGTACTACCTTAAATATAGGCTCTATATCAAAAAGCGGAAGCTTACCGCTAATTATAACCGTTACCGATACAAGAGGATATACAGCTAAAAAGACAAAAAATATAAAGGTTATACCATATGAAAATATAAAGTTTGGCGAATGCGAAATTCGCAGAATAAATGATGTTGAAAATACTCTGCAAATATTCGTAAACGGAAGTTTTTCACCTGTTAAGGTAGGAACGGAAAATAAAAACGCTTTCAGGAAAATGGAGTATCGCCTCAAAAAAACAAGCGATAACACATATGGAACTTGGACAGAGATTACATCAAGTGTTAATTCAACGGCTGATAGCTTTAACCTTAATATAAACGAATGGATAACGGCTGATAGCGATTTTTCTTTTTATGTGCAGTTATACATAGCGGATAAATTAACAAACGCCTATATGACCTTTACAATTCCACAGAGTTTACCTTTAGTATCGTTCAGGAAAAAGAAAGTCGGAATAAATCGGCACAATCCGCAAAGCGCTCTTGATGTAGGCGGTGATATTATGATGAATGGCTATAAGGTACAAGGTTTTGTAAAAGCACTTGACGGAACGGAAAATCTGAACGATTTAAAAACAGGCGGTATTTATGTTCAAAATGAAAATCAGAACATTATAAATAATCCCCACAGCAACTACCCACTACAAAAGGCAGGATATTTAGAGGTGATCTGTAGCAGCAACGGGAATTTTATGCAAAGATACACGGCGTTTAACTGCTCCGCCGCATATATCCTTCGTGGTATGAATACAGTCATATCTGGTATGACTGGAAAAAAATCTTTTAAGAAGGAGTATTGAAAATATGGTAATAAAAAAACAAATTGCACTTGATTTCGGGCGAGACACTATCACTATAACGGTATTCGCAAAGCAATATGACAAGGACAGCAGAATTATAGATATTGTGCCTCTATCAAGCGGGCAACCGCTTAAACTTGAGGACGGAACAACAGCAAAGCTTAAACTTACAAAAGCGGACGGAAAAGCCGTTATATCGTCTTGCAAAATATCAGACGGAAAAATATCCGTTGAGCTTTCCGAGCAATGCTTAACTTCCGCAGGAACAGCAAGAGCGGAAATTGCATTATATAAAGATGATAAGCTTTTATCTTCTCAAGTTTTTTATATAGAGGTTAAAAAATCTGCCTTTAATGAGGAAGAAGCTGCTGAAAGCAACAACGATTTTAAAGAAATTATCACGGAAATATCAGAGCTTAAAACCAAGATAGAAAGCACGGAAAACCTCATAACTTACCCGAGAAAAGAAGCAATAACTATTGATGAAATAATTAACAATACGCCCAAAGAAGATGAAATCTTCAATGTTATTGTGGATGCTTCGGAAATTGAGAACGGTGAAATAACCCTAAGATTATTAGTGAAATGCGGAAAATGTGAAATTGTAAACAATAAAATATTGTTTGATAAAAAATATACGAATATATTTCCTGACCTTAGAATAACACCTGAAGAACAAATAACAGAGGATAATAATTCTTTGATAAGTTTTGATAAGGGTGTGGAAATTGAAAAAGTATATACAATCACGGAGGATAATACGGCTGTAGATGTTGAGTTTTTACAGTATATTGCAGGCACTTTAAAATCGTTCAGAATATCAAATATAGCTACTTATGATGATTCAAACAAAATCTTATATATACAAAGCCGTGTTATTTTTGCGATAAAAGGTGAAAATACAGAACAGGCAAACGATATTGTAAATGCTATAGGCTATTTATTAAAAGGTGCGAAAGGTCTTGTTGTAAAATATAAAAAAATAGCAAATGTAAAAACTGCGGAGGTTTTATTATGATAAATTCAAATTTTAAAATTTTAACAAAAGAGGAATTTTTAAAAAAGCTCAAAGCTATCAAAAAGAAGCTTAAAGAGCTTAAGGACGAGGAAACTCCACCGTCTGATAATGAGGGAGACACCGTATGAAATGGTATTACATATTAACAATCATAGGTACTCCCGCTCTCATAATTGCGATTATAAAAGGTGTATATGCCCTCGCACATAAAAAGGTCGGAAGCATTAAGGCATTAAAACTCGGTGTACAGGCACTGCTCCGTGCACAAATGATTAATGATTATAACAGATGGTGTGATAAGGGATATGCACCGATTTATGCAAGAGAAAATTTTGAAAATTGCTGGAAGCAGTACGAAGCGTTAGGTGTCAACGGCGTTATGTGCGATATTCACGACAAGTTTTTGGAACTTCCCACGGAAAAGAAATAACAAACATATAAAAAAGGAGTAGAAAAATGACAGAAAAAAAGACGGTGAAAACCGAAACGATCGTAAGGACAATTGTCTTGATTTTGGCTGTTATAAATCAGCTTTTGCAGGCAAGCGGAAAAAACCCGCTGCCCTTTGCAGAGGATGAGCTTTATAAGGGATTGACAATCTGTGCAACGGTAGGAGCTACGCTTTGGGCGTGGTGGAAAAATAACAGCTTTACACAAGAGGCATTAAAAGCTGACGAAACTTTAAAAGAGCTTAAAGAGGAGGCGGAAAATGAGTAAAAAGGGTGTAGATTTATCGAAGCACAATGGTAGCGTTGATTTTAAGACTTTGAAAAATGCGGGGATTGATTTTGTGATACTCCGTGCGGGCTATGGCAACACCTCAAAGCAAAAGGATATACGTTTTGAGGAAAATTATGCAAAGGCAAAAGCAGCAGGTTTGCCCGTGGGCACCTATTGGTATTCCTACGCCGATAGTGTAGAGGAAGTAGGACGAGAGGCGGAGGCTTTTTATGAATGTATAAAAGGGAAAACCTTTGAATATCCCGTATATTTTGATATAGAGGAAGCAAAGCAGATAAAAAGAGGTATGGAGTTTTGCTCAAGCCTTGTAAAAGCCTTTTGTGAAAAAATGGAGCAAAAGGGTTATTATGCAGGTTTTTATACCTCAAAGGCTCACCTTTTAAATGTTATATCCCGTGATGTCCGTTATCGCTTTACCGTTTGGGTTGCACAGTGGGCGGACAAGCTCACTTATACCGACCCTTACGGTTTATGGCAGTACACATCTGACGGCTCTGTTCCTGGTGTAAACGGTCGTGTTGATATGAATTTATGCGATATGGATTTTCCCACTATTATTAAGGCAAACGGACTTAACGGCTTTACTAAAACGGCGGCACCGACACCGCAGCCGAACAGAAAAAGCGTTGATGAAATAGCAAATGAAGTCATAAGTGGCAAGTGGGGCAACGGCGAAGAAAGAAAAAAACGCTTATCACAGGCAGGTTATGACTACAACGCTGTTCAGAATAGGGTAAATGCCCTTGTGGCAGCACCAAAAAGAAAGAGCATAGATGAAATAGCGAGAGAAGTTATACAGGGAAAATGGGGCAACGGCTTAACCAGAAAAGTAAAATTAAAAAAGGCGGGATATGATCCTGCAGAAGTACAAAAAAGAGTTAATCAGCTTTTATAAAGGGTGAATATTACTTTTTATATATGAAAAGACGGCAGGCATAACGCTTGCCGTCTTTTTTTGTTTGCTTAATTTTTTATAAATTCTTCCATAAAATCTGTAATAGCTTTTGTTTGTGTAATGTTTTTGCGTTCGCAAGCCTTTTTAAAAGCCTCTATCAATTCTTTTTTTAATTTAAATTGATGTCGAACTAAGCCCGCATTTTTTACCCATTTTTCGTTTGCTATTGTTTGCCTGTTCGGACTGCCCTTTGGCATAAAATCACTCCTTTTCAGTTTTCGACTTTTTTATCATCTTTTTTAAAGATTGTATGAAATCAAGCATTAAAATTAAGGCATTGCACCCTAACGCAATGCGTAAAGGGATTGAAGCACCATTTTTTAATGATATTATAGATAATGCACAGGCGCTTAAAATCCAAAAAGAGTTTTTGTTTAAAATTTTATTATTCATTTGCTTTACTCCCTTTTTTATGTTATATTAAATATGGTCCTTACGGGTGGCGGGGTTTCCCCCGCCGTGGTGGCTTACCACCATTTTATTGCTGTAATTAAAGTGGATACGGCAACTATCGCTTTAATTACTAAGCTTGCTATCTCATAGGTAGTAAGCTTTTTTCTTTTCTTGCTCATTGTTATCACCTCCTCTTTCGTTGTGAGTATATAATACCATAAGGAAACCCGATTGTCAACAACAAAATTAAATATTTTTAAAGTTTTTTCATCATTCCACTTTTTGCATAAATATAGTAGGATTTAATTGATTGGAATTCGACTATTTTTTGACTAACATTTGACTAATATATTGGTGTGAAAGTGAGCTAAATAAGATAAAAAGAGGTGAAAGTATAAAACGCAAAAAGCCTTATAAATACTGGAAATAGGCGTAAAAAAGGCGTCCTCAAAAAAGAAAGCTTTAATGTAAATATCGGTCTCCAAAACCGCGTGCCGAGGGTTCAAGTCCTTCTGCCCCTGCCAAATAAAAGCCTTGAAACAGTGTTGTTTCAAGGCTTTTATTGTAGTATTTTAAAATATTTATTTTTTTTTCATTTGTTTTTTTGCCCGTTCAAGTGTACGTTTTTTTTGACGCTCAAAAGCACGTTGCTCTTTTTTTATCGCATTAATTTTTAATGTCGTTTCTTTACTTTTCGGTGTTTGTCCTATTAATTCAGATACGGTGATTTTATAAATATTTGATAAATTATATAAAATTTCAATATCAGGTATTATTTCTCCACGCTCCCATTTTGAAATGGATTTGTTTGAATAATTGAGATATTCAGCAAGTTGTATTTGTGTAAGTCCGTTTAATTTACGATAAAATAAAAGATTTTCTGAAATTTTGAGATTAAGTTTAGATGGTTCCATTAATTGTATATCCCTTTATATATTTGATAAATTGATTCTACTATTGATAGAATTTAATGTCAATGATTGTTCTATTTAATGGGGAATCAATTCTCTTAATAAGAGAATTGATAGACTGAGAAAAGCTGATATAATTACGACTGACAGAGGCTATATCTCTTGGAATATTGTTTAAAAAGGAATTGATATCATGACAAGAACAAAAATTAACGATCGAAAATTACCCAAATATTCACGTGGTGAAGAAATTTTCAATATGGTTACTCATATAGTAGGGGGTAGTTTTGGAATAGTAGCATTATTTTTATGTATATTTTTTTCAATTAAAAAACAAAATTATTGGGGTTTGTTAGGCGGTTCTATTTATGGTTTAATGATGATTTTTTTATATACGATGTCAAGTGTTTATCACGGGTTAAAGAATGAACGTGCAAAAAAAGTAATGCAAGTTCTTGATCACTGTACAATTTATGCACTTATTTTAGGTACCTATGCACCGATTTTATTAACAGGTTTGAGACGCCAATATCCAATTTTCACATTAATAATATCTATATTTTTGTTAACGGCAACGGCAATTGGTGTAACTTTTACAGGAATTGATTTTCATCGTTATAGTATACTTGCGATGGGAGGATATTTTTTAGTAGGTTGGAGTGCGTTGTTTGCTATTATTCCGATAATCAGGACATTTGGTATATTATTTGCTGTATGGCTTATTGTTGGTGGAGCGGTATATACTTTTGGAATGATATTTTTTTCAATTGGTATTAAAAAGGCTTATTTTCATAGTATCTTCCATATATTTATATTGTTAGGAAATGCTTTACAATTTATAGGTATTTTTAAATATTGTATTTTATTGTCTTAAGTTGTATTGAAAATTTGAGTTAAGAATAAACAAAAAAACAGCTCTGAACATTCTAAATCAGAGCCGTTTTTATGTTTATTCTTTTGTAAATTCTCTTTTTTTGCCGTTAAAGAAAAGTGCAACAGTTCCTTTGCCGGTATGAGAACCTATTACAGTTCCTATTCGGAATACTTGAACAGGTGTTTTAAGATTTTTAAAATTACAGTTAATTTTATCGGCAAGATAGTTTGCATCATCTTCACACATACTTTGACTTATGTAGCATTCTCCGGAATAATTAAGCCCGTCATCCGCAAGTCTTACCATTTCATCATAAAGTCCGTCAAGCGCTTTCTTCATGCCGCGACTTTTTCTTATTGGTAAAAGTGCACCGTTTGTATCAACCGTCATAATAGGGCATATGTGGAGTGCGGTTCCGAATACCATTGCCCCTTTGGAAATTCTTCCGCCACGATAATAGCTTGTTAAATCGCCTGAACAGAACCAATGTTGAAGGTTTCTTTTTTTATTTTCTGCATAATCTGCTAAATCTGAAATCGACATACCGCTATTTTTTAAATCGACCATTTCTTTAACAAATAGTCCATATCCTGCTGATGCACAAAGAGTGTCTACGATATAAATAATCCTTTCCGGATATTTATTTTTTAATTCTTTTACTGCAGCAGTAGCGGAATTATAAACACCTGAAATTCCGGATGAAAGTGAAAAATGAATTAGATCTTTTCCGCTGTCTAAAATTTTACTGAAATGATCTATGAATTCGCCCGTGCTTACCTGTGATGTGGTAGATACAACTCCGCTTACGATTTTATTGTAAAATTCTTCATAAGACATCGTGCTGTAAAAATCATCGGGATATTCATTATCTTCCATTGTATAATGGAAAGAGGCTATTTTAAGTCCTAGTTCATTGGCGTTTGTTTCTGATAAATCAATAGTGCTGCAACAGCTGATTACATAGTCATTCATAATTGTTTCCTTTTTAGTATTTATTTTTATTTATTATATTATATTAAATAATTTTTTTATTAAGTGATTGTAAACAAAGCTATTTAGACTTTGCTTTAAGCTCTTCATTTTTTTGATATTCTTTTCCGTCGGAACCGAGATGATAAATCATTTTAGGAAGTCGTTGGCAGCCGTATTTAATTGAACGATTAATACCTTTTTTATCAAGCAGAACTTCATACCACTTTAGTCTTTTTAAAAAGTCTTTATATCTGCGTTTTTCAGGTTTTGTCCACGCAACTTCTGCAAATGCAAAAACACGAGGAAAGATAGAAAATTCGAGAGCTTTTTCATTGTCAATAAATTCGGTCCATACTTCACATTCAATTCCTAGTATTCTGGCATCGTTTTCTTTTAATCCCAGTTTTACATTGTTGTATTTATATACTTTTTTCAGCGGAATAAAGGCATATTTGCTGTCAAAATAAAAATAATTCATTGGTGAAATAATAATTTTTCTGTTATTGTTTTTGCTTTTAATTTTTTGTAAGTCGTTTAAACGCCAATATTGGCATATAATATTATCTGGAAGTTTCCTGTTAATTGCATCCGACCATGTTATAGCGATTTTTTTATGTTTTTGTAGAATTTTTGCAACTTTGCCTAAAAATGTGCTGTGCAGCTCACTCATATTTTTGCAGTCTTCTTTTTCTGCAGCTTCTTGACATTTAGGACATTTTTCCCAATATTTATAGCATTTAAAAACTTCATCTCCGCCAAGGTGAAAATATTTTGATTTGAAAAGCGGAATTATTTCATTTAAAAGCTTTTCAATAAATTCATAAGTTTTGTCATCGCCGGGACAAAATGAAATGTCTTTGACACCTTTGCTGCTTAATACTGTTCTTTGTTCTTTTGTGCAGCTGAATTCGGGATATGCTGCTAAAATAGCTGATGTATGACCGGGCATATCAATTTCGGGAATTACTTCAATGAATCGTCTTTCTGCATATTCTACAATATCTTTTATTTGTTCGTGTGTATAAAATCTTTTGTAATTCTTTTCTCCGCGGTTTTTTAACCCGAACCCCTCAAGCCCCTGATAGTCTCTTTTTGAACTGATTTCATTAAGCTTTGGAAATACTTTGCTTTCAATCCTGTATCCTTGGTCATCACATAGATGCCAGTGGAAAGTGTTTAGCTTAAGATGTGCCATTCTGTCTATATATCTTTTTACTTCGTCAACTTCAAAAAAGTTTCTGGAGCTGTCAAGCATAAAACTGCGTTGTTTATAATATGGACTGTCACCTATATAAAGTGCGTTTATAATAGCTTTACCGTTTCTTTTTTCACATTGCTTTAAAATATATTCAAGAGTTATTGCACCGTAAAATGCTCCCGCAGGATCACTTGCTGAAATTATAATGCCATCTTCTTCGCTTACCTTTAAGCGATAACTTTCAGGTGCGACAGTGTTTTCTTTATTTATTTTAATAGTGCCTTCGCCTGATTTTGCATCTGTATGCAGATAAAGTGAAATAAGTGTTCCTGCTCTGGTGAAGTCTTTGTGACAGATTACTGCCGTTCCGCTTGAGACGCTGTAAGTTCCGTTTTTATGTTCATATATATTTGGTTTTGGAATAATATTATAGCTTAATGACATTTTTAACTCCATAAATATTTTTATATATTGTATCATAAACTTTTGCGAAATGTGAATAAATATTGAATTTGGTGGTTTTTAGTTGACATATTATATTTAAAGAGGTATTATTTATTTACAATCAAACTTATAAAGAGTGGCGGAGGGACTGGCCCTGTGAAGCCCGGCAACCTGCATTTGCAAGGTGCCAAAGCCTGCGGAAATTTACCGAGAGATAAGGCAATATTTTAAAAGTGCCTTATGGGCACTCTTTTTTTGTGAAATATGTTTTAATTAGGAGTTATATATGAGTAAGCATTTATTTACCTCTGAATCGGTAACGGAAGGTCATCCTGACAAAGTTTGCGATTTAATTTCAGACAGTGTTGTTGATGCGGTTCTTGAACAGGATCCTGATGGCAGAGTTGCCTGTGAGACTACCGCAATGACAAAGGGTATTAATGTAATGGGAGAGATTACAACAACTGCAAAAATTGATATTGAAAAGATTGTACGTGAGGTTGTTTGTGAAATAGGATATGACAGTGCTGAAAAATGCTTTGACGGAAACACATGTAATGTAAGTGTGAATATTGATAAACAAAGTCCAGATATTGCAATGGGTGTAGATAAATCTCTTGAAGTTAAAGATGGAGATGATGATTATTATAATATCAGAGGAGCGGGCGATCAGGGAATGATGTTCGGTTTTGCATGTGATGAAACACCGGAATTTATGCCACTTCCTATTTCTCTTTCCCATAAACTTGCTCAAAGACTTGCAAAAGTAAGAAAGGACGGTACTCTTTCATATTTAAGACCTGACGGAAAAACGCAGATAACTGTTGAATATAATGAAGAAGGTAAGGCTGAGAGAATACATACCGTTGTAGTTTCAACTCAGCATGCACCGGAAATTCCGCTTGAAAAAATAAGAACGGATATTGTTAATGAAGTTATAAAGCCTATTGTTCCGTTTGAGTTGCTTGATGATAATACCGTGATTTTTGTAAATCCGACGGGTCGTTTTGCAATAGGAGGACCGGCAGGGGATTCGGGACTTACCGGCAGAAAAATTATTGTGGATACATATGGTGGAATGGGTAGACACGGTGGCGGTTGTTTTTCAGGAAAGGATCCGACAAAAGTTGATCGTTCCGCAGCATATGCAGCACGATATGCGGCAAAAAATATTGTTGCTGCAGGACTTGCAAAAAAATGTGAAATACAACTTGCTTATGCTATAGGTGTTGCAAGACCGGTTTCGATTTTTGTTGATACATTTGGAACTGGTATTTTAGCAGATGATGCAATTTCTGAAATTGTTAAAGAAGAGTTTGATTTACGACCGGCAGCGATAATTGATGAACTTGATCTTAAAAAACCGATTTATAAAAAGCTTGCGGCTTATGGTCAAATGGGCAGAGAGGATTTGCAGGTTGCTTGGGAAAAAACGGATAGAGTGGAATCAATAAAGAAAAAAGCTGGAATATAAAAATAAGCGGACTTAAGTCCGCTTATTTTTATATATTTATTTAGTTGGTATTATTAATCCGTATCCGCCATCTTTTCTCTTGTATATAAGATTTACCTCATCGTTTTCAGAGTTTCTGAATAGGTGAAAACTGTGTCCTAGCATATTCAATTGAAGCATTGCTTCTTCTTCACTTTCTGGTCTTAAAAATATTTCTTTTGTTCTTACGATTTCAAATTCATCCTCGTTAAGCTCAGATTCATTTAAGAAAGCTTCATCAAAACTGGAACTGCGAAGTCTTTTGGAAAGTCTAGTTTTATTTTTACGTATTTGTCTTATTAAAGAGTCTACACATTTATCCAAGGCTTCTTCTATGTCGTTAGAGCGTTCCTGTGCTCTGAATAAATAGCCTCCTTTGGAAACTGTAACTTCAACATCTACTTCCTTTTTTCCTGCCGTTGCAACAATCTTTGCATCGGCATCAGGTCCGAAAAGCCTATCAACCTTGGAGAGCTTAAGCTCGGCTCTTTCTTTAAAAGGTTCTCTAGGATTGCATTTTCTTCCAATAATCGTAATATTCATTGATAACCTCCCTGTTACCTGTTTCACATATACTATAACATAAATTCTTGACAAAATAAACATAAAATATTAATAATTTAATAAATAATTATTAAATTATAGTATACTGATTAGAATATAAAATGTGCAATTGTAATTGTTATAATAAAGTATATATGATACAATTATCATATGAATAAAGAGAGCAAATCCTTTAAAACTGCAGTAGGCGGTATTATAACGGCACTTTCTGTTTTATGTATGCTTTTGACACTTGCATTTCCAACTTTTACATATGTTTTACCGGGTTTTGCAGGGATACTTTTAATTCCTGTTTTTTTTGAGCTTGGTGTTAAATGGGCTTTTGGAGTATTTGTTTCAGTTTCGGCAGTTTCATTTTTTATTGCTGCTGATAGAGAAGCTGCTATAATGTATATTTTCTTTTTTGGATATTACCCTATTTTAAGATTTTTGATTGATGATAAAATAATTCATAAGCCTTTTTCAATGTTTATAAAAATTACCGTTTTTAATATATCCGTTGTGTTGGCATTTATGCTTATTGTTTATATTTTTAAGCTTCCCTTTGAAGAGATGAAACTTTTTGGTAAATATTCAAGAGCGGTACTGTTGATTTTAGGAAATATAGTATTTTTAATTTATGAAAAAGCTGTTGACAATTTCACTTTTATCTATAAAAATAGAATAAGACAAAAACTGAAAGGAATTTTTAAATAGGAGATAGTTATGCTTAGTGATGAAAGAATTTTGGAAATTTTAAAAAAAGAAAATGTGCTTCGTGAAGGGCATTTTCTTTTAACTTCTGGCAGACATTCCGACAAATACCTTCAGTGTGCGAGGATTTTCAGAAAGCCGTGGGTGGCGGAAGAACTCTGTACAGTTCTTGCTGAAAAATTCAAAAATGATAATATTAATGTTGTAATCGGACCAGCAATGGGTGCTGTGCAGATGGCTTATGAAGTTAGTAGAGCTTTAAAATGCGAAAATTTTTTTGCTGAAAGAAATGTTGATGGACAAATGGAACTTCGTCGCGGCTTTGAGCTTAAACCTATAGACAGAATTCTTGTGGTGGAGGATGTTGTTACAACCGGAGGTTCTGTAAAAGAGGTTATAGAGCTTGTTCAAAAAACTGGAGCAACCGTTGTTGGAGTCGGTTCTATAGTTGACAGAACAGCAGGTACAATATCTTTTGGAGTACCGTATAAAGCCGTATATTCAGCAGATGTAATATCTTATGAAAAAGAAGAGTGTCCTCTTTGTAAAGCATCTAAAATTCCGCTTGAAAAACCCGGTTCAAGAAAGAAAATTTAATGAATGAAAAAATAAAAGATGATGTCCTGTTTTCAGGGCATCGTGAAAGATTGCGAAAAAGATATAGTAATGAGGGGCTTGAAAACTTTGACGATGTCAATGTTTTGGAGCTTTTGCTTTTTTATGTTGTTCCGAGATCTGATACCCTTAAGCTTGCACATAGGCTTATTTCATCGTTTGGAAGCTTAAGGGGAGTTTTTGATGCGCCTTTTGATGCGCTTTTACAGTTTGAAGGAATTGGTGAACGCACAGCATTGTTTTTAAAGCTTATTCCTGATACCTGTTCAAGATATATTATTGAAAAATTCGATTGTTCAGAATCTGATTTTTCAAAAATTGAGGTTTCAAAGCAATATTTTTTGAGCAAGTTTATAAATTTGAGTGATGAGCGACTTTTGGCTTTGGCTTTTGATCGAGGAATGCGTTTAATAAAATGCATCATCGTTTCAACGGGAACTTCAGAAAATACATTTTTTGATAAAAAGAAACTTGTTAAAGAAATTCTAAATTGTAATGCGGTTGCAGTTATATTGGGGCATAATCATCCATCTGGATTTGCGGTGCCGTCAGAAGCTGATGTTGTTATTACCAAAGATATTTTTTATACACTTAAAAATTTGGATATAAAACTTATCGACCATATAATTACAGCTTCGACAGATGCCTTTTCAATGGCTGAAAGTGATAAATATAGAGAGATTTTCAAATGAATAAATTCAATATAATTTCAAAATTTAAACCGATGGGAGATCAGCCTGAAGCAATAGAAAAGCTTGTAGAAGGACTTAATAAAGGTTATAAGGAACAAACGCTTTTAGGTGTTACCGGATCGGGTAAAACATTTACAATGGCAAATATAATTGAACGAGTGAATAGACCGACACTTATTTTAGAGCCTAATAAAACTCTTGCAGCACAGATTTGTACGGAATTGCGTTCTGTTTTTCCGGAAAATGCGGTAGAATATTTTGTTTCCTATTATGATTATTATCAACCTGAGGCATATATTGCAGCAACCGATACCTATATAGAAAAAGATTCAGATATAAATGATGAGATAGATAAAATGCGCCATTCTGCAACTTCTGCACTTTCTGAACGGCGAGATGTGATAATTGTAGCTTCGGTTTCGTGTATTTATTCTTTAGGAGATCCCATAGATTATAGAAATATGGTGATTTCATTGAGAGAAGGAATGGATTATGGCAGAGACAAGCTTCTAAAAAAGCTTGTTGAAATTCAGTATGAAAGAAATGATATTGATTTTTCAAGAAATAAATTCAGAGTTCACGGAGATATAGTAGAAATTTTCCCGGCATATTCCAATGAATTTGCCTATAGAGTGGAGTTTTTTGGTGATGAAATAGAGCGAATATCCGAGATAAATGCATTGACAGGTGAGAAAAAGTCTGATTTAAAGCATATTGCCGTCTATCCTGCTTCACATTACGTGGTAGGAGAGGAAAAAATTGAAAAAGCACAAAAGGAAATATTCAGGGAAATGGAAGAACGGATAAACTTTTTTGAGAAGAACGGCAAGCTTATTGAAGCTCAGCGTGTAAGGGAACGCACACAGTATGATATGGAAATGCTTACGGAAACGGGATTTTGTAAGGGAATAGAAAATTATTCTAGAATTTTAAGTGGAAGAGATGAGGGTTCCGCACCATTTACGCTTTTTGATTATTTTCCGGATGATTTTTTGCTTTTTGTTGATGAAAGCCATATTGCACTTCCACAGGTTCGTGCTATGTATGCAGGAGATCGTGCCAGAAAAAAGGCCCTTGTAGATTTTGGGTTTAGGCTTCCATCTGCCTATGATAACAGACCGCTTACCTTTGATGAATTTTATAAAAAGGTTGGGCAGAAGATTTTTGTCAGTGCGACTCCGGGGAATTTTGAAAAAGAAAAAAGCAAACAAATTGTTGAGCAGATAATAAGACCGACAGGTCTTTTAGATCCGATTATTTCTGTAAGACCCACTTTGGGACAAATCGAAGATTTGATTTCTGAAATAAATATTAGAACTGCAAGGCGGGAAAGAGTTTTAATTACAACGCTTACTAAAAATATGGCTGAAAAGCTTACAGAGTTTTTAACTAATCATGATATTAAGGTGAGATATCTTCATTATGATGTCGATACCATAGAACGTATGGAGCTTGTAAGAGATTTAAGGCTTGGTGAATATGATGTCCTTGTCGGTATAAATCTTCTTCGTGAAGGACTGGATATTCCCGAGGTATCGCTTGTTGTAATTTTGGATGCGGACAAGGAGGGATTTTTGCGATCTGAAACATCACTTATTCAAACAGTCGGCAGAGCGGCAAGAAACGCCAAAGGTACCGTTATTATGTATGCTGATGAAATTACACGTTCAATGTTTGCTACCATTACTGAAACCGAGCGCCGCCGTAAGAAACAGGCTGAATATAATAAAACGCATAATATTCAGCCTAAAACTGTCGAAAAAGATGTTGCCGAAATAATTGAAATATCAAAAAACAGAAATGATTTTAAGCGTAGAAAACAGCTTTCGCCAATAGAAAGATATAATTTGATTAAAAATTTGACTGCCGAGATGAAAGCGGCAGCAAAAATTCTTGATTTTGAACGTGCAGCAGAACTTCGCGATAGAATAAAAGAACTTAAAAATCAGAAATAAGAGGAATTTTTTGAAAAACGATAAAATAATAATTAAGGGTGCTAAAGAGCATAATTTAAAAAATATTGATTTAGAAGTGCCCAAGGAAAAACTTGTGGTTTTTACGGGACTTTCCGGGTCAGGTAAATCATCACTTGCTTTTGATACAATTTATGCTGAGGGACAGCGAAGATATATCGAAAGTCTTTCATCATATGCCAGAATGTTTTTAGGACAAATGGAAAAACCGGATGTGGAAAGCATTGATGGACTTTCTCCTGCAATTTCCATAGATCAGAAGACAACTTCTCATAATCCTCGTTCAACAGTCGGAACGGTTACGGAAATATATGACTATTTGCGACTGCTCTATGCAAGAGTAGGTGTTCCTCATTGTGCAGTTTGTGGAAGGGAAATTTCAAAGCAACCGATAGATTTGATAATTGAAAAGGTAATGAAACTTGAAACAGGTACTAAAATACAAATCTTATCTCCCATAATAAGAGGAAAGAAAGGAACCCATCAAAAAGAACTGGAAAATACAAAAAAATCAGGTTTTGTAAGGGTTAGAATCGACGGGAATCTTTATGATTTAAGTGAGAAAGTTTCACTTGAAAAAAATATTAAGCACAGTATAGATGTTGTGATCGATAGGCTTGTAATTAAGGACGGAATTCGTTCAAGACTTTCAGATTCTCTGGAAACTGCCAGCAGGCTTTCAAACGGTAATGTTGTTGTGGATATTATAGATGGTGAAGAGCTTTTGTTTTCACAGAACTATGCCTGTCCGATTCATGGCAGCAGTATTGACGAGCTTACGCCGAGGATGTTTTCCTTTAATAATCCGTTCGGTGCTTGTAAAACATGTGGAGGTATAGGTAGCTTTATGAAAGTTGACCCTAACCTTATAATTCCAAATAAGAATCTTTCAATTGCTGAAGGGGCAATTTCTGCTTCTGGTTGGTCCAAGGCGGATAGTGGTAC
The DNA here is from genome assembly GCA_052169395.1 of Candidatus Fimenecus sp. GTDB lineage: Bacteria > Bacillota > Clostridia > Oscillospirales > Acutalibacteraceae > Fimenecus. The sequence goes on along the minus strand of JBQNCN010000001.1, from coordinate 249,437 downwards.
TATCGCTGAAATGATGTTTACCGCACTTGGCAAAAGATATGGATTTACCTTAAAAACACCCATCGAAGATTTTTCAGATGAGGCGTTGAATGCGTTGCTTTACGGAACAAACGGTGAAAAAATCAAAGTTTCAAGAAACGGTGCTCTTGGAATTGGCTCCTATTCAACGGAATTTGAAGGAATTGTAAATAATCTTGAAAGAAGATATAAAGAGAGCAAGGGTATTTATTCAAGATGGGAAATAGAGAATGTAATGAGTAAAAGTCCCTGCCATATATGTAAGGGTAAAAGATTAAATGAAAATGCACTTGCCGTAACAGTGGGTGGTGTCGGTATTTCAGAACTTACAGATATTTCAGTTAAAAATGAACTTTTGTTTTTTGAACAACTGAAACTTTCTGAGAAAGATGAAATGATAGCACATGGTATTATTAAAGAAATAAAAAGCAGACTGAAATTTCTTCAGGATGTAGGACTTGAATATTTAACGCTTTCACGTTCTGCCGCTACACTTTCAGGAGGTGAAAGTCAGCGAATACGACTTGCAACACAAATAGGCTCAACTCTTTCAGGTGTTGTATATATTTTGGATGAGCCTTCAATAGGACTTCATCAAAGAGATAATGACAAGCTTATTGCAACGCTTAAAAAAATGCGAGATTTAGGAAATACAGTAATAGTTGTTGAGCACGATGAGGATACTATGCGTGCTGCAGATTTAATTGTAGATATAGGACCGGGTGCTGGTATCAATGGTGGAACTGTTGTTGCGGTGGGGACAGCAAAAGATCTTATGAATAATGAAAAATCTATAACGGGACAGTATTTAAGCGGTAAAAAGAAAATTGAAGTACCGATGGAAAGGAGAAAAGGCAACGGAAAATATCTGAAAGTTGTCGGTGCTTCACAGAATAATCTTAAAAATGTATCGGTAGATATTCCGCTTGGTGAATTTGTATGTATAACCGGAGTTTCCGGTTCAGGTAAATCGAGCCTTGTAAATGAGGTTATTTATGCACGGCTTGCCAATGAACTAAATGGAGCAAAAAAACCACTGGGGAAGCACAAGAAAATTTCAGGTCTTGAAAATCTGGATAAGGTAATAAACATTGACCAAAGTCCGATTGGTAGAACGCCTCGTTCAAATCCTGCGACTTATACAGGGGTTTTTACCGATATAAGAAATTTGTTTGCAAAAACTGAAGATTCCAAGGTAAGAGGATATAAGGCGAATCGATTTTCTTTTAATGTAAAGGGTGGTAGATGTGAGGTCTGTGAGGGTGCAGGAATTACGAAAATTGAGATGAATTTTTTACCCGATGTTTATGTTCCATGTGATGTTTGTGGCGGAAAGCGTTATAATCATGAAACTCTGGAAGTTAAATATAAGGGGAAATCAATTTTTAATGTTCTTGAAATGACCGTTGAAGAGGCTTTGGAATTCTTTTCATCAATTCCTTCAATAAAGCGAAAGCTTAAAACAATTTGTGATGTCGGACTTGGATATATAAGACTTGGTCAGGCGGCAACCACACTTTCAGGTGGAGAAGCACAACGAGTAAAGCTTGCAACAGAGCTTTCTAGAACAGGAACGGGAAACACTTTTTATATTTTAGATGAGCCTACAACGGGACTTCACACTGATGATGTGAAAAAACTTGTTGCCGTTCTCCAGAAGCTTGTAGATAAGGGAAATACGGTTCTGGTGATAGAGCATAATTTAGATGTTATAAAGGTTTCCGATTATATTATTGATTTAGGACTTGAAGGTGGAGATAACGGCGGTACAATAGTTTGTGAGGGGATTCCTGAAAAAATTGTGAAATCGAAAAAATCTTATACGGGAAAATATCTTAAAAAATATTTATAAGCTGAAAAATGCCGTATTAATATAATCGGCATTTTTTTATTGATTTTTTGCTGAAATATGTTATCTTAATAAAAGTTAGTTACAACTAATAATTGCACTTGGAGTAAGTTTTGAATAATCCACATTTTTTTAAGCTTCGTATTTTGCTGTCTTTTTATAAAATGTCTAAGGAAAGCTGCACCGTCACAAGCCTGTCAAAGACTCTTTGTGTGCCTAAATATACCGTAAGTCGTATTATATCCGCGCTTGAAACGGATGGTGATTTAATTAAATCTTCTATGCGCACCTATACTTTAACAGAGCAGGGGAAACAAAAAGCGGAATATTATTCTGAACGCATAGACCTTGCTGTAAATCATTTAGTTTATGAGGGCGTTCCTGAGGAACAGGCAAAACTTGATGCTTTTTATATTACTAAATATTGCTCTGAAGGAACTTTTCAGGCAATAAGGCAGGTGGAAACCAAGAATAAATTGAAGCTTATATTTAAAAATTGCAAAAGCTTTACAGGTGATACCCTATGTAAGTATCTGCCGGATGGCGCATATAAGCTTGACTTTGTTGTTTATCGTGATAAATTTAAAAATGGTGAAGCGGTTTCAATGGCAAATCAGGGATTTGAACATCCATGTGTTTTAATTGTAAAAGATGGTAAAGGAATTATTAATCTTAAATCTTTACTGATGACAAGAACTTCAAAATTAAGCGGTCTTACGCTTACAGGAAAAATTAGTTGTCTTAAATATTTTTATGATAATAAATTTGTTGATGCCGAAATTAGTGGAAATATAATTTCATTTCCTGTTGATGCTCTAAAGTTTATTTCCGTAAATAACGGGGATAGCTGTACACTACATGGAAGTGTACATTTTAAAATATCCTGCAGTGTTGGTGCCGCTCATATGCCGGAATCTTTAGCTCTTTTTGCAGCGGTAATTTAGTTTTTGTTGCAGTAGTGCAACAAAAAATGCGTTTCAAATAATTTACAGTCTGTTATAATATTTTTAAAAGCAAAGTGGAATTGCTTATTTTTTAAGCTTTTAAAGTTAGTTAAAACTAATAAATTGTATTGGAGGGTAACAGTGTCGGTAAATAGATACTATTTAAAAATTGTCATTGTTGTCATTACTATAACTCTTATGTGTGTTATGTTTGTGCCGTTTTTTGCATCTGCACTCTCAAACGGAGTTTATCTTGCAGATAATAAAAGTCATTATTCTCATCCTAAAACAGGTGTTATAGAGGATAGCGGCGGTGAGCATTCCTATGCCTTGGGTCAGTCTATGACTGAAAGTGCGGTTTACAGTAAAGCTCTTGTTGAGGTTGATGGTAATGGAGATATTTTTGTTACAGTCCGAATTCAAATGCAGGATAATTGTAAGGATGCTTCTTTCACTGTTGACGGAAATCCTACAAGCGTAAGCCTTATGAAAGAAGATAATGTGAAGCATACTGCGGATTGGCGTATAAAAGTACCAAGTGTGGACAGTATAATTCGTGCAAAAATGTATGTTATACCTATGGGCAGAACTGTAATTTGGTATATGACAGTTTCAAATTTTATAGAGGGTAGAGGAAATTTTGAGGTGTCAATAAAAATGCCGAAAAATAAACCGATTCCAAAAGTCGAAGAACCTGTAGATGATGAAGCAAATGCGGCAAATAATATTGCTGCACAAAAACTTACAGAGCAGAAAAATAGTCAGAATGGTAAATCTTCTGTAGAAGATAATTCATCTGATGAAGCGGCAAAAACGCCTGTACCTCAGACAAACACTACTGCTGAAAGCATATTTTCTAATGAAAAAACATCTTCGGAAGCTGAAAAAACTACTCTTAAAGGTATTGAAGAATTTGATCAAAGCGGTGCCGAGGTAGTTGATAAAACTGAAGAGAAGAAAATGTTTAAGAAAAATATTGTGATAACTGTTGCTTCAGTTTTTACGGCAATTGGTATAGGTGTTGCAATAATAGTTATGGTGCTTAAAAAGAAGGAAATAATTTAAATGAGAAAACGTATTTTTGCAGCAGTTTTATCTTTATTGCTTATTGTGCTGACGCTCTCTTCATGCATCAATCAGCATCAGGAAAAGTCGCAGGAAAATTCTGCTAATGCAAGGCTTATTGCAACATCTCCTGCAATTGCCGATATTTGTGATAAGCTTGATTTAGAACTTGTTGGGGTATGTAATACAATAAGCGCAATTCCTGAAAGATATACTAATCTTCCCAAAGTCGGTATGGCAATGTCTCCAGATCTTGAGCTGATAAAATCTCTTCATCCGGATTATATTTTTTCACCTGCTACTTTAAAAAATGATTTGCAACCTAAATATGCTTCTACAAATATCCGTTGCATATTTTTAAATTTAAGCAGTGTTGATGGAATGTATGCATCAATTAAGGGAATGGGCGAAAAATTCGGAAAAGAAAAGCAGGCTAATGCTCTTATTAAAGATTATGAAAAGTTTATGGAAGAGTATAAGCATAAGAATAAAGGGAAAAAAGCTCCTAAGGTTTTAGTGCTTATGGGCTTGCCGGGATCATATATAGTTGCCACTGAAAACAGTTATGTTGGCAGCCTTGTTAAGCTTGCAGGTGGTGAGAATATTTATGCGGGTGAAAAAGATGAGTTTATAACAGTAAATACTGAAGATATGTATAAACGCGATGCCGACATTATTTTAAGAACTGCTCATGCACTTCCGGATCAGGTAAAAGAAATGTTTGCAAAAGAATTTTCAACAAATGATGTGTGGAAGCATTTTACCGCTGTAAAAAATAATAAGGTGTATGATTTATCTCCGTTGAATTTTGGAATGAGTGCAAAGTTTAATTATAAAGAGGCACTTGAGGAAATTCAGCCATATCTTTATGGAGATGGAAATGTCACATAAATCAAAAAACTCAAAAATAATTTTGTCTTTTGTTATCACCGCAATTTTACTGTTTTTTTTGTTTCTTTTTGCCGTAAATACAGGGAGTTTAAAAGTTTCACCACTTCAGTTGTTTCATGGCTTATTTATTAAATTTGATGAGAGTGTTGCAACTATATATGATTTGCGTTTTCCAAGAATTTTTATTGCCGTATTTGGCGGTGCGGCAATTTCTGTTTCAGGTGTTTTAATACAGGCGGTTATGAAAAATCCGCTTGCCGATCCGGGTCTTATTGGAATAAGCTCGGGGGCAACTCTTATGGCGGTTTTAGTTTCGATATTTTTTCCTGCACTCTACTTTTTAACACCTGTTTTTGCATTTATCGGCGGTCTTCTTGCTTTTATCATTGTTTACAGCCTTTCGTGGAAGGGTGAGCTTTCACCTCTTAGGATAATTCTTGTCGGTATTGCCGTAAATTCAATGATTTTAGGTATTTTAAATGCTTTTACTGTAGGTATGGGAAGCAAATATTCGGGAGTTGCAAGTATTGTTAATGCAAACATTACAATGAAAACTTGGAAAGACTTTAAAACGCTTATTGTTTATGTTTTTATTGGACTTGTTTTGGCACTTGCTTTAGCATCTAAATGTAATATTTTGTCACTAAACGATAAAACGGTGCGCTCTCTTGGAGAAAATATTACTCAAGATAGAATCATTGTTTCCGTTGTAGCGGTTCTTTTGGCAGGGATTTCTACTGCTGTTATAGGTCCTATAAGCTTTTTAGGACTTGTTGTACCTCATATTGCAAGACTTCTTGTCGGTACCGACCATAAGCGCCTTATTCCATTTTCAGCTCTTTTGGGTGCCTTCGTTTTTCTTTTTGCCGATACATTGGGAAGAATCGTTGCAAGACCTTATGAAATAAGTGCTTCAATAGTTATGGCGGTTATCGGAGGTCCTTTCTTTATTATTCTTTTAAGGAGGTCAAAAATTCATCTTGGATAATGTAATCAGAATAGAAAATCTGGATTTTTCTTATGGAAGACAGCAAGTTATAAAAAAATTAAGTCTTAATATAAAGCGCGGAAAAATAACAACGCTTATTGGTGCAAACGGTTGCGGAAAGTCAACACTTTTTAATCTTATAACTAAAAATTTAAAGGCCGACGGAGGAAATATTTTTTTTGATGAAATCGATATAAATAAAATTAAACTCAAAGATTTTGCGAAAAAAGTATCTATAGTCCATCAGCATAATACCGCTCCATATGATATAACTGTTGAAAAGCTTGTATCATACGGCAGAATACCCTATCAATCGTTCGGTATTTCCAAAGATTTGAAACAGGATCGTGAAAAGATTGAGCGTGCTATGAAAATTACGGGAATAACCGAACTTAAAGATAAGCAGCTAAATAAGCTTTCAGGCGGTCAAATACAGCGTGTGTGGCTTGCGATGGCGCTTGCGCAGGATACAGGGGTGCTGTTTCTTGATGAGCCTACAACATATCTTGATATAAGCTATCAGATTCAAATTTTAAAAATAATTCAAAAACTTCAAGCAGATTTGAATTTAACCGTTATAATGGTTCTACATGATATAAACCAGGCACTTTATTATAGTGATGAGCTTATCGCAATGCAGGGAGGTTCGGTTATTGCAAACGGAAGACCGCAAAATATAATAAATAAAGAACTTATTAAAAAAGTTTATGATATGGAGCCTGTAATAAAAAATGTAGATGGTAAACAATTTATTTTGCCGATTTAAAATATGAATTTTATATGTAAAGTTTGTTGCATAGCTGCAACAAACTTTTTCTTTATTTTTTTTTATATCATGATACAATACTAAACTGTGTTAGTTAAAACTAACTTATAAATTGCCGAAATAAAATAAGGAGGAATGTTATGGCAATTAAATTGAAAAAGACTTTAGCTTTACTTTTAAGCGTTATAATGCTTTCAAGTGCGGCAGTTATCGGAGCTTTTGCTGAGGATGTAAAAAAGCTATCTGATGGCGATATAACTATTGAGGCGGAAAGCGGTAGTTTAAATGCTAAAAAGTTGAAGGCGGATATAAAGAATGGTGCCAAAGAAGGGTTTCACGATTTTGCTACAAAATCTTCCGGTGTATATTCTTTCTTTAACTTAATGCATGGTGAAAACGGTGTAAGTATTGATTTAACTCTTGAAAAAGCTGACGGTACAGATGCGGATTTCAGCGGAAAAGTTAAAATAACCTACAAACTCCCTACTGAATGGGATTTAAGCAATGGTATAAGTGTAATTTTAGTTAAGGAAACTGAAAGCCCTTTGAAAACGATTTCAGCATACGAAATAATACAGATTTCACCGGATAAGATAAAGGATGGAAAAATAACATTCACTACAGATGAAATGTTTAAAAATAAATTTGTTGATGAAGATGAAGAAATTATGCGTGTGAAAAAATTTTTGATTATGCAACGCGTAAAAGGGTATGATGTAAGAACACTTAAAGATGGTGTTTATGATGTTAATTTATCAATGCTTAAGAGTGTCGAAGGATATGAGATGTCTATGGCGGCAGATACTCTTACGAGAAAAGCCACTCTTATTAAACAAAACGGCAGATATTATTTGAATGCGACTTTTAATAAGGGGGTAGTTCTTAATCTTCCGGCATTTGCTAATAAAGTTTATGCGGGTATAACTAAAAATGCCTATGCATCTCTTAAAGACAGACCATGGGATGTAAATGTTTTGCCTGCAAAAGTGCTTTCATATTATGATGATGATGAAGTAAGAACTTTTGCGTATAATACTATAAAAAATGGACCTTTTGGTGCAATGTTTGATGAAGAATCACTTAAGGAACGTATAAATTCGGAATTTTTAATAAATGGAATTAAATATATAAAGAATTTTACAATAGATATAACAGATAGCTTTCAAGATGATAATTCTGCATTAATCGGGTTTTGCAGTGATGTTATGGATTCTATATGCGGCTCACCTATGGGTTCTGATGGAGGCTATAATACTACAAACATTTTAATAACAATACCTAAACCTAGCTCAAAAAGTGTGGAAAGCTTAAATCCTGATTATAAAATAAATAGAAAAAATGCAAGCGAAATCTTTAATAAATATATGAATATATCCGGTTGGGATAATGTTTATACAAGATCTATTTATACACACGCATCTCTAGAGAAATATTTTCTTACGGCATGGCAAAGACTTTACCGAAGCTATTGTTATGTGGGAACTACACAGGATGAGCTTGATAGTGCTGTTAAAATTGCAAAAGAAAATTTTAAAAAGCTTGAATACGCTAAAAGAAGTTCTAAAGAATATGAAAAGTGTGATTTCCATTTATTCAGAATGCCATATCTTTTAAATGGTTTAGAGAATGGAGTTATTGATACAATTAAGAAAAAAGAAGATTGTACAACTGCTTCTTGGACAAAGTTTTCAAATGCGGTAAAAGCATTGGAGAAAGCGACTGAAAATTATAAGACTGATAAAAATTATCTTTATAAAACTGCTATTAATGAATATATAGCTGCAGAGCTTGCAAGAGAAGATCTTGAACTTAAAGCTAAGGATTATACAGATTTAGAAAATATTATATCCGAAATGTCAAAAATGTCGCTTAAAGACTTTACCAAGCAGAGTACGGCGGATTTCATTAAAGAACTTTCTGCCGCTAAGGAAATGCTGAAAAAGAAGGATAGCTCCGACAGACAGATAGCCGAGCAAATATCAAAACTTAAAGCTGCCAAAGCGGCACTTACAAGTATAAGCAAGCTTCCTGACGGTATTTATAAGGTTAGTATAGGTTTCATAAAAGCGGTTGATAGGACCTCATTGTCCATGGCGGATAACGCTGTAAATCATACGGCAAAGCTTGAGGTTAAGAATGGAAAATACTTTATAACTCTTGATTTTAAGGGCATTACAATTCTTAACCGTTTTGGATATTTAAGCAAGTTGAGCTATTTTGACAATGGTTATAAATACCTTAAAGGCGATAAAATAGAGGGTAACTTGAAACCTGTTCAGGTTCTCACATATCAGAAAAATGCTGATGGAAGTTTTGTGGTTGATAAATTTAATAGTGAGAACAATCCATATCCCGATTTGGTAAAAATTCCGATAGTTGAGCAGGCAATAAATGACCCGAGCGGGTTCGTGCCACTTCAGGTTTATGTGCCGATGATGGATGAATATTCTAAAGGTAACGGTACAAAGAATGTTCTTATGAAAGTAAATTGGTCAGGTGCTGAAAAAACAACTGAGGATGATGAGGCGTTTACTCCTGAAAAGCCTGTTACTCAGTCTCCTGCACTTAATGCTACAGATAAAGCAACAGGAATTTCAGTTTTTGCGGAAAAGGGAGTGTTCCCGAAAAATACAAAACTTATTGTTAAGGAAATAAATGATGGCAAGGTTTTTGATAAGGCTAAAACGGCACTTGAAGATATATCCAACAAATTTAAACTTTATGATATTTATTTTGTTGACTCCAAGGGTGAAAAAATTCAGCCAAACGGAATTGCCACAGTAAAATATCCTGTTCCTAAGGATTTTAATACTGAAAATATAAAGCTTTACAGAATTAATGATGACGGCTCAAAAACTCTTATGAGCGGCGAAATTAAAGACGGAAAATTTGTTGTAAATCATAATAGTTTCAGTTCATATGCGCTTGTTGACAAGAGTGTAGATGATGAAAATAATAATACTGTGAAGAAACCTAATACAAAGAAAACATCAAAAAAGAATAATAAATCATCAAATACAGTTTCAGCAGTAAATTCCGTAAAAAAATCTTCAAAGGGTGCTTCCGTAAAATCGACAAACATTCCAAAAACCGCAGGTGTGACCAAGAACTTTGCGACAATCGGATCTTTAGTGCTTGCTGGTACAGTTGTTATTATTGCAGCGAAGGCAAAAAAAAGAGATGAGGAATAAGTTTTAATCAGTTTTTTCATATCATTTCATTCTTTAACCGCCGCTCATTATGAGCGGCGGTTAATTTTGTTTATTTATATATTCCATTGTTATATATCTTTTTTTCATACCTATACTTTCATAAAATTTAACGGCACCTTCATTATCACAAAAGGCATGAAGTTCTATAGTTGTTATACCGTTTTTTTTTGCAACTTTTTTTGTTTCGACAATAAGCCTTTCAGCTATGCCTTGCCGTCTGTAAGATTCATCAATGCAAATATCGTCAATATAAATAAAACTGTGTCCACCGTTTTCTTTTTTTAAGTTTATGCAGTAGCCGATAACATTGTCGCTGTAATCCGCTGCAACAAGAATTACATTGTCCTTCTCATTTATAATTTTCATGATTTCTTTTATGGAATATTTTGGAGTGTTATTGAATAAATCTGGGCGTAGATTATGATGAAACTCCGCAATTTCTTTTGATAAATCGTAAATTCTTTCACAATCTTTTTCTTTTGCAAAGCGTATCCTCATTAAAAATTCTCCTTGAGATATTTTAAAAGTTCCGTCTTTTTATTTTTACATTTCTCTTCTATTACGGCATCAAGTAAAAATGACAACTCTTTTCCTATAACCTTGTTTTTTCCTAATCCGTTTAATATTATATCATTACCGTCTATATTAAGTTCTTTGATGGAATAGCACTCGTTATTATATTTGATTTCTTCATAAAATTTTTTCATAAGTGAAAGCTTTTCATCAATTGTATGTGGAAAAGCCTTACCGTCATTATCCGTACGTTTCATTATAATTATTTTTTTATATTCATCTTCGCCATATTTTGATAAGAGTTTTTTAGCTTCAATTTTGTTTTTGGGTGCTTTTGTGTCGTGCAGATAAACATTAAGAGTTATTTGTTCAATTTCTTTATTTGAAAATTTGAGTCTTGTTAGAATTTTTTTGGTAAGTTCTGAGGAAATTTCTGCATGTCCTTTAAAATGGTCGGTTCCGTTTTTATCGGTTGTTCTTGCCTGTGGTTTTCCGAAATCATGAAAGAACATTGAGAGGCGCATTTCCGTATAATATTCTCCTGAATTTTCTTTATTTACCGCATTGAATGCTGCAAGCGTATGTTCGAAAACATCAAATTTATGATATTTTGTATTTTGTGGACATTTGATAAGATTTTTTAACTCCGGAATAAAAATCTCAATTATGCTATGGTATTCTCTTATAACTTCGGCTGCATTACAGCCGTTTATAAGTTTTACAAATTCTGTTTTTATACGTTCTTTTGCAATATATTGCAAATTTTCTTTTTTTAACAAAACAGCATTTTTGGTGTCTTTGCTTAATGTAAAATGTAAAGTCGATGAAAATCTTATTGCTCTTAAAATTCTCAGCGCATCTTCATCAAATCTTTTGTTTGTTATGCCTACACAGCGTATTATTTTGTTATTTAAATCATTAATTCCATTGAATAAATCTATAAAATTTCCTTTAATATCACAACACATTGCATTTATGGTAAAATCACGGCGTGACAAATCGTCTTCAATATGTTTTGAAAACTCAACACTTGTAGGGTGTCTGAAATCTTTATAATTACCGTCAAAACGAAATGTGGTGATTTCAAGTGAAATTCCATCAATTATAACGGTTATTGTGCCATGTGAAATTCCGCTGTCAAAACTTTGATAATTTTTAAAAATCTTTTTGGTTTCGTGCGGTTTTGCTGAAGTTGTTATATCCCAGTCAGAAGGTATTTTATTAAGTAAACAGTCTCTTATACATCCACCTACCGCAAAGGCATCAAACCCTGCAGTATTTAACATTTTAAGCGCTTTTTTAACGCTTTTTGGCATTACATTCATTATTTTTTGGATACAAATATTTTTCATATTTTTAATAATAACATATTTTTCTTAATATTTCATATGTATATCTGAAAACAATGATTTTATACTTGACAGAACATAATGGATATTATATAATCGACAACTGTAAAGAGTTGAACTTTACACAAGGAGAGAAAAGCTTGGCAAATAATGTCCAAATTTCAATATTGATGGATTATTACGGTGATGTTTTAACACAGAAACAGCGCAGCTTTCTTGATTATTATTATAATGATGATCTTAGTCTTCAGGAAATTGCTGAAAATGAGGGGATCACAAGACAGGGTGTTTATGACAGCATTAAGCGTGCCGAACATGAGCTTTTTGAAACAGAAGAAAAGTTGGGATTTATAAAAAAATCAAAAGAGCTTGATAAAACACTTGATGCTATAATAAGAAAAAGTGATGAAATAAATGATTTTAATTTAAGTCATGATATTTTATCGCGCGAAATCAATGATATGACGGTAGAGATTAAATCTTTGGCGTTATCTTTAAAGGGACAGTAAATGGCATTTGAAGGTTTATCTGATAAATTAGAATCTGCATTTAAGCGGCTTCGTTCGAAGGGCAGCCTTACTGAAAGTGATGTTAAAGAGGCAATGCGTGAAGTAAGACTCGCACTTTTGGAAGCTGATGTAAACTATAGGGTTGCAAAGGAATTTACTGAAAAATGTACTGTAAGAGCAATCGGTGCAAATGTACTTGAAAGCTTAACACCGGCTCAAATGGTTATTAAGATTGTAAATGAAGAACTTACAGATCTTATGGGTGGAGCGGGAAAGGCTGATATTGCTTATGCTTCACACGGACCGACAATTGTACTTATGTGTGGACTTCAAGGTTCTGGTAAAACAACTCATGCTGTTAAAATTGCTCTTAAGCTTAAATCAAAGGGTCACAGACCGCTTCTTACCGCTTGTGATGTTTATAGACCTGCAGCCATAAAGCAACTTCAGATTTTAGGTGAAAGTGCTGATATTCCGGTTTTTGAAGAGGGACTTGGAAATCCTGTAGAAATTTCAAAACATGCTTTGATGTATGCTAAAGATAAGGGTTATGATTATCTTATAATTGATACTGCGGGACGGCTTCATATTGATGAAAAGCTTATGGAAGAGCTTAAATCAATTAAATCTAATGTTCATCCACATGAAATCCTACTTGTTATAGATTCAATGACGGGTCAGGATGCGGTAAGCGTTGCAAAAACCTTTGATGATGCTCTCGGTATTGATGGGCTTGTGCTTACAAAACTTGATGGAGATACAAGAGGCGGTGCGGCTCTTTCGGCAAAGTCCATAACAGGAAAGCCTATAAAATTTATTGGTACTGGTGAAAAACTTTCTGATCTTGATTATTTTCATGCAGACAGAATGGCATCAAGAATTTTAGGCATGGGAGATGTATTGTCGCTCATTGAAAAAGCTGAAATGAATCTTGATGAAAAAAAAGCAGCAGAGCTTGAAAAAAAACTTCGTAAAAATAAATTTGATTTAAATGATTTACTTATGCAAATGGATCAGGTAAAAAAAATGGGTGGTATTAAAAGTATGCTTTCGCTTTTACCTGGAGTTGGTAGTAAAATTCGCGATATTGATGTTGATGAGGGCAAACTTGATAAAATAAGGGCTCTTATAAATTCGATGACTGCAAAGGAAAGGGAAGATCCTGAAATTATTAATCCTTCACGCAAAAAGAGAATTGCGGCCGGTGCAGGTAGTAGTGTTGAAGAAGTAAATCGTCTTTTAAAGCAGCATCGTGAAATGAAAAAGATGTTTAAACAGTTTAATTCTAAGTCGGGCAGAAAAAAGCTTGAAAGAATGGCAGGCTTTGGTGGCTTTGGTAAAAATATGTAAATTCTAAATGGAGGAATAATAAATGGCAGTTAAAATCAGACTTCGCAGAGTCGGAGCAAAGAAAGCTCCTTTTTATCGTGTGGTTGTTGCAGATAGCAAGTTTCCACGTGATGGAAGATTTATTGAGGAAATAGGGACTTATGATCCCCTCAAAACTCCCGCTGAAGTGCATATCGATTCAGATAAGGCAAAGCAGTGGATAAAGAACGGCGCACAGCCAACTGATACGGTAAAAGCCCTTCTTAAAAAGAACGGTATTTTATAATAAGAAACGGAGGATCTAAATGAAAGAACTCATCGAATTTATGGCAAAAGGTCTTGTAAACAATCCTGACGCCGTAACTGTAACCGTAGACGAAGAACCCGATGAAAGAGGCTACACTGTTTATCATCTTAAAGTAGCAGATGAAGATATGGGCAGAGTTATCGGTAAAGAAGGCCGCATTGCCAATGCAATCAGAGTTATTGCAAAAGCTCGTGCAGCTAAGGACGGTCAGAAGGTTAACGTCGAAATCGACGACTGATCAGTAAAAAGTTTACTTTGGAAGTCGTCAAAGGATAATCCTTTGACGACTTTGACTTTTATTTATATGACAGATAATAATTTGCTTTTGTTCGGAACGGTGGTTTCTTTAAAAGGTTTGAAGGGTGAGCTTAATGTAAATCCTGAAACTGAAATGTATGTTGCCGAACAAATAAAGAAAATATATATTAAGAATAAAACTTCTTTCGATTGTTATGATCTTTTAAAATTGGGAAAGCGAAAGGAGCAATTTGTTATTTTACTATCTGAAGTTGATAGCTGTGAAAAGGCTGAAAAACTGAAGAATAAAACACTTTACTTTGATAAAACTGAAATTATACTTCCAAAATCAAGAAATTTTATCAAGGATTTAATAGGACTTACCGTTATAAATGCGAATGATGCCAGAAAAATTTATGGAACTGTTAAGGAAATTATAAAATATCCTGCAAATGATGTTTGGGTAATATTAGGGGATAATGGCAGTGAATATCTTATTCCGGGTGTTAAATCTATTCTTGATGAAATTGATTTGAAGAATGGAATTGTTAAGATAAACGAAGTAGAGGGACTTTTTGATGACAATTGATATAATGACTATTTTCCCTGAAATTTGTGAAAATTATCTTAATGAAAGTATTATAGGTAGAGCCAGAAAAAATAATTTGATTGATATTTCTTGTGAAAATATAAGAGATTATTCTTTGGATACACATAAAAAGACTGATGATACTCCATATGGTGGAGGAACTGGTATGATAATGACTTGTCAGCCGATTGCGGATTGTTTTAGAGCGATAGAGAAAAAACGCAATGCTGATGTTCATTTTATCTATATGTCGCCAAAAGGAAAAACTCTTACGCAAAATAAGGTAAAAGAAATTTCTGAATATCCACATATTGCAATCTTATGTGGAAGATATGAGGGTGTTGATCAAAGGGTACTTGATAAACTTTGCGATGAAGAAATTTCAATAGGTGATTATGTTATAACCGGAGGGGAGCTCCCTGCACTTGTTTTGGCGGATGCAGTTTCAAGAATGATTCCAGGTGTTTTAAGAAATGAAGAGGCTGCCGAGGTTGAAAGCCATTTTAACGGACTTCTTGAATATCCGCAATATACAAAGCCTTATATATGGGAAACCATTGAAGTTCCTGATGTTTTAATTTCTGGAAACCATAAGAAAATTTTTGATTGGAGAAGAAAGAAATCTCTTGAATTGACATTGAAAAATCGTCCTGATATGCTTTCATTTGATGAACTCTCAAATATCGATAAAAAATTATTAAAAAGTTGATATTATGAAGATTGAATTTAATAAATTTTCGGGAAAATATAAAATTACGATTTATGGAAAAACTTTTGTTTCTGACGGTCGTAAGTCGTTTATTACTTTTGTAAATAAGGTTGCTGGAATTACTGTTCCAATTTCTGTTCCGCTTTTTGCAGCGACAAAAAAGCAAGTGAGCATAACTGAAAAATCAATAACCTGTAAATATTCGGGATTTCCAAGGATAAATTCAAAAATTTCTCTTATAACTACAGTTAGTGAAATTTCAGAAAATCAGTTAAGATTTTCTTTAAAGGTTGATAATGAAAAAGAGGGAGAGATTAAAAATATATTTTTTCCTGAAGCTTTAAATTCTGAGGTTCATACTGAAGGTGATTATGCTGTTGAGTCATTACGTCAGGGTGCTTTGGTTCCTGATGGATATAAAAGAAATAAAACTCTTACAATGGCATTTACTAATGTGGGTAGAAAAATTGGTAGCGGAAGTTGTTATATGCCGCTTTATGGAAGACACACAAACGGAATGACTTATTCAGCAATTATAGAAACACCTTATGATGCAGCGGTATTTTCCAGTAAGGGCTCAAATGACAGCTTTTTGACATCTGTTATCTGGGAGTCATCACTAAAAAAAATAGGATATGAAAGATCAATAATTTATACATTTCATAATTGCGGAGATTATAATACCGTTGCCAAGGATTATAGACGATATATAGAAAATAAAGGTGAATTAAAGACTATAAAACAAAAGTTTGCCGAAAATCCTAATATTGAGAGATTGATAGGAACACCGCTTCTGCATAATAAAATATATGAATGCCTTAATAAGCAATCTAATATGTATAAATCAGGTGGTATAAACGAAAGACTTTACAGTACTTTTGAAAATAGAGCACAGCAGCTTCAAAAATTGAAAGATCTCGGTTTGAAAAAACTTTATATACATACTGACGGATGGGGTGAAAACGGATATGATCATGGACATCCAAATCCTCTTCCGATTTGTAAAAAAGCAGGTGGAAGTAAAGGATTAAAAAAGCTTTTAGATAAGACAAAAGAGCTTTCATATCTTTTTGCTTTTCATGATCAATATAGAGATTTTTATCTCGATTCAAGTGCCTATGATGAAAAAAAGCGTGTAATAAGAGCTAACGGATCAATACACTATGAAGAAACTTGGGATGGCGGACCACAGACCATTTTATGTACAACTTTTGCTCCTTACTTTGTAAAGAATACCTATGATAAGCTTGAAAATCAGGGGATAAAACCTGATGGTGTATATTTAGATGTGTTTTCGGCGCTTCCGGGTGATGAATGTCTTGATGAAAATCATAAAATCACAAGAGAACAAAGTGTTGAATATAGAAGAGCTTGTTGTAAACTTTTAAATGACAGAGGAATTATAGTATCTTCTGAAGAAGGCGGATTTCATTTAATGAATTCAGTTGCGCTTATACATCACGCACCGTATTATGAAAAACCACAGTATTACGGCGAACCATATGGTATACCGATTCCGCTTTTTAATCTTGTATATCATGATTGTCTTTTTATTCCTTGGGGTTATTCACTTAATTGGGGCATTCCTAAGGGAGAAAGTGCACATCTTCACTGTGCATTAAATGCGGGAATGCCTGTAATAAATCCTTTCGGAAGAGAAACTATCAAATTGGGAAAGGATTTACGTCCTAATGATTATTGTTTGATAGCTGATGATAAGCTAAAAAAAGAAATTGAAAAGGTAAATAAGCTTGCGGAAATATCAAAACGATTATATGATAAAGAACTTATACAATTTAAGCTTTGCACAAACAATGGTAAAATACAAAAAAATTATTATTCGGATGGAACTGTAATTAAAGCGGATTTTGAAATAGGAAGATATGAAGCTGTTTTTCCTAATGGAGAAGTAATAAGTGGATTTTCAGAATTTGACTGATGATTTGAATTTAATAAATCAGAATATGGAGGGTATATTTTGAGTTTTATAAATTATCTTATAAACGGAGTTAGTCTTGGTGCAATATATGCAGTTATTGCGCTTGGCTATACAATGGTTTACGGCATTGCAAAGATGCTTAACTTTGCGCATGGCGATGTTATTATGGTTGGAGGATATATTGTTTTTGTGCTTGTATCAAATGCAGGTCTTAATCCATATATTTCGATAATAATTGCAATGATTGTGTGTACGGGACTTGGGATTCTAATTGAAAAACTTGCATATAAGCCTCTTAGAGGTGCAACGCCACTTGCAGTTTTAATTACGGCAATTGGTGTATCATATTTTCTTCAAAATGCCGCACTTTTGATTTTTGGCTCTCAGGCAAAAAATTTTAAATCGGTTGTAAATATGGCACCGTTAAAATTTGCGGGAGGTGAAATTGTAATTTCGGGTGAAACTGTCATTACTTTAATTACAACGGTTGTAATAATGATTGCACTCATGCTTTTTGTAAATAAAACAAAACCGGGTTCAGCTATGCTTGCGGTATCTGAAGATAGAGCGGCAGCACAGCTTATGGGAATAAATGTTAACAGGACTATTTCAATGACTTTTGCTATTGGTTCAGGACTTGCCGCTATTGCAGGAGTGCTTCTATGTTCAATTTATCCTACGCTTACTAGTCAAACCGGTGCCATGCCTGGAATTAAGGCATTTGTGGCTGCTGTTTTAGGTGGTATAGGTTCAATTCCTGGAGCAGCAATAGGAGGACTTTTGATTGGTATTGTAGAAATTCTTTCCAAAACTTATATTTCATCGCAACTTTCCGATGCGATAGTGTTTGCAATTCTAATTGTAGTTTTACTTGTAAAACCGACAGGAATTTTAGGTAAAAAGATTGTGGAAAAGGTGTAGCTTAATGGTATCTAAAACTAAACTTATGAAAAGAAAAGAGACTCGTTCCGATTTAATCACATACGGGATTGTTCTGGCACTTTTTGCAATAGCTGAAGTGTTAAAGCTTTCTGGCAATATGTCAAGTCTTTTACGCGGACTTTTGGTACCGCTTTGCTATTATTCAATATTGGCAGTTTCATTAAATCTTGTTGTAGGTATTCTCGGAGATTTATCTTTAGGACACGCAGGTTTTATGTGCGTGGGAGCCTATGTAGGTTCTGTATTTTCAGTGCTTACCACAAGCACAATTACAAATTCGATGATCAGATTTCCGCTTGCTCTTATTATAGGAGGACTTTTTGCAGCACTTTTCGGTGTTATAATTTGTATTCCGGTATTAAGACTTTCAGGAGACTATCTTGCTATTGTAACACTTGCTTTCGGTGAGATTATAAAAAATATTTTAGGAACAATTTATGTAGGGCTTGATTCCAATGGTATTCATATGAGCTTTGAAAGTGCGGCAGCACTTAAGCTTCAGACTAACGGAAAAATTCTTATAAACGGACCGCTTGGAATAAGCGGAACGCCTAAGGATGCCAATTTTGAAATAAGCATTGTTATTTTGCTCATAACAGTTTTTGTGGTTCTTAACTTTATTCATTCCAGAGCCGGCAGAGCGGTAATGTCACTTCGTGATAATAAAATAGCCGCGGAATCTATTGGTGTTTCAATAAAAAAATATAAACTCATAGCATTTGCCGTTTCAGCATTTTTCTCAGGTGTTGCGGGAGTTTTATATAGTCATAATCTTTCTATACTTGCCGCTTCAAGTAAAAATTTTGGCTATAATATGTCTATAATGATTTTGGTGTTTGTAGTACTTGGAGGTATAGGCAGTATTCGAGGGTCTATTATTGCAGCGGTAGTTTTGACTGCACTTCCAGAAATGCTTCGTGGACTTCGTGACTACAGAATGCTTATTTATGCAGTTGTTTTAATAGCTATGATGATCTTTACTCAAAGTCAAAAAGCAAAGGATTTTATAGGAAAACACAGCTTTAAATTAAAAAAAGATAGAAAAAGAATGATAAAAGAACAGAGTCTTTCAACGGAGGATAAATAATGTCATTTTTAGAATGTACGCATTTAGGCATTAGCTTCGGCGGATTAAAGGCAGTTAATGATTTTAATATGAAAATTGAAAAGGGTGAGCTGTATGGACTTATCGGTCCTAACGGTGCAGGAAAAACTACGCTTTTTAATCTTCTTACAGGTGTTTATAAGCCGACCGAAGGTCAGGCGGTTCTTGATGGAACAATAATTTCAGGTAAAAAAACTATTGATATAAATAAGTCTGGTGTTGCAAGAACCTTTCAGAATATAAGACTTTTTAACGGAATGAGTGTTCTGGATAATGTTAAGGTGGCTCTTCATGAAAGTTATAAATATTCTGTGATTGACGGAATTTTAAAAACACCGAGATATTTAAAAAAAGAAAAAGCTTGTACCGAAAAAGCTATTGAACTTTTAAGTGTTTTTGAACTTCAGGATTATTGTTCTTACTATGCGGGAAATCTTCCATATGGGCAGCAAAGAAAGCTTGAAATAACAAGGGCACTTGCAACAAGTCCAAAACTTTTGTTATTAGATGAGCCTGCAGCAGGAATGAATCCGAATGAAACTGAAGAGCTTATGAATAATATAAGACTTATAAGAGATAAATTTGATATGACTGTTCTTCTTATTGAACACGATATGAAACTTGTTTCAGGAATTTGTGAAAGACTCACAGTTTTAAATTTTGGTGAGGTTTTGGCACAGGGTAAAACCTCTGAAGTTCTTCATGATAAGCGTGTTATTACGGCATATTTAGGGGAGTGATATAATGGCATTACTTGAAGTTAAAGATCTTGAAGTATCTTATGGTGCTATAAATGCATTGAAAAAAATATCTTTTTCAGTTAATGAAGGTGAAATTATTGCTCTTATCGGAGCTAATGGTGCGGGGAAAACGACAACGCTTCAAACAATATCCGGTATTTTACCGTTAAAGAGCGGAAAAATAATTTTTGACGGAAAAGATATAACTAAAACCGCTGCACATAAGCTTGTGTCTATGGGTATTGCACAGGTACCTGAGGGACGTAGAGTATTTCAGGATTTAACCGTTTATCAAAATATTAAGCTTGGTGCATATACAATAAATGATAAAAATATAAAAAAAGAAACACTTGAAAATGTTTATAAAAGATTTCCTCGTCTTGAAGAAAGAAAAAATCAGCTTGCGGGAACGCTTTCAGGTGGTGAGCAGCAAATGCTTGCAATGGCAAGAGCTCTTATGGCAAAGCCGAAAATAATGCTTTTAGACGAGCCTTCGATGGGACTTTCACCTCTTCTTGTATCTGAAATTTTTGATATAGTGAAAACAATAAATGAAGAGGGAACAACAGTACTCTTGGTTGAGCAGAATGCTAAAAAAGCACTTTCTATCGCTAATAGAGGTTATGTGCTTGAAACAGGAAATATAACTCTTGAGGGTAAGGCGATAGATCTTTTGAATGATGTTAATGTTCAAAAAGCTTATTTGGGAGAATAAATAGAGGGGAATATTATGGATGGAAACATTGTTATAACAATCAATCGTACATTCGGTTCTGGCGGTAGAACAATAGGTAAAATGCTTGCAAAAGCTATGGATATACCATATTATGATCGTGAAATTCTTTTTATGGCCTCTGATGAAAGCGGTATAAATTTAAGACTTTTTGATAAGAATGACGAGGTTATACACCGAAATTTTTTTGAACCGTCAGTATCTAAATATACCGGAGATCTAATTCCTCCTGAAAGTGATGCTTTTACTTCAAATAAAAATATTTTTAATTATCAGGCTAAGATAATTAAAGAATTATCAAAAAAACAAAGCTGTGTTATTATAGGAAGATGTGCGGATTTTATTTTAAAAAAAGAGAATGCGTTAAATTTGTTTATTAGAGCTCCACAAAAGGACTGTATTAAAAACTTACAGCAAATAGAACCATATCTTTCAGACGAAAAAGCATTATTGAAAATCAAGAAAATAAATGAGCATAGAGAAAAATATTATAAATATTATACAGGTAAAAATTGGTATAATATTGAGAATTATGATTTAAGTATAAATAGTTCAACGCTTGGTTATGAGAAAACTGCAGAACTTATAGAAAGTATTGTTCAAATAAAAACGCTATAAAAAATACGTCAACTTTTTAGTTGACGTATTTTTTATTATACTATACACAATATTATTTGTTATCGAGTTTGAGTTTTTTCTTTTTTATGAACAATGTTGTGCTTACAACAATACCTACAAATACTACTGAAGAAGATGCGTAAATTACTCTGGAGAAAGAAAAAGTACCGGCAGTTTTTGGGATTTTGGCATCTTTGGGTTTATTTGATTTTGAGGAAAGGTTTTTTACTCTATTTGTGATATTTTTATCTTTTTTTGAATTTTTATTTGATGTATTTGTTGATTTATTTGTGTTATTACTGTTATTATTTGTGTTATTTATATTATTATTTTCATTTGATGTTTTATTATTTTGAGTAGTTTGTTGTTGTGAGTTATCGTTATCTGATGTTTGTTTTTGTATTGGAAAAACAAACGTGGATGCCGGAGCATAGAGGTGATTATATTTTTTTAATTCGTTGTCATTTATAGGAGTTATATCAAAAATCTTTTCTTTAATAAGCGCAGGGTTGTTGAGTGTCCTATATTTTACAGATATTTTAAACGGTTTGTGAAACTCTTCAATATTTTGATTTCCTATACCATATACTGTATATTCATTTGGCTTTATATTTTTTGTTTTCCATTTTTTAAAGCTTTGAATATCTGCATATATACTCTGAACCTCTAAAATATCAATGGAATTTTCTTTAGATATATTTTTTATATAAAAACTTGTATCTTTATTGGAATGAAATCCAAATGAAGTGTTGTCAAATCTTAAATAAATATCATTCTGTGGTATAAAAGATTGTTCAAATTGAGGATATTGTGAATCTGAATATACATTTTTTATTGTATCTTCATATAAAAATTTATTTGTAAATTCAACTTGATAAGGATCTCTTTCATGCATTCCGTGAAAGGCATCTTTTACAAACCAAGTGTTATTTGGTAAAAATGCTGTGCTGGCATCAATATCAAAAGAAGGTGAAAGATGATAGTGGTTTTTATTTTTATCATTTGTGTTTTGTTGTGTATAGTTTTCGGCAAAAGTTGATTCAAAAGGTGCACAATAAGCGCCTGATGATGTTTCTGTATCAATAATATAATCTCCGTTATGTTTTTGAGAAGTTATACTGTCATATCCGTAACAGGTTATTATTGCAATATCACATTTTTTTAAAGCTTTATTTAAAAGCAAAGATAAGTTTTGAATTATTTCATAATGAAATTTATCAGATTTTTCTATAAGTTTTTTACTTTTAATTGAATCAACAAAAGGTGTTCCAAAAGAATTACCTTCGGTTAAAAGTCTGTTTTTAGTATTTTCATAATTTTTAAGTGGAATAAAATCCCAAAGGGATGGAATTTTATCTACAATATCAATTGCATATTCTTGTACAAATTGACTTAGAAACTCATTAAGTATCTCTGTGGCTCCCAAGTTTTTAAAAAAATCTCCTAAAACTGTTTTTTCATCATGAGAATTATATGTGGCAACATCTATAAATTTTAGAATAATTTCGTAATCCACACCCTCAAATTTATTGTTCATAGGATCTCCGCTCATATGCGTACCTGCGGTTGCAGGTACATTAAGTACGGCTTTATGAACTGTATTAAGATTTTTTTGAGCAACAGCGGTTGAAAGGTATGTTGAGGCACATTGTCCTCCATGAGATAAAGCTGAAATATCGACTTTTTTACATCCTGTTATTTTTAAGACATCATTTATATATTTTTCCATATCTGGAATATAGTCTATTTGACTTTGACGCCAATCGTTTTGGTAAATAAAGATATAATCATTTGGGTTTTTTATACCCATTTTTTTCAATTGATTTATTTTTCCCGCTACGGCAGAAAGTTTTGTTATATCATTTGATTTTAATTTTGCATGTTCTATTTTATTAATGGGATATACATTTGGATTACCGGATAATAAATTTGAATATTTTGTTTGTTCAGCTTTATTTATATATTTGCCGTTTACAATATCACCGGAGAATTCAGCCACAACATTATGTATTGATTTTCCCTCTTCATCCATTGTTATAGGTTCAAGAGTTTCTTTTAAAAGATTACCCAGTTGTGAATTTAAAGGTATTTTATTGTCGTTTTTATATTGTGAAATAGCCATGGCCAGTGATGTAGCATTATCTTTAAAGTAAGTTTTTAAAGCTGTAAAGTCAAGAGGCCAAACACGCTCATTTTTATCATTATCCCATAAATAAGGGCTGCTGTATCCCGGAAAAATAACTAGCGGATAAATTTCTTTTTCTTTTGCATAAGAAGAAATGCCTATGCTTAAACTTGAAAAAATAATTAAAAATGAAAATAAAGCTGCAAAAATTTTTTTCATAAAAATCACCTCTTAAATAATGATATTTTATCACAAATGATATAAATTTACAATATAAACAAATTTACAATATAAACAAATTTAATATATTAAAATAGTTATATTAATTATTAAGTGTTAGAAAAAGATATTTTTTAATAAAAATAAAAAAACCTTAACATACAGCAAAGATTTTGAAAACCGCTATATATCAAGGTTTTTAGATGGTCGGAGTGACAAGACTTGAACTTGCGACCCCTTGACCCCCAGTCAAGTGCGCTACCAACTGCGCCACACCCCGAAGCAAGATGTATATTACCACAATAAAGTTAGTTTTTCAAGTAATTGAGTTTACAATATTTGATATTTATCGTAAAATATATTTTAGAGAGGTGAGTTTATGAATAGAATTATAAATTCGTTTAATGGTTTAAAATTAAGTTTTATATTATATTCTGTATTATCTATTATATTAGGGTTGATTTTATGTGTTTGGCCAATTCAGATTGCTAATTTTGCTTGTTATTTAATAGGAGGTGTTTTGGCGATTTCAGGATGTATAATGATAATTAGATTTTTTACTTTAAAATCAACTATTTCTGTTTTACCTATAATGCTTATCGGTGGAGGCTTGCTTTTGGCATTAGGGATATTTCTTATGTTTGAACAAGCACGGGTACTTACGATTATTCCTAAAATTTATGGTGTGATTATAATAGTGGATGGACTTGTAAATGTTCAAAGAGTTTTAATTTTAAAACAATATAAATCTTCAGTATGGCTTGTATCTTTGATTTTTTCTATGTTGTCATTAGTATTGGGATTTTTCTTTATATTAAAATCTATGACGTCAATTAAAATTGTATTTATTCTTATAGGTCTAACTATGATAATTGACGGAATAGTAAGTATTATTGGTACAATAAGAATTTCGCATTTTGCAAAATTTGAAACAGGAAATGTTATAGAAGCAGAAATAAAAAAGGATGGAGAATAAGTTGACTTTTACTAATTTAAATGATGGTCAGGTAGAAACCTTTGTTTTGATAAAATCAGTGGAGACAAGAACGAACAGAAATGGTGGCACATATCTTGATTTGATATTGGAGGCGGGGACAGAGTCTATCAATGCAAAACTTTGGGATTATGACGAAAAAATTTTTGGTAAATATGAGGTTGGAGATTTTATTAAGGTGCGTGGTGTTTTAAGCGATTATAAAGGAAAGGATCAGCTTAAAATAAACAGAATACGAAAGGTTATTGCAGAGGATAATGTTGATCTAAGTCAATATATTCCGTCGGCACCTTATCAGGCTGAATATATGTGGAGTATGTTATTAAATACTATTGAAACATTTACAGATGAAGACTTTAAAAATTTGACTTTAATTATACTTAATGATCATAAAAAAGAGTTTTGTGAATATCCTGCAGCATATAGATTACACCATGCAATAAGAGCTGGACTTTTAATGCATACGCTTTCTATTGTGCGTTTGGCAGAGCATATTTGTGATATTTATCCTTTTATTAATAGAGATATGCTTTTGTGCGGAGCAATACTTCATGATGTTGCAAAGTTGAAAGAATACGATGTTACAAATACGGGTATTGCATCAGGATATACGGACGAAGGAAATTTGATAGGACATTTAGTATTGGGTGCGATAGAAGTAGACAAAGTTTGTGAAAAACTTCAAATTCCCAATAATAAAAAAATTCTTATTGAACATATGATAATTTCACATCATGGAAAACCTGAGTTTGGTGCCGCTGTTCTTCCCAAAACATTGGAGGCGGAAATGCTGTATATGTTGGATACAATTGATTCAAAAGTATATGAAATTCACGAAAAAATTGAAAAGCTTGATGCAGGAGAGTATACTGATAGGCTTTGGTTTTTAGATGACAGAAAAATTTTTAATCATGGACTTTCAGACAATACAAGATATGTGGATATAGATAAATAGTTTTGCTCTTTTTCTTGTAAAAAATCAAATAAATGATATAATCTATTAAAGCTGTTAATCAGTTAACAGAAATGTAATTTTTTAGGAGGTTATTCCAATGCCTTGTTTTATTGATCCAATTGAAAAAGTTTTTGCCAGAGAAGTTATAGATTCTCGTGGCAATCCAACCGTAGAGTGTGATGTTATCACTGAATCTGGAGCTTTTGGAAGAGCAATAGTTCCATCAGGTGCATCAACAGGAGAAAGAGAAGCGGTTGAACTTCGTGACGGTGATAAGAGTCGTTTTGGCGGTACGGGTGTTTTAAAAGCTGTTGCTAATGTAAATGAAAAGATTGCACCCAAAGTTGAGGGTTTAAATGTTTTTGATCAGGCATTAATAGATAATACTATGATTGAGCTTGATGGCACAGAATTTAAAAAAGTTCTCGGTGCAAATGCAACTCTTGCAGTATCTTTAGCAGTTGTTAGAGCGGCTGCGGACAGCTGCGGTCTTCCACTTTATGAGTACATTGGCGGACCTAATGCAAAAGTTCTTCCTGTTCCTATGATGAATGTTCTTAACGGCGGTAAGCATGCTGACTCAACTGTTGATATGCAGGAATTTATGATTACGCCTATCGGTGCAAAATCAATTTCCGATGCAATTCGTATGGGTGCTGAAACTTTCCATGCACTTAAAAAGATTTTGAAGGATAGAGGATATGCAACTTCTGTTGGTGATGAGGGCGGTTATGCTCCGTCTTGCAAAAAAGGCAATGAAGAGCCCCTTGAGATGATTGTTGAAGCCATGAAAGCGGCAGGATATGAGCCTGGAGTTGATATGGGTATTTGCATGGATCCGGCTTCATCGGAATTTTATGATGCTGAAAAAGGTGTTTATAATCTTGCAAGATCCGGCGACGGTGAAAAGACTTCAGATGAAATGATTGAGCTTTATGCAAATTGGGTAGAAAAATATCCTATTATTTCAATTGAAGATGGTCTTTCAGAAAATGACTGGGACGGTTGGAAAAAGCTTACAGACAGACTTGGTGATAAAGTGCAGCTTGTTGGTGACGATCTCTTTGTTACAAATACAACTTTTATTAAAAAAGGTATTGAGCTTGGTGTTGCCAATGCAGTTCTTATTAAGCTTAATCAGATTGGAACGCTTACGGAAACTCTTGATGCTATTGAAATGGCAAAAGAGCATAATTATACAGCTATTGTTTCACACCGTTCAGGTGAGTCTGAAGATACTACAATTGCAGATTTGGTTGTAGGCACAAATGCTGGTCAAATTAAGACAGGCTCAATGAGTCGTACAGACAGAATTGCAAAGTATAATCAGCTTTTGAGAATTGAAGAAGAACTTGGTTCTGTTGCACAGTATCGTGGTAAAGAAAGCTACTATAATATAAAGCTTTAAGTTTATCACTTAAATTATCGATATAGGTGAATGTCTACCTATATCGATTTTTTATGTGTTCTTTTCTTGACTAATTTGATTTAGTTTGATATATTACATTTATAAGTTAAATCGTTGAAGAGAAGAGTAATTTGATTTATTTTTTTAGCGAAAGGCGAGAATGGTGTAAGCGCCTTAAAATAATCAGATGAAAACCGACTCCGAGAGGTCTTAATAGGACACGGTGATTCCGTTATAATCATAAAGTGGCTGTTTTCAGCAAATTGGGTGGAACCGCGGTAATTCGTCCCATTTCGTCATTTGACGGGATGGGATTTTTATATTAAGGAGATAGAAAATGGATAAAGAAAAGCTGGCAAAAGTTTATAGGCACAGTCTTGCACATGTTCTTGCAAAGGCGGTTATTGAGCTTTATGGTGAAAAAGTGCAATATGCAATAGGTCCGGAAATAGATAATGGAATGTATTATGATTTTGTGCTTCCACAGAATATAACAGAGGAAGATTTTGAAAAAATTGAGCAAAAGATGCACGAAATTATTAAAAGACGTGAGGATTGGATAAGAAAAGAGGTTTCAAAGGCGAAAGCTTTAAATATGTTTGAAAATCAAAAATTTAAGACTGAAATAATAAATGACTTGCCTGATGATTCAGTAATTACCGTTTATTATACAGGTGATGATTTTGTAGATTTATGTCGTGGTCCACATGTTGATAATTCACAGGATTTAATGAATGCTGCCTTTAAGGTAAGTTCACTTTCAGGAGCATACTGGAGAGGTGATGAAAAAAGAGATCAGCTTCAAAGAATTTATGTTTATGCATTTCCTGATAAAAATCAGCTTAAAGCTTATTTAAAATTTTTAGAAGAGGCTAAAGCAAGAGATCATAAAAAAATAGGTCCCGAGCTTGATTTATTTATGTTTAATGAAACTGCTCCTGGAATGCCATATTGGCTTCCGCGCGGTTGGAATGTATATAATACGCTTTTAAACGATTGGAGAAGGATACATACAAAGCACGGATATGAAGAAATTTCCGCACCTATAATAAATAATAAAAAGTTGTGGCTTATTTCAGGGCACTGGGCACATTATGTAAATAATATGTTTATTTTTCCTGGAAAAAATGAAAACGGAGAATTGAGTATAGATGCTGTCAGCACAATGGCGGCAAAACCCATGAACTGTCCCAATGCAATGATGGCATACAAGAGAAAAAAGCGTTCATATAGAGAACTTCCAATTAGATATTCAGAAACAGATGTTATTCATCGAAAGGAAAAAACAGGACAGCTTAATGGACTTTTCAGAGTACAGGAATTCAGACAGGATGATGATCATACCTTTGTAACAGAAGATATGATTGAAACCGAGATACATGATATTCTTAAAATTGCTGATGAAATTTATGGCTCTTTTGGACTTACATATAGAGCGGAGCTTTCAACAAGACCTGATGATTTTATGGGAGATGTTGCACTTTGGAACGATGCTGAATCTGCTCTTAAACGAATTTTGGATAATCAATATGGGGAAGGAAATTATGAAGTAAACGAGGGTGATGGAGCCTTTTATGGACCTAAAATAGATCTTCAGATTAAAGATGCTATAGGAAGAGAGTGGCAATGTGGCACTGTTCAGCTGGATTTTCAACTTCCTAGAAATTTTGATCTTAAATATACTGCTGCCGACGGCACAGAAAAAATACCTGTTGTTATACATAGGGCTATTTTTGGTTCATTAGAACGTTTTATAGGAATTTTAATAGAAAACTTTAAGGGGGCTTTTCCGTTTTGGCTTTCTCCGTATCAGGTAGGAATTGTTCCAATAAGAGAAGAACATAATGCATATGCTCAAAAAGTAAAGGATAAGCTTTATGATGTTGATATTAGGGTAGAAGCAGATTTATCAGAAAAAAATATGCGTGAAAAAATAAAACATTATAAAAATTTAAAAAATCCATATATTCTTGTATTAGGAGATAAAGAGGCTGAAGAAAACACTGTTTCAATAAATATTCGCGGTTCCAATAATCAGGTAAGAAATATCCCGCTTGATAAATTTATAGAAGGTTGCAAGCAATTAAATATTGATAAAGAAATTACTTTAAAAGATAATTTTTGATTTTTTAGTCGGAAGAATATGCTTCCGACTATATTTTAAATGGACAAAATTGTTATAATGTGTTAAATTATGTATAATATGGGTAAGTATATTTTTATATGAAAATAATAACTTTTTAATATGCATAGATTAAGGTATATGTTGATATGGCATTAAACAATAATAAGAGAAAAATAAATAAAATTAGATCAATTGCATTTGTTTTGATATTTGCAGTACTTGTAAGTATTATGTTTTCTTTAATTACAAATGCTGAAAATTTGATTTTTAAGAATGATAAAATAAGAAGCATTTACACTGGAAAGGAATATATTATTCCGCAAAATGCTGTAGGAAAAGGTTCTGTTTTAAGTGGTATAGATTTATCTAACCATAATGGAGATGTAGATTTTAAAGCTGTAAAAAAAGCAGGAACAGATTTTGTTTTTCTTAGGGCAATTTGTAGGGGATATGGTCAAGGGACTATAATTTATGATACAAAGTTTGAGGAATATTATTATCAGGCAAAATCAGTAGGATTAAAAATAGGTGTTTATTGTTTTTCACAAGCTTTAAATGAAGCGGAAGCAATAGAGGAAGCCGAATTAACTGTTAAAAGATTGGAATCAAAACAAATAGATTTACCTGTTGTAATGGATTATGAGTGGAATGGCATATATGATGGTGGAAGACTGTGGACAGCTCAACTATCTAAACAGGCTATGACAAATAATGCTTTAGCTTTTATTAACAGGGTTAAAGAATTGGGATATCAACCTGCTGTCTATGCTTCGGCAAGTTTTTTACTTTATAATCTAGATTATAAACAAGTTGAATCGGTTGCTAAAATATGGTTGGCTCATTATTTGAATGACAATCAAGATAGAACGTATTATCCCGGGAGAGTGGATTATTGGCAGTATTCAGAACAAGGTACAGTGCCCGGTATAAATAGAAAAACAGACTTAAATTTTGGATTTTTAGAATCAAATGATACTGTAGGTAATAGTTCAAATGGAGCTGATATAGGTAATTTGAATTTTGATAATTCAAAAAAAATTCCTTTATATCGTATGTATAATCCAAATTCAGGTGAACATTTTTATACTAAAGATGTTCATGAAAAAAACTTTTTAATAAGTGAGGGATGGCATTACGAGGGAATAGCTTGGATGGCACCGGTTAAGTCAAAAATTCCGGTTTACAGATTATATAATCCGAATGCGGGAGATCATCATTATACGACAAATATAAAAGAACGAAATAATTTAATAAATCTTGGATGGAGATATGAAAATATTTCATTTTATGCAAGCGATTCTACAGGAAATCCTATTTATAGACAATATAATCCGAATGCAAAATCCGGAGCTCATAATTTCACAAAAGATAAGTACGAAAATGATAATCTTGTGAAAAATGGTTGGATTGATGAAGGAATAGCTTGGTATGCATTATAAATAAAAAGTCGTTGAAAACGACTTTTTATTATTTGAGGATATTTTATGGTATTTAAAACGGCTTTAATTCAATTTGAATGTAGCAATGATTTTTTTGAAAATATTTCAAGAATACTTAAATTTATTGATAAAGCAAGTAAGAATAATGCTAAAATAATTTGTCTGCCTGAGATGTTTTGTTGTCCATATAAATTTGAATGCTTTGAAAATTTATCTATCTCCGATATTGAATATCTTAAGTTTGAATTAAGTAAATGTGCAAATAAAAATAATATATATCTTATTGCAGGAAGTATTCCTGAAAAAGTTGAAAATGAAATATATAACACCTGTTTTATTTATGATTTTAATGGTAATGAAATAGGAAAATATAGAAAGCTTTATTTATTTGATGTAAGTTTGAATAACAAATTAAGTTTTCATGAAAGCCAAATGATTTCAAAAGGTGACAGCGCATTGGTGATTGATACTATTTATGGAAAAATCGGGATTGAAATATGTTTTGACATTCGTTTTCCAGAGCTTACAGATAGTCTTACTTTATGCGGTGCGGAAATGATTTTTTGTCCTGCAAATTTTGCGGTTGAAACCGGAAAACTTCATTGGGAGTTACTGTTAAGAAGCAGAGCTGTTGACAGTCAATGTTATGTTTTTGGATGTGGTACTGCAAGTAATAAAAAACAAAATTTTATTTCTTATGGTCATTCAATGGCAGTAGATCCTTTTGGTAAAATTCTTTCAAAACTTGATGATAAAGAGGGAATATTGTATGCTGAAATTGATTTGGAATATGAAAAACAGTTACGTCGAGATTTTCCGATTTTAAAATTAAAAAGAAAAGATATAATGTTAAAAAATAAATAAAAAGCTGCGGTAATTTACCGCAGTTTTTTATTTATTTTTTTTGTAAATTACAGGTTTAGCTATAGATTTTGCAGGTGATTTTTCCTCTGATTTTTTAGGGGAGATATGTTCATCTATTATTATTGAACCCTTTGCTTTTTCACCGTTTATAATATTATCATTTTTTTGTTTACGCATATCTTCTTCTGCTGCAATTTTTTGAAGAGAACGCAAATCTTTAGATTCTTCTGCAATTTTTTCAACAATAGTTTTATTTCTGTCGTCATCAAGATATTTTGCAACTGAAACTTCAAGTTTTTCAGTGCTTTCTGTTTCATTAAACATATCAGGCTTTAGAACTCTTGAGTAGACTATACTTCCGCATTCCTTACAGATTAAATGCTCAATTTTTGAACCGAACATACCTCCACGAACATCAGGATATGCAACGGCATTTCCGATTTGAAATCCGAGAACAAGATTTTCTGAATTACAATATGGACATTTTTCAAAAACTATTTTTTTCATTGTTATTATCCTTTTTATGTTTATTTATTTTTATAAAATCTAAATAATAAAAATACACAAAACCTGATAAAGATAAAAGTGAAAATATTAATAAGATTATAGCAAATGTGATTTTTATTTTGTTTTTCTCAATTTTTTTATTATTATTTTGGTTGTTTTTTTTATCTGATTTTTGAGTATATGTGTTATTTATTGTATTGTTTTCATTATTTGTATTGTTTGTTAAAAAATCTGTTTTTGTTTCTTCCGATATTATACCTGATTGTCTGGTAGTTTGATCCGTATTTATAAATTTATCTGTGCTTGTTTTTACCTGATTTTTTGTAATTTTATTTATTAGTATATTGTATGTAATTCGATTATTATTATTTCCGTCAACAATTATTTTAAAATTATTCTCACCATGTGACAATTGTGAATTCCCAATTATAGAAACTTCTCCATCTTTTGAAAATGCTGAAAATGCAATTTTTGAAGCATCATCTTCAATATTACAAATATATGAATAATTATTTGGTGAAAATTTTGGAGAAATTGAAAGTTCTGTTTTTGAGTTGTTTCCATATATTGCATAAAGATTAAGTTCGTTAAGTATAGGTGAAGATTTGTCTGTTTTGAAAGTTCCACTGTTTATATATGATATTGCACTTGGAACAGAAACTCTAAAACCGTTCTGACTATATGCAGTTAAATTTGTACGAATAGGTGAACGATTGTTATCTTTTAATATTTTAAATTTAGCACTGCAAAAAGTGCCACCGGTTAAAATATCCGTTTTATTTATAGTTCTAAAATATAAATTACCCTTTGAATATTCTCCGCTTTCGGTTTTTGAAAAAAGTCCGCTTATATATCCTGCTTCAAAACCCTCAAAAGATAATTCGCTTGTGTTATATTCAAGTTTAAGTTCCGCTTTTGAAAATTCAGCATTAGCTATATTTATATTTATTTTAATTATTTCTTCTATATTTCCGGAAACTTCTGAAATGTTAAGTTTTGCATTTTTTGCAAAGCTTTGAAAAATAGATAAAAAAATGAAACACATCACAAATAAAAGACTTATAATCTTTTTGGTGATATGATTCATTTTTTTGCTCCCCTAAATAACTATGCTTACTATAACATAAATAAGAATTCCGGGCAATTATATTCTTATTGTTGATTTTAAAAAGTTTTTTAATCTTTCCGATTTAGGATTTTCAAAAATTTCATTTGGAGATCCTTTTTCTTCAATAATTCCATCGCTCATAAAAATAATTTTATCTGAAACCGCTTTTGCAAATCCCATTTCATGTGTTACGATAAGCATCGTACGGCCTTCATCGGCAAGTTTTTTTATAACTTTTAAAACTTCTCCTGTGATTTCAGGGTCAAGTGCTGAAGTGGGTTCATCAAAGCAAAGTACTTTTGGTGAAAGCATAAGAGCTCTCGCAATGGCGACTCGTTGCTTTTGACCACCTGAAAGTTCACATGGGTAACTATTGATTTTTTCAGATAATCCAACTGTATTAATAAGTTTTTTTGCAGAAACTGTAATTTCTTCTTCCGCTATTTTTTTATTTATAGTTTTATGTTTTTTTAATTGCTTTTTAAGTGCAAGCTTTGCTGCAAGCATAACATTTTCAAGTACGGTATATTGTGGAAAAAGATTGAATTGTTGGAAAACAAGCCCTGTCGAAAGTTGGTCAAGTCGTTTTTCTTCAATACTTTTTTTAAAAGATTCATTTGAATTGAAAGTTGTTCGATTTGCAACCGTAATTTTTCCTTGCGTAGGTTGTTCGAGTCCTGTAATACAGCGTAAAAGTGTGGTTTTTCCTGACCCGGAAGAACCTATTATAGAAATTACTTCTCCTTCTTCCTGTTCAAAACTTATTCCGTTGAGAACTTTGATTTCTTCAAAATTCTTATAAATATTTTCTGCTTTTAATATTGTCATTTTTAAATCTCAAAATATGAAAGTTTTTTTTCTAATTTATTTAAAAGAAGAGTTAAAATACCATTGAAAAATAAGTAAAATATACCTGTATAAAATAGCGGCCAAAGAAGTCCATGCGA
The DNA here is from genome assembly GCA_052169395.1 of Candidatus Fimenecus sp. Taxonomy (GTDB): domain Bacteria; phylum Bacillota; class Clostridia; order Oscillospirales; family Acutalibacteraceae; genus Fimenecus. The sequence goes on along the minus strand of JBQNCN010000001.1, from coordinate 215,394 downwards.
TTTTATAAAGCTTTGCCCTGCCCATATTATTTCATAAACGGCTATAATTCTTGCAAGAGATGTATCTTTAACAAGCGTTATTATTTCATTTGAAATAGGTGGAACAATTCTTTTTACAACCTGAAGAAGTATTACTTTAAAGAATACTTCTGACTTTGTCATTCCAAGTACTTGTCCAGCTTCATATTGCCCTTTTGAAATACTTTCTATTCCACCACGATAAATTTCAGCAAAATAGCAGGAATAGTTTATTACAAAGGCAATTATTACTGCTAAAAATCGATCGGATACCTTAAATCCCGATATAAATTGTGTAAAAGCATTTTGTGTAGCAGCGTTTTGTGCCATAGCGGCTAAAAGTCCGGGACCATAAAATACTACAATAAGTTGAAGCATAAGTGGAGTTCCACGGATTATCCATATAAATATTTTGATAATTCCTGAAATCCATTTTACCTTTGAGATTTCACCAATGCTTAAAATAAGTCCCAACGGTAGAGAAAAAAGCAGAGTTAAAATAAAAATTTCAATTGTTTTTCCAAAGCCTTCCAAAAGACTTTGTGTTACTGTCCAAAACAAAGTTATCAAATCCTACAAAGTATAAAGCCGACCGAAATCGGCTTTATATATTTTTAATAATTAAGCTAAATCAACGCCGTATTTTTCTGAAAGAGACTTTAATGTTCCGTCCGATGTTAATTCGACAATATATTCATTTACTTTATTAGTTATATCAGAATTTTTTCTAAATGCAATACCGAATTGTTCACTTGAAAGCTTGATAGTGAAACCGCAGTCTGAATAAGAGTTTCCATCTTTTGTAATACTGTTTGCCATTGTACTGTCGATTACAGCACAATTTACAGCACCGCTTTTAAGCTCCAGCATTGCGTCGCTCTGTGTGCTTACCGCTGTGATATTGTTATCTGGAATTCCAAGTTCTTTTATAGTTTTTTGACCTGCAGAACCGTTTTCACATGCAAATTTAAGACCTTTAACACTTTCTTTATCTACGTATTTTGTAAGTTCGGTTTTTTTCATAACAATAACCTGACTGTTTGATGCATATGCTGATGAAACTGAAGCGTTAAGTTTTGCTTCGTCAGTAATTGTCATACCGTTCCAAATGCAGTCGATTCCTTTTGAATTAAGTTCTGTAAATTTGTTATCCCAATCAATTTCTTTGAATTGAACTTTTACACCAAGTTTTTCGCCGATTTTATTTGCAAATTCCGTGTCAAAGCCGGTCCATTCGCCTTTATCGTTTTTAAAGTTAATTGGTGGATAATCCGTTATACCTACTATAAGCGTTCCCTTATTTTTGATATACTCAAGATCTGAATTTGCAATGTTTTTCTTACTCTGCATTTTTTTTCCAATAACCGCTCCGCCTGTAGCAAGTATTGCTACAACAAGAACTATTCCGATGATTGATTTCCACTTTTTCATAATAAACACTCCTAATATTTGTTTGTTGCTTTATTGCTTTACCATATTAACACACTAAAGTTTTTGTGTCAACACTTTTTTAAAAAAATAAAAATTTAAGTGATGTGGAAAAAAAAATAATGATATAGTATAATATCATTATATAAAGATTTGAGGGTATTTATGACTGTAATAAAGGCTTTAATTTTGGGAATAGTTCAGGGGCTTACTGAATTTTTGCCGATTTCAAGTTCAGGACATCTTTCAGTTTTTCAATATTTAATGGGTGTAAGTAATGAAAATTCTTTGCTTTTTGATGTAATGCTTCACCTTGGCACACTTCTTGCAGTATGTATTGTTTTTTATAAAACTATATTTGGGCTTTTCAAATCTTTGTTTTTGCTTATTAAAGATATTTTTATAGGAAAATTCAGATTTAAAGATATGAAGGGTTATCGACATATGCTTGTAATGATGTTCTTTTCCTGTATACCTCTTCTTGTTTTGGTTTTGCCTATAGGAAAGGGAATGAAGATTATGGATGTTTGTGCTTCATTTACAAATGATGGAAATCTTTGGTTAGAAATGTTTGGTTTTTTATTTTCAGCTTTGATTTTGCTTTATGGAAATTATGTTTCAACTAAAAAGCCGATGAATCGTAGAGTAAATAAAAAAGATGCATTTTCAATAGGCATAATTCAGCTTTTTTCAGCAGCTTTTCCCGGGATTTCTCGCTCCGGTTCAACAATTTCAACTGGACTTATATGCGGTGTAAATAAACAGTACATGATAAGATATTCTTTTATTTTAAGTATGCCGGCTATAATAGCTGCAAATATTTCATCTATAAAAGATGCTCACGAGCTTGGACAAAAAATTGCAGTAGTCCCTGCAATTGTCGGTATTATAACTGCTGCCGTTGTAGGAATCTTTGCAATATGGCTTATACAGGTTCTGCTCAAAAAAAATAAATTCAAGTTTTTCGGCTACTACTGCATAGGTATGGCAGCGGTAAGCTTTATACTACAGGTATTTAAACTTCACTTTTAAATAGGAGATAATATGGCAAAAGCCGCGGGGAAAAAAAATACCTCAAATAAACAAAATAAAAAGCAAAATGAAGAGCAAATAATAAAAACGCAAAGAACAACAAATATATTGTTGTTCTCTATATCTCTTCTTTTACTTTCACTCTGCTTTATTAAGGGCGGTGGTGCTTGGGAATGGTTCCGGAATTTCAATTTCGGAATTTTCGGTGTGGGAATGTTCCTTTTGCCCCTGCTTATGATAACTATTGCTGTTTTTTCTGAATTAAAGAAAAATAAGTATCCGTATTTAACAATTTTTGAAGCGGTTGTGCTTGTGGTTCTTTTGTGTGCAGCAATAAATATATTTAAATTTAAAGCTCCGCTTGAGTTCGGCAATAATATTGTTCTTGCCTATAAGGAATTTTCTCAAGGCATAAAATTTTGCTCTGGAGTAATCGGGGCATTTTTTGGCGGATTGATTTTATTTATTACAGGTGGTACAAAGGCGGCAGCAATAGCTATAATTTTAATTCTTATCTTTCTTTTTGTAATGCTTATAACGGGTGCTTCTTTGGCGGATTTAATTAAAGCTGTAAGAACTCCTGTTACAAAGGTTAATGATGAACGAATAGAAAGACGAAGAATTCGTGAACAGGAATATGTTTTAAATGATATAAGTAATCAAGTGGAAAATTCCGATAAAAATGAAAATATTGATTTGGTAAAAGGAGATATTTTTAAGATTGCAGATGAACAGGATAAAATTGAGGATTTGACCGGTGTAAGTGCTGTAAATGCTGATATTATTTCAAAGCCGCTTACAGATGATGAAATAAATGAAGTTGAAGATGATACTCCCATGTATGTGCAAGGTGATATTCTTGAGGATATTTTAAATGGAACTTCTTCTTTGAAAAATGATGAACTGACAGAAAAGATTTTAACACAGGAAGATTCAGAGCAATTTTCAAATGTTGTTGAAGATAAAGATAATGTAAAGTCAATTCATGCTGATGATGAAATCAATTTTGATATTGAACCTACTAAAATTAAGGCTTATATGAAGCCACCATCGTCTCTTTTACAGTTGCCTAAACTTGAAAAAAATATGGCATCTGAAAGTGAACTTAGACAGACGGCATCAAATATTGTAAGCACTTTGAAAAGTTTTGGTGTTGAAACAACGGTTGTGGGAATTTCAAGAGGTCCGTCTGTAACCAGCTATGAGCTTCAGCCTGCAAGCGGAGTTAAGGTAAATAGAATTACTAATTTAAAAAATGATATCGCTCTTCATCTTGCTGCATCAACTGTGCGTATTGAGGCACCGATTCCGGGAAAAGCGGCTGTAGGCATAGAAGTTCCCAATATCAGTCGTTCATCGGTAAGTTTACGTGAACTTATAGATAATGATAATTTTAAAAATGCAAAATCAAAGACTTTTGTAGCTCTTGGTAAGGATATTTCAGGTAATGCTGTTTGTTTTGATATAGGAAAAATGCCTCATCTTTTGGTTGCAGGTACAACAGGTTCCGGTAAATCTGTATGTATGAATTCGATGATTTTAAGTATCCTTTTCAATGCAACCCCCGATGAAGTTCAGCTTATTTTAATTGACCCCAAAAAGGTTGAATTTAATGTTTATGTCGGTATTCCACATTTGAGAGTTCCTGTAATTTCTGATCCGCGTAAAGCATCAGGAGCACTTAATTGGGCTGTTAAAGAAATGATGGAACGCTATAAGGCTTTTTCTGAAAATGGCGTTCGTGATATAAACGGTTTTAATAAGCTTGCTGAAAAAAAGGACAGTGAGCTTGAGAAAATGCCGCGCATTGTTATTTTTATTGATGAGCTTTCGGATTTAATGATGGCGGCACCTAAAGAGGTTGAAGACAGTATTTGTAGAATTGCTCAGCTTGCAAGAGCAGCTGGAATGCACCTTGTAATTGCAACACAAAGACCGTCTGTTGATGTTATAACTGGTCTTATAAAATCAAATATTCCTTCAAGAATTGCTTTGAAATGCTCATCTCAGATTGATTCCCGTACCATTCTGGACGGCAGCGGAGCTGAGGATTTGCTCGGTAATGGAGATCTTTTGTTTTTGCCTGTAGGAAAGTCAAAGCCGCAGCGAATTCAGGGGTGCTTTGTTTCGGACGGAGAAGTGGAAAAGGTAATAGATTTTATTAAGAAACAGGGTGAAACAAAGTATGACAATGACGCTATTGAAGAAATAGAAAAGAGAGCAACAGAGGTTGCAGGTGGTACAAAAACATCTGACAATAATGGTGAAGAAACTGACGAAAGATTGGAGGAGGCGATAGAGGTTGTTATTGATGCTCAAAAGGCTTCCACAACACTTCTTCAAAGAAAGCTCGGTGTCGGATATGCAAGGGGAGCCAAGCTTATGGATGAGCTTGAGGCAAGGCGTATTATAGGACCGTATGAGGGTGCGAAGCCTCGTAAGGTGCTTTTAACTAAACAGCAATATGTTGAAATGAAAGCGCTGTCGCAAAGTCCGCCTCCGTCATCAAATATTGAAGAATAAATTATTAAAAAAATATATAAATAGGCTATAACTTAATTAAAAAAAGAACTCGGTATACCGAGTTCTTTTTTTGTTGTTATATTCTTGCAACTCCTGATTTTCTTGCCGCTTCTGCAACTGCTTTTGCAACTGCAGGACCGACTCTAGGGTCAAAAGCCTTTGGAATAATATATTCTGCAGAAAGCTCCTCATCAGAAATAAGGTCTGAAAGAGCTTGTGCAGCCGCCATCTTCATTTCTTCATTTATATCTGAAGCTCTTACATCAAAGGTTCCTCTGAAAATTCCTGGGAAAGCCAGAACATTGTTAATTTGATTTGGGAAATCTGAACGCCCTGTTGAAATAACTGCCGCTCCGCCTGCTTTAGCTTCATCAGGGAAAATTTCAGGTGTAGGATTTGCACAGGCAAAAATAATTGAATCCTTATTCATTGATTTTACCATATCAACCGTAACAAGTCCCGGAGCGGAAACACCTATAAATACATCTGCACCCTTGAGAGCATCCTCAAGCGAACCCTTTTGGCAGTCAAGATTTGTAATTTCAGCCATTTCCCCTTTAATCCAGTTCATTCCATCCGGTCTGCCCTTATATATAATGCCGTTTCTATCGGTCATAACTATATTTTTATATCCTGCTGAAATAAGAAGTTTTGTAATTGCTATTGCCGCTGCCCCTGCACCCGAGGTAACAACTTTTACATCTTCCTTTTTCTTGCCGACAACTTTTAATGCATTTGTAAGACCTGCAAGAGTAATAACCGCAGTTCCGTGCTGATCATCGTGAAAAATTGGAATATCACATTTTTCCTTAAGCTTTCTTTCAATTTCAAAGCATCTAGGTGCACTGATATCCTCAAGGTTTATACCGCCGAATGAGCCTGAAATCATATATATTGTATCTACTATAGTGTCTACATCTTTGGATTTAACACAGAGAGGGAAAGCATCAACATCGCCAAAAGCTTTGAATAATACGGCTTTACCTTCCATAACCGGCATTCCGGCTTCAGGACCTATATCTCCAAGACCCAAAACGGCTGTTCCGTCAGTTACAACTGCGCATAAATTCCAGCGTCTAGTAAGATCGTAACTTTTTTCAACATTCTTGTTTATTTCAAGGCATGGTTGTGCAACACCAGGTGTATATGCAAGTGATAAATCATCCTTGCTTTTAACGGGTACTGTTGTGTTTACCTCAATTTTTCCTTTCCACTTTTCGTGAAGTTTAAGAGATTCCTTTGCGTAATCCATTTTTTCCTCCATATATTATATAAAAAATTATCGTTAGATTAATGTTCTATCCAGTCAAAAGATCTTTGAACGGCTTTTTTCCAGCCCTTATAAAGTTCATCTCTTTCTTCTTTAGGCATTTGTGGAACAAAGATTTTGTCAACTTTTCTTATTTTTTCTATTTCATCAAGATTTTCCCAAAAACCAACTGCAAGACCTGCGCAATATGCTGCGCCAAGAGCTGTGGTTTCTACCACCTTTGGTCTGTTTACGGCAGTTTCTATAATATTTGCCTGTATTTGCAGCATAATGTCTGAAACGGATGCTCCTCCGTCAACTCTTAGTTCTGAAAGCTCTATTTCGCTGTCCGCCTTCATAGCCTCAAGAAGATCCGTCATCTGATATACTATTGATTCAATAACGGCTCTTGCAAAATGCTCCGCTTTTACGCCTCTTGTAAGACCTACAACAGCACCCCTTGCATACATATCCCAATATGGAGCTCCAAGTCCTGTAAAAGCAGGAACAATATACATTCCGTTGGAATCGGGTACACTTTGTGCATACTCATCACATCTCGGAGCGGAATCTATAAGTCTTAAATCATCACGAAGCCATTTTATTACAGAACCGGCATTAAAAGCCGAGCCTTCAATATCATAAACAACCTCATCTTTAATTCCCCATGCAACTCCGGTTACAAGGTTGTTTTCGGAATTAACTCTTTTTGAGCCTGTGTTCATAAGTAGGAAGCAACCTGTTCCATATGTATTTTTTGCCTGACCTGCCTTAAAGCAGCCTTGACCGAAGAGCGCTGCAGGTTGATCGCCTATGGCACCTGAAATAGGTGTTCCGACTAAATCTTCAAATCCTGGAAAAACACCCGGCTCCACAACGCCGTATACCTCTGAAGATGGAACAGGTTTCGGAAGCATTGACATAGGTATACCGAGTTGCCTACAAAGATAAGGGTCCCATTCGAGTTTATCGACATCAAAAAGCATAGTTCTTGAAGCGTTTGAATAATCGGTTATATGTACTTTTCCGCCTGTTAAATTCCAGATAAGCCATGTTTCAACTGTACCGAAAAGCAGCTGTCCTGCATCTGCAAGAAGTCTTGCATCTGGGTCATTGTCTAAAATCCATTTTATTTTTGTTGCTGAAAAATATGCATCAACTATGAGTCCCGTATGTTCTTTTATATATTTGGTAAGATCTTTATCTTTTTTTATTTCCTCAGCAATGTCGGCAGTTCTTCTACATTGCCAAACAATAGCGTTATATATCGGTTTTCCTGTACCTTTATCCCAAAGAATAGTGGTTTCTCTTTGATTTGTAACACCTATTCCAGCAATATCAGAAGTGATAACTCTTTGCTTTCTTAAAACTTCTGTGACACTTTGAAAAGTACTTGATAAAATTTCAAGCGGATCATGTTCAACCCAGCCGGGTTTCGGGTAGTGTTGAGTAAATTCATGTTGTGCCTTTTCAATAATATTTCCGCTCTTATCAAAAAGAATGGCTCTAGAGCTGGTGGTGCCTTGATCAAGAGCTAAAACATACTTTGCCATAAAATACCTCACTAATCTTTAATTTTTTTCTTAATAGGTTTTATTAAATTTTCAAAAAATGTGTAAAATTTATTTGGATTGGCTCTTCTCAGTTTTGCATATCCTATTTCAAAAAAAGAGAGTATATCAAAATAATCGTCGATTCCGAAGGCGAATCTATTATAATTTCTGTCAAAAATATCACTCCATGCAATTTCAGAAATAGCCCCAAGACGCGGATGCATGAGTTTTTCTTCTCTGCCGTCGGTTTTTAAATGATCTGTCCAGAGTGCACAACATATGCCGTTAATATCACGGCTACATAATTCAGGCATAAATTCATAAGCCTTTTTCAGCGGATTTATTGAGTACGGCAGATTTAAAAAGTAAGGATTGCTTACAGAAATAATAATTTTTCTTCCTACTTCAAGTTCATGTAAAACTTTATCTTTATTTTTATTAAGATTTGTTACTTGCCATATAATTCTTGGGTCAAGCAGGTGAGAGGAACTCATGTCAAAATTGTCCCACATCATTACACTTATGCCGTTATCTAAAAAGTGTTCACAGACCTTATTTATAAAATATGAGTTAAGCGCATTTGTGTTTTTTAAATTTTTATTAAGAATAATTTTTTCACATTTTTCACATAAATGTTCTTTATTGTTATATGTTTTGCCACCACCTATGTGTAGTGTATCTGCTTTAAAAATGTCTACGAGTTCGGATAAAATATTTATACAAAATTCATATGAAAGCGAATTTCCGGCACAAAGTGAGCATTTATCAGCATTTTTAGTTTTGGATTCGTTTTTTTTATAGCAGCAAAGTTCGTTGTGTATGGAAATTATAGCTTTACAGTTTGTAGGTATATCAATTTCAGGTATTATTTTAATTTGTCTTGATTTTGCATAATCACTAATTTCTTTTAAATCTTTTATGCTGTAATGTTTGAATTTTTTTGAAAATTCGGGATAACGCTTACTTTCAAAGCGAAAGGCAGTATTTCCTGATAATCGCCATTGTAATATGTTTATTTTATGAAGTGCAAGCGTATTGATAATTTTTTTTATAAATTCAACGCTTTGAAAATCTGATACGGAGTCAAGCATAAATCCGCGAAAAGAATAAAGGGGCTCGTCAATGACTTTAAAATTTGGTAACTTTCCATTTCCTTCAATAAGGAGTTGTTTAAGTGTTTCTAGTCCATAAAAAATGCCTGAATCGGACTTTCCTTTTATATAAATTTGTCCATCATTGCATAAAAGTTCATAACCCTCATCGTTTTTTATATGATTATTATAAGAAAGCATAATCACAGCTTCATCATTCTCTTTTCTGTGAACGGTAAAGTCAAAATAGTCTTTTACAAAATGACGAAAATCATGTGCACAATCAAATCGTGAAATTGTGGTGTCTGATGAAAGCTCAAAAGTGTTGTTTTCAGATAAAATTATAATATTTTTAGGTTGTGGAACAACAGTAAACATAATCTCTCCTGTTATATATTGTTATTATAACAACATTAGATGAAATAAACAATATAAATTGGATATTTTTTCTGATTTAATATTAAAAAACTTGTTTTTTAAGTAAAATTGAATTTTCATTAAAATTTTTTTAAAAATTTATTGTTGACGAAAAAAGATTATTGTGGTATTATATGCCCGTTGCAAATCGCCGGTGTAGCTCAGTTGGTAGAGCAACTGATTTGTAATCAGTAGGTCAGGGGTTCAAGTCCGTTCACCGGCTCCAGCAAATAAGGGAGAGTTGCAGAGTGGCCAAATGCAACAGACTGTAAATCTGTCGGCGCACGCCTTCGTTGGTTCGAATCCAACCTCTCCCACCAAAAAACGATGTACTTAAGTACATCGTTTTTTATTTGAGTAAATTTTTCAAGTAAGAATATCTTTTAGATTGTTTATTATTTTTTATCATATCGTCAAGTATTCTTTTTTGACCGATTACAATTATTAATCTTTTTGCTCTTGTGATACCTGTATAAAGAAGATTGCGATAGCATAAAAATGGACTAACCGTGTTCAGTGGTATTATAACGGTATTGAATTCGTTTCCCTGTGATTTGTGTATAGTTATAGCATATGCAAGCTCAAGTTCATCTAAAATATCATATGGATATTTTGCAATTTTACCTTCAAAATCAATAGTAAGTTCCAAATTTTTTTTATTAATATCTGTTATAAATCCTATATCTCCATTAAAAATACCGTTATCTGTATTGCCGTATATATCTTCTGTTTCAATATCATAATTATTTTTTATCTGCATTACTTTATCGCCGATTCGGAAAATTTTGTATCCGAATTTTAATTCCGTTTTTTTATTTTGTTTGGGATTTATAATGTTTTGTAAAATAGTGTTTAAGTTAGCTGTACCAGTTTCACCTTTTTTAGATGGACATAAAATTTGTATATCTTGAACTGGATTAAGATTATATGCTTTTGGAAGTCTTTTTTCAAAAAGGGAAGTTATGGTTTGCAGTGTCGTGTTTGGATTTTTTGATGAAATAAAGAAAAAATTATCTTCTTTGCTTCCATTTGAAATTTCCTGACCGGTTACTATTTTATGTGAGTTTTTGATTATAAGGCTGTTTTCTGCCTGTCTAAATATAGTATCAAGTTCTATAATTGGTAAAAGTTTTGAATTTATTAAATCTTTTAGAATATTTCCGGGTCCTACCGCAGGAAGCTGATTTGAATCTCCAAGCATAATAAGTCTACAAGACATCGGCATGGCATCACACAAAGATGCAAAAAGCGTTATGTCTACCATCGACATTTCATCAATTATAAGAGCATTGCAAGAAAGCGGATTTCTTGCATTTCTGCGATAGTTCATATGCCCGTTTTCATCTGTTTGTACTTCTAACAGTCTGTGAATTGTGCTTGCACTTTCTCCTGTGATTTCAGCCATTCTTTTTGCAGCTCTTCCCGTAGGTGCTGCCAGTGCTACATCTATATTGTGTTTTTTGAATATTTTAAGTATTCCGTTAAGAGTGGTGGTTTTTCCCGTCCCTGGACCTCCTGTTAAAACTAAAATACCTTTTTCAACTGCGGTGATTACCGCAGCTTTTTGTTTTTTTGCATATGTAATATTAAGTTCTTTTTGAAGTTCTGATATATCATTTTCAAGAGCTTTTATATCTGCAGGAGGGAATGCTGTAAGAAGCTTTATTCTATCTGCGATTTTTTTTTCGGAAAGATAGCTTTCAATAAGAAAAACAGGAAAGTTTTTTTCATTGAAGCATTTTAATTTTGAATTTTTTTCAAGTTCATCAATTTCTATATCAATAGAATCTTCATTTACATTAAGATAACCTGAAGCAAGTTTGATAAGTTTATTTCGCGGCAAAAAGGTATGTCCATTATCAAAGAGATTGTGTTTTAAAATATGTATAATTCCTGCACGAATTCTCATATTGCTTTTAGGGTCTTTTAAGAGTTTTGCAGCCAGTGTATCCGCTCTTTCAAAGCTTATGTTTGCATTTATCTGTGTTAATATATATGGATTTTCAGATATGGCATTTGCAGCATTTTCCTTAAATTCTTTAAAGGCAACATTACATTCTCTAGGGGTAAGGCCAAGTTTTTCAAGTGCAATGATTGATTTGTGCATATCATTTTTTTGACGGTAGCTTTCACCGATTTCTTTAGCGATATCAGGAGATATTCCTTTTATTTCAGAAAGTCTTTCGGGTTTATTTAAAAGAATATCAAAGCTGTCTTCTCCGAATTTTTTAATTATAGTTTGAGCACGTTTAATACCGATTTTTGCAATTGCTCCGGATGCCAGATACTTGTAAAGTCCATCAAGATCATCAGGTATTTCTCTTGTGCAGGTTTCAACATTTATTTGCATTCCATATTTTTTATCAAAAATAATATAACCTGAAATATCTAAGATTTCGCCTACTGAAATATCGGGAAGCGTACCTACACAGGTGTAAATATTATCGATTGTGGCAACATCAATAACGGAATATCCGTTATTGTCATTTCTGAAACGAATATCCTCAACTGTACCTTTTATTTTTATATTTTGTTTATCCATATCAATAAAAAAAGCGGACGGTAGTCCGCTGTGAGCGAATCTATAAGCCGGGTTCTGTCATTTAAGACGATTATCTATCTCGACGTACCGTTGCCGATACGCTCAAGCCACCCGTCGAAGTTATCGCCGAGCAGACGACTTCTGTCGGTGTTGCATCAGGTAGGGCTTGCTTGGCAATGATGTTACCACCATTCCGGTGAGCTCTTACCTCACCATTCCACCCTTACCCTTGCGGGCGGTATTTTTCTATGCGCTATCCCGAGGCTTACGCCTGGCGGCCGTTAACCGTTACCTTGCTCTGTGATGCCCGGACTTTCCTCACACAAAGTGCGCAATCGTCCAATTCACTCAAAAGAATTTTAACCTTATAAAAGAATTTTGTCAATTAAGTGTTTAATTTACTTAATAATTTGTCCAGAACAATTTTTGTTTCAGATTCTTTTTTTTCCATATCAAAAAGAAGTGCAAATTGATTTTTAGCACGATCTAAATTATGCTCTGGATAGTTGATTTTAAAGTATATATCGCCATCTAAATAATCTTTTAAAAATCTGATAGCACATTCATATGTCATAAGTTCACAAGAAAAAGGGAGTAGTTCAAGTTCTTTTTTAGTAAGAGCTTTGCCTGCAGTTGATAAATAACCTTCTAAAAATTTTTCAAAAATTTTTAGGTTAAAATGTACTTTATTTAAATCTTTTTCATCTTCAGCAGCAGTATTTGCACCGAAACGTATTGAATCTCCAAAATCATAAAGTGAAGAACCGGGCATAACAGTATCAAGGTCTATAATGCATACTGCAGAATTATTTTTATTGTCAAATAAAATGTTGTTAAGCTTTGTGTCATTATGAGTAACTCTTTGCGGAATTTCCCCCGTATTTAAAAGTGTGCAGACTATTTCAGCTTTGTCTTTTCTTAAAAGAGCTTCTTCATAAAGCTTTTTGCAGTTTTTTAATCTGTTTTTTGAATTTTCATTAGCTGATTTTTTTAATTGTTCGAGTCTTGAAACAGTGTTATGAAATTCGGGAATTGTTTCGTAAAGTGTATCTGCGGGAAAATCAGAAAGAATATTTTGAAATTCTCCGAAAGCTTTACCTGCTTCAAAATATACCGTGAGATTATCTGATTGTGCTACAGTATGGACTCCATCTATGTAGTCATAAATTCGCCAATAGTCTTCACCGTCAAAATAGCAATATTTACCATTACTTTTGCTTTTGAAATTAAGTACTTTACCATTAGCTTCAATACTGTTATTTTTGTAATAATTTGTAATATGCTTTGTTACTTTGCTTATATTATTCATAAGCTTGTTGGGATTTTTAAATACAAATTTATTTATTTTCTGAACGATATATGCTTTTCCGTTACTTTCAATTTTATATGTGCAGTTAATATGTCCTTCAACAAGGGGAGTTGCATTAAAGTTTTCTGCTAAAGGTAGTTCAAAAAAATTGAAAATATCTTTAAAATTTATGTTTGTTTTATTCATTATTTTTCCTCATTATCAAACGGATTTTTATAGTAGTCCCAAAGTTTTATATCTTCATCAGGAGTAAGTGGATGACAAGGTAAATTATTGAAAACCTCAAGTTTTTGCATTCTCATCCAAATTTTGGTATCTATACGAAGCGTATATCCACAGCAGTTAGGTGTTATCCATTCATGCATTGGTTTTATCGGTATTGCAAAAGCGGTCATAAGTTCCATAATAACGCCGCCGTGCGTTATTATAGCTGTGTTTTTTGTTTTTGACAACAAAATTCCATTTATGAGCTTTATAAATCCTGTACACACTCTTTTATTAAAATCATTCTGACTTTCTCCAAATGGAACGGGAATATCAGGATTTTTTCCTGAAATAAATGAAATAAATGCTTTATCTTCTTTAAGATTTTCTGCAGTTTGCCCTTCAAATTCACCGAAATTATATTCGGAAAAATCATTCATTATTATAGGTTTTTTATCAGGGTAAATTATTTCAGCTGTTTTTAGAGCTCTTTTTAAAGGACTTGATATTAAAACATCAACAGATGGATATGGACCGAAATCTTCTAATATGCTTTTAAGTTCTTTTTCTCCGCTTTTAGATATTGGTATATCCGTATGTCCTATGTATTTTCCATCTCCGGCACCTTGATGTGCGGCATGTCTTATTAAATGTAATTTATGGCTTGTCATAAAAACTCCTTGAAAAATAAAAAATATAAATATACAATTGGTATAGTTTATTATTGGAGAGGGTTATGATAAATATATTTTCCATAAGGCTTGCTTTTGTAAGAAGTAAGCTTGGAATTTCACAAAAAAATGCCGCTGAGGCACTCAATGTTTCTCCGGCACTTTTATCACATTATGAAAAGGGAATAAGGGAACCGGGTTATGAATTTTTAAAAAAAGCATCTAATTTTTATGGAGTTTCATCAGATTACCTTTTAGGTTTGTCGGAAGAAATGATTGACAACAATAAAAATGGACCTATATTTACAGTTATAAATTCAGTTTACTCTATATTTGAAAAACTCGATATGGTTGATTTATCCGAACAGTATACAAAAGCATGTGTTATAGCAATAGAGGCACAGCTTGTGCGATATGGAATTATTCCTAAAACAACATTTAAGACAGATGCTAATAAGCTTAGCGGTATTTCAATTGCCGCTGTATTTACTGAACTTAATAAAATTCAGGAAAAGCTTTTAAAAAGGACAGCTGATAAACCGAAAATTAAACTTTCAGATAATGTTAAAACATTTAATCAAAATACTGAAAAAATAATACTTGATATTTTAGGTTGATTTAAAGCGTTGATAAAACTTCATGTATTTTATCATAATGTTTTAATATAAATATTTTTATATTTTCATAAGCTTTTTCTTTATCAAAATTTTTTGAAAAATTACTATCAAGTATTTTTTGTTCGTCAAAAATGAGAGACAGGTTTTTATCAGCTGTATCATACATTGAAAATTCTTTTTCAAGCTCATTAAATCCGCAACTGATAGAAAAAGCTTTAAAAGCGGGTAAAATATTTTCTGTTAAATTTATAGAGTTGTTTTTGAAAAAAAATGATAGAGATATTTCAATATCTTCAAAAAAACAATGCATAACATAAAGATGCTTTAATATATGGTGCATATTTTCAAATGCTTCATCGGCATTTTCAGATTTTTGAAAAAAAGCTTCTTCTGCTGCCCATATTCCATCAAGCAGTTCTATAGGATCAGCTGTTTTAAAAATTTCTTTATCCGCATTTTGAAATTTGTTTTTAAGTTTTTTTAGGCGTTCAATTTCACGAAAAGTCTTATCACGTTCTTTGTTTCTTAATGCAACCGCCTTTGACGCTTTTATAATTACAAATATAGTGATAGATATTAAAATTATAAAAACGGATATAAATAATAGATTTTGTTTCATTATTCCTCCATAAGTGACTTATAAATATCACTCTTTTTTATTCCGGTTATTCCTGCAGCTTTTTTGGCTGATTCATTGCTTGAAAATCCTGTTTTTTTAAAGGCTTTTGCAAGATCGAGTGCTTCAGAAAATGTATAAGTTTTCTTTTCTTCAGGCTTTCCGTCAAGCACAAGAACAAATTCACCCTTTATATTAAAATCATCTGTACAATATTTTTTTACAGCATCGTTAAGTGTTGTGATATCTATGTTTTCGTGAACTTTTGTAAGCTCTTTTATTATTGCGATATTTCTATTACCGAAGACATTTAAAAAATCATTTAAAGTAGCTTTAAGTTTATGTGGAGCTTCATAAAAAACCATTGTGCGTTTTTCATTTATAAGCTCGTTTAAATGAGCGGCTCTTGCTTTTTTGTTGATTGACAAAAAGCCTTCAAAGGTAAATCTACCAAATCCCATTCCTGAAATTGCTATTGCAGTTGCAAATGCGGTAGGACCTGGTACTGATTCAACTTTTATGCCCAGCTTAAGACAATCTGCGATAAGAGGTCTTCCGGGATCGGATATTGCAGGCATTCCAGCATCTGTTATTATTGCAGCATTTTCTTCATTTAAAAGCCTTTTGATTATTTTTTCACCTGACGGACCGCTGTTTTGTTCATAATAGCTTACGAGTTGTTTTTTAATACCGAAATGATTTAAAAGTTTTAGACTTACTCTTGTATCTTCTGCGGCAATAAAGTCTACATTATTTAAAGTTTCTATTGCTCTTTTTGAAAAATCTTTGAGATTTCCAATTGGTGTTCCTACAACATAAAGAGTTCCGCTCATAAGCCTTTTAAATTCTCCTTTTCATAATATTTTGATAAAGTTTTAAATTCGTTTGTTTTTGTTCCATCTAATTCATATTCAAAATATGGTGGTTCAATTTGCAGTCCGGATTTTCCGTTTTTTATGCATTGTAAAAGAAAAAGTCTAGGTCTGCTGTTTTGATTTTTATAAATTAATTTAAGAACTTTAGGTTCAAGCCCATATTTTGAAAGGATATTCAGTGTTTCTGAAAGTCTTTGAGGAATCATACATAAAAATAATTTGCCGTTGCTTTTAAGAAGTTTTTTTGTAGCAGAAGCAACATCCTCAAGATCACAGCTTATAGTATGTCTTATTAAAATTTTATTTTTATCTTCATTTTTCAGTCCGTTTCCATCTTTGAAATATGGCGGATTTACTGAAACAATATCAAAACTATTTTCATTTTTTAAGTCTTTGATATTTTGTTGAATTATTTTAATATTATTTATATTAAAAAGTTCAACAGATCGTTTTGCCTGATTCACAGGAATTTCATTTATTTCAAATCCGAAAATTTCACTTGCTTTGCCGGTTTTTGCCATTAAAAACGGTAAAATACCGCAGCCGGAACAAAGGTCTGCAGCCCTATATGCGTTTTTCAGTTTTAAAAAGTTTGCAAGATGAAGACTGTCTGTTGTAAATGTAAAAGTTTTTGAAACTATTATACCAATATTTTTATCAAGATATTCAATATGTTCTCCATCAAGCAAATAGTTCTCTATCGGTCCCATTTTTCACAAAGAGAAATAATTTGATCGGTAAATTTTGCAAGGTCTTTGTTTGCACCGTATTTATTATTTTTTATTACTTCTTCAAGTCGTTTTCCGGCATTTAAAAGCCTTATAAATTGAGATGTAAGATGAGAATTTTCGGAAATGTCCTTTTCAATTTTATGCTTATTGCCTTCTTTGATTATACGGTTTTCAGAAAGTGAGTAAATTTCTCCGTTATATGGCGCATGTGCTTCAATGTTGAATTTTTCTTTTATGGTTTCAGCATATTCATCTGTTACGGTATCCTCTCCATGATTCACAAAAATATGAATCGGTTTATTTTTAAAACTTTCAACAAATTTTAAAAGACCGCTTTGATCCGCATGTCCGGAAATACCTTTCATAAGTGAAATTTCAGCGTTTACAGTTATTTTTTCTCCAAAAAGTTTAACTTCTTTTGCACCTTCTGCAAGTGCTCTACCTATAGTTCCTGCGGATTGATATCCTACAAAAAGAATGGTGCTGTCATTTCTCCAAAGATTATA
Organism: Candidatus Fimenecus sp.; assembly: GCA_052169395.1. Lineage (GTDB taxonomy): Bacteria > Bacillota > Clostridia > Oscillospirales > Acutalibacteraceae > Fimenecus. The sequence continues at coordinate 198,012 of JBQNCN010000001.1, read as the reverse complement.
TTTAAGATGATGTCTTATTCTACCTGCATCACACATACCGGAAGCTGAAATTATTACTTTTGGTGTTTTATCAAAATTTATTGCTTTTGAATCATCAGAGGTGATTGAAAGTATAAGCTTTGGAAAGTTTATCGGATTAATTCCACGTCTTATAAGAGCATTTGTTTTATCATCAAAATCTTCCATACTTTCTGAAAAAATATGTGTAGCTTCTGCAGCTAGAGGAGAATCTACATAAACAGGAAATTCAGCATGACCGTTTATAAGGTTATTTTCTTTTATTTCTCTTATAAAATATAAAAGTTCCTGTGTTCTGCCAACCGCAAAAGAAGGAATTACAACATTTCCGCCTCTATCAAATGTGCGTTGAAAAATAGGTACAAGTTGACTTACATAGTCAATTCTTTTGTCGTGAAGTTTGTTTCCATATGTGCTTTCAGTTATTATATAATCTGCTGTATTAAGCATATTAAACTGTGGATCTCTTATAATCGGTTGATCGGTATTTCCTATATCGCCAGAAAATATAATTTTTTTCGTTTCTCCACTTTCGGTCACTGTAATTTCAATGCCTGAAGAGCCTAATAAATGGCCCGCATCAATAAATTTTATTTTAAGATTATCATATATTTTAATTTCATCATTATAATTGCAAAGTTGAAATTGCTTCATAACCGCTATAGCATCTTTAACGGTGTAAAGTGGTATAAGTATATCTTCACCGGCTCTTTTTGCTTTTCTATTTTTCCATTCCGCTTCAAATTCTTGAATATGTGCACTATCCTGAAGCATAATACCGCAAAGTCTTGCAGTGGATTTGGTGGAATATATTTTTCCTTTGAACCCGTTTTTATATAAATAGGGAATTTTTCCGCTGTGATCAATATGTGCATGGGTTAAAAGCAAACAATCTATTTGATTCGGTTCTATTGGCCAGTCGCAGTTTTTATATAGATTTTTTCCTTGCTCCATTCCGCAGTCAATCAATATATTTTTGTTGTCAAAACTTAAAAGCGTACAGGAACCGGTAACCTCGTGTGCTGCACCTAAAAACATAAGTTCCATAAAATCCTCCTGTTTAATAATATTTTATCATATAAATAAAAATCTTAAAAGTACAGTATAAAAATTCCACTTCAATGTTCAATGATTTTATTCTATAATATAAGCACTATGATGACTATAAAAAAACGACTTGTTTTTTCAAATATAATAATGACTACTGTACCGACAGTTATAACACTTTTTGTCGGTGCTGTTTTTCTTGGCGTTTTATATACTTCACTTTATCGTACTCACAGTTTAGGTTATCGTGAACTTAAAAATTTTGAACAGAGCGCCGATATTGTCTCAGGGATTATTGATAAGGCTCTTGACAAAAAGACGGACGATAAAAAAATACATGAGCTTAATAAATTTTTAAATCTGTTTGATAAAAATTATGTATCAATAAAAATTTTTAAAAATGGAACTCCTATATATTCTTATGGTACAGAAAAAGATAAAGATGGAATGCTTATGCGTTATATTGATATGCTTGATGAGGATTCATATATAAGCATAGAGTCAAGGCAACTTTATCGATATAAAATAATAAAACCGGACGGTATTTATTACGCTTATGTTTTTGGTTCCTTTTCAAATTCGGAACATATGATATCTAAAGAGTCAATTATAATAAGTGCTTTGGTTCTTTTAACAATTATGATTTCGGCAATCTTTATAACTCACAGATTTGTATCTTCTTTTGTTTTTAAAAGGATAAACAAATCTCTGGATGTGCTTTCAAAAGGATTTAAAGAAGTCAGTAAAGGTGATTTTTCATACAGAATTTCATACAATAGGAATGATGAATTTCTTCCTATTTGTAATGCTTTTAATTATATGACGGAACGTATTGAATTGGCAGAAAAACAGCAATTAAAGAATGTTAATGAAAGACGGGAAATGATAATGCATTTATCTCATGATATACGATCTCCTTTAACATCAATTCGTGCTTATGTAGAGGGGCTTATTGACGGAGTTGCTAAAGATGAACAAATGCGTAAGAAGTATCTTGAAACTGTAAAGAGAAAAACAATAGATATTGAAAGAATGGTTAAAAATATATTTAATTTTGCAAAATTTGATACAGAAAGCGTTAAAGGTAAAATAAAAAAAACGGATGTCGGTGCTGTTGTAAATGATTTAATAGATGGCATAAGAGATGATTATGAAATATCTGGACTTAATATGGCGTGTATTTATGAAAAAGAACTTTATGCAAGCATCAATTCTGCTGTTCTTTTAAGAATAATTTTAAATATTTTTGATAATTCATTAAAATATACCGATAAAATTGATCCTCAAATATTAATAGCTATTAAAAAATCTGGTGAAAATATAGAACTTATTTTTGCGGATAACGGTCCCGGTGTTGAAGAGGAGAATTTAAATAAAATTTTCGAACTGTTTTATCGAACAGATAAGGCGAGAGTAAATCCACAAAATGGGAATGGTATAGGTCTTGCTTATGTAAGCTCTTCCGTTTTATCAATGGGTGGAAGTGTCAGAGCAACGCGAAATTTAACCGGCGGACTTTCCATCATTATAAAATTTCCATTGTTTAGTGAAAAAGAATACTGATATTAAAGGAGAAATCATTGGAAAAAATTCTTATAATTGAAGACGATAAGGATATCGCAGAAATAGAGAGCGATTATTTAACTCTTGAGGGTTTTTCAGTTGATATTGCATTTGATGGGATAAAGGGACTTGATTTAGAACTGAAGAACAGATATTCTTTAATTTTACTTGATTTAATGTTGCCTGGAACTGATGGTTTTACAATTTGTGAAAAGCTTAGAAATGTTACGGATGTACCTATTCTTATGTTAACTGCACTTAAAGCGGATGTTGATAAAATAAAAGGTCTTGGTGTCGGTGCGGATGATTATATAGAAAAACCGTTTTCCCCTTCAGAGCTTGTTGCAAGGGTTAAAGCTAATATATCGCAGTATAAAAGACTTAAAGATGGTGGATTTGATAAAGATTCTGTTTTGGAAGAGGGCGGTGTGAAGCTTAATAGAACAACTAGAAGAGTTAGAACGGGGACAAAAGAAATCGATCTTAAAAATAAAGAATATGAGCTTCTTTTATATCTTATGATGAATGCGGATAAAGTTATTTCAAGAAATGTTCTTTATGAAAATATATGGGGAATGGATTCGATTGGGGATGAGGCTACCGTTACAGTACATATAAACAGACTCAGAGAAAAACTTGAGGATGATCCGCAAAAACCTAAAATAATAGAAACTGTTTGGGGAGCAGGATATAGGTTTAAAAAATAATGTGAAATATTTATCAAATATCAGTTGAAAAAAAATAAAAAAAATCATATAATAAAGATATGCTATAATGGCGTTAGATTGTTAATAAAAAAGGAGCAAATAAATGGCAGCTTTGACAGACAACAAAACAGTTCTATCTTGGATAGAAGAACAGAAGAAACTTGTTAATCCTGATAATGTTATTTGGATTGATGGTTCAAAGGAACAACTCGACTATTTTATGACGGAAGCACTTTCTACAGGTGAAATGCGTAAGCTTAATGAGGAACTTTTTCCTGACTGTTATTATCATCGTACTAAAACAAATGATGTTGCAAGAGTTGAAGACAGAACTTTTATATGTTCTGTAGATGAAAGTGATTGCGGACCTACAAATCATTGGATGAAACCTGCAGATGCACATAAGATGCTTGATGATATAGCGCGTGATTCATATAGGGGAAGAACCATGTATGTTATTCCTTATTGTATGGGTCCTATAGGTTCACCTTTTGCAAAGGTTGGATTTGAACTTACAGATTCACTTTATGTTGTATTTAATATGTCTATAATGACAAGAGTTGGTCAGAAAGTATGTGATCTTCTTGGTAATGAATCAAATGACTGGGTAAGAGGACTTCATTGTTCTTGTGATATTGATGCTGAAAAACGTTATATTGTTCAGTTCCCTGAAGAAAATTCAATTATCTCCGTGAATTCTGCATACGGTGGAAATGTTATTTTAGGTAAGAAATGTTTTGCACTTAGAATAGCCTCATATCTTGGTAAAAAAGAAATGTGGCAAGCAGAACATATGCTTATTGTCGGCATTGAAAATCCTCAAGGTGAAACGAAGTATATTTGTGCAGCATTTCCTTCAGCGTGTGGTAAAACAAATCTTGCAATGCTTATTCCACCTGAAGTTTATAAGAAAAAAGGATATAAAGTATGGACTGTTGGTGATGACATTGCATGGATTAAGAAAGGTGCAGATGGAAGGCTTTATGCAGTAAATCCTGAAAACGGTTTCTTTGGTGTGGCACCTGGAACTAATGAAAAATCAAATTTCAATGCACTTGCTTCTGCAAAGTCAGGTTCCATATTCACAAATGTTGCCATAGATTTAGATAACAATACGCCTTGGTGGGAAGGGTTAACCAAAAATCCGCCAAAAAATGCTGAAGAATGGACAGGCATTAAGACTGACGGAGAGGTATGGACTGAAGAGGGTAAAAAGCTTGCATATCCTAACTCACGTTTTACTTCACCTGCAAAGAATTGTCCATGTATTTCACCGGAATTTGAAAATCCTAACGGCGTGCCGATTTCCGCATTTGTTTTCGGAGGTAGACGTGCAAAACTTGCTCCGCTTGTCTATCAGTCAAGAGATTGGAATCACGGAGTATTTGTTGGTTCTACAATGGCTTCTGAAACAACCGCAGCTGCTGCAGGTAAGGTTGGTGTTGTAAGAAGAGATCCTATGGCAATGCTTCCGTTCTGTGGTTATGATATGGCGGATTATTGGCAGCATTGGATTGACATTGGAAAGACTCTTGATGAGGATAAAGCGCCTAAAATATTCAATGTCAACTGGTTTAGAAGAGATGATGAAGGAAACTTTGTTTGGCCTGGTTTTGGTGATAATCTTCGTGTTTTAGAATGGATTTTAAATCGTTGCGAAGGTAAGGTTGATGCACAGGAAACTGCTATTGGATATATTCCATATGCTAAAGACATCAATATTGAAGGTCTTGAAGATGAAGTAAATATTGAAAGTCTTGAAGGTATGCTTGATGTAGATAAAGAACTTTGGAGCCGGGAAGCGGAAGAAATTGAAGAATTTTATAATAAGTTTAAAAAGCTTCCGAAAGAACTTTCCGAAAATCTTGAAACTTTAAAGAAGAACTTAAAATAATTTCTAATAAAAGACGGCAGAATCTCTGTCGTCTTTTTAATTTGATATATTTATTATTTTATATAAATGTGGTAAAATTAAATAATCATTACATAAAGGATTTGTTATGGATAGTAAATATAGAGCAGAACTTAGGGGTTTAGCAAATAATTTAAAACCTGTTTTTCAACTTGGAAAGCAAGGCATAAATGAAAATTTTATAGATGGAATAGATAAAGCGCTTACAGCACATGAACTTATAAAATTCAGGGTTTTAATTGAAACTTGTCCTGAGCCGCCGAAATCAGCAGCACAGATTGTAGCAGAACGTACTGATGCCGAGGTTGTTTCGGTTATGGGCGGCGTGATAACACTTTACAGATATAGTGAAGAGCTTCACCTAAAGCAGAAAGAAAAAATGGAAAATATAAGAAAAGCTCAAAGTATTAAAAGAAAAAAAGCTTATGAAGAATTAAAAGAACAGCAAGAAAAATATAGAAAAAGTCGTCAAGAATATCAAAAACGTGAAATGAAAAGAAAAAATGATAAAAAGTGAAAATAGGAATTTATGGAGGAACTTTTAACCCTCCACACAAAGCGCACATACGTTTTGCAGAATATGCAGCGAAAAAATTATCTCTTGATAAAGTAATTGTAATTCCGGATAAGCAGCCTGTACATAAGGTTTGTAGCGAACTTGCTCCCACGGAATTAAGATTTTTAATGTGTGAAAATGCTTTCTCTTTTAAAAAAGCGGAAGTGAGTCGCATAGAGCTTGACCGAAAGGAAAGCAGCTTTATGTATCTTACAATTAGAAAGCTTGAAAAGCAATTTGACGATGCAAAACTTTATCTTATAATCGGATCTGATATGTTTTTTAGTTTTGATAAATGGAAAAATGCTGAAGAAATTTTAAAAAAAGTAACTTTGGTAGTTGCGGCAAGGAATGCTGAAGATAAAGATAAAATAGATTTTTTTTCAAAGGAAACACTTAAAGTAAATCCTATTATTTTAGAGTTGGAGCCGTTTGTTGTTTCTTCAAGTGAAATTCGTAAAAAAGTGAAACATGGAATGTCTTTAAATGAATATTTAACAGACGAAGTAATTAAAATAATTGAAGAGAATGGTCTTTATGGATACAAACAGAAATCTTGAATTTTTTTTTGAAATAAAAAAATTGCTTACGGAAAAACGCTTTAGACATTCACTTAATGTTGCTTATGAAGCTATGAAGCTTGCTATGATTTATGGAGCGGATACCGAAAAAGCATTTACTGCAGGACTTTTGCACGATATTATGAAAGATACACCTATTAACAGGCAGCTTGAAATAATTTTAAAGTCTGGAATAAAACTTACAGAAACAGAATTTAAAAGTCCTAAAATATGGCATCAGATAAGTGGAGCTGTTTATATAAGAGATTTTTTGAAGTTCAATGATGAAGAAATAATATCTGCTGTAAGATATCATACAACAGGAAAGGCTTCCATGACACTTCTTCAAAAATGTGTATATATGGGTGATTATATTTCAGCAGACAGAAAATATGACGGTGTTGAAGAGCTTCGCAAAATGGCATATATAAATATTGATAAGGCAATTCTTGATGGAGAACAGTTTACCATATTTGACAATATCAGAAAGAAAAGATTTATAAGTGAGGACAGTATAAAAGCTTATAACTATCTTTTAGCAAAATTAGGAGATGAAAAATAATGGAAGAAACAATTTTGTTGAAAAAATTGGTTGCTGCTGTTGATAAATTTAAGGGCGGCGATATTACAGTGCTTAATATTAAAGATGTGTCAACTGTTGCTGATTATTTTATTATTGCAACTGCAACCTCAACTACACATTTGAAAAGTCTTGCAGATAATATTTTTGATACTTTGAAAAGAGATGATAGTATGCTTGCACTTGCGGTAGAGGGAAAGGCGAGAGATTGGCAGCTTTTAGATTATGGCACAGTTGTAGTGCATTTATTTACGGATGTGGCAAGGGAGCGTTATAATCTTGAAAAGCTTTGGATTGATGCGAAAAAAATTGAAATAAAAGAATTAATATAAGAGTAGAAGGGTTTAAATGAGTGAATATAATTTTAAAGAAATTGAAAAGAAATGGCAAATAAAATGGCTTGAAAGTGAAGTTTTTAAAGCTGAGGATTTTTCTGATAAAAAGAAATTTTATGCTTTAGTAGAATTCCCTTATCCTTCAGGGTCAGGAATGCATGTGGGACATATAAAGGCTTATTCTGGTATGGAAATACTTTCAAGAAAAAGGCGACTTCAAGGTGAAAATGTTCTTTTTCCGATAGGATTTGATGCGTTTGGACTTCCTACAGAAAATTATGCGGTTAAAACGGGAACTCATCCGAGGATAGTTACCGATAAAAATATAGAAAAATTTATAAGTCAGCTTAAAAAAGTTGGATTTTCTTTTGATTGGGATAGAACAGTAGATACAACAGATAAAAATTATTACAAGTGGACACAGTGGATTTTTCTGAAGATGTTTGAAAAGGGACTGGTTTTTCGTGACAAGACTCTTGTTAATTATTGTCCACATTGTAAAGTGGTTCTTTCTAATGAAGATAGCCAAGGCGGAGAATGTGATATATGCGGTACTGAGGTTATTCAAAAAGTTAAGGATGTTTGGTATTTAAGAATTACGCAATATGCCGATAAGCTTCTTGATGGACTGAATGATGTGGATTATCTTCCCCATATAAGACAGCAAGAGGTAAATTGGATAGGAAAGTCCAAGGGTGCGTTTGTAAATTTTGATATAAAAGATACGGATGAAAAACTTAAAATATATACAACAAGGCCTGATACATTATTTGGTGTTTCATTTATGGTTATGGCGCCTGAACATCCGATTTTGGATAAATATAAAAACAGAATATCAAATTTTGAAGAAATAGAAGCTTATCGTGAAGAAAGTAATAAAAAAACTGAATTTGAGAGAACGCAGCTTGTAAAAGATAAAACAGGTGTTAAAATTTCAGGACTTACTGCAATAAATCCGTTAAATAAAAAAGAAATTCCTATATTTATTTCAGATTATGTAATGATGGGTTATGGTACGGGTGCCATTATGGCAGTACCTGCACATGACCAAAGAGATTGGGATTTTGCAAAAAAATTCGGTGTTGATATTATTGAAGTAATAAAAGGTGGAAATATCTCTGAAGCGGCATATATAGGCGACGGAGAAATGGTGAATTCGGATTTTCTAAACGGACTTACTAATAAAAAAGAAAGCATTGAAAAGGCTTTAGAAGCTATTGAAGAAAAAGGTATAGGTACTGCAGGTGTTCAGTATAAGATGAAAGATTGGGCATTTAATCGTCAAAGATATTGGGGTGAGCCAATTCCTATAGTTCATTGTGACCATTGCGGTGATGTTGCAGTACCGTACTCTGAGCTTCCGTTGGAGCTTCCCGATATGAAAGAATTTTTGCCGGGAACGGATGGAGAAAGTCCACTTGCAAAAGTTGAGAGTTTTATAAACTGCACTTGTCCTAAATGTCAAAGACCGGCTAAAAGGGAAACTGACACAATGCCTCAATGGGCAGGATCTTCTTGGTATTTTCTTCGTTATTGTGATCCACATAACAATGAAAGTCTTGGCGATTTTGAAAAACTTAAATATTGGATGCCTGTAGATTGGTATAACGGTGGGATGGAACATGTGACCAGACATCTTATTTATTCTCGTTTTTGGCATAGATTTTTATATGATATTGGTGTTGTATCTTGTAAAGAACCATATATGAAACGTACAAATCAAGGTATGATTTTAGGATATGATGGACAAAAAATGAGTAAGTCAAAAGGAAATGTTGTAGATCCCAATGATGTTGTAGATAAATATGGTGCGGATGTACTTCGTACATATGTTATGTTTATGGGTGAATATGATCAGGCTGCACCATGGAGTGATACTGCAGTTAAAGGTTGCAAAAGGTTTATTGATAGAACATGGAAACTTCAAGATATAGTTGTAGATGGCAATGATTACTCGAAAGAACTTATGTCTTTAATGCATAAAACTATAAAGAAAGTTTCCGAAGACATAGAAAATATGAAATATAATACTGCTGTTGCAGCGCTTATGACACTTATAAATGCTATGTTTGATAAGGGAAGTATTACAAAGGGAGAACTTAAAACTTTTATTGTTCTTCTAAATCCGTTTGCTCCTCATATAACGGAAGAAATTTGGAGTAGACAAGGCTTTGGAAATATGCTTGCAAAAGATGCGAAATGGATTGATTATTCTGAAGAGAAATGTGTTGATGATATAATTGAAATTGCTGTTATGATAAACGGAAAAGTCAGAACTAAAATAAATGTTCCGGCTGAAATAAGTTCGGATGATGCTATTTCTTTAGTAAAATCCGATGATAAAGTAAAAGAATTTACAGATGGAAAAATTTATCTCAAGGAAATATATGTAAAGGGTAGACTTGTGAATTTGGTAGTAAAATGATTTATGATTTAATAATGAATATGGTTGATTTGATTATATTCAAAACAAGAGATAATTTTATTTCGGATTTATATGTGTGGATAGCTTCTGTTTTTGATGTCAATATGTATTCATTATAATAACAAAGATACCGACAATTGTCGGTATCTTTTAATAATATGTTTTTATTTATAAAGTCGTCCAATCATGGTAGGTTCTATAATAGGAGGTATTGCATGAATTGCAAGTTGAGCAGGTTTTATAATAGCTTTTGGTTTTATAAATTCTTCAAAGAAATTACTTGCAAATCCTACAAGCTCTTTTGTTGACGGTGTCGAATTCGGTGTTATATAAACAATGCCGTTATTTTTAAAATTAAATTCGAAAATTCTAAATGAAACTGTTTCATAAGCTCTAACATAAAGTCTTAATGTACTGGGATTTACCCATTCTGCATTTGATAGAACTTTAAAATCAATGCCGCCCAAGTGCATAACGCCTTCACGATATTCTCCGTCAAGTCCTACAGGTATAGTATTGCTTTGACTGCAGTCTACTCCTTCATCCCATGAAAGTTCAAGTTCATTTTCTTTGAAATTGAATTTTATATCATTTATATGTCCTGCTCTGTCATACATCATAAAAGTTGTAACGAGTGGAAGCATGGATACGCCTACATTAAAGGTTGTGAGTATAGGACTTTTATTTATGAATATATTAGCTCCATTAATTTGTTTTTCCATGGGGGAACGAACTGATTTTAAAGGTCTGAAAATTGTAGATTTTACATGGATATATTCTTGTGTCGGCTTTGATTTTTTTTCAATGCTGAATGCATCCGGAAAAACTTTCCATAAGCATTGTATTGCTGCTGTTTCACTTGGTATTGATGCTGTACAAACTACTGTTGCATTAAGTTCAGGCCAATTGATAGCAAAATTGGACATCATTCCGTCCATACGATATCCATACGGTTTATCTGCATTCATCCATAAATTATAACCGTATCCGGAACATCTATCTCTATCAGGAGATGTCATTTTTATGTTGCCAAGCTGGTTTTGAGTGGCTTCTTTTACCCATTTTTCAGATAAAATTTGTTTTCCATTATAAATGCCGCCTTGTAAATAACAGGTTGCAAGTTTTGCTAAATCTCTTGGTCGTATAAATAGACCCCAACCACCGCATTCTGTTCCATCAGGAGCTTTTTCCCAGAAAAAATCTTCTATGCCCAATGGATCTAATAATCTCGGTTTTAAATATTCTGTTGCAGTTAGACCTGTTACTTTTCTTAAAATTCTAAGACAAATATAAAGATTTTCATTTACATAAAGATAGCCTTTTCCAGGTTTATTTGTCCAAGGAGAATCTATAAAATATTGAACCCAATCCACTTTGGCTCTATCCATAAGATAACTTATGTTTTTACCGGCCGTCATTGTAAGTAAATGTTTTATGGTCATCATTTCAAGACCGTTTCCATTTTTCTTTGCTTTATATTCAGGGAAGTAACTCATGACTTTATCATTTAAAGATAAAATCCCTTCAGCTTCAGCAATTCCCATTGCTGTAGCTGTCCAAGATTTTGAAACAGAGTACATTGCAGCTTTCATGTCTGCATTATACGGTTCATTATACCATTCGCATGCAATTTTACCGTATCTCATAACAATAAGCGAGTGAAATTCCAAATTGTTTTTTTTCGCTTCGTCTGCAAATCTTTTTATACAATCAGGTTTTACTCCGACTTGTTCAGGAAAATCTGCATAGGGTAAATCAGTATTTAAATTTGTCATTGTGTTTAAACTCCTTTCCGTATATTACAAAAATATTATAACAAAAAAAATAATAAAATCAATGAAAAAATATGCAAAAATATCAATTTTATACATTGTCGGTTAGTTTAAAGAATCCTTTTAAATATTATATTGTTATGGTAAAATAAATAAAGGTGATATTAGGTTATGAAAAAGATTGTTTATGCAATTTTGACAATTACAGCTATAACAGTTTTACTATATGTTGTTTCAAATCATATATTTAATGAAACTGATAAACAAAGAGGTTTTTTTTCAGCAGTATCAAATAAAATAAGCTCAACAGTAAAAATGGATTTTTCAAAAATAAAACTTATTTATGAGAATGACATGGAAAAAGTTTATTATCATAAACTTTCTACAAATGCTAAAATTGCATATACACTTATTTTAAATAAAATAGAAGAACAACCTGAACAAATTGAAATACCGAATATTACAAATGAAGAACTGGATAAGCTTTTATATTCATTATCTTATGATAATCCTGAACTTTTGAGCATTGGCAGAAAATGTAAGGTTGAAAGTAATAAGACAGGAACCAAATTTTATTTTAAAATGAATTATGATTTTTCTAAAGAGGAAAAAAATATAAAAGAAGCTGAATTAAATAAAAAAATAGATGAAATTATTTCTGGAATGCCTAGTGGCAGCAGTTATGATAAAGAACTTTATATTCATGATTATGTTTGCAAAAATTGTGTGTATGATGCTGATACTGAGCAATACGGTACAAGTTATGATGCACTTGTAGATGGAAAAGCAGTGTGTGAAGGTTATGCAAGAGCAATAAAAGTTTTGCTTGATAGGATAAAAATTAAAAATTATTTAATAACAGGAAAAGCTGCAAATAAGTCCGGAAAAGTTGAACCACATATGTGGAATGTTTTGGAAATAAATGGGAAAAGATTTCATTTAGATGCTACATGGGATGATATAAATCTTGGTGGAGGAGAATTTTGTCATTTATATTTTAATATGAGTGATGAAGAAATAAAATTTGATCATTATGAACTGATACCTATGGAAAATAATTGTTATGATAATTCACAATCCTACTTTAAAAATGAAGGTCTTTGGTTTGATAAGTATAATGAAAGCTTAATCCACAAGATTTTAATAAAAGAGGGTATAAAAAATTTACAAAACGGAAGACAATCTGTTGAAATAAGATTTGCCAATAAAAGCAGTTTTAATGATTGTTGTAAGACACTTGTCAAAAGTTCTCGTATTTATGAAGTGTTAGATGAAATAAATGAAAATACGGGAACAAAATATAAAAATATAAGTTATTTTGAAAGTGAAGAACTTAACTTTATAGAATTTTTTTTCTCATAGGAGAATTTGAGTTGGATAAGAAAAAAATAGAAAAAGCAGTTATCGATATTTTAGAGGCGATAGGAGAAAATCCGAATCGTGTGGGACTTTTGGAAACGCCTGAAAGAGTTGCTAGAATGTATGAAGAAATTTTTTCAGGACTTTCTTCAGAACCGGAAAGACATATAAAGATTTTTGATGAAGGTCAAAGTGATGAACTTGTGGTTGTAAGGGATATTCCACTTTATTCAATGTGTGAGCATCATCTTTTGCCATTTTTAGGAAAAGCACATATAGCCTATATTCCAAGTGATAACAAGGTTATAGGGCTTTCAAAACTGTCTAGAATAGTGTCTGATTTTGCCAAGCGTCCACAGCTTCAGGAAAGGCTTACTTCACAGATTGCGGATTTTCTTTTTGATAATTTGAATGCAAAAGGTGTTGCGGTAGTTTTAGAGGCTGAGCATCTTTGTATGACTATGAGAGGTGCTCGTGCGGCAGGAGCAAAAACTATAACTTCCGCACTTAGAGGGATAATGAAGAGTGATGTACGTACAAGAACGGAAACAATGGCATTATTGAAGACGGATAGGTAATTTTATGAATTTTGAAGGGAAAGACTTTTCGTTTGAGCTTGGAAAAAGAACATATATTATGGGGATTTTGAATATAACACCTGATTCTTTTTATGATGGTGGACTTTACAATAGTGTTGATAAAGCAATTTCTCATGCTAAAAAACTTGTGAATGACGGAGCTGATATTATTGATATAGGTGCACAGTCTACAAGACCCGGACATATAAAGCTTACTGAAGATGAGGAACTTAAAAGAATAATTCCGTATATTGATGCACTTAAAGCTTTAAATTGTGTTAAAAGTGTGGATAGCTATTATCCTAAAGTTATGGAATATGCAGTTTCAAACGGTGTACAAATAATCAACGATGTATCCGCAGATCTTAATGAAGCAAAGGCTATTTTAATAAAAAAATATTCTTGCGGATATATTGCAATGCATAATGGAGGAAAAAATTCCGACGGTATAGGAATTTATAAAAATGGTATTATTTCTTCTATAAAAGGATTTTTTGATGATGCAATATCATATTTCAAAATCCATAAATTAGATCCGTTTTCTCTTTGTCTTGACAGCGGTATAGGGTTTGGTAAATCAGATGAAGATAACATTGAAATAATAAGAAAAACATCGGAGTTAAAGAGGGATGATTTTGCTTTAATGACTGCGCTTTCAAATAAAAGAGTTGTAAAAGCACGTACAGGAGATGATAAAATCGCTCTTTTAAGCGGAACTATCGCAGCTAATACAATAGCAATTTCCGGAAAAACCGATTTTATAAGGGTACATAATGTAAAAGAGGCAAAGGCAGCTGCACTTGTAGCTGATAAGGTGCTTAGATGAGTGATAAAATTGAAATAAAAAAATTGAAACTTTTTGCATATCATGGTTGTAATGATTTTGAAAAAGAAGATGGACAAAATTTTTATTTGGATATAATTTGTAAGTTGGACTTGCAAAAGCCGTCAAAAACCGATCTCTTGAATGATACTGTAAGCTATGCAAAAATAATAAAGCTTGTTACATTTGTTTTTACTAAAGAGAAGTATGATTTAATAGAAAAAGCCGCAGGAGAAGTTGCTGATTCTATTTTGTCGGAATTTTTAAAAATAGATGAGGTAAAAGTAAGTGTGTTTAAACCTAATGCACCGGTTAAGGCAAATTTTGAAAATATTTCAGTACAGGTTTGTAGAAAGAGAAAGTAATGAAAGCGGTTTTAGGATTGGGCACTGATTTAGGTGACAAGAAACAAAATTTAATAGATGCGGTAAATGCAATAAAAAAACTTCCTAATACAAAACTCTTATCTTTATCAGATGTATACAGAACAAAACCTTGGGGTATTGATAATATTCCGGATTTTTATAATATGTGTATATTTATTGATACCGATTTTAATGAATATGCATTGTTGGGAGCTGTGCTTGGTATTGAAGCCGCTTTAGGTAGAGAACGTCCCTATAAGTATAGCCCTAGGATTATTGATATTGATTTACTTTTTTATGAAAATATTATTTTAAATGATAAATTATTGACTTTGCCTCATCCTCTTATTTCAAAACGAGATTTTGTTTTGGTACCTTTAAAAGATATTTTTAAGGATATGGAGATATTATCATTTGATTTAAAAGAGGCATATGAATCTGTTAATAAAGAAAATATTGTAAAACTTTTTTTAAAGGACGATTTTTAATTTGAATATAGTGGTATCGGATCTTGAATGGAATAGTGCTTATTATCATAAAAAGGGAGCTTTTATAAATGAAATAATAGAAATCGGTGCAGTAAAACTTGATGAAAATCTTAATGTTATTTCAACCTTTGAAACTGTTATAAAGCCTACAACAGGAGCAAAGTTAAGAGGTTTTGTAAAAGAGCTTACACATATAACAAATGATGATTTAAAAAGAGGGAAATCTTTTTCTTCGGCGATTTCTGATTTTTCTGTTTTTTTTGGAAGTGACAGTATTTTTGTTTCCTGGGGAACTGAAGATATTAGAGAATTATTTAAAAATATAAATCTTTTTGAAGGTTATACAGAAATATCATTTATAAAAAAATATGTTGATTTGCAAAGTTATGTTATGGAATTTGAAGGATTTTCAAACAGTAGACAACCAGGACTTTCAGAGGCGGCAA
This sequence comes from Candidatus Fimenecus sp., assembly GCA_052169395.1. Classification (GTDB taxonomy): domain Bacteria; phylum Bacillota; class Clostridia; order Oscillospirales; family Acutalibacteraceae; genus Fimenecus. Next base: position 182,478 of record JBQNCN010000001.1, on the reverse strand, counting down.
AAAAGCTTTCTTTAAATCCTGATGATTATATTCATCATAGAGCACTTGCGGACAGCATATTAGCTTCAGATATTTTAAAACAAAAATTTAATATAAATAATTTTAAAAAGCATATAAAAAAATGTGATGAGAAATTTTATGGAAACATGCTTTTTAAGCCGTTTGTAATTACAGAAATTAATGATCATAATTTAGAAAAAAAAGAAATGCAACCGATATGCCCAAATTGTAAAATGGTATATAAAAAAAGTGTGGATTGGAAAGTGGGGGGAGGTAAATTTTCTACAATTATAAATTGTCCAGAGTGTAATACGATTTTTTGTTGGTATATAAGAGCTAAAAAATATTATGATAAAGTTAAATATAAAAAAAGCTCAAGAATTTTGCATAAAAGAAATGGTAAGTAGACACTAATTATTATTAAGTTTACAAATTTGAAAATATAATATATAATATAAAAAATGCAAGATTTAAGTTGTAAAAATTCATTTTTGCATTGTTTAATATTATTTAATTGTGTGATAAATGATGTTTTTTTTATTTAAACAAAAAAAAATAGTTTGTATTATTTTAAATAATTTGGAAAGTGTTTTTCACTTATGCAAAAGCATATCTGTATTGTTATATAAAAATTTAATAATTAAATTTAAAAGAACGGAAAATGCCGTTCTTTTATTGTTTAATATTTATTTAATGGAAGGTGCTGTATGATTTACAATGTGGCAGTAATCGGTGCAGGAGTAATAGGTGCGCTGACTGCAAGAGAACTTTCCCGTTACAACCTTAAAATTGCTATTCTTGAAAGAGCGAATGATGTTGCAATGGGAACGACAAAAGCAAATTCCGCCATTATTCATGGTGGGTATGATGCCGAACCCGGCTCGCTTAAAGCTAAGTTTAATGTGGAAGGCACAGCTATGATGGAAGAGCTTACCACAGAACTTAATGTTCCTTTTAAGAATGACGGGTCACTTGTACTTGCTTTTTCTGTTGAAGAAAAAAATATGTTGAAAGAACTTTATAGGCGGGGACTTGAAAATGGTGTCCATGATATGAAAATTATAGGACCGGAAGAAACAAGAGAACTTGAGCCTCATGTTTCAAACAAGGTGGTAGCTGCTTTATACAGTGGTACAGCAGGTATAGTATGCCCATATGAACTTACTATTGCAGCGGCTGAAAATGCCGTTGTAAACGGTGCGGAGTTTTTCAGAAATACCGAGGTTAAGGCTATTTCATATAATGAAGAACTTTTTACAATAGAAACTAATAATGGTACATTTAAAGCTGAATATGTAATAAATGCGGCGGGTACACATTGTGATGAAGTTGCAAGAATGATAGGTGATGACAGTATAAATATTATTTCGCGTGCAGGGGAATACTATTTAATGGATAAAGCTTATGGAGATTTGGCAACCAGAGTTTTATTTCAATGTCCTAATAAAATGGGAAAAGGTGCGCTTGTAACGCCAACTGTTGATGGAAATCTTTTAGTAGGACCTACTGCCGTTGATCAGGATGATAAGGATAATGTAGATACAAGTGTGGAAGGACTTAAATCGGTTATAGAAAAGGCACAGAAATCTGTACCTGAAGTTACGGTTGCAGGTGCGATAACTTCATTTGCAGGTGTAAGAGCACATGATAAATCCGGAGACTTTATTATAGGTCCGTCTAAGGTAAATGATAGATTTATAAATCTTGCAGGAATAGAATCACCTGGACTTTCATCTGCTCCCGCTATTGCGGTTGCTGCGGCAAATATTATAAAAGAAAAGGAAAATCCATCTGTGAATTATCATTTTGATCCTATAAGACCTGCTCCTATAAAATTTAGAGAAATGAATGATGAGGAAAGAGCTGAACTTATAAAGAAAGATTCGAGATATGGGCGTATAGTATGTCGTTGTGAAAGTGTTACAGAGGGTGAAATTTTAGATGCGATAAATTCCGTTGTTGGTGCAAGGGATATGGATGCAGTTAAAAGACGAACAAGAGCTGGTATGGGAAGATGTCAAAGCGGTTTTTGCGGATCAAAAATTGTTGAACTTATTTCAAGTGAACTTGAAATACCTATGGAGGAAGTAACTAAATTCGGTGGCGACAGCAAAGTGGTATTTGAGAGGACAAAATGATGAGTGAAGTAATAAAATACGATTTGGTCGTTGTCGGTGGCGGTCCGGCAGGAATGGCAGCAGCGCTTAAGGCGCATGAAGAAGGTGTAGGAAAAATTCTTATCCTTGAGAGAGATGTAACTCTTGGTGGTATTTTGGAACAATGCATTCATGCGGGTTTTGGTCTTCATTATTTTGGTGAAGAACTTTCAGGGCCGGAATATGCACAAAGATTTATTGATAAAGTTAAAAAAACTGATATTGTAGTAAAAACAGATACAATGGTACTTGATGTTTCAGAAGGAAATGTTGTAACTGCAGTCAATAATGTTGACGGACTTTTAAAAATACAGGCAAAAGCGGTAATTCTTGCAATGGGATGCCGTGAAAGACCAAGAGGTGCATTATCAATAGCAGGTTCACGTTGTGCCGGAATTATGACAGCAGGCACAGCACAAAAATATGTAAATCTTGATGGGTATCTTCCTGGTAAAAAGGTTGTAATATTAGGTTCGGGAGATATTGGACTTATTATGGCACGGCGTATGACACTTGAAGGCGCAGAGGTTAAGGCTGTTTGTGAACTTATGCCGTATTCAGGAGGTTTACAAAGAAATATTGTTCAGTGTTTGGAAGATTTTGGCATTCCGTTAAAGCTTTCTCATACTGTGGTAAAAACACATGGAATAGATAGACTTGAAGGTGTAACAATAGCAAGGGTTGATGAACACCTTAGTATAATTGAGGGGACAGAAGAATATATAGAATGTGATACTCTTCTTCTTTCTGTAGGTCTTATCCCTGAAAACGAGCTTACAAAGACTTGCGGAATAAAACTTGACCCTGTAACTAAAGGGCCTATTGTTGATGAATATCGTGAAACGCTTCATAAGGGAGTTTTTGCTTGCGGAAATGTTCTTCAGGTACATGACCTTGTAGATTATGTAACAGAGGAAAGTCAGCTTGCGGGATTAGGTGCTGCTAAATATATAGAGGGAGATAGAAGCCCTGATGATTATATAACTACAATAGGTGACGGTGCGGTAAGATATGTAGTTCCGCAAAGGATAAACATTGAGACAGATAATACTGTAAAACTTTATTACCGTGTAGGAAAGGTTTTAAAAAATGCAACAATTACTGTAACTTGTGATGGTAAAGAACTTTTAAGACGTAAGAAAAAGAAAATGACTCCGGGAGAAATGGAGTATATACCACTTCCCGCAAATATTATAAATAAACTTGAGGGCGGTGCTGTTATGGAGGTTAAAGCGGAGGGTGAAAATGCCTAACATAAGAAGTTTAATTTGCACATCTTGTCCTATAGGTTGTCCTATAACAGTAGAGCTTACTGAAGATGGTAAAGATGTTATTTCGGTTAAAGGTAATTCTTGTAAAAGAGGCGATATATATGCAAGAGCTGAATGTACGCATCCTGAAAGAATGGTGTGTTCAACAGTAAAGGTTAATGGAGGTCGTCTTCCTGTTGTTCCAGTTAAAACTTCTGCGCCTATTCCTAAGGAGAAAATTTTTGAGGTAATGAAGGAAATAAATAAAGTATCTGTTAAAGCTCCGGTAAATATAGGTGATGTAGTATTGAAAAATATTTTGAAGCTTGGTGTGGATATAGTTGCTACAAATAATGATTAAAAAAATACCCGTTCTTTTTAGAACGGGTATTTTTTTAATTTGTTTTATTTTTTGTTTGATGTTGAGTTTGAATTTTTATTGTTAAATTTAGAAATAGCATTTTGATCTTTAATAAGTGATTGAAGTTGTCTCACAGACCATTTTATGAGAGCAGTATTTTCTTTTGATTTATATCCTCCATTATCACCTAAAATATTTGTATCGAAATCTATAAATTTTTGTTTTGCTATTTCAGTTGCACAATCAACTTGCCAAGCAGTTCTGTTTGAAACACCTACAAAATACATTACATGATAACCATATGTTGATTGAATAATACCTGTATCACCAGATTTTCTATTTGCATCAAAAATCCAATCATTAAATGTAGGAACCATTTGACCTTGTTTGATATTTTCATAAAGGCCACCGTTATTTTTTGAACCTGTATCTGCACTGTTATTTGTAGCAAGTGAAGCAAAATTATCTTCTGTAGGATTTTTTTGATAATCAGAAAGAAGTTGTTCAGCCTTTGATTTAGCAGCGTTTTTTTGTTCATCTGTAGCATTTGATGCATTGACTTTTTTATTTTCATCATCAGAATATTTGACTAAAATGTGTCTTGCGTTTACAAGTTTAGACTCATCTTTTGTCAAAGGTTCTACAAGATAAACGACAACAAAACCTTTTTCAGTTTCTATAACGGCTTTATCACCGCTTTTTCTTTCTTTTGAATTAGCCCAAACCGATACTTCTTTTCCAAAATTTGATGTTACTGTAGAAATTGTTGTATTGGAAAGATTTGTTGAGGAATCTTTAATATTGGGGTCATATTGTTTAGCTTGTTCCAAAAGTGTTGAGGAATTTTGGATTTTTGCGAGGTAAGCATTTGATTTATTTTTAGCATCATTTTTTGCAGCTTCTTTTGCTTTGTTTTTTTCTTCATCACTTGCATTTTCAGAAAGTTTAGGATCTGACGTTTTTACTATAAAAGCTGAAATTGAAAGTTTGGTATATTTATTTTTGTTATTTTCAAATTCAGTATTTAAATCAGCATCATTAACTTCTTTAGCAAGTGTTTCTTGTTTATTTTTTGCAAAATTTGCTGCTAATTGATTATCTTCTAAAATTTGTTTAAATAATTTTTCCGTAACACCTTTACCATAAAGTTTTTGAAGATATCTTGAAAGACTGTAATCATCTTTTTCTGCTGTTTTACGAACAGTTTCAATTTGTTCGTCTATGTCTTTTTTCTCTTTATCTGTTAATGTGAGCCCGCTATCTTTTGCCAGAGTTGAATAAACAGTATAGTATTTAAGATATTTCATAGCATTTACTCTAAAATAGTCAGCCCAAGTTGCAGTTTCTCCCTCTTTTAAATCAAAGCCGCTTGTATCTCCAGTATATGTTTGCTCCATAGGTGTTTTAGAATGATCATATCCTGTATATTGTTTACCTGCACCTTTTCCTCTATATGAATCATATTGTTGAGCCATATTGTTTATATAACGATAAGATGACATGTAATAGTAATTATATTTAGCAATAGTGGCTTTTTTATTGCCGAATTTTGCTGCTTTAAGTGTCATTTGCGGAATAGCAAAGAAATTAAGTATTCCAAATAAGAGAGATATACAAAGCATAAAAGAAATTATAATTGTGAAAATTCTTTTAAGTGTATTTCCTATTTTAACGGCTTGCGGACTTTTACGAGATTGCTTCTTTTGTGCTTTCTCCATTCTTTTTTTACGCTCTTCTCTATAGCGTTCTGCTTCTGTAATTTCAGGCATTTAAACAACTTCCTTATAAAAAAATTGTCTTAAATAGACTTGATTATTTTAACTTAAATACGGCAATAAAACAAGCAAAAAAAAAGCAAATAATTTTGTGCGTTTATTTTAAAAATATAAATGTTATTGTAATTATTATATTGATTTAATATAATATATATGGTGATACTATGAAAAAACAAAAAAAGCTATTTTCAAGATTTATTTTTAATATGGTTTTATTTGGGCTTATAGGTAATTTAGCTTGGGTTATAGAAAATATGTATTTTAATACGTTTTTATATAATTCTGTATATGATGAGGGTAAAGCTTTAGCGCATATATCATCTATGAGTGCTATTAGATATATGGTTGCTTTTTCTGCAATTACAGCGGTTATTACAACTTTTATTATGGGGCACTTATCGGATCGATTAAACAAGCGTAAAATGTTTATCTCAATAGGTTTTATAATTTGGGGTATTACAGTAATATCATTTGGGTTTATAACTAAAACTAATGTAGCAAAAATATTTCAAATAAATAATGCAGTTAAAATTGTTACAGTTACAGCTATAATTGTTATTGTCATGGATTCTGTAATGACATTTTTCGGATCTACCGCATTTGACAGTGCATATAATGCATGGATAACAGATATAACAGATCATAGTAATAGAGCAACTGCAGAAAGTATAATTTCAATTTTACCTGTAGCAGCTACTATTATTATGATTGCTTTTGGAGGGATGATTGGAACTATTGGATATAAGATGTTTTTTTTAAGTATAGGTCTTTTGGTTAGTTTTTCAGGATTTTTAGGACTTTTAACATTAAAAGATTCAGAAAAAAGTTCTAAAAAACAAAATGGAAAATTTTTAAAAGAAATTTTATATGGCTTTAAGCCATCTGTGATTAAAGAGCATAGAAAATTATATACGTCACTTTTAGCAGTACTTATTTTTCAAACAGCAATGCAAATCTTTATGCCGTATATTTTAATTTATCTTGAACATAGCTTGAATTTTAATGTAGAGTCTTTAAATGGATATATCACAAAGCCTGTATTGATAGCTATACCGTTTATAATAATTTTATTAGTTTCTATAATTATTTTAATAGGAAAAATGATTGATAAATTAGGAAAAAATATTTTTATGTTTGTGGCGATTATTTTAATGACAATAGGATTGTGTCTATGTTTTTTTATTAGAAAAACACTTCCGTTTATAATTTTTATGGCTCTTGCATTTTTTGGATATGGTATTATAGGTATAATTATAAATGCAAGTGTCAGAGATTACACGCCTGAAAATAAGGTTGGGTTATTTCAAGGAGTGCGAATGATTTTTAATGTTATGTTGCCAATGATAATAGGACCTGCAATAGGAGATGCAGTATGTAAAATTTATGGAACGGGAACATATATGTCCGATGTTGGAAGTGCCGCTTACGAGCCTTGTGCAGAAATGTTTTTGGCGGCTGCAATTTTAACTTCGCTTTTGTTTATTCCATGTATATCATTAATAAAACAAGAAAATTATAAATAAAAAAACGGTGATAAATCACCGTTTAAATTTTAGTTAAAATTTTATATATTATTCTGCCATAGAACTGTATACTTAAATTGTAATATTCATTTTTAGAGATTTTTCCATTATAGCTTAAAGGTGAAAATATCACACCACCTTCTTTTACAATAAATTCATTTTCCGAAAAACCATTTTTTTCATAGAAGTGTTTTCTTTTAATGCGAATATGATTGTTTGCACAGGTTGTATCTTCTTTTTCAACTATTAGCATTATACGCTGATTGTTATATATATTTTTTATTTCATTAAGCACTTTTGTTCCGTATCCGAATTTGCGGTATTTTTCAGTTATGGCAAGGTACATAATACATGTTATATCTAAATAATTTTCAACACTTATAAAACCTATAAATTTATCATTGTCTGTTATTGCAAATAATTTAGAATTATTTTTAGTTGATTTTTTACGATAAATAAAAAATGGTATTCTTTCATTTTTGGGAAAAGCTGAAATGTAAAGCTTTTTAATGTTTTTTTTAAATTTTGTATTTTTATAATCTTCTAATATCAATGTTATTCCTGTCCGTTAATATAGTGTCTTACTCTTAATTCAATTCCAAGCGAATTTGAAAGTTTCTTACATTGTTCAATGTCTTCATCCGGAATAACATCAACAATTGAAAATTTAACTTCTTTTTTTGCTTTTTTTATTTCTGATGCAAAATTTAGCATTTCATTAAAAGCTTTATCAGGATAAATCGGTTTACAAAGTTCATTATATTTTTCTTTATTATATTCGTTAAGGCTTATTGAAAAGGAATCGATAACTGAACAAAGTTCATCAACACAATTTCTTTTATTTATTAAATTACATAATCCATTTGTATTTAAACGTATTTTAAATTTGAATTTTTCTTTTAAGTATTTTGCTGATTTAATAAGATTATTGAGTGCACAAGTAGGTTCTCCATATCCACAAAAAACGATTTCCCCTGTATAATTTGAAAAATCATATTCATCTATTGCTTTTTTTATTTCAATAAAATCCGGTTTATATTCTTTAAACCACAATTCCGTAGCCGATCCAAGATTATTACCGTTGTTTCTGATGCAAAATGTGCATTTCATAGGGCAGGCGTTAGTAAGATTGAAATATATTGTGTTTTCATAAGTATATATAATGTCAGCCATTTGTTTCCTTCTTTTTATAGAAATATATAATTTTATTAAGTCTAGGCGTTAATTTTGCTTTATCAAGAGATGCTCCAATTACATAATATATTAAAGCAGAACCTCCCACTTGGATAAGTCCGATAGGACTTATTAAAAGAGCTGTTTTAAATGAAAATATAATACCTTCCGCAATATAATATCCTAAAATTGTAATAAAAGAAGATATAATAAGCATAAACGTCATTCTCCATGAAATAATATTTGAATGTTTGTTATGATTTATATTATATCTTAACATAATTGCAAACGGAACGGCATTAAGACCTTTGATTATTGCAGTTGCAGGAGCCCATATAGGAACGCCTGCAATTAAATCAGCACAGACACCGCCTATTGAAGATGCAAGTATACTATATGGCATAGGTAATATAGATGATACTAAAAATATAATGCTGTCTCCGAAGTGAATATAACCTTCGTTTATACCCGTAGGAATCCTTATCATAGAAGTAAGCACGGCGATTAAAGATGCAAAAAGTGATGAAAGTGTTATCATAAGTGTTAAATTTTTAGTTTGTGTTTTCATTGTTTAACATCCCTAAAAAATATTGAAAATTTGTACCGATTTGTTTATTGTTTTTTTCATATACTGCACTTTTTACTGAATTTTCTATTAAATTGATTGCTGTTTTGACTGCATCTGAAAGTTGTATACCTTTTGTTATCAATCCTGAAACTGCAGATACAAATAAATCTCCTGTACCAGAGAAACTGCCTCCGAAATCCTTTGATTTAATAACAGAAAATTGCTCCTTTTGACATATAAGATTTTTTAAGTGCAACCCGTCTTTTATTCCTGTAATTAGAACAGCTGAGATATTTTTTTTTGATAATAAAGTTTTAGAACATTTATAAAGTTCATCATCAGTCATATTTAAAATATTTTCATATGAAATATTAAGTAAGATAGAAAATTCTGTAAGATTTGGAGTTATGATATCGGCAGCGTATGCCAAATTACATATTTTGTTACATAAAGTTTTATTAAATGTTGGATATAATTTTCCGTTATCAGCCATAACTGGATCACAAAAAATTATAGCATTATTTTTTTTTTGTTGCTTTATAAATTGTAAAATAATATCTGCTTGTAAAGGTGTTGATATAAAACCTGTTATAACAGCGTTAAAAAAAATATTCTCTTTATTCCAAGCATTAAAATAACTTTGCAATTCATTGGTTAAATCTGTCATATGATAATTTTTAAATCCTGTTTGAGCAGATAATACTGCGGTAGGAACGGGACAGGCTTCAATTCCACAGGCTGATATAATAGGTAATGCTGCTGTTAGTGAACATCTGCCAAATCCGGATATGTCGTTTATTACTGCAATTCTTTTCATTTTGACTTCCTTTTGAACTGCATGTATAATATCACTAAATTGTATATTAAAAAATACACAAAAAATATAAAATCAAGAGTACAGTTATGAAAGAAAGAAAATATATTAATATTTATGAATATTATAAAAAACTTATATTAAACGGTTTGATAAAAAAAAATCAAAAGCTTCCATCAATAAGAAAATGTGCTGATTTTTTTGATTGCAGCATAACGACAATAGTAACAGCTTATTCAGAGCTTTTAACAGATGGATATATATATTCAAAAGCGCATGTTGGTTATTTTGCAACAGATATTGCGGAAATTATAATGCATCAGAAAAAAATAAACACTAAAAAAATTGCCGTTAAATATAAATATGATTTTACGGCAGTTTCTGCTGATCCTGATATTTTTAATTTTGATTTATGGAAACGGTATATTAAAGCAGCACTTAAAAAAGATGAAAGACTTGTAACTTATGGTGAAAAGCAAGGAGAATTTGAACTGCGTAATGTTCTTTCAAAGTATCTTATGGAAAATAGAAATACAGTATCTTATCCTGAAAATATGCTTATAGGTGCAGGTATACAGAGCGTTCTTAATATTTTATGTGCTATTTTACCACAAAAAAGTATATATTTTTATTATGATATATTTGATGAAGGAAAGGCTATATTTTTAGATCATGGGTTTAAAATAACCGATACATTTGATAAAGCGGATATAATTTATATATCTCCGTCTTATAGAAATTATAATGGAGATATAATGAGCATAGAGGAAAGGTTTGAGTTTTTAAAAAAGTGCAGAGAACAACATAAGCTTATTTTTGAAGATGATTATGACGGTGAATTTGGATATTTTAAACATTCTGTACCATCAATACAAGGATTGGCAGGCGGAACTGGAGTTATATACTTAAATTCTTTTTCAAGATTGCTTCTGCCATCGATAAGATTAGGATTTGCAATAATGCCGAATGAAATAAAAAAGAAATATGATGAAAAAGCGAGATTGTATAATCAGACGTCATCAACTATCGATCAGTTGGCATTAGCTGCATTTATAAGTGACGGTAATTTAAAAAGAACTTTTAAAAAAACGGTGAAAACATATATTGAGAAAACTGAACTTTTTAGCCAATTAATTGAGTTAGAATTTAAAAATAATGCAATAATAAAGAAAAGTGATTCTGGTCTTTTTTTAAGTATTGCCGTTAATATAGATAAAATAAATGATTATGATATTATTCTAAGAATGGAAAATGAGGGGATAAAGCTTCAAAATATATATTTTGAAAATAAATATTGCTATTTTTCTGTATGCTGCAGTTCAATAAAAAAACAAATGCTTCCAGAAGCTGCAAAAGCTTTGAAACACTGTTTTTTAACTGCTTGAAACGCAAAGGCTGCTATGGTATATTATTTTTATGATTTATATTGTTCCGATATTATTTGTTCTGATATAAGCTTGAGCTCTTCAAGGCTTCTGACCGTTGTGAGTAATCGTCTGTATTTCGTTGCGCCGTTTAGACCTCTTACATAATGTGCACAGTGTGTTCGTGCCTGTAAAATTCCTGAATATTCACCTTTATATTTACACATTATTTCTATATGTTTTATCATTACACTCATTCTCTCTTCGATGGAAATGGGCTTCGGTATTGTTCCGAATTCTAAATATTCATTTATTTCTTTGAAAATCCAAGGATTTCCTATAGCTGCTCTACCGACCATAGCATAATCACAACCTGTATATTCTAAAATGTTTTTTGCAGATTTATAATCAACTATATTGCCGTTGACAATTACTGGAATGTTAATATTAAGTTTAACTTTTTTTATTTCTTCATAATTTACAGGCGGTGCATACATTTGTTCAGCAGTTCTTCCGTGTATTGTAATAAAATCAGCGCCACCACTTTCGGCAGCTTTTGCAGTTTCATTTATATTTATGTTTCCGTTAGTTCTACCTATGCGAAACTTTGCGGAAACTGGAACATTTGAAACTTTTTTTACGGCAGATAAAATTTTTTCTATTTGAAAAGGTTTGTCAAGCAGGTATGAACCTGAATGACTTTTTATTATTTTTGGAGCAGGACAACCCAAATTTATATCAATAAAATCTGGAGATATATTTTCAAGTATTTTTACAGCATTTGACATAATATCAGTATCGTTACCAAAAAGCTGTATGCCAGTAGGTCGTTCTTTGTCAGATAAAGTTAAAAGTTCTTTTGTTTTTTCATCGTTCATGGTAAGAGCTTTAGCAGATATCATTTCAGTAATGCAAAAACCTGTCCCAAACTCCTTGCATACTTCTCTGAATGCAAGATCCGATATTCCTGCCATAGGTGCCAGCCCTATAATATTATTAAGCTCTTTATTTTTTAATATTATTTTTTTTCTGTTCATATAATAATTATAGCATATTTATGAATTATATTTCTAATGAAAATATAATAAACGCCGCAAGAGGCGATGAAAGCTCTTTTGTTTATTTAATAAAAGAGCTTAAACCGTTAATTATTTTTATTTGTAAAAAATATCCTAAATATGCGGATTTAAATTTTGACGATTTATATCAGGAAGGGCTTATAGGCGTTCTTTCGGCAGTTAAAACATTTGATCCGAATATGAATATTCCGTTTAAAAGTTATGCTAAAATTTGTATAGAAAACAGTATGATTTCTTCACTTAGAAAACGAGGAAATTTAGAATATGTAGATTGTGAAATTGAGTGTTTTAATTTGAAAGATCCACAAACTTTTAAATATTATGATTTGATTGCTGATTTTAATAAAACTTTTAATTACAATCTCAGTACACTTGAGAAAAAATGCTTCATTAAATATTTAGAAGGATATACTTATAAAGAGATTTCTGATATAGTTAATATAGACATTAAATCTGTTTCAAACGCTATTTTAAGAGCAAAAAACAAGTTTAAGGAGGCGATGTAATGGCGGTTTATGGCTTAATCGCCGAATTTAATCCTTTTCATAACGGACATAAATATCTTTTAGAAAAAATCAGAGCTTTTAGTGATTTTGAAGGGCTGGTTTGTGTTATGAGTGGAGATTTTGTTCAGAGAGGAGAGACTGCTATTTTTTCTAAAAAAAAACGAGCTGAAATAGCATGCAAATATGGTTGTGATTTAGTTATTGAGCTTCCATCTATGTATTGTCTGTCATCTGCTGAAACTTTTGCAATTTCTTCAATTTCTATATTAGAAAATCTTGGTTTTATAGATAAACTTGTTTTTGGGAGTGAAAGTGGAGATATTGAAGAATTAAAAAAAGCATATGCTATATTTAAAAGTTTAAAATATATGAATTCATTAAAAAAATATATTAATAATGGCTTTGGATATCCTAAGGCAAGAGAATTAGCACTTATTGATAACAATTTTACATTTTTATCACAAACGGCGAATTTGTCGAATAATATTCTTTCTTTTGAATATTTAAAAGCACTTGACAAACTAAATTCAATAATTGAACCTGTTACTGTTAAAATTTTAAACAACAAAAATTTACATGCTTCCAACATTAGAAATATGATTTTTAATAAAAATGACATATTGGATTTTGTCCCTGAAGAAACAGCTTTAATAAGACCTGATTGTTTTTCTGACATAAACAGACTTTTCCCTTTTATTTCAGGCTCTTTAAGAATTAAAACGCCTGATGATTTAAAAAAAATTAATGGGATAAGTGAAGGCTTGGAAAATCGACTTATAAAAGCTTCTAAAATTTCATCAGATTTTAATAGCCTGATACTTAATGTTTCATCTAAAAGATATACTTATGCACGAGTTAAAAGAACAGTGTTTAATGCCTGTTTGGATTTTAAAACAACCGATATAAAAATAAATCCTCTTTTTTCAAGGATTTTGGCTTTTAATGAAAAAGGTAAAATACTTTTAAATAAATTAAACTATAAGAATGATTTTATTTTAATAGGCTCTAACAGAGAACTTGTTAAAGCTAATAAAAATATTAAGGTGCAATTTAACAAAGCTGCAAAAGCTGCAGATATATTTGGAATTTCTCTAAAAAAAATAAGAAATGCAGGAACAGATTTTACGGAAACTATAAGTCTTGTTTGAATAATTTTGCAGCTTATTATGCAAAAAATCTTGCTTTATAAATTTAAAAGTTTATAATTGGCTTGTAATTTGGAGGATTAAATGGCAAATGATTTATTAAAAAAATTAGATGGAGAAAGTATTCGTCTTTCAAAAAGCCATAAAAAAATAGCGGATTATATAAAGAAAAATTATGATAAAGCGGCATTTTTAACTGCATCTCAGCTTGGTTATAAGGTTGAGGTTTCCGAATCCACAGTAGTTCGTTTTGCGGTATCTTTGGGTTTTGACGGTTATCCTGCATTGCAAAGAGAGCTTCAGCAGATGATTAAATCAAAACTTACCGCTATACAACGCATGGAGGTATCACAAAATCTTATAGGAGAGAGTGATATAATTAAATCTGTACTAAGCGCAGATGTAGATCTTATAAAAGAAACTATTCAAATAACCTCAAGAGATGATTTTAACAGGGCGGTGAATCAAATAAATTACGCTAAAAAAATATATATACTTGGTGTACGTTCTTCAGGTGCACTTGCAGAGTTTTTATATTTTTATTTTAATCTTGTATTTGATTCTGTTATTCTGATAAACACTTCTTCTGCTTCGCAGATTTATGAAAAAATGTTTAAAATAAACAAAGATGATGTTTGTATTGCAATAAGCTTTCCAAGATATTCTACTCAAATTGCAAATGCAATTGAATTTATTCACGATCGAAAAGCAAAAATAATATCACTGACAGATACCGAAAAATCACCAATTGCAAAATATGCGGATTGCTTGCTTTTGGCGAGATCTGCTATGGCATCAGTTGTAGATTCCATTGCTGCACCTTTGAGCCTTATAAATGCACTTATCGTTGCAGTTACTTTAACAAAGAAAGATCAAATTTCCGAAAACTTCAATGAACTTGAAAAAATTTGGGAGCAATATCAAGTCTATGAAAAATCAGACGATGAATAACGAAACCGTTTCCGAAGCTATAGTTATAGGAGCGGGTGCGGCGGGAATGTTTGCTGCGGGTATATTGGCAAAAAAAGGTATAACAACTTTTCTTTTTGAAAAAAATCAAAGGCCGGGAAGAAAACTCATGATAACAGGAAAAGGTCGTTGTAATGTAACTAATAATCAAAATGATTTAAAAAAATTAATTGAAAATGTTGTCGGTAATGGTAAATTTTTATATTCGGCATTTTCAAATTTTTTACCGAAAGATACTATCGCTTTTTTTGAAGATTGTAATGTTCCGTTAAAAACGGAAAGGGGAAATCGGGTTTATCCGGTTAGCGACAAATCAGTTGATATTGTAGATGCATTGCATAATTTTATAAAAAAAAACAATGTAAAAATTATAAATGAAAAGATTATTTCAATATTAATAAAAAATGGTAAAGCAGTCGGAGTAATTACGGATAAAGGTGTAAAATATTATTCGAAATACATTATTGTCGCAACTGGTGGTATATCATATCCTTCAACAGGCTCAACGGGAGACGGATATGCATTTGCAACTGCAGCAGGACATAATATAATTAAGCCAAGGGGTTCTCTTGTAGGACTCTGTTGTTTAGACAATATTTGTAATGAATGTATGGGTTTGTCTTTAAAGAATGTAGGAATAGAAATTACTGATATAAATAATAAGATTGTTTATAAAGATTTTGGTGAATTGCTTTTTACTCATTTTGGAGTTTCTGGACCTACAATTTTATCGGCAAGTGCTTTTGTAAGAGATATAGCCCCTGGTAAGTACAAGCTTAATATAGATTTAAAACCTGCGTTAAATCTTAATATGCTGGATGAAAGATTGATAAAGGAATTTTCAGAGCAACCGAATATAAGTATAGGTAATGTAATGCGCAGACTTTTGCCTAGACCTTTAATTAATGAGGTTTTACATAGAGCTAAAGTAAATAATTCCGAAAAAGTAAATCAGATAAGTAAAGCACAAAGACTTCAAATTGCACATGTGTTAAAAAATCTTACAATTCAAATATTAAATTACAGACCTAAAGAAGAAGCTATAATTACTGCAGGTGGAGTTTCAACTAAAGAGATAAATCCCAAGACGATGAAAAGTAAGCTTTGTAGAGGTCTTTATTTTGCGGGAGAAGTAATAGATGTTGATGCTTATACTGGTGGATATAATTTACAGATAGCATTTTCAACTGCATATACTGCGGCAAAAGCAATTATAAAGGAGTTTGAAAATGATAAATATTGCAATTGACGGTCCTGCAGGTGCGGGTAAGAGTTCGGTTTCAAAAGCTGTAGCAAATAGGCTTGGATTTCTTTATATTGATACGGGAGCACTATACAGAACTATTGGATTTTATTTTAAAATCAACAATTTTTTACCAACAAATGAAAATATAGATTTCAAATTATCTAATTTAAATATAGAATTAAAGTATATAGATAGAACGCAGTATGTATTTTTAAACGGAGAAAATGTTTCAGATTGTATAAGAACTCCTGAAATTTCATCCTATGCATCAAAAATATCTGCAATAAAAGAGGTTAGAGCTTTTTTGCTTAATACACAAAGAGATATTGCAAATAAAAACAATTGCATAATGGACGGTAGAGACATAGGAACAGTTGTTTTACCCAATGCAAATTTAAAGATTTTTCTTACCGCATCAGCAGAAATTAGAGCTAAAAGGCGTGTTTTACAGCTTAAAGAAAACGGAGTTATTACAGAATATAATAAAATACTGGAAGAAATTATTGAAAGAGATAATCGTGATATGAGCAGAGAGGAAGCACCTCTCAAACAGGCCAAGGATGCTATATTTTTAGATACTTCTGAAATGAGTGAAGATGAGGTTGAAAAAAAAATAATTGACTTGATAAAAGGTGTAAAATGAAAAAATTTGATTATAATTTATTTAAAGAATATAAATTTTATAACAATGTTCGTTGGATAAGTAAAATTTATTGCAATACCAGAATGAGAGTTAAGTATTTAGGTCTTGAAAATGTTCCGAACAATGACAAAGGATTTATAATTTGTATGAATCATCAGTCTAACTTTGATGCAATAGCACTTTCAGGTGTAATGAAAAAACCTATACATTTTATGGGAAAACAGGAGCTTTTTGATACACCTTTTGTAAGTTGGCTTGTTAGACATCTTAATGCTTTTCCTGTAAAAAGAGGAAAACATGATCATTCCGCCATTGATTATGCAGTTAATTTGATAAAAAATGGATATTGTTTTGGAATAATGCCTGAGGGCACACGAAATAAAGATGTTAATGTAAAGCCTGGTAAAGCAAAGGTTGGCATAGCTCTTATTGCAAGAAAAGCTAAATGTCCGATTTTACCTTGTGCTCTTTATGCTCCGCACGGAAATAAATTTTTTGGTAAATGCTATGTAAAGGTTGGTAATCCGATAACATATGAACAATTGGGATTTACAAAAGAAAATTCAAATGAAGAAATAACAAATGCAGCAGCCAAAGTTATGCAGGAAATAACAAAACTTTGGGAGGAATTACGGTGCCTGCAAAAATAGTAAAAATTGCAAAAAAATCCGGATTCTGTTTTGGAGTTGACAGAGCTATCAATATGCTTAATAAGCTTATTTCCGAAGGAGAAAAAGTTTGTACATTAGGTCCTATAATTCACAATCCTCAAGTTATTGCGGAATTTGAAAAAAAAGGCGTGAAAGTAATTGATACGGCACAGAATTGTCCGCCTGATTGTGTGCTTGTAATTCGCACACATGGAATAACTAAAGAAGAATTTGAATATATAAAAACTCATAATAAAAAGTATTTGAATATTACCTGTCCATTTGTAAGTAAAATCCATCATTTAGTTGAAAATAATTCTAGTAAAAATAATGTGATTTTAATAGCGGGAGATGGGAATCACCCTGAAGTAAAGGGAATTAAAAGTTATGCAAACGGTGAAGTTTATACAATAAATAATCTTGAGGAATTTGATAGTGTAATAAATTCGGATATTTTAAAAAAAGAAATAATTTTGGTTTCTCAAACTACCTTTAACAAGTCGTTGTTTGAGGTATTTAAAAAAAAGTTAAAATTATTATCGACAAACTATTTGATTTTTGATACAATATGCAATGCGACTGGGGAAAGACAAAAAGAAGCAATAGAGCTTTCGAAGAGTTGTGATGCCGTTATTGTAATAGGCGGCCGTAAGAGTTCAAACACTTCTAAGTTAAAAACGCTATGTGCGGAAAATTGTCCAACCTTTTTGATAGAAACAGCCGATGAGCTTAAAGACATTGATTTATCGTGCTATTCTTCAATAGGCGTTACTGCTGGGGCTTCAACGCCCGACAGCATAATTAAGGAGGTACTTAGAAATGTCTGAAAATGTTGAAACAAGTATTAATTCGGGAGTACAGTCATTTGCTGATATGATTGATGATTATACTCCTCAAAAAGCGAGAGTTGTTACCGCAACTGTATTGAGTGTAGAACCGACCGGCATAAATGTTGATGCAGGAGGAAAGCATACCGGATTTATTCCGCTTTCTGAATATAGCGATGATCCTACTGCAGATCCCTCAAAAGAACTTAAACCCGGAGATGAAATCAAGCTTAAGGTTATAAAGACAAATGATGAAGAGGGTATTGATACACTCAGTAAAAAACAATATGATAAAGAAAAAGCTTGGGATGAGATGCCTGAAGGACCTTTTCAGGTTGTTCGTTTCAGTTATCCTGAAACAGTAAATGAAGTGTTGGATGAAAATGAAGCACCCGTCGCAAAGGAAGGTGCCGACACTTCAGAAATAGTTAAGGAAGATATAAAACCTGAAAATGTATATCTTGTAAGAAAAGGCGATAAGAATAAAAAACGTAAAAATAAAGGTAATGGAGATACAGGAAATTATAGGGTTAAAGAAATAAAAGTTGCCCTTGATAAACTTTATGATGGAGTTAAAATCGGTGACATAGTATTTATTAATTCCAATGGTGATTATACAAAAGAAAATCTTTTTGGTGAAGTTATTGAAGGTAAAGTAGTAGGCGTTGTAAAAGGCAAGGAAGATTCTCAGATTAAGGGTTTGTTTGTAGACTGGAAATCTGTAAGAGTTTTTATTCCTTCATCTCTTGCAAAAGAACGTAAAAATGATGTTATTGATGAATCAGTTGTAGGAACTGTTGTTAAATTTAAACTTATTGAAATCAATAAGCGTGCTAAGCGTGTAGTAGGTTCAATTAAAGCTATTTTTGCAAGTGAAAAGAAAGCAAGACTTGAAAAGTTTTGGGAAGATGTTGAGATTGGAAAAACATATAAAGGAACAGTAAGAAGTCTAACTGATTATGGTGCTTTTATTGATATTGGCGGCGTTGATGGTTTAGTTCATATTTCTGAACTTTCTTGGGATAGAATAAAGCATCCGTCAGATGTAATTAAAGTGGGCGATGCTGTTGAGGTTTATGTAAAGAGCCTTGATAGAGAAAAAAATAGAATTTCTCTTGGCTATAGAAGACCTGAAGATAATCCGTGGGAAATCTTAAAATCACAGTATCCTATAGGTTCAGTTTTCAAAACTAATATTGTCGGGCTTACAACATTTGGTGCATTTGCAAGTGTTGTTGCGGGTATTGACGGACTAATTCATATTTCAGAAATAAGCAATACCAGAATTGAAAAGCCATCAGATGTATTGAAAGTTGGCGATGAGGTTGAGGTTAAGCTTATTGATGTTGATTTCCAGAAAAAAAGAGTAAGTCTTTCAATAAAGCAGACTATTGATCAGCCGGAAACTTCTCAAGCGGAAGATTTCGTTGAAGAGGGAAAGCCGATTCCGATAGAGGAAATTCAGCCCGTAAACGACGAAGAATAATCAATTTATCAAATGGGGCAGTTTTTTGCCCCATTTTTTTATAAGGGTGGGATTATGAAAAAAATCATATCAGCAATAAGCGCTTCTGCAGCGGCTGCAGTGGGAACTGTAGGACTTAAAAAGCTGATGGATAAAAAATATTTTTGTCCTATATGCGAAATAAAAAAAGCGTGTGCCAATTTTAAGTTTAATGATAAACATGATAAATATAATGATAATATAATTTCAAAACCGCCGATGGGGTGGTCAAGTTGGAATACCTTTGGTAGAAATATAAATGAAAAATTATTTAAAGAAACTGCAGATGCAATGGTAGCTTCAGGACTTTTAGATTGTGGATATCAGTATGTGAATATCGATGATTGCTGGCACGCTTCATATCGTTCTGATGAAGGTAAGCTTGTACCTGATAAAGAGGCCTTTCCAAGTGGGATGAGAGAACTCGTAAAAAATATAAATAAATTGGGACTTAAAGCGGGAATTTATTCTTCAAACGGAGTTCTTACATGTCAGGATCTTCCAGGTTCTCTTGATTTTGAACGTATAGATGCAGAGACCATTGCTGAATGGGGATTTGAATTTTTTAAATATGACTATTGTCATCATAGAATTTTGACACACAAAGCTCCACCGATTAAAAAAATAATTATTTCAGGAAATAAATTAAGGAAAAATATTGTACTTTTTCCTGAAGATGCAAAACTTTCAGGAACGGCTAAAATCAAAAAGTTCGGTAATGAAACAGCCATTACATATCTTGATTCCAATTTAGGTATGGCGATTTTTGAAAATATAGAAATTTCTGAAACCGAAGTATATACCGTTTCTGTAATAGTGAAAAAAGAGCAGGATGGGGATAAATATTTTGAATTGGTAGTTAACGGAAACGAAATATTTCCTTTTTTTGCAAAAAAAACAAGCAGATGGAATAAGGGGGAAGGGCGTGTTCAGTTTGAAATCAAGCTTGATAAAGGTCTCAACTCTTTAAAAATCAACAATCCCGTATTTTCAAGGCAGGAAGGCGCCTTTAGACAATACAGCTTAATGGGAAGAGAGCTTAAAAGAGCGGTTAAAAAAGTTGCCGGTGAAAATAATACAAAAGAAAAACCCATTGTATATTCAATCTGTGAATGGGGAAGGAATTTCCCGTGGCATTGGGGTGCGGCGGCAGGTAATATGTGGCGTACAACGCTTGATATTATTGCTACTTGGTCGAGTATTTTATCAATTTATGAACAAAATGTAAGGCTGTGGAAATATGCAGGAAAGGGCGCTTATAATGACCCTGATATGCTTGAAGTCGGTGTAGGTAATTTAAGCTATGAAGAAAACAAGAGTCATTTTACGCTTTGGTGTATGATGATGGCTCCGCTTATGATTGGGTGTGATTTAAGAAAATTTATAGATAAGGACAACAACCCGCTAAAGAATGATAAAATTCTTGATATATTGAAAAACCGTGATTTGATTGATATTGATCAGGATGCACTTAATATGCAGTGCCGCAGAGTTAAATTCGGTATTATAGACATTCTTGTTAAACCTCTTGAAAACGGAGATACGGCAGTTTGTTTTTTCAACAAAAGTAATTCTGAAAAGACCGCGTCAATAGATATGGAGTTATTGTCAAATCTGAATTATACAAAGATTTGTAAAGATAAAAAATATATTGCAAAAAATCTTTGGTCAAAAGATACTGAGAATATATGTGAAACATTGTACGCAAAAATGGCACCTCACGGAGTTTGCGTTTATCGTATTTCAGAAAATACAAAGTGAATATAAAAATTATAACGCTTGGCTGCAAGGTTAATCAGTATGACGGGCAGGTAATGGCTGAAACCTTTAACAACAAAGGTTTTGCGAGCGTTGAAGACGAAAAAAACGCAGATATATTTGTTGTGAATTCCTGCACTGTAACCGCTGAAAGCGACAAAAAGGCAAGACAGCTTGTTCGCAGACTTAAAAGAAATTATAAAAATTCAATTGTGGTTTTAACAGGGTGTATGCCTCAGGCAAATCCCAAAATAAAAGAGGAATTGCCGGAAGCGGATGTTGTTATAGGCAATAAGGATATTGCCGCTATATCAAAAGCTGTTGAAAGCTTTATATCAAACGGAAAGTACAATTTCGATATAGAAAATTATACACCTAACGATGCTTATATGGAGCCTTCTGTCAAGGATTTTTCCGGAAAGACAAGAGCGATTTTGAAAATAGAGGATGGCTGCAACAGCTTTTGCACATATTGTATTATTCCAAGGGCAAGAGGTTTTGTTCGCTCAAAGCCTCTTGCTGAAATTTATACTGAAGCTGAAAATCTTGAAAAAAACGGATATAAAGAAATTGTTTTGGTAGGGATAAATCTTACTTGTTTCGGGCTTAATAAAGATTTTGATTTGTCTGATGCAGTCAATATAATTTCAGAACTTAACGGAATAGAACGGATAAGATTAGGTTCTATGGAGCCTGAATATTTAACTGATGATTTAATAAAAAAACTTGCTGCAAATAAAAAGTTATGTCCACAGTTTCATTTGTCGGTTCAAAGCGGTTCAGATAAAATACTGAAAAAAATGAACAGAAAATATACACGAATTGAATATATTGATATTTGTAAAAAGTTAAGATCTCATTTTAAAAACTGTTCAATTACAACCGATATTATGACGGGTTTTCCAGGTGAAACAGAAGAGGATTTTCTTGATACGGTTAATTTGGTCAATACAATAAATTTTGAAAAAGTGCATGTTTTTCCATATTCAGAAAGACCAGAAACACCTGCAATTTGCTTTAAAAGCAATGTGCCTATTGAAATACGAAAGAAACGTGCATTAAAACTTATTGAAATAACGGAAGAAATAAGAAAAAAATATTTTTTTTCTCAGATAAATTCCGTTGTAACGGTTTTATGTGAAAAAAAGAGAAAAAACGGACTTTATTTTGGTTATACGGAAAATTATCTTCCCGTATATTTTAAATCCGAAAAAAATATAAATGAAAACGATATGGTTGATATCATATTGAATAAAGTTGATAAAAACGGCTGCTATGGTTGTATTATTTGAGGAAAACAATGATTGAAGTAATAAACATAACTAAAAAGTTTGATGACTTCACCGCTATTGAAGATATGAGCTTTGATGTGCCTGACGGTGCTATATATGGTCTTATAGGATATAACGGTGCAGGTAAAACGACTCTTTTAAAAACTGTTGCAGGTGTGTATAAAGCTGAAGACGGGGTAGTGCTTTTAGACGGAGCTGATGCCTTTGACAACGCCGATGAAAAAAAACGATTATTTTATGTTCCCGATGAAATATTTTTTGAAAATTATTCTACTATGGAAAAAATGGCAAAATTTTATAATGGGTTTTATCCGAATTTTAATTATAAGATTTTTTACAAGTTAGCTGAAGTTTTTAATTTAGATGTTAAAAAACGTATCAATTCTTTTTCCAAGGGAATGCAAAGGCAAGCTGAAATAGTTTTAGCTATTTCTACAACACCGAAGTATTTGCTTTTTGATGAAAGTTTTGATGGTTTAGATCCAGTAAAAAAATCACTTATTAAAGGATTGATTTTTGAATATGTGAAAATCAATAATGCCTCTGTAATTATTTCATCTCATGATTTACATGAGCTTGAAGGAATATGTGATTATTTCGGACTTATTGATGGGAAGCACCTTAAACTTAATTTATCTATTGATGAAATGATAAAAGGTAGAAGGAAAGTAAGAGTTGTATTTAGTACGATAATTACAAAAGAGGATATTCAAAATATTGGTATATCGATTAA
The DNA here is from genome assembly GCA_052169395.1 of Candidatus Fimenecus sp. Classification (GTDB taxonomy): domain Bacteria; phylum Bacillota; class Clostridia; order Oscillospirales; family Acutalibacteraceae; genus Fimenecus. The sequence continues at coordinate 159,142 of JBQNCN010000001.1, read as the reverse complement.
ATCTTTTTATCCTGATGGGAAAATTGTTTCCTTTACTTCTTCCAATGAAAAGGATTATATTGTTAATTGTTTAAATAAAATAAATCCTATATCTATAGATTTTGAAACACCTAATTTAGAAGATGTTTTTATGGATGAAGCGGAGGGAGCAAAATATGATTTTTCAAAAATCATCTAAAAATAACTTAAGATATGCATATTTAACAGGATTTTCAAATAATATTTTACCGGCAATTTTAATTTTACTTGTATTATCTTATTTCTTTGTTTTTATGCCTGTTTTTAAAATAAATTACGGAAAATTAAATCCAGAATTTATAGAAAATTTGTCATTTATTTTTACAAATGGACTTAGCTCAATGTCCGGATTTATGTTTTTTATTATAATTTTTTCATCTGTTATAATTGCCGTATCAACCTTTAAATTTGTTGCATATAAAAAAACTGTAAATGTTTTTTATAGTCTTGGAATAAAAAGAACACACCTTTTTTTATTTCGTTATTTATCAGGTTTAACCTTAATAATATTTTCGATTATATTGCCTACTGTTTTTTCATTTATTTTAAACATTGTCAAATTTGGATTTTCACAAAGATTGTTTCAAGTGTTTTTGTATTATTTTTTTGGAATGTTTTCATTAAGTTTTTTTACGTATTCATTATCTGCTCTGATTTTTACAGGAGTTGGCACTGTTTTTGAAGGATTACTTTTTTCATTTGTTTTTATTTCGTTTCCCAATCTTGTAATTAAAATTTGTGATATATTTGAGAAAAATTTTGTCGTTGGTTCACCTGTGGGATATTCTTTTTCAAAAGAAACAGGCATAGTTTCGATTTCAGATAAATTTGCATTTTTTAACCCGTTTTCATATCTTTCATACGGATTTACCAAATATCAAAGTGCAGATAAAAGTGGGCGACTTATAGTAGAAAATTTATCAGTTGATAATCAGAAAATTAAAACAGTTACATATAATACTCCTGATTTTAAGCCTATAATATTATTTTTAGCACTTTCACTTTTAATGCTGTATTTTGCAATATTTGCATTTAAAAAGCGTAAGGCTGAAATTGCAGGATTTATAGGTAAAAATAAAATAAACAATTTCATGGTTTGTTTCGGTGCTGCGGCCAATGCTTTTATTGCTGTTAATTCATTTTTAAATCAGTTAAGAACAATAAATATAATTTTTAATTTAATAATTTCTTCACTTGTATTTTCTATTGTTTATATAATAATTTTGGGGTTGATATTACGCTCAAAAAAATTATTTTTTGAAAATTTTTATAAAATGTTTATAGGTATTATTATGTGCTTATTTTTATTTGTGTTTTTTTATAGTGGATATTTCGGATATATGAAGAAACTTCCAAATAAAAATAAGATTGAATATATAGAAGTTTCAACTGATTTCAAAGATTATGCATTTAATATCTCTTATTCTGAAAATAGTATAGAACCTATTTTATTTGGAGAATGTCGAGAAGCGTCTTATCCTACCGGAAGATATCGTAGCAGTAAGGATGTTGATGTAATATTGCGCCTTCACAATTCACTTATTATGAATGGACATACTCTGTCTTTAAAGCAAAAAGAAAATAATATAACGAATAAAAAAAATATTAAGTTTATTTATCATCTTAAAAATGGAAAAACTGTCAGACGTGCATATTATGGCGTAACTTCAGAACAACAGAAACTGCTTCTTGCACTTGAAGAAACTGATTATATTAAGGGTCGTTTAGAGGATGTTTTTTCAGGAAAATATCAGATTAAAGCAGCTCCTGTGAAAGAAACTGATGACGGATTTGATACTGCAGGAGCATATCAATATTATAAAAGACTTCTTTGGGATAATACATTTTCAATTTATTTTTACGATAAAGGATTAAATCAACATAAGCTAATGCTTAATGAAGAACAAAGAAAAATACTTGTTGATGTTATTGGTAAAGATATTAAGACAATGACGGCTATGGAGCTATATTCACCTACCAAAAGCTACGGTTCACTTTGTTTTACAGAAGAACCTGTAAAACTTACCGATGAATATCTTAATGAATTAAAAAATAGAGTTCAAACAAATAATAATACAGAATTTACCATTAGAGATCAAATAAAGTATAATCCGTATTTTATATTAACTGACAAAATGAAAAACACAATAAATTATTTGAATTTTTTAGGTTTGGATTTAAACACCTTTAAATATGATTTACCAAATGAATTGATTATGCTAAAACTTCCCATTAACTATACAGTGAATGATTTAAAGAGTATTTCAGGTATTCAAAGCGTATATTTTTCATTTGTTTCCGATTATAAATATGACACTCTTAATTTATTGGAAAAAATAGATGATAAAGATGTAATAAAAGAAATACTTGAAAATTCTATGGGCGTAAATTTGGTTGAACGCTCAAATGGCTATGCCGTTTTTTATAGACATTCAAGCGGAAATACAGTAATATTATATATAGATGGTAAACGACTTTCGGAAAAAGCACGTTCAAAAGTTTTAACCGATGTAAAGCCGTCATAAATTTAAAACAATGGAGAGAAAAATGAAAGATGAAACTCTGTGCCTGAGAGCCGGGTATAAACCTAAAAATTCAGAACCGGCAGCACTTCCTATTGTGCAAAGTACAACATATGTATATGATTCTACCGAAGAAGTTGCGTCCGTATTTGACGAACCAACCAAATCACTTATTTATTCAAGATTTGCAAATCCGACTGTAATGGCTGTAGAAGAAAAGATAAACGCTCTTGAAGGCGGTGTTGGTGCAATGTGTACATCATCAGGACAGGCGGCAACAATGCTTTCACTTTTAAATATTCTCAGCAGTGGAGACAGTTTTATAAGTTCAAGCGAAGTTTATGGTGGAACTGTAAATTTGTTTTCTGTTACCTTTAAAAGACTAGGCATTGAATGTATTTACTATGATAAGAATATGAGCGATGAAGAAATAGATAAACTTTTTAAACCGAATACAAAGGCTTTCTTTGGTGAGACCATTGCAAATCCTGCAATATCTGTGTTTGACATTGAACGTTTTGCAAATATAGCTCATAAACACAATGTACCTCTTATAGTAGACAATACATTTGCGACTCCAGTGCTGTGTAAACCATTTTCTTTCGGAGCTGATATTGTTATACATTCAACGTCTAAATATATGGATGGTCATGCCGTTCAAAACGGTGGAGTAATTATTGATTCGGGTAATTTTAATTGGAAAAATGGAAAATTCCCCGAACTTACAGAACCGGATGAATCTTATCACGGTATATCTTATACCGAGCATTACGGAAAGGCTGCATATATAATTAAAGCCAGAATGCAGCTTATGAGAGACTTTGGTGTTTATCCTGCTGCACATTCCGCATTTTTGCTTAATATGGGTATTGAAACATTGTCAATAAGAATGCAACGATATTGTGAAAATGCAATAAAGGTTGCTGAATATCTTGAAAAGAGTCCGTGGGTTGAAAAAATAAAATATCCGGCTTTGAAAAATGATGATAGTTATTTGCTTGGTCAGAAATATTTAAAGGGTGCAAGTGGTGTAATTTCATTTGTTATAAAAGGTGGAAAAGATAATGCTGTCAAGTTTATGGATAGTTTAAATCTTGCTTCAAATGAGGTACATGTAGCGGATATACGAACTTGTGTACTTCATCCCGCATCTGAAACGCATAGGCAATTGACAGATGCACAGCTTATTGCAGCTGGTATTGAACCCGGACTTATAAGATTTTCGGTAGGACTTGAAAATATTGATGATATTTTAGATGATATAAAACAGGCGTTTAACAATATATAGTCTTATAAAAACAATAAAAAAGCTTTGACATTTAAAATGTTAAAGCTTTTTTTGATTTTATATTTAATTTAATGATAAAATTTGTGAATTTTATTTATTATTAAATTGACTGTATGTTCAGTAATTTAATATCAGTTGATTTAAACTGATATTTTTTTTATTTTATATTGTTTACTGAATTTATCATATTGTTCTATAAAATCTGTATTTTTACTGTTTTTAACAGTATGTAAATATTCATGTGTTTCAAAACTTGAATTATGTGTTTCTATCATACATACTGCAATATTTGAGCAATGATCTGAAACTCTTTCACAGTTTGTAAGATAATCTGTAAGCGTTATACCTAACTCAGGAGCACATTTTCCTTTTTGAAGCCTTTTTATATGATTGTTTTTTATAATTTTTGTCAAATTATCAATAACTTCTTCTAAAGGTTCTACTGATTGTGCTAATTTATAATCTTTGTTTATATAGCTTTTTACAGTAATGTCTAATACTTTATTAACCGCATTTGTTAAAATAGCTATTTCCTCAAGTGCATCTTCAGAAAATTTAATATCAGATGTTTTTTGCGCATAAACTGCTTTTGAAATATTCATTGCATGGTCGCCGATTCGTTCAAAATCACCTATGCAGTGAAGCATATCAGTAAGTTCATCGCTGTCTTTCACCGATAAGCTTTTTGAAGATAGTTTAATTAAAAATGTATTTATTTCATCTTGATATTTATCAAGAGCATCTTCTTCTTTTTCAATTTCTTTTATTGATTTTTCGTTGTATTTTAAAAATAATTCCATAGCAATTGAAAAAGATGATTGAGCAATAGTTGCCATTCTTGTTGTTCTTTCATACGCTTCTGAAATCGCAAAGCTTGGAGATAACAAAAGTCGTTCATCAAGCAAAACTGTATCAATATGTTTTGAAGTTTCTTTTTTATCTTTTATTATACTTTCTATGCCTTTTACAAGCTGTTTTGTAAAAGGTAAAAGAATTATTATGGTAGCAATATTAAATAATGTATGAAAAATGGCAATGCTAAAAGAACTTGCCGGTTTATCAAAAATATGAAGTTTAAAAATATACTTTAAAATAATATAAGTACTTCCAAAGATCAAAGTCCCTAAAATATTTATAAAAACATGAAAAAATGCAACTCTTTTAGCGTTTTTATTAACACCGAATGAGGTTAATATTGCAGTTATACAAGTCCCTATATTAGCACCCATAATAAGCGGTATAGCTGTTGAAACAGTGATTTTTCCTGTTATTGCAAGTGCCTGAAGTGCACCTATTGAAGCGGCAGAGGATTGAATTATTCCTGTGAATATTGTTCCTGTAATAATTCCTAAAATCGGATTGTTAAATTTTATAAGCATTTCTTGAAATTTAGGAGAGCTTGCTAATGGTGCCACGGAATTTGACATCATAGTCATTCCAAACATAAGCACTGAAAAACCACAAAGGATTTTACCTATATCTTTTTTCTTTTGTTCTTTACCAATTGAAAAAAGAAAAACTCCGGTCATTGCCGTTAAAGGTGAAAAATTTTCAGGTTTTAAAAGAGAAATCACAAAATTATTTGAAGAAATTCCATTAAGTGATAATATCCATGAGGTGAGGGTAGTGCCTATATTTGAACCCATGATTACCTGTATGGTTTGTGAAAGTTCCATTACACCGCTGTTTACAAGCCCTACAAGCATAACTGTAAGCGCCGATGAGGATTGAATTGCAATTGTAATACCTGCACCTAAAGCTATACTTTTCATGGGATTTGAAGTAAGTTTGCCTAAAACATTGCGAAGCTTGCCCCCTGCAGTTTTTTCAAGATGACTGCTCATGATATTCATACCAAACAGGAAAAATGCAAGTCCACCAATTAGTGCAAAAATATTCCAAACACTCATAATATCTCCGTATTTTTAAGAATTTTGAATATTATAATTCATTTTATTAAATAAGTAAAAGACTATGTAATAAAAATTTGACATATACCCCATAGGAGTATATTATTAAATAAAGGAGTGATTTATTTGGAAAATAAAAAGTGCACATGTAATGAAATGATACATAAGGAAAAAATAAGATCGGAAAAAGAAAAAAGAGATTTAATAAATAGACTTAAAAGAATAGAGGGGCAAATAAGGGGTCTTGAAAAAATGGTTGAAAATGATGCATATTGTCCGGATATTTTAGTTCAGGTTTCAGCAGCAAATTGTGCATTAAACAGTTTCAATAAAGAGCTTTTAAAAAAACACATTAAAAGCTGTGTGGTAAATGATATAAAAAATGGTAATGAAACAATTATTGATGAACTTGTAAATATAATACAAAAGCTTATGAGGTGATAATGTATGGAAAAATTTCATGTTTCAGGAATGAGTTGCTCGGCTTGTCAGGCTCATGTTGAAAAAGCTGTATTGAATGTTCCGGGTGTGTCAAAGGTTTCGGTAAGTCTTTTGACAAACTCAATGCAAATAGATGGCACAGCAAACCGAAAGGACATTATTAAGGCTGTAAAAAAAGCTGGATATTCTGCAAAAGTAATTTCTGAAAAAACAGAGGTTTCCAATAGTGAGAATACTAATACTGAAGGTATTTTATTAAGACTTATTTTATCTGTTTTTTTTCTTTTGATACTTATGTATTTTTCCATGGGTCATAATATGTTTTCATTTCCAATTCCGTATTTTTTAGATAATATATTAAGCCTTGGAATTTTACAAATGCTTATAACAATAGTTGTTCTTATTATAAACAAGCATTATTTTATAAATGGATTTAAGGGTATATTACATGGCGGTGCAAATATGGATACATTAGTTGCACTCGGAACCTCGGCAGCTTTTTTATATAGTGTATCTGCAATGTTTTATATTTCATATCTTATATATTCAGATAAAACCGAATATGCAATGCAAGTTTATATGAAACATATTTGGTTTGAATCTTCGGCAATGATACCTACATTAATAACAATAGGAAAAACACTTGAATCTTTTTCAAAGGGAAAAACTACCGATGCATTGAAAGGTCTTATAGATTTAATTCCTAAAAAAGCAAATGTTATAAAAAATGGAGAAGAACGGCTTATTGATATTAAAGAAATTGCTGTAGGCGATATTTTTATAGTAAAACCCGGTGAAAAAATTTCCTGTGATGGGGTGATAATAGAGGGTAAAAGTACAGTCGATGAATCTGCTCTCACAGGCGAAAGTATTCCTATTGATAAAATTATAGGGGATAAGGTTTCGGCCGCTACTATAAATAAAAACGGATATTTAAAGTGTAGGGTTTCAAAAATTGGAGAAGATACATTTTTATCAAAAATTATTCAAATGGTTTCTGATGCAGCGGCAACAAAGGCTCCTATTGCAAGAATTGCGGATAAGGCAGCTGCAATTTTTGTCCCTACAATAATTATAATTTCTCTTATTACCTGCTTTGGTTGGTTTTTAGCGGGTAAAAGTTTTTCGTATTCTTTAACAAGGGCTATTTCCGTGCTGGTTATAAGCTGTCCATGTGCATTAGGTCTTGCAACACCGGTGGCAATTATGGTAAGTAGCGGTATGGGAGCTAAAAACGGAGTTTTATTTAAAAATGCTACAGCACTTGAAAATTGCGGTAATATAAAGGTCTTGGCGTTTGATAAAACTGGAACAATTACAAATGGAACACCTGCTGTCACAGATATTATTGAAAATGATAGTAGAGATGAGCTTTTAACTACTGCAGTATCACTTGAAAGCAAAAGTGAACATCCGCTTTCTTATGCCATTTGCAATTATGGAATTAAAAATAATATAACTACTGAAGAAATCACTGATTTTGAAGTGCTATCGGGAAAGGGTATAAGAGGAAAAATAAACGGTGTTTCTGTGTTTGCAGGGGATTTTAAATTTGTAAGTCAATATATAAATATAAGTGAAGATTTTATAAAAGTCTCCGATGATTTATCCATACAAGGAAAAACACCTTTGTTTTTTGCTAAAGGAAACATATTTTTAGGTATTATTGCCGTTGCTGATACAATAAAACAGGATAGTATTATTGCTATAAAAAAAATAAATAATATGGGAATAAAAACAGTAATGATAACAGGTGATAACAAAAATACTGCAAAGGCTATTGCAAATCAGGTTGGTATAAATAATATAATAGCTGAAGTTTTACCTGATGAAAAAGCAAATGTTATAAAAAAGCTTAAAAAAAGTGGAAAAACGGCTATGGTAGGGGATGGGATAAATGATGCACCCGCTCTTACAACAGCGGATGTGGGAATTGCAATAGGTAATGGCACTGATATTGCTATAGATGCTGCTGATATAGTGCTTGTCAACAGTAAGCTTTATGATGTTTATAAGGCGATAAAACTTTCTAAAAATACAATAAAGAATATAAAACAAAATTTGTTTTGGGCTTTTTTCTATAATATTATATGCATTCCTTTAGCTATTGGAATTTATCAGCTTATTTTTAATTGGAACTTTACTTTAAGCCCTGTGATCGGGGCTCTTGCAATGAGTTTATCTTCCGTTACGGTTTGTCTCAATGCTTTAAGACTTAATTCAATTAAGCTTAATAATAAAAAATAAATGCAACTACAGGTTGACAAATTACCATGTTTAATTGGTGGTATGCAACTGAGTTTATATATATTATTGATATAAACAAATGGGAATATCCCCAAAATACGGAGGTAAAATATGATATTTGCAGATAAACTTATTCAGCTCAGAAAAAAAGCCGGTTGGTCTCAGGAAGAGCTTGCTGAACAAATAGGAGTAAGCAGACAGGCAATTTCCAAGTGGGAAGGTGCACAATCCGTTCCTGATTTAAGCAGGATCATTCAACTTTCAAAAATTTTTAATATAAGTACGGATATTCTTTTAAAGGATGAGAATATGCTTGAAGAAGAATATGAATATCATTCGACAGAGCCTTTAAATGATGTACCGATTAAGTATATAAACTTGGAAGAGGTAAACAATTTTCTGGAATACAGATTAAAATCTTCAAAATGGGTGTCTTTAGGTGTAATGTTATGCATTATTTCTCCGATTTTACTTATTACTCTTTCAGCAGCAAGGGATAATCAAATCTTTGATTTAACAGAATTACAGGTGACAGGAATAGGTGTTGTTACTCTTATGCTTTTTGTAGGTATTTCTGTTTCTATATTTGTTTATTTCGGTATACAGGGTAAAAAATATGAATATCTTGAATATGAAAATTTTGAAACTGAATATGGTGTTGACAGTATTGTAAAAAAAAGACGGGAAGAATATAAAGAAAAATATATTATTTCAATGGTTATTGGAATACTTTTGTGTGTATTGTCATGCATACCGATTTTTCTTACAATGATTTTTTCAAAAACGGATTTTTTTATAGTTTTATCGATAGGTCTGTTGCTTTTAATTGTAGCGACAGGAACAATGCTTATAGTAAAAACAAATATAATATGGGAAAGTTATTCTAATATTCTTCAGGAAAATGAATTTTCAAAAAAGAAAAAAGCAAATAAAAAGAGAAAAGAATTTATTTTAGGAATGTACTGGATGATTGTTATTTTTCTTTATTTGTTAATAAGCTTTATAACCGTAAGATGGGATAAGACTTGGATAGTATGGCCTATTGCAGGTGTGGGAAGCGTTATTATAGGTATGCTTATAGATCATCACAAAATCAATGAATGATTTTTATACTTTAAGTTGTATAAATAATCTTTTTTTGATAAAATTTAAAAGGAGGGGAATTATGGCAGAGAAAAAAATATTAAGAACTTCATTTATTGGTGGATTTAATAAACAGGATGTACTTTCATTTATTGATGAATTAAAAAATAAAGTTTCAGAATCTGAAAATAAAATTAAAGAACAGGAAGAGAAAATCAAAACACTTGATAAAAAACTCACAAAAGTTCCTGCACTTGAAGAAAATTTAAATATATTAAAAAATGATTTAACAAAACAAAAAATTGAAAATAAAATATTATTGGAAAAGTCGGAAACTCTTTCATTGAAAAATATAGAGCTTTCAGAAGAAAATAAAAAATATTTATCGGAACGCTCTGAACTAGATAATTATAAAAATGAACTTAAAGCAAATGAAGCAAAGCTTGGAGCTGCATTTTTAGATGCAAGGAGATATTCAGCTACTCTTGTTGAAGCGGCTGATAATGAAATAAAAAAAACAACTGATGAAACAGTTTTAAGAATAAATGAACAGTCAGTTAAAATTGAGAATATTTCTAAAGATATTGAAGAAATCAATAAGCGATTTAACATATCTTTAAATGCATTGAAATCGGATATTGAAAAACTTTCATCTGAGATGAATTCTTCTGCAGTTAAGCTTCGTTCTCAACATATTAAAACTGATTTTAATCCGGATGTAGTAATTGATGTTGAAAAAAAACAGTCTAAAAATAAAAGTACTTCAATTTTAAAATTCGGTAAGGCTTTTGAGGGATAAAGATTGTCGTCATATTTTTTAGACACAAAAGATATTAAGGTATTTTCTAAAAAGCTTAAAGCAGGTGATATCGTATATCTTTCAGGTGTTGTATACACATCAAGAGATGCAGCACACAAGAGAATTTTTGATTTAATTGAAAATAATAAACAATTGCCTTACGATATTGATAGTGCAACACAGTATTTTGCGGGACCTACACCAACTCCAAAAAATCTTCCTATCGGTTCTTGCGGACCGACAACTGCTTCAAGAATGGATAAGTTTTCGCCTAAGCTTTTGGATATGGGACTTTCTGCAATGATTGGAAAGGGTCCTCGAAACGATACAGTTATTCAAGCAATCATAAGAAATAATGCTGTGTATTTTTGTGCAGTTGGTGGCGCAGGTGCTATTGCAGCTGAATGTATAAAATCTTGCGAAATTATTGCATTTGAAGATTTAGGTACCGAATCTATAAAAAAATTAATTTTTAAGAATTTTCCGCTTATTGTAGCTATTGATTGTTATGGTGGAAATTTGTTTAGAAAGGATTAAATATGAATTTAGAAAAGTTTAAAGAATTACGAAATAAAATTATTGAAAAAGATTTTGCTAGAATGAATGCAGAACAAAAAAAAGCGGTTCTTACAACTGAAGGACCGCTTTTAATACTTGCAGGTGCAGGTTCCGGAAAAACAACTGTTCTGGTAAACAGAATAGCATATTTATTAAAATACGGAAAATCATATAATTCCTTTGAATCAGACAGAACACCGGACGATAATGATTTAACTCTTATGCAAAAATATTTAGATGGAGATAAATCTGTATATACACAAATAAAAGATGTGCTTTCCTATGACGCACCAAAACCTTGGCAGATACTTGCCATTACATTTACCAATAAAGCTGCAAATGAGCTTAAAGAGCGTTTATCAAATATGCTTGGAAATGAAGCTGTTGATATATGGGCTAAGACCTTCCATTCCGCCTGTTTAAATATTCTTAGATATGAATGCGAACGAACTGGTTATGATAGAAACTTTACGATTTATAGTACCGATGATCAGAAAAGAGTTGTTAAGGATGTAATTAAAGAGCTTTCTCTTGATGAAAAAATATATAATTATAAAACAATTCAAGGAAAAATAAGCTCGGCAAAGGATAAAATGCAAAGCCCGCAGGATTTCAGAACAATAGAATCTTTAGATTCTATTCACGATAAAATAGCAGATATTTATGAGCGTTATCAAAATAAGCTTAAACAGGCAAATGCAATGGATTTTGATGATTTAATTTTCAATTGCGTAAAACTGTTTGAAAATGATGAGGTGGTAAGAAACAAGTATCAAAGTCGTTTTAAATATGTAATGATTGATGAATATCAGGATACGAATATGGCACAATACAGATTTTCTTCACTTATTTCTAACAAATATAAAAATATTTGTGTTGTAGGTGATGATGACCAGAGTATTTATGCCTTCAGAGGTGCCAATATAGAAAATATTCTTCAATTTGAAAAAAGATATAAGGATGCTACACTTATAAAGTTGGAGGAAAATTATCGTTCAACAGGAAATATTTTAAATGCTGCAAATAATGTTATAAAAAATAATACTGAAAGAAAAGGTAAAACTCTTCGCACCAATAAAGGCGATGGTGATAAAATAAGTTGTTATTATGCTGAAAGTGAAGATACGGAATCGCTTTTTATATGTGACAGTATAAATGAACATATAAAAAGTGGTGGAAATTATAGTGATTGTGCAGTGCTTTATAGAATAAATGCAATGTCTGCCCCTATTGAAAAAGAGTTTGTAAGGCATGGTATTCCTTATAGAATTTTTGGTGGTCATCGTTTCTTTGATCGAATGGAAATACGAGATATAATGGCATATATTTCGGTTGCATATAACAGAGAGGACAATGTAAGAATTGCAAGGATAATAAATACACCAAAACGCGGTATAGGTAATGCTACTTTTGAAAAAACAATTCAAATTTCTGAAGTTTTAGGAATTCCGCTTTTTGAAGTTTTTAAGACAGCCAATCAATATGAAGCAACTAAAAGAGCTGCGAATAAATTATATGAATTCTATGAATTATTTAAAAATTTTGATGAATTCATAGAAAAAAATGACTTTTTAGGACTTTTTGATGCTATTTTAGAAAATTCAAATTATAAATCTGCATTATTCTTAGAACCTGATAAAATGCAGACAAGGATTGAAAATATTGATGAGCTTCGTGGTATGATAGAAAAATTCACGGAAGAAAATGAATCTGGCAGCATAGGTGATTTCTTAGAAGAAGCCGCCCTACTTAGTGATGTAGATAATTACAACGATGGAGAAGATGCAGTTGTAATGATGACGCTTCATTCGGCAAAAGGGCTTGAATTTCCGGTTGTGTATATTCCAGGAATGAATGAAGGAATTTTTCCAAGCGCTATGGTAGATATAAATCCTAACGAACTTGAAGAAGAACGCAGGCTGTGTTATGTGGGCATTACACGAGCAAAACGTAATTTGACACTTCTAAGTTCAGAAAAAAGACGGCTTTATGGTTATACAAGATTTTTTAAAGTTTCAAGATTTTTAGATGAAATTCCTAATGAATTATTAAATAAAAAAGAAGAAAATGTTAAAGTGAATTCCTATAGAACTTTTAATGAAGATAAACATTTTAATAAAAATCCATATATAAAAAACAGCTTTAAAAATACAAATAAAAAACCGACAGTTGAAGCAGCCTTATTTAAAGAGGGTGATGCTGTTAAACATATTAAATTCGGAAATGGTATTATAACAAAAGCGACAAAAATTGGAGGTGATATACTTTTAGAAATATCATTCAATGAATATGGAACAAAAAAGCTCATGGCAAAATTTTTGTCAAATGTAATGACGAAAGCGTAATTCAGAGGTTTAAAATGAACATACATTCAGATATATCAGAGTTGATTGGAAATACACCTATGATAGAACTGAAAAAGCTTGAAATGGCGGAAAATATAAATTGCAAAATTATTGCAAAACTTGAAAAAACAAACATAGCAGGCTCAATTAAAGATCGAGTGGCACTTGCTATGATAAATATAGCAGAAAAAAATGGTGAAATAAATAAAGATACCGTTATAATTGAACCGACTTCTGGAAATACAGGTATAGGGCTTTGTGCAGTAGCTGCTTCAAGAGGATACAAAATTATAATTGTAATGCCGGAAACAATGAGTGAAGAACGTAAAAAAATAATGCGGGCTTATGGTGCAGAACTTGTTTTAACAAAAGGTGAAGATGGTATGGCAGGCGCAATAAAAAAAACGAATGATTTAGCATCTGAAATTCCTAACAGTTTTGTTCCATCACAATTTACCAATATGTCAAATCCTAAAAGTCATTTTGAAACAACAGGACCTGAAATTTGGAATGATACGGATGGTAAAATAGATATTTTAATAGCAGGTGTCGGTACAGGTGGAACGATAACTGGGACAGGGGAATACCTTAAATCGAAAAATAAAAATATAAAAATTGTTGCCGTTGAACCTAAAAGTTCTCCTATGATATCTAAAGGCTATTCAGGTATTCATAAAATACAGGGGATTGGTGCAGGTTTTATTCCAAAAGTTCTTAATAAAAATATATTTGATGATATTCTAACAATATCAGATGAAGAAGCTTTTATATATAGCGATTTTTTGGCAAAAAAAGAGGGGATTTTAGTTGGAATTTCATCAGGAGCAGCAATTGCCGCTGCGGTAAAAATAGCTAAAAAACATAGTAAAAAACTTATTACTGCAATTTTACCGGATAGCGGAGAACGATATTTATCAGCACAAACTTTTGATTAAAAATATTTATAAAAAAAGAACCAAATATAAAGGTTCTTTTTTATTTATAAAAAGTATATTGAGTATATTATCACGTCATCTTGTTTCACAAAATGAATGTATAGTATTCAAATTTACAAAATATAAAGTTTAAAACTTTACAACATATATATTATAAATAAGATATGTGTTGAGTTTTAAACAGTTTGAACATGGTTTTGAACAATGCTAAAACTTATATTAAGTTATAATATTGAATATTGATTGACCACATAATTAAATAATGATATTATTTAATTAAAGGAGTTGTTATGTTTTCAAGAGTTTATAGCCTTGGAATAAAAGGCTTAAATCCATATAAAGTTATTGTAGAAGCGGATATTTCATCAGGACTTAGCAAGATAGAACTTGTAGGGCTTCCCGATACCGCAGTATCAGAAAGTAAAGAGAGAGTTCGTTCAGCTATAAAACGTTCTGAGCTATCTTTTCCAACATCACATATAACACTTAATCTTGCTCCTGCCGATGTCAGAAAAGAAGGTCCTATATATGATTTGCCGATTGCAATTTCAATTCTCTCTGCATCGGGACAGCTGTGTGCAAATTTAAACAAAATTGGATTTTTAGGAGAATTAAGTCTTAACGGTGAAGTAAAACATATAAATGGAGTTTTACCAATGCTTAGAGTTGCACATTCATTAGGCTTTAATGAAATGTTTATTCCGTTTTCAAATTCTGCAGAAGGTGCAGTCATAAAAGATTTAATCGTTTATCCTGTTAAAAGTATAAAAGAGATTTTAGAGCATTTAAACGGCACTAAAAGGCTATTACCGTTATCTGAAAATGATATTTATAAAGATTATATTGAAAAAGATCTGCCTGATTTTTCAGATGTTATGGGTCAATATGAAGCGAAAAGAGCAATTGAAATTGCTGCAGCGGGTGGACATAATATTATGCTTATAGGTTCACCTGGATCAGGTAAATCAATGCTTGCAAAGAGGATACCGTCAATTTTACCTAATATGACATATAAAGAACAGCTTGAAACAACATCAATATATTCAATAGCGGGCAGACTGCCCTATAAAGTTTCTTTAATAAATAAACGTCCTTTTAGAAATCCGCATCACACTATTTCTGCTGTGGGTCTTTCAGGAGGAGGAACAATTCCAAAACCGGGAGAAATATCGCTTGCTCATAACGGCGTATTATTTTTAGATGAACTCCCTGAATTTTCAAGAAGTTCTATGGAAATATTACGTCAACCTGTTGAAGATGGAAAAATAACAATAGCAAGAGCAAGTGCAACTGTATCTTACCCGTGTTCGGTAATGCTTGTTTGCGCCATGAATCCTTGTCCGTGTGGATATTTTGCACATCCTACAAGAGATTGTACATGTCCCAATGGTACTCCGCAAAAATATTTATCAAAGATTTCAGGACCTCTTTTAGATAGACTTGATATTCATATTGAAGTTCCCCCTGTAGAATTTACCGATTTAAGAAATAAAAAAATGAAGAAAGTTCTGCCAAAATAAAGAAAAGAGTTGATGCTGCAAGATTTTTACAACAAGAAAGGTTAAAAAACACAAGTATAAGCTGTAATGCCAAAATGGATGCTTCTCTTACAAGAAAATTTTGTCAAATAAACAATGAAGCAGAAATATTATTAAAAGCAGCATTCGAAAAATTTGGACTTTCAGCAAGAGCTTATGATAAAATTTTAAGAGTGGCAAGAACGATAGCTGATTTAGATAATGCCGATATTATTGGTGCTTCTCATATTGCTGAAGCCGTACAATATCGTTCACTGGATAGAAAATATTGGAAAAAATAAAAAGCTCACAAAAGTGAGCTTTTTATTTTTATGAAATTTAGAAATCTACATCTAAATCATAATAGCAACATTTAAGAAGTTTTTCCATTTCTTCTTGTGATGGTTGACGAGGATTTGATCCTGTACATGCATCTGCAATAGCATTTCTTGCAATTTCAGGAAGCCTTTCAAGAAAAATATTTTCAGGAACAAAACCTTGTTCTGTAGGATAGCTGTCTAATCCATAATTTTTAATGCAATGAGGAATATTTAAATTATCATTCAACTTTCTAAGCATTTCTATAAGCAAAGTAACTTTTTCATCATCATTTGAACCACCAAGAGAAAGAAAATCAGCAATTATAGCATAGCGTTTTTTAGCTGTTTCATTCTTTGCGTTAAATGCGATAACTTTTGGAAGATACATAGCATTAGCTGCACCGTGAATTATATGAGCACCTAAATCACCGAATACAGCACCAGTTTTATGTGCCATTGAGTGAACAATGCCTAGAAGAGCATTTGAAAAGGCCATACCTGCTAGACACTGTGCATCATGCATTTTGGCGCGTGCTTCCATATCTTCATTATATGATGCAACAAGAGTGTTATATATTGTTTTAATTGAATCTAATGCTAACGGATCGGTATATGCACAATTTGCTGTTGAAACATAAGCCTCTATTGAATGTGTCATAGCATCCATACCCGTATGTGCAACAAGTTTTTTTGGCATTGTCTCAGCAAGAGCAGGGTCAACAATTGCTACATCAGGAGTGATTTCAAAATCTGCAATCGGATATTTTATACCTTTATTGTAATCTGTTATTATTGAAAAAGCTGTAACTTCTGTTCCAGTACCAGAAGTTGATGAAACAGCACAAAATTTTGCTTTTGTGCGAAGTTTTGGGAGACCAAAAACCTTACACATATCTTCAAATGTTACCTCTGGATATTCATATTTAATCCACATCGCCTTTGCTGCATCGATAGGTGAGCCACCGCCTATTGCAACTATCCAGTCAGGCTCAAATTCAAGCATTTTTTTAGCTCCGTTCATAACAGTTTCAACAGAAGGATCAGACTCTATTCCGTCAATAATATCAACTTCCATTCCACCTTCTTTTAGATAAGATACAACCTTATCTAAAAATCCAAAACGTTTCATTGAACCGCCACCGACACAAACTATGGCTTTTTTACCACCAAGTATTTTTAATGCCTCAAGCGAATCCTTTCCATGATACAAATCTCTTGGTAATGTGAATCTTTGCATTTTTTGCCTCCTAAGCAAAATGAATAATAGTTAAAAATAATAATTATATTGTTATTTTTATAACAATATAATTATTATAATCAAATTATATTAAGTGTCAATATAGAAAAATATTTATTTTTTTGTATTAAATAACCTGTAAATTGTCGTTTTGTGTAATATTCAAATTCAATTTATAGTTATTTAATCAACTGATTTTAATTAGCGAATGCTAATTATCTGTATTAGTTGTCTCATCTGCAAGGGGATTGCTGTCAGCTGCTTTTTTCAGTTGCTCATCCACAACATGTGTATAAATTTGTGTTGTTCCTAAATTTTCATGTCCTAAAATTTCCTGTAAAGCAATAACATCTACGTTGCCATAACGATACATAAGCGTTGCCGCTGTATGTCTTAATTTGTGTACAGAAAGACCTCGTCCTGAAAGACCTGCTTTTTCAAGATACATATATACTATATGTTGTACGGTTTTTTGACTTATTCTTTTGTATCTTGCACTCAAAAATAAAGCTTCACGACTATCCGGCTTAACTTTGTCATTAGGTCTAACTTTCATATAGTTTTTAATTGCAGAAATGCAAGCTTTATTAAGATAAATTGTACGTTGCTTATTTCCTTTACCTGTAACAACTAATGTATCATTACTTCGTATGTCTTTATAATTTATTGAACATAATTCTGAAAGTCTGAGACCGCAGTTTAAGAACAATGTTAAAATAGCATAATCTCTTTCTTTATAAACGCCATCAACAGAATTAAGCAAAGCTTTACTTTCATCAAGCGTAAGATATTTAGGCTGAGTTTTTTTTAATTTTGGACTTTCAAGCTCTTGCATAGGATCTTTTTGAAATAGTGATCTCTGAACAGTAAGATATTTATAAAAAGTACGAATTGAAGTAACTTTTCTTGCTCTTGCTGCAGCATCATTGTGTCTTTCATTTTTGCAATATGCTAAAAATGAATATGCATCAAGAAGAGATATAGCGCCCAAAAAATCTTTGTCAACAAAGCTGTTAAAATTTATATTTTCAATATTTTCGGTTTTACAAATAATGCCTTTATGTATAAGCATATAGTATAAAAACATACGTAAATCCAATGCATACTCATCTATGGTAAGCTTTGAACGATTTTTTATGACATATTGATGTTGTAGAAAATCTTTTAAAAGCTTAGGCAAATTTTTATCATCTGCATATTTCAAATCAGTTCTCCATTTATGTCCCCTTAATTATACAAAATATTTATTTTGTATAATTGATACAATCTTTAAATATTAAATCGACTATTATCCTGTATTTATAATTTAATAAAATTATTTGTTACCCTTCTGTGTATTCTGTTTAGAGTTAAGCAATGCATTTATTTTATTAAATTTCTTTTTATAATCTTCATTGTTTTTTAAAATATTTTCAGTTATATAAAAAGCTGAATTTAAAATACGCTCTTTAGTTAGAATTTTTTCAGATATGTTTATACCATATTTTTTTGTTTTTTTTATTGAAGCAACAGCTATAATTCCTACAGTTGTTCCTGCAAAAATTGTTCCTGTAAAATCAGTCCATTTATTTAATTTTTTCATCATCGCTCTCCTCAATAGGTAAAAAACTGCCTATATCTGTAATTTTGTTATTATTCAAAGAAATAATATCGATGTTATAGTTATTTAGAAAGTCTTTTATTTCAAAATAATTTCTATGATATTTTGCATTACCCATAAAAAGCATTTCATTATTTGAAATAAGTCCTGCAGAACCACCTATAAAGCCATAATCAAAACCGTTAAGGTATATATCTCCTTTTTGTATCAACAAAACATCTATATTTTTTTGTTTTAATGCTTTAAATATACCCTTATCATCAGTTATAACAGCATTTTTATTTACAGGTAAAATTGAACATTTTGTATAACCTTGTTTAACATTTATTACTTCAAAGTTTTTTTCTTCAATATATTTTAAAATTTCAGGTGCAATACATTTTTTATTGCAAATCAAATATCTGTTAAGTGCTAATCCATTAAAAGCGCAGTTATATGGATACTCATTAAATAATGAAACATTTATTTCTATTGCTTTAAAATACTTATTTACAATTTTAAAATTTTGGAATGATGAAAAAACATTATTTCCAAGCGGCATTACACTTAAGTCCAAATGTCCTGAAAGCTTTCCAAAAGCTTTATTTTCAAGTAAAAAGTAAGGAGTTATATTCAGTTTTTTTAAATCTTCCTTATAATTTATTGCGGAAGCACCTAAAAGCAATCTTTTGACACGTTTTGACGGTAAATATAAATTTTTACTTAAGAGCATAAGAAAATGCCTGTATTATATAATTAAGACCTTTAATTTCAATATTTTTAAATTTTGTCAAATCAAGTTTTTTATAATTAAAATACGGAATTACAATGCGTTTAAAACCAAGTTTTTCAGCTTCTTTAATACGCTTTTCACATGAGTTTATAGAGCGTATTTCACCACTTAATCCGATTTCTCCTAGAAGAAGTAAATCTTTTGGAATGGAAATATCCTTTATGCTTGAAACAATCGCAAGTGCTATTGATAAGTCAGATGCAGGTTCATCAATTTTCAATCCCCCTACAACATTTATATAACAATCCATATTTCCCAAATAAAAACCCGCACGTTTTTCTATTATAGCAATAATCATCGTCATTCTATTATAATCTATGCCGTTGGTCATTCTTCTAGGTGTTCCGAATCCGGTTGTGCAAACAAGACTTTGTATTTCGGCAAGAATAGGTCTTGAGCCCTCCATAAGACACGCTACACATGAACCTGAAGTATTGGGAACTCTTTCTGAAAGCAACATTTCTGATGGATTTTCAACTTCTTTTAATCCTATATCAGTCATATCAAAAACACCTATTTCATTTGTTGAGCCATAACGATTTTTTACCGTTCGCAAAATACGATATGAAAAGTTTCTATCGCCTTCAAAATATAAAACCGCATCTACAATATGCTCAAGAACCTTAGGACCGGCAATATTGCCGTCTTTATTAACATGCCCCACTAAAATTATCGGTATATTAAGACTTTTTGCAAATCGTGCAAGCATAATAGTGCTTTCTCTTACTTGCGTAATATTGCCTGAAAGAGAGTTTAATTCAGATATGTTCATTGTTTGTATAGAATCAATTATAACTATATCCGGTTTTTGTTTTTCAATAACAGAACATATGTAATCCATATCTGTTTCACATAAAAGTGAAAGTTCAGGAGTATTTACATTTAAACGCTCTGCTCTTAATTTTAATTGATATTCAGATTCCTCTCCTGAAATATATAATAAACTTAATTTTTTTGAAAATGACTGACATATCTGAAGTAAAAGTGTTGATTTTCCTATACCAGGTTCACCGCTTAAAAGCACTAAGGAACCTTTTACAAGACCACCACCAAGAACACGGTTCAGTTCTTTTAATCCCGTATCATATCTCGATTCATCAATACCATTTATTTCAGAAAGTTTAGATGGAGTTTTTTTTGAAATATTATTTACAGTATCATATATTTTCTTTTTATTGCTTAAAATCTCTGTTAAGGTATTCCATTCTTTACAAGAGGGACATTGACCATACCATTTAGGAGTTTCATATCCGCATTCTTCACAAACATATATTGCTTTTGTTTTTCCTGTCAAAATTTTCCTCATTTATAATTATAATTTAATTATACAAAATATAATAAAACTTTCAAGTAAAAAGACAGCTATTCAGCTGTCTTTGATTTAATTTGATCATATTTATCATTAAGGATTTTTAATGCATTATCATAGCATTGTTCATAACGAGTGTTAATAAGATATGATTGAAGTTTTTTATGTGCAGCAATACTTATATCTTTAATACCCAATAAAAGTTTTTTTGTAAAAGCTTCTTTTTCATCCTCCCCTCTTGTTTCATTATATTTTTGTTGTAATGTGTTTATAAATTCAACAGCTGTATATATTTTATATTTTTCAATTTCAAATTTTAAAGCTAAATTTTCAAATTCATCAACTGTTTTATAACTGTATTTCTCAACAAGCTTTTTAAATTCAGAATTTTTAAAATAAAAATGCTGACCTGATAATTTCCCAAACGCACGCATCGTATCAAGATATCCCATATTAATACGTTTTAATGCAAGTTCCTTTGAAAATGCTGTAAACGGTCCCAAATCATCAATATTTTTTGGAGTTATGTATACAAAATCATATCCCGCAATTTCCATAGTATGTGCGGAACCCTTTATTTCAGAAATATCAACATCTATGATTCGATGTATTCCTCTTTTTTGAATCAGTGTTATTGGATTATTGTCAAAAACGCCACCATCTACAAAGCTTTTATTGTCGGGGCCCATTTTTTTAAATCCTGGGACTCTTGCAGAAGCCATTAAGTAATCAAACAGTTCTCCATTTGGAATTTCATCAATATATTTAATCATAGGTTTGCTATCAGTTAAATCATAGCTTATCATAACAAGTGGGATATTTGATTTTCTTACATCATGTTCATTTATATATTTTGCTATATGATTTTTTGTAGGCGTTACATCAACACCTCCATTTTTTGTTATTTCTTTTAAAATAGCCGCAGCATTTTTTGTACTGTAAAGCTCTTTTTGATCAGGAAGTTCTTCATGAAAATTAATACCATCAATAACTTCTATACTGCACCACATTTCAATTGCTTTGTCAAAATCACCTGCAACAAAAGCAGCACCGTTTATTGCACCTATTGAAACTCCAGAAACGCATTCTATGTCAATCTTTAATTCTTTTAAAGCTTTCCAAGCTCCTATTTCATATGAACCTTTTGCTCCACCGCCTGAAAAAACCAAACCGTATTTATTATTCATCGTTTTATTCTATAACTATTTTTTCATCATTTAAAACAAGATTGATTTTGCAAATTTCTTTTCCGTAATTTTCAACAAGAAAATCTGAAATTTCATCATCAATAAATCGCCTAATAACATTTCTCAAATCTCTTGCACCCCTGACATCACCATCCATTTTTGAAACTAAAAATGACGGAATATCTGTTGAATAATTTAAATTTATATCCTTATCTCGTAAAGAATCCTGAAGTTCTTTAAGCATTAAAACAGCTATTTGTTCATAGTTTTCTTTGCTTAAATCATTAAATACTACAATTTCATCAACCCTTCCTATAAATTCCGGTCTTAAAAATTCACGAAGTGCTTTCATTGCATTTTGTTTTTTTGCATCACTTATTGTTTTTCCAAAGCCAAGTACACTTTCCTTTTTTTCAGAACCTGCATTAGAAGTCATAATAATTATAGTATTTGCAAAGCTTACTGAGCGTCCGTGTGCATCATTAGTTTTTCCTTCATCAAGAATTTGTAGAAGAATATTCATAACATCAGGATGAGCCTTCTCAATTTCATCAAATAAAATTATTGAATACGGTTTTCTTCTCACTTTTTCAGTAAGTTGTCCTGATTCTTCATAACCTACATATCCCGGAGGCGAACCTATAAGTCTTGAAACAGAATATTTTTCCATAAATTCAGACATATCAAAGCGTATAATCGTTTCAGGAGTATCAAAAAGTTGATATGAAAGTTGCTTTGCAAGTTCTGTTTTACCTACCCCTGTAGGACCTACAAAGATAAATGATGCAGGACGTTTTTGAATAGTGAGTTGCATTCTTGAACGTCTTATTGCCGCTGCAATTTTTTGAACAGCTTCATCTTGTCCTATAATATTCTCTTTTAAAATCTGTTCTAAGTTTTGAAGTCTTTTAACATCTCCATCTAAAATTTTAGTTGTTGGAATACCTGTCCAAAGGTTTATAACCTTTGCTAAATCAGTTTCTAAAACGCTGTTATCTTTTGCATTTTCTCTTAATTTTGGTTCTTTTTCTTCAAGAGCTTTAATTTCAATCAATGTTTCCGCACGTTTTTCATAAAGTTCATTTTTTTGTTGTTCAATTTTTTCATCTGATGTTTTTTCGCTTAATTTATCAAGCTGTTCTTGCAAATTCTCAAGTAAAACATTAAATTTTTCTTTTTTCTTTTCAAGCTTTTCAAGTTCGCCTATCGATTTATTTCTGAGATTTGCACAAGTGCAAGATTCATCTAAAAGATCTATAGCTTTATCTGGCAAAAATCTTTCAGTTATATACCTTTCTGATAATATGACTGTTTTATATACAAGACTTTCTGAGATTGAAACTCGATGATAGTCCTCATAATACTTTTTTATACCTAAAAGCATAGTGTATGCATCATCAATAGATGGTTCATTGATTTCAACGGGCTGAAATCTTCTTTCAAGAGCAGCATCTTTTTCAATATAATTTCGATATTCATCAAATGTTGTTGCACCGATAACCTGAATTTCACCTCTTGAAAGAGCCGGTTTTAATATATTTGCTGCACTCATTGCACCTTCGCTGTTTCCAGCACCTACAAGATTATGAACTTCATCAATAAAAAGAATTATTTTACCATCTTGTTTA
Organism: Candidatus Fimenecus sp.; assembly: GCA_052169395.1. Lineage (GTDB taxonomy): Bacteria > Bacillota > Clostridia > Oscillospirales > Acutalibacteraceae > Fimenecus. The sequence continues at coordinate 135,426 of JBQNCN010000001.1, read as the reverse complement.
ACTTCTTCTACAAGACCTTTTATACGACTTTCAAATTGTCCTCTAAATTGCGTTCCTGCAACAAGAGAAGTTAAATCCAGGAGTTCGATTTCCTTATCCATAAGCTTTGCGGGAACATTTCCATCAACAATACGCTGTGAAAGAGCTTCAGCAATAGCAGTTTTTCCTACACCAGCTTCACCGATAAGACATGGATTATTTTTCGTTCTGCGACATAAGATTTGTATAGTTCTTGATATTTCAATATCTCTTCCTATAACTTTATCCGATTTTCCCTGTCTTGCTTTTTCTGTCATGTTGGTACAATAAAGATTAAGATATTTACGTTTTTTATTTTTCTTATTTTTTACATTCGATTCTAATATATTATTACTGTTTGAATTTTGTTTTTTATTATCTTCACTATCAGATTTTGATTTAAAGCCATTTATAAAGTTATTGAAAAAATTACCTATAGGAAGAGCACCACCTGCTTTAAAATCATCAGTGTCTTTATCTTCATTCATTTGTTCATTTATATCATCATCTGATTGTTCTTCCTTTAAACTTTCCATTTCACGCTCATATTCCTGCATAATATCATCTAAATCATTTTCTGAAATACCCATTTGAGAAAGCATTTGTTTTGCAGGACCTATATTTGTTTCTAGTGCACATTTTAAGCATAGTCCCTCATTTGTTGTTTTTCCGCCTTCGTTTTTAGAAATGAAAAACATTGCGGGATTTTTATGACATCTACTGCATAAAACTATATTATCAGCCAATTATTTCTCCTTATTTTGAAGTTTTTCTTTTGATTTTTTTATTTTTCGTTCTTTAAATTGTCTTAATGAATCGGGCACATAAGATAAAAGTGCCACAAATGTGCTTACTGCTGAAAAAACAACCAATATAATCATTAAATAATTAGGCATGGTATAGTATTTTCCAAGTGCTCCTATATCAGGACCGAAACCTAAAATAAGACACATTATAATATAAAAAAATGTTGTTGCAAGCTTTCCCCATATAACTGCAGGCTTTGGAAGAAGTCCTAATGCAACCATTAAAACTCCTACAACAACCATTAAAAGCTCTTTTGCAATAAAGAATAAAAACACCCATGAGAATGCCTTTATTGTTTTATCATTTGATTGTATGAATGTTATAAATAATAAAACTGCAATGGTCATCTGTGTGAGTTTATCTGCAATTGGATCAAGGAGTTTTCCAAGTTCTGATACTTGGTTAAATTTTCTTGCTATTTTACCATCAAGAAGATCTGTAAGTCCTGAAAAAGCAAGAATTACTACGGATAAAAGATATTGCTTATGAAAATAGGCAACTCCAAAAAATGGTATAATAAGAATCCGTATAAAAGAAAGTAAATTCGGTATGGTTTTCCATGTTTTTAAAAGTTCTTTAAAACCTGACATTTTTTCCTCCGCTAAAATAAATTAATAAAAGATATTTGAGATAATTTATTGACTAAAACAGATTGTGATACAAATTCATTTATCTGTCCTCCAGTTTTTTTTGAAATATAGAGTAATCCTATTGATATAATGTAAATTGCCAGTATGCCTTCAATTAAGCCTAAAATTCCGCCAAATATATAGTCGGTTTTGTTTAGAGTCTTATGTATAGATTTTCCGAAAAATTCCGCAATAAGTCTAAATATAAATGAGAGTATTATTATAAGTAAAATATAAGTTGAAATTTTTAAAACATTTTCACAAAATGGTCTTATAATATCCTTGTTTAATTTTTCAATAAACTCTCCCCTTGATTTAAAAACATTTCTGTTTAATTCATTTATGGATTTTTTTAACACTTCGTTTTTTTCAGTATATTTTTTTGCAAAATCAGGTATACTGCTTGTGATATAAGAAAGTTTTTCTGTTGTATCCGTAATATCAGATGGAACTGTTTTTTCTAGATTTTCAACAACCTTTGTTTCAACAAAGGAAGAATATATAATTTTTGATAATGGAGCGCTTAACACAGCTGACAAAACAATTGCAATTACAATAGCAATTATATTTAATATTACTCTAGTAAAGCCTTTTTTAGCGGAAATTCCAATAAAAACTAAAAATATAAGTATAAAAACAACATCGAGAAAGTTGAAATTCATATTTTTTACCTGCTTTTTATTAACTTAAAAATTTTATATTCGGTAATTCCAGTTGCAGATATTATATAGATATTTGTTCCTATTGTATAGCTTGTTTTGATATTTTGTTCAACAGCTTTTTTAGCAATCACATTACCGTTTCTATTTAGAACTAAAATTTCTGTGCTTGTTATGACTGCTGTATATTTTTCATTATTTGATACTGATAAAATATTACCGTTTATCGTACTTAAAAAAGATTCTTTTCCAGAAGGTTTTAACATTTTAACGGTATTTTCCGATTTACCTCCATATTTTGCCGTTGCCAAAACAACATTATTATTTGTAATAGATAATCCGGATAATTTATTTACAGTTAAATCTTCGCTGAATTTTTTAGTTCCATTTTTTACAATATCACAAATCAAATCACCTTTACAAAATAAAAAATTGCCTTTAAGAAATCTTATTTGTGTAATATTATTTGAATTATAATCATATTCATTTTCTATACGGTTGTTTTTAATATCAAAAACTAATACTTTTGTTTTTAAATCTCCGTTTTCTGCAGTTATTACCGCTGCCGCAAGCTTTAATCCGTCTTCAGATATATCACATGTAGTTATAATATCGTTTGCACTGTTCCAACTAAATATTTCTTTATTTGATTTATTGTATAAAATCAAACTAGACATATTATCTATTCCTCGCATTACCAAGGCGTACTGTCCTTTTGTGCCCATTGCGCCAGTTAAAAGCTTATTTTTAGAAGTTCCTTCGTATTTTACTTTTGAACTGTTTTGAATTTTAAATAATGTTCCACCACACTCTATTAACAATAAGTTGTTATTTTTTTCAAAAGCTATGGGATTTGAAAATTTAAGAGGAATATTTGAAATAACTTTGGCAGTAGAATCAAGCGTTATCGTTTCTGACTCATTCACTACACAAATATTTGTGCTAAGTTTTTTGGCATCAATTAAACTTTTTCCTATAAAAGAATACGGATATCCGGTTCCATTCTTTAATTTATTCACCGTAGAATTAACACCATTGCTTAATTTTGAAACAGAAACTTTGAAAACAAGTGAAATGAAAATAATAAGAGTAATCGCTATTACGCATATTATTACCAAAATGTTTTTATTATTAAAGTTATTTTTTTTAGATTTAAACATCAATAGTTCACCTTTGAAAGATATAACCCATATGGTTTAAGCGTTATTCCTGCGTTTCTTCGCTCTTTTAAATTTATTATATTAGAAATGTCATCAGGCTTAATTTTTCCCTCATTTACTGCAATTAAAGTTCCACTCATTATACGAACCATATTATATAAAAATCCATCCCCTTCAAAAGTGAAAATTACAAGATCATCTTTTCTTTTTACATCTGCAAAAAAAATATTTCGTGTTTTATTTTTTACACTGCTGTCTGCAGAGCAAAATGCAGTAAAATCATGAATTCCAACAAATTGTTTTACTGCTTCATTTAAAAGTTCGGTATTTAAAGCATATGGATAATGAAAAGCTCTATTTTCTAAAAACGGATCTCGTATTTTATTGTTTATAATAATATACTCATATTGTTTGCTTTTACAGTCATATCTTGAATGGAAATCTGTTGGAACAAATCCACAAGATTTTACAGAGATACTTTTTGGAAGTAAAGCATTCAATGCAAGTGTTAATTTATCAGAATTTATGCTACTTTTAGAATGAAAATTACAAACAAATTGCTTTGCATGAACACCAGCATCTGTTCGACTGCATCCAATAATCGAGACACTTTCTCCTAAAATTATTTTTAATGTATTTTGCAAAATTCCTTGCACCGTAATTGCATTTTTTTGTGTCTGCCAACCGTGAAAATCTGTTCCGACAAAACTTAAATTAAGTAAAAAATTATTCATTATATAACCGTTGGAAAATATTTATTTAAAATTATAATTATGGGCAACATTATAATAAATATTATAATTGCAATAATATCTGCTTGTTTCACTTTCATTATATTAAGTTTTGTTCTTCCTTCTCCACCTTGATAACAACGACATTCCATTGCAAAAGCAAGATCATAAGCTCTTTTAAATGAATTTACAAAAAGCGGTACAAAAATAGGAATCATAGCTTTTGCACGTTTTATAAGACTTCCTGATTCTAAATCTGCACCTCTTGACTTTTGTGCAGATATTATTTTATCCACCTCTTCAATTATCGTTGGTATAAATCTTAACGCGATTGTCATCATCATTGCAATGGAATGTACATTTATTTTCAAAATTTTCATAGGTGAAAAAACCGATTCCATTGCGTCTGATAGTCTTGTAGGTGTTGTTGTAAATGTAAGCATTGAACTTGCTACAACTAAAGATAAAATTCGTATAGTAGTAAAAATCGCGAAATAAAGTCCACCGGTTGTTATTTTTATTTTCCAAATACTTAAAAGCTCCGTACCCTTTGCATTATAAAATATTTGTAAAAAAGAAGTGATAATAATGATTAAAATTACCGGTTTTATACTTTTTAAAATAAGTGAAAGTTTTATTTTGGACAATAAAACAACTATAAATAAAAGGATAGAAGCGGAAAATAAAGATGCGATATTATTACAAATAAAAATATATAATATATAAACAAATGTTAAAACAAACTTAACCCTCGGATCCATTTTGTGAATCACGGAGTTATTAGGAAAATATTGACCTATACTAATATTACTTATCACTTTAAACTCTTATAAGTTTTAATATTTCATCTTTTGCCTGAGAGATTGTATAAATATCAGTTTTAACATTAAATCCTTTATTTTTTAAATCAAGCATAAGCTTTGTAATCTGTGGAGCATCAAGACCAATTTTTACAAGCTCTTCTATATCAGAAAAAATTTCATTAACGGTACCGATTGAAAAAATTTGAAAATTATTCATTACAATTATTCTGTCCGCTCTTACAGCAATATCTTCCATACTGTGAGATACCATAATTACAGTAGCACCTGTTCTTTTTCTAAAATTATCTATCATATTAAATACGGTATTCCTTCCTTCAGGATCAAGTCCTGCAGCAGGCTCATCTAAAATTAATATTTCAGGATTCATTGCAATGATTCCAGCTATTGCAACCCTTCTTTTTTCACCACCTGAAAGTTCAAAAGGAGATTTTTCAAGAAGCTCTTTTTTCAGTCCTACTGTTTCAGCAGCTGTTAAAACTGATTTTTCTAATGATTCACCCGATAGACCCATGTTTTTTGGTCCAAATTCTATATCTTTTTTAACAGTACTTTCAAAAAGCTGATATTCGGGGTACTGAAAACAAAGACCTATTTTAAAATGAGCATCATGACGTAATTTTTTTGAAGAATTTATATCCTGCTCATATAACATTATCTTGCCACTTTGAGGTTTTATAAGACCGTTTAATATTTGAAGTAATGTTGATTTACCAGAACCGGTATGTCCTATAATTCCGATATATTCACCTTTTTCAATTTTAAAGCTTATATTATTTAAAGCTTTAACTTCAAACGGTGTTCCTTGTGAATATGTATATGTTAAATTTTTTGCTTCAAGAATTACCATTTCTACCTATAATTTTAATTAAATTATCATTAAGTTCTTTTTGTGTCAAACAAAAAGGATCAATATTTACTCCATTTTCATAAAGTTTTAATGAAAGTTTCATAACATCTGGAATATCAAGACCTATTTTATTCAATATTTGATAATGTTTAAAAACATTTTTAGGACTGTCATCAAATATAATTTTCCCATCATTCATAACTATTATTCTATCCGCTAGAACTGCCTCTTCCATATAATGAGTAATAAACAAAACAGCAATATTTTTTTCTTTATTGAGCTTTTTAACCGTATTCAAAACTTCTTGTCTACCTTTTGGATCAAGCATTGCTGTTGGCTCATCAAGAACAAGACACTTAGGTTCCATGGCAATTATTCCTGCTATGGCCACACGCTGTTTTTGTCCTCCTGAAAGTTTATGAGGCTCTGAATATCTGTATTTCTCCATCCCTACTGCCTTTAAACTTTCATAGATCCGTTTTGCAATTTCTTCTCTAGGAAGTCCGAGATTTTCAGGTCCGAATGCGACATCTTCTTCAACAACTGAAGAAACTATCTGGTTATCAGGATTTTGGAATACTACACCAACAGTTTTTCTGATTTCATGAGATAATGCTTCTGATGCTGTATCCATATTACATACAAAAACTTTTCCGTTATTTGTTGGCAGCAAGATAGAATTTGACAGTTTGGCAAGAGTTGATTTTCCTGAACCATTATGCCCTAAAACTGCAACAAATTCTCCAGGACTCACTGAAAAACTCACATTATTAACTGCAGGAACAAACTCGTTATTTTCTTCCGTTTCATACTCGTAAGAAACATTTTCAAATTTTAAAATTGGAAAAGTCATATTTTTTTCATCCAAATTGAAGTTGACCCGCACGGAAGCACAAGTCCATTGCTACTGTTCCTTAAGCCTATTTCCGAACATTCAGTTATTCCGCCATGTTTTGTCAATAAAATCGAATTAAGCATATATTCCATAACCGAAGGCGAAAGGCCTGTCGTATAAGAATTAATAAAAACTGCAGTAGGATTTTCCGTCAAAATCTGTTCGCAAAGAGATATAAGGTTGAAAATTTTATTTTCAAGCTTCCAAATTTCCCCTTTAGGTCCGCGTCCATATGAAGGAGGATCCATAATAATAATATCATACGTATTATTTCGCCTAATTTCTCTTTGAACAAACTTTTCGCAATCATCGACTATCCAACGAACATCTTCGTTTATCACATTATTTATAACGGCATTTTCCTTAGCCCATTGAACCATTCCTTTTGAGGCATCAACATGACATACAGAAGCACCGTTTTTTAATGCAGCTATTGTTGCTCCACCTGTATAACCGAAAAGATTTAAAACTTTCAGTTTCTTTTCAGAATTGTCAATTATTTTACGAAGTAAATCCCAATTAACAGCCTGTTCAGGAAAAAGACCGGTGTGTTTGAAATTCATTGCTTTAATATTAAATGCTAAATCTTTATATTTTATTATAAGTTTTTCAGGTAACGGTTTATATTCTATCCAATGTCCGCCTCCTGTATTAGCTCTTTCGTATTTAGCAGTCGGATTAAACCAATTCTTATCGATTTTTTTAGTATTCCAAATTATTTGCGGATCAGGTCTAATTAAAAATATATTTCCCCAACGCTCAAGTTTTTCGCCGTTTGAACAATCAATCAGTTCAAAATCTTTCCAATCATCTGATATACGCATTATAAAAGCCTTTCTTTAATAACATTCGACACTTCATTTCCAAGTTTTGTTATAAGATCTATATTTTTCCCCTCAAGCATTATACGAATAAGCGGCTCGGTTCCGGAAACTCTGACTAAAATTCTTCCATCTGAAGAAAGTTGTTTTGAAATATTATCAATCATTCTCTTTATTTCTTCATCGTGTTCAAAATGAGATTTTCCATAAGCAGAAACTTTAACATTTATAAGCACTTGCGGATATACCTCCATTTCCGAAGCAAGCTCTTTCAAAGATTTTCCTGTTTCTTTCATAACTTTTAATATTTGAATTGCTGTAAGCTGACCGTCACCAGTTGTTGAATAGTCAAGAAAAATAATGTGTCCTGACTGTTCTCCACCTATTTTATAATTGTTTTTCGTCATATTTTCAAGAACATAACGGTCTCCTACTTTTGTGATTTCGCATTTAATATCATTTTTTTCACAAAACTTATGAAACCCCAAATTACTCATTACTGTTATAACTACAGTATCATTTTTAAGTAATGATCTTTCTTTCATAAATTTACTGCAAATTGCAATTATTTTATCTCCATCAACAATAGTTCCATCTTCATCAACGCAAAGCAGCCTATCCGCATCTCCGTCAAAAGCAAAACCTAAATCGCAATTGTTAGATTTAACTACTTCTATAAGATTTTCCAAATGTGTAGAACCGCAATTTTTATTTATATTAATACCATTAGGCTTATCATTTATAACAATGCAGTCTGCACCTATACTTTTAAATATTTTTTTTGCAGTTATAGAGGATGATCCATTTGCACAGTCAAGTGCTATTTTAAGCTCACAATTTCTTTCATCGGTTGTTTTAATTAAATGTTCTATATAATCGCTAACAGCATTTTTTGAAATTATAATTTTTCCAACATCTCCCGCAATACGTAAAGGTATAGATTTTGTTTCATCCAATATAATTGATTCTATTTCCTCCTCTAAATAATCAGGGAGCTTATATCCGTTACTTTGAAATATTTTAATTCCGTTATATTCACAAGGATTATGAGATGCCGAAATCATTATTCCAGCATCATAAGAATATTTTTTCACAAGATATGCAACGGCTGGTGTCGGTAAAACCCCAACAATTAAAACATCTGCTCCGACGGAGCAAAGTCCTGCAGCTATTGCACTTTCAAGCATATCTGAAGAAATTCTTGTATCCGATCCTATAAGTACCTTCGGTTTATTTTTCATTTTTTCGGTTAAAACCATTGCAGCTGCTCTTCCAATTTTCATTGCAAGTTCTGCAGTAAGTTCCTTATTTGCAATACCTCTTATACCATCAGTTCCAAAAAGTCTTCCCATAATATCTCCTACTCATCAAATTTTAATTGATCGCCTTTTTCTTCTTTAATATATTTAATATTTAGATGCTCGTAAGCTTTTTTGGTTGCTATGCGACCACGTGGTGTTTTTGCTAAAAATCCTATTTGTAAAAGATATGGCTCATAAACATCTTCAATAGTTACAGATTCCTCTCCTATTGTTGCGCTTATAGTTTCAAGTCCTACTGGTCCACCATCATAATTTTTAATCATTGTTTCAAGCAAATATCTATCTATCTTATCTAGTCCGAGCGTATCTATTTCCATTCTATCCAGTGCTATTTTTGCAATATCGGAAGATATACTTCCATTTCCAAGAACAGATGCAAAATCCCTTGTTCTTTTCAATAGCCTGTTTGCAATTCTCGGTGTACCTCTTGAGCGCCTTGCAATTTCCAATGCACCATTTTCAGATATTCCTATATTTAAAATATTTGAAGATCTTGATACTATATTGCTAAGTTCTTCAGGATTATACATTTCCAGCCTGAATATAACACCAAACCTGTCTCTCAACGGAGCGGAAAGCTGTCCTGCTCTTGTGGTTGCACCTATTAATGTAAAATGAGGTAAATCAAGTCTCATAGAGCGCGCAGAAGGACCTTTTCCAATAATAATATCTAATGCAAAATCCTCCATTGCAGGATAAAGTACTTCTTCTACACTTTTGGAAAGTCTATGAATTTCATCTATAAAAAGAACGTCTCCATCACTTAAATTTGTGAGAAGCGCAGCTAAATCTCCCGGCTTTTCAATAGCCGGACCTGATGTAATTCTTATATTAACGCCCATTTCATTTGCTATTATTCCTGAAAGAGTAGTTTTTCCAAGACCGGGAGGCCCATATAAAAGAACATGATCGAGAACATCATTTCTTTTTTTTGCGGCTTCAATATATATTTTTAAATTTTCTTTAACCTTTTCTTGCCCTATATATTCATTTAAATATTTGGGTCGTAATGTAAGCTCAATATCATTATCTGATGTTTCAAATGACGGAGATACTATTCTATTATCATTGCTGCTTTCTAAACTCATTATTTAATTCCTGCCAATACTTTAAGTGCTTTTTTTATATATTCTTCCGTCGATAAATCCCCATCAAATGACCCTACCGCAGTACTTGCAGTACTTCTGTCATATCCCAAAGAAATAAGTGCTTGTATAGCTTCTTCAATAGAGGATGATATGTAATCATAGTTGGTTAAAGTTGCAACTACAGAATCGCCGTATGTAAAATTCTTTTTTGTAACTTTATCCTTTAAATCAAGTATAATTTGTTGTGCTGTCTTTTTCCCCACGCCTTTAGCTTTAGAAAGTGATTTTGAATCATCTGTAGATATAATGAACGCAAGTTTTTCAGGTGTAAACTCAGAAAGAATATTTGCTGCGCTTGAAGGTCCAACCCCTTTAACAGTTATAAGCATTTTAAAAAAATCACACTCCTGTTTTGTATAAAATCCGTATAAATCAAGAGCATTTTCACTTACTGAAAGATATGTAAAAAGTGTTATTTCTTTGTTTATACAATTATTTACTTCGATAATTGTAGACAGTGATGTTTTACATAAAAAAGTTACACCACGACAATCAAGTGCAACAAAGTTTTTTCCTGTTTCAATCGGAATTCCTTTTAAACTATAAAACATATAAACACCTACATCAGAATAAAATAGAACCTAGAGAATTTCCACAGCAAATTGCCATAGCAAGAGCATCTGCAGTATCATCGGGTTTTGGGATTTTTTCAAGCTTTAAAATAAGCCTTGTCATTTCTTGAACCTGTTTTTTTTCAGCTCTTCCGTATCCTACAACACTCTGTTTAACTTGAAGCGGAGTATATTCGTTTATTTGAAGACCGTTTTGCTCTGCTGCTAAAACAATTACACCTCTTGCCTGTGCAACATCGATTACTGTTTTTTGATTTGTATTAAAAAACAATTTTTCAATAGCAAGAATATCAGGCTTATATCGCTCTATAAGTAAATTTAAATCGTTAAAAACAATATTAAGTCTTTTATTAAACGGTAAATTTGCTGTTGTTGTAACTGTACCATAGTCTATAACAGTGAAATGATTACCGTCATATGATAAAATTCCATAACCTATAATAGCATATCCTGGATCTATTCCTAAAATAATCATTATATATATAACCTCAAAATTTTATAAATATTACCATATTTAGCCTATAATATCAAGAAAACACAATAAGTTGTGGTTTCGCACAAAACAAAATCAGATTGTATAACTTTTAAAATATGATAAAATTAAAATTGGTGATTAAATGAATATTCAAAAAATGAAGAATAGAGCTGAAATGTTAAGAAATAAAATAAATCATCTTTCATATTTGTATTATGTAAAAAATACTAATGAAGTTTCGGATTACAAATATGATATGATGATGAGGGAGCTTAAGCAACTGGAAGAAGAATATCCTGAACTAAAAACAAAAGACAGTCCAACTGAACGTATTGGCGGTATAGCAGAAAATCAATTTAAAAAGGTTGAACATAAAATAAAAATGGAAAGTCTTCTCGACGCTTTTTCTTTTTCAGAAATCATACAATTTAATGAAACAATAAAAAAAACAGAAGGGACTCAAAGCTATGTTGTAGAGCCAAAAATAGATGGACTTTCAGTATCACTTGAATATGTTGACGGAGTTTTTATCAAAGGCTCTACTCGCGGCGATGGAAATATTGGGGAAGATATTACACAAAATTTAAAAACCATAAAAACTATTCCATTAAGACTTTTAGAACCTGTTCCCTTTCTTGAAGTTAGGGGCGAGGTTTATATGCCAAAATCCGTTTTTTTCGATTTGATAAAAAGAAATGAGGAAATTGGCGAAAAAGCATTTAAAAATCCGAGAAATGCAGCAGCAGGTTCATTAAGACAAAAAAATCCTAAAATAACAGCTAAACGAAATTTGGATATTTTTGTTTTTAATATTCAAAAAATAAAAGGTCATACTTTTAAATCTCACAAAGAATCTCTTGATTATTTAAGTAAATTAGGTTTTAAAACCATTTATTCATACAATAAATTTGATAATATAGAGCAATGTATAAATGAAATAAAAAGAATCGGTGAAATAAGAGAGTCTCTTCCATTTGAAATAGATGGAGCAGTTTTAAAAATAGATAATCTAGATATTCGTGCCGAACTTGGGTCTACCGCAAAATATCCTAAATGGGCTATTGCATTTAAATATCCACCTGAAGAAAAAGAAACCGTTATAAAAGATATTGAAATAACTGTAGGTAGAACAGGTGTTTTAACTCCTACTGCTGTTTTTGACTCTGTTTATATTTCAGGTTCAACGGTTTCAAGAGCAACTTTGCATAATGAAGATTATATCACAGAAAAAGACATAAGAATTGGAGATACAATAAAAATAAGAAAAGCTGGAGATGTAATTCCTGAAGTTTCTTGTGTTATAAAACACGATAAGAATTCAAAACCATTTAAATTGCCTAAAAAATGCCCTTCATGCAATGGAAAAATAATAAAAGAAAATGGCGAATCCGCATACCGTTGTGTAAATCCTAATTGTCCCGCACAATTATACAAACACATCATTCACTTTTGTTCAAGAGCTGCAATGAATATTGAAGGTCTAGGAGATGCTCTTATTGGAAAACTTATTTCCGAAAAAATGATTGCAAATATTGTTGATATTTATCGTCTTGATTATGAAAAAATAGCCCATTTTGAAAAAATGGGAATAAAAAGTGTGGAAAATTTAAAAAATGCAATAGAAGCTTCTAAAAAACAGGACATTTCAAAACTTATCTTTGCTTTTGGAATAAGAAATATAGGTGAAAAAGCAAGTATTCTTCTTGCTAAAAAGTTTAAAAATATAGATAATTTAAAAAATGCTGAACTTAATGATATTCTTGAAATAGAAGGATTTGGTGAAATAATGGCACAAAGTGTTTATGACTATATGCACTTAAGCGAAACTGAAACTATTTTAAATGAACTTAAAAAATACGGATTAAACTGGAAATATGAAGAAGAAACTACATCTGATTTTCTATCAGGTTCAAGCTTTGTAATAACCGGAAGTTTTAAACGCATATCAAGAACAGAAATTACAAATCTTATCGAAAATAACGGTGGTAAGGTATCATCATCAATTTCAAAAAAAACCGATTATTTAATTTTAGGAAAAAATCCAGGTTCTAAGTATAATAAAGCCTTAAGTCTTGGAATAAAAATTTTAAATGAAGATGAAGCTTTAAATTTAATAAATAACTAATAAATCAATGAAAAATCATTTATTTTAACAAAATATCATTAACTTTTATGCTTTTGATTTTCATTTTCGTGCATTGATTTATTATTAATTTTACAGTAAACTAATAACATATTCGTTTGGGGGCATAAATGATTACTCTTGACATATATTTAAGAAATACTCATTTTTTGAAAAGGTCCTCACACGCCTTAATGAAAATCGGTATATAAATTTTTGCGCAGGTTTGACCTGCGCTTTTTTATTTTGAGGTGAAAAATGAAAAAAATCGCAATCATTATGGGCTCAAAAAGTGATTTGCCGATAGCTGAAAAAGTTATTGCAGAGTTACAAGCTCTTGAAATTCCATTTGAAGTTCATATTATGAGCGCACACCGAACTCCTGACATTTCAACTGAATTCGCAAAAAGTGCTGAAATCAACGGATTTGGTGTTATTATTTCAATAGCTGGTATGGCTGCGCATCTCGGAGGCGTTATTGCTGCAAACACTATTCTCCCAGTAATCGGCATACCTGTTGGCAGCAGTTTTTCAGGGCTTGATGCAATGCTTTCAACAGTTCAAATGCCTCCAGGAATACCTGTGGCAACTGTCGGACACTGTGCAGGAAAAAATGCGGCAATACTTGCGGCAGAAATACTTGCGCTTTCCGATGAAAAATTAAAGCATAAAATTATTTCAATGAGAAAAGAAATGAAAGAAATTGTTATTAAAAATGACGACGAAATATCAAAAATATATAATAATTAATAAATGAGGCATAAAATGAAAAAAACTGAACAACTCTATGATGGTAAAGCAAAAAAGGTCTTTTTAACCGATGTTGAAGATATTCTTATCGTGGACTATAAGGATGATGCAACTGCTTTTAATGGAAAAAAGAAAGGCACAATTATCGGCAAAGGTGTTATAAATAATAAAATGTCAAATGTTGTTTTTGCAATGCTTGAAGCAAACGGAATACCAACTCATCTTGTAAAAGAATTGTCAGACAGAGAGACTGCCGTAAAAAAAGTTAATATTATTCCTTTGGAAGTTATTGTAAGAAATATTGCCGCAGGATCATTTTCAAAAAGAATGGGAATTAAAGAAGGAACTGCTCTTAAACATCCGATAATTGAATTCAGCTACAAATCAGATCCTCTTGATGACCCGTTTATAAATGATGATTATGCCTTGGCTTTAGATATTGCAACTCAAGATGAGATAAATACAATTAAAGCTTATACCAGACAAATAAACGAGCTTATGAAGGAATATTTTTTTAAGGCTGATATGAAACTTATTGATTTTAAACTTGAATTCGGAAAAACATCTGACGGTAAAATTGTTTTGGCAGATGAAATATCTCCTGATACCTGCAGACTTTGGGATGTAAATACAAATGAAAAGCTTGACAAGGACCGCTTTAGAAGAGATTTGGGCAATGTAGAGGGTGCATACAATGAGGTGTGCGACAGACTTGGTATAAAGAAATAATATGTTTAATACAATTCACGAAGAATGCGGAGTTTTCGGAATATTTTCAAAAACTCCGGACGAGGTTGCTTCAGATGCATATTATGCCCTATTTGCACTTCAGCACAGAGGGCAGGAAAGCTGTGGAATTGCTGTAAATGATGACGGTATTATTACACTTCATAAGGATTCCGGATTAGTCGGAGAAGTTTTTTCTGACAGAGTCATCAAATCATTAGGTAATGGTAATATGGCTATTGCACATACCAGATATGGCACAACAAATCAAAACGGTCGTGAGAATGCACAACCTATGCTTGTAAATCATATTAAAGGTCCTATGGCTATTTGTCATAACGGAAATTTAACAAATGCAACTGAATTAAGACAACAGCTTGAACTTGGCGGATCAATTTTTCATTCTAAATCCGATACAGAGGTTATTTCATATTTAATAACCAAAGAGCGATTATCATCACCATCAATAGAAAATGCTGTTTTTAACGCAATGTATAAACTCAGTGGTGCATATTCATTGATTATTATGTCTCCGTCAAAACTTATCGCCTGTCGTGATCCCCAAGGCTTCAGACCGCTATGTATGGGAACACGAAACGGACAGACAGTATTTGCAAGCGAAACCTGTGCATTAAATACTATAGGTGCTAAATTTGTAAGAGATATTGACCCGGGTGAAATTGTAGTTGTAGATAAATATGGTGAACGTTCTATAAAAGGACATTGCGGAAACAACAAAAAATCATTATGTGTTTTTGAATATATATATTTTGCAAGACCAGATTCAATTGTAGAAGGACAAAACATTCACGATGCAAGAATGCAGGCCGGCAGATTTCTTGCAATGGAGCACCCTGTTGATGCGGATGTTGTAATAGGCGTGCCTGACAGCGGAATTTCTGCGGCTATGGGTTATTCCGAAGTATCAAAAATACCGTATGGAATGGGATTTTTAAAAAATAAATATATCGGGCGTTCTTTTATAAGGCCTACACAGGAAGCAAGAAGCAAGGATGTTCGCATAAAACTTAATGTAATTAAAAGTACCGTAGCAGGCAAAAGAGTGATTATGATTGATGATTCAATTGTAAGAGGAACCACTTGTGCAAGAATTGTAAATTTATTGCGCAGTGCAGGAGCAAAAGAGGTCCATGTAAGAATTTCAGCCCCACCTTTTAAATTTCCATGTTATTTCGGAACAGATATTGACTCAAAGGAAAATCTTATCGCAAACGAAAATTCAATAGATGAAATAAATAAAATCATTGGTGCAGATTCACTTGGTTATTTAAGTAATAAAAATTTGCTTAAAGTTGCTCCTAGATGTAAATTGGACTATTGTGATGCCTGTTTTACAGGCAATTATCCGGTCGAACCACCAAAAAGCGAAGGTGAATTAAAATTCGAAAAAAGAATAAGTGAAAAGGTCGGTGTATAAAATGAAAAAAAGTTATTCTGAAAGTTACAAAAATGCTGGTGTTGATATAACAGCAGGATATAAGTCGGTAGAAATGATTAAAAGCTTTGTTGAAAGTACAAAAACAGAAGGTGTGTTATCATCTATTGGCGGATTCGGCGGGCTTTTTGAACCTGACTTAAAAAATATTAAAAACCCTGTCTTTGTAAGTGGTACCGACGGAGTAGGCACCAAGCTTAAAATAGCTTTTTTAATGGATAAACATGATACCATCGGTATAGATTGTGTTGCAATGTGTGTAAATGATATTATTTGTGCTGGTGCAAAACCGTTATTTTTTCTTGATTATATTGCATGCGGAAAAAATACACCGAAAAAAATCGCTGAAATTGTAAAAGGAATTGCAAATGGCTGTATAATGTCAGGAGCAGCACTTGTAGGTGGTGAAACGGCTGAACACCCTAATATGATGCCTTCAGATGAATACGATATAGCAGGATTTTCTGTAGGCATTGTAGATAAATCTAAAATATTAGATAAGAATAATGTACGTTCTGGAGATATCGTCATAGCAATAGCCTCATCAGGAGTCCATTCAAACGGATTTTCACTTATAAGAAAGATTTTTGATATCGATAATGCAGATATAAATAAACACATCGATTTTTTAGGTAAAAGCTTAGGTGAAGAACTGCTTACTCCTACCAATATTTATGTTAATCCAATCCTGTCGTTAAATAAAAAAATCAAGATAAAATCAATTTCACATATTACCGGAGGAGGATTTTACGAAAATATTCCTAGAGCTATTCCGAATGGACTTACTGCGTATATTGATAAAAGCAAACTTAATATTCTACCAATTTTTGAATATATTCAAAAATCAGGAAATATTTCAGAACACGACATGTTTAACACATTCAATATGGGCGTAGGTATAAGTATTATTGTATCAGCTGAGGATGTAAATGATTCAATAAATATTCTTAAAAGCTTTAATCTTAATGCTTATGTAATCGGTGAAATTAAGCAAGGTGAAGATAAAATAGAAATATGTTAGATAAAATAAATATTGCCGTCTTAGTTTCAGGCGGAGGCACAAATCTTGAAGCTCTTTTAAAAGCTCAGGAAAAAGGTAAAATACAACATGGAAGAATTTCTTTAGTAATATCATCAAACAAAAATGCTTATGCACTTACACGGGCAAAAAATCATAAAATTAAATTCTCAAGTATTCATAAATCTGACACTTTAAGTCAAGTTGAGTTTGAAAATAAAATACTAAAAAAGCTCTCTGAAAATAACATAGAAATGATAGTACTTGCAGGATTTATGAGTATTTTATCAAAAACGTTTATTGAAGCTTTTGACGGTAAAATAATAAATATTCATCCATCGCTTATTCCTTCTTTTTGCGGAAAAGGATATTATGGCTTAAAGGTACATCAAAGCGCTTTGGATTACGGCGTAAAGCTCACCGGTGCAACAGTTCATTTTGTAAATGAAACTCCTGATGGTGGAAAAATTATTTTGCAAAAAGCAGTTAAAATAAATAAAAGAGATACTGCTGAAATATTGCAAAAAAGAGTTATGGAAAAAGCTGAATGGATTCTACTTCCAAGAGCTTGTGAAATTGTATCAAAAGAAATTTATAAGGAGAAAATAAATGCCCGTTGAAAATATTTCAGAATTATTGAAAAAAAATACCTATAACGGCAGAGGTATTATAGTTGGAAAAAGTGAAGACGGTGCTTCAGCAGTTTTAGCGTATTTTATTATGGGAAGATCTGTGAATTCACGAAACAGAATATTTGAAAAATATAATGATTGTATCAGAACTAAAGCTTTTGATGAAAGTAAGCTTACAGATCCGCATTTAATAATATATAATGCCGTCCGATGTTTTGATAACAAGATAATAGTTACAAATGGAGATCAGACTGATACAATTTATGAATACCTCAATAACGATAAATGTTTTGAATGTGCTTTATTTTCAAGAGAATTTGAAGATGATGAACCTAATTATACGCCAAGAATTTCTGCTGTTTTAAATATTTCACCAGAAAATTTTTTCTATAAAATGAATATTATTAAAGCGGAAAATAACGGAAAATCCAAAATCACAAATAATTTCTGTTATGAAAATACGGAAAACGGTATAGGACATTTTATACACACTTATCAGGGTGACGGTAATCCATTACCGTCTTTTAACGGCGAGCCGCACAAAATAAATATAAACGGTTCAATAGATGATTTTTCAAAAAATCTTTGGGAAAATCTTAACAATGAAAACAAAATATCTTTATATGTAAGATTTATTGAACTTGCAAGTGGCAAAAAAGAAGAGATAATAATCAATAAAAATAAGTGAGGATACTAAAATGAAAGAGTTCCAGCTAAAGTACGGTATGAACCCTAACCAAAAACCTGCAAAAATTTATATGGAAAATGACGACGAACTTCCAATTCAGATTTTGAATGGAAAACCCGGGTATATAAATTTTTTGGATGCATTTAACAGCTATCAACTTGTAAAAGAACTTAAAGAAGCTTTAAATTTACCGGCAGCAGCTTCTTTTAAGCATGTAAGTCCTGCAGGTGTGGCAGTTGGCTTGGAATTAACTGAAACCTTAAAAAAAATATATTGGATAGACGAAAAAACTGAGTTATCCCCTCTTGCATGTGCTTATATAAGAGCAAGAGGAACAGACCGTATGTCATCTTTTGGAGATTTTATAGCGCTTTCTGATAAATGTGATGTGCAAACAGCTGAATTTATCAGATATGAAGTTTCAGATGGGATTATCGCTCCTGATTATGACGAAGCTGCACTTAAGATTTTAAAACAAAAGAAAAACGGGAATTATAATATAATTAAAATTGATGAAAACTATATTCCTGAAGAAATTGAAAAAAAACAGGTTTTCGGAATAACATTTGAACAAGGTCGAAATAATATAAAAATAGATAAAACCACATTTAGCAATATTGTTACTAAAAATAAAGCTCTTACAAAAGAAGCTATAAGAGATTTAATTATTGCTTTAATTACTTTGAAATATACACAGTCGAATTCCGTATGTTATGCAAAAGACGGTCAAACTATTGGTGTAGGTGCAGGACAGCAGTCCAGAATACACTGCACAAGGCTTGCTGGTGATAAAGCTGATATGTTCCATTTAAGAATGCATCCCAAAGTTATTGCACTTAAGTTCTGCGACAATATAAAAAAGCCAGATAAAGACAATGCCGTAAATATTTATACTTCAAATGAATCTGATGACATTCTAAAAGACGGAATATGGCAAAACATATTTAAGACAAAACCTGAAAAATTGACTGATAAAGAAAAATCTGAATGGCTATCCTCTTTTAATGATATTGCTTTGGGCTCGGATGCGTTTTTTCCGTTTTCAGACAATATAGAAAGAGCAATCAAAAGCGGTGTAAAATATATTGCTGCTCCCGGAGGCTCTAAAAGAGATAATCTTGTTATTAATTCTTGCAATGAACATAATTTGGTAATGTCATTTATTCAGACAAGACTTTTCCATCATTAAGGAGTAACTATCATGAGAATTCTTGTAGTTGGTTCAGGCGGAAGAGAACACGCCATAATAAAAAAAATAAGTGAAAATAAAAGTATAGAAAAAATATTTTGCACACCTGGAAATGCAGGGATTGCCGACTTTGCTGAATGTGTGGATATTTCAGCAACTGATATTAAAGGTATTTGCAATTTTGCAATAAAAAATAAAATTGATTTTGCCGTAGTTTCACCTGATGATCCACTGATAGATGGAATGGTAGATGAACTTGAAGCACTTGGTATAAAATGCTTTGGACCGAATAAAAAAGCAGCTATAATAGAAGGCTCAAAAGCTTTTTCCAAAGAACTTATGAAAAAATATAATATTCCCACTGCCAAATATGAAAGTTTTAATTTTGCAGAAGATGCCATAAATTATATATTATCACAAAATAAATATCCTATCGTAATAAAGGCATCGGGACCTGCACTTGGAAAGGGTGTTATAATTGCAGAAAATAAAAAGGAAGCGATTACTGCAATAAAAGAACTAATGGAAGAAAAAAAATTTGGAAGCAGCGGAAATACTGTTGTTATTGAAGAATTTTTAACCGGTCCTGAAGTTTCGATATTGGCATTTACCGACGGAAATTCAATTGTTCCTATGATTTCATCAATGGATCATAAAAAAGCGAAAGACAAAGATAAGGGGCTTAATACAGGAGGTATGGGTACTATTGCTCCTAACCCATACTATACAGCTGAAATTGCAGAAATTTGTATGAATAAAATTTTTATACCCACCATAAAGGCGATGACAGCTGAAGGTAGAAAATTTAAAGGATGTCTTTTTTTCGGACTAATGCTTACATCTGATGGCCCAAAAGTAATTGAGTATAATTGTCGTTTTGGAGATCCGGAAACTCAAGTAGTGCTTCCTCTTTTAAAAACAGATTTATTTGAAATTTTCAAGGCTGTTCGTGAAGAAACACTCGATAAAATAAAAATAGAATTTATAGATAAGTCTGCCGCCTGCGTTATTTTAGCTTCTGGAGGATATCCTGAAAACTATGAAAAAGGAAAAGAAATTTATTTCAACAATATAAATAATTCAAATGATATATTTATTTTTCATGCAGGAACAAAAAAAACTTCTGATAAAATTGTAACAAATGGTGGCCGTGTACTTGGACTCACCGCAATTCAAAATACTTTAAAAGAAGCAATTGATACTGCATATACCAATATTAGAAAAATAAATTTTGAAAATTCTTATATGAGAAACGATATCGGAAAAAAGGCTCTTGAAGCATTAAACGGAGACAGTAATGGTAAATAGAATATATACTGAAAAGCGAATAAAATTTGCTTTAAAATCAACCGAATTAAAAAAAGAACTTACAGAAGAGCTGCAGATTAAAAACATTGATCACATCAGAATTTTTCAGAGATATGATGTAGAGGGAATTGAAGATAACATTTTTAAAACTCTTATAAATACCGTTTTTTCAGAACCGTCTGTAGATTTAACATATAAACATTTACCACAAACGGATGCAAAAATATTTGCTGTAGAATATCTTCCTGGACAATTCGATCAAAGGGCAGATAGTTGCGAACAATGTATAGAGCTTATAACCGAAGGTATAAGACCTATTGTAAAAACAGCCATTATATATTTGATTTTCGGTAATATTTCAGATAATGAATTTAAAAAGATCAAATCATATGTGATAAATCCCGTTGAAAGCCGTGAAGCTTCTCTTGAGAGACTGGAAACATTAAAATGCAACTATGAAATTCCTACAACTGTTAAAACTCTTGAAGGCTTTAATAATTTATCAAAAAATGAACTTTCAGAATTTTTATCTAAATATTCTCTTGCAATGGATATAGCCGACTTGTCATTATGTCAAAAATATTTTATTTCTGAAAATAGAAATCCCACTATAACAGAAATAAAAATGCTTGATACATATTGGTCGGATCACTGCCGCCATACAACCTTTCTAACAAGCTTTGATAATATTGAAATTAAAGATGATTCTATTAAAAAAGTGTATTCTGACTATCTTAATATAAGAAAGTCTCTTGGAGTGAAAAAGCCAATCACACTTATGGATATGGCGACTATAGGTGCAAAATACTTAAAAAGCACCGGTGCTTTAAAAAATCTTGATGAAAGTGATGAAATAAATGCCTGTACGGTAAAAATTAAGGTTGATGTTGATGGAAAAGACGAGGACTGGCTATTTCTGTTCAAAAATGAAACACACAATCACCCTACTGAAATAGAGCCTTTCGGCGGAGCAGCCACCTGCATAGGCGGAGCTATAAGAGACCCTCTTTCAGGAAGAGCCTATGTTTATCAAGCTATGAGAATAACAGGTGCATCAAATCCTCTTGTAAAAATAAGTGATACTCTAAAAGGCAAACTTCCACAAAGAAAAATTGTTACCACCGCTGCCAACGGCTATTCTTCATATGGTAATCAAATAGGTTTGGCAACAGGGGAAGTAAAAGAAATTTACCATGACGGATATGTTGCTAAAAGAATGGAAATAGGAGCAGTTGTAGGTGCAGTTCCTGCAAAAAATGTTAGAAGAGAAGAACCCTCACCTTCAGATATTGTAATTCTTTTAGGAGGCAGAACCGGTAGAGACGGTATAGGTGGGGCAACGGGTTCATCAAAATCTCATAATGTGAAATCTATTGAAAAAGACGGTGCAGAAGTCCAAAAAGGCAATGCTACAGAAGAACGAAAACTCCAAAGATTATTCAGAAACAGTTCCGCAACATCACTTATAAAACGATGCAACGATTTTGGTGCAGGAGGAGTATCTGTCGCCATAGGAGAACTTGCAGACGGACTTGATATTTACCTTGATAATGTAAAAAGAAAATACGATGGTTTAGACGGAACCGAACTTGCAATTTCAGAATCACAAGAAAGAATGGCTGTAGTTGTAGCAAAAAAAGATGAGAATAAGTTTTTATCTTTTGCTGCAGAAGAAAATCTTGAAGCAACCGTTGTTGCAGAAATAACTGATAAAAACAGACTTAGAATGTTCTGGAATAATAAGATAATAGTTGATATTTCAAGAGATTTTTTAAATTCAAACGGTGCAGAAAAGCATACAAATGCCGTTATTAATATGTTTTCACTTCCTGAAAAAAAATGTGGAAGTGATTTTATCAAAAATTATCTAAATTTAGCTTCAAATATAAATGTTTGCTCTCAAAGAGGTCTATCTGAAAGATTTGACTCAACAATAGGTGCAGGAACAATTTTAATGCCATTCGGTGGTAAATATCAAATTACACCACCTATGAGTATGGTTGCAAAAATACCTGTTCTTTCAGGAACAACTGAAACGGTTTCATTTATGTCTTGGGGATTTAATCCGTTTATAACAGAAAAAAATATTTTCTTAGGTTCCTATCTTGCAGTTGTAGAAAGTATTTTAAAAATAATTGCTTCAGGTGGAGATTTTTCTAACACATATCTTACATTTCAGGAATATTTTGAAAAGATGTCTGAAAAAGCAGATATATGGGGAAAACCAGTAGCAGCTCTTCTCGGTGCATTAAAAGCTCAGCTTGATTTAAAAATAGCTTCAATAGGCGGTAAGGACTCTATGAGCGGCAGTTTTGAAAACATAAATGTCCCACCCACCCTTGTGTCATTTGCCGTTTCAATAGGTAAGCTTAAAAATGTTGTTTCTCCTGAATTTAAAATGGTTGATTCAAATGTATATCTTCTTAAAACTCAAATTGAGCAAGACGGCACATTTAACAAAATTGAGCTTCTTAAAAATATTGAAATGATTGAAAAACTTATAAAGGATAATAAAGTTTTATCTGTATCAGTACCATCTTTTGGAGGAATCGCAGAATCCGTTATGAAAGCTTGTTTCGGCAATAAAATCGGTTTTAAATATAATAGCGATATAACCGTTAATGAGATATTCAAATACAATTACGGAACTTTCATAATAGAAACAAATGAAAAATTAAATTTAATGCTGTTAGGTAAAACTGTTTCAAATAAAACTATAGACTACCGTGGAAAATCAATATTTTTAAATGACTTGCTTAAACCTTATGAAAATAATCTTGAAACGGTTTTTCCAACCAAAACCAAAGATAAATTTAACAAACCTTCAGAATTTATTTATAAAAATACTTCCAAATTCTTTGCTAAAATAAACATTTCAAAACCAAAAGTTATAATTCCAGTTTTTCCGGGATCAAATTGTGAATATGATTCAATGCGGGCTTTTGAAAAAGCAGGAGCTGAAACAGATGTTTTTATTATTAAAAATCTAAATCAAAAAGCTATAAAAGAAAGTGTTGAAGAATTTGCAAAAAGACTGTCAAAAACTAATATAATGTTTATACCAGGTGGATTTTCTTTAGGCGATGAGCCAGACGGATCCGGCAAATTTATAACGGCATATTTAAGAAATAAAAATATAAGCAACGAGATAAATACTCTTATTAAAAATAAAGACGGTTTAATTTTAGGTATTTGCAACGGATTTCAGGCACTAATCAAGCTTGGTCTTGTTCCCTTTGGTGAAATAACCGAACAAACCGAAGAAAGCCCTACTCTTACATTTAATACCATAGGACGTCATCAATCACGACTTGTAAACACAAAAATTTTCTCTGATAAATCTCCATTCCTTTATGGCACAAGTTTTGATGAAATTTACAGTGTTCCGATTTCACATGGAGAAGGCAGATTTGTTTGCAGCCAAAAGCTATTTGAAAAATTAAAAGAAAATGGTCAAATTGCAACAAGATATGTAGACGATACTGGTTTTCCGACAATGAATATTGACTTTAATCCTAACGGCTCGTTTGAAGCAGTTGAAGGAATCACTTCTCCAGACGGAAGAATATTTGGAAAAATGGGACATAGTGAAAGATTTTCAAATGGAACATATAAAAATGTTTGCGGAAATAGAAATATGAAAATTTTTGAAAACGCTGTGAATTTCTATAAAATCTAAATTAAAGAGCTGATAATCTCAGCTCTTTTTCCGTTTATGTTTATATTTAATTTATTTTAAAAATAAACTATAATATTACTATAATATTATTTTTAGGGAATTATATGTACAACAATATTGAAGAAAAACAGGAAAATGCAATTTTAATTGCAGCAGATAACGGAACTTATGATATGGAAACATCTTTAAACGAACTTCAAAGACTTACTGAAACTGCAAATGGAACTGTTTGCCTTAAAATAACTCAAAAAATATATCCAAATAAGAAAACTTATGTAGGATCAGGTAAATTAGAAGAAATAAAAGAAGTGATTCCTATATATCATGCCGATTTAATAATCTGTGACTGTGAGCTATCTCCTTCTCAAAAAAGAAATATTGAAGAAATCTGCAATATCAGAGTTATTGACAGAACAATGTTAATTTTGGATATTTTTGCAAAAAACGCCCATTCCGCAGAAGGAAAAATTCAGGTAGAGCTTGCAGCACTTCAATACAGTCTGCCGTTTTTAACAGGAATGGGAAGCGCTCTTTCAAGACTGGGCGGTGGAATAGGAACAAGAGGTCCAGGAGAAACAAAGCTTGAAACAGATAAAAGACATATACGAACAAGAATTGACCATTTAAAAACGGAACTTGCTAAAATTGAAAACAGAAAAAAACTTCATATCGAAAAACAAAAAAAAGACCAAAGAATAACCGCCTCTATAATAGGATATACAAATGCAGGCAAGTCAACTTTAATAAATGCGCTTACAAATGCAGGTGTTCTGGAAGAAGATAAACTTTTTGCCACACTTGACACTACATCGAGAAAACTTACTCTTTCAAATGGAATAAATATAACGGTAATAGATACTGTAGGGTTTATTTCACGAATTCCCACAAAACTTGTTGAGGCATTTAAATCTACTCTTTCAGTTATTAAAAACTCAGACATTATTTTAAATGTTATGGATTGCTCTTCCAATGAAATATATATGCAAAAAAAAATAACTGATAATATTTTAGAAAGCCTTGGTGCAAATAATATTCCAATTATAAATATTTTAAATAAATCTGATAAACTTTTTTCTGAAAATAATGTTTTCACATTTAAAAACACAGTATCAATATCTGCAAAAGAAAAAACAGGTCTTGATAAACTTGATTATAAAATTATTGAAATATTAAAAAGTACATTTATTTCGGCAGAACTTTTAATACCGTTTAACAAAAGCAAGCTTATCGAACGCCTGCAATCCGATGGAAATGCTAAAATAATTAAATATGAATCGTCTGGAACACTTGTAAATGCCACTTTCAGAAAAAATCAGCTTTCATATTATAAAAATTTTATAAAAAACTGATTTGATATAAAAAACTGATTTGATTGGTAATAATATTCAAAAACTGTTTAACATACACCATATTTTATGTTATAATGATAATTGATATAAGGAGGTTGGTATGCTAAAAAAGAAATTTTCTTTTAAATCTTCATCAGATTTATGCAATATTAAGGGTGTTTGTATTGCACCAGACAATATATCTGATGTAAAAGCTGTTATTCAAATAACTCATGGTATGGCGGAGCATAAAGAACGCTATTTCGGATTTATGGAAAAACTTTGCGACGCAGGCTTTGCAAGCTATATCATAGATCTTTTAGGGCATGGTGAAAGTGTTGAAAACAGCAATGATTTGGGCTATTTCGGGAATAGAATGGAACAAAATCTTTTAGATGATATGAAAACTCTGAATGATTTAATTCATAGTGAATATCCAGAAACTCCGATTTTCATGTTTGGTCACAGTATGGGATCATTTCTTACAAGAGCATATACATCAATATATGAATCTTCAGTTAAAGCGGCAGTTTATTGCGGTACCAGCGGAGCCAATCCGATAGTTCCAATTGCAATAAAGCTTGCTGAAATTCAAATTAAAAAGAATGGCGAAAAATCAAAAGGTGATTTTTTAAATAAAATAGCATTTGCTTCATATAATAAAAAAACGGATAAGCGTACCCCATTTGACTGGCTTTCTGTTAATACTGAAAATGTTGATGAATATATTTCTGATAAGCTTTGCGGTTTTACCTTTACTAATAATGGTTTTTTAACAATTTTCCGCCTTGTTAAATATATTCAAAGTCCTGAATGGTATGAAAAAGTTCCTAATGATATGCCACTATATTTAATTGCCGGAAGTGATGATCCTGTCGGCTCATACGGCAAAGGAGTTAAATCTGTTTACAGAAAGCTCCTTGAAAGCGGTCATAAGGTTAAGTTTAAGCTCTGGACAGGAGATAGGCATGAAATACTTCTTGAAAATAATGCAGATGAAGTAATTTCCGATGTTATAGACTGGTATAAAAAAACACTTATAACTATTAAGTAGTCAAAATAGGAGATAAAATGAATAAATTTAAGTTTTCAATAACTTATAAAGTTGGGACCTCAACCTTTATAGATACATCTCTTGAAACAAAATATTACAATATTGAATACAAAGCTCTAAAGAATCATTTGAAACTTATTATGCATTCAAATGTTCCGCTTGAAATAAAAAAGCTTGAGGTTTCAGTTCCATTTGTTTTTAAATCTGATGACAGAATATTTCCAAATGGTTTCCAAAGCTGGACTGACTGTCGTGAAATGTTTATAGATGAAACACCACAACATCAGGACAAATTTGCAAGGTATCTTTTAGAAAATACGAGAGCCGGTGCAACAGGAGATTATTCATTTACTGAAAATATTTCCGTTCCAGGAATGTTTTACGGTTTTTCATATCTTTATGTAAGACAAAATGAAAAATATAATCTTTTTGCTTCTTTAAATGAAAGAACCGGATATACCATAATTAAGACAAATTGCATTGATAATTACATTATTTTTGAAAAAGACCTTGAAGGAGTAACTATAAACGGAAACTATGAAATTCTTGATGTTGTTGAATTAAACGGTAGTGAAGATGAAGTTTTTGAACGATGGTTTCAAGTGCTTAATATTCCAAAGCCTAAAGTAAAGAAAACAAACGGTTATACTACATGGTATAATTATTATTCAAAAATCACTGAACAAATTGTTGAAAGAGATTTAGAATCTCTTTCAACAGTAAATGCAGAAATTGACATCTTTCAAATTGATGACGGATTTCAAACTGCAACCGGTGATTGGCTATCAATAGACAATAAAAAATTTCCTAAAGGAATGAAATATTGTGTAGACATAATTCACAAGAAAAATATGAAAGCAGGATTATGGTTAGCACCCTTTGCAATTGCACAAAACTCTAAAATCGTTAAAAATCATAAAGATTGGCTTTTAAAAGACAAAAAAAACAAGCCTCTTAAATGCGGATTAAACTGGGGAGGAAACTTCTATTCTCTTGATATAAGTAAAAATGAAGTAAGAAAACACATAAAGCATTATTTTGATGTGGTTTTAAACGAATGGGGCTTTGATATGGTAAAGCTTGATTTCCTTTATTGTGCCGCTCAAATACCACAATATAATAAATCTCGTGGACAGCTTATGTGTGAAGCTATGGATTTTTTACGTGAATGCGTTGGTGATAAACTTATTTTGGGTTGTGGTGTTCCACTTATGCCGTCATTCGGTAAAGTTGATTATTGCCGCATAGGTGCAGATATGGATCTTAAATGGCTTCAATATGATCTTAAAAACCGTGAGATAATTTCAACCACACATACATTACAAAATTCAATATTCAGAAGACAGCTTGACAACCGTGCATTCAGAAATGACCCCGATGTTTTTCTTTTAAGAAATGAAAATATGAAATGTTCTGTAATGCAAAGGCAAATTATTGCAAATGTAAACCGAATTTTTGGAAGTCTCCTTTTTACCTCAGATAATGTTGCAAATTATCATGATTGGCAAAACGAAATGCTTATTAAGGTATTTGATAAAAGCGACATTAAGGTTTTAACAGCTGAATTTAATAAAGATAGACGTACAGTACTCAATATAAGATATCTTGAAAATAATACAGAAAAAACTTTTTCATTTGATATTCAGTCCGGTATTATTCTTTAAATTTATTTATAAAATATCAAAGACAACACAGTAGTCGCAATCATTTTGCCGTAACCTTTATAACAATAGATTTATGCTGTACAAAAAATAAAAAATGACAACACTATTGATGCCTT
This sequence comes from Candidatus Fimenecus sp., assembly GCA_052169395.1. GTDB lineage: Bacteria > Bacillota > Clostridia > Oscillospirales > Acutalibacteraceae > Fimenecus. Next base: position 106,788 of record JBQNCN010000001.1, on the reverse strand, counting down.
AAAGAACGAAAATATATAAATAAAAACTCACCTAACGGTGAGTTTTTATTATTTTTCCTCAAGTTTCTTGCGAATTTTCTTGCCACTTTCTGTTGTGGCAAGTCCGCCTTTTCCTGTTTCTCTATATTTATCGCTCATATTTTTTCCAATTTCACCCATTGCCTCGATAACCTCATCAGCAGGAATTACAGACTTTATTCCTGCCATGGCCATATCACAGGAATTTACGGCATTTAAAGCACCAAGTGAATTTCTTTTTATACATGGACATTCTACAAGTCCACCAACAGGATCACAAGTTAATCCTAAAAGAGCTTTCATAGATATTGCAACAGCACTGCAAATTTGCTCATTATTTCCACCCTGTAAATATACAAGCGCACCAGCTGCCATAGATGAAGCTGAACCTATTTCAGCTTGACAACCGCCTGCCGCACCTGAAATTGATGCATTTAAAGCTATTATTTCACCTATTCCAGCCGCAACAAAAAGCGCTTCAGTAAGGTTTTCATCACTTGTTTTAAAAAATTCTCTGTAAGTCAAAAGACAAGCCGGTAAAACTCCTGAGGACCCTGCTGTAGGAGTAGCAACAATTCTTCCCATACAGGCATTTGTTTCTCCTGTTTTTATTGCACGTTCTGAAACCTTACCGCAAAACTGTCCTGAAAGATTTTTCTGTTTTCTTACATACTTTTCAAATTTGCCACCATCTCCACCTGAAATACCACTTTTACTACGTTTATTTTTATCATAGTTTTCATCTGACTTTATAAGCTCATAAAGCATTTTTTTCATTTGATTAAAAGATTCTGATGGCAAAACACCACGTTCTTTTGCATCATCCTCTAAAATCACTTTCCAAAACGGAATCTTTTCTTTATTAGATAAATCACAAATTTCTTTTAAACTTGAATAATTCATTTTACACCAACGAAAAATATGTAACGGACAAAATGCCGTTTAAATTTCTAATTTTTTCAATAATATTTTCAGGAGTTTCACCATCACATTCAATTATCATAACCGCAGTTCCCCCTCTATTTCCTCGATAAAGCTGAAATGTAGCTATGTTTAAAGAATTTTCACTAATTATTGAACTGACACTTGCCACAAGTCCTGGAGCATCTTCATTTCTAACTATAAGGGTAGGATATTCAGTTGAAAATTTAACCCTAAAACCATCAATTTCATCAACACTTATTCTTCCACCGCCTATAGACGATGCCCTAACCTCAAGCGACTTACCTTTTATACCAAAAAGCTTTATTATTACTGTATTAGGATGTGCATTTTTTATATTTGCAATCCCAAAATTTATTTCAATATCTTGTGATTTTGCTATTTCAATACTTTTTGAAATTCTTTCGTCATCAGGTAAAAATCCAAGAAGCCCTGCAACAATAGCAACATCAGTCCCATGTCCTTTACCTGTACTTAAAAAACTTCCATATAAATTTATTTCGGCTTTTTTTATATTTTCACCTAAAATTCTTCTGCAAGTTCTACCTATTTTAACAGCACCCGCCGTATGACTTGATGACGGACCTACCATTACCGGTCCTATTATATCAAATGCATTCATATTCTATCCCTGCTTTGAACTTGTCGATGAAACAACTGAAATACTCGGCTTTGTAGTAAATTGCGATGCCATAGTTATCTCAGATACTCCAACTGCTATTTTAGCTCTCAAAAGTGTTTGAAGTTCTATATTATCAATCATACCAAGATTTGTTTCAATTGTTCTTCTTAAATCATCTGTGGGAGTATCATTATATAAGCTTATTCTGGTATCTGTATCAATACTTGCTTTAAATGAGGCTCTGCTTTTTAAAATATATAATTCTTTACCTAAATTTGAAAAATCAGATTTTAAAGCATAATCATACAAAAATATATTAAGGTCAACATTTCCTGAAATCCCAGAAACAGATGACGTGGAAGTATATTGCCAAGCCTTATAAGGATATCTAAAATCAGTAGTATCCGCAGTATAGTGAGCAACCCAAAATTCATATTCGCTTATTCTATCATACAAAAGTTCATCTGTGAAAAATGTTTTACTTGCATATATCCCCGGTTTAAATCCCGCATTTTTAACCGCTTCACAAAAAGCAACTACTACTTGAGTCCTTTGTGAAGCCGAAAGCTTATCGCCTCTACCATCTCTTTTTGATGTTGTAAATTCCGTATCTATATATATTGGTAATTCAGGACTATAAACTCTTGCATAATTCACTGCTACACTTGCTTCTTCAAGTGCTTCACGCACATTTATAGCTTGTGAATAAAAATAAACACCTACCTTAATTCCAGCTGCCTTTGCAGCAGCAATATTTTCATTGAATTTACTGTCAAGTTTTAAATCACCGTTACCATATCCTCTAAAACCTACTCTTATAACAGCACAATCAACACCTGAAGCCTTAACAGCATTCCAATCAATTTTGCCATTATGATTTGATACATCTATACCTACTAATGAAGCCTTTGCTCCTTTATCATTAAATTTATATTTAACATCATTAAAATCTGCAAACCCTTGGTAAGGTAAATGGGTATCTTTAAAATTATATATTGTCGAACCTATTTGGTATAATCCTGATAAAGATGAGATATCAAGATAATATTTATTGGTAAGCGATGAATTATAGAAAAAACTTTGTTCTACAGAATTTATATTAAGAGCACTCACCTTTGGAGATTTTGACGGCGACAATCTGCTGCTGTTTGTTCCAAAATCTTTAGACTTATTTATATTTCCATCTTCATCTTTAATAGCATCGCCTGAAGCCACTGCAATATTGTTCATAGTTTCATTTATTTTAAAAATCATTTCAGAATTATCCGGCTTCGTAATATCTGAATTATCTCCAAAAATACCTGATGATTTATATCCTGAAGTTGTAGGAACAGTTCCTATATTTTTAATGTTCCGTTTTCTTTCAAAAGCAAAATAACCTGAAAAAAGAATTGAAATTAAAGAAACAGAAATAAAGACAACAATACTTATTCTTGCCGTTTTATTATTTTTTATGCGTTCAAATATAGAATTCCCTGAATTCTCTTTTTCTATTTTTTCCTTATTTTTTTTTTGCTTTTTTATTTTTATTATTTTATTTTCTTTTTTCATATAAATCTCTCTAATGCATGGGCTACGCCATTATTTTCATTTGAATATGTAATAAAATCTGCAGCATTTTTTACTTGAGGCTGTGCATTATCAACAGCTACTGATAAACCCGCTACTTTAAACATGGAAATATCATTAAAGCCATCACCTATAGCCATTGTACTCTCTTTATTAACATTAAGATATTCCATTAAAAATTCAAGAGCACTACCCTTATCAACATTTTGCGGCGTAATTTCAAGATATACAGGATCTGAACGAAAAACATTTAATCCTTTTATTTCTGATTTTAATATTTTTTCATATTGATTTATAAATTCCGGTGACCCTGCAATTAAAAACTTAGGAATATTATAAGTTATTTCTTCACGCAAACTTTTAACCCGCTTAATTTTAAGTTTATTAAACTCCGCTTCGGCTCTTAAATATTCATTATCTGCTCTTTCAGTTATTGCGATATCTCCAATATAGGTCGTTATACCTAAATTATATTTTTCATCGGCTACAAATACCTGTTCAAGTAAATTTGTCGGCAAAAATTTTTGATAAATAATTTCTCCTGTAGCAACATTTTTTATGCGTGCTCCGTTAAAAGAAATTATATAACCTTTTAAATCAGGTAAATCCAATTTGTTTGAAACAACTTCAACACCACTTTCAGCTCTTCCTGATGCTATTACAAATGTTCCGCCTTTTTTAACAAATTTATTTATTGCTATTTTATTTTCACTCGATAAATGCTTATTATCACTTACAAGCGTTCCGTCAATATCTACTGCACAAAGCTTATACTTCATATTCTCACCTTTATTATTCTAACAATATTAATGATTATTTTCAATATTTGTAAAAATGAATTTTAAATTAAAAAATATTTTTGCACTTGACTTTATCGCATTAAAGTATTAAAATGCATTAAATCGACAAATATAAAAATAGTCGATTATGGAGGAATGGTTATGAAAAACAAAAAGAAATTAGTTGCGGTTATTCTCGCTGTTGTTATTGCTTCAATCGGGCTTTTTGCCTCTTGTGGCAAAAAATCAGGGAATAATAATTCCGATACATTTAACATCGGTCTTATAGGTCCGCTTACAGGTGATGCTGCAGTTTACGGCAATGCCGTTAAAAATTCAGCAGAGCTTGCAATCAACGAAATAAATAAAAAAGGCGGTATTAACGGAATGCAAGTAAAGCTTCTTGCAGAAGATGATGAAACAGACCCTGAAAAATCTATAAATGCATATAACACTCTTAAAGATAAGGGTATGGATGTGCTTTTGGGTACAGTTACAACAAAACCGTGTCTTGCAGTTAAGGATTTAACAAAAGATGATGGTATTTTCCAGCTTACACCTTCAGGTTCAGGTGCCGACTGTGTTAAATATGACAACTGTTTCCAAGTTTGCTTTACCGATCCAAATCAGGGAATTGCTTCTGCAGATTATATTTCAAACAAGAAATTAGGTAATAAAATAGGTATCATATATAATTCTTCCGACCCTTACTCTTCAGGAATTTACAGTACCTTTAAAACTAGAGCTGCTCAAAATGGATTAAATATTGTTTCAGAGGAAGCTTTTACTGACGATTCTAAAACAGATTTTACAGCACAGCTTTCAAAAGCAAAAGCTGCAGGTGCAGATTTAATTTTTATACCTATTTATTATCAGGAAGCTTCATCAATTTTAAAACAAGCTAATAATATGAGTTATAAACCTACGTTCTTTGGTGTTGATGGTCTTGACGGAATTTTAGGAATTGATGGATTTGATAAATCACTTGCGGAAAATGCTATTCTTTTGACACCTTTCTCGGCAAATTCAACTGATGAAAAAACAGTCAGCTTCGTAAAAGCATATCGAGATGCAGGATATGCTGAAGAAACATTAAATCAGTTCGGTGCAGATGCTTACGATGGTGTATATATTATCAAAGCTGCAGCCGAAAAAGGTAAAATCACAAAAGATATGTCTGCAAAAGAAATATGCAATATTCTTAAAGCTCAAATGTCAACACTTACTTATGATGGTGTAACTGGTTCCAATATGACATGGAAAGCTTCCGGAGAAGTTTCAAAAACACCTAAAGGTGTAAAAATCGCAAAAAATGCCTCTGGTATCTATGAATATCAACCTATTGATTGATTAATAAAAAAAGCACCTAAGGGTGCTTTTTTTTATTATATTTTTTATGAAAAATTTATTGTTGCATCACCAGAATCATCATTCTTTGAATCTCCTGAAATAATTTTAACTCCTCCAGAATTTGCAGCAGATGTTGTCCCTGGTGCAACTGTTGTTTTAGGCTTATTCGGATCTTCAGTTACAACTTCTATTATATCGCCTCTCTCTACACCACCGTTATTTTCCTCATGTATTGTCTGATTTTCATCTGAATTTGAATTGCCGCCTGTATTTACATTACCATTGGACTTAGATGAATTATTCGTATTTTTTTTATTTTTCTTTGTAGATTTACTTGTGACTTCACTATCTTTTTTTGCATTAGCAACTGTTATCGCATTTCCATTAACATCAGTAACTGCAACACCAGACTTATCTGTTACAATATCTCCTGGCTTTTGTCCTGTAACAAGCTTTATGTCATTATCATCTTTTTTTACACATGCCGCAAAAATCACAGATAAAGCAACTATTAAAATTCCTATAACCAATATTTTATTTTTCATTATAAGCTCCATATAAAAGGACTTTATTTCATTATAACAAAGAACAAACATATTATCAAATAGAACTATTTCAGTATAACAATTGTTACTCCGTCTTCACCCTCTCCATATACTCCAGGTCTAAATGATTTTATTAAGGGATGATTTTTAAGATGTGTACGCACCGCCTGTTTAAGTTTTCCGGTTCCTTTTCCATGTATAACGGTTACTTCATCATATCCGGCACGAATAGCCTTATCTAAATAATTATCCATCAAAGATATTCCTGAAATAGTATCTTCCCCTCTTATATCAACAGATGATTTTGAAATAGATTCACCTATTCTTTCCTGTCTTATACGTCTTGTTCCCAATGTTTTAATTTTTTCTTTTTTCTTTTCTTTAAGTAATCTTATATCCTTAATATCCGCTCTGACTTTAATAAGTCCTGCAGAAGCGTTTATACTGCTTCCATCAACCGAGATAACCTCAGCTTGCATATCAAGCTTTATAAGATAAATTATATCACCTTTTTTAAGAGGTCTTGGAAGCTCATACTGCTCATCATCGGAATATACAAATTTGTTCCTATAAGTTAAATCATAAACCTCATTTAAGTTTGACTTTAATTGCGCTTTTGCTTTTTTTAAACTTTCAGCAGCATTTATATCACTTTGCTGTTCTTTTTTTAGACGTTCAAGCTCAAGCATAAGGCTGTTTGCGGCACGCCTTGAATTTTTAAGTATATTATCTGCATCTCGCCTTGCTTCTTTCAGCTTTTCATCATATACTTTTTCCGAGTTTTTAAGATATTCTTCCGCTTTTATTTTAAGATTTAAAAGTTCCTGTCTGTTTTTAACGATCTCTATTTTTTCAATTTCTATTTTTGATTTGGTGTTTTGAAGCTCTGACAAAACCTCTTCAAAACGATTATTATTTTCTGAAATAAGCTTTTTGGCATTCTCAAGTATCATAGATGGAAGGCCAAGTCTTTTTGAAATAGCAAAAGCATTTGATTTTCCCGGAATACCTGTAATAAGCTTATACGTAGGCTTAAGCGTTTCGATTGAAAATTCACATGATGCATTTTCCACACCTTGAGTTCTAAGAGCATATTCTTTAAGTTCAGGATAATGCGTTGTAGCAGACATTTTTACACCTCTTGCTCTAAGACAATCAAGAATTGATACCGCTATAGCTGCTCCCTCTATAGGATCAGTCCCAGAACCCAGTTCATCTATAAGCACCAAGGATTTGCTATCAGCTTTTTCTATTATTGAAACAACGTTTTTCATATGAGCCGAAAATGTTGATAATGATTGTTCAATGCTTTGACGGTCATCAATATCGGAAAAAACAAAATCAAAAACAGATATTTCTGATTTTTCGTTTGCAGTAATAAACAAACCACATTCTACCATAAGTGTCAAAAGCCCTATAGTTTTTATTGAAACTGTTTTTCCTCCCGTATTCGGACCCGTTATCACAAGAACATTGTAATCCTGTCCTAAATTCACATCTATCGGAACTGCAATTTTTTTATCAATAAGCGGATGTCTTGCTGAGATTAACTTAATAACTCCAGAATCATTTAAAACAGGTTCGGTTGCATTTTCTTCATAAGCATATCTTGCTTTTGCAAAAATTACATCAAGTTCAACAAGAACCTTATAACTTTTAGAAATCGAAGGCGAAAAATCTCCTACTTCATCTGACAATTCACTTAATATACGTTCAATTTCCTTACACTCTTTACCTTCAAGAACTCTGATTTCATTGTTTGCTTCAATAACTGAAGACGGCTCAATAAAAAGTGTTCCTCCGCTGGAACTTGTATCATGAACCATTCCAATAATATCAGAACGTCTCTCAGATTTTACAGGTACTACAAAACGACCGTTTCTCTCTGTTATTATAGTTTCTTGTAGAATATCTCTATACGCCGGAGAACGCACTATTTGTTCCAATTTTTCACGAATAGTGCTTTCTTTATTTCTTTTTTTTCTGCGAATATCCCTAAGCTCTGTTGAAGCATTATCAGACATTTCGCTATCTGATAAAATGCAACTTTTGATTTTATCTTCAAGATATTTATTTTCAGTTAAATCTTTAAATTGATTGTTGAGAATTGTATCAACACCAGAACAACTTTCTTTCCATCTTAAAACTTCACTTATTATTGACAATATATTTGCAACCGAAAGAAGCTCTCCCATAGATAAAGCTCCGCCGGTTTCAGCGCGCTTTAAAAGTCCGGAAATATTAACAATACCACTTAATGACGGTGCACCATATCCTGCCATCAAACGATATGCATCAGAAGTTTGCGCAAGTAAATACTTTACATTATTCAAGTTATTACTTGGAGTAAGATTATAAATAAATGTTTTACCCTCATCACTTAAAGCAAAAGATGCTACCTTATTTAAAATTTTATCAAGTTCTAAATCTTTAAAATTATTATCCATTTATTCCTTTACCATATTATAAAAATCAAGTGTGAGAAATGCATGTTCAGATTTTAACAACAAATATTTCTCTGTAATAAAATTCAAATCATCAATAAATTCATTACCAAGCTCAAAATTCCATAAATTATCCGTATTCGAAAAAATAATATGACGCATAGCACGCACAACAGGTAGCTGGAGTTCAATAGGCGCTGTTTCAGTTTGATGATTTTCACAATATAAAAGTCCAGATGAAATAGAAAAATACATTTTCCCACTTTCAAAATTTCCACAAATTTCACAAGCCACTATTGACGGAGCATAACCTGACATTGAAATAAGCCTAAGTTCTATAACTGATTTTAACAATGATTCATTTTTTTTACCTTTGGATAAAAACCAAAGTGTATTTAATATAATCCTTAAAAACTCTCCCGAATAATTATTTTCAGGTGAAAACACATATCCAAGCTCAAGTACATATTGAGCAAGTGCAAGCTTTGAAATATTATTTCTTAATCCAAAAAAAGTTTCTATCACAACTGAATCTTCAATAATAAAGCTTGACTTTTTTGATGAAATTGTAAAAGTAGAATACGAAAACATTGTTGTTGCAGCATTTTTTGCATTTTTTATGCTTTCTGCGCCATATGCAAACGCACGAATCACACCTCTATTTTCAGTCAAAACTGTTATAAGACGATTTTTTTCTCCTACTTTTTGTTGCTTTAAAACAAGGCCTTTGGTTATAAATTGCATCAGTTAAGTCCAAAATTATGAATAAAACTATCAAGATTTCTCCAATTTTCTTTAACCTTAACATACAAATGTAAATTTACTTTACAGCCAAAAAAACGTTCAATTGAAAATCTTGCCGCCGAACCAATTTTTTTCATCATAAGCCCATTTTTTCCTATTATTATCCCCTTATGTGATATTTTTTCACAATAAATTAATGCATCAATATCTAAAATCCCACCTCTGTCTGACATTTTTTCAATTGAAACCGCAGTTCCATGAGGAATTTCTTTTTGTATATTCTTTAAAAGCTGCTCTCTTATCATTTCAGATACTATAACTCTTTCTGGCTGATCCGTTAATGTATCATCCGGAAAAAAATGTTCTCCTTCAACTGCAAGCTTATTCATCTCATCAAGAAGTACATTAAAATTTTCTCCACTCTGTGCTGATATAGGAATCACAGCTGAAAAATTATAATTATCCTTTGATTTAAGAATTTTATTAAAAATAATTTTTTTATCTTTAATAATATCCGTTTTATTTATTGCTAAAATAACCTTAGATTTATATTTTTTAAATTGTTCCAAAAGTGCAAGTTCCGCACCGTTAAAGTCTTTATCAATGCTCTCAACAACAAATAAAATGCCCTCGGCACCTTCAAGACTGTCGCTGACATTTCTTCTCATTGATTCTTCAAGCTTATTTTTAGGTTTTAAAAAACCCGGAGTATCCGTAAAAACAAGCTGAACACCATTATCCTCAGTTAAAACACCCATAATTCTTGTTCTGGTTGTTTCAGGTTTATTGGTCACAATCGCAAGCTTTACACCTATAAGTCTATTCAATATTGATGATTTTCCTACATTAGGTTTTCCTACTATTGAAATAAATCCTATCTTACTCATCTATTTCCCTCTTCTCATTAAATGGAGAAATTTTACCAGCAATAAATAAAATCGCAATAACAAATGAAATAAAAAAAACAATAGGCTTATATATGTGCATACGATATTCATTAAAAAGCTTTATAAACGCATCAGGCTGATAAAGTAAAATCACACCTATTATTATAGCAAAAATAGCTGCAATTAAAACAGCACCAGCACTTGCATCTTTTGCAAATTTAATTTTTTCATTATAACTTTCACTTAACGCATCACACGACCTTTCAACTGCTGTATTTAAAAGTTCAAGTGCTAAAATAGCCGCATTTACTACAAGAATAATTGAAAATTGAGTTTTTGTAAGTTTGAAAAAATCATAGCGCAACAAATAATAATACATATATACCATACAAGAAAAATGTATTCTCATGTTGCGCTCATATCTTAACGTGGTATAAATACCGTCTAAAGCATATCCAAACGCCTTAAAAAAGGCCATCATTTAGATTTTATCCTCGCTTTTATCAATGTAATATGATCCGTTTGTTTTTAAACCCAACTGAGTTAAAACGGTTTCTTCCTTTTCACGCATTCTTACAGCTTCAAGTCCACCTTTTACATGGTCATAACCTAACAAATGAAGCATTGAATGAACAGTTAAAAAAGCTATTTCTCGCTGAAGAGAATGTCCAAACCTTTCAGCTTGTTTTATTGCATGGTCAACCGAAATAACAATGTCTCCAAGCATTTGAAATCCTGTTTCAGGGTCAATATCATACTTTCCGTTATCACCCAAGGGAAAAGACAACACATCAGTTGATTTATCTATATTCCTAAATTTCGCATTCAATTTTTGAATTTTTTCATCGTCTACAAAATTAACATTAACTTCTACACTACCATCAAATTTTTCAAGATTTAAAACGGCATTACAAGCTCTTCTTACAAGCATTCTTACACCTGTAGGAATTTTAACTGTTTTTTGTCGAACACTGATTACAACTTTTACTTTTCCAAGCATTGTATTCCTCACTTTTTATTTTTAGTACAAAACACTTAATACATATAAAGCCAAAATATTGTTTAAGTTATATATATTATAACACATAATTTTATTTATAGCTAATAAAATATTGCACAAAATTTTAGTTAAAATATATAGGTGCAATTAAATATTTTGATGAATGACATAAAAAAATTGCAACAGAAGCTGCAAATTTGAAAAAAAATGAATAATATGATATAAATAATATTATTTTAATTAAAGGGAGATAAAATGAAAAGTTCCATTTTTTCAAAAAACATTACCCCATCATGTGCTTATTGCACTCACGCCAAAATAGCAAAAGATAATGAAACATTTTTATGCTTAAAAAAGGGTATTGTTTCAAATGACTATTCCTGCAAAAAATATTCATATGATATTTTTAAAAGAATACCAAAAAGATTAAATAATTTTCAGAATTTTTCAGAAAACGATTTTGAATTGTAATATGGTTAATAATAATTATCCGCCGAGAAAAAAGACCGACAACTATAGACACCCTAAACAACGAGCATATCAAAATACTCGGAGAGATATGCATATAAGTAATCAAAAGATAAAACATAATAACATTCAACAACAAAGAATATCCAGTCAAAACAAAACCATAAACTCACAAAAAAAGCACCCTATAAAAAAAAGAACTCGATACAGCAAAAGATTTAAAATGCTTATGGCTATTGTAATCCTGTTTAGTGTGCTTTTAATTGGAAATGTAATAGGAAAAGATATTCAAAAGAAAAATACGTCAAATTTAAAATCTGCCGAAAAAAAATCTATAAGTACCTCAGAAATTTCAACAACTGAAACTATATCAGAAAAAGAGAACACAACAGAAAAATCTGATGAAACAACACTAAAGATGAACAAAACAACCACTAAATTATATTACGAAGAAACAACTGTTTTTGTGAATCCACAAGATGAAAACTGGCAGCTGATTTTAGTAAACAAAACACATAAACTGCCGGATGATTATAAACCTAACCTTTCTCCTATTATTGATGGGCAATCGGTTAAAGCCGACTCAAGAATCAAAGAGCCTTTTAATACTATGTATCAAGCAGCAAAACAGAGTGGAATTATACTTACCCCATATAGCGCCTATATAAGTAAAGATAGACAAAACGACGCATATAATAACCGCCTTAATTATTTTGCTTCAATGGGACTTTCTGAAGAAGATGCAAAAACAAAAACTGAAACACAGATTTTACCAGGTGGATTCAGCGAAGCTAATTTAGGGCTTTCAGTTGATATAATAAATACAAGCACAGATTTTGCTTCAACTAATGAGTATCGTTGGTTAAATGAAAATGCTCATAACTATGGTTTCATTCTAAGATATCCTGAAAATAAAACTGAAATAACCGGAATGTCATTTGCACCATGGCATTGGAGATTTGTAGGCAGGGATGCAGCAAAAAATATAAAAGAAAAAGGTATTTGTCTAGAAGAATACCTAAATAATAATTAAGGAGATTTTAATGGCAAACGAATTTGGAAATGATATTGTTACAGTTTCAGATGAAAATGGTAATGATATTTCATTTGAGATTCTAGATAGAATCGAAACAGAAAGCGGAAAATACCTTGCACTTACGCCTTTTTATGAAAATAAATCAGAAAGTTTAAATGATGACGGAGAGCTTATTTGTGTTAAAGTAAATGAAGATGGAAACGAAACATATCTTGAACCTATTGAAAATGAAACTGAACAGGAAGAAGTTATAGAAATATTTGAGAAGCGTCTTGAAGAAATTTATGATATAATAGATGAAGAAGATATAATTGAATAAATTCAGCCTGCCTGATTCGAGACATTTTACGCAATGTGTGGCCCAACAATTTTAAAATAGGGAAACGGATTCAAATCCCGGGCGCAGACCTCCCACTTTTAGTGGATGAAGGGAGCACAGAAGGAAGAGACACTTTCCCACCCTGCTAAGAGCAGGTTACAATTTGCGAAATACGGTCAGGCAGGTTTTTTGTTTTTTAATAATTTAAAAGCTCTGGCATACCAGAGCTTTTAAATTATTCTTTATTCTTTTTTATTACAATAATTATTCCTAATGTTATTGCAATTATTAAAATGGCAATAAATGATACAACTACTGTTATTTTAATTTTATTATAATTCTTATTAATTTTATTAAGTTTTGTTTTTTCTGAGGTTTTAGATTCTATTAATGAAGTACTCTCTAATGTTTCAAAATTTTCAGTTTCTTTTTCACTTATTTTTTCTGTTGTAATAGGAACTGTAGTTGTAGTTCTTTTTTCAGTGGTTTTTTCAATAATTTTAATTTGTTTTTCAGTTATTTCACCTTCAACCATTTCTAAAGAAGAATAATCTATTTTTATTCTTGCACTTATTGACTGATTTGCCATAAGTATTACTTTAGGATTAACTTTAACGTTTAAATATTCTTTTGTATGAGGAAGATTAAAACTAAATTTTTTAGGATTTCCCGATGAATCTTTTTCTTCAATAGTTGCATAAACATATTTACCGCTTTCATCTAGAACCTCCATTTCCTGAAGACTTGCGGTAAGTCCGCTTATAGTAAGCGATTTAGTATCAACATACATCGTCATCATCTTATTTGAAACAACAATTTTTGCATCTTCATAAAAAGCTGAAGCTGCCATTGATTCTCTATTTTCAGTAGAATGCCACAATTTTATTTTAACATTATACTCTCCATCTTCCAATTGATTATCTGTAACTGCAAATGTTGGAATAACCAAAATCATAAAAATTACAAAACAAAAAGATATTATCGACAAAACTTTTCTTTTCACTTATATCTCCTAAAATAATTTATTTGACAAATATTCATATGCAATTTCTTTACCACCCATATTTTTAATACTTCCATTATAAATTACAACAGTTTTATCACAAAGAGCTTCTGCACATCTCATATCATGAGTTATAGTAATCATTGTGTTACCTGTTTCATTATGAATTTGATTTAAAGCATCCACAAGAAATTTAAGTCCTAAAAAATCCTGACCTACGGTAGGTTCGTCCAAAAACACAACCTCAGGCTTTGAAGCCATCACGGCTGCTATTGACACTCGTCGCTTTTGTCCTTCTGAAAGTGAATGTGGATGTTTTTCAAGAATGGCATAAAGATTAAATAATTCCACTATCTTGTATGAATATTCTTTTGATACGGCATTAAATAAAATTTCATCTTTAACAGTAGGCATAAAGAGTTGATAATTAGGATTTTGATAAATATATCCTATTTTTTTAAACCACTTTTTATTTAATTTTGAACTTGAAATTATATTTTGATGTATTTCTCCTTCTTTATATTTATACAGCCCTGCAATCAATTTCAAAAGTGTTGTTTTACCACACCCGTTTTCTCCCAAAATTAAAACACGTTCACCTTTATAAATATCAAGATTTATATTATTTAAAATAATTTTATTATAAGTACTGAAACATAAATTTTTAATATTAAAAGCATAGTCTCTTTTTTTTAGATTCTTACTTATATCTTGTATTATTTTTACATGGGAATTTAAAGACTCATCTTTATTATTTATATAGCTTATATTTCCAGAATCGATATTCCAACAGCTATCTACATATTGCATCAATATATCTATTCTATGTTCTATAATAAGTACTGCATATCCTCTATTAGCTAGAATTCTAAGCGATTTCATAAGTGTATTTGCCGCTTCAATATCCAAATTGGCAAGCGGTTCATCAAGAATGATTATTTTTTGTTTAGTTGCCAAAACCGAAGCAGTTATCAAACATTGCTTTTGTCCACCTGAAAGATTTTGCGTAAAAGCTTTTTTATCCAATTTCATTTGTGAACAGGCTTTTTCAATTCTTTTTTCAATATCATCAGATGCAATATTAAAATTTTCACATCCAAAAGCAATTTCATCTTCAACTGTTTTTTGTATTATCTGAGAATCTGCATTTTGAAGAACAATCCCTACAGACCTACAAATTTCACTTAAAGTTTTTCCTGCAATATTTTTATTATTTATAAATACATGTCCCTCAAGTTTTCCCATTATGACATTCGGTATTATACCTGAAGCAATAGACATAACAGTGCTTTTTCCGCTGCCCGAAAAACCCATAAGAAGTGTTAATTCGCCATAATACACATTAAAATTAACATTGTTAAGAATTTTTGTTTTGTAACCATCATAACAAAATGAAACGTTTTCAAAACTTATTGCTTTATTCATTTAATCACCATAGATATTAAAGCAAATATAACAGTAAAAAAAAGTACCGCAAAATCTTTAAATAAAGGTTTTACCGGTTTATAAACACTGACTTTATTCCCTGTAAGTGTAAAACCTCTTGTTTCAACACTCAATGAAAGAGTGTCCGAAATATTTACAACTCTCATAACAAGTGGAATCAAAAGAGCTCTATAAAATATTTTGATACTCATCTTACCTGCGATTCTTATTTTCATTGCTTCACGAATCTGACTAATCTCTTTTCTTAAAAGAGGAACAAAATTAAAAGCAATAAGCATTCCCAACGTAAAAACACGAGGAATCCTTAACTGATTAAAACTTCTTATAAGATCAACAAGTCTAATACTCATACCTGGAATTACTGAAACAAAAATCGTCAAAATCCTGTTAGTCATTGCTAATGTTGAGAATATATTTTTATTAATCAAATAAGTACAACCAGAAAAAATAAGAGTTAAAATTATAAACGGAGGAAGTATCTTTAAGCAGGCTTTATAAAAACCTGTTATAAAAAAAAGTAGATAAACAGCAAGTAAAAAATATATTCCACCTATATATTTAGCTCTTATCAATCCGAAAACCATAATAAAAAGTGAAAGAAAAATACTAAATATCGGGTAAATAGATGAACGATATTTTGAAATCATTTTTTTAAAGCCCCTGATTTTTTAAGCTCTTTAGATATTTTTACTCCTATAAAAGAACCTAAACAACAAATAATTACTACCAATAATGACATAACAACAGCTAATAACGGTTTTGAATTTGCATATGATGCTACTGTGTTTTCACCGCCGATAATTCTATACCAAACATAAAGAAATGGGAGTGAAAACGGCAGATATAAAGCACTGGCAAGGAAACATGCAGCATCTTTTTCGTAGCTCTTAAAAATCAAAAGAGAAATTGTTTCTGATAAAATAGCACATAAAATTAGACAAGCAAACATAATTGGATTCATAAAAATAAGAACTATACCGCTAAAAATCGCAACAAATAACAAAGAACCTGCTTTCTTTACTTTCATAACGCCTATTGCGGGAAAAATAGAAAATTGAAAACCAAGAACAATCTGTATTATTCCAAAGATCGGAATATGCGCTACAAGCGGCATAACTCCACCCGTTAATAAAACAATTGCAGATATTATTGCAAGAAATACTATATCTTTTATTTTAAATTTTTGAAATGCAACAATTTTCAATTAAATAACCTCCTGAATTTTACCATTTTCAATTTTATATATTCTATCCGCTATCGCCATTGTTGACTCACGATGTGAAACAAGAATAATACCTCTATGTTTTTTTTGTTGTTTTAAAGCACTAAGTATTATTCCCTCATTTATACTGTCCACATTACTTGTAGGTTCATCAAGCAAAATAAGCTTTGCTCCACTTAAAAAGGCTCTTGCAAGTCCTATTCTCTGCCTTTCTCCTGAAGATAAATTGCTGCCTGAAACACCAACCTTACTATTATATCCATCCGGAAGCATTTCTATAAAATCATTTACAGACGCTAACTTACAAGCTTCTTTTATATCATTAATCGTTGCATTATTATTGGCAATTCTCAAATTTTCTAAAATTGTATCATCAAAAAGATATGTATTTTGGCTTACCATAGTTATGTTTTGCAAAAGATTATCAGAATTTATACTATCAATCTCTATACCGTTGTAATATATATTCCCATATTTTTTTTGAAAAAATCTTAAAAGCAGCTTCAAAAGAGTAGATTTTCCACAACCGCTTTCTCCTACTATCCCGACAATTTCACCTTTTTCAACACTCAAAGATATATTTTTTAATACTTCATTCTTTTGATTATAAGAAAATGATAAATCATCTACACACAAATTTTCAAACAAAATAGTTTCACCGTTTATAACCGGTTCTACTGCAGGTTTTTCATCTAATAAATTTAAAATTCTGTCTCCACTTGCAAATGTCTGAGTAAGATTTGAAGGAAGAGCAGCAACTGCAATAACAGATCCAAAACTTCCAAAAATAGAAACAACACCTATAATCATTCTACCTATTGAAATTTCACCATTATTTAAAAGAATTATTCCCGTAACAAGTGATAATATAACAATTGCTGAAACCGTAAGTTCAATATATGCAAAAAATCTTGCTGTTGTTTTTTTCATTTTTCTTGTTTCAGAAATAAGTCTATCAGAACGCTCATTTACTTCTGATGCACGCTTTCTTCCCGCATTATTCAAAACGATATCTGAAATTCCTTTTATACTATCAAGAAAAAAAGCATTAAAAAGGGAAAATTCTCTTCTATATATTACACCCGATTTTTTTATATGCTTTGAAAAAACAAGAGGAAATAAAATACCAATAATAACATATCCCAAAAGTGCAATAATCATAAAATAAATATTTGAATAAATTCCTATAAAGATTAACATAAATAATGATACTAAAATCGCTATACAGATGGGTGAAACAGTATGTGCATAAAAAACTTCAAGAGTCTCAATATCTGATGTTATCATTGCTATAATACTGCCCTTTTGTTTTGTTTCAAGCTTTGCAGGACAAAGTTTACGCAATACATTAAAAATTTTATCTCTTAAAACTGCAAGCAATTTAAAAGCGATATAATGATTGCTATATTGTTCAAAATACTTTAAAACACCTCTTAAAATCCCACAACTTATACACAAAACTATTATAGACGTATAGGAAAGTACAATTGATTCACCCAAAAGCTTTGCTATACCTATCGCTCCAAAAAGCGTTATTCCTATAGCACATATAAATCCCGCACTGCCATTTATCACCGCAAGCAACATTATGTAAGAAAGACTTTCCAAAAGTAATATAAGTCTTGACATGATCTTAAATCCACTTCTTCGTTTTACTGAAGTCATATCATTTTCTCCAAATATCCATGTGCAAGTTCTTTTTGTTTTTTATAAAGATATGCATAATCACTATTATTTTGCATCAATTGTTTATGAGTACCAAATTCTTTTACTTTACCACTATCTATAAAATATATATTATCGGCATATATTACATTCTCCAGTCTATGTGATATCAGAATCACCGTTTTTCTTTTGCTCAACTCAATAATATTTTTCATAAGTATTTTTTCACTTTCCGAATCAATATTACTTGTCGCTTCATCGAAAATATAAACATCTTTATCTGCTGCAAGACTTATTGCAAGTGCAAGTCTCTGTTTTTGCCCACCGGAAAGATTTGATGCATCTTCTGCAATAATCATATCAAGACCGCCATTTTTGCAAATAAAATCATAAAGTAATACAGTTTTTAAAAATGTATAAATTTTATTATCACTAAGATTTGAATTTGCAATAAAAAAATTTTCTCTTATAGTTTTATTAAATATATATGTATTGCAACTCACAACCGAAATTGAAGAATAATAACTTTCTCTTGAAAGAGAATATATTTTCTTATCCCCTACAAACACCATACCACTATTACAAGAAAGCGCACCAGTTATAAGACCTACAATTGTTGACTTTCCACTTCCACTTTCACCTACTATTGCCGTAAATTTTTTCTGAGGAAAATCCATCGAAATATTATTTAAAATTTCTCGACTGTCATTATATGCAAAGTTTACCTTATCAAGCTTTATACTTTTTATATCTGCTTGTTCATTTCCCCATAATTGTTCTTTTTCCGATAATAATGACATTATCTTTTTACCTGCACTTAATCCATTCATAGCAATATGAAAAGCGCTGCCAAACGCTCTTAACGGAAGGAAAAATTCAACAGCAACTAAAATTAAAAATAAAGCCTTTGAAATATCCATACCATTCATTGCCGAATAAATCGCAACAGATATTCCTGCGCCTGCTCCTCCATAAGCAACCAAATCCATAATTGTAGTACTTGCAAGTTGCATAACAAGAACTTTCATTGTTATTTTTCTGAATTTCTCTGATTTTTCATTCATAAGCTTATGTCTTTGCTCATCAGCTCTAAAAATTTTAAGTTCTTTAAGACCCTGAATACTATCAAGAAATATATCTCCCATTGATGTATACTCATCCCAATATCTAGAAAAAATTCTTTTTGCATATTTTGAAACAATCATTATTGATAAAGGAATTAACGGAACACATAAAAGCAATATAAATGCATACTTCCAATTTATACCTACACAAATAAAAAATAAAATCAATGGGCACAGCATTGCAAAAAAGAACTGCGGTACATAACTTGAATAATAAAGATCAAGTTGTTCTATGCCTTCTACTGAAAGTTGTGTAAGTCCCGCCATACTTATACCATTAGTTGTTTTTAAACCCAACCCTACTATTTTATTGTATATTTTTTCTCTAAAGATTTTTTTTACTTTACATCCTATTTCATCTTTTAATCTCGAAGAAATCCTTGTGGTAATAAATCTTATTGAAAGAGAAAAAAACAAAAAAATAAACCAAACACCATATTCTTTTAATCGGGATTTTTTTATAGCAAGAGAAAACATTTCACAAATAATTGCCGTTGTGGAAGCATTGGCAATAAATCCTAAAGTCATTGATAAAACGGAATAATATATATATTTTCTGCTTTTTCCTAAAAATTTCATCAAAGCCTTATCAATCATTTTTAATCCTTTTTTTAAATTTTATTGTTTCTGTTAAATGCTTAAATACAAGAATCGGGTGAGAAAAAATTAAACGAGGTCCTGAATATTTCATGACTTCTTTTATCTGTTGTCTCTTCTCCAATTTATAACAATGAATATTACAACTTGAACAAAAAGGCTTGTCGTCTCCAAATATACACTTTGAGCGTCTTAATTTAACATAATCAAACAAATTCTCACAATCATCACATAAAAATCCTGTTTTTGTTCTATGTTTTTTATTGCAATATTTTTGAATCATAATCTTTACAATTTCAATCTCTTTTTGTTTCGTCAACTCATTATCCTTAATATAAACTTATAATAATTAGTCAAAAATAACTTATATAAGTTAACATAATACCAAATTAAAATCAAGTATAAAAATAATTCAAAATTAACCATATATATTTTTATATATAAAAAAACCTTAATGTATAATATACATTAAGGTTTAAAATTGGTGATCCATCGGAGATTCGAACTCCGGACACCTTGATTAAAAGTCAAGTGCTCTGCCAACTGAGCTAATGGATCATATTTGCGAAAAACGCAAATTTATTTAACAAAAACAAGTACTAAAACAGTTGCTAAGCAAAGTAATAAAAACCAAATACCAAAATATCTTGTAAACTTTGCCAATTTTGCTTCTATAGTTCTACCTTTATTTTTACCAAAAAAAGTATCGGCACCACCTGCAATTGCTCCTGAAAGTCCCGTTTGCTTGCTCTCTTGCATAAGCACTGAAACAACAATAATAATAGATGATATTATCAATAATATCCCAAGTACTACCTCAAGTGCAGACATCTTTTACCTCCAAACATACTGCATTTCACAGCGTGTTTTGCTATATTAGCATAACATAAAAAAAAAATCAATACCAAATTAAAAAAAGTAAAAAAAATTGTAATATTGTAAAACATTATCAATTTATTAAGCAAAAATTTAAACAAAAATTCAAAATATAAATAAAAAACAACCATATTTAATAACATTTATTTTTTAACATTTTCTCATATATAAAGGGTATGCCTGTAATTATACAATACATACCCTTTTATATAACAGCTCACCTTTTTGTATATTGTTTGAATTACAATATATTAATTAGTATATTTTCTACGTTTGTAAATAATAATAAATACTAAAATTCCTGAGGCTAACATTAACCAAACATATGCAGAAATATCTATTCCACCACCTGTTTTTGGCAAACAATTATTCCTATTATATTGTGTCTTGTCTGGTTGATTTTTTTGAGAATTAGAAGTTTTTTTATCTCCTTCTGTTTTTTGTAGTTTCTCTTTATTGATAATCTTAAAGCCGTCTGACATTGTGCCGTCGTAATAAACGCCGAACCACTTTCCGTTCAACTGAACGGCCGCGCCGCTTTCTCCTACTTCCTTAACCGTATACTTGTATACCTTTCCGCCTAAAACGGCTGATACAGGAAGTTTTTCAAAGCTTGCTGTCCAGTTATTGTCTTTCGTAAGCTCAAGCTTTTGACCTGTCGCTGCTCCGTCTTTGTATAACTCTACTTCAATCTTATCTACTGCGCCTGTTACCGCATTTCCTGATACGTCTTTCCATTCCTTACTTACCTTAACGTCTCGAGTGGGCGGTTCCATTGGTGTCCAGGGTAGTTTCTCTTTATTGATAATCTTAAAGCCGTCTGACATTGTGCCGTCGTAATAAACGCCGAACCACTTTCCGTTCAACTGAACGGCCGCGCCGCTTTCTCCTACTTCCTTAACCGTATACTTGTATACCTTTCCGCCTAAAACGGCTGATACAGGAAGTTTTTCAAAGCTTGCTGTCCAGTTATTGTCTTTCGTAAGCTCAAGCTTTTGACCTGTCGCTGCTCCGTCTTTGTATAACTCTACTTCAATCTTATCTACTGCGCCTGTTACCGCATTTCCTGATACGTCTTTCCATTCCTTACTTACCTTAACGTCTCGAGTGGGCGGTTCCATTGGTGTCCACATCAAAGACCAAATTGCATAAAGTTCCAGGTCCTTATTAATACTTCCGGTCTTAATTACATCACCAACGGAATACATTATGCCTTTACCATCTGATTGTGTATTCCAACCCTTAAAGATATAGCCTAATCTTTTCATAGTACCCGTATCTAAAACGGTCAATTCATCTGTACCTGCATCAGACCCATCAGGTTTAACAGATTTATAATATTCACCATTATCTACCGGTGCTTCACCTGTAACATCAACATGATTCTTATGATAAATAACATTTCCATAAACAATAACATCATAATTTGCCGTTACTGTATCTTCAGGAATGGCTTGTTCACTACTTGCCAATGTATTAGTTGTAACAACTTTACCTTGAACTTTACCTGTAAGCTTTGATTTTACTTTACCGCTATCAGTAATATCTACTATATCTCCACTTAATTCTATATAATTTAATTTTGGTTGTTCAGTAGGGTGTTCACTTGTTACAATCGCTTTAGCCGCTGCGTCTAAAGACTCATCCCCAACATGAAGTTTTACTGTCTCAGTTTTTATCTTGGGAAGAGTTATAAGTCCACATCCAATAGAATCAAAGATTTTGTCTTTCATTAACTTAGGTAATTGGGACGTTTTATAGTTTACTCTGTCAAAATCAGAATTCTTAAGCTTAAGCATATCTGAATCTTTCGCTTTAAGTGTAAGCTTAGTTCCATCATTAGGCATGGTAACTTTTATCCGCTGACCTTCAGCAAGCATATAACTTTTTAATTCATACTCTCCATTATCATTTGTTATAGCAGTATCAATTAAAGTGTTTGCAGGAATAATTTTATCATTAATCGTTATATTATAGTTAGGCGAATAAAGTTCAAGTTTAACACCTTTTGCTTTTTTCTCTCCATCATCAAATATTCCATTTTCATTTTTATCCCACCAAACATCAGAACCGGCAATTTTAAAATTCCCATATAAATATTTAACCGGTTGAAGATACTCACTTATTGTTTTATCTGTATAATCAGTTGCATCAAATTTCCCTCCGATATACGCTTCAAGCTCATCTATTGTATTCTTTTCATCGGTTCTTAAAGGTAATTTAATATTTATCTGATTCCCCTTAGGAATTTCTCCTAAATCAATTTTAACATGAGTTACTTTTGACCAATCAGTTATATTTTCTGCCGGAAGGAAATTAATTCCTCCATCAACACTGTATAAAAACTCTTGCTTTCCTCCTTGCCTGGTATCTCCCAAAACACTGACTTTACCTTTTAAATACATGTCAAATCCATTTTTTAAAGTTTGAGATTGACCCGTATATTGTACATTCTTTCCATTTTTAGGAATTTCAATAACTGCAGTATAATTTTTAAAACCATTACTATCAGATGTTTGTACAAAGAAATCTCCACGAAGGTCATTTCTTTCATCCGGATAAAATTTTTGTGTAGAAAAACCGCTTCCTGAACCTCCATAAACTATATCATCGTATTTTCCAGGATAAATACTTGACCCTACAGCAGAATTTTTAGAAACAATAACCTGAATATTTTTCAGATTTATTCCGAAAAGTTTCTTCTCTTTTGTTGCCCCTAATGCTGTTGCCGCATTTTCAGTTAAACTATATAAATCACCTTCAAGCTTGGCATAACTGTAATATTCCTTCTTACTACCATCAAGTTTACTTTCAATATCACTCATATTATAGTAAACCATACCATAAGGATAATGCTCATTTTTTCCCAGTTTTGTTACACTTGTATGTCTATAACTTTTAAGTGCTATAACCATTGGATCTTCCATAAATTTCAGGTTACTATCATTATAATAATAGTAGTAAGAATATCCATTACTTATTCGTCTAATTTCACGGTTAAGAGCTTTTATGCCATCTTCGGTAATAGACATCTTAATCCATCTTTTACCATCAGCATCCGTAATTTGTTCAATTTTTACATTGCCTGAAGCATTGTCATATCCTAAAAATTTACATTTATCCAAATCCGCTGAAAACTGGTCATCTGTAATTTCAGCATAAGCTGATTCAGGTATTCCATAAGGCATTTGTCCCGGTTTTGGCATATCTGAATGCATAGCATAAGCATGCGCTTTTGTCCTAAATGTTACTTTCTGCGTTGCCGTTCCCGTTTGTACAATAGAATTTATAGTTGAATCTCCACTATTAGCAATAACATTGTCATTCGTCTTATTGTTAACGATATATGTACGTGTCAATAATCCATAACGTTGCGGAAGATAATTATTGTTCCAACTTCTACCACCGAATACTTGACCTTTATTCGAATCATGAATGTGATTGGAATCAGTACAATTATCATTATAATATTTACCGGTAAGATTTATAACAAAATAATTAGGTCCATACCAAGATATACCTTTATCTTTTTGAATTTTCAGAGAATTTCCTTTGAAATCGGTATTTCTCATTTCATATTCAATGTTGGAAAACAACATTACTCGCCCTGTTTGAACATCTACAAACGATTTGATATTGAAAGTTCCTTCATATGATAAAACAATACTTGATAAGTGTTCCACATTTCTATCAATACCCAGGTCTATATCTGTATTATCTTCAATATCTCCAATGTTATATATTTTTTCAGCACTTTCTGTATTTGTAGCATTATCAGCAGTTTTATATGTAATCTTCCAACCGCTTAAAGCTTTCATAGCCTTAAACCTTCCGGTTAAAAGACCATTTTTTTCTCCCTGACTATTAAGACCCTCCAAGTTTAATGTATCTACATTCATAACTATCTTTGGGTTTTCTGCAATTGGTGAATATTTATTATCATTACCATAATTAAGGAAAAGCATCCATGTATCAAAAAATAATCCGTTTTCCGCTTGATTTGGATAAAGTATCTTATTTTCTTTTTTTCGTTCATCCGTACTTTCAGCAACAAGCAATGTGCAAGGCTTTTTAGTTACCGTCATCCAAAAGAAATCATCATATGCATTTCCACTTACATCATTTACCGGCGATTTCACCGCATTTTCCGCTTCGGATGTAAAGTTATCATTTGCATTTGCATTCGAATCTGTTGATTGAGCATTATATTTAACTTGTAAAATACCTTTAGCTTCAGGTGTTACATAATAATCAAAATTACTATAAGCACTATATAAATTTTTATTTACACTATGTGGATTATATGAAGCATAGGTAGATGCATTAAAAATATCATTATTCAAAGATTCCCAATAAACCTTAACTTTAGTTACCCTACCGCCTGATGTGTTAAAATCGATTCTTGGAAAGTGATTTCCATTGTTAGTAAGATATGCATAATCGTTAATAATTTCTATATGTTCTATTCCATCTTCTGTTGTATAGACAATCTTGTCTACTTTAAACATGTTATTAGACCACGTACTCGTAAAAGCATGCCATGCTTTTGGCTGAATTTCTTTTGGGAATTCAAAAGTTTCAACGGTTGATCCCGTCTGATTTTGAGGAAAATACTCAGTCCAATCTCCATTTTGATCCTTTAAAACATGCCAACCATTACTGATTTGTGCAAATTTAACATCTCTATAATTTGTATCGGCTGATACGGCATTGGCTGTATAGAAGCCTATAGTTCCGCTTTTTTTAAGTTGATATCCGTTATCTTTAAAACCGGAAATATTATAATTGTCCCCAATTTCTTTTTTAAAGGTTTTTATTTTAACTCCTTGATTACTATCAGTTACTACAATATCTTGACTACCGTCAACCCCGTTAGGAATCTCAAAAGTAAACTCAGGCGACTCTGCTTTATATAAAACATCCGATCCTAAATCATCAACTCCATCAGGTACTTGCCAAATTGGAGAAAAACCATTTTTAACAGCATCATTCCACTTGAAATCACTGCCATTATTATATATTGCTTTTTTAGGAGTCAATAAATAATAATTCCCCTTGCCATCATTATCATTTTTTATTTCACTTATATTAAGAAGATTTGTCAAATCGTTATCATAGAGTTTATTTCTATATTTCAATTGATTCAAAACAAAATTGTTTTCAGAACCTGCAATTTTAGGTACATACAACTTAATCTGCTTTAATTTCATAAGCGGCGTATTATTATCGTGAATTGTTCCTTGTGTATAATAATACCAGTCTTTATTTCCATCAAAAGCCAATTGTTTTGGCTCTCTATCATAAAAAGTTGTTAAACCAATATTAGTTATTTTAGCATTACTGCTGGCATTTAAATAATGATCGCCTGTTATAGTTGTTTTTGTATCATTAAAATTTTCAGGTGCCATTCTCCACTTATATTCAGAAGGATTATCTGTACTGTTAATAGGAAGATTACCTTCACCTTCACATGCCACAACATTTAGTCCTGTTTCAAGTTTTCCCTCACTAAGCCATTTCTCACAATCAGCTTCTGATAAACTTTTTCTGGAAAAAGCAATATTAAAAACCATACCCGCTCCACTTCCTAAAGAAGGGAAAAGAGTATCATTTATATTATAAATAATTTTAACTACTTTATCATAATTATTTTGATTTATAGGATCTAAAGGAATGTTTTTTCCATCTTTATCCAATAATGTAATTTTACTAAACTGTGCCCCTTCACTTCCAGGATTTATAAGTTTAAAACCATATGTCGGAATATCCACAACAAATTTCTGATTACCAAACTCATGATTTCCATCTTCTCCAACATGATAAAAAGGCACATATTTGATAGTAAATAAAGTATTTGTCATTGTTGCAAGATTATATGTATTTAAAGAATTACCATCTCCATTTGACAAATCTGTAATCCTATGACTATCATCATATACCGTCAATTTACCATTTTTCATAGGATCACCCGTATTAAATGACGGTCCTCTTTTTAAAGATTTTTTTTGTGTTAACTTCTTAAATTTATCTATCTTTTTAAATGACTTAACAACACTGTTTTCAACATCTCTACTATTTATTTTATCTGAATTACTTACAACTTTTTTATCATTGTTATTTATTTCAATTTTTGTTTTTTGTTTTATAGTCAATTGTTCTGTGAATAAATCATAATTTATCTTATATATCTTTTCTTTTTCTACAGGATAAACATCTATATTCCAATTCGCATTTAACGATAAAATACCACTTATATCATTTTTACTGTTGATATAATCTGTAAAACTAACCCTTACTTTTCCACCACCATATTTTTTTGGTATAACATCAACTTTGGCCAAGTTTTTTTCATTTTGTGTTAAAATCTTAAGGTTACAATTTAATTTTTCTTGTGAAAAATTAAATTGTTCCGGTAAATCCAACTCGAAATAGTTCCCTTCATATAATTCATTTTTACTATTTTTCACATTCC
This sequence comes from Candidatus Fimenecus sp., assembly GCA_052169395.1. Lineage (GTDB taxonomy): Bacteria > Bacillota > Clostridia > Oscillospirales > Acutalibacteraceae > Fimenecus. Next base: position 79,660 of record JBQNCN010000001.1, on the reverse strand, counting down.
ACTTATATTGAAGCTTAAAAACAGAATCAGTTGAATAACCTTCAGACGGAACATTTCCATCTTTATCAGTTATCTTAAAATCTTTAATTGTAACATCAATTCGTTTTTTATATGAGTTATCTGCAAATACAATATTATTCGGAACAGCAACTCCAAAAAACATTATAAACGCTAAAAAAAACACTGTTAACTTTTGCAATACCGAATTCTTTTTCATAAGCTATTTATTCTCCTTATTTATCTATGGCCATAGATGAATTATTTATATTTAAAATTTATTTAATTTAATGCAAAGTATGAAAACATATAATATATTTATTTATAATTAAAATCTATAAAATTACTAGTTATTTATATACTTATTAACAATATAGTGTGAAAAGTTTAACACTATAAATCTTTTAAGTCAATCCATTTTTGAAATTAACCTTGACAAAACTCATATTCAATTAGATAATATAAATAATAAACGGTAGATAAGGCTATCATACATGTATACAAAATTAAAAAATGTGAAATCAATATATTAAAAATATAAAAAACATATTATTCAATATATTGATTTTATTCTGTGTAAAGCCAAATCTTATACGGTTATTTTTTATTATTGTTTATCATATATTTTTTATTAGGGATGGTGATTTAATGGACGCAGATCACAGTACAAACGGTGAGCCTATTCCTCTATACTTAAATACTGCATACAAAGCGTCCGTTAAGTTTTAAGGAATAAGTTCATCTTAAATTCAATTTTGATTTTAGGAGAAACTTATGATAAATGTGGAAAAAATTCTTGAACTTTTAGATGATAAAAAATATTCTGATTTAAAAAATTATTTATCAGAATTTAAAGCCGCAGACTTAGCATTTGCATTTAGAGATATTGAAAACGATAAACTTCCGCTTCTCTTCAGACTCCTACCAAAAGAGCTTGCAGCAGATACCTTTGTTGAAATTGACAGTGACGATCAGGAATTTATGATAAAGGCTTTTTCAGACACCGAACTAAAAGCCGTTCTTGAAGAACTTTATGTAGATGATGCGGTTGATATTATCGAAGAAATGCCCGCATCTGTTGTTACAAGAATTTTAAAACATACAGATGCAGAAACAAGAAAAAGCATAAATGAAATTCTTCAATATCCTGAAGATTCTGCCGGTTCCATAATGACAACTGAGTTTATAAGACTTACTCCGGAACTTACCGTCGAAGATGCATTTACAAGAATACGACGAACCGGTATTGATAAAGAAACCATATATAACTGCTATGTAACAAATGATGTAAAAAAATTAATCGGTGGAATAACTGTCAAAAAAATGTTACTTTCAAATATGGATGATACCATAGGCGAAATAATGGATACAGATGTTATAAAGGTAAAAACAATAGAAGATCAGGAAGTGGTTGCTGCAAAATTTTCAAAATATGACCTTTTAGCAATACCTGTTGTTGATAATGAAAATCGTCTTGTCGGTATTATTACCGTTGATGATGCCATCGATGTTATTACAAGTGAAAGTACGGAAGATATTGAAAAGATGGCTGCAGTTGTTCCAACTGATAAGCCATATCTTAAATCCAGTGTTTTTAAAATTTACAAAAGTAGAATTCCTTGGCTTTTGGTACTTATGATTTCCGCTACATTTACAGGTAAAATTATCGCAAGCTTTGAAAACGCTTTACAATCCTGTATGGCTCTCACTATTTTTATACCCATGCTTATGGATAGTGGTGGAAACGGCGGTGCACAATCAAGTTCTACTATTATAAGAAGCTTGTCATTAGGTGAAGTTCATTTTAAAGATATTTTTAAAGTTATTTGGAAAGAAGCACGTATAGGTTTTTTATGCGGAATAACGCTTGCAATAGGAAATTTTATAAAAATAATTGTAGTTGATAAAGTATCTCCTATTGTCGCTCTTTGTGTGTGTCTTACATTAATAATAGCACTGCTTTCCGCACAAATCATAGGTGGAGTTCTTCCCATGGCTGTAAAAAAAATCGGATTTGATCCCGCCGTTGTGGCAAGTCCTGTTTTGACAACAATAGTAGATGCCGTTGCACTTACTATATACTTTGCAATTTCAACCGCAATTTTACATTTATAAAAAATGCTCCTGACAAAATCAGGAGCATTTTTTATAACACTAAGTTCCAAACAAATTAATTATTGATGATTTTTTAGTTGTACCTTCAGATTTTGTAGTTGTTGTAGGTTTTTCTCCCCATACCTGAAGATGAATTTCATCACCTTTTTTAACAACTGTATTTTTTGCAGGACTTGACCCTATTATTGTACCAGGAGTATGAGTTCCGTCATTTTCCCTTTCAATTTTTTTTACTATAATACCTTTTTCTTTAAGCATTTCAGAAATTACATCAAAACTTTTCCCTGAATAATCTTCAACGGTTATCTGCTCAGGTCCCTTCGAAACGACAAGAGTTAAAATTGCACCTTTTAAAACGGTTTCACCCTTTTTTATACTTTGATTTATTATATTGCCTACAGGAACATCATTTGAATATTCATATGTTGCTCTTAATTGAAACCTCTCATTCTGAACAGGATCATTTTCAATTCTCGAAAAACTCTGCCCTATAAAATCAGGCATTGTAATGGATTCTGTGCCTATTTGTGAAGCATTCGCCTTATTTTTTACAGCCTTATCAATAATCAGATATGAGCCGAACGCAATAGTACCAATAAGAAAAATTATTAAAAAAGTTATAAAAAACGTTCGTGTTTGTTCGGATTTTTTAAGTTCTTCATTAAACGCTTTTTCTTTAAGCTTGCGCATTTCTTGCTCATGTTCTTCCGCTGCGGTAAGCTCAACATATTCAACTACACGAGTTTCTTCTTTATTTCTTATAACCGCAGACGGATTCCCTGAAATTTGATTTCGTAATTCCTCTATTGATTTTATTCTCTCATCAGGATTTAAATTCAGTGAATTATGAAAAGAATCTATAAGATAGGCAGGTATTAATTCAGCAAATTTTGCCGGAATCATGAGCTTATCATTTTTCATTCTTTCAGTGCTGTCAATTGGAGTTGTTCCGACAAGTACCCTATAAACAACTGCCGCAAGAGCATAAACATCACTCCAAGGACCTACTCTTCCATTTGGATCATACTGCTCATATGGAACATAACCTTTTTCATTAACCGGATTATAATCGGTATTTGAAAGTCTTGCATCATTTAACATAAATCCTGTTAAATAAGCCTTCCCCTCTTTATCCACTATAATATTATTGGGACTTATTCCAAGATGATAAATGCCCTCATCGTGAAGTGCCTCAAGAGCTGTAAAAATCGGCATTATCATAGGTTTTGCCCTATCCCAAGACAAATATCCGAAACGATTTTTCAACAAATATTCTCTAAGAGTTATAGTTTCAACATATTCACAAACAGCATAAACAGTATTATTTTGTTTAACAACATCATACACCTTTAAAAGACTGGAAAAATCACCCAATGCTTTTATTTTTTTCCAAAGGTCAATGAATGCAATAATACCTGTGCTTATTACTGCCTTACTACCATGAACAATGCTTATATTTGTTTCAGGATGGACACGTTTAATATGCTGTATAGGAAGATATTCTCTAATAAAAACAGGCATACCTTTAAATTCATCAAAGCCCATGTAAGTAGCTCCATCTCCGCCTGCCTCAAGTACTTTGCCTATAATATAAACTCCATTGTCGCCTAACCTTGTTCCTATTGATAAATAAGGATCTTGATTATCATCCCCTGCTTTAAAATTACAATAGGGACAAATAACGGCATCACCGATTTCACGAAGACAACTCGGACACAAATTGTTGTGCATAAAGACCTCCGAAATATTCAAAAAAATAATACCAAATTAAAGTATTTAATTCAACTAATCTTATTTTTAAACACTAAAAATCTTGAAAAAATATAATTTAATACAACAACGGCGATTGATATTATAATTTTAGCCCAGAAGCCTTCCACGCCGAAAAGCTTATTATTAAATCCTACCGCCACAAAAAATGTATGTCCTACAATTTCTATAATTCCTGTAAAAACTCTGGTTCCAACAAATGCCAAAGATTCTTTCAAAATTACTTTACAATACCATTTTTTGCTTTTAAACACAAAAATCTTATTCGTAATAAATGCAAAAATTACAGCAGCTAACCAAGCGATAATATTACACAAAAAGAGATGAAAATATGTTTTTTCTGTCATTTTTGAAAAAACTTCATAAAAATAAAGTCTTTCAGTATTTTGAGAAGTATTGATATTAAAAAACTTTACTGAAATCGCATAAACAACCCAATTTACTGCTGTTGTCAAAAATCCAAAAACAACATATAAAATTATTTCTTTATATTTTTTTAAACTAAATTTCATTTATATATTATATCATAAATCATATTAACATTTCATCTTATAATTTTCTGTAAACCTTAACTTCAACTTAAATAAAATTATAAATAAATGATAAAATTTTTAATTTTATCATTTATAAAAATTTGCTTTTATAAAAAAATATGATATTATCTAATTCAAAATTATTATAAGGAAATACTGATGAGAGTTTCTACAAAAGGAAGATACGCTTTAAGATTGCTGATTGATCTTGCAAAAAATCAGGGCAAATATGATTTTATATCACTTAAAGATATAGCTGAACGGCAAAATATCAGCAAAAAATATTTAGAACAAATAGTATCATCTCTTAACAGGGCAAATATACTTATGACCGTGCGCGGTGCACAAGGAGGATATAGACTTACAAGAGAACCTGAAGATTACTCTATAGGAGAAATTTTAAGAGCTGCAGAAGGAACGATAATTCCCGTTCCCTGTGTCGCAGATCATAAATGTTGCGATAAATCGGAAAAATGCGAAACCAGACCTTTTTTTCAAGGTCTTTCAAATACAATAAACGATTATTGTGATAATATAAACCTACAAATGCTCCTTGATCACGATTTAGATAAAAAATAAAATCGTGTTTCCCTACACAAAAGTGCAGGGTCTTTTTTATTTCTTTTAAAAACTTATTTATTTTGATATAATTATAGTAAAGGATGTGTAACGATGAAAAGAAACTTAGGAGATGCCGATATTTTTTTTGATATTCCTTCCATAAACTATTTTACTCAGGGAAATTCATATCTAGGTTCTGTAAATGTAAATTTTAGATATAAAATATATTTTGAAGATGAAAAAATAAAAAGTGAATATTGGCTTAAAGATGTTGCCAGAAGTGTTATTGATGAAACTTGTGTGATAAAATGCAAAAGCCTACCTGCAACGGAAGAAAATATTACAAATACGATTAAAACTTTATATAAAAATTACATAAAGGAAATAGTTTCAAATGAGTAAACTTAGAGATAAATTAAGCCAAAATAATTTTTACAGACAAAATAAATATGTTTTGCTTTCTATGCTTTCCGCCTTTGTTATTGTTCAGTTTACATATTTATGCTACAAACTTGTGCCGTTTGGCAATATGACAATTTTAAGAATGGATTTATATCATCAATACGGACCGCTTTTTGCAGAACTCTATGACCGTATCACTTCTCATTCTTCCCTTATATATTCTTGGAATTCGGGACTTGGCGGCAGCTTTTTAGGGAATTTTTTTAATTATCTTTCAAGTCCGATTTCAATTATTATACTTTTATTCGGACATGAAAATATTCCTGATGCAATAGCCGCTATGATTTGCATAAAAGCAGTTTTATCAGCAGGAGCATTCACATTATATTTAAAAAAATCAAAGAATGAAACCGGTGCACTAGGTACAGGTTTCGGACTTTTATATGCTTTTTCAGGATATTTTGTCGCATATTATTGGAATGTTATGTGGCTTGATGCAATGGTTTTGTTTCCACTTATAATATTGGGACTTGAAAAAATAATCAACAAAGGCAAAGGTGCTCTCTATATTTTAACTCTTACACTTATGTTCTTTGCAAACTATTATATGGCATATATGATTTGTATTTTTACTATATTATATTTTTTTGCATATTATTTTTCAAAATATCCAATAAATAAAAAATTTGAAGAAGAAAAGGAAAACATAGGAAATTTTTTGTTTTTATCATCAATAACAAGATATGTGATTTACTCCATATTTGCCTGTCTTTTAGCTTCTATTGTAATATTTCCTCTTATGACAACTCTTCATCAAAGCTCTGCAACAAGCTCAAATTCACCAAGTGAATTTAAAAAATATTTTGATTTTTTTGATTTTATGGCACAACATTTCACCTCTACAACACCTACAATCAGATCATCCGGAAATGAAGTTTATCCAAACATTTACTGCGGAGTTTTAACGGCTATTTTAGCACCGCTATTTTTATACAATCGAAAAATTTCTATAAAAGAAAAGCTTTCATTTTCTGCAATACTTGCAATTTTGTATTTAAGTTTTAATATAAATTATCTGAATTTTGTGTGGCATGGGTTTCATTTTCCAAATGATCTTCCATATCGTTTTTCTTATATGTATTGCTTTATTCTGCTTCTTATGGCATATAAAACCATAAGAAATATAAGAGATTTTTCAGCTAAAGAACTACTTACAACAGGACTTGTCGGTATTTTATTTTTAGCAGCTGTTGAAAAGTTAGGTTCTGCAAAAGTCGGAACTACAACACTTGTACTTACTTTAATTTTTGTGATAGGATATACTGCTATTCTCATCATTTTAAACAGTAATAAATATCAGAAAAATGCCATTTCAATTTTACTTCTTTTTATCATTTTTTCAGAAATATGTGTTGGAAACACTGGCAATTTCAAAATGAATCAAAGCAAATCAGACTATACATCAGACTATAATTCTTACAAAAGTTTAAAACAGCAATTAGATGAATATGATGGTGGATTTTACCGTTCAGAGCTTACAAATTTAAGAACCAGAATGGATCCTTGCTGGTACAATTACAACGGTGTATCCGTCTTCAGCTCTATGGCCAATGAAAAAACCTCAAATATGATGAGTGAAATAGGACTTTATTCCAATTATATAAACAGCTACACATACAACCCTAATACTGCAATTTTCAATTCAATGTTTGCACTTAAATATATTGTGGATAACAGTAATTATCAATTAACATCTCCCTTTTTTTCAAAAATACTTTCAAACGATAATTTTACTGCATATAAGAACAACTATGCTTTACCTGTTATTTTTCCTGTAAATAATGAGATTCTCGATTTTAAATCAAATGAAATGGGAAATCCTTTTAATGTTCAAAACGATTTATTTGAGCGTGCAACAGGAATTTCAAATGTAATGGAACAATTAAAAGTAATTAATAGCAAACATTCTAATATTTCAGATTTTAATAAAACAGAACTTGAAACCGGAATTTTAAGTTATAAGTTCTTAAATTCAAATGAAAGTGCAAGTATTACACTTCAGATTGTATCAAATAAAACACAAGAACTTTATCTATATCTTAAAGGCAATGATAAAATAAATTCGTGGACAGCAACAGATGGAATTACTGCAAAAAATATTTCTATGACAGATGAAGCGTATATTATTGATTTCGGCACAATATATGCAGGAGTACCTGTAACTGTAACAATACCATTAAAAAAAGAAAAAACATCCGGAAATATAAAATTCTATGCTTTCGGTCTTAACAAAGAGGGTTTCATAAATGGCTACAACAAGCTTTCAGACGGTGCACTAAAAGATTATACAATTAAAGATGGACATATAAAAGGAAAAATAAATGTCAAAGAAAATGAAACGGTTTTTACATCTATACCCTATGACAAAAATTGGAATGTGTACATAGACGGCATAAAACTAAATAAAAATGAAATTTTTGCTATAAACGATGGACTTTTAGGCTTTAACTCTTCAATCGGTGAACATGAAATTGAATTGCAATACACTAATAAAGGACTTGTCTACGGTTCTCTTATTTCCATTTCAACATTCTTAATCCTTTCAATTATGTTTATAATAAGTAAGTCAAGAAAAAAAATAAGTAAGTGGCAAACAATAAATCAAACTGAATATATAAATAACTTGAGCGATAAAAAAAGCAATTATAATCAATGCCAGGAAAATGATGTTCAAATTTATGAAAATGAATACGGTTATAGAATAGAACTTTATGATAAAAATCCCAATACATCAAATTATGATATTACAAAAAACAGCAATAAATAAAAACTTATTTATGAGGATAAAAAATGCCCACACTTGATAAAATATATCACGCATCTTATGCACTTAAAGAAATCATACGCCCTACCGATATGATAAAAGCTCCAACGCTTTCAAAAAACTGCAATGTATATTTAAAAACAGAAAATCTGCAAATTACAGGGTCATTTAAGGTAAGAGGCTCCGCATATAAAATATCTCAATTAAGCAATGAAGAAAAAAATAAGGGTGTTATCGCTTGCTCTGCAGGAAATCATGCACAAGGTGTGGCCCTTGCCGCAACAAAAAATAATATAAAATCTGTTATATGTCTTCCTGAAGGTGCGCCGATTTCAAAAGTAGAAGCAACAAAAAAATACGGAGCAGAAGTACTTTTAGTTCCCGGTGTTTATGATGATGCATATAGCAAAGCATTGTCTTTACAATATGAAAAAGGATATACCTTCGTTCATCCATTTGATGATGACGATGTAATTGCAGGTCAAGGTACAATAGGCCTTGAAATTTTAGAGCAGCTTCCAAATGTTGATGCCGTAATAGTACCTATAGGCGGCGGTGGACTTATTGCAGGTATATCATATGCAATAAAATCATTAAATCCAAAAGTAAAAATCTATGGCGTGCAATCTTCCGGTGCCGCCTCAATGCTTAATTCACTTGAACATAATACAATTTTAAGTTTGCCAAATGTAAAAACAATTGCTGATGGTATTGCCGTAAAATCACCTGGAAATCTTACATTTAATATTGTAAAAAAATTTGTCGATAAAATAGTCACAGTGAGTGAAGATGAAATTGCAGCCGCAATTTTAGCGTTGATAGAACAACAAAAACTTATCACTGAAGGTGCCGGAGCCGTTTCAGTTGCAGCAACAATATTTGACAAACTTCCTATAAAAAATAAAACAGTATGTTGTTTGCTTTCCGGCGGAAACATTGATGTTACAATTCTTTCAAGAATCATTAAAAGAGGATTATTTAAAAGCGGCAGAAGAATGACAATGATAATTCCGCTTGAGGATAAACCCGGTCAATTAAAAGCAGTGTCATCAATAATTGCAGACTGTGGAGGAAATGTGACTTCTGTTCATCATGAGCATAATCACGACGATCCTGATATTAACGGATGTTTTTTAAGAATTGAACTTGAGTCTAAAAACTTTGAACATATATCAGAAATTAAAACCGCACTTGAAAAAGAAGGATTTAAACCAAATATTTATTAGGAGAAATTAAATGATTAAAGATGTTATTTCCGACCAAGCACCTAAAGCAATAGGACCTTATACACACGCAAAAATTGTAAAAAATCTCTTATTTACTTCAGGACAAATTGCAATAAACCCTGACACAAATGAAATACAGGGCAACACAATAGAAGAGCAAACTGTTCAGGTATGCGAAAATCTGAAAAATGTCTTAAATACTGCAAATTCATCATTTAAAAAGGTATTTAAAACTACATGTTTTTTAAAAAACATGTCAGACTTTGCAAAATTCAACGAAATATATGAAAAATACTTTATATCAAAACCTGCACGCTCTTGTGTTGCGGTTAATGATTTACCAAAAAATTCACTGGTTGAAATAGAACTGATTGCAGAAATTTAAAAAAATCCTGAGTAATTACTCAGGATTTTTTTCTTCATCTTCAATTGATTTAAATATTGAAAATTTTTCATTTATATTATTATTGATTATTATTTTTTCCTCATTTTCTTCCATTTTTTTAATTATTATCGACTTATTATGCTCTGAAACCATTTTTTTAGAAACATCTTTATTCTGTATTTTGTTAGATTTTTCAGTTTCATAAACCTTTACTTTTTCAATTTCTTTATTTTTAGATTTAACCTCAATCTTTTCTTTAGCCTTTTTTTCTTCTAATTTTGTAAATTTATCCAGTTGATTTTTAATATCTGTATTATTATCAACCCTATCATCAATAACAGGTTTTTTCAGAATTTTCCTATAAAGTTTTACAAAAAAACCTGCTATTACTGAATATATTTTAATTATAGAATTCAACAAAACAATAACGGGCTTTCCACTATTTTCATCAATACTTTGAGTAAATGATGAACTCTTTTCATTAATTCCCCTTACTCTTTTTGTAAGTTCCGCTAAAAAATTTTTAGTATCATCAGGCGAAACATAAATATATATATTCACATTTTTATTTTCAATTATACTTTTTGCTTGATATCCTATTGCAATTGTATTTAATGAAAGAGCTACCTTACGACGTCTTGCGGCTTTATAAGATCCATCCTTAATATCAAACATGTCAGCGTATCTAATTTTATAAACATGCCATGGCCAATCTGTAATTTTTAAATATTCATCGCAAAATTCATAATCCGTTAAAAAGAACTGTGGAAGCAAAATAAAAATGTCAATCACAAGAAATAAAAGTCCGCCTAAAAGTGCAATATTAGTTGTCACAAATATTTTAGACGTTAAAAGCAACAAAGTGATAATGTTATAAATTATCAAAAATACATAGTATACCTTATTAACCGAAGATTTATATCTGTTCTTATTCATTCTTTCCCTCAAAATTATTTATAATGCAATAATTATAAAATTATTATATAATAATTAAAATACTTATTCAATAAATAACGAGATATGAACTATAAGAAAAAAAACAAAATAACATTTTATTTTTTATCCTCACTATATTTACTTATAACGCTTGCAGATTTGTATTTAACCTATAAAGCAACACCGGATTTAAAAAAAGAAGGTAATCCTCTTGTTCAAAGCTTTAATTTTGGCTGGAAAGGTCTAATTACGGTAAATTTAATCACATATATTATATATTTCATTTTAGCGATTTATGCTTATATTATTTTTAAACCGATAGATTCATGTGAAATTGAGGACAAACACTATTATTTTGATATAGTAAAAAATAAAGGTAAAAAAGTATCTCTTAAATTTCAAACTGCAGCACTTTGTTATTCGGTTTCTACTGCTCTTCCATTAGCAAGACTTATAATTGTTTTTGAGTGGATTCTAATTTTATTAAAAATCAAAGCTCCATTATTTTTTTCTATTATTGCACTTTTTCCTGCCGGAAGAATTGATTATGCAGTAGCCATTATTATTGCTGTAAAACTTAGTTTTTATTTTTATATAAAAGAAAGCAGAGAAAATCGAAAACGAATTTTATTTAAAAATTGATATTTTAAAAGACGGTATAAGCCGTCTTTTTTATTTTAAGCAAAAAATGAATAAAAATATTCATTTTTTCATATTAGCACAAAAAAATATGTTCTGTTTTAAACTTTTTTGTCTTAACGACAATTTTTATATATTGTTTTGTTTTTAGATTGTGAAATCACCTTTATTATTGTATAATTTACCAAAAATTCTTGTTATTTAATACATTTCAAATATTTTAAGGAGCGGTAAATTATGAGAAAAATTGAATTTACAGAAACCGTTCTAAGAGATGCGCAGCAATCGCTTATTGCCACAAGACTTCCTTTTGAAAAATTTGAAGGAATTCTTGAAAAAATTGATAATGCAGGCTACTATTCTCTTGAATGTTGGGGAGGGGCAACATTTGACTCCTGTCTTCGTTATCTAGATGAGGATCCGTGGGAAAGACTCAGAAAAATAAGAACCAAATGCAAAAATACAAAACTTCAAATGCTTTTTAGAGGTCAGAATTTATTAGGCTACCACCATTATCCAGATGATGTGGTAAGAATGTTTGTAAAAAAAAGCATTGAAAACGGTATTGATATAATACGTATTTTTGATGCTTTAAATGATATTGAAAATATAAAAGTAGCCATTGACGAAACTTTAAAAAATGGTGCTATAGCTTCAGGTACAATCTGTTATACCACAAGTCCCATTCATACACTTGATGCCTTTGTAAAATATGCAAAGGAACTTGAAAATTTAGGCTGTCAAACAATATGTGTTAAGGATATGGCCGGTATTTTAGATCCACAAACCTCTTATGACTTGTTCAAATCACTTAAAGAAACTGTTAAAGTTCCAACAATTCTCCACACACATGCAACAACAGGTCTTGCACAAATATCAATTCAAAAAGCTGTTGAAGCGGGATGCGATATTATAGATACAGCCATTTCTTCTTTTTCAGGCGGCACATCACAAGTTTCAACTGAAACAACCGCATACGCTTTAAAGGTACAAGGCTATGAAGTTTCACTTGATACATCTATTTTAAGTGAAATAAATGATTTTTTTAAACCGATAAGAGATGAGTATTTAAAAAACGGATTGTTAAATCCCTTAGTGCTTTCAACAGATGCAAATGCTCTTGAATATCAAATTCCCGGTGGAATGCTTTCAAATTTAGTAGCACAGCTGAAGGCTCAAAACAAACTTGACAAATTTTCAGAAGTATTGATTGAAACGCCAAAAGTAAGAAAAGATCTCGGATATCCACCTCTTGTTACACCGATGAGCCAAATGGTAGGTGTTCAAGCTACAATAAATGTACTTACCGGATCAAGATATAAAAATATCACAAAAGAAGTGAAAGCATATATTCACGGTGAATATGGTTCTCCTCCCGGCAAAATCTCAAATGAATTAAAAAAACTTGTATTAGACGGAAAAAGTGAAATTCAAGGACGATTTGCCGATACACTTCCACCAATGTTTGAAAAAGCAAAGACTGAAATAAGCGGTCTTTCAAAATCTGATGAAGATATTCTTTCATATATAGCTTTCCCTGAACAAGCAAAATCATTCTTTAAAAAAAGAGAAGAAAAAAAGAAAAACACATTCACTTATTCAATAAAAAAAATAGGTTAAAACCATGAATATTCTTATACTTTCCACTTACGAAAATAAAATCGGAATAGGACAAGCTCTTAATATTTCTTTAACGGGTATACTTGTTGTATTTATTATTTTAATTATACTTGCAGTTTTAGTTTCACTGATGTCAAAATTTTTTTTAAAGTTTACTTTAAAAAAAGAGAAAACAGTTGAAGAAACATCTATAAATAGCAAGATTCAAACACAACTTACTGAACCACAAATAGAACTTATAGATGTTGACGAAAAAACAGCCGCTGTTATTATGGCAATAGTGAGTAATGAAAGTGAAATACCGATCGACTGCTTAAAGTTCAATTACATTAAGCTTGTAAAGGAGGAAAAATAATGAAATATCAAGTAACATTAAACGGTAAAATATATGAAGTCGATGTTGACAAAACCAACAATGCGATTATTACAAATATGAGCGACACCATAGCATCACCTGTAACGACAGTATCTTCAAACTCACAAACTACAAATCAACCTAATAAAACCTCATCTGTCACTACAGGAACAGGAGAGTCGGTTAAAGCACCGATGCCAGGCAGCATATTAAAAATAAATATAAAAAAAGGTGATTCCGTAAAAGCGGGAGATGTCATTATGATTTTAGAAGCTATGAAAATGGAAAATGAAATTGTTGCAACACGAGACGGCACAATAACTTCAATAACAGTTTCAAAGGGTGCTGCAGTTGATACCGATGATATTTTAGCTTACATCGACTGAGGAATAAAATGGAAATTATAACTGCTTTAAAAGGAATATTTCTCTCTTCAGGCTTTGTTGCATTAAGTTGGCAAAATTGGATAATGATAGCAGTTGCTTTTATGCTGTTATTTCTTGCCATTGTTAAAAAATTTGAGCCTTTGCTTTTAGTTCCGATAGCTTTTGGTATGTTACTTGTAAATCTATATCCACAACTTATGTACGATCCGCTTTTAACATCATCTACAAGCGGAACCTTAGTACAAGGAGCAAAATGGTATGATACGGGTATATTTCGACTTATTTATGCGGGTGTTAAATCTGAAATTTTTCCATGTCTTATATTTATGGGTGTAGGTGCAATGACAGACTTCGGTCCCCTACTTGCAAATCCGTCAAGTCTTCTTTTAGGTGCAGCTGCACAGCTTGGTATCTATATTGCATTCATTATTTCAATATCAACAGGAATGTTTTCTCCACAAGAAGCCGCTTCAATAGGAATTATAGGTGGGGCTGATGGTCCTACGGCAATTTATCTTGCTTCAAAACTTGCTCCACAGCTTTTAGGCCCTATCGCTGTTGCCGCATATTCATATATGGCGCTTATACCTCTTATTCAACCGCCTATAATGAAAGCTCTTACTACAAAAAAAGAGAGAGAAATAAAAATGGAACAACTACGTACAGTTTCAAAAGCTGAAAAAATAATTTTCCCTATTATAGTTACGGTTTTATGTGTTCTTATACTTCCATCTGTTGCCCCACTTATAGGAATGCTTATGCTTGGAAATCTGTTCAAAGAAAGCGGTGTTACAGAAAGGCTTTCAGACACTGCACAGAACGCATTGTGTAATATTGTTACAATTATGCTGGGCTTAACTGTAGGTGCAACTGCAGAAGGCAGTGCATTTTTACAAATTAAAACCATTCTTATTATTATAATCGGACTTCTGGCATTTGCAGGTTCAACTGCAGGCGGAGTACTTTTCGCAAAACTTTTAAATCTAATTACCAAAGGTAAAGTAAATCCTCTTATTGGAGCTGCAGGAGTTTCCGCAGTGCCTATGGCAGCAAGGGTTGCACAAGTCGAGGGAAGAAAATATAATAATACAAATTTCCTCTTAATGCACGCTATGGGACCAAATGTTGCAGGTGTTATAGGTTCTGCAGTTGCTGCAGGATTTCTCCTTCTTACATTTGGAAACTAACAACAATTTTCAACAATATAAAACTCTTATTACCGATATCGGTAATAAGAGTTTTAATTTAATTAAACCCAATAACTATAAATTATCAGTTCTATTTCTATAAGGTTCATCTAAAAAATGCCATTCACAAAATCGTTTTTGCATTTTATCATCAGGATATATTTCATCAAGTATGGTTTCAATTTTATTCCTTGGAGATATATTTTTATGCCTTGACGACCATCTTCCAATAGCGGCAAAGGTAATAGTAAAATTCACAATCATAAAAACAGATAAAGCTGCACATAAGGTATGCCAAGCTTTATTTTCCATTTTTTCCAAAAGCTTATCAAGCATAGGTTTTGCCAAATAACAAAACAATATTCCGTAAATTCCCCAGATAAGCGTTATTTTAAGACTTATAAGACCTTCTATATTAAAGTGATGCATACGATAGTCCCAAGCGCGCATATTAAGTCCATACATAAGAATAAGTCCGCATAAAAGCTCAACAACATCTGCAACAACTGCAAATGCTACATACTGCAATATTTTGTTCTTATTTTTAAGAAATTCGGAAATTATATAAAAACCGCACATTCCAAAACCATATATAATGCAAAATCCGCCCCAAATAGTTACGGTATGTGTTTCCCAAGCACCATATTTAAAACGGCAAAATACTCCTTCAAGCAAAACACCAAAAAGACTGCCAAATATAAACAGCCAAAACATTTTATTATATGTTATTTTATTCGAAGCAACTTTCATAAATACCTCATATTTTTTATGTTAACATATAAAAAGAGGTAAAGTATTAATTTAATGTAAACAAAAATACTCAAAAGCAAAAAATCGCTTTTGAGTATTTTATAGCAATTTAATCTAATACTTTACCTTCTACAAGAGCTTTTGTATCTCTTGCAATCATAAGCTCTTCATTTGTAGGAATAACAAAAACTCTCACCTTTGAATTTTCAGTTGAAATTTCTCCTCCTACACCTCTTACAAACTTTTCATTCATCTCATCATTTATTTCAACGCCAAGAAAATCTGAGATTCCACTGCAAACAACCTTTCGGGTATCTGCGGCATTCTCACCTATTCCACCTGTAAAAACAATTGCATCCACTCCATTTAAGGCAGCTGTATAAGCACCTATAAACTTTACTATACCATACTGCTGCATTTCCCTTGCAAGCTTACATTTTTCATCGCCTTTTGAAGCCGCTATGGTAAGGTCAAGGTCATCTGAAGAATAACCGTCTGTAAGCCCTAAATAACCGGATTTTTTGTTTATAATCGTACTCATTTCAGAAGGAGTAAGGTTTTCTTTTTCCATAACATATAAGACTGCCGACGGGTCAATTATTCCTGTTCTGGTCCCCATAACCAAGCCGTCTACAGGGGTAAGTCCCATTGAAGTATCAATGCATTTACCGTTTTTTACAGCTGTTATTGAAGACCCGTTACCTAAATGACAGGTAATAATTTTCAAATCTTTTTTACCGTCAAAATATTTAGCACATTCAGCACTTACATATCTATGTGATGTTCCGTGTGCGCCGTACTTTCTTACGGCGTACTTTTCATAATATTTATAAGGCAAAGCATACATAAATGCCTTTTCAGGCATTGTACTATGAAAAGCATTATCAAAAACAACAACCTGTGGAACAGAAGAACCAAAAAGCTCTGTTGCAGCCTTTATGCCCATAATATGCGCAGGATTATGAAGCGGAGCAAGACTTATAAGACTTTCAATACCTGTTACCACTTCATCATTTACAATACAAGATTTATTGAATAAGGCACCTCCTTGAACAACTCTATGTCCTACTGCAGAAATTTCTGAAAGGTCATTAATAACTTTATATTCACCACATGTTAAAATATTTTTCACTTCATTAAAAGCGTCAATATGCGTTTTCATAAAAACTTCTTTTTTAAACTTTGCTCCGTTTGCGGTTTTACCGCTCAAAGTACTTCTCTCATCACCGATTCTTTCACAATTTCCCTTTGCAAGAAGCTTTTCTCCATCCATATCTATAAGCTGATATTTAAGACTTGAGCTACCTGCATTTATAACAAGAATTTTCACTAAACTGCTCCTAATATTTATTTTAATAAATTATATACTGCAATACATATCTTTTCAAGTTTTTAACTTTCAAAAAAAACGGTTATGTAGTATAATTTATAATATGGAAAATTATAATGAAATGATACTTGAAATAAATATCAATGACCTTGAAACAGCGGAAGCCATTGCAAATATGGTGGTTCCATATGGTATTTATACTGAAGATTATTCCTGTTTGGAGCAGGATGCTGATGAAATAGCACATATTGACTTAATTGATGATGAGCTTTTAAAAAAAGACAGAAGCAAAGCTTTGATTCATATATATTTCCCTGAAGAAGATAATACGGATGAATCATCTCTCTTTTTAAGAGCAAGCCTGGACAGTGCGGATATTTCATATAACATAAAAAACAAGCTTTTAAAGTCTGAAGATTACAGAAACAATTGGAAAAAATTCTATAAGCCGCTAAATGTTGGAAAAAACATTTTAATAAAGCCATTATGGATAAAAAACATTGACAATCCCGAAAATAGAAAAATTTTAAATATCGAACCCGGACTTTCATTTGGAACAGGCTCTCACGAAACAACTTCAATGTGCATCAGCCTACTTGAAAAGCATTTAAAAAATAATGATACCGTTCTTGACATAGGTACAGGCAGCGGTATTTTGGCAATTTCAGCACTTTTATGTGGAGCTTTAAAATGTGATGCTGTGGATATTGATCCAATAGCCGTTAAAACCGCAAAATACAACGGTATTTTAAATAATTTTAAAACACCTGTTTTAAATGTTATTGAAGGCAATTTAACGGATAAAATCAACGGAAAATATAACACTGTTATTGCCAATATCGTTTCTGATGCAATTATGGAACTTACACCTACAATTATAAACTTTTTAAAGACAGACGGAATTTTTATTTCATCGGGAATAATCTCACAAAGAGCAAAAGAAGTTGAGCGTTGTTTTGAAGAAAACAATTTTGAAATTAAAGAAAAAATAACCTCAGGCTGTTGGAACGCATATGCCTGCAAAATTAAGGAGAATTAAATGAAGCTTGGAATAGTCGGACTTCCTAATGTAGGAAAAAGCACATTATTTAATGCCATAACAAACGCAGGCGCAGATGCTGCAAATTATCCGTTTTGCACGATTGAGCCGAATGTAGGTGTGGTTGCAGTTCCTGATAAGCGACTTGACGCTTTAGCTGAAATATATAAACCAAAAAAAATAACCCCTGCCGTTGTTGAATTTGTTGACATTGCAGGGCTTGTTAAGGGTGCCTCAAAAGGCGAGGGTCTTGGAAATAAATTTTTATCGCATATCCGTGAGGTTGATGCAATTGTTCATGTAGTACGCTGCTTTGAAAATGAAAATATAACACATGTTGACGGAAATATAAATCCTACAAAAGATATTGAAACAATAAATCTTGAACTTATTTTCTCAGATTTAGATATTATCGAAAAAAGAATAGACAAATCGGCAAAGGCTATGAAAGCTGATAAAAATGCAATAAAAGAATATGAATTTTTTAAAAACTTAAAAAAAGAACTTGAAAATGGGATTTCTGCAAGAGCATTGGACCTAAGTGAAGATGAAAAAATACTGGTAAAAGACAGTGGATTGCTATCTGCCAAACCTGTGATTTATGCTTGCAATTTCAGCGAAACTGATTTTGCAGAAAATATCAATAGCAATAAAAAATACATAGAGGTTCAAAAAATTGCATCTTTGGAAAAATCACAGGTACTTCCAATTTGTGCAGAACTTGAAGCTCAAATTTCTGAAATGAGTAAAGAAGATAAACAGATGTTTCTTGAAGATATAGGAATAAAAAACGGAGGGCTTGAACTTTTAATTGAACGCTCATATGATTTGCTCGGGCTCATGTCGTTTTTAACTGCGGGAGAACCTGAAGTAAGAGCTTGGACAATCAAGAAAAATACCAAAGCTCCACAAGCGGCAGGTAAAATCCATTCAGATATTGAACGAGGCTTTATAAGAGCTGAGGTTATATCATTTGAAGAATTTATGAAAACAAAAGATATGGTAAAATCTAAAGAGCTTGGAAAAATTCGTTCAGAAGGTAAAGAATATATAATGAAAGATGGAGATATTGTTCTGTTTCGTTTTAATGTTTAATTTGTGTTCGTAGCTCAGCTGGATAGAGTTCCAGACTCCGACTCTGGAGGTCGAGGGTTCGAATCCCTCCGAGCACGCCAAAAGAAGTCTGCAAGAGAAATTCTCTCACAGACTTCTTTTTACTTATTTTTACTTATCTACGCTTTCCTACTCAACCTGTGCTTTATCAATTAAATATTCATTTAAAATATTTACCATATCATCAGGATCAAGACCATGAACAAGACATGCTTCTTCAAGCGATTCTCCTAATGCTGCGGGACATGTTACACAATGCATACCACAATTCATAAGTACATAAGCTATTCCACTATCTTCAGCCAGCATATCACCTATTATCGTTTCTTTAGTTATATCCATAATATCTCCTTATTTTAAACAGCTGAAAAAGCTTTTTTTCTCATAGGGTTCTTCAGTAAACGAAATTACCTCATAACCTGTATTTTTTATAACATCATAAATCTTATCTTTGTCAATCCGATCTTCCGAAATAATTTCCGCCTGATTTTTATTTTTGTTCGCTCTTACTTTTTTCACTTTAAATTCAGCTCTTATTGCATCATTTATATGTGACTCACACATACCGCACATCATTCCGTTAATACCTATTATCGTTTTAATCATAATATCTCACCTCAACAAAGCTTATATTTAATTATAATACCCCAAGGGAGTATTTGTCAACTAAACAAACTCTTCAATTTCAAGTTTTATTTTACCTTTTTTAGAAATACCTTTTTCATCTTTTATCTTAAATTTTCCAAAACCTCGCACAGATATAATATCATCTTTTTCAAGTAATTTTTCAGCTCTTTTACAAAGTCTGCCATTAATGAAAATTTTATCCTCTGAAAATAGTCTCTTTGAATTATTTCTTGACATATTAAAAATATCTGCAATTATTAAATCCACTCTTTTGCTTGCAAGCGTAAACATCTTTATTTTAAAATTCCTTTTACAGTTATCTATACCTTCACTTTTTACGGCAAAAAATACAACATTACCTATCCTATTTAAATTAGAACAAATATATTCAGTCATTTTATTATGCACATATACAAAGGCGGATTTATTATCTTTGGTTAAATAAATATCACCTATCATTTCACGCTTTATTCCCAAATTTAAAATTGTTCCTAAAAAATCTCGATGTGTTTTTTTCTCTGCAAACTTATCATTTTTAGGAGAAATTTTAATAAATTCTGCCGGCGGCATTATTTTATTCTCATCATAATCCTCAGGATAAAAAACACATATTTTTCTTTCTGAAAGCTCAGTTCCTCCATAAAGTTTATATAAACATGAAATCTTCAGTTCTTTTAAAACAGTTTGTTCAAATAGAGTTAAAAAATCAGTAGATATTGGTAAATATCTATGTACAGCTCTTTCTGAAAGTTCTAAAAATCTTTCTTTAATCAGTTTTAAATCATCCATACAAATAAAAAATGACGGATAATACACCGTCATTATATTAAAACAAAATTACTTTGAAACAGCATCTTTAAGAGCTTTGCCGGCCTTAAATGCCGGAACTGTTGCAGCAGCAATTTCAATAGCCTTACCTGTCTGTGGGTTATGACCTGTTCTTGCAGCACGCTCTCTTGTTTCAAATGTACCGAAACCTACAAGCTGAACTTTTCCACCCTTTGCAAGCTCTGCTGTAACAGCCTCAAAAGTAGCTTTTACAGCTGCCTCTGCATCCTTCTTTGAGAGAGATGCAGCCACTGCAACTGCTTCTACTAATTCAGTCTTATTCATTTTAATCCTCCAAATATGTTAATAAAATAATAGGCTATCCTATTTCTCGACAAGTCTATCATATTAAGCCCTTGTTTTCAAGTACTTTCAATACTTTATCGCCCTTTGGCAATGAAAAAATATCACTTTTATTAAATCCGTGAATAAAAAACATAACAGTAAAATATACAAATATTGCAATTACAATACTAAAAATCAAAGCAATAATATTAGTCAAAGACTTTGCCCCAACTTTCCATTCAGGTAAAATGAGATCCACAATATCATAAGTCAACTTTGCAGAAACTCCTGAAAAAGCCGCACCAACAAGAGGTTTAATAAATACAGAAAAATAATTTATTTTTATACGTGTTTTTTTAATAAGTACTATATAATTTATTATAACAACAATCGTAAAACAAATTGTGTTTCCAAAAGCTGCACCTAAAACATTTATTTGAGGAATTGAAATCAGTATTGCATCAATAATAATTTTAACAAAAGAGCCTATCATAAGCGAAACAAGTGGAATTTTTTCAAGATTTATCGCCTGATTCATATTTATCAATGGCTGTGATATGGAAATTAAAAGCATTGTTACACCATAATAAGCCATTATAGGTGCTGCAATACTTATAGCACCCTCAGAGCTTCCACCCTCATAAAAAAGTCTTAAAATAGGTTTTGCAACTGCTGCAATACCAAATCCTGCAGGAATTGCAATTATCATTGAGGTACGAAGTACGGTTTCAACATTATTTTTTATAGCACGCCTGTTTCTTTTAACATAGGCAGATGCAAGCTCAGGAATTGCCGAAACACCAAGTGCCATAGTAAGACTTGGTATTAAATTACGAAAATCAAGAGAAAGTGCATAAGCCCCATAAAAAAAATCTTTGATATCACTATCTAAGGTTCCGGATATCAAAAGTTCATTTGCATATCTCGTCTTAATATAATCTCCATGTACAAGTACAAGATGCGCAAGTCGATTTTGAATCACAATCGCATCTATCATATTTGAAAAATTAAACATCACACCTGTAAGTGCAATAGGAAGTGCGATTTTTAAAAGCATATTTTGAATTCTTGTATCAGATCTTGCAATTGGAGAACAAGCAAGCTCTCTTGGTTCTATTCCGTCACCCTTTATTCTATATAAAATCAGCATATATACAAGTCCTGCCAATGCTCCAACTGTAACACCTATTGCAGCTGCCATACCTGCATATGGATAAATCGCTGAAAGAGCCTCCGATTTTGTTGATACCGATTTTCCAAAAACGGTAAGTCCCTTAGAAAATCTTTCAAGACCATAAGAAAGTGTAAATCTTGCCGCAAAAAGTCCTACAATAGTTTTAAAAACAGCTTCTACTACCTGAGATACGGAGGTAGGAACTCTATCCTTTAACCCGTTATAATATCCACGGTAAGTAGACATCATTGTACAAAAAATTATTGAGGGAGCAATTCCGAATATAACCGGAATTACTTCTTTGGTTTTAGCAACAGTAGCATAGGGATATGCTAGTATCAAAATAAAAGAAAGACCTATTATTCCTGTTATAAAAAACAACTTTTGCATTACACGAACAGTGCTCTTCACATCTTTAAAATGACCAGTAGCAACTTGTTGTGAAATAAGCCTTGATGCCGCAACAGGAAGCCCAGCCATTGAAAGAGAATAAATAGGAATATATAAATTATAGGCACTGTCAAAATATCCTCTACCTGTTGCACCTATCATATTTGAAAGCGGTATTTTATATAAAATATCTATTACTTTAACAATAAGCGTAGACAATGTAAGAATTAAAGCTCCATTTATTAAATTTTGACTTTTCCTTTTACCCGTAAGACGCCTCCTATCCTAAAAATTCTTTTAATAAGCAGTTGTCAGGTACAAGCGATACATCTACACTTATAAACTTTTTTATATTTAAAATCAATCTGTCTGCAAAGGCTTTATCTTCATCAAAAAGTTCTGCTTTTTCAAGCATGTTAATTACTCTTTCTTTATAGATTCCAATTTCACAAATGTGAATTGTATTAATTTTCATATCAGCAAATTGTTTATATGGCAATAAATACTTTTCTTCACCAATTCTCACATTTTGCCAAAGTTCCATTGTTTTTTCCGCTGATGCACCCCTAAAATTATCATCTCTGATAAGCCTACGCATAAAACGAATATCACGCTTATTAAAGATTATCTTATCTTTTTCATTTACAATTCTTGAATCTACATTTACATAAAGTCTTAAAATTTGATCATTCGGAATATTTTTAAGTATTTTGGGATTAAGTGCATGAATTCCTTCAACTACAACAGTATCCTCTGCACCTAAAATTATTTCATCAAATCTATCAGAACGCATGCCTGTAAGAAAATCAAACTGCGGCAGTTTAGTTTTTTCTCCATTTAAAAGACTACGCATTAGAGAAGAAAAAAGTTCAATATCAAGAGCATCCGGCGTTTCAAAATCAGGTTTTCCTTCTTTATAACCTGGAATATCAACTCTATTTAGATAAAAATCATCAAGTGAGACACGATAGCTTTTTATACCTCTTTCATTAAGCTTATCTGAAATTTTCTGTGCAGTAGTTGTCTTACCTGAAGCGGAAGGTCCTGCAAGCATAACCAAAGTTCTACCGTTTGTTTTAACAACTCTATCAACAATATCGTCAAGCAATTCATTATATCTGTATATTGAATGCTCTATAAGTGCCACAGGGTCTTTATCCGCCATTTCATTTATATATTCTATTGTATTATTTAATTTAGACATCTTCCTCACTATAAAATTTAAAAATTTCCTCTTTTGCCTTTAAAACCTCATCAAACGAAGATATATATCTATCAGGATATTTCGGATTATAAATTCTTTTAATTTCAGAAGTTTCCGGATTTAAAAGTCTTGTTACTGAACCCGCACCCGCTGAAAGCACTGAATGAAGTTCCTCCATCATAACGATATTATACACACAATCCTTTCCACTTTTTGCCCATCCCGTATTTTCATAACCTTTTAACGTTCTTGATTGCCTATATAAATAGTACGGATGATATCTTGCATTATACAAAAGTTTATACGCTTTATCAAGCGAAGACGAAATATCAAAATTTTTATTTTCACACTCTGTACTTTCAATAGATGAAGCTCTTTTTAAAGCAAGAGTATGAACTGTAATATTATCAGGGTTAAGCTCTATTGCTTTTTTTATACTATTTATAAAACCGATTTCCGTATCCTTTGGAAGTCCTGCTATAAAGTCCATATTTATTTCTAAAGAAAGAGCCTTAGCATATTCGTATATTTCAAGAAATTTATTTATATCGTAAGGACGCCTAACCTCAGTCAAAACATTTGCCTCGAAGCTTTGAGGATTTATTGAAATTCTTGATACTCCATATTTTTTAAAAATATTCAATTTTTCCTTGGTTATGGTATCCGCTCTGCCTGCCTCAACCGTAAATTCCCCTTTTGGTGCAAATTTTTCTGAAATCGTAAACAGTATTGTTTCAAGTTGCTCACATGACAAAATCGTAGGTGTGCCGCCGCCTATATAAACAGTTTCCGTATTAAGCCCTAAACTGCTCTTTATTTCACCTATTTTTTTTATTTCTGAAGTAAGTTTTTCACAAAAAATCGGTATTTCTTTTATAGACTTTTCAGAATTACAATATTCCGAAACAAATGAACAATATGAACACCTTGACGGACAATATGGAATAAAACAAAATATTGAAGCAGCATTCTTATAGTTCTTATTTAAATATACCTTTTGTACATCATAAATATCTGACAACAGATCTATCTTTTCCTTTTTTACAAGATATTCATTTTCAAACTTTTCCTTTGCTCTATTAATACCTGCCGAACATACTTCTTTAGTAAATATCTTACTCGGTCTTATTCCTGTTAAAATTCCCCAAGGAAGTGTTTGTCCGGTAAGTTCTGAAAGTATGCTATATAAAACTTTTCCGATTTGAAATTTGATATTTACTGAAATTGTTTCAGTTCTTTCAATATGACAATTATTAAGAATCACATCAAAATAAACTTCATATTCATTGAGTTCTATAAATATATTGTAATCATCTAAAGACTCATCAATAAAAGTTTCTATCTTTTCATAAGGAAAAAATAGAGTTATGATCCTTTCTATTTCATATTGATATGGATTATTTTTTAATAAAAGCTTCATAAATTTAAATATGGATTATTTATTTTTTCTTCAATAACAGTAGTACATTCTCCATGACCTGAATAGATTATAAAATTGTCGGGAAAATTTGAAAAGTATTTTAAGCTTTTTATTAGCTCGCTATATGAGCCTTCTTCAAAATCAGTTCTACCGACAGTTCCTTTAAAAAGAGTATCTCCTGAAAAAATTATACCTTCATCATCTTCTTTATAAATAACTCCTCCTTTTGTATGCCCTGGCGTTCTAACTGCATTAAGTGTATATATGCCAAACTCAAATTTATCTTGATCACAAATTAAAACATCAGGTTTAAAAGACATAACATTATATTTTTTTACAATTTGATTGCGTCCAAACTGCTTATAATAAAAATCACTGTAAGCTTTAGATTTTATAATATTTTCAGATAAAATTTCCAAATCATTTTCGTTTAATACTATTTCTGCACCAGTAATATTTTTTAACTCTGCTACACCGCCTATATGGTCAAAATGTGCATGGGTCAGTAAAATATATTTTATATTCAAACTTTCTATTACTTTCAATATTTCATCGGAACAAAGACCGGGGTCTATAATCACGCCATCTCTGCTTTCAGTATCAAAAACAATATAACAATTTTCTTCATAAAGCCCTGTTATTATTCTTTTAATTTCAATCATTTTTTATCCACTGCTTTGAATCATAAATTATGGTTACAGGTCCATCATTTAAAAGTTTTACTTGCATATCCGCACCAAAAACACCCTTTGAAACCTTTTTCACATCTTCAGACATTAAACAATCACAAAAATATTCAAAAAGCATATTGGCTTTTTGCGGCTCCTCAGCATTTATAAAAGACGGTCTGTTGCCTTTTTTTGTATCAGCTAAAAGAGTAAATTGAGAAATACATAAAATTTCTCCTGAAATATCTTTAACAGACAGGTTCATTTTTTCATTGGCATCTTCAAAAATTCTTAAATTAGCGCATTTTTTAGCAAGAACCTCTGCATCTTTTTCAGTATCTCCTTGCTTTACGCCCACTAAAATCAAAAGTCCATGTTCACAACTACCTTTTATATCATCATAAACATAAACACTTGCATATTTCACTTTTTGAATTACTAAAATCATGGTCTTGACACCGATATTATCCCATCTATTTTATTAAGTCGTGACATAACATTTTTTAAATGATCAGAATTTGAAACATCTATTTTAAGTCGTATAAAGTTTCTGCCATCTGCCGTATCTCTTGAAGATATTTCATGAATATTAACTTTCATCATTGCAAGACAGGAACTTATATCCGCCATCATACCTATTCTCGATAGACATCCTATCTCAAGTTCCGCCTTAAATTCAGCACTTGCCGCCTGATCATTCCATTTAACATTCACCCATCGCTCAGGCTCAGATGAATTTAAAATATCAATCGGTACATTTGGGCAGTCCTTTTTATGAATTGACACCCCATGACCTCTTGTAATAAACCCTATAACGCTGTCCCCCGGAACAGGATTACAGCATTTTGAAAATTTTACAGCTAAATCATCAATACCTTCAACTATTACACCAGCTTTTTGATTTCTGTTTCGTGAAACAATTTTATCCTCATTCTTTAATACAACATCATGCTTTACATAATTTCTATTGTATTCTTCTTTAATATACGGGAGCATTTTTCTTATGCTTAAGCCACCATAACCAACGGCCGCATAAAATTCATCAATTGATTTCATTCGCTGACGCTCTGCAAGATTCTTCAAAAACTTAATATAATCTTCCGATGAAAGTCTTATATAATTGTTCAGAAGTTCGCTTTCAACCATAGCTTTACCCGTGATTATGTTTTCATCACGTTTTTCATTCTTAAACCAAGTTCTGATTTTTGACCTTGCTCCTGAAGTTTTCGCAATATTCAACCAATCTCTTGAAGGACCTGTTCCTTTTTGAGTTATAATCTCTACAATTTCACCTGTTTTAACAATTGCAGAAAGCTGATTGATTCTACCGTCAATTTTTGCACCAACCATTGTATGTCCAACCTCTGTATGTATAGCATAAGCAAAATCTATAACAGTTGAACCTGCAGGTAACATAATAACATCGCCTTTAGGTGTAAAAACAAAGATATCATCAGGTGCCAAATCGCTTTTTATTGCATTGACAATATCGGATACATCTCCTGTATCCTTTTGTTCATCAAGCATTTCACGTATCCAAGAAAGACGTTTTTCAGTATTACCTTCTTGTTTTACACCATCTTTATATTTCCAATGCGCAGCAATACCGTATTCAGCAGTTTTATGCATTTCAAATGTTCTTATTTGAACTTCAAAAGGAACACCCTCTTTACCTATTACGGTAGTATGAAGACTCTGATACATATTTGTTTTAGGTGTTGAAATATAGTCTTTAAACCTTCCTGGAAGCGGTTTAAACATATCATGAATTAAGCCAAGAGCGGCATAACAGTCATAAACACTTTCAACTAAAATTCTTACAGCAAAAATATCGTAAATTTCATCAAACTGACGATTTCTAAGGTACATTTTTCTATAAATTCCATTAACACTTTTAATTCTACCTGATATTTCAGCATTTTTAATATTTGCATCCACACGCTTTTTAATATCTGAAATCATTACTTTTAAAAATCCAGTATCCGCTGTACCAAAGCCTTTAATTTTTTCTTCAATATCCTTATAAGCAACCGGATCAAGATATCTTATAGACAAATCTTCAAGCTCTTCCTTTGCGGGTCTTATACCTAGTCTGTGTGCAATCGGCGCATAAATACCAAGCGTTTCAGTAGCTTTATCACGACGCTTTTGAGGACTCATATAATTAAGTGTACGCATATTGTGAACTCTATCAGCAAGCTTAATTATTATCACTCTTATATCTTTATTCATCGCAAGAAGCATTTTACGAATATTTTCAGCCTGTTGTTCCTCTCTTGTTGCAAGAGGTACCTTCCCAAGTTTTGTAACACCGTCAACAAGCTCAGCAACATCATTGCCGAATTGCTTGGCTATATAAGAAAGCTTAACATCGGTATCTTCAACACAATCATGCAATATAGCAGTTATTATAGACGGTGCATCCATATTATAATCAAGCAGTATATCGGCAACAGCTATCGGATGGGTTATATAAGGCTTTCCTGAAAGACGCACCTGACTTTTATGAGCATTATGTGCAAGTTCAAATGCTTTATCCAACTTTTCAATATCTTCATTGTTAAAAACTTTTCTTGCTCTGCGTTTAAGTCTTTCATACTGTTCTTCAACTGTAAGTTTATCATCTTCTATTTGTTTCTGTTTCAAATTCTCAGGACGCATATCAGCATATTTCCTTTCAAATTCATTTTGAAAAGACATTGTTTTTTTATTATTTTCAATTATTAAATTTTGATTTATTTCTTTATCCATTTCGATAATTCCAAAAATGTATTTGTTTGTTTTAAATCTTGTTTTTCCTTAGCTGTAACCATGTTAAGCGAATATAAATTTGCTTTTTTTATAATAATTTCACTTTCACAAAAAATATCCAAAGCGGTAAATAATTTACCGGCATACTTTGATGGACATCCTATCCGTTTACATAAAAAATATACATCAAAAGCAAAACAGTTTTCTTTCACAAAAAATCTATAAAGTTCTGTCAAAAATTCTCTTGATGGAGTAAGATGCTTTGCCTCAAGTTCAGTTAAAGCACTACCCATTTTAAACTTTTCATATACTCGTTCAGATTTAAGATAAAATTCATCGTTTATCTCTTCAGTTTGAGAAAATCTTATATCTTTAATCTTAATGGAAGCTTCAGCAACTCCTCTGAATACTGACTTATCAATATTTACACACAAATCTATCTTATCGCCGATTTTATAAGGAAAATCTTTATATGCGCATAAAAAATACGGCACTTCAAATCTGTAATCACCTTTTTTTAGTTGAAGTTTTAAATATTTACCGTCTGAAAGACTGAAGATACTAATTATTTCAAGATTAAAAAGTCCAAAAACAGGCTTTTCATTTTTCTCCCCAAACGGTTCAAGCGCTTTTAACTTATCACAAAATTCGATATTTATGCTTTCTGGTTTAAGTTTAAAATCTATCGTTTCAGTAAAAAAAGTCGGTTCAATACTTTGGGCATATTTTGAAAGTCCCGCCCTAATCTCATCAAGTTTTCCAAGTTCAGCAGTAAGACCAGCTGCCTTTTCATGCCCACCAAATCTAACCAAACTTTTTGAAATATACGATAACGCTTCATACATTGAAAATCCGTCAATTGACCTTGCGCTTCCCTTGAGTTCACCGCCTGTTTCAGTAAGTACAAGGGCAGGCTTTCCATAAACTGAAACAAGTCTCGCCGCAACAATACCTATTACACCTAAATGCCAATTTTTACCACAAACTACAATCACATGTGAATTTTTAATTATTGAATTTTCTTCAACTTGTGAAGTTGCCTCAATCAAAATATTTTTTTCTATATTTCGTCTTTCCGCATTTCCTGAATTTACAATTTCCGCAAGTGCAGAAAGTTTTTCAGAATCATTTTCAACAAGAAGTTTTAAAGCGTTAAGAGGCGTTCCCATTCTTCCCGCAGCATTTATCCGAGGAGTAAAAACAAATGAAATCATTTCGGAATTTACAGCATTTATATCTACACCTGCAATCACTGAAAGAGCCTTTATTCCATAATTTGCATTTTGTTTAAGTTTTTCTATACCGACTTTTACAATATTTCTGTTTTCTCCAAGCATTGAAACAATATCCGCAAGTGTGCCGATAGCAGCTATATCCGAATATTTTTGCATTGCTGAAAAGCTATCACCTGAAATAGCGGAAACAAGCTTCAAAGCTATTCCAGCACCACAAAAATCCTTAAATGATAATTTACAGTCCGTTCTATGTGCATCAATTACCGCTAAAGCGGATGGAAGCTTGTCTGACGGAAGATGGTGATCGGTAATTATAACATCAATAAAAAGTTCTTTTGCATATTCCACCGCATCAAAAGCGGAAATTCCGTTATCTACAGTAATTATAAGTTTTACATCTTGGTTTTTAAATTCTTTAACCGCTTTTTTGCTTATACCATAGCCCTCCGTAAGCCTTTCAGGCAGACGACAAATGACATCGGCTCCACGCTCTTCTTTTAAATATTTATACAAAATTGCCGTTGCGGTAACACCATCAGCATCATAGTCGCCGAAGATTGCGATTTTTTCTTTATTTTTAATTGCAAGACGTATTCTATCTACCGCATTTTCCATATCCGGTAAAAAGTATGGATCTGAATATATGTCATCTGAAAATAAAAACTCATCAATCTTTTCAGGAGTATTAATTCCACGTGCTTCCAAAAGACAGCACAAAAACGGATCAATACCCCATTCTTCCGCCATTTTTGCAGCATTATCTTTATTAAATTCTAAAATTTTCCAAAGCTTAACCGACATATATCTTTTCTCCAAAATAAATATATATATTTTAACATATATAATATATTACTTTCAACTTTGTAAAAATAAAAAAGATGTACAAAAACTGTACATCTTTTGGAGCGGGTGATGGGAATCGAACCCACACAGCCAGCTTGGAAGGCTGGAATTCTAACCATTGAACTACACCCGCAAGGTGATATAAATTATAAATATTAAGTCGGTTTTTGTCAAGCACTTTTTATTATAAATTATATTGTAAAAAATAAAAGAGCCTTAAGGCTCTTTGGTGGAGATGGCGATAATCGAAATCGCGTCCGAAAATTTGTTCCAGAGATTTTCTACGAGCATAGTTTCTCATTTTTATTCACTCAATAGCCGCCGAAAAACAGGCTGCTATATTTTGCTGAGCTTCATTTTGTGTGATAGGTTATGAAGCCTTACCTATGCACATTTACCGCTCATAACACACCTTGTTCGCTCGCGGTACTGCGAAGGGTGCGCCTTCGGCTAATTAAGCCGCAAGGAGTTGACTTTTATTTGTGTCGTCTAAAATTTAAGTTGAGACTTTTATGGTGGTTTCTCACCACCGCTCGCTTATCAAAGGTCTAAATCCCCGTCGAAAGCCTTTCATCCCCTTGTATTTTTATAATAACACATTAAAAAAAAATTACAAGTAAAAAAGACACGGTAAACCGTGCCTTTAATTATAAGTTTTAATTTTCAATCTTACATATTTCAAAAATACTTTCAGGCAGTTCCGCTCTGTCTGCTGAAACTGTAAGGGTAAATGAGGTCCCTGAAATACTTGAAAGCTCACTCAAATCTTTAAGAAAAGCAGCAAGCTTATCATAATCTCTACCACCGATTTTAAGTGTTGCATCGACAAAAATATCAGTTATATCGTGATTTCCGGCGCAAATTCCGCTAAAAAATCCATATAAAGCATCATATCCCGAAATTTTAAAATTATCAGTTGATGCAAGTCTTACTCTATAATTGACATCATATGTGAGTTTAGGTGATTTTTCAACACAAACCACATCTCCATTTGAATTGTCAACCGCAGTGTTCACCTTATCAACAAGCAGCTTAGTCTTGCCTGAGCCCTTTTGCCCAATAATTAGTGATACCATTGTTTCCTCCATTTTTATTTATTATTTGCTGAGCCGTCTTTCAAGCTCCGCTTTTTGACTTTCATATCCCGATTTGCCTAAAAGAGCAAACATATTTTTCTTATAGCTTTCAACCCCGGGCTGATTAAACGGATTTACACCAAGCATATATCCTGAGATTGCACAAGCCTTTTCAAAGAAATAAATGAGATGTCCCAATTCATATTCATTCATTTCAGGAACAGAAATTACTATATTCGGCACACCACCATCAATATGAGCAAGAACCGTACCCTCAAAGGCTTTTCGCTGAACAAAATCCATTGATTTTTCTGCAAGGAAATTCAATCCGTCAGAATCATTTACTTCTTCTTTAATTATAATTTCATTTTTCGGTTTGTCAAATATGACATTTGTTTCAAACATAAGACGAGAGCCGTCCTGAACAAACTGACCCATTGAATGTAAGTCGGTTGAATAGATTACGGAAGCTGGAAAAATGCCTTTATTATCCTTTCCCTCACTTTCACCGAAAAGCTGTTTAAACCATTCATTCATCATTGTGAAATCAGGTTCATAACTTACCATCATTTCAATGCTTTTACCTTTTTCCAACAAAATATTTCTTATTGCAGCATATTTTATGCAATCATTCTTTTCAAAATCTTCAGAACTATAAATCGTTCTTGCATCAACAGCACCTTTCATAAGACTGTCAATATCAATACCTGCAACCGCAATAGGAAGAAGGCCTACTGCTGTTAATACAGAATATCTTCCACCTATGTCATCCGGGACTACAAAAGTTTCATAACCCTTTTCATCTGAAAGTTCTTTAAGCGTTCCTCTACTTTTATCAGTAGTGGCATATATTCTTTCGTTTGCCTTTTCCCCATATTTCTTTTCAAGAATTTCCCTAAAAATTCTAAAAGCTATTGAGGGCTCAGTTGTAGTACCCGATTTTGAAATAACATTTATAGAAAAATCAATATTTTCAACTAATTTTATTATATCATTTAATGATGAAGATGAAATACTGTTACCAGTAAAATAAATTTTTGTATCCTCTAAAAGATTGTAGTTTTGTGATTTACAAAATTCAATTGCCGCTCTTGCACCAAGATATGAACCTCCGATACCGATAACAACAAGAGCCTTGGAATCACGCCTAATTTTAGCTGCAGATTTTTTTATTCGATCAAATTCTTCTTTATCATAATTCACAGGTAAATCAAGCCAACCAAGAAAATCATTCCCCGCTCCATTTCTATTTTCAAGCGTTTTAAATGCCTTCAAAGCCTTTGGCAAGACCCTATCATAATCCTCTTTTGAAACAAAATCTTTTGTATAATCAGTTAATAATTTTAATGACATACCTTATCTCCTTTATGCTCTAATATTATCATATATTCACGGTATTTGGCAACTGATAAACATTATTATTTATATATTTTTCACATTTTTATAATAAAATCCGAATATAACATTTCGTTTTTTACTAAATTAGAATTTGATTTTTATTTATCGTCAATAACAATTTGTTAAAAATATGCCAATACAGACAACTTTATTAATTTGAATTTCCTAACAAACCTAATAAAATACCATTGAAATTAGCAAATAATAATTATTTTAACCTTAATAAAGCACTAAACGGCACAGTTTTCACTACGCCGTTTGCTTTTTGTCATATTTTCAGATTATTTTGTACCGAAAATTCTATCTCCCGCATCACCAAGACCAGGAATTATGTAGCTGTGCTCGTTAAGTTTTTCATCAATAGATGCAATATAAATATCAACATCTTCATGAGCCTTTGAAAGAGCGTCTATTCCCTCCGGTGCGGCAATTATACCCATAAACTTAATTGAACGCGGATTATATGTCTTAATTTGATTAATAGCATCAATAGCGGAACCGCCTGTAGCAAGCATTGGATCAATAACTATAACATCTCTCTCCTCAATATCCGCCGGAAGCTTGCAATAATATGGTACAGGCTTTACAGTTATCGGATCACGATACATTCCAATATGCCCTACCTTTGCAGACGGAACAAGTGTCAAAACACCATCAAGCATACCAGTGCCTGCTCTTAAAATAGGCACAAAGGCAAGCTTTTTACCTGAAATCACCTTTGATTTACACATTGCAACCGGCGTTTCAATTGCCACTTCTTCCAACGGCAAATCTCTTGTTGCCTCATAGCACAAAAGATTTGCTATTTCAGATACAAGAGAACGAAAATCCTTTGATCCCGTATTTTTATCTCTTAAAATTGTGAGTTTGTGCTGAACCAACGGATGATTTACTACCACTACATTACTCATAAGATTCCTCCAATATTTCAAAACATTTTAAACATAATAAGAAACAACAAGCCTATGCCTGTTGTTTTTGAGAATTTTCAATATCTATAATTTCATTAACTCGTCTTTGATGTCTGCCTCCAAGAAATTCAGTATCAAGAAAAACTTGAACAAGCTCAAGTGCAAGACCAGAGCCAGTAATTCTACCGCCAAGACAAAGTACATTTGAATTATTATGAAGTCTTGTATATTTAGCACTATAATAATCCGTACAATGTGCCGCCCTTATCCCGTTCACCTTATTCGCAGCAATGCTCATACCGATACCCGTGCCACAAACAAGAATACCTTTATTTGAATTATTCTCAATCACTTTTTTACAAAGAGCCTGTGCAACAGGAGGATAATCTACAGCATCACCCGTAGTCGTTCCCAAATCAACCAAATCAATGCTCTTTTCTTTTAAATATTTTACAATTTCATTTTTAAGTTCAAACCCGCCATGATCAGCACCGATATAAATCATATTATCACCTCTTTTTTTGTTCTCTTTCCGCTTGCGACTCCAATATATAAGAAGGATTTAAATCCGATGCCGACATAGGAGTAACTCCAAGCGCAAATTTCTCATTTGCCAAAAGTCCTACCGAAGAAGCTCTTAAAAATCTCAACGGAACAGAAGCAACCGATATATTCTTAAAGCTTGAAGATAGCTCACAGAAAATTTTAAGCGCACCGTCACCTGTTAAAATAACATTCTTTTTTATTGGTATAAACTCTCTTAATTCATCTATAGAATAAAGATTCTCCCCGATTATTTCTTCACCAAAATAAAAGCCTGAAGCGTATACGACATCACGCCGTGCATCAATGGCAGACAAAACAACGGCATCATTTTGCTTTATAGGATATGCAAGTGCCTCAAGACTTGAAATACCAAAACAATTTTTATTAAGTGCCTGAGCCATGCCCTTGATTGCAGAAACACCTATTCTTATACCTGTAAAAGAACCCGGACCTATACCGCATGCAAAAAGTTCAATATCAGACAATTCTATTTTACAAAGATTTAAAAGATTCTCAACCGCAGGTAAAAGCGTTTTTGAATGTTTAAGCGATACATTTAAAACAATTTCTCCAAGAACAGTCGAATCTTCAACTATGGCAACGGAAGCACAATTTGAAGAACTTTCAACGGATAAAATCTTCATAGATCCATTCCCTCAATCGTAATTTTACGCCTATCTGTATTAAAATCAAGCTTTTCAATTTTAACACGCACCGCATTTTCTGGAATCTCACTTAAAATATTCTCACTCCACTCACATATAATTATCGAAGAGGAGTTTAAATAATCATAAAATCCGGATGAATTAAGATAAGATAAACCTCTTGCATTATACATATCAAAATGCACAAGTTCTTCATTTTCACCATATGCGTTCATTATCGCAAAGCTGGGACTTGAAACAAAATCATCAAGACCAAGACCCTTTGCAAGACCCTTTGCAAATTGCGTTTTACCAACGCCTAGATCACCAAAAAGCGCAACAAACGCTTTTTTATCAAGCTTCTTTCCGATTTTTTCACCGATTAAAATTGTTTCATCTACATTATTTGTTATATATTCTGGCAAAATATCACCTTAAATATTTTAGCATTATTTTAAAACTATGTAAATACAAAGCTTGAAAAATTAAGATGCTGTTATTATAATATATAAAATTATATAATAAGGTTATAAGGTAATATTTTGATAACTTTTAATAAACTAAAAAAATTTATAAAAAGCAACGATAATGTTTTAATTCTTTTTTGTTTGTTGGCATCCGCTTACGGACTTTTGATGGTTATGAGTGCAACAAAACACGTCACATCAAACGGATGGATTTCAAGAAGCTTTATAGTTATGACTGCTGCTATTTTACTTGGTTTTACATCTGCAATAATAATTTCATATGTAGATTACAAAATCTTTTTAAATATGAAAATCTATATTGCAGCAATTTGTCTCATTTTTATGATACTTTTATTCTTTATAGGCACAGGTCCGGCATCAAGACCAGATGCGAAAACCTGGCTCAATTTAGGTTTTTTCTATTTTCAACCGTCAGAGCTCTTAAAAGTGGGTTTTATCATTACATTTGCCGCACATCTTGAAGCAGTAGGTGGTGAAAACATAAATAAATTCAAAAGCCTTGTACTTTTAGCTATTCATGCAATAATCCCAATACTTTTAGTTGCTATAACCGGTGATTTGGGTTCAGCACTTGTATTTATACTAATTTCAGCAGTTATGCTTTTTATCTCCGGAATTCATTGGGGATATATTTTGGGTGGAACTGTTCTTTTAGGTCTTTCTACTCCTTTAATTTGGAAATTCGGCTTAAAGCAATTGCAAAAGGATAGAATTTTGGCTCTTTTACATCCAGAAAAATATCCAAACATTATTTATCAGCAAAAATATGGAATGCAAGCTATAGGTTCTGGAGGAATTGTAGGGAAAGGACTTTTCAAAGGTATTTTCACTCAAAACGGACTTGTTCCAGAATCTGAAAATGATATGATTTTTTCCTGTATTGGAGAAGAGTTAGGCTTTATAGGGGGAACTGCAGCTATTATCATCCTTTTAATTATAGTTTTAAGAATAATTTATATAGGGAAAAAATCGACAGAAAACGCAACAAATTTTATATGCCAAGGCGTTGCTGCTATGATTTTAAGTCAAATAATAGTAAATATAGGTATGTGCCTTATGCTGCTTCCCGTTATCGGAATTACCTTACCATTCTTTTCTTCAGGCGGTTCATCAAATCTTTGTATCTATTTAGCAATAGGCTTAGTTTTAAGCATTTACAAGCACAATTTTGATTCAGGCGAACAACGGGTTCGTGTTTATGAGGTTTTTAACTAAATGAGAAAAAGTGAGTTTAAAATAAATTTCAATATAAGAAAAAACAAATTTATAAATTCTGATTTCATAAACAAATTAAGAATGTTTTTGTTATCAGATATTTATATGGCTTCACTTGGAACTTTAATGCTTATATTTATTTTTTTTAATCTTCAAGTTTATGCTGTTTTGTTTCTGGCTATAATTACCGCCGCCACAATGATTTTCTGTGATGATTATATTTATACACTTTATCCGTTTCTAATTATATGTATGACCTCTTCAATGTGCTACAACTCTTACTCAATATTTATAAAGTTTTGGTTCATCGGTATTTTAATTATCCTATGTATTTTAATTCATTATATACTCTATTTCAAAAAGCCTGTTTCACATGGTAGACTTACAGTTTCACAAATTATAGTTTCAGTTGCGGTAAGTTTAGGTGGCATAGGATTTATTCCAAAGAAAGATTATTTTTCCATAGATTCGCTTTTTTATGTTTTAGCACTCGGATTCGGTATGCTGATTTTATATCACTTTATGCTGACCTATTTAAGTGCGGAGAAAAGCTACGATTTAAAAAACAGACTTACAAACATTATGCTTTACTTCGGGATTTTTGTAAGTGCAGTTATAGCTATAACCTATCTAAAATCTATAAAAGAGCTTATGAATAACCTTTCAATTGTATATTTCCAATGGAGAAATAATGCATCAAGCTATTTAATGCTTTCCATTCCATTTGCTTTTTATCTTGGAAAAGAAAAAGCACATAATATTATTTTAGGCTATATGTTTTTCTTTTTTATTTTACTGACAGGATCTCGTGGTGGATTTATCTTCGGCACAGTTGAAATTGCAATATGCACGCTGTTTTTCTTTTTTGCTGACAAAAAAAGCAGAATTGCATATTTTGCTCTTTGGGGTATTTTAATTGTTGCAATGATTATCTTCTCTAAAAAATTTATAGAACTGTTTTCAAGCACTTTTTCAAGACTTATGAATGCAGTAAATGCTATTTTAACAGGTGAAACAAAAGAAATTCGTCTTTCACAATATACAAGAGGCCTTATGGACTTTTTTAATCATCCTATTTTTGGAACCGGCATAGGATATAAAGGTAACGGTGATGTATGGACAGGTGCAAAGGGCGCTATGAACTGGTACCACTGTTCGATAATTCAGATTGTAGGTTCATTTGGATCTTTAGGAATTATTGCATATGTATATCAATTTGTAGACAGGCTATTTCTTATATTCTATGAAAACAAATCAAAATTTAACACAACAATTTTTTTATCTTACATAAGTCTTGAAATGATGAGTCTTGTAAATCCCGGAGTTTTTGCTCCTGTTCCATATCTTTTAATTATTGTATTTTTCTTTGCAAGTGTTGAAAAACTGAAAGAAAAAGAACAAAAACAAAATAAATTATCATCATAAAAAATAACCCGTTGATTTGAACGGGTTATTTTTTATATATCTTATTTTTTCTTTGCGTTTTTCTTTTCTTCCTTTGCTTTTGCAGCAGCCATCTTTGCAGCCTCACGCTGCTCCTTAAGCTTTTCATTTGCAGTATTGTTTGACTGAATCGCCCATCTTGCAAGAGTCATCTTATTTCTGTCTGCGCCTGTTTCAATGACAATGCCATCATCTTTAACGGTTACCACTCTACCAATGATTCCACCTATGGTTGTTATTTCATCTCCAACCTGAAGATTCTCTCTCATTTGTTGTTCTTCTTTCTGCTGTTTCTTCTGAGGTCTTATCATAAGGAAGTACATTCCGCCAAAAAGTACTACCATAAGTATAACAGTTGATATCATACTTGAAGAGCCACCCTGTGCAGGTGCGCCCAATGCTAAAGTTAATAAATTCATTTTTTCCTCCGAATTAGTATGCTTGCGCAAAAATTACCTGAATATTATACATATAAATAAAAAAATTTCAACTAAATACGTCTATCAAGTCTTGTAATATTCCGATTATAGAATTCCTCATAACAATTTTCTGAAATTGCATTTCGTATATCCTGCATCAAATGATTATAAAACCAAAGATTGTGCATTACCGAAAGCCTTTGTCCAAGAGTTTCTCCTGCCTTAAGTAAGTGACGAATATAGCCCTTTGAATGGTTTTTACATACATGACAACTACAATTTTTATCTATCGGAGAATTATCATCTTCATACTTTTTATTATTGATATTAATTATTCCTTCACTTGTAAAAAGATGACCATGTCTTGCATTCCTTGATGGCATTACACAATCAAAAATATCAATACCTAAAAGAACACCAGTCAAAATATTTCCCGGTGTACCTACTCCCATAAGATAACGAATTTTATCTTGAGGCATATATGGCTCAACCGCTTTTATAATTCTATACATTTCCTCTTTAGGCTCTCCTACTGCAAGCCCGCCTATTGCATAGCCGTCAAGATTAAGTTTTGCAATTCTCTTCATATGAGAAACTCTTAAATCTTCAAAAGTTGCACCCTGATTTATTCCAAAAAGAAGCTGATTTTTGTTTATTGTATCTGTAATATTATTAAGTCGTTTCATTTCTTTAACACAACGTAAAAGCCAACGATAAGTTCGGTCTACCGAAGCTTTAGCATATTTATATTCCGCAGGATTTTCAACACATTCATCAAACGCCATTGCAATGGTTGAACCAAGTTTTGATTGAATTTGCATGCTTTCCTCAGGACCCATAAAGAGCTTTTTTCCGTCAATATGCGAATGAAAAACAACACCATCTTCAGTTATATTATTTTTTTTTGCGAGCGAAAAAACTTGAAATCCTCCGCTATCGGTAAGAATGGGGCCATTCCAACCGGTAAATTTGTGAAGCCCACCAAATGTTTTTACTATATTTTCACCCGGTCTTAAAGAAAGATGATATGTATTTGAAAGCATTACCTGTGTTTCTATATTTACAAGATCAAATGCCGAAAGGCCCCCTTTTATAGCCCCATCAGTAGCAACATTCATAAATGTCGGTGTTTCAACATCTCCATGAACTGTTTTAAACAAGCCCAAACGAGCTGTTCCTTCTTTTTTCAATAATATAAACTCTGATTTTTTCAATTTATTTTCCTATAGTTTTTAATAATTCTTCTGCAGATTTCAAAATATTTTCAGATGGATCCTGACCACTCATAATTCTACCTATTTCTTTAATTTTACCATTTCTGTCAAGTTTCTTAACTGTAGTTTCTGTTCGATTTGAATGTTTATCCTCAAATTTCTCTATAAGAAAGTGCCTATCTGAAAAAATCGCAAGCTGTGCAAGATGAGTAATACAAATTATCTGCTGAGTATTTGAAAGCTTATCAAGCTTTTTTCCTATTTTAAATGCCGCATTACCGCTTACTCCCTGATCAATTTCATCAAAAATCATTGTGACAGCCTCATTTCTGTCAAGAGCAGTCTTAAACGCAAGCATAATTCTTGAAAGCTCTCCACCAGATGCAATTTTTGAAAGCGGCTTCGGCTCTTCACCTAAATTTGTTGAAATTTTAAACTCTACCAAATCTTTACCTTTTGAAGAAAGCTCTTCGGCAGTAAAATTTGCAAAAAATCTGATTGACGGCATATTCAGTGCCAAAAGCTCTTTTTCAATTTTTTCACAAAGAATTTTTGCTCCAGTTTTACGGATTTCACTTATTTCATTTGCCTTTAAATTCAATTCACGAAATTGTTTTTTTAAAACTTCAGTAAGGTTTTGTTTTTCCTTATCCGAATTCATAAAAATTGAAAGCTTTTCATAAGCTTCTTCACGATATTTTAATATATCCTCTTCTGTCGCACCGTATTTTCTTTTTAAACTCCGTATAAGGTCAAGTCTATCCTCAATATAATCAAGCTCACTCATATCAAAATCCAAATTATAAACTAAATCTGAAAGCTCTGAGGAACACTCCTTTAAATTAAATGCAGAATCACTTATCTGTTCTGACAAAGTTTTATAATCATCTGAAATTTCTGACGCCTCTAAAAGCTTATCGGCGGATAACAAAACATTAGTTAGCGCTCCATCATTTTGTTCATCACCAACAAGAAGATTTTTAGCTGATATTAAAAGTGTCGTTATTTTTTCTGAATTTTTAAGTAAATTTCTTCTATACTCAAGACTTTCACTCTCACCTATTTTAAGTTCAGCATTATCAATTTCATTCACCTGATAAATAAGAAACTCCTGTTCACGTTTTTTTTGTTCCTCATCTATGTTTAATTTATCAAGCTCTTTTTTAGTTTTTAAATATTTAAAATATTCAATTTTATATGCATTAAGAGCATTCTGATTATCTGCAAACAAATCTATAAAATCCAAATGCATATGAGGATCCTGTAAAAATCTGTTATCTTGCTGACCATGAATATTAACAAGATATACCGACAATTCCTTAAGCATTGAAACGGTTGCAGGGCATCCGTTGATTCTACAGTAATTTTTACCTTCAATTGTCAATTTCCTTGAAATTATCAAGGTATCTTCCATTTCAATATCAAAATCACATAACAAATTTGACACTTCTTTTGAATCAGATAAATCAAACTCAGCTGAAACCAACGCAAAATCCTCTCCTGTTCTTATAATATCTTTTGAGGTTCTTGCGCCGAGCACCATATTTAAGCTGTCAATTATTATAGATTTACCTGCACCCGTTTCACCTGTAAGCACATTAAATCCATTTCCAAAGAATATTTCCGTTTCTTTGATTACAGCTATATTTTTTATTTTTAAAGATAAAAGCATTATAACTTACGCATTAAATTTTCTAAAACATCATTAAAATTCTTTGCCTCATCTTTAGTACGACAAAGAACAAAAATCGTATCATCACCTGCAAGCGTTCCGACCACTTGCGGAAAAGCCATTGCATCAATAGCGGCACATGCTGCATTTGCCGTCCCTGCAAAACATTTTACACAAACAATATTACCCGCAAAATCAATTCCGTTTAAAGAATGAGCAAGCATTGAACCATATTTTTGATTATTAGGATCTTCTCTTCCGCTCTCAACATAATGAACCTCTCCATTTTTACCCTGAACTTTAATAAGGTTCATTTCCTTTATATCCCTTGATATTGTAGCTTGAGTTGCCATAATACCGTTTTTACTCAACAAATCAATCAAATCATTTTGCGTACTGACACTATACTCATTTATTACTTTACGAATAATATCGTGTCGTCTTTCTTTTTTCATCAAGCTCTCCTTCCTGTAAGTTTACTGTTTAAAATATCCAAAAACGAATCATTTTTTATTCTTATAAAATCTGCAAAAGATGCCGATTTCTTTATTATGATTTTCATTCCCTGATTTACTTCTATTATATCTTCACCGTCAATTGAAAGACCTATCTCTTCTTGAAATGCTTTCGGTGTTGATACTGTTAAAATAGAATTTGCACCGAAAATTACCGAACGTGCAAAAAGCGAATGGGTGCAAATTGGTGTTAAAGTGATACATTCTATTATTGGGTCAACAACGGGACCTCCTGCTGAAAGACTGTAAGCAGTAGACCCTGTCGGAGTTGAAATTATTATTCCGTCTGAATAATAATTATGCAATTTCTGTCCATCACAAAAAATATCAAGATGAATAAGCTTAATCTGACTACCCCTTGCTATTGTGATATCATTAAGTG
Source organism: Candidatus Fimenecus sp. (assembly GCA_052169395.1). Taxonomy (GTDB): domain Bacteria; phylum Bacillota; class Clostridia; order Oscillospirales; family Acutalibacteraceae; genus Fimenecus. The sequence continues at coordinate 37,144 of JBQNCN010000001.1, read as the reverse complement.
CACTGCCAAGATATCTCCGAACACCAGACTCCTCACTAAAAACATCAAACATCATTCTTTTATCAATAATAAAACTTTTATCTATGAGACAATTCAAAAGAGAAAGTTCATCCTTTTCAAGCCCTGCCATAAAGGCTAGATGACCTGCATTTATTCCCAATATCGCCTTATTATATTTAACAGCTACTTTGGCAGCGTGAATAATTGAGCCGTCACCACCGACCGCAATTACAATATCCGAATTTTTAACACAAAAATCAATATCGGTAATTACTTTACATTTAAAATCACTTCGTTCATAAGGAATAACAACAGAAACATCTACATGAAGCTCTTTAAGCTTTAAAATAATTTCTTTTGTGATTTTTTCAGCTGCTTCTCTTGTCAAATTCGGAACTATTGCTATTTTCATTTAATATCCAACTCTTTATGAGAATTTTCTACTATTTTTTTTATTTTATCAGATTCAAGCATATTTTGATTAAAACATTTTTTTATAAATAAAAGATATTCGATATTTCCCTGAGGTCCTTTTATTGGAGAAAAAGAAAGTCCTTCAACTGAAAACCCTGTTTCACTCGCAAACTTAACAATATTTTCAACAATTTCAAGGTGAACCGAAATATCTCTTACAACGCCCTTTTTACCAACTTTTTCTCTGCCTGCTTCAAACTGCGGTTTAATAAGAAAAACACCTAAGCCGTTCTCTGATAAAACTTCATAAACAACAGGTAAAATAATTTTGAGAGAAATAAACGATACATCACATGCGACAAAATTTATAATTTCACTGAAACTTTCAGGTTTTACATATCTAAAATTTGTTCGTTCCATAACAACTACAGAAGGATTAGAGCGAAGCTTCCACGCAAGCTGACCATAACCGACATCAACGGAAAACACTTTTTTTGCACCGTTTTGCAACATACAATCCGTAAACCCACCTGTTGAAGCTCCGATATCAACGCAAACTCTGCCATTTAAATCTATAGGAAAAACTTCAAGGGCTTTTTCAAGTTTTAATCCTCCTCTTGATACATATGGAATTTTCTCTGATTTTACATCAACAATATCATCCGATTTAACAAAATAACCTGCCTTATTTACCTTTATACCATTTACATAAACAAGTCCTTCCATTATTATGGCAGCCGCTTTACTTCTACTGTCAAAAAACTTGTTTTCAAAAAGCCACGCATCAAGTCTTATCTTTTCACTCATTTATTTCCATCAACACCTTATTAACAATATTCTTGCTATCCAGTTTGTATTTTTTTATAAGACTTTCAATTGATGAATGAGGCACAAAGCTATTTTCAACCGCCGTCAAACAAAACTTACCTTTAAAACCGCTTTCTAAAAGCTTTAATGCAAAAGTTTCGCCTATTCCTCCAAACTTCATACCCTCTTCAAAAAATAATATTTTTTTACAATTCAAAATATTTATAATAGATTTATTATCTATCGGAATAATTCTATTCAATTTAAGTATTGATACCGATATATCTTTACTTAAAAGGTCTTTATACGCTTTATAAACATTTGAAAATATTTTTCCATAAGTAACAAGACAAATCTCGCTGTCAGCCTCACCTAAAAATTCAAAGGTTTCATTAAATATATTAAAATCCTTTAAGATTTCGTCCTCTGCACCACGCGGATAACGAACAAAGACTATCCCTTCATTATGATAAATTGCATTTATCATATTTTCTTTAAGTTCACTATATGTCGATGGAGAGTAGACGGTTATATTTGGAATTCCGTTTAAAAATGTAGTATCTAAAAGTCCTTGATGTGAAATACCGTCATCTCCTACAAAACCTGCTCTGTCAATAGCAACTACAGCATGAATATTCTGCATTGCAAAATCATGCACAAGCTGGTCATATGTCCTTTGAAGAAACGTGGAATATACGCAAAATATAGGAATATATCCCCCTTTTGCAAGACCGCTCGAAAATGTAACTGCGTGTTCCTCCGCAATGCCAACATCAAAATATCTTTTAGGAAATTCCCTTGAAAATCGTTCCAATCCTGTTCCGATTCCCATTGCTGCAGTAACTGCACAAATCCGTTTATCTTTTTTTGCAACATCACAAAGAAAATTTCCAAGTTCTTTTGAAAAATTAGTGCCACCTGAAAGAAGCTCTCCGGTATTTATATCAAATTTAGAAATCCCGTGAAATTTCCCGGGATTATTTTCAGCAGGGTCATAACCCTTTCCCTTTACTGTATTAACATGAATTAATACCGGACGATTATAAAGCTTTGCCTCTTCAAATACATTTTCAAGTTTTTTTATATTATGACCATCAACAGGTCCCATATACTGAAATCCCATATCCTCAAAAAATGTACTTTGATAAATTATATTTTTTAATCTGGTTTTTGAAAGATAAAGTCTCTTAACAAGTTTTTTACCGAACGGAAGTTTATTTAAAAAAGATTCGGTATGCGCTTTAAAATGAAAATATCCTGGTTTTGAACGAATCGCAGTCAAATGTTTTGAAATTGAACCAACATTTTTACTTATAGACATTTCATTATCATTTAAAATCACAATAAGTCTTTTATTTGAACGCCCTGCATTATTAAGTGCCTCATATGAAAGCCCACCCGTAAGAGCACCATCACCTATTACCGCAACTGTATAATCTTTATTTCCATTTATGAAATTTGCAGTAGCAACTCCAAGAGCTTCTGAAATTGAAACAGAAGCATGTCCACTATAAAAAATATCATGTTCTGATTCTTTAGGGCTTGAAAAACCTGACAATCCATTTTCTTTTCTTATAGTATAAAATAAATCCTTTCTGCCGGTTAAAAGCTTATGTGTATAAATTTGATGTCCTACATCCCAAATAATTTTATCCTTTGGAGAATTGAAACATTTGTGCAACGCTATCGTAAGCTCTACAACCCCTAAATTAGGTGCTAAATGACCACCATTTTTTGATGCCACATTTATAAGTACATGTCTAATTTCTTCTGCAAGAAAATCAAGTTCTATTTCAGATAATTTTTTTATATCTGAAGGTTTTTCTATTTTTTCCAAATAACTCATTAAACTTCTCTTTTGAATAAATTTACTGCAAGTTCTTTCAACAATATCGTATCTCCTGAAAAATCATCCAGCGCATTTACGGCAAGCTCCGTATATTCTTTAGCCAGCTTCCTTGCATTTTCAATTCCTAAAAGTGAAATATATGTACTCTTATTATTTTTTAAATCTGAGCCGATACCTTTTCCAAGTTTTTCAGTAGTTGAAGTAATATCTAAAATATCATCAATTATTTGAAATGCACAACCTAAATTTTTAGCATAACGAAGAGCGGCATCAAGCTGCTTATTGTTATAATTTTCAGATGCAAAAATACCTAAAACACAAGCGCACTTTATAAGAGCGCAAGTTTTAAGATTATCAATGCGATTTAACGTTTCAACATTACATACAGCTTTTTCAGATAATTTATCCAATACCTGACCGCCTATCATTCCATCCATTCCAGAAAAATGAGCAAGAGCTTTTACCGAACGCCTTAAGTTCTCAATATCACCATACTGCGCATTACAAAGTGTTTCAAACGACAATGCCTGAAGTGCATCCCCTGCTAAAAGAGCAATATCCTCTCCGTATGCTTTATGAACTGAAGGCTTTCCTCTTCTGATATCATCATTATCCATACACTCCATATCATCATGAATAAGGCTGTATGTGTGCATCATTTCAATTGCAAGTGAAGCAGGCAAAGCCTTTTCAATATTTCCACCGCAAATTTTACAAAATTCAAGTGTTAGAATCGGTCTTATACGCTTACCGCCCGCTTCTAAAGCATACAGTATCGCTTCTCTAGTAATAAACGGTGCATCTTTCAGCTCATAAACAGCTTTATATAAAGAGCTGTTTATAATTTCTATATAATTACTCATCATTTTTTACAAGCTCTGTTATCTTAAGCTCAGCCTTATTAAGATAATCCTTACATAGCTTAACAAGCTCTGTACCCTCTGAAAAAAGTTTTATACTTTCATCAAGACTAAGTGAATTATTTTCAAGAAGCTTTGAAATTTCCTCAAGTCTTTTTAAAGATGTTTCAAAATTATTTTTCATTATTTATCTCCGTAATAATTGCATTTACCTTACCGTCTGTAAATTCTATTTTTACAACATCATCTTTTTTTAATTCTTTAACAGAATTAAGCGGTATATCATCAGCTTTTGAAACTCTTGCATAACCGCGAAGCATTACATTGACAGGATTTAACGCATTAAGACGTTCAGAAACAGCTGTATATTGATTGAATTTTTCTGAATATATTGTATTGAAATTATTATATATTTTATTTTTTATATAAGCCAAATTATGTTTGCCGCTTTCAAAAAGTGCTTCCGGTCTTTCAAAAACAGAACCTTTTATTAAACTAAACAAAGTATATTTTTTACTATTCAATTTAATTTCAAGTTGGCTTTTAAATTTATTTTCATACTCCAGCAAACAATCAAACTTATCTGCAAGATTAGGAACAGAAAGTTCCGCAGCCGCAGTAGGCGTTGCCGCTCTTTTATCAGCGGTAAAATCACAAATCGAAAAATCTGTTTCATGTCCTACTGCCGATATTATTGGTGTTTTTGACTTAAATATAGCACGTGCAAGTTGTTCATCATTAAAAACATAAAGGTCTTCTCTTGAACCTCCGCCCCTGCCGATTATTATAACATCAGTTTTATTTTGTTCATCAAAATATTTTATTCCTGATATTAAATCTTTAGCAGCATTTATACCTTGTACTTTTGACGGATAAAGCATAAGCTCTACAAAAGGCCAGCGCCTTTCAATTGTCGTCTTAATATCATGCCATACCGCACCTGATGCTGAAGTTATAACACCTATGCGGCTTGGATATTCAGGCAATTCTTTTTTATTTTCCTGTGAAAATAATCCTTCTTTTTCAAGTTTTAACTTAAGTTGTTCAAGTGCAAGATACTCTGTTCCAAGGCCATCAGGTGTCATTGAAATACAGTATAATTGATATTTTCCCTGTTTTTCATAAAGCGATATTCTGCCATATACCACAACTTTTAAGCCGTCTTCTACATTAAAGTTAAGCTTGTCCGCATAATTCTTAAACATCACACATGAAATTATACCGATATCGTCTTTAAGGTCAAAATAGCAGTTTCCATTTTTGTAATATTCTTTAAAATTTGAAACTTCACCGACAATATATAATTTCTGCAAATTTTTATCCGATGAAATAACGTATGATAAATAGGTATTTATTTGTCCTACAGTCAATATATTAACAGACATTTTTTTCATATTTAAGTTTAGTTAAAAATGCAATTCCCACAGCATTATCACGGGATAAATCAGATTCGCCAAAAACAGCATTATATCTATCAGAAAAAAAATCCCTCAAAAAAATATTTGAAGATACTCCTCCTGAAAATAAAACAGGAAGCTTACCATATTTTAACACTGCATTCTCCAACAGCTTATTTACGGTATAAATTATTTCATTAAAACAAAATAATGCAATATTTTCAACCGATTCACCATTTACATATAATTTTTCACATTTATTTTCAAGTCCTGAAAAAGAGCATTTGGTTTCTTTAACACTCGGTCTTACAGGAATATATTTATCGGATTTTTCAGCAACATTTTGAAGTTCTTTGCCACAGGGAAAGTTAAAACCAAGTTTAACACCGACACGATCAATTACCTGCCCTGCATTTATATCTGTTGTTTCTCCTATAATTTTCACTTTAAATATATTTGTATTATCCGGTTCAACAAGCAGCATTTCAGTTGTACCACCGGATAAATGAAAAGCTATAAATTTTTCTTTCAATAAATCATATCGTTTTGAAGAATAAATTACTGCACCTATATGTCCTTCCTGATGACTAAATTTATAAACAGGTATTTTATTTGAAAAAGAAACCGTTTCTGCACAACTTATCCCCACACAAAAGCACGGCATATATGAGCCTTCAATTCTTCTGGGAAATGCAGATACTCCTACTGCTGAAAAATCATAGTTGCAATCAAACTCTTTAAAAAGCTCCACAACAGCCTTTGTATGATGAAAAACCGCATCACTTTGACGAATTCCTCTTTCTCCGGATTTAACAGGAAGCAACTTTGAATAATTAAGAATCTCTTGCATTTTCTCTGAATATATAGCAACTGATGTAGTATAATTGCTTGTATCAAAGGCTAAAAAGTCCTTCAAACCGTAAAATCCTCTTTCATTTTTTTGTCATCGACCTCTTTTGGCTGCTTTGAACGTGAAAAACTACCTAGGATACCATTTATATATTTAGCATCACTCTCATTGCCATATTTTTTTGCAAGTTCTACAGCCTCATTTATTGATACTGCAGTAGGAACCTTCTCCGAAAACAAAATTTCACCAACAGAAAGCCTTAGAACTGCAAGCGTTATTTTAGGAAGACGTCGAAGCTTCCATCCATCTGAAAACTTTTCAATAATTTCATCAATTTCTGCAAGATGCTTATAAACTGTTTTAAAAAGCATTTCTGCATAATCCCCTATTTTTATAAATTCCGACTCAACTGCAAAACTTAAAATATCATCGATCGACACATCATCATTAAATGATTTTTCAAAAACTAAAATAAAAGCTTCCTCTCGCTCTCTGCTTCTACCCATAAATTTTCACCTATTATTTTGTTGCTTCAAAAGATATACCGTCAACAGTAATATTCACTTTGCTTACAGCTCTCCCTGTCATGCTTTGAACATTATTCTTTACGCTTTGCTGAATTTCTGAGCAAACTTTTTGAATTTGATAACCTTCCTTAATATTCATAAAAATATGAATTTTAATATCACTGTCGCTGCTCCAAATTCTTATCGCCTTATACGTTTCACTCGGTTTTAAAGTTTTTGATACAATCTCGGAAGGTCTTTGGGCGAAGCCTCCGAATCCTTCGATTTCTTTTGCAGCATTTTGAGCAATTGATGCAATTACCTCATTAGAGATTATTATTCCGCCTGTTTTATCCGTTCTTATTTCTTCATTCATAATGGAACCTCAAACAATATTTATCATGAATATTTTAACATAGAAAATGCATATTTTCAAACCAACACAAACTATAAATACAGAAATCACAAACTAACATTTTCTCAAAAAAGAAATGCCAAATATACAACAAATGCTGTATATTTGGCATTTCAGTTGGTCGGAGTGACGGGACTTGAACCCATGGCCTCTTGGTCCCGAACCAAGCGCGATACCAAACTTCGCCACACCCCGAACATTATAAAAGCCTAAAAGCTTTTGGTGGAGCTAAGGGGAATCGAACCCCTGACCTCTTGAATGCCATTCAAGCGCTCTACCAACTGAGCTATAACCCCAAAAGTGTAATGAATAATAACACAGATATCTGTTTTTTTCAATACCCACTTTTTATTTCTTCCCAATTTTTGCCTCCGTCTGAGGACTTGTATTCAGATATGTTTCCATTTACATCTTTGAATTTCAACCGAATATTCTCGGAGGATAAAGCTTTACCCACTTCAAGCTCTGCCGTTTCGGGAATTTCAGATATATAAATAGGTCTGTCTTCTGAAAGTTTGACAAAAAACCATCTGTTTCGATGCATTGCTCTGTCTACCAAAACAACTCCGAACGGTGAATTCGGTATGCGTATAACATCATTAAGCAATATTTTTTCATCTATCAGGGTTTGAGGAGTTTTTTCAAAATCCGATACTTTTGCTTCAGATTTTTCAATATTATCCACAGCTTCAGCCGCTCTTACTTTTTTATAATTTCCCGAAACAATTTGTTCAGCAGTTTTGCCGTCTATTTCTTTAGGAAAAACTGTATCGCAATAGAACTGAATTTTATTAAGCCTAAATTTGCCGTATTTTTCATATACATTATATGCAGGATCATTCCAGCCAACATCTTCATAGTAGTATGTTTTACCATTACATTTAAATGTGCGGTAATTTTTAAAATTAAAAACCACAAAAATTAAAACAGAAATACATACCAAACTTATTAAAATAGAAAGCACTATCATCAAAAATATTTTAATCGATTTTTTCGGCTTACTTTTACCAAAACTTACCGATAAATATATTATACCAAAGCCTATGCAAAGAATTGCCATTATAATAAATAAATTATTAAGTGATGGAATAAAGCAAAAAAAGTTCAAAAAGAAAAATAAATCAAAACCTATTACAGTAATAAATACTGCTGATAAGTTTTTCAGGCTTCTTTTTTTATCACATTTACAATTTTTAATCATAGAAGTATTATAACACTTTAAGTTATTTAACTCAAAAAAAACATCCAGAATAAATTCAGACTGTTTAATTTATATTTTATACTATTCCCTGTGCCATCATAGCATCGGCAACCTTTTTAAATCCCGCAATATTTGCTCCTGTAACAAAATCATCATGCTTATTATAGTCATCTGCAGCTGTAGAAATATTAAGATATATATTTTTCATAATATCCTCCAGTCGATTATCCACCTTATCAAAAGTCCAAGCTATTCTTTGTGAATTCTGACTCATCTCAAGTGCGGAAGTTGCAACACCGCCCGCATTGGCAGCCTTACCGGGACCAAAAAGGACTTTATTCCCCTGAAAATACTTTGTAGCTTCAATATTCGTGGGCATATTTGCACCCTCACAAACACATCTTACTCCATTTGCAACAAGAGATTTTGCATTTTCAAGATTTATTTCATTTTGTGTAGCACAAGGAAGTGCAACATCACATTTCACATCCCAAGGTCTTTGATTTTCAATAAATTTTGCAGATGAACGAAGCTCTACATATCTTTTTATTCTTGCTCTTTCTACATCTTTTACCTGTCTCAATATAGAAACATCTATTCCGTCTTTATCATAAATATATCCCGAACTGTCAGATGCAGTTAAAACTTTACCACCCATTTGAGAAACCTTTTCAATGGCATGAATCGCAACATTTCCCGAACCGGAAACAACAACATTCAATCCGTCAAAAGCAAGCTCATGATTATTAAGCATTTCTTCAGTAAAATATGCAAGTCCATAACCCGTTGCCTCTGTTCTTGCAAGAGAACCTCCATATGAAAGTCCTTTTCCGGTTAAAACACCCTCATGTCTTCCTGTAATTTTTTTATACTGACCAAACAAATAGCCTATTTCTCTACCACCAACACCAATATCTCCTGCGGGAACATCCGTATTTGTTCCTATAACTTTAAAAAGTTCCGTCATAAAAGCCTGACAAAAACGCATAATTTCAAAATCACTTTTACCTTTAGGATCAAAATTTGAACCACCCTTTCCGCCGCCAATGGGAAGTCCTGTAAGTGAATTTTTAAATATCTGTTCAAATCCTAAAAACTTGATAATAGAAAAGTTTACAGAGGGATGAAAACGCAGACCTCCTTTATAAGGACCGATAGCAGAATTAAATTGAACTCGGTAACCTCTATTTACATGAACATTTCCTTTGTCATCCATCCACGGAACACGAAACATTGTATTTCTTTCAGGAACAACAAGTCTCTCCAGCAGAGCAGCTCTTTCATATCCTGGATTTTTATCAAAAACCGGCTCAATAGACTTTAAAACCTCAGTTACCGCCTGTGTAAATTCAGGTTGATTTGAATTTGACTTTAATTCATTTTCAAGAATTCTATCTACATAAGACATATTAAAATCTCCTTAAAACGCAATTTTTGCAATTATATTACGTAATTTTATTTTTTGCAAGTTTCTATTTAATAAAATTCATATTCATCTTTATTATTTCTTTAATTGAATATTTCAAAAACTATGTTCTTATGTATTTTATGCAATTTTACAATAAAAAATATAAATCGACAATTTTGTATTCTGTCGATTTATGAATAGTTTGTATTTTAAAATTCAAATTATATTGAATAATCGTCTTGCGTTTTTTTCAGTTTCAGATAATAAAGTTTCTTTTTTCATACTACGAATAGCAGATATTTCATCTGCCACATAGGTTATATAAGCAGAATTGTTTCTTTTTCCTCTAAAGGGTACAGGTGTCATATATGGTGCGTCAGTTTCAAGCAAAAGCCTTTCAATCGGAACCTCTTTTGCAACCTCTTTAGGCTTTTTGGAATTTTTAAATGTAACAGCTCCTCCAAGCCCTATATACATGCCAATTTTAACCGCCTCACGCATCATTTCAATAGATCCTGTAAAACAATGAATAACACCACTAGGTCTATATGCCTTTAAAATATTCATAATATCAAAATGAGCTTCTCTATCATGTACAATTATAGGCAAATCAAGTTCCTTAGCCAAACGAACCTGCTCGGTAAAAATTTTTATTTGCAAGTCCTTTTTTTCTTTTGAATAATAGTAGTCAAGACCACATTCACCTATGGCAACAACCTTTTTATTTTGCCTTACAAGAGCTTTTATTTCATCAATATAATTCTCTATCAAATCATCTGTATTAAGCCCATGAAAACCGACTGCTGCATATACAAAATCATATTTTTCTGAAAGCTCAACCGATTTTTTAGAAGTTTCCAAATTAACTCCACAAGTTATTATTCCGGAAACTCTCTGCTCTTTAAGTGATGTTAAAAGTTCATCTCTATCTTCATCAAAAGCTTTATCATCATAATGTGCATGGGTATCAAAAATCATTTTATCAAAGCACCTATAGGAACTTCATCTGAAAGAAATACAACTATCGGACGTTCTTCGCCTTCTGCAGAAAGAACCATGCCATTGCTTTCTTGTCCTGCCAAAACAGCCGGCTTTAAATTTGCTGCAACAAGAATTTTTTTACCCACTAAATCTTCAGGCTTATACCATTTTGCTATCCCTGAACATACGGTTCTTGTACCTGTGCCGTCATTTAATATAAGCTTCAAAAGTTTTTTTGACTTTTCAATCTTTTCACAGGATAAAACCTCTGCACATCTTATATGCACCTTTGAAAAATCTTCAAAAGTTATTTTTGCTACATCATCAGGATTTTCTTCACTTTTAAGTTCATTTAAAAGTTTCTTTTCATTATTCTGATTTTCTTTTTGCATAGCAATAAGTTCTTCTATAAGCTTTTCACCGTCAATTCTTTTAAAAAGCGGTTCTACAGATTCTTTAACCTTTGTTTCATTCTTAAGTCCGCCGAAAGTTTTAATACTATCATAAGATATTACATCTGTACCTATTGCTTCAAATATTTTATCGGCAGTTTCCGGAATAAACGGTTTTAATAATACGGCAGAAATTCTAATCCCTTCAAGAAGATTATAAAGCACGGTCTCAAGACGTTCTCTTTTTGTTTCATCCTTGGAAAGAACCCATGGTGCTGTTTCATCAATATATTTATTAAGTTTTCCGAGATAAAGAAAAAGACAATGTAAAGCATCACTTATTTTATATTCTGAAATATATTTATCCAGAACTGTAACTGTTTTTTCAGCCTCTTCAAAAAGCTCAATATCAATTAAATCGGAAATATTCCTGTTAAAAACAACTCCTCCAAAATATTTATTCTCCATTGCAACGGTTCTTGAAACAAGATTTCCGAGAGTATTGGCAAGATCCGAATTATATCTTGAAATGAAAGATTCATAAGTTATGGAACCGTCCTGTGCATTCGGCATTTCCGCCAAAAGATAATATCTGACAGCATCAACACCGAAAAGCTTTATAAGATCATCTGCATATATTACATTACCCGTAGATTTACTCATTTTATCCGTTCCGAATAAAAGCCAAGGATGTCCATAAACTTGTTTTGGAAGCGGCTCTCCAAGTGCCATAAGCATAATCGGCCAATAAATAGTATGAAAACGGACAATATCTTTTCCTATTATATGAACATCGGCAGGCCAATATTTTTTATAAAGTTCACCTTTTTTTTCCGGAGTATAACCAAGTGCGGTAATATAGTTTGAAAGAGCATCTATCCATACATATACCACATGCTTTTTATCAAAACTTACAGGAATACCCCATTTAAAAGATGAACGTGATACGCACAAATCCTGTAGCCCCGGCTTTATAAAGTTATTAAGCATTTCATTTTTTCGAGCTTCGGGATATATAAATTTATCATTTTCTTCAATATATTTTTCAAGTTGTTTCTGATATTTTGACAACTTGAAAAAATATGCCTCTTCAGATGATCTTACAACAGTTTTTCCACATTCGGGACATTTACAGTCCTTAACCTGGCTATCAGTCCAAAAAGCTTCATCAGCAACACAATACCAGCCCTCATATTTCCCTTTATAAATATCGCCCTGCTCATAAAGCCTTTCAAAAATCTTCTGAACAGCCTTTTCGTGATAATCATCAGTTGTTCTTATAAATTTATCATAGCTTGTATTCAAGTTGTCACAAACCTCTTTTATTTCACCTGCCACCTTGTCAACATAAGCTTTAGGCTCTATACCCATTTCTTCGGCATATTTTTCAATTTTCTGACCATGCTCATCAGTTCCCGTTAAAAAGAAAACATCATAGCCCTGAAGTCTTTTATATCGTGCTATTGCATCCGTAAGTACAATTTCGTATGAGTTGCCGATATGAGGCTTTCTGGATGTATAGGCTATTGCGGTTGTAATATAAAATTTTTTCTTGTTTTCCATATCAATCTCTCTTAAATTAAATTATTTTGTATTTCAAATGATGTCAAAGTATTTTTCATAAGTTCCGCAACGGTCATAGGTCCTACCCCTCCCGGAACGGGAGTTATAAACGAAGCTTTTTCAGATACCGTTTCAAAATCAACATCGCCACAAAGCTTACCGTTTTCCATTCGATTTATGCCGACATCTATAATTACTGCATTTTCCTTTATCATATCAGCAGTTAAAAATTTTGGTTTTCCTATTGCAGCAACTATTATATCCGCTTTTCTCGTTATATCTGAAAGATTTTCGGTATAACTATGACAAATCGTCACTGTTGCATTCTTATGAAGCATAAGCATTGCCATAGGTTTTCCAACAATATTAGATCTGCCCAAAACAACACAATTTTTCCCATCCAACATTATTTTATGATATTCAAGCATATCCATAACACCCGATGGCGTACAAGGCAAAAAATTATAATCTCCCGTAACAATTCGCCCAACGTTTGATGGAGAAAAAGCATCCACATCTTTTATCGGTGAAATTTTTTCAATAATCTTTTTTTCCGTACTTTTAAGGTGTTTTGGAAGAGGAAGCTGACATAAAATACCTGAAACAGTATCATCATTATTCAACTTTTCAACAAGCTCCAAAAGTGACGATTCTGTTGTTTCTTCGGGCAATCTATACATAAGAGATTTAATCCCGACATATTCACAAGCCTTTGCCTTATTATTTACATAAACTGAAGATGCAGGATCACTACCGACTAAAATAACCGCAAGCGACGGATGTTTCCCTGTTTCTGAAATGAGCCTTATCGTTTTTTCTTTAAGCTCATCCTTTATTTTACAGGATATTTCTTTTCCGCTGATTAAAATTGCAGACATATAAGCCTCACCTATACTTATTCTTTTGACGTTCCTTTTGCATTTGAGCAACTGTTTTCTTTTTTGCCACTTCTTTTCTATTTTCTGAAGAAATATTTTTTTTAGCTCTTTTCACTGCATTTTTTTTAATATTTCTTGATTTTCCATTCCATCGTCCTTCAGGAAGCTCATAATCAAGTTCTTCAGGCAGCGTTTCAACAGGACTATAAAAAACTGGATTTTTTTTAAGCTGCACCAATCGAATTATTAGAATAGTAAAAGACATAAAAGCTACAAAAATTGACAGAATTTGAGATATCCTCAAATTTGTAGTACCTATATAAAGGCTATCTGTACGAAGTCCCTCAACCACTGCTCTTTCAGTACCATATATAATTCCATAAAGCAGTATAAGTTCCCCTTGAAATTTATATGCTTTTTTACAAACCGCATATATAATTATAAACCCGACAAGGCACCAAAGGCTCTCATATAAAAAAGTTGGGTGAACAGGACTACTTGCCGTCATTGATATACCTCTTTCGGCAAACTGCTCTTGATGTTCAGTTATATATTCAGCAATTTTTGAAGAATGCATCCCCCAAGGTAAGCTCGTGTTTATTCCAAAGGCTTCCTGATTTGTAAAATTACCCCAGCGACCTATACTCTGCCCTATAAGAAAAGACATTCCTGCCATATCAAGAAGCTTTAAAAAATTCAGATTTTCTTTTTTACATACAAAATATGCAGCAAGAACTCCAAATATAAGCCCACCGTAAATTGCAAGACCACCTTGATGAATCTGTGGAATTTCTGATAAATGATTTTTATAATAATCCCATTCAAATAAAACATAATAAAGTCTTGCTCCGATTATTCCTGAAATTGTACCCCAAAGAAGCACATCCAGCATTTTATTAAGGTCTATTTTCCATTTATACGCAAGTCTTCCACCTAAAATAACAGCAAGTACAAAACCCAATGCAATAATTATGCCGTAAAATTTTATACTTATAGTTTTTTGAGTTATGGGACCTGTAAACTCTACAAACGTTGAATATACCGGAAACACCTTATCCAATCCGCTAAAACTGACGCCTGTATAATCTGTAAAAAACTTCATAATTTACCTACCGAATAATTGATATTACTGTATTTTCAAGATTTAAATTTTCATTAAGAGAATTATTTATATTCTCAACGGTAAGTTCTTTTAAAATATCAAGCTGTGAAAATATATTTCCTCCTGAAAACTCTGCAGAAACCATAGCATTTGCAAGTGTTTCAACCTCATTATAACTTCTTACAGCACCACCGAGTGCCGCTTTAATATTTCTTTTAAAGCAGTCTTCACTTATTCCGATTTTTTTTATCCTTATTATTTCTTCTTTAATTTTTTCAAATACCTTTTCAGGATTTTTGCTTTCTCCATTTATCAAATGACAGGCATAACCGTAACCGTTAAAATATCCTGTAGAAAAGCTGTCATTTATAAGTCCTTCATCCATAAGTCTTTCATAAAATTCAGTTGTCTTACCAAAAATACAGGAAAGCATTATCTCTTCTGAAAAAACTTCCTTCAGACTTCTTTCAGGAGTTTTTACATTTTGCTTAAATCCTATACAAAAAAGTGGAATGGAAACAGGTAAATGCTTTTCATATTTTGTATTTACAACCTTATCGGGCTCTTCAAAAAATTTTCTTTGGATTTTTATTTGCTCTTTTTCAGGAAGAATTTTATCTACCGTTTCAATTACTTTTTCAAGCTTTACATTCCCTACCAGACAAAGTACCATATTATCATAGTTATAAAATGTATTATAGCATTTATAAAGCAAATCCGCAGTTATATCTGAAATAGATTGCTCAGTTCCTGCAATATCAATTCTTACAGGATTTACACTATACATTGAACGCAACATACCAAATTCAACTTCCCATATCGGCTCATCACGGTACATTCTAATTTCCTGACCTATTATCCCTTGCTCTTTTTGCACTGTCTGTTCCGTAAAATACGGATGCATGACAAAATCCAACAAGATTTCCAAAGACGGATAGGGGTTACCTGAACATGAAAATAAATAACATGTCCTATCAAAACTTGTATAAGCATTTGCAGACGCTCCTGTTTTTGAAAATCTTTCAAAAGCATCAAGTTCTTCACTTTCAAAAAGCTTATGTTCCAAAAAATGAGCTATACCTTCAGGAACTTCTGTAAAGTTATTATCATTTTCAGTTTTAAACACTGTGTCAATAGATCCGTAATGTGTTCCGAATACTGCAAAGGTTGAATTATATTTTTCTTTAGGATATACAAGAATTTTAAGTCCAGACTTATGATTGATTTCATAATACTTTTCATCCAGTAATCTATTCTCAACAACTTTTACTTCACTCATTTTCAGTTTCTCCATTCCCCTCAAGTGCATATATAATATCCAGTTCTAATTCATTTAAAATTCTTATAACATCTTCTTTAGTCGTTGCATTTACCTGTTCCACAGCTTCTTCAGGTGTCAAAGGATAATCATAAACAAGATTTCCATAATATCCCATAATTGTCTGCGGTGTATCAAAAACTGTCCCAAATATATCTGACATAGCTTTTTTTGAAGCGGAAAGAATTTCTTCTGAAAACTCTCCTTGCTTAAGTTTTTCAAGCTGCTCAAGCACTGCCGAAATAAGCTTATCCCTATTCTGCGGTTCAATACCAGACTGAACGATAACATTTCCCTTGCTTGCAAAAAATCTGGAAGAACAATAATAACAAAGGCTCATTTTCTCCCTTACATTTGAAAACAACAGCGAATATGGTCCTCCTCCAAAAATATCGTTGGCCACAAGTCTTTTATAGAATTCATCTGACGGGGATTTTATATCTGTAGTAAAACTCAAGACAATTTTAGATTGCGTCATGTCAAGTCTTTCAAAAACTTTTTTATCATACGGCGTATTTCTTATAACCGTTTCAAAAAGTTTCGGTGCTCTTTTTATTTTTTTTATATGTTCTGTAAGCTCTCTCTCAAAGGAATTCACATCAATATTTCCAACAGAAAAAGCAAACATTGGACTTTTTTCAATAAGAAGTTTCCACGCTCTTTCAGCATCTTTTGCCGTTACATTTTTTATTCCGTTTAAAATTTCCTGCGTTGTAATACCACGTTTGGTACCCTCATACATTATTTCATTAGCACGAGATAATGCATACTGTCTTTTATCATTAAGCGTTCCTTCAACATATTCATATGCAAGTCTTTTTGCTTTTTCTAAATTTTTTTCTGAAAAAATCTCATTTTCCATACATGGATTAAAAATAACATCAAAAAATAGTTTGCGAATATTTTCTTCGAGATTATTTTCATCAAGGGAAAACTTGTTATCTATAAAATCTAATGAAATGGTAAAATTATATCCATCACCGACTGCAGTCAAAGAAGATGAAAGAGATGTTCCATAAAGCTCCTCAAGATACATATTAAGAAGTCTTGAGGTTTTGTAGTTATTGGTTGAATCCACAAGATAAAAATTTAATATATTAAGTTCAGCCGCACTTATCTCTTCAGCTGCTAAAAAGCTCAATGAAAACATTGAAGTTTTAAATCTATCTGTTTTATAGCTTCGATATTTTACACCATCTGAAATATCTATTATTTTTTCTATATTCATTATTATTCTATCCTTAAAATTATTAGTAATAAATTATATCACAACATACTTACAAATTCCATATTTTAAAAGGCGTCTTACCGACGCCTTAATTTTATATTATTATTCCACCGCCAATTACCGTCTCTCCATCATAAATAACGGCACTCTGACCTCTTGAAACCGCTCTTACAGGTTCATCAAATTCAATAATTATTTCATCATTATTTATTTGACGCACAATACAAGGCACATCATTCATATTATATCTTATTTTAGCAGTTAATTTATTTTCACCTACAAGCTCATCGCAGGCAATTAAATTAATATTGTTTATCTTTACTTTTTTTTGAAAAAGCTCTGAATTTGTACCAAGAACGACTCTATTTGTTTCAGCATTTTTAGATATAACATATATACGCTCATTCATAGGAAGTCCAAGTCCTCTGCGTTGGCCCTCGGTATATCTTATTATCCCCTTATGAACACCAAGTACCTTTCCCGTTCTATCGACAAATTCACCTTTCGGAAAAATTTTGCCTGTATATTTTTCTATGAATCCGCCATAGTCGTTATCATGAACAAAACATATATCCTGACTATCCTTTTTTTTTGAATTTATAAAACCGTTTTGTTCAGCTATTTCACGCACTTCAGACTTTTTAAGTTTCCCCAGCGGAAACAATGTTTCTGCAAGCTGTTGCTGTTTCATCGTATAAAGCACATAACTTTGGTCTTTATTAATATCAAGACCTCTTTTCAAAAGAAATCTATCTCCATGTTTCTCAATTATGGCATAATGCCCTGAAGCAACATAAGACAGTCCAAGCTCTTCAGCTTTTTTTGAAAGTGCTCCAAACTTTAAAAATCTGTTACAGGTAAGACACGGATTAGGTGTTCTTCCTTCTGAATAAGAATTTATAAATTCATTTATCACAATATTCTTAAAATCCTCACGCATATCTAAAACATAGTGCTCGAAACCAAGCTTTTTCGCCACAGATTTTGCATCAAAAATATCATTTAAAGAACCACAGGATTTTCCGCTCTTCTCCTTATCATAAAGGCGCATTGTTCCACCGAATACGGAATACCCCTGTTTTTTCAGAAGAAATGCAACAACAGAACTGTCAACACCGCCACTCATGGCAGCAAGCACCGTTTTTTCTTTTTGCATCATATTATCCGCCTAAACGAATCATTTCATCAATACAATGCCTTGCCTGTTTTATTATATCCTCTGGAAGATCAATCAGCTTACCACCTCTTCCTAAAACGGCATTGTACACATCCGGAAGCGTCGCAAGACGCATATCGGGACATTGAAGTTTTTTTGAAAGTCCATAAAATATTTTATCCAGACATTCAAACTGCAAATTTTCAACAATCTGAAGTTCGGTGCCGATTATAAATTCTTTGCTTTCAGTTTTTTTTGCAAATTCCATAATTTCTGTGGTTGAACCTACATAATCAGCAAGCTCAATAACCTCTGGCAGAGCTTCTGGATGAACCAAAAGAAGAGCATTCGGATGAGCTTTTTTCATTTTATCCGCCTCTTCTCTTTTAACAGAAGTATGAATAGGACACCCTCCCTCTAAAAGTTTTATATTTTTTTCAGGAACCTGTTTTGCAACAAAATCACCAAGATTACAATCCGGTATAAACAAGATATTTTCAGTTTCCATATTTTTCACTATTTTAACAGCAGATGAAGATGTTACACAAACATCACAAATTGTTTTCAAATTTGCAGTTGTATTTATATAAGCGACAACGCTATAATCAGGATATTTTTTTTTCACCTCGGCTATCATTGCCCTATCCATTTGATCAGCCATTTGGCAACTGGCACCACAATGTGCTAAAACCACATTTTTTTCAGGAGATAATATTTTTACAGTTTCAGCCATAAATTCAACGCCGACCATAAGAATATTTTTTTGAGGCGTATTCTTTGCTTTTACCGAAAGAGCATAGCTGTCACCTACAAAATCGGCAATTTCTTGAATTTCATGTGCAACATAACAATGTGCAAGAATGCAAAAATCTCTTTCTTTTTTAAGTCTTAAAATTTCTTTTTTTAACCCATCAACAGTGTTTAACATAAAGTCCCCATATAAACAATATAATATAATGATACCGCTGATTTTAAATAAAAGCAATAATTCAAATTTATTTTTTATTGCTTGACAATTACTATATTCAGCGATATAATAATTAACGCTCTAATGCGCTTGTAGCTCAGATGGATAGAGCATCTGCCTTCTAAGCAGAGGGTCAGGGGTTCGAATCCCTTCAAGCGCGCCAGCAAAAGCTTTAAACATATGTTTAAAGCTTTTTTAAATATCAGTTAAAATTACCCGTTCAAAATGAACGGGTATAAATTATTTTGTTTTATTCTTATGTAAATCAAGCTTATTTTCTTTACCTTTTAAAAGCCTCTTAATGTTTTCACGGTGCATTATTATAATAACAAAAGACATTACCGCCGTAAAAACAGTTGCAATAAAAGGCGGTTGACCACTTATAAACTTAAAGCTTATAAAGGTTGCAAATGGCCATAGAATTGCACTTATAAGTGTTGCCAAAGAAATATATTTACTGACAAGCGCTATAAAAATAAACGGTATTATAACCATAGGAATTGTCCAAGGAGCTATAAAAGCGGTTATACCGAATGCAGTAGCAACTCCCTTACCGCCTTTAAAACCGAAGAAAAGAGGAAACATATGCCCTATCATTGAAAATATGCCCGCCATATAACCACATACCACAGGATCCATACAGCATAAAAAATTTGAAAGCAAATATTTACCTATAATGACGGCAATAGCTCCCTTTATGAAATCTCCCAGAAATGTGAAAAGTGCAGCTTTTTTACCAAAAGTACGCAGCATATTTGTCATTCCCGCATTTTTTGATCCATAGTTTCTTATATCCTTATTATAAAAAACTTTTGAAATCAACACTCCAAAATTTACTGAGCCAATTAGATAACCGATAAAAGCACAGAGTAAAACTACTAAATATCTCATTATTTTTCTTGTATTTCTTCCTTATGATGTTTTTTTGCAGCTTTAACATTTATTTCTTCATCATCATCATATTTTCCACTTTCATATTCAGTGGAAACAAATTCATAATCATTACCGGGTATTATTGCATTTAAAAATATACCGACAATAGCTGCAACTGCAAGTCCTGTAAGGCTGATTGAATATTTACCTACACTAAAGTCAATTGACGGAATGCCAAGTGCCGCAACAAGAATTACTGCAGTTATAATAAGATTTCTTGACTTTGTAAGATCTATTTTATTTTCAACCATGTTTCTTACTCCTACGCCTGAGATCATACCATAAAGAATGAACGACACTCCACCTATAACCGCTGTAGGCAAAAGATTTATAGCTGCCGCAATCTTAGGGCTGAACGACAGTATAATAGCAAAGCAAGCTGCAATCCTTACAACTCTCGGATCATAAACCTTGGTAAGTGCAAGAACGCCTGTATTTTCACCGTATGTAGTATTTGCCGGTCCACCGAAAATCGCTGAAAGAGAGGTTGCTATTCCATCACCTACAAGAGTTCTTTTAAGTCCCGGATTTGCAAGGAAATTTTTCTCTGTTGTTGCAGATACAGCTGAAATATCACCTATATGCTCCATCATAGAAGCAAAAGCAATAGGAACAATTGCAATTACAGAAGTAATAACCAGTGATTTATTTGAAATATTTGACCCAAAAGCAAACTGATCTTTAAATACAGGAAGTCCAATCCATGCTGCGTCTTTTAACGCTGCAATCTTAGCTGTTGAAAATAAAAGTAAATTAGGTGAACCGTTTAATGCTATATATTCCATTCCGTCCTCAAGCATAACAGGCTTGCCAAATGTTAGTGCAAGTATAATTGCAACACCGACAGATACTATCACACCTAAGAGAATAGGAATAATTTTTGCCATTCCCCTTCCCCAGATATTAAAAAGAATTACGGTAAAAAGAGCTATAACAGCAATAAGCCAATTCGTTTTACAGTTTGAAACTGCGGAACCCGCAAGACTTAATCCGATTGCAATTACCATTGGTCCTGTAACAACTGGAGGGAAAAATTTCATCACTTTATTTACAGGAAACAGTGCAAAAAATGAAGCAAGGAGCAAATACATAAGTCCTGCAGCCATAACTCCTACGCTTGCATAAGGAAGCATTTGCTTCGCCGTCATACCATAATCAGGGCCCAAAGCTGTAATCGCTGCATATCCACCTAAAAAGGCAAAAGAAGATCCCAAGAAAATCGGCACCTTAAATCCTGTGATAAGATGAAAAAGCAAGGTTCCAAGCCCTGCCATTAAAAGAGTTGTCTGCATATTAAGACCTGTAAGTAATGGCACAAGAACAGTTGCGCCAAACATAGCAAATGTATGCTGAAGTCCCAAAATAAGCATTTTGCCATATCCGAGCTCTCTTACGTCATAAATTCCGACAGAGCCTAATTTGAAATCTTTTTTCTTTTTAGACATAGTGTCCCCCTAAATATTTTAAATATAATTTAACAACAAATATCTCTTTCTGTCAATGAACCTTATCACGAAAAAAAGCTTAATAAATCAATCTTTTTTAGTGGATAAACAGAATTAAAAAAAAATAAAAATTAAGTTGACAAAAAGTATAATTAGTGGTATTCTATTGAGGCTGTAAGGCGAGCGAGAATGGCGGAATCGGCAGACGCGCACGTTTGAGGGGCGTGTGGTTATCCCGTGTGGGTTCAAGTCCCACTTCTCGCACCAAGACTTTCTGAATAGGAAAGTCTTTTTTATTTATAGTAAATTTTTTATTTTTAATATTATTCCAATTCCTCAAATTAACTCTCCCCAATATATAAATTTGCGCAAAAAAATCGGGCTTTTAGCCCGATTTTTTTTATTTTACCATATTAGCAATTTCTTCCGCAAAGTTATCTTGCTTTTTTTCAATTCCTTCGCCTCTTTCATAGCGAATAAATCCTGTTGCCTTAATTTCTCCACCAAGTTTCTTGGAAACACTATCTATATAATGTTTAACATCAAGCTTATCGTCCTTTACAAAAGCCTGTTCCAAAAGACAATTTTCCTTGAAATATTTTACAAGCTTGCCTTGTGCAATTTTCTCAAGCACCATTTCAGGTTTATTTGCCATTGAAGGATCTTCCATAAGTTGTGCTTTTACAATTGAATTTTCATGTTCAATAACATCTGCAGGAACTGTTTCTCTACTTAAATATGCCGGATGCATAGCTGCAACCTGCATTGCAACATCCTTACCGCAAATATCAAAATCTTCACTTGTCGCAATATCTGAAGAAACTTCAAAACTTACAAGAACACCGATTGAACCGCCTGCATGAATATAAGCTGCACAAGGTCCATCAACAATATCAAAACGACGAATTTGAATATTCTCACCTATGGTAAGAACCAATTCATGAACTGTATCTTCAACCGTTCTGCCTGTTCCCTCATATTCAAGTTTTAAAAGAGATTCGACATCTGTAGGTGTCTTTTCAGCAATCATTTTAGCAAGATTATTTACAAAATCCATAAACTTATCGTTTTTTGCAACGAAATCGGTTTCTGAATTTACTTCAAGAATAACATTTTTTCCATTTGCCTGATATGTAACAACTGCACCCTCTGCAGCAACTCTTGAAGATTTTTTGGATGCGGCTGCAAGACCTTTTTCTCTAAGATAATCAATAGCCTTCTCCATATCACCGTCAGCTTCGATAAGTGCTTCTTTGCACTTCATCATTCCAACGCCTGTTTTTTCTCTTAAATCTTTAACATCCTTAGCTGTAATCGCCATTTATATAATCCTCTCTTATTCTTCTACTATAGCAGGAGCTTCTTCAGTCTCTTCTGAAGATTCAGACTGAACCTCAGTCAAAACCTGTTCTCCCTGCTTTGCCTCAAGAACCGCATCGCTCATAGCATGTGCAATAAGCTTAATTGCTCTTATAGCATCATCATTGCCGGGAATTATATAATCAACCTCATCCGGATCGCAGTTTGTATCTGTAATAGCTACAATCGGAATATTAAGTTTTTTTGCTTCGCTTACGGCAATTCTTTCTCTCTTCGGATCAACAATAAACATCGCCTTGGGAATTCTTCTCATATTTCTGATTCCGCCGAGAAACTTATCAAGCTTTTCAATTTCAAGCTCAAGCTTTGCAGTTTCTTTTTTGGGAAGCATATCAAAAGTTCCGTCTTCTTTCATCTTTTCAAGCTGCTCAAGACGCTTAATACGATTTTTAATTGTTGAGAAGTTTGTAAGCATTCCGCCAAGCCATCTTGCATCAACATATGGCATTTCACAACGTGCAGCCTCTTCCTTAACGGCATCTTGTGCCTGTCTTTTTGTTCCTACAAAAAGAATTTCTCCATTTTCATCGGCAATACTCTTAACATAATTATAAGCATCGTCAATCATTCCTACCGTTTTTTGAAGATCGATGATATGAATACCGTTACGCTCCGCAAAAATGTATTCCTTCATCTTAGGGTTCCAGCGTCTTGTCTGATGTCCAAAATGTACACCGGCTTCAAGAAGCTGTTTCATTGATACTACTGACATAATTGTCCTCCTTTTTAATCCTCCGCAATTTTCAAAATGATGAACGGCTTTGCCGCAAGGTCATCACAATCCTAAAGCGTGTGAATTTCGTGTATTATAACAAAGTCGGCTTTTAAATACAAGTGGCAAAATTATAATTACTTATATATAATAAACACGGTGATTATATGACATTAATTTTAACCGTAGAAAACTCTTTGGGTCTCTCTTTTAATAATAGACGACTTTCAAAAGATGAAGAAATAATTAAAAACATTTCAAAACTTTGTCAAAACAATAAACTATATTTAGATGAATATTCTAAAAAGCTCTTCAAATATAAAAATATCGAAATTGTTAAACTTTACAATACAAATTTTCAAAAAGACAACTATGTTTTTTGTGAAAGAGAAATTCCAAAAAATCTAAAATCTCCAAAAAAACTAATTCTATATAAATTTAACAGAGATTATCCTTTTGATAATACAATTGATATTGATCTAAAAAATTTCAAACTTATTGATACATTTGATTTCAAAGGTAAATCACATGAAAAAATAACAAGAGAGATTTACATAAATGAATAAAAATAAAAAGAAAAAAATAAATATATATATTATTTTTATAACAACATTCTTAACTTTAGTATTTTTATTTATCAATGGAAAAATACTAATGAATAAAGATTCCAATCCCATTGAAAATACAAAAAACAGTACCTCCAAAAAATACGAAAACTCCATAAACTTAAATAATATTCCTGAATTCAGCGGCAAATCATATATAATAATAAATAATAATAAGCCCTATTTTTCCGATACCGATTTAAAGACTAAAACTTTTGAAAAATATTCCGAACTTGATTATTTAGGACGTTGCGGCAAAGCATATGCATGCCTTTCAAAAGAAACAATGCCAAAAGAAAAGCGTGGAAATATAGGAAATGTTAAGCCCAGCGGATGGCAAACAATAAAATATGATAATATAGATGGAAAATATCTTTATAACCGCTGTCACCTTATAGGTTGGCAATTAAGTGCAGAAAACGCAAACTATAAAAATTTAATTACAGGAACAAGATATTTAAACACAAAAGGTATGCTGCCATTTGAAAATATGGTTGCAGATTATATAAAGGAAACCAACAATCATATCCTTTATAGAATAACACCAATTTTTAAAGATGATAATTTGGTTGCAAACGGTGTATTAATGGAAGCAAAATCGGTTGAAGATAACGGAAACGGAATTGAGTTTTGTGTATATTGTTACAATGTTCAGCCGAATATAACAATTGACTATAAAAATGGAAACAGCAAAAAAACAGAGGCTTTTTAAAAGCCTCTGTTTTTAAATCTTATGCCTTATTCCATACAAACCATACAAAAATATATCCTACAAAAACCGCTGAAAGCGTAAAAGGAACTCCTATTTTCATAAAGTCTTTTGTTTTTACATCATGCCCATTTTTGCGAAGCATTCCAATAGCCGTTATATTCGCTGATGCCCCTATAGGTGAAAGATTTCCTCCAAGTGTAGCACCTGTTAAAAGTCCAAAATAAAGCAAAATCGGATTTACAGACATTGCAATCGCTATGCCCTGTACAACAGGAAGCATTGTCGCAACATATGGTATATTATCAATAAATGCTGAAATAAGAACCGACGCCCAAACAATTAGAGAATACATCAAGAATATATTATTTCCTCCAACTTTGATAAAGAGATTACTTATATCATTTATTATTCCAACTTCTTTAATTCCCGAAATAACAACAAACAGTCCTGCAAGAAGTCCGAGAGTCATATAATCTATATCCTTAAAAGCTCTAAAGGTCAAATCTAATTTTTTATCCTTATTTTTAATCGTCTCATAAATAAGACCTATAACAAAAAGACTTACACAAATTAAGCCATTAGTAATCGACGGTTTATTTTTAAAGAATGAAGCTATAATAAGAAGAACTACTACCCCAACCATAATAACCGATGGAAAATAATCATTTACCTTAGTAAATTCATCTATTTTCACAGGTGAATTATCTTTTCTAAAAATCCAAAGAAGAATAAGAACGGAAGCCAACGCTCCAAACTCAACACCCCAAAATATAGAGGCTTTTCCATGAAATACAAAAAAATCATTAAAATCCATACCAGCATAACCGCCAAGCATTATTGAAGTAGTATCTCCTACAAGTGTTGCAGCACCCTGAAGATTTGACGAAACAGCAATTGCAATTACTGACGGAACAGGTGAAATATTAAGTTTTTTAGAAATAATGAATGCAACGGGAACTACCATAAGAACAGTTGCAACATTATCAACAAATGCAGAAACAAAACCTGAAAAAACAGAAAGTGCTACAACTGCCCATTTTACATTTGGCATTTTGTCAATCAACTTATCAGCCAAAAGTGCCGGCATTTTAGATTCGATAAATAGAAAAACAATACCCATTGTTCCGCCAATCATCATAATAACATTCCAATCAATTGAAAATACCGCTGTTTTAAACGGAACAACTCCTATTGCAACAAAAATTGCCGCAACAGCAAGTGCAACATAAGTTCTAATTTTAGGAAACGCTAAAAGCAATACATACATAAAGATAAAAAGAATAAGTGCAATAGTTTTAATCGGCATTTTTACTCTCCAAAATATAAAAATCAAATATGCAAATAATAATTCATTTAAAAAATTATTGCAATAGTTTATAATGTAAAATATAAAGGATAAAAAATAAGGATTTCATATGCAAAACGCAGATAGAAAAAAATCAAATATAAAACTTATAATAATTTTACTCTGTGTTTTTACTATAATCTTTGGAATAGTATCATCAGATAAATATATACATAAAAAAAACGAATTGATATCATCTAACAGCGTATTTGACTTTAAAAACACAAGCCCCGACGATAAAAAAACAATTTATCTGAATGGGACTTGGGATTTCTTTTATAAAACCTTACTTTTTGATGATAACATAAAAGCGTCTCCGGTGCAAACGCAAATTTCCGTACCATCTTCCTGGTATGATATAAAAAAGGGCAAAGAAAATATATATCAACCC
Organism: Candidatus Fimenecus sp.; assembly: GCA_052169395.1. GTDB lineage: Bacteria > Bacillota > Clostridia > Oscillospirales > Acutalibacteraceae > Fimenecus. Next base: position 10,329 of record JBQNCN010000001.1, on the reverse strand, counting down.
GGAGGCTTTGCAAGTTATCGCTGTACTTTAAAAAATATAAATGCAACATCTCCCGTTGTTATTTATATTCCAAACATAGCGGCAAGCTATAAAATTTATTTAGATGAAAGGCTTATTACCACAAGCGGCGTTTTTTCCACAAATCCCAAGGAACTAAAATCCACAACCGAATATATTGCAGAACCTGTTACTTTTGAAAAAAACAAGGAATACACCCTAACTATAGAGATTGTTTCGGAAAATTTCTCCGGGCTTTATATGTGTCCTATCTTAGTAAATGACTCATATAACAAAACATATACGATTGCCATGACGGCTATCCGTTTTGCTGTTGCGGGAATACTGTTTTTCATGGGCATTCTTTTTATTTTTATGCAACAAATCTGGAAAATAAAACAATTTTCCATTTGGCTGCCAATTCTATCATTTATCCTTTTTATAAGATTGCTAATAGCAAATGAAGGCTATATGTATACACAGTTTTTATTCGGATTTATAAGCTATGAAAAACTTACTGCATACATTTTCGCACTCACCTACGCTTCAAAACTTGCCGCTCTTATGTATTTACGGGATTCTCAAAAACTTTTAGTATATGATAACACTCTTGTAATTTTTTCAGCCTTTATACTTGCCATTATAACTTTTTCAAATTTTTTTCCAAAATTTATTTACAGTTCATATTCTTTCGCAATTTTACAAATGTCAACTTTTGTGATCGATATATATACACTTGATAAACTTTGTCAGAAAATAGTGAAAAAACAACCATATTCAATAACATACACTATTATCTATACGGTTATTTCTCTTGGAATTATGGTAGATGCCTTTTATTCCTACGGGCTTATTCATTTTAAAATATCATCATTCCTTTCAATATGTCTATTTATATTTATTTTAGGTATTTCTTATATATATGCTGGAGATACCGCTATTTATTATAAAGACGCTCTTGAAAAAAGCAAACTTAAAACAGAACTTGCCATGACAAAACAAGATATAATGCTTACTCAAATACAACCGCATTTTCTTTATAATGCTTTGAATACGATAAAATCTCTAATTAAAAGAAATCCTAAATTGGCAGAACAGGCGGTGGTAGACTTTTCACTTTATTTAAGAGGTAATATGGACAGTCTTTCAGAAAAAACACCAATCAACATTTTGCAAGAGATTGAACATATAAAACATTATACAAGTATTGAAGAATTAAGATTTTCTGATAAACTTACTGTTATATATGATATAAATTCCATTTCATTTTCAGTACCTACACTTTCCGTTCAACCACTTGTTGAAAATGCTATAAAACACGGTATCACCAAGAAGCTTGATGGCGGCACAGTTAAAATAAGCACCTATGAAGACAATAATAACTACTATGTAAAAGTCGAAGATAACGGTATTGGATTTGACCATACCATTTGTAAAAAAGATGGAAAAACACATTATGGTATAGAAATAACAAAACAAAGACTTCGCCAAATGCTTAATGCACGTCTTGATATTAAAAGTAAAAAAGGTTATGGCACAACTGCAATTATAAGTTTGCCAAAAACCGATAACAAAATTATGGAGAATATATGAACATTATATGTGTAGATGATGAAAAACTTGTTCTTGAAGATCTTAATGATACTTTAAGTGAAATTCCACAAATTAAAAGCATACACACCTTTCAAAATCCTGCCTCAGCTCTTTCATTCGCTTCAAAAAATACCATAGATATTGCTTTTTTAGACATTGAAATGCCTATTATGAGCGGTCTTGAGCTAGCAGAAAAGCTCAATGAAATAAATCCGAACATAAAACTTATTTTTGTTACAGGTTTTAAAGAATATGCCTATGAAGCTTTTGGTGTAAATGCAGTTTCATATCTTTTAAAGCCATTTACAGATGAAATGATAAAAAATACAATAGAAAAATTTTTATCCGATGAAAATCCAAGTATAAAAATTTTTGCAAGAACCTTTGGAAGTTTTGATTTATTTATAAACAATGAGTGTGTTTATTTTCCATCGGCAAAAGCAAAGGAACTTCTGGCTCTTTTAATAGATAAACAAGGCGGTTTTATTACAACAAAAGATGCAATAAGAATTTTATGGCCTAACAAAGATTTAGATGATACCTCAAGCGCTCTTTTCAGAAAAGTAATCAAAAGCTTAAGAGATACACTTATTCAATATAATGCAATCGATATCCTTAACGAAAATCGAAATCAAAAATCTGTTGACAAAAATAAATTTTCAAGTGATTTTTCAGACTTAATAAACGGTAAACAATCACCTTCAACATATATTGATACATATTTAAAAGACTATCAATGGGCGGAAAACACAAGAAAATATATTGATAATTTTATTAAGGAGATTTAAAATGACCGATTTGGAAATTGCAAATGCAGCTGAAATAAAGCCCATTAAATTCATTGCCGAAAAAATCGGGATTTTAGAGGATGAGCTTGAGCTTTACGGAAAATATAAGGCTAAAATTTCTGAAGAAACAATCAAAAGACTTGAAAACAACAAAGACGGAAAGCTTATTCTTGTAACTGCCATAAATCCAACACCTGCAGGTGAAGGTAAAACAACAATAACCATAGGTCTCGGTGATGCACTTTCAAGACTTAATAAAAAAACCATGATAGCTTTAAGAGAACCCTCTATGGGTCCTGTATTCGGCGTTAAGGGCGGTGCTGCAGGAGGAGGATATGCACAGGTTATTCCAATGGAGGATATAAATCTTCATTTTACAGGAGATATGCATGCAATAACCTCAGCCAACAATCTGCTTTGCGCCTGTATAGATAACTCCATACATCAGGGAAACCCTTTAAATATTGATCAAAGAAGAATTTTAGTAAAACGCTGCCTTGATATGAATGATAGGGCTCTTCGGCAAATTATTGCAGGTCTCGGCGGTAAAATAAACGGTATTCCCCGTGAAGACGGATTTATGATTACTGTCGCTACTGAAATTATGGCAATCCTGTGTCTTTCAGACAGCCTTGATAATCTAAAAGAAAAACTCTCAAATATTTTAATTGCATATACCTTTGACAATAAGCCGGTTTACGCAAAAGAGCTAGGCATAACAGGATCACTTGCAGCTCTTTTAAAGGATGCCGTTAAACCCAATCTTGTGCAAACCCTTGAAAACAATCCCGCACTTATGCATGGCGGACCCTTTGCAAATATTGCTCACGGCTGCAACTCCATAAGAGCCACAAGTCTTGCACTTAAAACAGCGGATTATACCGTAACGGAAGCGGGCTTCGGAGCGGACCTCGGCGCAGAAAAATTTTTGGATATTAAATGCCGTTTAGGCGGTTTAACGCCGTCCGTAATAGTTGTTGTAGCTACTATAAGGGCTCTTAAATACAACGGAGGTGTTTCAAAATCAGAGCTTTCCAAAGAAAATATTTCAGCTCTTAAAAATGGGCTTTCAAATTTGGGTATACATCTTGAAAATATGAAAAAGTACGGTATACCTGTTGTTGCCGCTATAAACAAATTTAATACCGATACAGAAAATGAAATAAACTGTGTGCTTGATTACTGTTCCCACTTAAATGTGAATTGCTCTATTTGTGAGGTATTTTCAAAAGGAAGTGCCGGTGGAATTGACCTTGCAAAAGCAGTTATAAAAAAAGCTGAAAGTTCCTCGCCAAAATTCAAATTTATTTATGATACTGAAGATTCAATAAAAGAAAAAATAGAAAAAATCGCAAGCAAAATATACCGTGCAAAATCAGTGAGCTATACAAATGAAGCTGAAAAAGCCATTAAAGAAATTGAGCTTTTAGGAAAATCGACTCTCCCCATATGCATTGCCAAAACGCAATATTCTCTTTCGGATAATCCCATGCTTTTAGGCGCTCCCGATGATTTTTCCATAACTGTAAAAAATATAAAGCTGAATTCAGGTGCAGGCTTTATTGTGGTTTATACGGGAAATATTCTTACAATGCCGGGACTCCCTAAAATTCCTGCTGCAAATAATATTAATTTAGATAAAAACGGGAATATCACGGGACTTTTTTAAGCTTGAAATAAAATTAAAATTTGTTATAATCTAAAAAAGATAAATGCAATGATGAAGTTGTAAGCGACACATAAGCCGTTACAGAGACCGAAAAAATGCTGGAATTTTCGGACGGCAGTTTTGCTGAAAGTTCGCTTCGGAGCACCTTTACCGATAATGTAAGTAAGGGCGTTGCCTGCGTTAAGGGCTATGAGGTATCAGCCTCAGAAATTCTTTGGTAAACGAACCCGTTTGAAATGGAATTTCAAACGGGATTTTTATATAAAGGACGATGTAAATGAAAAAACAGCTTGAAGAAATAAGGCTCAAAGCACTTGAGGAAATCAAATCCCTTGAAAGCGGTGAAGCTATTGAAGCCTTCCGCATTAAAACACTTGGAAAAAAAGGAACTCTTACAAATATTTTAAAGCAAATGGGCAGTCTGTCAGCAGAGGAAAGACCGCTTATCGGCAAGCTTGCAAATGAAGTGAGACAAGCTATTGAAACATTTATGAAAGAAAAAGCCGAAGAGCTTAAGGAAAAAGAACTTTCACTAAAACTTGCTGCAGAAACTATCGACATTACACTTCCAGGGAAAGAAATCTCTTTAGGACACAAACATCCTTTAAGTATTGTGCTTGATGAGGTAAAGGATATTTTTTTCGGTATGGGCTTTCAGATTGCAGACGGACCTGAGGTAGAGCTTGATTATTATAACTTTGAAGCTTTAAATCTTCCGCCCGATCATCCTGCAAGAGATACTCAGGATACCTTCTATATTACTGATAAAATTCTTTTAAGAACACAGACAAGTCCTGTCCAAATAAGAGTTATGGAAAAGCAGTCGCCACCTATAAGGATTATTTCTCCAGGTGCTGTTTATCGCTCAGATGCAGTTGATGCAACACATTCTCCATACTTTCATCAAATAGAAGGTCTTGTTGTTGACAAAGGCATTACAATGGCAGATCTTAAAGGCTCACTTATGCAATTTGCAAAAAGACTTTATGGTGAACAGACCGAGGTTCGCTTCCGCCCTCACCACTTCCCCTTTACAGAGCCGTCATGTGAAATGGATGTTACCTGTTTTAAATGTGGAGGAAAAGGCTGTTCAATGTGCAAAAATGAAGGATGGGTTGAAATTTTAGGTGCAGGCATGGTTCACCCTAAAGTCCTTAAAAACGGAGGTATCGAACCTGATATTTATTCAGGCTATGCATTTGGAATGGGACTTGAAAGGCTTGCAATGTTCCGATTTGAGATTGATGACCTACGCTTGCTATATGACAATGATATAAGATTTTTGAAGCAATTTTAAGAGGTGTAAAATGAAATTATCTAAAAAATGGCTTAATGAATATGTTATAACAGATGTATCAGATCAGGAATTTGCCGATAAAATGACACTTACCGGATCAAAAGTTGAAGGCTTTGAACATGAGGGTGCAGACATTAAAAATATTGTTGTCGGTAAAATTTTAAGTCTTGAAAAACATCCTGACAGTGATCATTTATGGATATGCTCGGTTGATGTAGGTGAAGAAGAACCTATTCAAATTGTAACAGGAGCTCAAAACTTAAAAGAAAATGATATTGTTCCCGTGGCTATGCACAATTCTTATGTACATGGCGGTCATCATATTACAAAAGGCAAATTAAGAGGCATCGTTTCAAACGGTATGCTCTGCTCTATAGGTGAATTGGGACTTAATACAAATGATTTTCCATATGCAGTTGAGGACGGAATTTTTGTGCTTGGTGATGATTGTAACAAAACTCTCGGCATGGATATTCATGATGCCATCGGACTTAATGATATTATTACTGAATTTGAAATAACATCAAACCGTGCAGACTGTATGAGTGTTATCGGTCTTGCAAGAGAAGCTTCCGCAACCTTTAACAAAGAATTAAACGTTAAAGAGCCTGTAATAACAAAAACGCACGGAAATGTATCAGATTTTATTTCAGTTGAGATAAAAGAACCTGAGCTTTGTTATCGTTATACTGCCGCTATTGTTGAAAATATTAGAATTAAACCGTCACCAAGATGGATGCGTGAAAGACTTCGTGCATCAGGTGTAAGACCTATCAATAATATTGTAGATATAACAAATTATGTAATGCTTGAATACGGTCAACCAATGCATGCCTTTGACCTCAAATATCTAAACGGAAATAAAATAATTGTGAGAAAAGCTATCGACGGTGAAAAAATAACAACATTAGACAAAGTGGAAAGAACTCTTACAAATTCAAATTTGATAATTGCTGATGAAAAATCTCCAGTTGCCATAGCGGGTGTAATGGGCGGAGAATTTTCTGGAATTATGAAAGATACAACAACAATCGTATTTGAATCTGCAATGTTTAACGGCACTTCGGTAAGAAAAACTGCCAAATCTCAAACAATGAGAACTGAATCCTCTGCAAGATATGAAAAAGAACTTGACGCTAACGGTTGTTTAAGAAGTCTTAAAAGAGCCCTTGAACTTATAGAATTGCTTGATGCCGGAGATATTGTAGACGGAATTATTGATATTGACTATTCAGATAAAAATCCTGTAAAACTACCGTTTGAACCTGAATGGGTAAATAACTTCATAGGAATTGATCTTTCAGCTGAAAAGCAGAAGGAAATCCTTGAAAAAATCGGCTTTAAGATTGAAAACAACGAAATAATTTCACCATCTTTCAGAAATGACATTGAACATCAAGCGGATATTTCAGAAGAAATCGCAAGATTTTACGGATATGACAAAATCCCTACAAGAAAGCTGTCCGGTGTTGCCGACGGAAAGCTCAATAAAATTCAAAGCATAGAAAAAATCATTTCCGAAACACTTGTTTCCTTTGGAATGAATGAAATTTACACCTATACTTTTATAAGTCCTAAGCAGTATGACCGCTGCCTTTTAAATGAAAACGACAGCTTAAGAGAAAGCGTTATAATTTCAAATCCTTTGGGAGAGGATACCAGCATTATGCGTACAACTGCAGTTCCCTCAATGCTTGATATACTCTCAAAAAACTATAATATGCGCAATGAAAGCGTAAAGCTTTTTGAAATTGCAAAGAAATTTAAGCCTACAGATAAAAATAATCTTCCCAATGAAACAAAGGATATTGTTTTGGGTATCTACGGTGAAGATTTTGATTTTTATACAATAAAAGGACTTGCAGAAGCACTGTGTGAAAAGCTCGGAATAAAAATTGACGATGTAAGGCGTACACAAAACAACAAATTTTTCCATCCAGGTCGTTCCGCCGAATTTATATCGAAAGACTTTTCTTTTGCAGAACTCGGTGAAATACATCCTAACATTAGAAAGAATTTCGGCATAGATGTTCCTTGCTATATTGCAGTTCTTTCACTTGAAAAAATTCTTGAACTTGCAAAGCTTGAAAAAGTATATATAAAATTACCGAAATATCCATCTGTAACAAGAGATTTAGCTTTTGTAATTGATCGGAAAATTCCCGTTTTACTTATGAAACATGAAATAAAAAAAGCAACAGGTAATATTCTCCATGAAATAAATCTATTTGATGTTTATGAGGGCTCACAAATTGAGCAAGGGAAAAAGAGTGTAGCTTTCAGTCTTAAATTCAGAAATATGGATCGAACTCTTACGGATGAAGAAGCCGATAATGCCGTTAAAAGCGCTATAGCCTCCATTGAAAAACTTGGTGGAACCTTACGAAGCTGATAAATGGTAAAAAAAGAAAATCAAAATATAATTCATCCTTTTCCGCCATTTGTAAAAAGTGATTCTAAAATTTTAATTTTAGGCTCATTTCCATCTGTAAAATCACGTGAGGTAAAATTCTTTTACGGTCATCCTCAAAACCGATTTTGGAATGTCGTTTCAGCTATATATGATTACCCTGTCCCAAAAACTGTTGATGAAAAAAAAATCTTTTTAAAGAATAATCATATAGCACTTTGGGACGTTATATATTCTTGTGAAATTAAAGGTTCTTCTGATATTTCAATAAAAAATGTACTGCCTAATAATTTGGATTTGATTTTCAACAAGGCAAAAATTCAAAAAATTTATCTCAACGGAAAAGCCTCTGAAAAATATTTTATGAAATATCAAAGTGAAAAATATTCCCATATATATTTTGAGACACTCCCCTCTACAAGTCCTGCAAATGCAATATGGAATCTTGAAAAACTTATTTCAAAATGGAAAATAATAAAGGATATCGTATGAAAAAAATTTTACTTTTTACAGATGGTGCATGCTCCGGAAATCCCGGTCCTGGCGGTTGGGGAACAATACTAAAATATAATGATAATAAAAAAATATTATCAGGTGGGGAAAAAGAAACCACTAATAACAGAATGGAGCTTACAGCGGTTATTATGGGGCTTAAAGCTCTTAAAGAGCCTTGTGAGGTTCAACTTTTTTCAGATTCAAAATATGTATGTGACGGGCTCTCAAAAGGTTGGGCAATAAACTGGAAAAAAAACAACTGGAAAAAAAAAGATGGAAAGACTGCTCTTAATATTGATTTATGGGAGCAGCTTTTGGAACTTTGCACTATTCATAAACTATCAATATTCTGGGTTAAAGGACACTCAGGTCATCCTGAAAACGAAGAATGTGATGACATTGCTGTTAAAGAAAGTAAAAAATTTATATAAACATTTAAGGAGAATTTATGAAAAAAACTTTATCATTACTGCTTGTTATCTGTTTTTTATTTTCAATTTTAAATATTTTCAGTATTTCAAAACCTATATATTTTGAAGGAAACGAATTTACAAAAGTTTTTACCGCCGCAACTCTAACAGATGAAAACGGAAAAATCATAAATACTGTTTATCCTAATCAAGAAATAACGCTTAATTTTTATTTAAAAACAAAACAAAATGAGCGCTTTTTAAAAAATTTAAAAACTTATATTTGCTATAATAATGATGTCTTATCATATAAACAATTCAGCTTGAGTGATGCATTTAATAAAATAAATCCATATACAAATGAACCCTTAATAAAAAATGAATATCCTAAATGTTCTGAACACAGAATGCTTGAAAATTCAAATCAATATGACTTAGGATTTTACAAGAATTTTTACATGGAACTTACAGATGAATATAAAACCCTCATAAATTCTTATCATTCCTTTGAAATTGATACTAATTTAAACAACACCTTAAATAAAGAAGAACTTCATAAATTCGCATTAAATCAAAACGATATTAAAAATCATCCTTCTGTAAGCTTTAAATTCAAAGTAAATGAAAATGTAAGTGATGGTAAAAAATCTATTATTATGCTGCCTGATACTTTAAGACACTTTCAAAACTTTAATTTTCTTTACTATGATGATTATGATGAAGATACTTTTGAAGAAATAATTTCAAACGATAAAAATTTAAGTGCAAATACAAAAATATATTTTACTGTTGACGAACTTTCGCATACAAAAAATCAAATTCGATTTACTTCTGAAAATAAAACAGTTTCCGATTCTTTTAAATTCAGAACAATTGTTTCCATTCCGGATTGTGTATGGGATAAAAAATATAATAATACTGCAACGGATATAAACAAAAATAAAATAATAAGTATAGGCTTTGTTGCAGCCAAAGAGTCAAACAAAAATTTTGATGAAGTGAAACTTTCAGTAGAACAAAATAATTCAATGCCGGACGGATGGAAAATAGGTACAACAAATACCATTTATAAAATGGGAGAAAATACAGATGCAAAATTTTGCTGTCTTTTAAATCTTTCAAAATCAACACTCACAGAGGATATTATATATATACCTTTTATTAAATATCTTGATTCAGAAGGCAAAGAAAAATGGAAATGGACTGAAAAACCTAAAATTGCTCCTGTTGTTTCAAGATATGAGTATGCATTAAATAAATATTTTGAAATACATAAATAATAAAAAAATAATTAGTATTTAAATTCAAATTTACTTCCTATAAAAATAAACCTTGTAAAAAAGCAGTTTTAAATAACTGCTTTTTTATTAATCATATAATCTATTAAAATGCTTTTACCGTAAGAATTATTTTAAGTTATAGTATATTTTAGAATCATGTGTATAAGCATTTTTTATATTAGTAATAAATAATGTAAATAATGATAAAAAACTTCTAATTTTATGTATAAATAATTTAAAATGAATCTACACATATAAAAACACTATATACAATTAGCTATTTCTATATTTTTATAAATAAAAAAGCTATCCATAGGATAGCTTTTAAATAAATAATCACACCTTCAAAACCGAATAAAACAGAAAAAGGACAAGTTAAGTTGTGAGAAA